>NZ_CP141822.1:1200000-2400000 GCF_035621455.1 Vibrio natriegens NBRC 15636 = ATCC 14048 = DSM 759
AATTGGTTCGCTTCTGCGCTGAATGCTGGCACTTCTGCGATTTCAGCAGTAGCAGCTAGCTTTTGTAACCAGCGGACTTCAACGATAGTACGGTATTTAAGTAGACCGTATTCACTGAAAATTTCGCGTAACGCAATCGTCTTACTTCCGTAACGGCCGTCTACTGGTGAAACAGCAGTCAATGCTGACAGTTCCATGATGTTCTCCTGAATTGGGTTTCTAAATTTCGTGAGCGTTATACCAATAACTGTGGCAATTGTCACGAACATTGCGCAAACGTTTGCGCGAGAGTGGTTTTAAGCTAAAAAAACGAGCTCGCGATAAACGCGAGCTTGTTATTGTTATTCTTACATACGGGCCAACAGGATCTGTGCCTGTTCGACCATTTTTTTGCGACCAAAAATCAAGTGGCGACGTTTACCACCAACCTGACGCCAAAGTACCGCACTGCGAATACCGGATAATAGTAGTGCACGAACTTTATGCTGAATCGAGGTTTGTTGCAGGACTGCAGGCGTACCAGTTACTTGAATACGCGGACCGATAGGGCTAACTACATCCAGGTAAATGCTTGCCAGGTTGCTGATCATTTGGTCGTCCATCAACTCGAAGTGATCGGTTTGACGCTGTGCCATCTGGATTCGATCACCGAGCTGAGACATGGCGTCGTTACGCGCCGTCAATTTACGTTCCAGCGCCATCAAGCTAATGATGTAGCGAGTGAGTTCGCTTCCAGACGGCGTACTATCGATTCCTTTAACCAAACACTCCAGACCGAGCTTAAGGTCGGCTTCGCGACCGAACACGCCAATCGTGTTGGCTGGACTGGTGTTCAAAATAGCGTTAATGGATGTTTCAAAGGCATCTTGATCACAATGTCCGTTTTTCGCAACTTGTTGAACCAAAGCAACAGCTTGGCAAATGCCAGCAAACGCGATAGTACGGTCATAAAGTGTATTCGCCACGTAACAACTCCTAAGCTTGAGAATATTTAATGCGTTGTTCGATGATACCGCCACCCAGACAAACGTCATCTTTATAGAACACAGCGGATTGACCTGGAGTCACTGCAATTTGTGGCTCATCAAAGATCACTTTAATGTTCTCATCATCGATAGGGATGATTGTACAAGGAATATCTTGCTGACGGTAACGAGTTTTTACCGTGCACTTCATAACATCGCGAATTGGCTCACGATCTACCCAATGCAGTTGTGACGCAAGTAGACCTTCTGATTTTAGCATCGGATGGTCTTTACCCTGAACTGCAATCAGTACGTTACGCTCAAGATCTTTCTCTCCAACAAACCATGGATCTTCATTACCACCGCCGCCTTTACGGCCGCCAATATGCAGACCTTTGCGTTGACCTAGCGTGTGGTACATCAAACCTTGGTGCTGGCCAATGACTTCACCTTCTGGCGTTTCGATGTTGCCTGGTTGGGCTGGCAGGTAACGGCCTAAGAAGTCAGTAAACTTGCGCTCTCCGATAAAGCAGATACCAGTCGAGTCTTTCTTCTTCGCTGTAATTAGACCTTGTTCTTCCGCGATACGGCGTACTTCAGGTTTTTCCAGATCACCAACCGGGAACAGGCTGCGCGCAACTTGTTCGTGGCTCAATGTGTATAGGAAGTAGCTTTGGTCTTTGTTGCTATCCAAGCCACGTAACATTTGCGGTTTTTCACCGTTTTCAGGAAAAGAGCGGCGTACGTAGTGGCCCATTGCAATGTAATCTGCATCCAATACTTCGTCAGCAAATTCAAGGAACGCTTTAAACTTAATTTCTTTGTTACAAAGAATGTCTGGGTTAGGCGTACGGCCTGCTTTGTACTCAGCAAGGAAATACTCAAATACGTTATCCCAGTATTCGGCAGCAAAGTTAATGGTGTGTAGGTGGATGCCAAGCTTGTCACATACTGCCTGAGCATCGGCTAAATCTTCTGCTGCTGTGCAATATTCTTCGTTGTCATCTTCTTCCCAGTTCTTCATGAACAGGCCTTCTACTTGGTAGCCTTGTTGCTTTAGAAGATACGCAGAAACAGATGAATCAACGCCGCCGGACATACCGACGATGACTTTCTTTTGGCTGTTATCAGACATTACTAAACACCACTTAAATAAACGGGAGGCAGATTCTACCAGAATCCACAAACCGGTGACAGATCCGAGAGCGAAATCACACTTCGATTTTGATGTAAATTTAACCGAAAGAGAGCACTGTGTGAGAATTCGATAAGTATAGAAGGGATATATATGGCATAGTTGCCGAAAATCCAAGAGGTAATATCAAGATGACTGAAGAAAACCAATTTATGCAAGAAGCTGAGTTAATTGAGATTGTTGAAAATCAATTAGAAGACGGCAATCCGATGAAAGCCAAAGAAACACTTATGCGTCTAGTGATGACGGGGACGCCTCGCGAAGATGCAGTGGCAATGATGGCATGTGCGATGTCGATTGAAGTGTTTGATGTGATGAAGAACGAAGGTGAGTTTAGTCTGAAACGTTATAGCGAGCACCTGGATCAACTGCCAGATTTAAGCTTTATGGAAGGCGAATAAGTCATCGCGGAGAAAAAAGAGACGGGCAAACGTTTGCTATAATGGCTGTTATTGCCGCAATATTATTCGCGGTATAGAATCCGTTTTCTTTTTCATCCCTTACTCAGACTAACAATATGAAATTTCCTGGACAACGCAAATCCAAGCATTATTTTCCTGTTCATGCTCGTGACCCTTTAGTCAGTCAAGCACAAGAAAGCAAGAAGATGACGCGTACTCACATCATCGGTATTGATCAAACACTGGTCGATATTGAAGCAAAAGTTACGACAGATGTGATTGAAAAATATGGTTTGAGTAAAGGCCACTCATTAGTTATTAATGATGAAACAGCAGAAGCGCTTTATCAGCAATTAAAAGAAGAGAACCTAATCACTAACGAATACGCTGGTGGTACGATTGGCAATACGTTGCACAATTACTCTGTTCTTGCTGATGATCGTTCCACTTTGCTTGGGGTAATGAGTCAGGACATTAGAATTGGTAGCTACGGCTACCGTTATTTGTGTAATACATCAAGCCGTATGGACCTTAACTACCTTCAAGGTGTTAATGGCTCAATAGGGCGTTGTTTTGCTCTTATTACAGAAGACGGTGAACGTACTTTTGCCATCAGCGAAGGTCAGATGAACCAACTTCATCCCGATAGCATCCCAGAGAAAATCTTCAAAAATGCGTCTGCGCTTTTATTGACGTCTTACCTGGTGCGTTGCAAAGAGGGCGACCCAATGCCGGAAGCAACCATGAAGGCGATCGAGTACGCGAAAAAGTATGATGTGCCAGTTGTACTGACATTGGGTACAAAATTTGTTATTCAGGACGACCCTCAATACTGGCAAGCGTTTATTCGTGACCATGTTTCTGTTGTCGCAATGAATGAAGATGAAGCCGAAGCACTGACAGGTGAATCTGATCCTTTAGCGGCATCAGACAAGACGTTGGATTGGGCAGATCTAGTACTTTGTACTGCTGGTCCTGTTGGTTTATTCATGGCGGGTTATACAGAAGATAGCGCGAAGCGTGAGACTACTTTGCCATTGTTGCCAGGATCAATTGCAGAGTTTAACCGTTACGAATTTAGCCGACCTGCACAAAAAGACGCGTGTGAAACACCGATCAAAGTGTATTCTCATATTTCACCATATATGGGTGGCCCGGAGAAAATTAAGAATACCAATGGCGCAGGTGATGCGGCTTTGTCTGCGGTTTTACATGACATGGCTGCGAATAAATACCACAAAGAAAATGTGCCTAATTCAAGTAAGCACAGCAATGAGTATTTAACTTACTCTTCTTTTTCACAAGTTTGTAAATACGCAAACCGTGCAAGTTATGAAGTTCTTGTTCAGCATTCTCCACGTCTTTCACGTGGCTTGCCAGAGCGAGAAGATAGTTTAGAAGAAGCGTATTGGGAACGTTAATTTAGTTAAAGTTAACAGCTCATTTACAAATGTAAAAATGGCGCATAATGATATGCGCCATTTTTATTTGTCTAATAGATACAAAAAAGGCTCCCTGAGGAGCCTTTTATATATCCAGCAATTAGATTAGGAAATCATCTAGTGATTTACCTGCATCAAGCTGCTCTTGGATTGCAGAAGGTGTACGACCTTGGCCTGTCCAAGTTTTTTCTTGACCGTTAGTATCCGTGTACTTGTATTTTGCAGGGCGAGGTGCGCGCTTAGATTTTGCTTTAGTCTTAGTTTCGCCTGATAGCGCATTAATAAGAGCTTCAACGTCAATACCGTCTTGAGCAATTTTTTCTGCGATTTCAGCAAGCTTAGCTTCTTGCTCAGCTTGTGCTGCGAGTTCCGCTTCTTCCGCTTCTTTACGCTCTGCTACAACAGTAGAAAGTTTATCTAGAGCTTCTTCCAATTGTTCAAGAGTCAGCTCACGAGAAAACGCACGAAGGCTACGGATATTTAGAAGTGTTTTAGTCAGCTCAGACATAACGATTCCTATTAATAGGTTAATGTGTTTGGCACCTTTTATCGTTACGATGAAATAATGCCATGCTACAAATAAATAGTAAGTCCTTATATTTAACTTTATCTTTTACTTATGTGCAAATACTAAATCATGATTTCGTTTAATTTTGGCCACTTTTTTAGAGAAAGTAATATTATTATTGAGAATTAAAACTTATAAGATGGAATTTCAAGTTAGTCCGCATAATTTTAATCACAGAAATTGTGTAATTACTTTTATTAAGCGCCGAGATGTTTTTACTTGTCGGTAAAGATAAAGTCTCTTTGTATTCGCATTACATTTACCTTATTTATCAATATTACATAAGGCATGGTAATTTTGTGTAGTAATAAGGTTTCATAGAAAGCCTAATTGAAGTGATGTCAGTTGCACAATAATGATTTGGATAACGTTAGAGTGAGTTAACACTTCCAGTTGGCTTAACTGAGTTTTATCTGTTTAATTTAGTTTGATGTGTTGCATTGGCTCCCATCATAAGTACAATAGCGCTACCTGATGCAATATTGCAGATAAATTGTTGCTAATTTGTATAATTAGCGGTCAATTGTTTGCTGTTGCCGTAGAGGCGCAGTCTCGAAGAGTAGCTATTATTGGGGTGATGCCAATGAATAATAGTGGAAGGCGAAGATTGCCGAAGCAAGTAATCCATCAACATTATTTGCTGGGGTTGTATCCGAAAGGAACAACACTGCCATAGTATATTTACATTAAACTATGGAGCGCTACTGTAGGGTTGGGTGGAGTGTTCGCTTCCCTGTCGCTAAGTTCAACATGAGTACGTTTTAAGTAAAACGTAACTTGTCTGCAGTAGATCTCTAGCCAAACTTTGGTTTTTGAAGATCATGAATTTAATAGATTTTTCTAGTTCTCCTGTTTCATTATTGCCACCGCTAGTCGCTTTGACTCTGGCTATTTTGACTCGTCGTGTATTAATTTCTCTTGGTGTGGGTATCGTACTCGGTGCGGTACTGCTAAATAGTTGGTCGGTTGGTGATACCGCTGGCTATGTTGGTACTCAAGTCTCTTCTGTCTTTGTTGAAGATGGTGGCCTTAACACCTGGAATATGAGTATTGTTGGCTTCCTTATCCTGTTGGGGATGACAACGGCATTATTAACACTATCTGGTGGTACTCGAGCATTTGCTGAGTGGGCGCAATCTCGTGTTAAAAGTAAGCGTGGCTCCAAACTTCTTGCTGCCTTCTTAGGCGTATTCATTTTTGTCGACGATTACTTTAATAGCCTGGCAGTTGGTGCGATTTCTCGTCCGGTTACCGATCGCTTCTATGTTTCTCGTGCTAAGCTGGCTTACATTTTGGACTCAACTGCGGCTCCAATGTGTGTAATTATGCCTGCATCGAGCTGGGGCGCTTACATCATCACTATTATTGGTGGCATCTTAGTCTCGCATGGCATCACAGAATACTCAGCTTTGGGTGCATACATTCGTCTGATTCCTATGAACTTCTACGCGGTATTCGCTTTATTGATGGTGTTTGCTGTTGCGTGGTTTGGTCTGGACATCGGTAAGATGCGCGAGCATGAGATCTCTGCGTCTCAAGGCCGTGGCTTTGACAAGGATACAGAGAACGACGCGCCTGAAGCTCATGAAATCAACGAAGAACTTGATATTCGCGAGAGCGATAAAGGTCAGGTATCTGACTTGATATTGCCTATCGTGACACTGATTGTCGCGACAATTGCTGCGATGATGTACACCGGTGGTCAGGCTTTGGCTGCGGATGGTAAAGAGTTTGCTCTACTGGGCGCATTCGAGAATACCGATGTGGGTATGTCTCTGATTTACGGTAGCTTACTTGGTCTGGCGGTTGGTCTATTTACTGTGCTTAAGCAGGGTATTCCAATGGGTGAAATCATCCGTACGCTTTGGATCGGTGCGAAATCAATGTTTGGCGCTATTTTGATCCTAGTATTTGCTTGGACGATCGGCTCTGTTATCGGTGACATGAAAACGGGTTCTTACCTGTCAACGCTGGCTCAAGGTAATATTGACCCACACTGGCTGCCAGTGATTCTGTTCTTGTTGTCTGGTTTGATGGCATTCTCGACAGGTACATCTTGGGGTACGTTTGGTATCATGCTGCCTATCGCAGGTGACATGGCGGGTGCGACGGATATCGCGCTTATGCTGCCTATGTTAAGCGCAGTACTTGCTGGTGCGGTATTTGGTGACCACTGTTCGCCAATCTCAGATACTACAATTCTGTCATCTACTGGTGCACGTTGTAATCATATTGACCACGTGTCAACACAGTTACCTTACGCGCTATCTGTAGCATTAGTGTCTTGCGTTGGCTTCATTACTCTGGGTATGACAGCATCTATCGCAATTTCATTCTCAGCAGCAGCCGTTACTTTTGTGATTGTGTGTAGCGTTCTTTCTTGGTTATCTAAAGCTAAGATGGCGTCGTATCAGAACGTTTAACAAGTTTTGATTTATTAATTGCAAAAGAGGAAGCTCCGCTAGTAATAGCGGAGCTTTTTTTGAAACGCGATTTAGGTGAGGGGGGCAATCGCGTTTTTGGGGTTAACTTTCTTCAGGTGGATAAGCAGCAGGGCACTCCTCTGGTGATGACACAGGAATTTCAACTGCATCATTGTTATTCATACCATCTAGTAGGGTTTTAATATGATCGATTGTGTAAATATCAGAACCCTGCCATGCAGAAATTGCACTGTCGATGATGTCTTCTACAGATACCCATTCACCGCCGAACCAAAGTTTGGTTGCTGGACTTAAGCCTGAATCGACAGGGCGATGACGAGTATTAAAGATAAACGCCAACAATTGTTGCGCTAACTGTTCTTTGTGCTCGTTAAGATCGGCATTACCATTGTTGTCGGTTAGGAAGTGTGACACTTCTGATTGCCAGGTGCCTGCTCCCCATATTACTGAACCGTCAGAGAAGGCTGCAGCGACAGCTGTGCCGTCCATGTATTCACCGTCGAATGGTTCATCACCGGCGCCAAAGTAGACGGTAGGACTGTCGTATGGGTCTAGTCCATTGACATAGTCTCGGTCTGCTTCTGTCAGCTCAGCCAAACCATTTTTGTTGTGCCAGTAGCCTTTGGTATCAAAATCGACAGTGATTTTACAAACGTTGTTAAAGTAAACCTTGTTACCTTCTTCGCCATCACTACGATTTCGAACCACACCTTCAACCACAGGCGCACCATTCAATTCGCTTAATACTGACTCGACATCAAAAGTGATGTTATAAGCACTGGTATTCATCCAGGTTGGGGTAAGATTATCGACATCCTCACTAACTTTATATGAAGGTAGAGTGCCATCTTCAGTTGGTACTACGTTGGGAACAAGAACGTTAAATTTCACACATCCGTAGCCCTCTGGGTATTCACCACTTTCGTTGGGCTCACCATCTTCAGTTAGTTTTGTTACATAGCGGTTTTTGACTTCCGCTAGTTCTTCACCTTCTTTCAAGTACCCAGTGTCAATTAGAAGCTGTGCTAAAAGGTCGAACTCTGGATTACCAGGACCAAAGTTTCCATCCTCTGGGAGAACAGGAACACTTTCTGGGATGTATAGTGTAACTGGCCAGTTAGGGATGAGTTGTTCGCCTTCATCGTGGGAGCCGCTACCATCTGCATCGAATGATTTACAAACTTCTAGTCTTGCGACACCAATAGAACCAAAGCGAATGGTTAGTACAGGATCATCATCATAGGTAGGTTCAGCGTACATACCTGGTACAAATCCAGTATCGCCATCAGGATCCCCTTGGTTACCAGCCTCTTCATCAGTATCTTCTCCCGAAGAGCGTTTCACGATGTCATCTGTAACCGCTAGAAGCGATAGACTTTCTGTATCTTCTGGACAAGCTATTGCGTTTTTAAAGCTGACTCGAAGAGCACCATCATCGAAGGTTGGAGCAAAGTCTTTCAGCTCGGAGAAGGTGGTAAAGTGGCTGAATGGTGTGTCCGATGGAGTATTATTCATCGGAGCAATCCCTTCATATTTGTGTGCCCACCACATAAATTGGTCTATAGTCCATGGATGATTTTCAACACCAAACACACTGAATCTAACTGGATCAGCAGGTAAGTCATTAGATAGTTTGGTATTTCGCATACCTAGCATATTTGGGTCTATATCACGAAGACCAAACTCCCAATTCGGAATAATTTCATCAACGAGTGGGTCGTATTGACAGTTGAGGTTTTTATCGTGGAAAGAGCGAAGTGCAATATCAAAGTTAGGTGGTATAGGAGTTTCGGTTAATGCTTTAAAGTTATCCGTTTTCGAGTTACGTGGAATAAAACCAAAGAAACCATTACAGTTTTCACCGGTTTCAATGCCTTCATTCCAGTCTGGAGAACTTTCGCACGCTGCTTCTACACTTTCTGCTGTGGATACCCAAGCTTTATAAACACCGCCCGAATTAGGCGTATTTGCAAATGGGAAGAGTTGAATCGTTTCACCATCTGGCATTGCAGATGGGTCTATTTCCAAATACTCACTACCAAGCTGATGTCTACATTCTACGACTATGGATTGCGTTTCCATTTTACCGCGAACTTTCACTTCTTGAGTCATAGTGTACGAGTCGTTGATAAAGGTCACGCCATCTTCACCATCAAAGTAGAAAAGTCGGCATGATAGTGGTTCAGCGTAAAATGCCTCGGCATTTTTTGCATTTTTACCTTTGATTTTTACATCTTCGTAGCAGGTACCGCCGTTTGTATCAGCGCTTTCTAGCGTACTTGATAATAAACACTTACCGGATGGATCGGTGACCTGGAAGTAATAAAGCCCTTCAGGTAATGCTGCCGCCGTTCTTGGGGCTTGTGGCCCAGGGCCGCCATCTAAAAAGACTTCTTCTTTAGATTGGTAGCGGACATTTTCATTTACGATGTCGCCCGCTGGCGTGGTTGTGAAAATAGCGCCATCTAATCTAGCAAAAGCTGACATTGAAAACATGAGAGCCAGTGAAGATACCGCAAGAGTCGCTGTCCTTATTCTGGAAAATTGCCTGTTGGTGTTCATTTTCTGCTCCTGTGTCATCTTGTTTAATGACTAAGGAGTAGAGAGCAAAGAGTATGCCTGTTTTAACTTGTTGATTTATAAGGGGCTGAATTTCAGCTTTTGGCGTGAAAATTTTAAGTGAATGATAATAGATAAGTTTACTGTTACACAGTGTTACGTTACAGCTGTACAGTGTTAAACGCTCAAATTGTATTTCTTGATAAGGCGGTAGAGTGTTGTTCTGGATATACCAAGATCTCTTGCCGCAGCACTCATGTTGTGTTTGTTTTCTTCGATAGCTTGCAGCAAATAATCAAGATCGATTTGGTCGACTGATGGAAGGAGTTGTCGTTCGTTGCAATCGAGCCCTAAATCTTCAACCAACAATGTGTTGTCGTCACACATGATTATCGCTCTTTGGATGACATTACGCAGTTCGCGCACGTTACCCGGCCAGCGGTGCTTGAGTAGCATCTCTTCGACGTCAGCAGACATTTTGTTTACTTGACCATTCGATAAACTGTTTAGGAAATGCTCTGAAAGCATAAGAATGTCCCTGCCTCTTTTTCTCAAAGGAGGGATCGTCAAAGGCAATATATTGAGTCGGTAGAATAGATCCTCTCGGAACTCTCCCTGTACCACTTCACTTTTCAAATCTACATGGCTGGCAGCAATCACACGACAATCGACATCGATAAACTTGTCAGCGCCGACTTTATGTATCTGTTTACTTTCTAAAAAATGTAATAAGTGAATTTGAAGATCGGGAGGCATATCTCCAATCTCATCTAAGAATAAAGTGCCTTTATGAGCCTTTTGAATAAAACCGATGCGATCAGCAATAGCACCTGTAAACGCGCCTTTTTCATGGCCAAAAAGTTCAGAGGCAATAAGGCCGCTCGGAATCGCGCCACAGTTTACCTCAATAAAAGGCGACTCTCGTCTTCTCGACAACTGATGAATCAGGCGGGCGCACAAGCCCTTGCCCACCCCAGTTTCTCCCTGAATGAGCACTTCTGCATCGCATCGAGCGTATTTTTTTATTGCATTACGAAGTTCTTGGATACATGCGCTGTTACCGATTAATGGATATAAATCGGCATCGCTGAAATCCACAACTTTGTTAGCACTATTGTTATGCAGTTTCATCATTAATCACTATTTTTGCCCCAATAAAATAATAGTTTTTAATTAGTTGCCGTAAGGCGAGTTATTGTCTTTTTATTGAGAAAGTTGTTAATTACAGTGATGAAAAATGCTAACTCGCTGTTTATAGCAAAATTTATAAATTCGACGTTATTTACTAGGATACCGGTTGAATAGAGACTTTTTTCATTGGTTTTTAGTACAGGTCAGATAAATAAAAATCAAACAAAAACAATGTATTAGTAAAAAATGTTAGAAAAGGTAAAATTTAGTGTTGAAAAAAACAGAATCCTTGGTTAGTGTGTTTACCAACAGAGCAACGAAACAGAGTAGTAAATAAGTATGCGCAATTTTGTAATGAACATTCATCACCATCATCACCCAGTCTAGTCTTTCGGGAGATGTGCGCATACCCGGGAGACAGGATACTCCCGGAGGTTAAAATCAAAGAAATTCAGATTTAAAACCCTCGGGAGAAAACATTCTTCCGAGGGTTTTTTCGTTTTTGGTTTAAAAAATATTTATTTTTCAATATCTTGTACAGGGACATAGCAATGCAATCACAACGCTTAAGAATCGCAATTCAGAAAAAAGGTCGTCTTAGCAAAGAGAGCCAAGCTCTACTTAAACAGTGCGGCGTGAAGTTTAACCTCATGGGTGAGCGTCTTGTGGTTCACTCAGAAAATATGCCAATTGATTTGTTGCTGGTACGTGATGACGATATTCCAGGTCTGGTTATGGATGGCGTTGTTGACCTTGGTTTCATCGGTGAAAACGAACTGGAAGAAGTGCGTTTAGACCGTAAAGTACAAGGAGAGCCATGTGAATTTGTTCAACTTCGTCGCCTTGATTTTGGTGGTTGTCGTCTGTCTATTGCTATCGATAAAGACGAAGAATATAACGGTCCTCAAGATTTAGCGGGTAAACGCATTGCTACGACTTATCCGCACCTACTAAAGGCATACATGGATAAAGCCGGTGTGCCGTTCTCAACTTGTATGCTTACAGGTTCTGTAGAAGTTGCACCACGCGCTGGTCTGGCGGATGCGATTGCTGACTTAGTTTCAACCGGTGCAACACTAGAAGCCAACGGTCTTAAAGAAGCTGAGGTCATCTTTAAATCAAAAGCAACGCTTATTCAACGCTTAGGTGAGTTTGACGCGGATAAGACGGCGCTGATCAATAAGCTACTTACTCGTATGCAAGGCGTTCAGCAAGCAAAAGAGTCAAAATACATCATGCTGCACGCGCCAGCAGAAAAGCTGGAGCAAATTAAAGCGCTACTACCGGGTGCGGAAGACCCAACTGTATTACCATTATCAGCAGACAAGCAGAAAATGGCGGTTCACTTGGTGAGCTCTGAGAATCTGTTCTGGGAAACAATGGAACAGCTAAAAGAGCTAGGTGCGAGCTCAATTCTCGTGCTACCAATTGAAAAAATGATGGAGTAAGGGTCATGAGAACAGTTGTTTGGCAATCACTGAGTGAGAATCAACAAGATTCGATTTTAGAGCGTCCAGCCATCGCAGAAGGCGCAAACATTACTGCTGCGGTTGCAGAGGTTATTGCGAAAGTACGTAGCGAAGGTGATGCTGCACTTGTAGAACTTACGGAAAAGTTTGACCGCGTAAAGCCAGAATCAATTCGTGTTTCTGCTAATGAAATTGACGCAGCTGCAAATCGTCTTTCTGAGAAGATGAAAAGCGCGTTGAATCAAGCTTATAACAATATTGCTAAGTTCCACAAAGCGCAAAAGCCTCAGCCAATTAAAGTTGAGACTCAACCGGGCGTAATGTGTGAGCAAGTGAATCGTCCAATCCAAAAAGTCGGCTTGTACATCCCGGGTGGCAGTGCGCCATTGCCATCAACCGTTTTGATGCTTGGTGTACCAGCAAAAATTGCAGGTTGTCGCAAAGTGGTGCTTTGTTCTCCTCCGCCAATTGCTGATGAAATCCTCTACGTTGCAAAACTTTGCGGTATCGATGAAGTATACAATGTGGGTGGTGGTCAAGCGGTTGCAGCGATGGCTTACGGAACGGAAACGGTTTCTAAAGTTGATAAGATTTTCGGTCCGGGCAATGCGTATGTTACAGAGGCAAAACGCCAGGTAAGTAACGATTTCCGTGGTGCAGCGATTGATATGCCTGCTGGTCCGTCTGAAGTGTTGGTTCTTGCTGATGACACGGCCGACGCTGACTTTATTGCTGCTGACCTACTTAGCCAGGCAGAGCACGGTCCTGATTCTCAAGTTGTACTGGTTACTCCTTCAGCAATCATTGCGGATCAAGTAACGGATGCCGTACAACGTCAACTGAAACAGCTTTCGCGTGCTGATATCGCACAAAAGGCACTTGCATCAAGTTTGATCATTCTCGCTGAATCCCTGACTCAGGCGGTTTCTATCTCGAACTACTACGGCCCAGAGCACTTAATTGTTCAAACCAAAAACCCGCGTGAGTTGCTGCCTCTGCTTGATAACGCAGGCTCAATTTTCTTGGGTGACTGGTCGCCTGAATCTGCGGGTGACTACGCGTCAGGTACGAACCACGTGCTTCCAACGTATGGCTACACTCGCACATACTCTAGCCTTGGCTTAGCGGATTTCTCGAAGCGTATGACCGTTCAAGAACTCTCTGCTGAAGGCCTGAAAAACCTGGCTCCTACGGTTGTTACTATGGCGGAAGCGGAAGGTCTGGATGCACACAAACGTGCAGTAACGATTCGTGTAGAAAAACTGGCAGCGAAGTAAGAAGGAAACATTGAGATGGAAAAGCTAGCGCGTAAACAAGTCCAGGAATTAACTCCTTACTTATCGGCTCGCCGTATTGGTGGTACGGGTGATGTGTGGCTGAATGCAAACGAATCACCATTTGATAATGAATACAAAACCGATTTTGCTCGTCTTAATCGCTACAGCGAGTGTCAGCCAAAAGAACTGATTGCGGCATACGCGGCTTACGCTGGCGTAAAACCAGAGCAGACACTGACGTCTCGTGGTGCTGATGAAGGTATTGAACTACTTGTTCGTGCTTTTTGTGAGCCTGGCGAAGATGCCATTCTTTACTGTCCGCCGACTTACGGTATGTACTCAATCAGTGCAGAAACTATTGGTGTCGAGCGTAAGACCGTCCCACTTACTTCAGATTGGCAACTGGATCTGGCGGGTATTGAAGCGAATCTCAATAACGTGAAGCTGGTGTTTGTTTGCTCTCCAAATAACCCTACCGGCAATTTAGTTAAGCGTGAGGATATTGTAGCGCTGCTTGAAATGACAAAAGATCGCGCCATCGTGGTTATGGATGAAGCGTACATCGATTTTTGTCCTGAAGCCTCAACGGTAGACTTACTGGAGCAATACCCGAACTTAGCGATTCTGCGTACGTTATCGAAAGCATTTGCACTTGCTGGTCTGCGCTGTGGATTTACGCTTGCAAACGAAGAGCTGATTAATGTACTTCTTAAAGTTATCGCACCTTATCCTGTACCCGTTCCGGTTGCAGACATTGCGACGCAAGCATTATCGGAAGCCGGTTTGGCTCGCGCTAAGTTTCAGGTTCTAGACCTCAACGCCAACCGAGCTTACCTGCAAGTTGGTTTGTCTATGATTCCTGGGCTCGAAGTGTTCGAAGGCTGGGGGAACTATTTGCTGGTGAAATTCCCAGATGGTGACGCTCTGTTTAAAGCTGCATGGGATACAGGCATTATTTTACGTAACTCGCCGATTGAAAACTGTGTGCGCATCAGTATCGGCAATCGCGAAGAGTGTGAAAAGACACTTGGATTTATTCGAAACTACTATTCGTAAAGCCATAAAGTTACTTTGCTCTCACACTTGAGTGAGAGCCAACCAAGATTAGCAATAAGGATGTTCTAGTGAGCAAACAACAAAAAATCCTTTTTATTGACCGTGATGGCACACTGATTGTTGAGCCACCGATTGATTTCCAAGTAGACCGCCTCGACAAGTTGAAGTTAGAGCCATACGTAATCCCAAGCTTGCTTGCTTTACAAGACGCAGGTTACCGTTTAGTCATGGTGACTAACCAAGATGGTTTGGGTACAGATAGCTACCCACAAGACGACTTTGATGCGCCACACAACATGATGATGGAGATTTTTGAATCTCAAGGCGTGAAGTTTGATGACGTTCTTATCTGCCCACACTTTGACGAAGATAACTGTTCTTGCCGCAAGCCTAAGCTAGGTATGGTAAAAGAATACCTTCAGGGCGGCAAAGTGGACTTCCAGAATTCGGTTGTGATTGGCGACCGAGCGACAGACCTTCAGCTTGCTGAGAATATGGCCATCCGTGGTATTCAATACAACCCAGAGACCATGGGTTGGAAGCAAATCCTGAAAGATCTGACGGTAAAAGCACGTGTTGCTGAAGTTATTCGTACCACCAAAGAAACGGACATCAGAGTTGCCGTGAATCTTGATGAGCAAGGCGGTAACGATATTTCAACGGGGTTGGGGTTCTTTGATCACATGCTTGATCAAATCGCAACTCACGGTGGTTTCCAGATGGTATGCAAAGTAGAGGGCGATCTTCACATCGATGATCACCACACTATTGAAGATACCGCGCTTGCACTTGGACAAGCACTAAAAGAAGCACTGGGCGATAAACGTGGTATTGGCCGCTTTGGTTTTAGCTTACCGATGGATGAGTGTCTGGCACAATGTGCATTAGATTTATCAGGCCGTCCATTCCTTAAATTCGACGCGGAATTTGGCCGTGAGCAAGTGGGCGACTTATCGACAGAAATGGTTGTGCACTTCTTCCGCTCATTGACCGATACGTTAGCATGTACTCTGCACCTGTCTTCTGCTGGTGACAATGATCACCACATCATTGAAAGTTTGTTTAAAGCCTTCGGCCGAACGTTGCGTCAGGCGATCAAAGTAGAAGGTAACGAGCTGCCAAGTAGTAAAGGCGTTCTTTAAGGTCATTCCTTAAAGCATTAATAGGAGATGAGTACAGTGACAGAACAGAAAGTTGTGATTATTGATACTGGCTGTGCCAACGTTTCTTCGGTGAGATTTGCCATTGAGCGCCTTGGCTACACAGTAACTGTTTCAAAAGACCCTCAAGTTGTCTTGGCGGCGGATAAGCTTTTCTTACCTGGCGTAGGCACAGCAAGTGAAGCGATGAAAAACCTGGAGGAGCGCGATTTAATCGAGCTGGTTAAAAAGGTCGAAAAGCCGCTTCTTGGCATTTGTCTGGGCATGCAACTATTGGGTAAGGTTTCTCAAGAGAAAGGCCAAAAAGCCGATGAGCTGGTTGAATGTCTGGGTCTTTGTGATGGCGAAGTAAAATTGCTTCAAACGGGCGATTTACCACTGCCACACATGGGATGGAATACGGTTACTGCGAAACCGGGTAACCCATTGTTTAAAGGCATCGAAGAGGGTGAGTACTTCTACTTTGTACACAGCTTTGCGATGCCAGTCGGAGATTACACTATCGCTGAGTGTAATTACGGCAATCCGTTCACCGCAGCAGTACAGAGCGGTAACTACTACGGAGTGCAATTCCACCCTGAGCGTTCTTCAAAAGCGGGCGCGAAGCTTATTCAAAACTTCTTAGAATTATAAAAAGGAATTTAGTGTGATTATTCCAGCTCTTGATTTAATTGAAGGACAGGTGGTTCGCCTTTACCAAGGTGATTACGGACAAGTAACTGAATACAAAGTGGATCCAGCAGAGCAGTTCAACCTGTATCATCAAGCGGGTGCAAATTGGCTGCATTTGGTTGACTTAACGGGTGCAAAAGACACGTCTGCACGACAGCTTGATCTGATTGCAAAACTATTGGCAAGCACACCAGCCAACATTCAGATTGGTGGTGGTGTTCGCGTTGAACAGGACGTTGTGGATCTGTTAGAAGCAGGTGCTCAGCGTGTCGTAGTTGGCTCTACAGCCGTTAAACAGCCAGAGTTAGTAAAAGGCTGGATGGAAAAATACGGAGCAGAAAGAATCGTTCTGGCGCTGGATATCAACATCGATCAGGATGGTACACGTAAAGTTGCTATCTCTGGTTGGCAGGAAGACTCCGGCGTAACCATTGAAGCATTGATTGATGACTACCTTACAGTTGGTCTGAAGCACGTGCTATGTACGGACATTTCCCGTGACGGCACACTTGAAGGCTCTAACGTTGAGTTATACGTGGATCTTTGTAAGCAATACCCACAAGTTCAGTTTCAATCGTCAGGTGGTATCGGCTCACTGGCCGACATTGAAGCCCTGAAAGGCAGCGGAGTGGCTGGTGTAATCGTTGGCCGCGCGTTACTTGATGGTAAATTCACCGCAGAGGAGGCATTCACATGTTGGCAAAGCGAATAATCCCATGTCTTGATGTACGTGATGGTCAGGTGGTGAAAGGGGTACAGTTTCGTAACCACGAAATCATCGGTGACATTGTTCCTCTTGCGCAGCGCTACGCGGAAGAAGGCGCTGACGAGTTAGTGTTTTACGATATTACCGCGTCTAGCGATGGTCGTGTGGTTGATAAGAGCTGGGTGAAGCGCGTAGCTGAAGTCATCGATATTCCTTTCTGTGTAGCCGGTGGCATTAAATCAGCAGAAGATGCAGCGCGTATTCTGGAGTTTGGTGCTGATAAAGTTTCGATCAACTCTCCGGCTCTCGCGAATCCACAGCTGATTACGGATCTGGCTGATAAGTTTGGTGTTCAATGTATTGTGGTTGGTATCGACTCATACTATGACAAGGACACGGGCAAATATCAGGTTTACCAGTTTACTGGTGATGAAGAGCGTACAAAAGCGACAAAATGGGAAACGCGTGACTGGGTACAAGAAGTGCAAAAGCGCGGCGCTGGTGAAATCGTTCTGAATATGATGAACCAAGATGGCGTCCGCAACGGTTACGACATTGAACAGCTCAATATGGTTCGTGAAGTGTGTAAGGTGCCTCTGATTGCTTCAGGTGGTGCGGGTGCAATGGAGCACTTTGCAGAAGCTTACCAAAAAGCGAATGTTGACGGTGCATTAGCCGCGTCAGTATTCCATAAACAAGTCATCAATATTGGCGAGTTGAAACAATATTTAAAACAGCAAGGTATAGAGGTACGAGTATGAGTTTTGCAGCCGCCGAAGTAAGTTCGCTACAAGAGCGAATCAACTGGGAGAAGGTGGATGGTCTGGTACCTGCTATCGTCCAAGACTTCCAGTCCAGCCAAGTGCTGATGATGGGTTACATGAACCAGGACGCGCTAGTAAAAACGGGTGAAACTGGTCAGGTGACATTTTTCTCTCGCACCAAAGAACGTTTGTGGACGAAAGGCGAAACCTCGGGCAACGTCCTTCAGTTGGTGAACATCTCACTGGATTGTGACAATGACACATTATTGGTCAAAGTGAACCCAATTGGTCCAACTTGCCACACTGGCACCACAACGTGCTGGGATGGAGACCCGCAAGAAGAGTCGCAAATGGTGTGGCTTCATCAACTTGAGCAGCTACTGGCTGCCCGCAAGGACGCCGACCCAGAGTCCTCTTATACCGCCAGTCTTTATGCCCGTGGCACCAAGCGTATTTCGCAGAAAGTGGGCGAAGAGGGCGTTGAAGTCGCGCTTGCGGCAACGTCGGGTGACAAGGCGGAACTAGTGTGCGAATCGGCGGATTTGATTTATCACTTGATGGTCCTGCTGCAAGACCAAGGTCTGTCTATGAACGACGTAGTGAATAAGCTTAAAGAGCGCCACAAGTAACTTTGCTTATCATTCACACGAAAAAGGCTTCCAACAGGAAGCCTTTTGTCTATCAGCAAGTATTTGGATTAACCACAACACTTCTTAAATTTCTTACCGCTGCCACAAATACATGGGTCATTGCGGCCGACTTTCAGGCTACTTACTGGCTGGCTCAGACGAGGATCTGGTTCTTGTTCGTCTTGTGGGAAGGTTCCGTCAATGTAGTACCAAAGGCCATGCTCTTTGACAAAGCGTGAACGCTCACTCAGGCAGTAGCGTTTTCCTTCTTCATTGAAGTAGGCGTTGAATTCAACAAACCCTTCATTTTCATTGCTGCCTGCTTCAGCTTTTATTACTTCAAGTTGGCACCAGTCACTATCGATAGATTGTGCAATGCCTTCGCGCTGATCTTCAGCATGACAACTCGGGTGATAAGTCGCGACAACATAATCCACTAACCCTAAAACATGAGCACTGTAGCGTGAGCGCATTAACTGCTCTGGTGTTTCTACATTTTTGTGATTGCTATGGGCAATTTCACAACACTGTTGATAAGGGAGATTAGAGCCGCATGGGCAGGTAGAAGACATAAAAAGAAATCTCTATTTGATTAAACAGGCTCACGTCGGTGAGATCGGTAGGATTATACACCCGAACAACGTTATCAGAAGATGAAACGCTTAAGAACTTTGGGAAAGGAGTTCCTGAGCCCAGACGGTAGACTGGTTAAATGCTTCGACAAGTTGCTCTTCTGTGAGCTTTAGAGCCGTGCAATATTTCTCAACTCGCTCCCAGTTTGCTTGTTCATACGCGATAGTCATCGACAGTAAGTAACCCAATACACCTTTGTGGCTTGTGAGCGCTAATTTGATATCGTCGTCCACAGGAATATCGTTAATCACATCGCTCAGAGGTTGGTCGAGCAGTGAGTCTAGCAGCGAAAACATCCCCGTTAGAAAGGCTTGTCCCGGATCATATTTGGTTCTCATCAAGCTCAGCAATAACTCACACATTCGAGCGCGTTGGATTGCAAGCGTATAGAGAGAGTCTGGCTTGTCATCTTGAACTGAAGCGATGGCAACGAGTGAGATGAACCGTCGCAGGCGATCTTCACCCAAGTAAATCAGAGCTTGTCTGAAGGACTTAATTTTGGTCGCGAGTGTATATCCGGAATTGACGTAAGTCAGTAGCTTGTATGAAAGCGTAATGTCGATTGAAAACAGACGTTCCACTTCATCAAAGTTGATGGGCTTATCCGCAATCTCTTTACATAATTGGATAACTGCCAAAAATGACGGTTTCAGCTGCTTTTTCTTGATCATTTCAGGTTTACTGAAGAAGTAGCCCTGAAAGTAATTGAATCCGGCTTCTAGAGTCTGTTCAAACTCTTCATAGGTCTCCACTTTCTCGGCAAGAAATTCGATGTTGTAGTGACGAAGGGTTTGAATAAAAATTGCCGCTTTTTCTATCGACACCAGGCGGATATCAAACTTGATGATCGAGACGTAGGGAAGAAATTGCTTCCAAGCCTTGGTTGGTACGAAATCATCCAGTGCGATTTTGTACCCGCATTCATGCAAATATTTAATCGCTTTAAGCAGTTCTTCTGTCGGCTCACAATCTTCTAAGACCTCAATAACTAATGAGTCTTTAGGAAATAAAGTGGGAACCAAATTGATCAGACTCTGCTGGGGGAAGTTAACAAACCCCAGCTTGTTACCTAATGTATTGTAATGCGTCGATAGAAAATGATCAGACAGCAATCGACTAGTAGCCAGCTCGGGTTCTACTTCAGGGAAGGTATTTTTGGGGCCGTCGAGAAAGAGAAGTTCATAACCAATGGTTCGCTTTTCTCTATCTAGAATTGGTTGGCGAGCTACGTAAGAATACTTCAATTAGGTACTTCATTCTGCTTAACTGAGTCATAGGATGATAACAATTTTTGATAAAATATCTATGCTTTAAGTCCGAATATTGTAAGCTCTTAACAGGTTTTGCGTAATTTATGAGTTGAAAGGCCTTGTTTCCAGAAGAAAGCCGTCAGAATTTACTTGTAAAACTGAGCCTTGCGTATACCAGTCACCTAAAACTATGCGTGTTTTCTTAACCCCGTTGACGTCGAAATGGTGTGTGTCGGGACGATGTGTGTGACCATGAATCATCAGGTCAACGCAATATTGAGACATCACGTTTTCTACTTCGCTTTGGTTAACATCCATGATGTCCAAAGATTTGTTGCTTTTATCATCTCGAATATCAGATTGAACTTTGGCGACGATTTTTTTCTTTATAAACCAAGGGATATGGTTGAAGACCCATTGCAACCATGGTTGGTGAACGGTTTTGCGAAATTTCTGATAGTCAACATCGTCTGTACATAGTGTATCGCCATGTAAGATCACCGCTTTTTTGCCATAAAGATCAATAGTACAAACATCATCAAGAAGCGTAATCCCCGTTTGTTTGCAAAAACGTTTTCCTAACAGGAAATCACGGTTGCCTTGAATAAAGAAGACACGAACACCGCTGTCGGTAAGTGCTTTAAACTCGGTCCGAATTTGGTTTGCGAAAGGCGTTTTGTCGTCGTCACCGACCCAAAACTCGAAAAGATCGCCTAATACGTATAAAGCGTCGGCTTTTGGGGCTTCTGTGCGCATGAAGGTCACAAAACACTCTGTAATGTCAGGGCGTGACGGCGTAAGGTGCAGGTCTGATATAAATAATGTTGTCATAGAAATAAGGGGAGGCGAGGCCTCCCCATTTAATTAAGTGGTGGGAATAATTCGTAAGAATTACTCTTCGATTGTTGTACCAGTGATTACCACGTCTTCTAGTGGTACGTCTTGGTGCATGCCGTAAGAACCAGTGCTAACGCCTTTGATTTGGTTAACTACGTCCATACCTTCTACAACTTCACCGAATACACAGTAACCCCAACCGTCTAGGCTTTCGCTACGGAAGTCTAGGAATGTGTTGTTGTTTACGTTGATGAAGAACTGAGAGCTTGCTGAGTGCGGCTCCATAGTACGTGCCATAGCAAGAGTACCTACTTTGTTGCTAAGGCCGTTGTTTGCTTCATTTTTGATCGGTGCACGTGTTGCTTTTTCACGTAGACCTGATTCCATGCCGCCACCTTGAACCATGAAACCATCAATAACACGGTGGAATAGAGTGTTGTCGTAAAAACCGTCGCGGCAGTACTGTAGGAAGTTTGCGCTTGTTTCTGGCGCTTTCTCTTCGTTTAGTTGAATCTTGATGTCACCAAAATTAGTGTGAAGGGTGATCATGCTACTGTCCTTTACTGTGTTGTATTGAGCCCGAGATTCTAGCCTAAGTTACAACGCTTTAAAAACTCAGGAAGAAGAAATTAATCGTTTTGTGCTTGAAGTTTAGCCGATTATCGTTTTATCGGTTAATTCCTATTACCTAATAAGGTCGGAGTTGTTATACTCGGCCTTCTTGTAATCATTCACAATCATAGATAGAGATCATGTTAAAGATATATAACACACTCACAAGACAGAAAGAGGAATTCAAACCAATTACAGCCGGCAAAGTTGGCATGTATGTCTGTGGAGTTACCATCTACGATCTCTGTCACATCGGCCACGGTCGTACTTTTGTGTCTTTTGACGTTGTTTCTCGCTACCTGCGTTACTTGGGTTACGATCTAACGTTTGTTCGCAATATCACCGATATCGACGATAAGATCATTAAGCGTGCGGCAGAAAACGGTGAATCTTGTGATTCATTGACTGAGCGCCTGATTGGCGAAATGCATGCTGATTTCGATGCGCTAAATATGAAGCGCCCAGACGTTGAGCCTCGCGCTACGCAGTTCATCACAGAAATCATCGAGTTGGTTGAAAAGCTGATTGAACGTGGCTTTGCTTATGTTGCTGATAACGGCGATGTCATGTTTGAAGTAGGCAAGTTTGACGAATACGGTAAACTGTCTAAGCAAGACTTGGATCAGCTTCAGGCTGGTGCTCGTGTTGATATCGAAACAGCAAAACGCAGCCCACTAGATTTCGTACTTTGGAAAATGTCTAAGCCTGGCGAACCAACTTGGGAATCTCCATGGGGCCCTGGCCGTCCAGGTTGGCACATTGAATGTTCTGCAATGAACTCGTCAATTCTTGGTAACCACTTCGACATCCACGGCGGCGGTTCTGACCTTCAGTTCCCTCACCACGAGAATGAGATCGCTCAGTCTTGCTGTGCACACGACACTAAGTACGTGAACACTTGGATGCACAGTGGCATGGTGATGGTCGATCGCGAGAAAATGTCTAAGTCTCTGGGCAATTTCTTCACCATCCGTGACGTTCTAGGTCACTACGATGCGGAAACTGTACGCTACTTCCTGATGTCTGGTCACTACCGTAGCCAACTAAACTACAGCGAAGATAACCTAAACCAAGCGCGTGCTTCACTTGAGCGTTTATACACTTCGCTACGTGGTCTTGATTTAAAAGCAGCACCAGCTGGTGGTGAAGAGTACGTTTCTCGCTTTACTAACGCGATGAATGACGATTTCAACACGCCTGAAGCTTACTCAGTACTGTTTGATATGGCGCGTGAAGTAAACCGCCTGAAGACAGAAAGCGTCGAGAAAGCGAGCGAACTTGGCGCATTAATGCGTGAGCTTGCTGATGTTATCGGTATTCTTTATCAAGATCCTGAAGCCTTCCTAAAAGGTGACGCAGGTAATGATGATGAAGTGGCAGAAATTGAAGCGTTGATCAAACTGCGTAACGACTCTCGTGCGTCTAAAGATTGGGCGAACGCAGATATGGCACGCGATAAGCTAACCGAAATGGGCATCGTGCTGGAAGATGGTCCAGAAGGCACAACTTGGCGTCGTAAGTAATTGAATTTTCTTTTAAAGGGCTGATAATTCAGCCCTTTTATTTTCTACTTCTATAATTTTAACTTCAGGTAATGCTCTGTGGCTCAGATGTATTTCTACTACTCTGCGATGAATGCGGGTAAATCAACGACTCTTCTTCAATCTTCTTTTAACTACCAAGAACGCGGCATGACGCCAGTGATATTTACGGCAGCACTTGACGACCGTTACGGTGTGGGCAAAGTAAGCTCACGAATTGGTCTTCAGTCAGACGCTCATCTTTTTGGCCAGGATACCAATTTATATCAGGAGATTACTGCTCTAAACGAGGTTGAAAAGCGACATTGTATTCTTGTTGATGAGTGCCAGTTCTTAACCAAAGAGCAGGTATATCAACTAACAGAAGTGGTGGATAAGCTGCATATCCCTGTACTTTGTTACGGCCTTAGAACCGATTTTCTTGGTGAACTTTTTGAAGGCAGCAAGTACCTGTTATCTTGGGCAGACAAGTTGGTAGAACTTAAGACGATTTGCCACTGTGGGCGCAAAGCGAATATGGTTATTCGTACCGATGAAAATGGTGTTGCTATCAAAGAGGGCGACCAAGTCGCGATTGGCGGTAATGAACGCTATGTTTCGGTTTGTCGTCAGCATTACAAAGAAGCGTTAGGGAAATAGTCCTGATTCGCTAAACGCATACCAAAAAGCCACCAAAATCGGTGGCTTTTTTGCGATTTGGCGTTATTCAATTATGCGAAGTTAAAACCGAAACGTTGCAGTAATGCCTGATAAGACGACTCGACATTTTCCGGAATGACTTGCTCAGTTTGAAAACCTTTTTCAGGGTAGGTTTTGACGCGAGAATAGTCTTCCATCAGTGCTTCTAACACCATCATCAACGGCATGTCTTCATTAATGTACTCGAAGAACGGATGTGCAGTGGAGCTCACTTGAAGTTGAGAATAGGGCGATTGCCATTGTTTCTCGAACGTAGCGATGGCTCGACGCTCCATAAATGGTTTTTGCACCAAAATCACTGAGTCACACAAAATACCGCTGTTTTCGAGTAGCTGATGAGTAAAGCGTACGTTTTCACCACTATTTGTTGATTGGGTTTCTAACAATATTGCATCGCCAGGGACACCTGCCGCTTGCGCGATTTCTGCGAAAGTTTCAGCTTCACTTTTGTCAAACAAACCATCTGTAAATCGCCCTTTACCGCCAGAGAACACAATGAGTGGTGCAAGTTTCTGCTGATAAAGCTTTGCAGCATGTTCTGCGACACGAAGGTCATTACTGCACATGACTAATAAGCAATCCGCTGGTTTTAGCTGATGCTTAAGTTGCATGTAATCCCAGAGTGTTTCGATATGTTGATAAAGCTTCATAGTGCATCCAGCGTTGAGTTAAATTGAAATTGATAACCGAGCGAAACGAGCTTATCTGCGACAATGCGCTTGTCGGCATCTTCTGTCACTGGAGGCAGAGAAAGCTCCGCGCCACTCTTAGTGATTGCAGCCTGATAGAACTCGGCTTTGCTGACGGTATTGGGTGTCGTCACGTTAACAATTTCATTATCAATGTGTTCCAGTGCAAATTTTGCAGCGGCAACCGCATCTTTTTGATGAAGCATGTTTGCAGGGGCTTTGCGGCTAACTTGTTTGAGTCGCGCAGCAAAGCGAGCCGGGTTTCTGTCCGGGCCAATCAACCCGCTACATCTTAAAATGGCATAGTGAATACCAGAGTCGATGACAGACTGCTCCGCCTGCAACATGATCTGCGCGTTTTCAGAAAAATGAGGATGGTTTTGTGCCAGTTTCAACGAGGCGGAATCTTCATTCATGTCAGAGGGCAAATTAGGGTAGACCGTCGTGGAACTGATCATCACTAACTTTTCGATCTCTTGCTGCTTTGCGGTTTCAACTAAGGTTGCCCATTGCTGAGCATACTCTTGACCACCACCTTTTCTAAATCCTGGGGGAAACGCACCGACGATGTGCTTGATTTGATACCGCTGGATAAGCTCTGGCAATTTTATTTCTGCGTGTGGTTGAGTGAGATCGAGGATCTCAGCGTTCATGAGTATCGATGGTAATTCATCCAACCTTTCCTGGCTGCGGCGAGTCACTACAACAGTCTGTCCTTCGTCTACTAACGCTTGGGCGAGTGGTGTGCCTAGCCAGCCTGCACCTACAATCAATGTGTTTGCCATATGTCTCTTCCCGACTAAATTAAAATTGTTAAACAGAGTTATGCGCGTTGTATTGTTCACTGAAGCAAGGGAGGGGATACCTTATCAGGCGTCTAATCTGGTATCGATGTACGTTATTGATTGCAATAGTCAAACTTCAGTGTATTAGAAATAAGTGTAAACCTATTGGCAAAATATGTGAATGCCATCAATGATGATGGCACTTTATAGGAGGAAAGGTGATTGATATTTGAGTGATCAAGCTAGCGATGTTACGGTTTCAGACCGCTTTTAACGGCTTGAACGCTAATCATGCAGCCATTGACGTTTAGATTAGCTTGCCGCTAATACTCGTAAGATTTTTTCTGCGTGTTCTGCGACCTCAATACCTTCGTCAGTTAAATAGCCACCATCAGGCTGTGTGCAGAGTTTTTTCTCATACAGACGAGCAATGGCAGTTTGCGTTTCTTCGGACGCATCTTTGTGAACTTTAATGCCCGTTGCCGCGCTGCTTAAATCGAACTGAAGAAGTAGATTCAATTCGGCCATGTGTTCCGCTGAATATTTCATAAATAATTCCTTTGCGCTTTTTTATCCAAGCTAGTCTCAAAAACCAACTAGAGCAACACAAAACCGCGAGAAGTGTTAACTGTATTGCTATCAGGCTGATATAACGTGGGATTTTTGTTCGAAAGAAAATATTCTTGTCACATATCAATGACAGTAAAAATTTGCCATTTTAGTGTCCCAGATTTGGTGATAAACATCCCGCAAACAATATTTTTAGTTAACACTACAAATACCCCTTGAAAAAGTGTGAAAATCGCGCGATTATCGCCGCCTCCTTAATTGTTTCTAAATGTTACGCCACCATGAATTTCAATCAGTTTGACTCATTACTACCGCCGCAAGCTGCTGAACGCGCTGCCGAAGTTGGTGTAGGTAAAGCGACTAAAGCACCTGTTAAATCCTTCTTACTTGCCATCTCCGCAGGGCTTCATATTGGTATTGCATTCATTTTCTATACAACCGTAACAACGGGTGCAGGCGACTTACCTTGGGGCATGACGCGTTTGATTGGTGGTCTTGCGTTTAGTCTTGGATTGATCCTTGTGGTGGTCACAGGCGGAGAGCTTTTCACCAGCTCGGTGTTGACACTGGTAGCGCGCGCCAGTGGAAAAATTTCCTGGAAGGCGTTAGTTAAAAACTGGTTTGTAGTTTACTTTGGTAACATGGCTGGTGCCGCTATGCTGGTGGCTTGTATGCTGGTCAGCAAGCAGTATATGTTTGATGGCGGGCAGGTCGGCTTAAATGCCATGGCTATTTCCCAGCATAAATTACATCACGGATTCTTCGCGGCAGTCGCCCTAGGCATTATGTGTAACGTTTTAGTGTGTATTGCTGTCTGGATGACATTCAGTGGACGCACCTTAACCGATAAGATTGCGGTAATGATTCTACCCGTTGCCATGTTTGTGTCAGCAGGTTTTGAGCACTGTATTGCGAACATGTTCCAAGTTCCAATGGCGATTGGGATTAAATACTTTGCTCCGGAAGCGTTCTGGCAAATGACTGGCGCAGATATTGCGAATTACGCGGATTTGAACATGACAGGCTTCATTCTCAACAACCTGATCCCTGTTACGTTAGGGAATATTATCGGTGGCGGTGTGTTTGTCGGTATGTGGTACTGGATGATTTACCTGCGTGATGAAGACAAGCACCTGAGATAATCAGTGATCTTCTCTATTTCAGATTAGTAAAAGGCGAGCTCAAATAGCTCGCCTTTCTCTTGTCTGTTGTCTTGCGTCTGCTCGCTTTAAACCTATGCAGCTATACCAACTCTTCGTTAATCCCAAACTCGATCGGCACCCAGTGTGACGTCATTTCATTTGGTACCTGAACCAGCCACTCCAGCGGCGTGTCAGACAACAATTCATCATACTTTTCAGAGACCATTAATACATCCATGATAGTTGCTCCTTTATGCTACTCCCTGCACTCTAAAACTAGAGTATTTCAGCCAAGTGATCAATTTATGACCGTTACGTTTCGGAAAAACCTTTTTCCAGACAACCTGTTATGTTTCTGATTGCGTATGTTTTTTCATTGCTTATCCACATTTTCTGTGGATAACCTGTCTTAAAGATCGTGTGTATCTATCTGACTGCAGAAAATATTATAAAATTAAACGGTTATATGCGAGTAAGTCGAGCTTATTTTGTAGAACTTTTTTGCTCAATTTTTACTCTAACCCGGCCTTCTTTGGTTTGAACGCTGCTCAATGTCATTTCTAGGGTGATAACCACAGATATATTTAACATGACGAAAATCGCTAACATGATCACCAATTGATACTTTATCGCGACCAGAGGGCTTGCTCCTCCTAAGATCTGCCCTGTCATCATCCCTGGAAGCGTGACAAGGCCAGTTGCAGTCATTGACGCTAAGATTGGGGCCATGGATTTTCTTAGCGCCTCTTGAACAAAGGGAAATGAAGCGTATTTAGGAGATGCACCAAGTGAAATAGCGGCTTCGTACTCTGTCTTACGTTCTTCAAAGGCGGTAAAGAGGTTTTGTAGCGCGATGATGTTGCTGCTTAAGCTATTACCCAACAACATACCCGCCAGAGGAATCATGTATTGGGCACTATAAAGAGGAGTCGGTTGAACTAAACCTACCGTCATGGCAATCAGAAGCGGGCATAGACCGCAAACAAGCCCTGTGATCAAAGGCAGCATCAATGGTTTTTTAGGTAAGTGAGCTTTACCCGCAATCGTGCTTGCGCCAACCACAATCATGACAGCTATCCATAGCACGTTGATCAGTAAACTATTTAGGTGGAAGAGGTACTCTAAGTAAACGCCTATCAGGATCAGCTGCACTGTCATACGAAGAACACTGATCGTAGTGTCTTTCGCAATTCCCAATTTGTAGCGATAGTTAATTGCCAGTGGGATGAGCAAAATCAAGCTGAATAACGCCAGTTTTATCCAGCTAATATCTACTACGCTGTCCATCAATTCTCCTAAGTTCTCGTCTTTACCCTTTCTATATTAACTCATATTTTTCGAATGACTTTAAATGCGAGTTAAAGCCTCCTTTATAAGTCATTTCTTATCAATTTGTTTACATTATTTGGTTTTTCTTCGCTATGAAAATGCATTTTTCCCGTAATGTTTAACGTGAAAATGTTATTTGTGTTTTTATATTGTTACCAATTTAACGTTTATTTAAAAGACTTATTTTTTCATATCTGTTCATGTTTTTTAATAAATAATATCAATCCCACACATCTCCGTTCGAACTCAAAAAAGTGTTGAATAACAAGGAGTGAAGGGCGTTATTTGATTGAACCCTACTATTAATATGGACTAACATTTTCGGTTATAAATTGTAAAAAACTTAAGCTCTATTTCCTGAGCTTTTCAATAACACTAAATACAAAGTAGGCAAATGTATGAGAGATGTTAATAATATTGAGTGCAGTGAAAAACGCTCCCTTGAATGGAAGTCGTTTTTCTTTATCGCGGTTGTTCTCTTTCCAATTTTAAGTGTGGGTTTCGTTGGCGGTTACGGATTCATCGTATGGATGTTGCAGGTGTTCTTCTTTGGACCTCCTGGTGCGCACGGTATGTAAGCCGTTGAGCTCATAACCACACTTTTGAAAAGATTTTAAGAGAGCAAATAATGAAATCATTAATCATTAAACTGTGGCGTACGATGACACGCCCTGCCGTGCATATCAGCCTTGGTGTGCTAACTATGGGTGGCTTTATTGCAGGCGTTATTTTCTGGGGTGGCTTCAACACAGCGTTAGAAGCGACCAACACGGAAGAGTTCTGTATCAGCTGTCACACCATGCGCGACAACGTTTATGTTGAACTGCAAGACACGGTTCACTGGAAAAACCACTCTGGTGTACGTGCGACTTGTCCTGACTGTCACGTTCCACATAACTGGACAGATAAAATCGCTCGTAAGATGCAGGCTTCTAAAGAAGTGTTTGCACAAGTATTTGGTAACTACGATGAAGAAGGGGTGTTTGAAGAGCGCCGTATCGAGTTAGCCAAACATGAATGGGATCGTTTTTCTGCGAACAAATCTCTTGAATGTAAAAACTGCCACAACTACGACTCGATGGACTTCGACCAGATGTCTCCGACCGCGCGTATTCAAATGAAACAAGCCGCAGAGAAAGATCAAAGCTGTGTCGACTGCCACAAAGGCATTGCGCACAACTTACCTGCTGGTATGGATAGCATCGGCGGTATTGTCGGCGATCTGGAACAAATGACATCAAACACGGATTACGCAGTAGGTCAGCAGCTAGTCAGCATTCGTCATCTTCCACTTTACTTTGATGAGCAAGGCACTAAAGAAGCGGGCCTTCTAAACCCGGCATCGACCGTAAAAGTTATCGAAGAAAAAGGCGACTTTGTTGAAATCGAAATCGATGGCTGGCGTAAAGCAAAAGGCTTTGGTCGCGTAATCCAAGAAGATTTCGGTAAGAACATTGCGACTGCATCTCTGCTAAAAGAAGCGTCTACCGACAGCAACATGGTGACGACAGGTGAAAAACGTGTTGACGAACTCACTGGTCTCCCATGGGAAAAAGTGACAGCAAAAGCTTGGCTGAAGAAAGAGTCGGCGTTGAACGATATCAATCCAGTATGGGAAAAATCTCGTGAAGCGTACAAAACCAACTGTTCTGTATGTCACACGCAACCTGCTGAAGCGCACTTCGACGCGAACACCTGGCCAGGTATGTTCGACGGTATGTTAGCGTTCGTGAACCTGGATACGGACAGCGAAGCGCTTATCTTGAAATATCTACAGAAGCACTCTTCAGATTATGCTGAAGGCCACCACTAATAAGCGTCGGATTGGAGAATTTTAAATGGCTATTACACGAAGAAGTTTTCTTAAAGGCGTAGCAACGACAAGTGCCGCGTCAGTTATCGGTCCAAGCTTATTAGCGTCAGCTTCAGCAAAAGCCGCGGAATCGACAGGTACCTGGAAAGTGACGGGCTCGCACTGGGGCGCATTCCGCGCTCATATCTACGCGGGTAAGGTTCAGGAGATCAAACCACTAGAGCTTGATAAGAACCCGACAGAGATGCTGAACGGCATCAAAGGCATCATTTACAGCCCATCGCGTGTTCGTTACCCAATGGTTCGTCTGGATTGGCTGAAAAAGCACAAGTACAGCGCAGATACTCGCGGCAACAACCGTTTTATCCGTGTAACGTGGGATGAAGCGCTGGATCTGTTCTACCGTGAGTTAGAGCGTGTACAGAAAGAATACGGTCCTTGGGCGTTACATGCTGGCCAAACTGGCTGGAACCAAACGGGTGCGTTCAACAACTGTACGGCACACATGCAACGTGCAGTGGGCATGCATGGTAACTTCATCACAAAAGTTGGCGACTACTCGACAGGTGCGGGTCAAACCATCATGCCTTACGTACTCGGTTCAACAGAAGTTTATGCACAAGGTACGTCTTGGTCTGAAATCTTAGAGAACTCGGACAACATTGTTTTGTGGGCAAACGATCCAGTGAAAAACCTTCAGGTAGGTTGGAACTGTGAAACGCACGAATCTTTCAAGTATCTAGAACAGCTAAAAGAGAAAGTCGCGAAAGGTAAGATCAACGTTCTGTCTGTTGACCCGGTGAAGAACAAAACTCAGCGCTACCTAGAGAACGATCACCTGTACATCAACCCGATGACCGATGTGGCGTTCATGCTGGCTGTTGCACACGTACTTTACAACGAAGAGCTCTACGATAAGAAGTTCATTGAGACTTACTGTTTAGGCTTTGAAGAGTTCATTCAATACGTTCAGGGTCAAACCAAAGATAAGACGGAAAAGACTCCAGAGTGGGCTGCAGCTATCTGTGGTGTGAAAGCGGACAAGATTCGCGAATTCGCCCGCATGTTGGTTAATGGTCGTACACAAATCTTAATGGGCTGGTGTATTCAGCGTCAGGAACACGGCGAGCAACCATATTGGGCGGCTGCGGTTGTTGCGGCAATGGTAGGTCAGATTGGTCTGCCTGGCGGCGGTATCTCTTATGGTCACCACTACTCAAGTATCGGTGTTCCATCAACGGGTTTCGCAGGCCCTGGCGGTTTCCCGCGTAACCTTGACCAGGGTATGAAGCCGAAGTGGGATAACAACGATTTCAACGGCTACAGTCGCACTATTCCGGTAGCGCGTTGGATTGATGCTATTCTGGAACCAGGTAAAGAGATCAATTACAACGGCGGTAAAGTTAAACTGCCAGATTTCAAAATGATGGTTATCTCGGGTTGTAACCCATGGCACCATCACCAAGATCGCAACCGTATGAAGAAAGCGTTCAAGAAGCTACAAACGGTTGTGACCATTGAATTTGCGTGGACGGCAACTTGTCGTTTCTCTGATATCGTATTGCCAGCTTGTACTCAGTGGGAGCGTAACGATATCGACGTTTATGGATCATACTCAAGCCGTGGTTTGGTGGCGATGCACCGTTTGGTTGATCCACTGTTCCAATCTAAACCTGACTTCCAGATCATGAGTGAACTTACACAGCGCTTTGGCCGCCGTGAAGAGTACACTCGTGGTATGAGTGAGATGGAATGGATCGAAAGCCTGTACAACGATTGTAAGAAAGCCAATGAAGGTAAATTCGAAATGCCAGAGTTCAACGAATTCTGGGAGAAGAGTGTACTGGACTTTGGTGAAGGCAAACCTTGGGTTCGTCACGCGGATTTCCGTAAAGATCCAGAGTTGAATCCACTGGGCACGCCATCTGGTTTCATCGAGATTACCTCTCGTAAGATCGGTCGTTACGGTTACGAACATTGTCAAGAGCACCCAATGTGGTTCGAAAAATCAGAACGTTCACACGGTGGTCCGGGTTCAGACAAATACCCATTCTGGTTGCAGTCTTGTCACCCAGACAAGCGCTTGCACTCACAAATGTGTGAATCTGAAGAGTTTCGCGCCACTTACGCGGTGCAAGGTCGTGAGCCTGTTTACATCAACCCGGTTGATGCAAAAGCGAAAGGCATTAAAGATGGTGACCTAGTGCGTGTATTTAACGGTCGTGGTCAGCTTTTGGCGGGTGCGGTTCTGACCGACAGTTACCCACGTGGCGTTGTTCGTATCGAAGAAGGTGCCTGGTATGGTCCTCTCAACGAGAAAGAAGGCGCTATCTGTACGTACGGTGACCCTAATACGCTAACGCAAGACATCGGTTCGTCTGAGCTTGCACAGGCTACTTCTGCGAACACTTGTATCGTCGACTTTGAGAAGTTCACAGGTAAAGTGCCGCCGGTCACATCATTCGGTGGTCCAATCGAAGTTGCTTAATACAAGCACAAGTACAAAATCCAATACCAGCCTTCGGGCTGGTATTTTTTTAGCTGAATTTTGGGGAGCGTTATCTCAATAATTATGTTTCACTAAGAGCTAAGGTGTATTCGTGAGGCAACTAACGATTTACGCTTCTAAACCGTAGGATAATGGTGACCGTACCTAAACGGTTCATATTGAACCAAGTCTCTTGGGTATAAAGATAATAATAACTAAGTAGATCTAATATGACTCAAACCTTTCAGTTCGCTAATCGCATAGAAATTACCGTCGTTGATAACGACCTGCGCGCCGATGTCATCGGCAATCAAGTACACTTTTCTTTTGCTGGTATCCACCAGAAGACCTTTACTGATCGCGAAGTGCTCTTTGAAGTCCCATTTTTATATGAACATGGCGCTCGCGTGATCGGAGACGGTTTTCAGATGCTGGCACAAACCTCGGGGACTATAAGCCAGCCTATTGATGTTGGTCGTTGTCCTGATAACAATCCGAGTTATCGGATCTATTCTCAAGATGAACCCAAGCGTTACTACAACTACTTAGTGGTTGAAGACTCTGATGGGTATACGTTATTTGGCTTTACCAGTTGCCGTCGCTTCGCTGGCTATTTTGATGTGCGATTGCATGAAGAGCAGTGGATTCTGGCTGCGGCTATTGATGGCGAGCATACACAAGTGACCGACTGGGAAAGTAATGCTTTGGAGTCTGTTACCGTGCTGAGCGGAACATCATTGTCAGCACTTTACCAACAATACAGCAAGATGATTACAGACAATCATCCGGTACGTAACGGTGTCACACAACGTGCTCCTGTAGGTTGGTGCTCGTGGTACGCCTATTACGCTGACGTGACAGAAACGAACATTTTGCAAAATGTAGAGTGTATGAGCGATAAGCTGGCGGATCTGGAGTGGGTGTTACTTGACGATGGCTATCAGGCGTTCATGGGTGACTGGCTCACGCCTTCCGATAAGTTTTCTGCTGGTGTAAAAGAGTTAATTCAGAACATTCGTTTCAAGGGGAAAAAGCCAGCGATTTGGATGGCGCCATTTATTGCTCAACCAGAGTCGGAAGTGTTCAAACAACACCCTGACTGGTTTGTGCGCCATCATGATGGCAGTTTAATGAAAGCTGAAGATGTTACCTACGGAGGCTGGCGATGCACACCGTGGTATATTCTCGATACTTCTCATCCAGAAGTCCAAGATCACCTTACCCGTGTGGTGTCTGTTATGCGTGAAGAGTGGGGCGTCGAACTGTTTAAGCTGGATGCCAACTATTGGGGGACCCTCAAAGGAAAACGCAGCCAGTCTGGAGTGACAGGCGTTGAAGCGTACCGAATGGGAATGGAAGCGATAGCGAAAGGGGCGGGTGACGCTTGGCTGCTGGGTTGTAATGCGCCAATGTGGCCTTCACTGGGGCTGGTGGATGCGATGCGTGTTTCCGATGACGTTGAACGTCATAGTCATCGCTTCGAACAGATCGCAAAAGAAACATTTTACCGCAGTTGGCAGCACCGAAAGCTTTGGCAGATTGACCCAGACTGCGCAACGTTTACCTCGTTACCAAATCAAGCGGCTTCGCGTGAGGACTACGAATTTCATCGTACTGTACTTTTGGCTTGTGGCGGCTTGTTACTTTCTGGCGATCCACTGCCAGAGATTACCCCATTTGCGAGCAAAATGTTGTCGAAACTTATGTTGCGCCAGCGTCGCAGCCAAGAGTCTGCCATCTTTTCGTCATTGAATTTAAATCACGCATTTTTGAAGCTAACATCGAAAAATGATCTGCATTGTTTGTTTAACTTCTCAAATCAAGACGCAACGGAGTTTACGCTGACTTCGGACAAGCCTGTCGACTGGTATGATTTCTGGACGGGAGAAAAGCTGAATCAAGACCCTTGTCAGATGTTTTTAGTTAGCCTAGATAAGGGCTTGAATGCAAAAGCCATCGTCACGGTATAGTGTGATGAATTAAGCGTAGAAAAGAGCCTCAAATGGGGCTCTTTTTACATTTTGAAGCGGTTAAAGCTCAAATAAAAAGTAGTAACCGTAACCAACAATAAATGCAGGAATCGATGAGTAAATAGTCGCAACAAGTGCTGCTTTTGGGGCCATTGCAATAGCCGGGAAAAGGGCATCACCATCGTTTGAGATTGCATTGGCTATTTGTGCTGAAAATGGTGCAGCACCGGAAAGATACAAACTTGTCACTAAAATCTGAGGCCCACACCCTGGAAGCGTGCCAATTGCCAGACCGGCCAATGGCATCCAGATCCCCCAATCCGAGAGAGAACTGGCTATATCCAGCCCCGAAAAGTACGTCGTAAACTCAAAAGCGAGGAAGGCAATGATCACCCACGCGCTGACGAAGTTAGTATCTTGCGCCGCTTTTTGAATCGGATGGGAGTCGGTGATTTTTGCATCTTCGGATACCGTCGATTGGTAACAGCCCAGCTCTTTGGTCATTGCCCAAAGTGACATCGTCATTACCGAGAAAGTCGCCCCAACCCATTCAATGGTATTTGATGGCAAGTTAAGCAACTTGTTGATATCCAATTGGAAAGACATCATCAGTGCGATAACACTTGTCGGCAATAGCAGCCATTTCCAGAATGTGCCTTGTAAATTGATCGCCTTTTGTTCTTGTTCGTTATAGTGCTTGCTCTGGCTTTGCGTATCAAAAGATTCATTTGGATCTATTTTATGGACAGGGCGTAAAAAATCTTCTTTATGAAAAGCATTTACAACCAGCCCGGAAATCGTGCCGACGACGATGCCCGTAATAACTACGCCCAACCCAACCATGGGTTTAGCCGCGAGTAGTAAAAAAGCCGCGTCACCCATTGTTGATGTCAGTACAGCGACAATGGCGCCAAAACCAACTCGTCCACTGATAAACTGAGTCGTCACAACAATTGCGCCGCCACATCCGGGCAAGGCACCAAGCAGCGCAGCGAAAAATACCTGATGAGTTTGAGAGTGACGGTAGAGCTCGGTAAATCGATTCGGTTTCGATAATAAGTGGGAAAGGTAATGATAAATCACCAGAGTCGCACAGACATAACACGATACTGCCCAAAAGGAGTCGGACAGTGTTGTAACCGCGACATCACGAGTGTGTTCATTGATCAACAACGCGAGCATAAAGACAGGAATAAGCAGGCGTTTATACGCTAGGCGGAACTGAGTTGGCCGAAGCAAGTGCTGGGCTGAATGCAAAAATCTCGTCGCGTTCATTGGTTAGCTCAAATGCAAATGGGAATAATTATCATTATATGTAAATGAGATTTATTCGCAACAGAGTTATGCACTTTTCTTCGTGTCAAAGTCCGTCAAATCAGGTAAAGTACGGGCCTTTGTGAGCAAACAGCTTCCAAGGCACAAGATGCCATTATCAGGAAGCGTATCAAATTGACTTGAATAGGAAGAGACATGATTCTAGTTGTAGGTCATAAGAACCCAGACAGTGATAGTATTTGTAGTGCACTCGTTGCAACTGAACTTCTTACGGCGCGTGGTGTTGAAGCAATGCCAATTCGTCAGGGCGAAATCAACCGTGAAACTCAGCACATCCTTGAAGTAGCTGGCGCAGAAGTTCCAGAACTTCGCACTTCAGTAGCGGGTGAAACTGTTTGGCTAGTAGACTACTCAGATCTAGCGCAAGCACCAGACGACATCGCTGAAGCTGAAATTGCGGGTATCGTTGACCACCACCGCCTAGGTGACGTGATGACAGTAAACCCAATGGAAGCATGGATCTGGCCTGTTGGTTGTACTAACACGGTACTATTCAACATGTTCAAGATTGAAGGTCACGAGATCAAGCCTCAAATCGCTAAGCTAATGATGTCAGCAATCCTATCTGACACAGTGGGCTTCGCTTCTCCAACTTGTACTCAAAAAGACAAAGATGCCGTTGCTGAGCTAGCTGCAATCGCAGACGTACAAGACGTTGACGCATTCACGAAAGATCTTCTAATCGCGAAAACAAACATCGAAGGTCTGTCAGCAGCTGAGCTAGTTGAAAAAGACCTGAAAGGTTACCCATTCAACGGTCGTGACGTAGTAGTAGGTCAGGTTGAACTTGCAACACTAGAGCAAGTTGACGGTATGATCGAAGCACTAGAAGCAGACCTGGAATCTCGTTGTGAGAAAGATAACCTAGCGTTCGCTGCTGTGATGCTAACAGACATCACTACTGCTCAAACTCGTCTTCTATACAAAGGTGAGTGGGCAGAGAAGCTAGTTAAGCATGAAGACAACGGCATGCTAATGATGGAAAATACTCTAAGCCGTAAGAAGCAAGGCTGGCCTTGGCTTCAAACTGAATTAGCGTAATTTTCACATTACCAGCTTATAATTGAAATGCCCGCCGATAGGTGGGCATTTTTCTATGGGAAACAGGAGACCAACATGTCCGAGGCATTGACCCAAGAGCAAATGGATACGATCAATCGTTACAATGAAGAACAACGGTTGAAGTACTGCGTAAAAGAGATCGTCGCGAATCGTAAGGTATGGATTCTAAAAGATGAACACGGTTGCGTGATGCTGAATACAGAAGATGACGATTGTGTCCCAGTATGGCCGAACGAAGAGTTTGCTCAGCAATGGGCGACAGGTGAATGGGAAAATTGCGAACCAGAAGCCATCTCACTTAATAAGTGGCACAGCCGCTGGACTGTGGGACTAGAAGATGACGAGCTTTCGGTTGTGGTATTCCCAAATCAGAACGAAGAGGGTGTTGTTCTGTTTCCGGATGAGTTTGATTTCGAACTTCGTAAACTCGCTGGTCGACGATAGTTAAATCCAAAGATCATTGACCAGCCCAAGAATTAATAAAGCCTGCACATAATGCAGGCTTTTTCGTTACATAGAGTGGTTGGGCGCTTTGTAGAAGTGGCTTTCAACCAATCGTTGAGTAATTGGGTGCTCAGGGTGGGTAAGAACCTGTTGAGTATCACCACACTCGACCACTTCGCCTTCATGCATGACCATGACTTTATCCGTAATGTGTTTGACGATACCAATGTGCTGCGACACATAAACGAAAGACAAGCCCATCTCTTCTTGTAGTTCTAAGAATAAATTCAGAATCTGTGAGCGCATAGCCATATCGAGACCGTTTAACGCTTCATCCGCCACAATAATCGAAGGTTGAAGTATCAAAGCGCGAGCCAGACAGACACGTTGTTTTTGTCCGGCGGCCAGCATCTGCGGATAAAAGTAGGCATGTTCAGGTAGTAAGCCAACTCGGCGAAGAGTGTCTTTTACACGTTTCATTCGCGCATCCGGCGGCATGTTGGTATTTCGTTTTAACGGACCTTCTAATATGCGACCAATTTGAATTCGTGGGTTTAGCGAGGTATTCGGATCCTGAAAAATCATACGAATCAGCTTGCAGCGCGTCGCATAATCTTTATGTTCCAAACGTTCACCATTTACGCGAATCTCGCCAGAGCTTGGCGCAACAACACCAGCCAGCATACGAGCCAGAGTCGACTTGCCTGAACCGTTCTGCCCAATAAAGCCGATAGTTTGCCCTGGTTCAAGGGTGAAACTGACCGGTTTTACCGCGACATTCGTCTGACGTTTAAAAAACCGTGAGCGCGTGACAAATTGCTTCGATAAATTATCGACTTCAAGTAGCGCACTCATGACTTTTTCTCCGTGTTCAGTGGAAAGTGACAGTTAAATTTATGATTTTTGATTCGTCGGGTATGCGGAATTTCAACACACTGTTTTTGCGCATAAGGACAACGAGGACCTAATCGACAACCGATTGGCAAATGCTGCAAAGGTGGAATCGAGCCAGGCAGAGACTGGAGTTTCTGCTTGTGTGGAACCCAGTCATTAAAGTCTGGCATCGCCTTTAGCAGAGCATCTGTATAAGGGTGCTTGGGTGCTGCAATTATCTTACGTGTGTCAGCAGACTCAACAGACTGACCACAATACATCACGGTAATGCGGTTCGCCCACTGTGTGATGGTGGTTAGGTCATGGCCAATAAGCAAAATCGTTGTGTTGTTGAGCTGATTCATCCGGCTCAACAGACGCAAGATCTGCGACTGAGTAATTGGGTCAAGGTCATTGGTCGGTTCGTCTGCGATCAGCAATTTAGGCTTAGTGGCAATCGCCATGGCAATCATGATTTTTTGACACTCACCGTCCGTGAGCTCGTAAGGGTAGCTGCCCATTATCCGCTTGTGATCTTTGATGCCAACTTTATGGAGTAGGGCAATGGCTTGTTTTTTACGCCACTTAAATCGCTCCCACCATTTACCATCAAAAGATCGAGAAGGGATCGATTCAATCAGTTGTCGACCCACTTCCTCTGAAGGATCCAAACAGGTCGAAGGCTCCTGAAAAATCATCGCAATATCTCGTGCGATAACTTTACGCCGTTCCTTAGGAGTAAGCTGCAAGAGATCGATATTTCCCAAGCGCATTCGGTCTGCGGTGATTCGCCAAGTATCTTTGCTAACGCCAACAATGGCTTTAGCAACCAGACTTTTTCCTGAGCCGGATTCACCTACTAAGCCGCGAATTTCACCTTCGTTTAACGTTAGGCTCATTCTGTCTACAGCTCGCACCATTCCCTGAGGTGTTTCAATTTCAATGGTCAAATGACGAATGTCTAATAACGGCATTATTCGATCCCCGCATTAAGCGATCGGCGTACCCCTTCACCTACTAAGTTTAGGGTAATGACAGTAAACATGATAGTGAGGCCTGGTAGGGTTACCGTCCACGGTGCGATGTAAATAAGTTCGACTGAATCGCCCAAAATAGCGCCCCATTCAGTACTTGGTGCTTGTGCTCCCAAACCCAGAAAGCCCAACGCGGTGATGTCTAAAATCGCAGTAGAAAGCGCCAGAGTGAACTCTGCGGCGATGACGGTAAGCACGTTTGGCAGTATCGAGCTCCAAAGTAGATAGAAATCATTTGCACCATCCAGGCGTGCCGCCATGATGTAGTCTTTTTCTACCTCGGTGTGAACCGCGATGTAAACCGAGCGAATAAAACGCGGAATGAGCGCCAAACAAATCGCCAGCAAGATATTGAACTCGCCGAACCCCAGAAATGCCACAAAAATGATCGCTAATAGTAGCGAGGGAATGGACATTACTGTGTCGAGCAGGTGGTTCAAGGTACTGGACAGCAGACCTTTAGTCATGCCGGCCAATACACCAATCAGGCAACCGATGATGGCTGCCGTGACGGTTATACCCACTGCTGCACCAAACGTGAGCTGAGACCCGATGATAAGACGTGACAGAATATCGCGTCCCAAGTCGTCCGTTCCCAAGAAGTAATCGACAGAACCTGATGGTGACCAAGAAGGCGGCACAAGTAGCTCGCCAGATTGAGCCTGAGGGTCAAAAGGGGCGATTAACGGCGCAAATAGGGTGATTAATACAATGAAAGTGAGACACCATAAGCCAAACATTGCCAAACCGTTAGCGCGGTAGCTGCGCCAGAATCGTTCGAACTGAGTTGGAATGTGTTCTTCCTGATAAACGTTATTTGTTAGCATACCATTCCTTTCTCACCAGAGGGTTAATCATGGCACCAATCAAATCCGATAGGATATTGGCGGTCAGAACCAGTGTTGCAAGCACCATAACGCCTGCCTGAATAGAGGCATAATCTTGGTTTGCCAGCGCATCTAATAGCCAGCGGCCAATACCTGGCCAGTTGAAAACAGACTCGGTAATGATCGCAAGGGTGATCATGCTTGATAGTTGAACGCCGACTTTTGGGACGATGGGTGGAATCGCGTTGCGCAGTACGTGCTGAGTGATGATCTCTCGGTTAGAAAGACCTTTAATTCGAGCGGCACGAATGTAATTTTGACTCATTACTTCGGCAACCGACGAACGCATTAAACCAATAACTTGGGTCGTTGGCGCGAGTGCCAGTACCAAACAAGGCAGCACCATATGTTCAATAACACTTTGCAATGCATGGGCACGATACTCGCCCTTTGCCATAAAGGCATCGACGATGGCAAAGCCAGTGATATGATCGATTTCATACAGCAGGTCATAGCGGCCAGCCACCGGGAAAAATTGATACTCTAGTGAAAACACCATGATAAGTAGCAACGCCACCCAAAAAATTGGCGCGGAATACCCGGACATGGCTAAAAACGAGATACTGGTATCTAACACTTTTCCTTGTTTCATCCCCGCCAGAGTTCCTAATGGAATCCCAATAAACAGCGAAACCAGAAAAGCAAAAAAGCACAGCTCTAACGTTGCCGGGAACACGATTGCTAACTCATCGAAAATGGCATTGCCACTCTTGCTGTAGCCGAAATCAAGCTGTGACAGGTTAACAAGATAACTCTGCCAACCCGACCAAAAATCAACTTGTGCCCAATGCGATAGAGGATCGAGACGCAGCAGAGAGAAACCCACTAAAGTGAGGATCATCAATGTGATGAAAAACAGGTTAAAGCGTCGAATGGTATACAAAAACATCAGTGAACTCTCTCAACTCTATCAAATGGTTGTGCATTGAAAGGGCTTGATTTGAAGCCTGTCAGCGATTTGTCGTGAACACGGAATTGCACACCATGCGCTAGTGGAATAACAGGGAATTGCTCATTCAATATGTTTTGCGCCTGACGGTAGAGGTTCAAACGGTATCGTGGTTCCTGCGTCTCTATCGCTAAATCCAGTAGGAAATCGAAATCATCGTTACACCACATCGAAACGTTCAGGCCAACTCGGTCAGACTCACATGACAATAACGGTCGGAAGAAGTTATCTGGGTCACCCGTATCACCTATCCACCCCGTAAGCAGCAAATCAAGATTGTCCAGATTATCCAAATCGACACGTTCAAACCTATCATCTGTCAACAAGGTTAAATCCACACCAATATCGGCAAAGTTAGCTTGTATCAACTCTGCCGTTTTACGCGGACTTGGGTTGAACGCGCGCGGCTCCAGAGGAACCCACATGGTGAGCGCTAAGCCTTCTTGATAGCCAGCCTCACGAAGAAGCGCGAGAGCGTAGTTTCTGTCGTAGCGTATTTTGACACTGTCTTTTTGATAAGCCCATGAGTTTGGCGGGAGCAAGGTGTAGGCCTGAGTACCTGTTCCGTAATAAACGGAATCCAATATGTTTTGTCGGTTAATCGCAAGGTTAAGCGCTTGACGAACGCGAGGATCAGTCAGCGCAGGGTTGCCAGTATTAATGGCGATGAAAGAGACGTTGTTCGCTGGTGTCGCTTTCAATTCCAGATTTTCATTTTCCTGAATGACGGGTATCTGGCTTGAAATTGGCGAAGACAACACATCGCATTCATTTCTTAGTAATTTTGCCAGTGTGCCGGTTCCACGATGCGAAATATCAAAAACCACCTGTTCCATTTTCGCTGGAGAGTTCCAGTATTGAGCATGACGCTCTAAGCGAATTAAATCATTCACCTGGAACTCTTTTAGTTGGAATGGGCCTGTACCAATGGGAAATTGATCAATCTGCTCTTTATGATCTTTAGCCGCGAGTTGTTGTCCGTACTCAGCCGATAGCAATACTGCGTGGCTGGTGGCAATGTTGGCCAGAAAAGAGAAGTTTGGCTTTGAAAGCTTAAACATGACGGTGTCATTGTCGATAGCAATGACATCTTGCAGCAAGTTCTTGAAATCCAGACCGGCAAACCATGGATACAAACCACCGCCCACCTGATGGAAAGGGTGGTTGTCATCAATGATTCGTTTGAAGCTAAACACGACGTCTTGCGAATTCAGTGCTCGGCTGGGTGTAAACCAAGATGTCGACTGAAATTGAACACCGTGCTTGAGCTTAAACGTGTATTCAGTCCCATCCGCATTGACTGACCAGCTTTGTGCAATATTGGCAACCGGCTTATGGGATGTAGGATCGAGCGTAAGCAACGTATCATACAACTGAGGGCTCAATGCTTCAGCAGTAATACCACTATCAACCAATTGTGGGTTAAATGTTGTTGGCTTACCTTGCCCACAAAACACAAATCCTGTTTGGCGAATATCATTGTGGTCGATCTCATCGCCACAGGCGGTGAGTAAGCTAATCCCGATAAGGCTCAGCGATAATCTTATAAAAGCATTCATAATATGAAATGTTCATTGGATCTTGCTTGTTTCATCGAAGTTACTCATCTGGCGTTACAAGCGAAAATGATCCCGCTAATTTAACACCTTTGTGAACTCGCTCCAAATACAAAATCTTTTGCTCGCAGTGTGTTAGATAAAAAGACCTAGTCTAATTATCACTGTAGACCTAAATTGTTACGCATGTTTAGGTCTCGTTTCTGTTTGTGATAGCAAATATTGAGTTCAACCTGGTATCAACTTTGCCCGACTAACCCATATTTGCGAACCATTCCACGTAATTGATGGTAACTTAGCCCGAGCAATTCTGCAGCCTGACGCTGATTGAACTTAGCTTCTTCCAGCGCACGGTTGAGCAAGCTAATATCTTGTTCTTCTTGCCACTGTTTGTAATCGAGCGGGAAATGAAATTGAGTGCTTTGTTCGGCCACATCTTGTTCTTCTTCTTGCTCATTCGAGTGACCCAAAGCGTTGTCCCAGACGGTTGCGAAAGGATTGAATATCAACTGATCAATTGGATCGGCGTTTAAGCCATGTTGATAGATCGCGCGCTCAATAACGTTTTTCAGCTCCCGAACGTTCCCTGGCCAAGGGTAGTCAAGTAACGAGCGTTCTGCTTCTGCGGTGAAACCGACGAAATATTCAAGCTGAAGTTCGCGGCACATCTTTATGGCGTAGTATTCCGCCAAAGAAAGAATGTCTTCTTTTCTCTCACGGAGAGGAGGAAGCATGATGACATCAAAAGCAAGCCGGTCGAGCAGATCGGCACGGAAATCACCTTGTTCAGCAAGTTTGGGTAAGTCGGCATTGGTCGCACAGACTAATCGCACGTCGGCATTCAAAGCAGTGTGCCCGCCAACGCGTTCATATTCACCATATTCGATGACACGCAGCAACTTTTCTTGCACTAACAGTGGCGCAGTTGCTAGTTCATCAAGGAAAAGGGTACCGCCTTCCGCTCGCTCAAAGCGACCTTTATGTTTGCCTTTTGACCCAGTGAACGAGCCAGGTTCATGACCAAACAATTCAGAATCAATCAAACCTTCGCTCAGTGTGGCACAATTTAATGACAGAAGTGGCTTGTCCCAACGTCTTGATAAATAATGCAAACGCTGTGCAATAAGCTCTTTACCGGTACCGCGCTCACCAATAATGAGTACCGGGCGTTCAATTGGCGCAAGTTGTGATACTTTATCTAATACAGCGAGAAAAGCGGGCGATTCACCAATCAGGTTTTGCTTCATAGATTCCTTCTTACTTAGCTGCCTAGGTGTGAATTCAATAGGGAATTGGTGAAATTCACCAACAGTTGGTGAAAAACATCATAGCATAATGGTGCATAACAACAACAAAATGCATAACCTATTGATTTTATGGTGGAACTTAAGTTGGCACGTAACTTGTTATGTATTTAGGTAGACACAAGGTAAATCACCACCTTGTCGGGTTTTAATAGGAAAAAAGAGGAGTTCCGTCATGGGTATTTTTTCTCGTTTTGCAGATATCGTTAACTCAAACATCAGTGCATTGTTGGACAAGGCGGAAGATCCTGAAAAAATGATCCGTCTCATCATTCAAGAAATGGAAGACACACTTGTCGAGGTTCGTACCAACTCAGCGAAAGCGATCGCAGACAAAAAAGAGTTGGCTCGTAAAGTTGAGGCTATCGAAGATCAAATCAATGAATGGGGCAAAAAAGCCAGCCTTGCGTTGGTAAAAGAGCGTGAAGATTTAGCGCGTGCTGCTCTTATAGAGAAGCAAAAGCTTGAACAGTTAATCAAAGGCCTTCATACAGAACAAACTTTGGTTGAAGAGACCATTGATAAGTTAACCGGTGAAATTGGTAAGCTGGAAAACAAAATTGCGGAAACACGAGCGAAACAGCAAGCTCTGGCAATCCGTAATCAAACCGCAACTAATCGTCGTGATGTGCAAAAACATCTTCACACTAGCCGTACCAATGAAGCGATGGCTAAGTTTGAACAATACTCACGTAAAGTCGATGAGTTGGAAGCGGAAGCTGACCTATATTCAAGCACTGGCCAGTCAAAATCGTTAGAGCAGGAGTTTGCAGAGCTTCAGGCGCAAGATGAAATTGAAAAAGAGTTGGCAAAACTGAAAGAACAGATGTCATCACAAGATAAATAAAAGAGGAGCCATTTATGACGACATTTTTTATAACAGGACCAGTCATTGTCTTTTTGATCTTTGTCGCTCCACTTTGGCTCTTCTTACACTATCGCAGTAAACGTAAAACGGATAGTGCACTGTCGAACCAGGATCTGGAGCGCCTTCAGGTACTATCCGAAAAAGCAGAATCGATGCAGGCTAGGGTAGATACACTTGAACGCATTCTAGACGCAGAGTCACCAACGTGGAGACGCAAGTATGAGTAGTCGAGAGCTTTATCGTGACCCAGCAAATGGCAAGCTTGCCGGTGTGTGTGCCGGATTTGCTAACTACTTTGGTGTGGAGGTCTGGTTGATTCGTATCTTGGTTATTTCTGCAGGTTTGCTCGGCGGTACGTTTTTGGTGCTTCTCGCCTATGTCGCTTTAGCGTTTATGTTGGAAAAGCAGCCAATGACTTATTCAGAAAATATCAAGGCCCAGCAGGATCATACTCTAAAGAGTAAGCCATGGCAGAAGGGTCAAAGTCCGGAGCAGTTCTTGAGTGTGCTTGAGCGTGATTTTAACCGCATTGATGGCAAAATTCGCAATATGGAAGCGTATGTCACTTCCGATACATTCAGAGTCAACAGAGAGTTCAACAAGCTCTGAGGATTATGCAACTAGAATTTTGTTTTAAAGAGCAGGCCCCAAGCCTGCTTTTTGCTCACAAATTCCTCATTTAAATCAATATTATCTTCGCCTCACATGGCAGCTTGAGCATTGTTCATCTAACTTAAATGTAGTCTCTATATTCGTTGGATGAATATGATGAAAAAGCTGCTCATTCCAATAGCCGTTACGGCTGCTTTGTCGGGATGTGGTAAAGAACTACCACCCGTTCCCGAACCAGAATCTCGACCCGCTAAACTTTTTACGGTCTCTGTTGGTAACTCACAGTTTGATCGTCATTTCCCTGCTACGACTGACTCTGGCGATAAAGCCGTATTAGCCTTTCGTGTTCCCGGGCTACTTCAGTCGATTGACGTTCACGAAGGTCAACTCGTCAGCAAAGGTGATGTGTTGGCAACACTGAACCCCGACGAATACACGCTTCTGGAACAACAAGCGAGAGCAAATTTTGCGCTCGCGGACGTGCAATACCAACGGTATAAAAAGCTTCGTGTCGATCAGGTTGTGTCAGAACAGGACTTTGATGAAGCGAAAGCCAATCACAATTCTGCCAAAGCTCAGTGGGATCAGGCGAAAGCGAATCTGAGTTACACCAAACTCGTTGCTCCTTATGATGGCACGATCTCATACCTTCCTGCGGAAAACCATGAATACGTTGCCGCCAAAGAAGGCGTGATGAATATCCAAACCAATCAATTGATGAAGGTGATATTCCAGCTTCCTAGCCACTTGCTCAATCGTTACGCTCCTGGGGTTAACGTCACAGCAAAAATGGAGTTTGATGCCTTTCCAGAACGGTCATTCGATTTAACTTTTCAGGAGATCGATACCGAAGCCGACCCTAAAACGGGCAGTTACAAAGTCACTATGGTAATGGAGCGTCCTGAAGGCGTTGGGATCTTACCAGGGATGTCCGGTAACGTGCTTGTTACTTCACTGAACTCCGGCGTTACAACCATTCCCAATTCAGCACTGTTTGAAGAGTCAGGACAAAGCTACGTCTGGCGTGTAGATGAGCAAGGTATTGTGACCAAAGCCGCGATCACAATGAATGACAAAAATCAGGTTCTACAAGGCCTGGATGATGGTGATGTGATCGTAATTTCTGGCGTCAATGTGATAGAGCCGGGTATCAAAGTCAGAGCCTGGGTTAAGGAAAGAGGGTTGTAATATGAAAAGAATTATAGCCTTAGCCGTTTTATGCTTGCCGTTTTTCATCTCTGGTTGCGGTGATAAAGGGCCTGAAAAAGAGGTGGAAATTCCCCGAGTAAGAGTCGTTTCTTTAGAGGGAAGTAAGGTTGACGATAATTTGTACTTTCCTGCGGTGGCCAATGCGGCTGATCGTTCGCATCTCAGTTTTAGAGTTGCGGGTGAAGTTAGCAGTATCAGGGTCAAAGAGGGCGATAAGGTGAAAAAAGATGACGTTATTGCCACGTTAGACCCGACTGATTATCAATTGGATGTGGACAACGCTTCTGCCCGTTTTTCTGTAGTGGATAGTCAATACCGCCGCTCTCGTCCTCTTGTCGATAAAGGCTTACTGGCTAAATCGCAGTTTGATGAAATTGCTGCTCAGCGCCAAATCGCTCTGGCAGAGCTGAAACTAGCTCAACTACGTTTGTCATTTACGACTTTAAAAGCACCAGTGGATGGCATCATCTCCAGGGTTAATGTTGATCAGTTCGAAAATATTCAAGTTGGCCAGTATATCGTGAATATACACAGCTTGGATCGTTTCGAAGTACTTATTCAATTTCCGGATCGTTTGTACGTCAAAGAGCCTCCGACCGATGAAAGGCTCACCTCTATTCAGGGGGTTGTGCGTGTTCCAAGCGGTAATGAATACATAGGAACTGTCAAAGAGTTTACCACTGAGCCCGACCCCGCCACTGGCACGTTCACGGTTACCCTCTCACTACCGATGCCAAAAGACGAATACATCCTTGATGGAATGGCGGTTGAAGTCACGTCAAAAGATGAAAAAGTCGGTTTGAATTTGAATGTCGGGATTAATGTACCAATCGAAGCGATTTTCAACGCGGATGGCGACGATCTGAGTCGTGAAAACAAGTTCGTTTGGGTACTTAACGACGATAATACCGTTTCTCGCCAACAGATACGCACGGGTAAAGCTTCAAAGACATCGATACAAGTGCTTGATGGGCTTGAATTACACGACAAGGTTGTCGTCGCTGGGGTGTCAAGACTCAGAGAAGGTATGCAAGTAGAAGTGGTTGAGCAGGAGGCAGGTTTATGAATGAGAAAAATAAAGTGCCTCAAACGGACGAAGACGTAACGGGTATCGCGGCTTACTTTATTAAAAACCGTGTTATCAGTTGGATGGTGTCACTGATTTTCTTGATCGGTGGTGTCGCCGCATTTTTTGGGTTAGGGCGTCTGGAAGATCCTGCTTTCACCATCAAAGACGCCATGGTCGTCACCTCGTATCCGGGAGCGACACCTCAACAAGTGGAAGAAGAGGTGACGTACCCACTTGAAAAAGCCATTCAGCAATTGACGTACGTCGATGAGGTGAATTCTATTTCGAGTCGTGGGCTGTCTCAAATTACCGTAACGATGAAAAACAATTACGGCCCGGATGACTTACCTCAAATTTGGGATGAATTAAGGCGAAAAGTTAATGACTTGAAAGGCACGTTACCGCCTGGTGTGAATGATCCTCAAGTGATTGATGACTTTGGCGATGTCTACGGCATTTTGCTCGCAGTGACGGGGGATGGTTACAGCTACAAAGAACTGCTGGATTACGTTGATTACCTGAGACGGGAACTCGAACTTGTAGACGGTGTGAGTAAAGTATCTGTGTCTGGCACACAGCAAGAACAGGTCTTTATTGAAATCTCGATGAAGAAATTGAGCAGTTTGGGTCTGTCTCCCGATACCGTATTCGGACTTCTCTCAACTCAAAACGTAATCTCCGATGCTGGTGCGATCAGAATTGGTGATGAATATATTCGAATCCAACCAACCGGGCAGTTTCAGAATGTCGACGAGCTGGGTGATTTATTGCTGACCGAAGTGGGTGCTCAGGGGCTGATTTTCCTTAAAGATGTCGCTGACATTAAACGCGGCTACATTGAGGTTCCAACCAATATCGTCAACTTCAATGGCAGCTTGGCGCTGAATGTCGGTGTTTCGTTTGCACAAGGGGTCAATGTTGTTGAAGTCGGAAAAGTGTTTGATCGCCGACTTGCTGAATTGAAGTATCAACAACCCGTCGGAATCGAGATCTCAGAAATTTATAGTCAACCGAAGGAAGTGGATAAATCGGTAAGTGGCTTTGTTGTGAGTCTCGCACAAGCGATTGGGATAGTGATCGTCGTATTGCTGTTCTTTATGGGGCTTCGTTCTGGCTTACTTATCGGTTTGATCCTGCTGCTAACGGTCCTCGGCACATTCATCTTCATGAAGTACCTGGCCATCGATCTACAACGTATTTCTTTAGGGGCGTTGGTCATCGCTTTGGGGATGCTGGTGGATAATGCCATCGTCGTTGTGGAAGGGATATTAATTGGTACCCAAAAGGGAAGAACGCGCTTACAAGCAGCGACCGATATCGTTACCCAGACTAAGTGGCCTTTGCTTGGCGCGACTATCATTGCGGTCACCGCTTTTGCGCCGATTGGGCTTTCTCAGGACTCCACAGGTGAGTACTGCGGTACCTTGTTTACTGTGCTTCTCATCTCTTTGATGCTCAGTTGGTTTACCGCGATTTCATTAACACCATTTTTTGCCGACATTTTCTTCAAAGGCCAGAAAATAAATCAAACGGAAGGCGAAGATAGCGACCCGTATAATGGTATTGTTTTTGTTACCTACAAGACGTTTCTCGAGTTTTGCATGCGTCGTGCATGGTTCACTGTCGTGGTGTTAATTGTTGGGCTCGCGGCCAGTGTGTACGGATTTATGTTTGTAAAACAGTCCTTCTTCCCATCTTCAACAACACCGATTTTTCAGTTGGATGTGTGGTTACCTGAGGGGACGGATATTAGAGCAACCAATGATAAGCTGAACGAACTTGAACATTGGTTAGCGCAACAAGAACATGTTGAGCATATTACGACGACGGCAGGGAAAGGCTTGCAGCGCTTCATGTTGACGTATGCACCAGAGAAAAGTTATGCCGCGTATGGTGAAATCACCACACGAATGGAGAACTATGAAGCGCTTGAACCCTTGATGGCGCGTTTCCGAGAGCATCTAAAAGCCAATTACCCTGAAATTAACTATAAACTTAAACAAATTGAGTTAGGCCCGGGTGGTGGTGCGAAAATTGAAGCGCGACTTATCGGTTCTGACCCAACAGTGCTTCGCACGCTCGCCGCTCAGGTAATGGATATTATGTACGCTGACCCTGCCGCGACGAATATTCGACATGATTGGCGAGAACGCACTCAAGTTTTGGAGCCTCAGTTTAACGAGAGCCAGGCTCGCCGTTACGGCATCACCAAATCAGATGTCGATGATTATCTCTCCATGTCGTTTTCGGGTATGAAGATTGGTCTGTACCGAGATGGTACGACGTTGATGCCTATCGTGGCTCGATTGCCTGAAGATGAACGGATCGATATTCGTAACATTGAAGGTATGAAAATTTGGAGTCCGGCAAAAACTGAATTTATCCCGCTGCAACAAGTGACAATGGGATACGATATGCGTTGGGAAGATCCAATCGTCGTCCGTAAAAATCGTAAACGTATGCTCACTGTGATGGCCGACCCTGATATATTGGGTGAAGAAACGGCTTCAACATTGCAAAAGCGTCTACAACCTCAAATCGAAGCGATTGAGATGCCGCCGGGATACTCTATCGAGTGGGGCGGTGAATACGAGTCATCAGGTGATGCTCAGGCGTCGTTGTTTACGACAATGCCAATGGGTTACTTGTTCATGTTCCTTATTACCGTATTCCTGTTCAACTCGGTCAAAGAACCTTTGATTGTGTGGCTGACTGTTCCACTGGCTCTGATTGGTGTTACGACAGGGCTTTTGGCCCTGAATACGCCATTTGGTTTTATGGCTTTACTGGGCTTTCTGAGTTTGTCGGGGATGGTACTGAAAAACGGCATCGTTCTGCTTGATCAAATTGAGATTGAAATGAAGTCAGGTAAAGATGCCTATGATGCGGTTGTCGACGCCGCAGTGAGCCGTGTCCGTCCTGTATGTATGGCGGCAATCACCACGATTTTAGGCATGATTCCGCTTTTACCCGATATTTTCTTCAAGCCAATGGCTGTGACGATCATGTTCGGTTTGGGTTTTGCGACGGTATTAACTTTGATTGTTGTCCCAGTCCTGTATCGTCTATTCCACAGAGTAGCCGTACCGAAATAGAATGAGTATAAATCGATAACGCCTCTGGCTAGCGAGTCAGGGGCGTTTTTATAAGGACGTATAATGACAGAAAATAACAGTTGCGCCTGGGCGATGAACCACCCGCTGGAACGTGAGTATCATGATGCTGAGTGGGGAATACCCGTTTATGACGATAAAGTACTGTTTGAATTTATTACCCTTGAAGGTGCGCAAGCGGGGCTAAGCTGGATAACCATACTAAAGAAAAGAGAAGGCTACAGAGAAGCATTTGAACACTACGATTTGGATGCTTTGGAGCAGCATGGTGAAGAGCGGGCTGAATATATCGTAGGCAATTATGATGTCGTCAAACATCGCGGCAAGATCAATTCAGTGTTCAGTAACGCAAAAGCCGCTAAGGCGTTGATTGAAGAGTATGGAAGTTTGTCAGAGGCTTTGTGGCAGTTTGTCGACCATAATCCTGTGATCAATCAATGGCAGGATATGAGCGAAGTGCCCGCTTCTACCGAGCAATCAAAAGCGATGAGTAAATTCCTTAAGAAAAAAGGTTTTAAATTTGTCGGAGAAACCATCTGTTATGCGTTTATGCAAGCGGTCGGAATGGTCGATGACCATATCGTCGGATGTCCCTGTAAAACGGTGCAGGACTAACTAAATCAAACTATAAGAAAATGCCCTCGAGTTGAGGGCATTTTTGTGGATATCGATTCCTAAAGTGAAACTTCTTCCTCGAGAATGAGGGCATTGTATCTTGCCAAACCTGCTTCCAGATCGGCGATCAAGTCTTCGACGTCTTCCAAACCAATGTGAAGACGGATTAACGTCCCTTCAAAATGTGGGTGCGAGACTGTGCGTAAGCTGTTAAAGCTCTTTGGTTCATTAGCTAGAATCAAGCTCTCGTAACCACCCCAGGAGTAGCCCATACTGAAGTGTTTCATACCGTCAAGCAAGGCTGTTGTTGCTTTAGGGCATGATGTTTTGAGTACGAATGAGAACAGACCATTACCGCCAGTAAAATCGCGTTTGAAAAATTCATGGCCTGGAGACGTTTCCAGTGCAGGGTGCAGCACTCGCTCCACTTCAGGGCGAGTTTCTAACCATTTAGCCACTTTTAAGCTGCTTTCTGCGTGCTGGCGAAGACGAACATCTAGAGTGCGTAGACCGCGGAGTCCAAGGTACACATCGTCAGGAGAAACACACTGTCCCATCAAGTAGCTTTGTTCTCTCAATTGTGGCCAATATTTCTCTGAAGCGACTGCCGTGCCCAGCATAACATCTGAGTGACCGACGATGTACTTGGTCGCAGCCTGCACTGAAATATCAACCCCATGGTCAAACGGAGAGAAGTTAACACCAGCGGCCCAAGTATTATCGAGTACCACAATGATGTCGTGCTCATGAGCAATACGAGCAAGGGTCGGAACATCTTGTACTTCCATGGTAATTGAACCCGGAGACTCCAGGAAAAGTACTTTGGTATTTGGTTGAATTAAATCACGAATGTTCTCGCCGATCATTGGGTCGTAGTAGGTTGTCTCAATCCCCATTTTTTTCATGATGACGTTACAGAAATCACGAGTCGGTTCGTAACACGTGTCAACCATAAGAATGTGGTCACCAGTCTCAACTAGAGACAGGATTGTGTTTGAAATAGCCGCTGTTCCACAAGGGTAGAGAGCACATCCCGCACCGCCTTCAATTTCAACCATCGCGTCCTGAAACGCGAAATGTGTGTTAGTACCGCGACGTCCGTAAAACAGCGTTTTGTTTGCGCGGTTAATTGCTGCTTGGTTTTTCTCTGCAACACTGTCAAATACGATGGTTGAAGCACGTTGAACTGGTGGGTTAACAACACCGTTTGTCCACTTTTTATCGCGGCCTGCGGTAATCAGCTTGGTCTTTTTACCCTCTGACATATAAATTCCCTGTTTAAATAAAACGATTTTGATTATTTAAAACATGGACTACGGGTTGTTTGCAAGGGAAAACTCTATTATCGAGCCATAACCACTTGGAACACCTAATAGCCTAAGGGAATACTCAGTGAGTGTGATGAGGGTTATCTCACTTATTTGGGGGGACAGGAGTCCGATAAAACAATCCCGCGCCAAACCGTTTGGTGCGGGATTGAAGTCGCTCTTAAATCCAGAGTGCTTTAAAGCAGAGGATTAAACAGATAGAACACACGTTCTAAGAAGCGAGAGAACAGGCTCCGTTTATCCCACACCTTTTTTTCCACCGGATAGGACTGTTTGATGTAACTGTCTTGCAGAGATGACATCTCTTTGGTGAAGTCTTCATCATCGACTGCCAGCGTCACCTCAAAGTTCAGCCACAAGCTACGCATGTCCATGTTTACGGTGCCGACCAAACAAAATTGGTCGTCAATAACGACAGATTTTGTATGCAGCAACCCGCCATAAAACTCATAAATTTTCACACCCGCGGCAAGAAGCTCACTATAGAAGGCGCGAGAAGCCCACTGAACCATTACCGAGTCATTCTTATGAGGGATGATAAGTTCTACCTCAATGCCTCGTTGCGCGGTCATCTTCAGTGTCTCAAGCAAATCGGTGTTAGGCACGAAATACGGAGTCGTGATTCTCACCGAACGATTGGCTTGGTTAATGGCTAACGTTAACACCTGATAAATAAGATACTCCGGCATGCCCGGACCTGACGGTACCACTTGTATCGGGTGCTGGTACTGATAGCTATCGATTTTGCATTCCGGTCGCTTAGGAAGTTGACGCTCGCCGGTTTCGACCTCCCAGTCCCAGCAGTGAATGGCGCTTAGCACATTAACCGTTGGGCCAGTAATTCGCACCATAATGTCAATCCAATGACCGACACCACTGCTTTGCTTAAAGTAAGCCGGATCGACGAGGTTCATTGAGCCGGTGTAAGCGATCTCGTCATCAATAACAATGATCTTTCGGTGTTGGCGAAGATCTAAACGGCGCAAGAAAATACGCCACATTTTTACTTCCAAGGCTTGTATCACTTCAATGCCCGCATCTTTCATCATCCGGTACCACGGGCTTCTGAAAAAGCGTGGGCTGCCAGCAGAATCCAGTAACAGCTTTACATTGACTCCACGTTTGGATGCTCGGATAAGCGCTGAGGCGACGGAATCGGCTAGACCTCCGGGGTGCCAAATGTAGAACACCATCCGAATACTGGTTTGTGCATTTTCGATATCTTCGATAATCGAGTGCAAAATTTCGTCTGGCTTCTGCTGCAATGAGAGTGTGTTACCACTGAGAGCGGGTAGCCCGAGACGGTTATTACACAGTTCATCAATGCGATAGATATGACGCCCCATCGTTTCAGGCATGTGCGCGTGGCAATCATTAAGTTGGCTGAACCATTCTGCAAAGGGGGCGAACATCTCTTTCGCGCGCTCAGCTCGCTTTCTGCCTAAATTAAGTTCACCAAACAGGAAATAACACGCGACACCAAGAACCGGAAGAATATAAATGATCATCAGCCACGCTAACGAAACACTTACGGCACGGCGTTTTAAAACTACCCGAATGGTGACACCAGCGACCAATAACCAATACAGTCCAATGCCAGCAAGAGTAAGAAAATGATAAAACTTATCCATATACGCTCAAATTTATACGCCCATCTAGGATATTAGGCATAAAAGTGTGTTGGGGAAACTGCTTTCTTATTAAGAGTTAGAGTGATTTTATATGAGGGATTAAGTTCATAACAGGGGAATCTGTTATTCATGTTTGAAAACCAAGGTTAATCTTTAATCACTGAATAAAAAAGCAGCATATAACATGCGTGATGCAGCAATTGTGCGATAAATATACTTGTTGAGGCTTTTAATTTTAATGGGGAACTGGTTTACTGACCGCATAGAGCGTCTAACATTATTTTCATAAGTGTATAACTTAATATAAACACACATTTTTGACGCCTATCTCAATGCAAACACAACACATTTAATTTTGGAGAAAAAGCGTGGCTACAACTAATACAGCACCACGTGATACGTGGGGGTCTAAATTAGGCTTCGTTATGGCTGCAGCGGGTTCCGCTGTCGGCTTAGGTAATATATGGAAATTTCCTTACACGGCGGGAGAGGGTGGCGGTGGCGCATTTGTTGCCATTTACCTAATCTTCGTCATCTTTATTGGCTTTAGCGTAATGCTAACCGAATTTGCCGTTGGTCGAAAAACAGGTCGAGCTGCTGTTGGTGCATTTAAATCAACCGATCGCCGCTGGACGTTTACAGGCGTAATGGGCGTACTGAGTGGCCTGCTAATCATGGGTTTCTACCCTGTTGTTGGCGGCTGGGCTCTGGCTTACATCTTTAAGGTGGGCTCGGGCTTGCTGAGTACTCCTGACGCTATCGGTGATAGCTTTGGAGCTTTTATCTCTGACCCTATCCAGCCTCTGATTTGGATGGCGCTTTACCTGTTCATGAATATCTTCATTGTTATGAAAGGTATTTCTGGCGGTATCGAGAAAGCAGGTAAAGTTCTGATGCCACTGCTATTCCTTATTTTGATCGTCGTATCAATAAAAGGTCTGATGCTACCAGGTGCAATGGCAGGCGTTGAGTTCTTGTACATGCCAGACTTCTCTGAAGTCAACAGCAGTGTGGTACTTGCTGCGCTCGGGCAGGCGTTCTTCTCACTAAGTTTGGGTATGGGTTGTATGATTACTTACGGCTCTTACCTGAAGAAGAAAGAAAACGTGGTTCAAACCACTGGCATGATTACAGCAATGGATACGGGCGTCGCAATTCTTGCGGGTATTGCAATGTTCCCGGCAATGTTTGCTTTCGGTATTGAGCCAGCAGCAGGCCCAGGTCTGGTGTTTGTTGTCGTTCCACAACTGTTCGCTGAAATGGGCGGTCTAATCGGCTTCCTGTTTGCGATTATGTTCTTTGTTGGTCTGACTGCGGCTGCATTAACGTCTTCGGTTTCACTGCTTGAAGTTGTGGTTTCTTACCTAATCGATGAAAAAGGTATGAAGCGTTCAAAAGCGGTGCTTTCAGCAAGCTCGGTAATGGCAATATTGTGTGTATTCGCTTCTTTGTCACTGGGCGGAATGGGTCCAACACTGTTTGGTACTGGTGCATTCGATATCTTCGACCTACTGACTGACAAAATCTTCATGGCTGTTGGTGGTATGTTGCTGTGTATCTTTGCTGGCTGGAGACTCAAGCGTGATGAGCTTGAGAAAGAAATCACGAATGATGGTGAAGTATCTTTCCCACTATTTGGGCTATGGTACAACCTAGTGAAGTACGTTATTCCAGTCGCGATTGCAATTGTTGCTTTCATGGGCATCAAATCAGGATTTGACAGTGGTAAAGGTGAAATCATGGTACTCGGTATCGTGACTATCGGCCTGGCAGCTATCTTCTCGAAGAAGCTGTAAACCGTCACATCTTTAAAAAGGGAGCCATGTCGGCTCCCTTTTTTATTCCAGATTCTGATTCCTACTGACTTGATAATTTGTGGTTGGCTTACACACGTTAACTTTTAGAGCGTAAGCTAGGGGGAGGGAAAGCGGAATGGGCAGTTTAAGCTCGCCTAATCAATCAGAATCGGTATACTTCTGGCTCCAAACGTGGAGCTAGGTTTTTATGTTCGATATTCTACATACCCATCCAGATTTTCTGATCATCAACAAGCATCCCAACGTCTCCGTTCACAAAGACGATGGTGACACTATGCTGCTGCAAGAAGTGGCGAAGCAGAGTGGGGATGAGCAGCTATATCTCATCCATCGGTTGGATAAAATGACGTCGGGTATTCTGCTCCTCGGACGCAACGCCAAAGCCGCCAGCGTCTTGTCTCAAGCCTTTGCTAATCGACAAGTGGAAAAATTCTATCTGGCGATTGGCTTGAAAAAGCCGAAAAAGAAACAAGGTTTGGTGATTGGCGATATGGAACGTTCACGCCGTTCATCATGGAAGCTGGTAAACAGCAAGCATAATCCTGCGATAACACAGTTTTTCTCCCTTGCCGCAGAACCCGGGGAGCGCCTATTTTTGTGTAAGCCACACACTGGTAAAACGCACCAAATCCGCGTGGCATTAAAATCGGTTGGCTCAGGTATTGTTGGCGATCCAATTTATAATGCGGGTAACGAAGCTGATCGCGGTTATCTGCATGCCTTCTCACTTTGCTTCCAATATCATGATGAGCAATATCGCTTTGTCTGCGATCCGAGAGATTATGAAGCCCTTGGCAGCAAATGGCACAGTGAAATCGTCTCTCAAGGCTTGGATAGCTGGCTTTCCCCATGGGAACTGAACTGGCCTACGATCAAATAACCGTCACAAAGAAATTAATAAGAGAATTCGATGCAAGCATCACAACTTTCGCTGTTTTTTCAGCATCTGGAAACCGAGCTCGCGCAAGCTCCGAATGAAATTCGTCGACTGTTTCACGGCCGTGGCCGTCGTTTTGAAGGTCTAGAGCAAATCACTTGCGACTGGTTACAAGGTCAGTTGATCATTAACTTATTCAAAGAAGTCGACGACGCGTTTCTCGCTGAATTGAAAAGTGGCCTCAATGCGTTAGCTGAATCAGATCTGTGGGCAAGTAAACAAGGCCGTACAATGGTACTTCAGCACCGTTATGCCGATGGCGCACCTTCAGAAGTGCTTGTTGGGGACTTAGATGCTCGCCCCGTCGTTGAAGAAAGCGGTTTGAAATACCAGTTGGATATTGGCCGCAACCAAAACTTTGGTCTGTTTTTGGACATGCGTTACGGTCGCGATTGGGTACGCGAAAATGCCAAGCATAAAAACGTGCTTAACTTGTTTGCTTATACCTGTGGCTTTTCTGTCGCTGCCATTGCGGGTGGCGCAGATAAAGTCGTAAACGTAGACATGGCGAAAGCGTCGCTGTCTAAAGGGCGCGAGAACCATAAGCTAAATGGTCACAACACAAACCAAGTCAGCTTTATGGGGCATGACATCTTTAAGTCGTGGGGCAAAATTAAGAAATCTGGCCCGTACGATATGATCATCATTGACCCGCCTTCGTTCCAGAAAGGCAGCTTTGCACTGACCAAAGACTACAAAAAGATTCTGCGTCGATTGCCTGATTTGTTGGCAGAAGGCGGTCAAGTGATGGCGTGTGTGAACTCACCATCAGTGACCAGTGATTTCTTGATTGAAAGCATGCAAGAAGAAGCGCCACAACTGACGTTCCGCGAGCGTCTGGATAACCCGCCAGAGTTTACGGACGTGGACAGCGAAGCGGCATTGAAAGTGTTGCTATTCAGCTAAAAAACTCTCTGTCGCAATAGAAGAAAAATTAAACAAAAAGCACCGCGAAACATCTAAAAAGACGTATCGCGGCGCTTTTTTGTATTTGGAAAATTAACCAATCTGCACTTCAAGATCTGCTTCAATGGTTGATGAGCAGGCGAGTACATAGCCTTGTTCAATTTCTTCTTGCGTCAATGTTTCTAGGCTGGTGGAAGAGACGCTGCCTTTACGAACTTTGCACTTGCAAGACCCACATATGCCACTTCGACATGCGATGATGAGAGGTAAGCCCGCACCTTCAAGAACATCTGCCAATACCTGACCTTTTTGAGCATCAATGGTTTGAGCAAAGTCAGGCACGGAGACACTGGCGGTTTCATCTGATACCGCTGAAGGTTCCGTAGCTGCTGGCGTAAAGCTCTCTTGATAGAAGTTTGCCATGTCAAAACCGAGTTCGCTCAAGTATCCGTGAACATCTTGCATGAACTGGCTTGGGCCACAGAGGTAAACCGTGCGTTGCTTAAAATCAGGGACGAGCGTTTGCAGCCAGTCGGCGTTCAAGCGACCTTGCGGATGCAACGTTCCTTCGCTGTTCTTCAGCAACAGCTTCAAATGGAAATTGGGATACACGGCACCGAACGTTTCTAGCTGATCGTAGTAAATCGTCTCTTCTGGGCTACGCGCGATATGAAGAAATTCAATATCCATATCGATGTCATTCTCACCCTGATTACTCAACCAGTGTTTTGCCATCGAAAATACTGGCGTGACGCCGCAACCAGCACTGATAAGCAAGGCTTTTGTTTCGCCATCACGTAAAACGGGTGGGTGGTCAATGCAGTTAAATTCGCCCGCTGGTGGTAATGCTTGAACGGTATCACCGAGCAGCAGCGAGTCAACGATGTAGTTCGATACTTTACCGCTAGCTACACGTTTGATGGTGAGTTGAAGGTGATCGTCTTCATTAACAGAGCTGATTGAATAGGCACGAAACTCCAATTTTCCATCAATTTCGACACCCAGGTTGATAAACTGACCGGGTTTAAATTGAAACAGAAGTGATTCGGTTAATTCGGCCAACTTGATGCTGACGGTATCGTGTGTTTCGAAATATTTGTCGATACAACGGAGCGTGACGGGTTGGTTGCCTTGCCATTCAAAAAACATATCAATCTCTTTGGTTGGAGCGAGTTCAAAATCTTAGATTATAAAAGCACCCCCAGATTAGGAGGCGCATAGCGAGCGGTCTCTTAGGCTGCCAGAATAGCTTTTAGGTCATCCTGAACATTGCCAATGCTGCGCATATCGAACTTCTCTTGGATGATTGCGATTAGGTTTGGTGTTAGGAAAGCCGGTGCAGTAGGACCGGTGTAAATGCCTTTCACGCCCAGAGCGAACAACGTTAGCAAGATAACGATCGCTTTTTGCTCGAACCAGGAAAGCACAAGAGTGAGTGGCAGTTCATTAATGTCACAGTCAAACTCTTTCGCCAGTGCCAGAGCAAGCTGGATTGCTGAGTACGCATCGTTGCATTGGCCTACATCTAACAGTCGAGGGATGCCGTTGATATCGCCGAACGTATTTTTGTTAAAGCGGAACTTACCACACGCCAACGTCAGGATTAGCGTATCTTCAGGTGCTTCTGCCGTGAAGTCGGTGTAGTAGCTGCGCTCTGCTTTATCGCCGTCACAACCGCCTACCAGGAAGAAGTGCTTGATGTTGCCTTGTTTCACTTGGTCGATAACCGCAGGCGCGGCGTTCATCAGTGCATTGCGACCGAAACCAACCGTGATGTGGTGTTCGATTTCATCATGTTGGAAACCGTCTTGCGCGAGTGCACATTCAATCACTTGGCTGAAGTCATCGCCTTCGATGTGAGCCACACCAGGCCAGCCAACAATACTACGTGTGAATAAGCGGTCTGCGTATTGACCCACATTTGGGTTCAACAGGCAGTTTGATGTCATCACGATTGCGCCAGGGAAGTTCGCAAATTCTTTCTGTTGGTTTTGCCAGGCGCTACCGTAGTTACCCACCAGGTGAGGGTATTTCTTAAGCTCAGGGTAGCCGTGTGCAGGTAGCATTTCACCGTTGGTGTAAACGTTGATGCCTTTGCCTTCTGTTTGTTGCAGAATCTTTTCCAGGTCATGTAAATCGTGGCCAGATACCAGAATACATTTGCCTTTTACTGGCTTGACGTTAACCGTTGTTGGTTCTGGATGACCAAAGGTCGTCGTTTCACCTTGGTCTAGCATTTCCATTACTTTGTAGTTCATCAAACCAATGCGCATTGAGCAATCGAGCAGTGCACCAAGATCTTCCGGGTCGGTACCTAACCACGCCATGATTTCATGATATTCGGCGTAGATGTCGTTGTTGGTTTGTTCAAGTACGCGTGCGTGTTCCATATACGCAGCCGCACCTTTAAGACCGTACAGGCAAAGTAGACGCAAACCAATCACGTCTTCATGCACTTGGTCTTTACCACGGTTAACCGCGACTTGAGGAGCAAATTCCAGGATAGCTTCAGCGCTGTTTGGTAGCTCGAAGTTGGCAACGGCAGGAATGTCAGTAAGGTTGGTGTCTGACAAAGTCGCAGCAGACATTACTTGCTCTTTAAGCAGTGCTTTGTAATTCGCGGCTTGAGATGTTAGCTCAAGGATACGTTCAGGGTCGAAGTTTACGTTAGTCAGTGTAGAGAAGAATGCTCTTGGTGCCCATTGATTGATTTCATCGTTAATGATGTTAAATTCAAGTGCTTTTGATGCCCAAAAAGAAACCCCTTGTAGTGTGTAAACCAACACGTCTTGCAGGTCAGATACTTCAGATGTTTTACCGCACATACCTTGTGCAAAAGAACAACCTTTAACAGCAGGGGTTTGAATTGTCTGTTCACATTGAATACAGAACATATTGGGTTCTCCAGTGTTTGTTTTAATAGTCGTGATGATGACCACTAGAGAGCAGAATGCGTGCCAGTTTTTATCTTATTGATTATTATAGATTTTGTTTGTCTTCAAGGATCGGGGTGATGTAATTAAGACAACGCGTTTGATGTCTTAATTACATCGCATTGTTAGGTGTGCCTATTTATTGATCCCAAATTTTTTACCCATTCGATATAAGTTACCGCGATCCATTTGTAAAAACTCCGCTGCTTTTGCCCAAACTCTACCAGTTTGGTTTAAAGCATGTTCAATCAAATCACGCTGATAGCCTTCGACTAACTCTCGCATGGGCTGACTTTCTTTTGGCAGGTAGTGTGATGTGTTTTTTACATCATCAAGTGCAAGCGAGGTGTCAAAATGGCTCAGCATGATTGTGCTAGCAGTTTGTTGAATTGCGTGCAAAGCCGCTCGAGTTAAGGTGTGTTCGAGCTCACGGACGTTCCCGTACCAAGGTAAAGATTCTAGTTGAGTCAATACCTTAGGATGAACGTGTAAATTAGGTGCGTTAAATTGTTGGCGTACTTTTTCAAGAAGATATCCCGCTAAAACAGGAATGTCACCGTCACGAGCACGCAGTGGCGGCACTAGAATTGGGAATACATTTAAACGGTGGAAAAGGTCTGCGCGAAATGTACCAGCTTCGACCTCTTTTTCCAGTTGTCGATTGGTTGCAGCGATAATGCGAACGTTAACCATCAAATGCTGGTCACTACCCACACGCTGAAGTTCACCTTGCTGAATGACGCGCAGCAGTTTTGCCTGCAAAATCAAAGGCAGTTCGCCCACTTCATCAAGGAAAATCGTTCCGCCATCGGCCAGTTCAAATTTACCGGCGCGGTGGCTATTGGCACCGGTAAATGCGCCTTTGACATGACCAAACAGTTCGCTTTCAGCCAGCCCTTCAGGTAGGGCAGCACAGTTCACGTAGATCATTGGCTTATCGCTGCGGTGGGATTGTGCATGAACAGAATGCGCGACCAGCTCTTTACCCGTCCCCGTTTCACCTGTAATCAGAACTGCATAATCAGATTGAGCTACCGTGGCGATGTTGTTACGTAGTTGAGTGATTTGCGGACTCAATCCAATCATCTCTCCTTTTTGTGAACGAGCTTGCTGGATAAGCGTTTGAGTAACATTTTTCTGCTTTTGGTTTTGAGTTTTGAGCGCTTTCAATTGAGCGATGTTACGTAGCGTTGCTGCGGTTAAAGCCGCAAAGGTTTCGATAGCAACGGGGTCGATATCATCAAACGCACCTACTGCTAACGCATCCATCGTCAGGGCGCCAACGAGTTGACCTTCCACATACAAGCTAAATCCCATGCAATCGTGAACATCAATACATTGGTCTTCGGTTAACAGTGTGCCGTCAAATGGATCGGGTAGTGGACAGTGGGCATCGAACCGAACAGGATCTCTGCTCTGAATGATGGCTTCGAGTCGAGGGTGGGCTTTGGGAAAGTAACGACGACCTAATACCGAGCTTGATAGCCCTTTCGCTGCAACAGGTGTGAGGAAGCCATCTTCATCAAAAATAAACAGGCAGGTAGCATCGCATGGAAATACTTGTGCCACACCATCAATAAGACTTTGGTACTGTTGCTCATGGGAGCGATTAGAGCTGAGGTTTAATGCGATATTGAGGAGTACGTGGTCAACAGTAGGAGTCATATCAAGCCCAAAAGTTATCTGGAAAGGGCTGATGCTAGCAATTTGATGTCATTTTCACATCGAAAACATCAGAAGTTTGATGTTCCATTGACGACGATCAAGTTTGATCTCAAAAGAAACGCGCAAGCATAACGTTATTAAGTATGCTTGCGCGGATTCTGAATTCGAGTCGAGAGTTCGGAGGTATGACTCCTATTCCATGAGCCCGGATTAACGAGGTACGACCCTTGCTTCGCTACCATACATGTTGATTTGTACCGCCTGACCCGGCTGGAATATCATGTTTGGGTTCGCTTCTTGAACGATAGAGATGATTTTTCCATCTTCCATGCGAATGGTTAGGTTGACGCCGTTTCGCTTCGCGGTTGCTTCGGCGGTTTTACTACCTGCATAGCCACCTAATAAGCCACCACCAATGGCTGCGATATCAGAGCCTGAGCCACCACCGACTTTAGAGCCTAATATACCACCAATTGCGGCACCAGCGATTGTCCCGATGGCATTGGATTGCGTGGAGGCATCAATGGTCACTGGTTCAACTTTTTCCACCGTTCCGTAGTAAACCTGCTGAACTTTTCGAGTGTCTGCCGAGCCATATGCATCACCGTAAGGGTTAGGAGAGGTACAGCCTCCTAATGCGATTACGGAAAATGTAAGCAACATGCCTAGCTTGACGTATTTTTTCATATAACCTCCAAATGGCTTTGATACTCAAAGAGTATATACCCTATTTTAGTATGTGCTGAGAGTTTCTATAAAACAGCGACTTAACCATAATTGACCCTGAGGGAATTTGCATTCTCAAACGGTGTTAATTGTCTTTGAGCGTATGAAAACCGGAATAGATACGTGTGAAGGTAGTAAACCAGCAGGCCGCACCAAATAGATAGGCAATCAGTGCGAAATGTTGCGGGAAGATACAAAATGCGATGAAGGCTCCTATGGTTTCAGTGCCTTCAGTCAAGCCACTCATATAGTAGAGTGATTTGTGTTTATAAACCGGATTATCGATACCCTGTTTACTGGCCATTATCGCAAATGCCAAGAAGCTACTACCCGTTCCGACAAACGAGAAAATTAAGAAAGCACCTGCAATGGCATTTTGTTCCGGATTCGCAAGCACAAACCCGAAAGGGATCAGTGAATAAAACAGAAAGTCTAAGCTGATATCGAGAAAGCCGCCAGCGTCGGTAATCCCCTGAATTCTCGCCAAGGCACCATCCAGTCCATCACAAAATCGATTAAGCAGAATGAACAGCAGCGCTGTTAAATAATGTTCTGTGATCAGGGCTGGTACAGCTAAGCAGCCAACAGCAAAACCAAATAGGGTGGTTTGATTAGCCGTGATGCCAAACTTGTCGACGAATTGCGCACTTTGAGTCAATGGCCATCTGATGACTTTGATACTGAAACGATCAAGCATTCTCTGTCTCCCATGGCCAAGTTATACAGCGACTACCTTCGGGAATGTCATCTTCATCGTGGGTGACCATTATCGTCGGGATATTGGCTTGTTGAAGTTGCTCAACCACCCAGTTGCGAAATTGCACTCTCAGGTCTTTATCGAGCTTACTAAAAGGCTCATCCAAAAGTGCGGCTTTAGGTTGTGCGAGCAACATGCGTGTCAGTGCAATACGTGCTCGTTGACCACCTGAAACTTGGTCGGGGAAGGAGTTTGCAATTTTGATTAAGGAAATATTCTTCAAGGCTTGCATCGCGCTTTCTTTTCTTGTGTTTCCTTTGATGGCATTTGGTAGTGCGAAGGCCAGGTTCTCCCATATCGTCAGGTGAGGGAACAGCATATCATCCTGAAACAGGATGCCGACTTTGCGCTTGTGCGCAGGAAGTCGGTCAAGCGTTGCATCGTTGAGTGTCACGGAACCCGAATAATGGAACTCGTTAGAGAGATGTCCGGCAATGGCATCTAACAGAGTAGATTTACCACAGCCGCTTGGTCCCATCAGGGTAACAATTTCGCCTTTCTCTACGGTGATAGTAAATCCGGAGAAAAGTGTGTCGCCATTGTTTTTACGGATGGTGAGGTTTTTGAGACAAAGACTCATGGTTTAGTAAACCTTTCATTGAAAGTCGGTGATATTTACCATTTAAACGGCTAAGCAAAATAGCAAAAGAGAAGAACATTAATGGCAGCAACGCCTGGCAAATCGCGTAAATTGCCGTAACCCGACGGTCGAAGCCACTGGAAAGTGCCACGGCTTCCGTTGTGATTGTACTGATTCGACCCGCGCCAAGCACCAGCGTTGGCAGGTATTGCGCTAAGCTGACGCTGATACCCACAGCCCAGGCGAAAACAATGGCAGGCAGCAGGATGGGCAGTTTTACTTTTAGCCAGGTTTGTAGTGGTGTTTTCCCCAAACTGAGGGCGACACGAGTTAAGCCGTTGTTGAAGCTGCGCCAAGGGCCGTCCAGCGATAAGTAGACAAACGGGAAGGCGAAGAAAACATGTGCCCAGCAAACCCAGAAAAAGTAGGCATTGCTGTTGAAATACAAAGTCGCGACCTGTATGCCAAAAAGTACCGACAATTGCGGGATAAGCATAGGGACAGCAATGACGTAATCCGGAACCTGCCAGCGATAGCGAAGCTTATATTCGTGAGCAATTAACGCCAGGATTAGAGCAATGGACGCGCTGATCACGGCGATTGTGATACTTTGCTCTATCGTGCCTAAAATACTCTCCCACTCATATTGCCAAAAGCGTAGGGTGTAACGACTGGGTAAGAGATCCGGAAATCGCCAACGTTGAGCAAAACTCCACAGCACCATCAAAGGTACGATGACAAAAGTAAGTAATGTGATCAGAGAAAACAGCACTTTTCCGGGCAGTTTGAGTCCAGATCGTCCAGAGTATTGCCAACGTTTAAAGCCCTTTGTGACTAACCATTCGACAAAACGAGTTAAGCCAATCAACCCAGTAGCAATAGCAAATAAAATCACTGCACCCGAGGCCGCTCTTGGCCAAAGTGCTAAATCGGGGTCATTAAACCACTGCCAAACCAATACAGCGAAAGTTGGTGGATTGGTTGGGCCAATGATGAGTGCGATATCGACAACCGATAAACTATAAGCAATCACGGCCAGCATTGGGAACCTGAGTTTAGCTAACCACTGCGGGAAAATGCACTTCCACCAAGTCTGGGTTGTACTGTAGCCCATTGAATGGCTGACTTTTTCAATTTTATCAACATTGAGTTGCTGCAAGATTGGAATGCTCATCAGCAGTAGAAAAGGCGTCTCTTTGATTGCCAGCATGATGATTAAACCAAGCGCATGCGGGTCTTTAATCAGCAACGCTAAGTCATCAACGGTTTGTGCGTTTGGGTCGAAACCAAAGAACTGAGTCGCCACACGAACGCCCAAGCCTGTCGGAGCAAACAAAAAAGCAAAGCCAATTGCGAAAGCGACATGCGGCATCGCAAGTAGTGGCGAGAGGAAAACCTCTATTTTTCGCCAGAATCTGCTGTTCCAAGCTGATTGCAAAATAGCGAAAGTGAGTACGCACGCTAAATAACTGCTGAAAATAGCAGAGTAGAGCGTGAGTCCGATAGAGGTCCAGACCCCTTGCCAACCAAATACAGCAGCAAAGCCATTTAACGAGAACTGGGTCAGACCGATAGGTGGGACATAGCCGAGCGCAGAAACCACCACCCCTAGCAGGCCGGGGATGGTGGGCAAAATACAAACTGCGATAATAACGAGATACAGCGCTCTTAACATTTGTTCGTACTAATTCCCGTAACGTTTTAACCACGCTTGCTCTAGCGCGTTTTGCCAGCTTGGGTGTGGTTCATTAATCGATTTAAATTGCTGCGTATTCTTTGCCGTACCCGTCAAATACTCACTGCTTAGTACGGAAGGATCACCCCAAATATTAATATCGCCTTTACGAGACTGCGCCTCAGGGCTTAGTAAGAAGTTTATCGCAACTTGCGCACCGGCATTGGCGTTTGCATTCCACGGAATGGCCAGAAAGTGAATATTGGAAAGCGCGCCAGCATCCATCGCATAAGCCTTAGTCGTTTCAGCAAGGGTACCGCTCGACTGGGCAGAAAAAACGGCATTTGGGTTGAATGTAATGGCTAAATCAATCTGACCATCGTCGAGTAACTGCAACGTTTCCGCAGTGCCTGCTGGGAATTGTTTACCACCACGCCAGGCTACTTTGTGGAACTTATCTAAGTATTGCCATAGCGGCTGCGTAACTTGCTCAAATGTCTCCGCGTTGACTGGTTTCTGCAATGCGGGATCGTTGTTGGTCAGCTCGATCAATAGCGCTTTGATGAAACTGGTACCGTGGAATTCGGGTGGGCGAGGGTACGTCAGACGGTTGGGAAACGCATTGGCATAACTGAGCATTTCTGCAAAAGAGTGAGGAGGGTTATTCAAATTCTCCGTATCATGAATGAAGACTAACTGACCCACGCCCCACGGCGCTTCAAGTCCATCGGTCGGCTCAGAAAAATCCACATCAACAGGGAGCGTTTTGTCTACGTATTGCCAGTTTGGCAAAGCATCAACAAACGGACCATATAGCAGTTGGTTGTCCTTCATCGACTTGAAGTTTTCACCGTTGATCCAAACCATATCTACACTGCCCCCGGTATTCTTGCCTGCGGCTTTTTCTGCGATCAATCGAGTGGTAGTTTCAGATATATCGGTGACTTTGACATGGTTGAGCGTCACATTGTAGCGAGACTTGAGCTCCTTACCCGCCCACTGGATATAGCGGTTGATCTCTTGAGAGCCTCCCCAAGCGTGAAAGTAAACGGTTTGACCGTCAGCTTGATTTTCTATGGACTGCCAGTCTTCGGCAAACGTGTTGGTAGCAAAAGCCGTAGCTAAAATCCCGATGGTGCTTAGTAGCTTATTCATACATTATCCGATTTATATCAATTTGTTTTACTTCGATGAGTGCAATAAGGCTTATAAAATTCAATCCCTTACATGGATAGTAAGCTATCTATTATTATTATCAACGTGAATGCCCGTAGGGTTAACGCCATTGACTAATAGAATTACGATCAATGTGAGGTCAATTAGAGAAAATATAGCGTGAGTACGTGAATGTTATTTCAAGAAAAGAGAGACCGTGCGATGTAATAAATTCTTTCAGATGAATGTATTAATGTCGAACATCGATTGGTTTTCATGCAGGGGACAAGAGGACGTTGAGCGGCTGAAAGCAAAAAAGCAGCCGTGATAGGCTGCTTTCTAACTTACGCGTTGTATTGGATTAGTTCATCCAGTCACGAAGTGTAAATGTCAATTCATGCTCAGAGTTTTTAAGAACTAAGCCATCTTTAGTTAGCGTGATGTCACTCCAGTCAGATAATGTCGATGACATCGCTTGTTCTACGTTCATGATGTCACCAATACACATTTTCATGGTCATGCCCATCTTTTCAATGCGTAGTTGATTATCTTTTAGTTCAGCCTGACCAAAGAAATTATTACAGCCAGCATTACCGTTAGCTGTGAGGTTTTCACCAATTTCCAGGCGAGGTGCTTTTTGACGTTCGTTAAGTTCGATGTTCTTACCATCGATTTGAACCAGCTCCCAATTGTGGTGCTGTAAGTCTTGAGCCGTTATTTTTTTCACATTATCACCGTTGCTTGCACATGCTGTCATCAGAACAGGAAGGGAGATTGCAGCAACTAACGTTTTTAGACTAAGCTTCATTTAATAGACTCCGTTATAAAAAACGAAAAGAAGTGTAATTAATAAAACACTGTTTTTTGTCAGCATACGGTAATAGTTTCGTATAAGCGTGACATAACGCAGTTTACCGCCAGATAACAGCAATGTATTGTTGTATTTGAGTGGTTTTTGACATTCACAATTAAAGAACGGTTTTAGCATGGAGCAATTGGAGTTTTTTAGCGTCCCGAGCCCTTGTGTTGGCATTTGTAGCGCTGATGAAAAAGGCTACTGCAAAGGGTGTATGCGTAAGCGAGAAGAACGATTTAACTGGCAGAAGTACACACCTGCTCAGCAGCTTCATGTGATCAAGTTATGCCGTCAACGGTACAGAAGAAAACTGTTAGCAGGGAAGGGGAAGGCTGAACAGCCAAAAGAAGATGTTTCACCGCAACAAGATTTATTTTAAAAAGATGGGCTTTAATGTGTTTATTCCCGGCCCGCATTAACGTCTTGTGAGCCGGGAAGCTCCTATCCACATTATGCTCCGTAAAACAGGCATCTGGCGCTACTTCATTTTCATGGACCAAGTATCGCTAACCCAACCTCCTGCTTGTTCGTCGAAGTGATTTCCAGCAAATCGATGATTAAGTTCAACATCTAATTTGCTCGTTGGATTTTCATCCATCAATCTGTGGATGTATTTCGCCATAGGATCCGTACAGGCTTCTCGTTCTCTACGGGTAACCACTTCCTTTATCATTTGAAGTCGGTAGCTATTGCTGGCTCGTTTCATTTTTGACCTCCAGAACTCGATGGCAGCATTTGACACATATTGACGTCTAGAATCGCTGCTCATTGGCGCCCGCGTTGAGGCGAGTCACCGTAGTTTGGAGTCCAAAGACAAATTGTTTGAGAGCAGTGTTTGCAACGCCATTTCCATCTTTCTAACACTCGCTCTCACTTCCGTTTAAAATGTTCGGAAAAGCTAATTAACGAGCCTATATTTTCGAAAGACCTTATCAAACATAGAAGCCCAGCACAGGGGCGTCAACAACTCAAATGAACATTTTTTGAACAGTTTGTGAAGGTGGATAATTTTCAGCAATTTACGGAAATAAAAAAACCGGAACCCAAACGTCCCGGCTTTTTTAAAATAAACTTCGGCTTGTAAAAGCGTTTAGCTTCTGTACAAAAAATTATGAAATTCAGTAATTAGCTACTGGTTGCTGGACAACCTGTCACAGCCTGGCTGTTGCTGAAGTACTGAATATTACCTAAGTTCTTCTCGTAGTCTGCTGCTGATATTTGAGGGTTATTTATGAAGAACTCTCTTAGTACAGAAGCATCGGTCATTTGAGTCGATTCAACATCAATTACAGGGTAGTCATCACCGCCAGCGGCACTGAAGCTAATGACTGAGAAGGTGTAAGTTGCGGCTAAATCGAAACCTTTGCCATTAATATCCGTGATTGATACAGAGCCAGCATCACAATCGACATCCAGAGTGATGTTGTCCAGTTGCGCATAAGCACCAGATCCTGCAGATTTCGTTGCCACAACGTCTAGGTAATCTTTTACTTCCTGACCTGTCATGGTCGCTTTAGTTACGAAGTTTCCAAATGGCTGCACAGTAAGGACGTCACGGTAGGTGATATCGCCCGCCTGAATTGAGTCGCGCACGCCACCAGAGTTCATCACGCCAAAGTCAGCATTAACTAGGTTGTATGTTCGGTAGGCTTTGCCCAGAAGATGCCCCAGGTTCGTTTGCTGTGAACGCACAACGCTGCGATCGCCTTCCAGTTTTCCATCGGTGTTAGAAACAACGACATCAAGCAGCTCTTGTCCTTGCTCCTGATAGGTACGAAGCGTATCTTGGACCGTTGCGTCTGGCTGAATGTACTCACCAATCACTTGATCGTTGTCATCGAGCAGGTTTACCGGAATAAGAGCGTAGTTGGCCAGGTGCAGTTTGCCGTCAAAGTATTCAAAGTCCGCGCGACCCACATATTTACCCCACTCATGCGCTTGCATGATGTAAGTGCCATTCTGTTGGTCTGGTGTACACTCATCACCCGGATTGAAATCCGCATATTCGTTGGTGCCTGGCTCCATACAAACAGGATTTTGAGAGTGGCCACCGATGATGGCATCCAATTGACCCTCTTCAATAGAGCGGGCTAGCAGTACATCACCCGGTGCTTCACTGCCATGGTTACCATCGTGATAGTGACCCATGTGAGTCGTTGCGAATACAAGGTCGACATTTTCGTTGTCTTTTATTTCTTGAAGAACTTTCTTAATTTCGTCTTGAGGATCTGCGAAGTAGATGTCCGCTACGTTGTCCGGGTTAACCAGCTTTGCCGTATCTTTTGTCGTAAGACCAACAACCGCAACGTTTAGGCCGTTAATCGTGAACACTTTGTACGGAGCAAAGTAACGTTCATCGGTGACATTACCGTCAGTGTCTTTCTTGTAGATATTCGCTGCTAGCATAGGGAAGTCTGCCAGTTCAGCTTGCATATCTAAGATATCTAGTGAGTTATCAAATTCGTGGTTGCCGACCGCCATTGCATCGTAGCCGATTAGGTTCATGCCGATAAAGTCGGGTTTTGCATTTTGCATGTCTGACTCTGGTACGCCAGTGTTGATGTCACCACCAGAGAGAAGAATGGATTCGCCACCGTTCGCTTCCACTTCTGCACGAATAGATTGGATTAAAGTGTGACGTGCAGCCATGCCGTATTCGCCGTCATCATTGTGCCAAAAGCGACCATGGTTATCGTTAGTATGAAGAACAGTGAATTTCGTACATGAATCAGCCGTTTCACAAGTAATAGAGATGCTGTCACTGTCTGAACCACATCCTGCTAAAACCGCGCCTACTGAAAGTACCAATAGAGATTTGGAAAATTGCATAAGTAGAACCTTTGTTTGTGATTTTGTTATTGTTACGGCGTGCAATATACGGAAATAATATGAAAGTTTAGTGATCAAGCTCTTATTTATACTTGTATCAAATCAGTGAGTTAGTCAGCCTGCAAGCATTGTCTACAAATAAACAGAAACGGTTTTTAGCGCTAAATTTGTATTTTCTTTAGGCAGTTTTTGTGAGGGAGTTAATAGAAGTGCACTTTATTTGTGTGGAATCAGGTGCATATTTTGAGATATTGAACAGGTAAGAGTGAAATTTTGTATTTCTCTGTAACTTTCTCAATCAAGAAACAGACAGTTAGTGAGATTTATGAGGGGCAAGGTAGCGGTTGATTATTCAGAGGCTGAGTAAGGGCCCAAAATAGTAAAACCCCGGAGGTGGTAAGTCTCCGGGGCTTTGAAATTTTTTAAGATAGTTCGGTTGGTAAGTCCGGTTATCTTTTATGCAAAAGGTTTGGATTTAATCCGAGTAATTCCTTGGTAGGGAATTAGATACGGATGAAGTCCATGTGTTCAACTTTTGGCTTGAACGCGTGACGTTGAACGTCTTGTGGCTTAACGCTAACTTCTTTGCCATCGATAACTAGAACGATGCCTTCGTAGAACTCAGGCTTGTCCATTTGGTTTACGATGTCATCGTGGTTAAGAACGATAGCTACTGCTGCTTCTTCACCGCCGTATACAACTGCAGGGAATTTGCCAGCGTGACGTAGGCGGCGGCTCGCACCTTTACCTAGTTCAGTACGTACTACTGCTTCGAATTTCATAGTATTTACTCTCAAATTAGTAAAAATAAAGTTTTCACAATCAACAATGCGACCTTGTTGTTTGTGGTAAGGCTTGAAACAGGAACTGTTCAAGCGAGCGCGGATACTATCATTCCACTCGAACTTCAGCAACCCAAATTGCATCTAAATCAACAAAAACAAGCTAAGAAAGTGTGTCTGATAGAGGCATTTAAATTCAGTCGGACAAAAATCATGCCACTTGCGTTTATTTTCACCAATTCGCTAAGTTTACTTAGCGAGAGAGTAGAGTGTTAATAAAGCGCTCATGCTCGGCTTCTCTGCAATATAAGTGTGGCTTTCAACCCACCCATTTTGCTTGCTTCGAGATCTAACTGTCCGCGGTAACTATGCGCCATTTCACTGACAATATTTAACCCCAGCCCAGAGCCCGGTGTTTCTTCATCCAGCCTAAACCCTCGTTGAGTCACACGCTCTAACTGTTCTTGAGGAATTCCCGGGCCGTCGTCTTCTATGATAAGGCGGATATTTTCCTTATCTTGAGTGGAATGGACACGGATCATTTGGTTTGCCCACTTGTAGCTGTTCTCAAGTAGGTTACCTAACATCTCGTCAAGATCACTTTTCTCTACCGCCACGTTTAATTCAGAGTCGAGTTCATTGACCAAAGTGATGTCACGTTGGGCGTACACTTTATCAAAGGCCATAGAAATGGCATCGACTCGCTGCGCTGGATTGGCTTTGACGGAGAGGATATTCATTGAACCCGCCATTCTCGCTCGACCTAAGTGGTAATCAATGTGCGATTGGATTTGATTCAGAGGTTCATCCAATCGGGACTGGACGGTTGTATCCAAGGTGCGAACTTCGTTTTTCAGGACAGATAATGGTGTCTTTAACGCATGGGATAAATTCCCGGCATGATTTCGTGCCCGCTCTAAAAGCTCCTGATAGTGAAAGAGTAGCGCGTTAAGGTCAGAGATTAAGGGTGAGATCTCTTTAGGGTAGGTCTCTTCCAGGCTGGTTTTATTTCCTGATTTAAGCTCGGCGAGCTCTTTCTGTAATTTAGTCAGAGGGCTTAAAGACCATGCTATCTGCACCAGAATAACAGTAAGCACGCCAGCAAACAGCAAGCCTAAAATTAACCATAATTGGCCAATTAACGTCTGAAGTGTATTTTTGATTGGGGCTTCATCGATGCCGACAACAACATGAATCGGGCCATTGTAATCGGGTAAATACAGTACCTTTTCCAAGGTAATTAGTTTCTCATCGCGAGCGCCATAAGCGTCTTTGTCGAGCTCTTTATATTCGATTCTTTTGTCCCATAAAGAGCGAGAACGTTCGAGGTGAGTTTTGGTCGAAGCGCTCCAATACAACCCGCTATAAGGTCTGTTAAAGCGCGGGTCAGAAAGTTGTGCCGCGAGAGATAAGTGGCCGGTTTTGTCGATTTCTAACTGCGCGGCGATCTCGTCCATGAAGACGCTCAATTGTGAGCGGGTATCATCCACCATGTAGTTATACACTTGAGTCGGAATGGTGACGCCAGCAGCCAGGATCATCGCGGTTAACCAAACGACAGCAGCCAATACCAGCCGGCTTTTGATACTCAGACGCTTTAATGGATACAGTGGCAATCTGTATTTATTTGGCATTGAGTTGGTACCCTAAGCCACGGACAGTTTTGATGATTTTCGGTGCGATTTTTTTACGGATACGACCTATAAAGACTTCAATGGTATTCGAGTCTCGGTCAAAATCTTGTTTGTAAATATGCTCGACGAGTTCTGTTCGTGAAATCACTTTCTCGGGATTATGTACAAAGTACGCAACCACTTTGTACTCGAGCGCAGTTAAGCTAACCGGCTCACCTTTCCACATCACTTTAGAGGTGCGGGTATCCAAACTCAGATCGCCAATTTGCATGACAGGAGAAGCATTGCCAGAGGCTCTGCGAAGCTGGGCACGGATACGGGCGATCAATTCCAGCATCTCAAAAGGCTTGGTGAGGTAATCATCGGCACCGGCATTCAGTCCTTCAACACGCTCCGTCAACGCGTCTCGGGCACTAAGAATAACGACAGGCGTGTTAATGTTTTCATCTCGGATGCCTTTCAATACTGATAAGCCATCCAGCTTAGGCAAGCCGAGATCTAAAACGATCGCATCCCACTCTTCTGTTGTCGCACGATATAGCGCGTCAATCCCATCTTGAGAGAGTTCAGGTACCCAGCCAGTGTTTTCCAACGTCTCGATGATTTGCTCACCAATGCGAGGATCATCCTCGACAACAAGTATTTTCATAGTGGCTTCTTTTATTCATTTATTTGTTGCTGTGGTTTCAGCGCTTTATTGAAGTTACGACCTTTCACTTCGAGCATTTCTAATGTTGCTGCATCGTACTCAACTTTTAGGACGTTGCTGTCAAAGAGAATTTTTAATTCGTAAACCCACGCATGATTGTCTTCTTCGAGTTCGACTTTAATAATACGACCGAACAAGTCTTTTTCGACCGTTGCGTAGAGTTCGGAGAATGGTCGAATATCACCGTTTTGCACCGCGCGATAGACCTCATCCTGGTCTTCATCAAATTCAATCTCGGTGCCAGGTTTTATGACATCCTGCACAATCGCATGGCCGTCTTGTGATGCCAACAGATCCTTTTGTTGTGCGAACGTAGGTGCCGAAATTAGCATCGGTAGCAAACTTAAAAACAACGCAACACGCTGAGAATTCGTTGATTTGTTCATAATAAAACCTTTTCATAAGAATTGGCAGGATTATAGGCAGCGGTATATGAATAGAAGGTGAACCTGTCAGCAAGAAAGTTGAGAGGTTCACTGGTTACCTGCATTGAAATGAATCGTCTGAATTGGTAGACGCTACTTCAGTTCATCATCAAAAATTTTGTCACGCAGTTTCCAAAAACGCCCTGACTTTCTGGCAATCACAAACTGCGGTAAGCGAAATCGGTGCTGATTTGCCACGACTCGAGTCGGGGACGCTTCTTCAAACGGGCGATGCTTGTCCGCGAGATGAGGACGAACAAATTGATCTTTGAAGTTCTGTTTTTGCTTTTTGGTAGTGAGAGACCAAAACTCATGAACTAACGCGTTCCCTTCACCTTGGTATGGTTCTCCCGAGTAGGTAACTTTTAACTGAGACTTACCGTCATTAGATTTGAAGACAGACAAGTCCATCTCAGTGCACTCGAATATCAACGCGTCTTTCAGGTTAAGCGCTTCTTTCAACTTTTTGTCTGGATCGACTAATGTGGCGTCACATTCGTGGCAGATGCGCGCAGCAATGTCGTTGTCAGCACCACATTCCCCACAATATTTCGCTCTGAATCGGTAACCGCAATGCTCGCGTTCACCCGTGTCTTCATCTTCGAAGTAACCCTGGCAACGGCGGCCGAAGTGTTCGAGCAAAAAGCCATTGCTATCCAATTTGCCCCAGAAGTTGTTATTAAAACCACAAGCAGGGCAGGGAATGGTAATGATTTCGCTGGTGGAATCGGGTTTGGAATCGCCAACTTCTGGCTGATACAAATCGTAACTGTTGCCTGCGTAATCAAGCACCAAACATTCTGACTTACCTTCGGACAGACGTAGCCCGCGGCCGACGATTTGCTGATACAAACTGACTGATTCTGTCGGACGCAAAATGGCAATCAGATCAACGTGCGGTGCATCAAATCCAGTGGTTAATACCGACACGTTAACCAGATACTTGATTTCGCGGTTTTTAAACGCTTGGATGATGGCGTCACGCTCCGGTGTTGGCGTATCTCCGATGACAATTGCGGTTTGGCCTTCAGGTAATAAACCATGAATTTCCTGCGCGTGACGAACCGTGGCTGCAAAAATCATCACACCATGTCGGTCTTTTGCGTATTGAATAATTTGTTCGACGATTTGCGGCGTTGCACGTTTGGCTTTGTCGATCACCATGTCCATTTCCGCTTCTTTGTAGCGCCCGGTATTGGCGGGTTTTAACTGCGAAAAGTCATAAGACAAAACGGGCGCGTCCATCATTCGCGCTGGCGTCAGGAAGTTTTCATCGAGCAAGTAGCGAATTGGTAATTCAAAGATGCAGTCGCGGAAGAAGCGCGGTTCTTCAGTTCGAACCTGTCCGCGAGTATGGTACTGGTAAATCCAACCCATGCCCAATCGATATGGGGTGGCGGTAAGACCAAGAACTTTAATCCCTGGGTTCAACTCACGCAAATGAGTAATCACTTTCTGATAGCTGCTGTTTTTATCGTCTGGCACGCGATGACATTCGTCGATAACCAGTAGCGAGAATTGGTTTTTGAAGGCATCTAAGTTTCTTACCACCGACTGAACAGAAGCGAACACAACTTGCTGATCGGTTTCTTTGCGTCCAAGGCCAGCAGAAAAAACCGAGCCTTTGAGATCGTACCCTTCGTATTTGGCATGGTTTTGCTCAACCAGCTCTTTAACATGCGCCATAACTAACACTCGCCCTTTAGCCAGACGAGCCAATTCGGCAATCACCAGGCTTTTGCCCGCACCAGTTGGCAACACAATCACGGCAGGTGTCGAGTGTTTACGAAAGTAATGAATGACCGCTTTTACAGAGTCAGCTTGATAGGGACGAAGTGTATACATGAAAAAATGTGAAATTGCTCAACTATTCCAACCAGGGACGTTATAATACCTGACTTTTATACCCAAGTGATCTTAGAACCACGATTCGGAGAGCATTTGGGTATAATTCAATGAGGTATTCATGCGTTTAGATAAATATTTGTGTGACGCTCTGGGTGCGACGCGCAAGCAGGCGACAAAGATCATCAAAAGTGGCGAAGTGACCGTTGATGGTGACATTCAAAAAAGTGGATCATTCAAGGTGCCGGAAGGTGCGGAAGTCATGTGGGAAGACCGCGTAGTTGCTGCGCCGGGGCCACGTTACATTATGTTGTACAAACCTGCTGATTTCGTTTGTTCACATGAAGATGGCTTTAATCAAACCGCATTCATGTTGTTAGATGAGCCAAAAATCGAGAATCTACATTTTGCAGGTCGTCTGGACGTTGACACTACCGGTCTGGTGCTCATTACCGACGACGGTAAGTGGTCGCACCGCATTACTTCGCCAAAACACAAGTGTGAAAAAACCTACCGTGTTTGGCTAGTTGATGCTATTCAGCCTGATTATGCTGAGAAACTTGCCGAAGGCATCATGCTTCGTAATGAGCAGGAAGCGACGTTACCAGCGCGTTTAGAGATCGTGAATGAAGCTGAAAATGAGTTGTTGCTAACCATCGTTGAGGGCAAATATCACCAAGTGAAACGCATGTTTGCTGCGCTCGGTAACAAAGTTGAATATCTACATCGTGAACGCATTGGTTCTATCGAACTTGACGAAGCACTCGAACCGGGTGATTACCGTTATTTGACTCAAGAAGAAATTGATTCGATCTGGAATTAATCATAGCTCTAGGAAATTATTTAGTTCCTATTGGGAACTGGTTTTTTGGTAGGAAATCGCTCAAAATGACGGCTCCTACCAAATAGATTTAGTGCCAGACAGTTTTAGTCAGTGTCAAACCTCAAGTTATTAACTGAGGCTCGTTTATCTAAGACACTTACTTTTCTCGTAAAACATCCGATGTGGTGAAAAATGGTGGAGTGAGCTTCATTGCCCATCTTCTTTACTCTCATCGTCAGCGTATGAATTTGAATCGTTATCATGCGCTTTATTGTTTGAGTCGTTTGCAGCACCTTGGTATCCATTCGTCCTTTTGAACCTTGTAAAACGAGATTTTGGATTCGCTGTTATTCCTATAATCAACGTGACGAGAAGCTTCATTGATCACTGTATCCAGGCCAGGGTGCGAGTGGTTGGGACTCAACTAGAGGTAAAAGAATGACAGAAAAAGTTCAAAGTGCTCCGCAATCCCAACTCTCCTTTTTACTATTCATCGTTCTTGGGGCGATTGGTGCACTTACTCCGCTTGCCATTGATATGTATTTGCCTGCGATGCCTGCGATTGCGAAAGATCTCGGTGTCGCTCCTGGCGCGGTGCAAATTACATTAACGGCATATACCGCAGGCTTTGCGATCGGACAGTTAATCCACGGCCCGCTTTCAGATAGTTTTGGACGCAGACCGGTTCTTATTTTAGGTGTGTTTTTCTTTGGATTAGCGGCAGTCGTGAGTGCGACTACAAATGGCATTGACGCTCTTACTTATGTTCGTACCGCGCAAGGCTTTGCGGGTGCGGCAGCGGCGGTCATTATCCAGGCGGTCGTTCGCGACATGTTTGAACGTGAAGACTTCGCCCGCACTATGTCTTTTGTCACTCTAGTTATCACAATCGCGCCGTTAGTTGCGCCGATGATTGGCGGGCACTTTGCGATCTGGTTTGGATGGCGATCGATTTTCTGGGTACTGGCGATATTTGCCGTTGTGGTTATTTCTCTCGTATTTTGGAAGATTCCGGAAACATTAAAACCAGAAAATCGTCAACCTTTACGTTTTCGTACGACACTAAGAAACTACGCTCGTTTATGTTCTAGCTCAGAAGCGTTGGGCCTGATGTTAGCTGGCGCATTTTCATTCTCTGGAATGTTTGCTTTCCTTACCGCGGGCTCATTTGTCTATATTGATATATACGGTGTTCGACCTGACTACTTTGGTTACTTGTTTGGTCTGAATATTGTGGCGATGATCATCATGACCAGCATTAACGGACGCTTGGTGAAAAAAGTGGGGTCGCATGCCATGCTTCGTTTTGGCCTGTCGGTTCAGCTTTTGGCTGGTATTGGTTTGTTAGTGGCTTGGTTGTTGGATTTAGGCTTATGGGGCACGGTACCTTTTGTTGTGCTCTTTATTGGTACGTTATCGACGATTGGCAGTAACGCTATGGCACTACTTTTAAGTGGTTACCCATCAATGGCTGGTACCGCATCGTCACTGGCGGGCACATTAAGGTTCGGCATGGGGTCGTTGATTGGTGCGTTTGTGGCGGCACTTCCGGGTGACGTTGCATGGCCAATGCTCATTGTTATGTTTGCTTGTGCAGTGCTGTCTGCACTGTTTTATTGGACTTTAGGAAGAAAGGCGTAATGTCGGATTACACCAAAGAAATTCAGAATCTGGTTAACTCAGCGTTGGCAGATTTGGACACGGAACATCGCTCAGGTAAGCTGGCGAATGCGCCTGTGGCTAACAACCATTACTTGGTGCGTTGGGTAACAAAAGCACTGAAATCGCAAAATTTTGGCCGAGTAGTGGGTGATGATTTGACCCGCTGGCAAAAAGCGGGGCGTTCAAAGGGTAACGATTCAGGCTTGTTGTTTATCTTTAAACGTATCTCAGCCTATTACGCCCAGTTCTTCCCTGAAGGCGAAGAAGCCAAAGTGATTAAAGACTCTGATATTGAAGCCTTTTTGGATGTCATGGAGCAAGCGGGCTGGGAAGTGTCTACCTCTGAGCAATTAGTAGGATGCGGCAAGGTTCAGATATTTACCGAAGGTCAAAACTCATTAGCACTTTGTGCAGACCAATGTGAAAGCTGTTTTGATGGTGAGTTACTGGTTAAACCGATGAGTTGGTTTGTGCGCGGTAATCATGCTGAGTTTGTCGAAAAAGCATCGCAGGCGGGCTTTATGGTCCACAAGGTAACAGATTATAAATCGATGGTGAAATACCACGGCGAATACCTAATATTTCCTGCGAATGAAGGCAATCAATTAGCTGAAATTCCTCTCAGCTTTCAGGCATAACTTGCCCCAATAAACAAAAAAGCATCAGATTCGTAGTGTCTCTGATGCTTTTTTAGTTTTAACAACGCACATTGGCTAGAAGCGATACTTCCAATAAACGCCGCCATAGATGCCGTTGTAGTCTTGCAGAACGTCACCCATGTTACTTACTTCATTATTGAAGAGGTAATCATCTTCAGAGTAATCTTCGTAACGAACATTGAATTGAACGCTTTGATTGTCTGAGATTTCATAATCTGCAACACCTTCAAGACGCGATGATTTGTATTCATTGTCCGGATACTGATACCCGCTGGCCGTTGTTGACGATTTACTGTCTGCCTGACTATAGCTGTAGTCCAGAGAGAGGGTTAACTTGTCTTCAAGAAGTCCGTCTTTACTGACCCCAAAGCCAACGGTGGTGACATCGTCTTTCAGTTTTGTTTTGTATCTATCCCATCCAACGACATCCGAATTTGCTTGTTGCTGTTCTGAGCGAATGATTTGTTGGTTATAGAACACATGTCCATTCAAGCCCTCAGCGAGGTTGAAATTGACACTTAAATCATAACCGTAGTCTTCACCCTCACTCAGGCCAATGTCAGGTTTGTCATAATCATCGTTGCCGTACCAGGCTTCTGCGAGGAGTTGTACGTTTTCAGAGATGTCGTAACTACCGTCTCCGCGTAATTCTATGCGGTTTTTATCGGCTAAGTAGTATTGTCGTAAGTTAGGCGAGTCGCTACTTGAATTTCGCCAAGAAGATCCATCTCGGAATGAGTAGGATAATTTTCCGCCTAATTGCCATGGCGCTTCTGGACGATAACGAGCTCCGAAATGCAAACTTTGCTCATCAATACTTTTACGATCAGCGTACTCTCGTTTGTCGTGCGTGTAGTCATAGCCCGCGTTCAATCTGATATCGCTGTTGAGGCGATGAGTGACCGAGGCTTCCAGTTTTGTTTTGGTGCGGTCATAGCTTTCGCGCGTTGCGCCAACCACATCGTTTCTATCAGACTTGTCGTCTTTGTCGGAGTAATCAGCAGACACTTTCAGAGCGGTATCACGTGATAGTTTGTTGTGATAATCCCCACTGACTTGCCAAGTACTGGTTTCACCGTGAAATGTATTTGAGTTAGAAGGGGACAACGCAAATGGTAGTAAACCTCCTTCAGATGTAGCTTGTGACCATAAAATCCGGCCATTGAAGGTTTGTTGGTTCACGCGATAATTACCGGACACAGCCAGCTGATGAAAATCGTTGTCAGGTTCGTTAGAAAGTTGGTTCGCATACGGGTCTGAAGTATCGCCATAGTAGAGCGCTGACATGTCATTGCGGAAGAAGGAACCGCGATAGGCAACATCAACCAACCAGAGATCTTCTACGTAGCTCATACCGACTTGGGTATTGAGTGTCTCATGGTCGACGGCCTTAGGAATGAATCCGGGGCCGCTGCCATAACCCGGTATGGTCGATGAATAGAGGGACGTTGTGCCTTCTTTACGCTCATGTTTCATCGATGCATAGGGTTGCCAAGGTGATTTAGGCGTGTACTTGAGCTCAAACTTGAAGGTATCACGGGTAACTTCGTGATCATATTTGCTCAAAGCTCCACTCGTGAGTACGTTGTCACTCCCTTGGTAGGCACTTAATGATGAGCGATTCCAGTAGTAGGGCGTTTCGCTGTAACTTGTTACCAAACGAAAACCGTCATACTCTCCAATTTCCCATTGAATCAAGAAGCGTTGTAGCCCTAAGTCGTCAACAAGTAAGCGATTGTAGAAGCCATCATCTTCATAGCGTTCAATATCCGCATTCAGGCTTGCATTTAGGTGCTTGTTGTCTGAACTAGTGCCATGAAGAGGTGGATTCCAGTTATAGAATCGTGTTGAACCGTCGTTATCGAGATAACCGACGCCCACACTGACATCACCACTCCACAAACCATCGCTACTACAGTCAGTACAATTCCAGCGGCTGGTATCAGCCTCTTGGCTATTCTGCAGCGAATAATCCTCTGCGTGTACTTGTAGAGATAAAGCAAGGGAAATAGCAATACAGATTTTTGATAGTTTCATGCCACCCTCCTTAATATCTTAGCGTCTGACCGCGTGGGTGATTAGAGCCATGCACTTGAGTATGGCAGTTCATACAGCTACCACCACGAACCTTCAAGTCGTTTTCAGGCATCGCAACGTTAGCATGAGGAACGCGGTGACACTCCTGACATAGCATTGGTAGACGTTTGTTTAACATGGCTTTATTAACTGAACCGTGAGGAGAGTGACAGGTTGTACAATCTTCCGTGACGGGTTCATGTTCCCATAAGTTTGGACCGCGTTTTTCCGCGTGACACTCATAGCAGGTGTCATTAATTGATGACCAGTTGAGGCTCGCTTCGTTGATTGTCTGGTGTGGGTTGTGACAATTCGAACAGGTCATTACGCCATCCAGAACCGGGTGACTGCTGCGTTTGTGAATGTCAGATTTGGCCTTAATATGGCAATCTGTACATTTATCCGCTTGCAACTCAGCAACCATCATAGGATCGTCCTTTTGATGCAACTGGTGACAGCTCGAGCACGATAGGCCTTCAAAAGCGTGCTCACTGCTGTGCCAAGTAGAACGTTTAGCATCTTGGTGGCACGACAAACACACGCTATTTTGTTTCTCTACAGGAACAGGGGAGTTAGGACCAAAGGTGATCATTGGCTCCCTTACTTGGCCTTTACGAGGATTACGTTCATGGTTATTCGCCGGACCATGGCACGCCTCACACTGCTTATCGTTCATTGGTCCGTGAATATTGGCAGCTTTACCATGTACATTATCGAAAATACCCGTAGCAGGCTTATCAGACGTGTCATCATGGCATCGTAGACAGCCATCAGGACCACGACGAGAGTATTTCCCTTCAGAAAACTTCGTATCCAGTATGGTCTGTATCTCTTCTCTCGATAAGGTTGCTGCTTCAGGTTCTGCCTCGGGCTCGGTCACGTCTTCAGAGTTCACCGAAGAAATTACCCCAAACCCGAGTATTAACACCACTAACCACCGCTGAATGATTGCTCTCATAACAATTCCTTTTTCATCCTTAATCGTTAATTACTTATGATCAATGACGTTTTCAACGGTAGTCATATACCTTGTGAACCTTATCTACGCCCTGAGACTGCCCGATAGCGTGACATGTCGAACATTGCTCAGAACCCATCGCTTCTGCTGCTGTGTCAGCACCAAAGACTGCGCCGTTATTTATCATATGGCTCAGTATTGCATCACCAGCTACAGTTTCTGGATCTGCGTCAGCGAGCGCTGATTCAAGGTGACATGCACCACAGGCCACTAGAGCCGGGCTGAAGTATTTTGTTTCACCTGCTGTATTCATCGCCAATGATGGGCGCGTATTTTCCTGACTTGGCAGGTTAAATTGAGACGATGTATGGCAAGATTCACAATTGTTAATTGCTCCTGGGAATACCGCCTCACCATTACGATGAGACCCAAACGCATGATACGAGTGCACGTGGTATTTCAGATCTGCCGGTATACCTGTGTAAAAAGATGGACGTTCTGAGTTATGGCAATTTTTACATTGCTGGAAATCAGTCGCCGCATGGGAGTCAGCGTGGATTGTCAGCTCTTTATGACAACCGTTACAGCTCTCAATATCCGCGCCCATTGGAAGACTATGAGGAATTTCCACACCACCAATGCCGAAGGCTGATGACGTGTTATTTGCTGCAATCATGAACGGGCTCTTGATTAGATCAATGCCGGTAAAGTTGACACACTCACTTAGCACGCCTTCTCTTCTGTCAGCACATAGAGGTACATCTGCAATGTTGACAGTCAGTTTCGAAGTGCTGGTTGGTTTGATATCAGAAGCACTGAGGTCTTTGTGACAGGTGAACATACCATCACCTTCTGCAACACAGCCATCGCCAACCGCACCGTCTCCATACATGTTCAGATCAACGGTTGGGAGCGGCGATGGTGACGAGAAAGTTAACGGACTTAAATATGACAATAGAGGTCCTTCACCGTTATCCCAGTTAAGAAGAAGATAGAAGTGATCGTCATTATTGATATAAGGCCTAATGTCAGCCATCGAGCTTATACCCACACCGTCTTTCATGATGCGTACTTGAACTTCGAAGCTATCATCAATGAAACGCGCTTGTTCAATCGAGACGTCTAACGTGTCTCTGGCGGTTGATAGGTTTGCCAGACGCATCATGTGAACCGTTTTAGCGCTTCTGCTTGCGTCTTCGCCAATGATTGGGTCGCCATTTTCGTCACGCTCATAAGGGCGATGACATCCGGTACAAGTATTTTGAGGGGAACCGTCTCGAATCCATGCTGTACCAACTTGATTTGCATGAGCTCCGCGATCACGGAACAAGTGACAGGTTTCACAGGCAACTTGGGTTGGGTGTTCAAACCAGTTGTTTGCATCCGATGCTTTTGCTGTGTCACTCGAGTGACAAGTCGTACAGTTGCGCGCATCTTGTGGGAATGGGCTGCCCTCAACGACAAGACCGTCTATGTCAGTGACTAACTGCTCACTGTCATCAACAGGCTGCTTGTACGTAGTCAGGTCATTTCTGTCACTGCCAAGTTTAAATACGTTGCCGTGATATTGGTGTACAACGGCCGCAAGTGGTCGTCGAGCGGGTGCCGCACCTGGGTTACTGTCGTTGTGACAAGACGTACAAACGGCGATGTTGTTGTCGATTGAACGATAACCCGGACCATGGTGGAGGGGTTCGTTCATATGACAATTCGCACAGGTTCCGTCTTCAATGACATTTCTCGTTACAGTGCTGTCTGAACTGGTACCTGGTACCCACTCATAAACATGGGTAAAACCGACTTCTTGGTCGCCATAAGCGAACACGATTCGGTGCAACTTATTTTCATCCCAGCTAATGTACCCGTCATTATCAGCGGAATCGGCAGGATACGGATCGGCGACTTTCAAAATGTCTGTAATTGCAAAGGTGTAACGATAGCCGTCGTCTGTTTTCTCTAAATCGCCATCCCAAACACTCTCCATTGATGCTCTGTTATTTGAGGCATCACTGGAGTGATGGAAACTTTTCCAGAAAGTATTGCCGTTTCGCCCGTTATAGTCGTATGCGGGGTCACTAGTATCTTCAACGTCACTGCGTGCCGGCATTGCTTTTAACACCGCGATTCTAAAGTCTTTATCGGTGTCGAACGTGTAGTCACGCCCCGCGCCGTCCAGAACGTTAAAGTCAACCACCAACTTTGTTTCAGTACCACTGTCGGAGGACATAAGCATCGGCTTTTCGATTTCGACGCTGAATGAACTGACATCTGGCGGAGGGGTATTTTGATCATTTTTACCGCCTGGACCACATGCGGCCATTAACATGGCAAGGGTTGTGATGAAAAGTAGTTTTATATTGTTCATTTTCCCTCTCGCTTTCACCTAATAGATTTAAATAAAAGTGGGACTAATTTAGATACAACTTATTGAATTTTCGGCTCTGAGTATAAAGAGCCCATATAAAGTAGTTTGCTTTATTCTTGTTAGTTATCTTTTGGAGAGAGTGAACAACGACGGGTCAAAATTTACATTTCACTCTACCACCGACTGTTTTGAGTATAGACATAAAACCGTGCTTCACAGCTCGCTAAAGAGATTTTTTGAGTGTTGTGATGTTGCTCAAAGTGTTGAATGTTATGGGTTTTGTTGTTTTATTATGCATAACAATGACTTATAAAAAATAAGGTTATAATTTGCCTTTCTAATGTCAGCAAATTATAAGAGCGTGGTCTAATATGTATTGTGTATGTAAATGAGATGTTGTTTTGGACAGGTTGATATTGGAATTGCTTATAAGAAAGCGTTGGTTTAGCAGTGATCTTACTTGAGAGTCGTCATGTTTATTCCATTTTCTTTCTAGTAGATTTTAGATACAGCCGCCTAGTTCTCACTGTCTTTCAATAATATTTAAGTTTAGGAATCGCAGCCTATGTGTTCTTCTTTGACAAAAATAACTCAAGCGTTGACGTTGATTACAGCAAACTTTCTTCTGGTTTCGTCAGTGCAAGCATCCGCTCCAGAATTAATCGAGCGTTTGGAATGTGAGGCATGCCATGGACCGGGTGGGGTATCGACAAATACCAATATTCCTTCTATTGCGGGCTTACCTGAATTTAATTTCACTGACCAAATGTTGCAGTACGCAGAAGGTAGACCTGCTGATACCGTTAAGCATGTTTATGGTGATACGAGCAAAAGTGGTGACATGGCGACTATTGTGAAATCGCTTTCCGAAGAAGAAGTGGAAGAGTTAGCTGCACACTATTCACAGCTTGCGTTTGTTCGTGCGAAACAGGACTTCGATCAGTCACTGGCTGATAAAGGGAAAATGATTCACGAGAAAAATTGCGACAGCTGTCATGTGGATGGAGGCAGCGATCCGATGGATGAAACCTCGATTCTGGCAGGCCAGCAAAAAGGCTACTTGCTAACCACGCTCAAGCAGTTTCATAGCGGTGCACGTTCTGTAGATAAGAAAATGGATAGCGCTGTTAAAGGGTTAAGTGAAGACGATTTGGTTGCACTGTCTGAATATTACGCGAGTTTCCAATAAATCAATCACTGGCAAGGTGGAGCAAACTATATGGGATGGTGGAGTCGACCTAATAAAAAATGGATGCTCGGCATCCCGCTTGGTGGTGTAGTCGCGTTTATCTTAGGCGTGGGCGCACTAGGCGCTTACCATGGCGTTATGAATTATTCCAACACCAACGACTTCTGTTTCGGATGCCACATTGGGATGGATACGATCGTGGAGGAATATCAAGCGTCAATACATTACAACAACTCAAAAGGTGTGATTGCCGCGACATGCAGTGACTGTCATGTTCCGAGAGAGTTTATTCCCAAAATGATCGTTAAAATCACCGCGACAGCGGATATCTTCCATAAATTGAAAGGCGATATTACGCTGGAAAACTTTGAGTCAGAACACCGGCCAAGGCTTGCGACAATCGTAACGGAGGAGTTTGTCGCCAATAAGTCCAAGCAATGTAAATACTGTCACCAGGTTGATCGCATGGACTTCGAAGCGCAAGGTCGTACGACGGCTCGTCGACACCAAATGATGGAATCACGAGATCAATCGTGTATCGATTGTCATGCTGGTATAGCGCACAAGTTACCAGAGGATGAGCCAGAAGAAGTCGAAGAAGAAATGGTTGAAACCACCGCTATGGTTAATTGATTCTTCTTAAAGTTCTGATAAGTATAAAGTATGGCTGCCTAGTGGTCTGAGTTTTCTTCCGCTTGGTTAGCCATCGCTTTCACCATGCCATTAAATATGAACAGGTGGGCCGGCATCATGGCAAACCAGTAAAGCAGCCCCAGAAAACCTTGCGGATGCCACCACGCCGTTATGTCCAGCTCTCGCACATCTCCTTCATCTTTAATACTGATTTCCAAGCGCCCGAGCCCGGGACCTTTCATGCCAAAAAACAGCGATAAGAATTGGTTTTCTTCACACCGGATGACTTTCCAAGAGTCAATGAAGTCGCCCACTTTGAGTTCGGGTCCGGGAGGGGAGACTCGAACGGGTTTCCCGCCACCAAAAAAGATATCCAGCCATTCACGGGTTCGCCAAAGAATATTTGCAAAGTAGTATCCTTTCTCTCGGCTACCAATTTTCTGCGCAACTTTCCACAACGCGTCAGCAGATGCTTTGGTTTTTATGCTGGCTCCTGCTTGTTTAGGAAAGTAGCCATATCCTGGTTGCCAGCGTTTTAGTGCCGCTGGCTCAAATCCCCAAACATTGCTACGTACAAACGTTCCCTCGTGTGCAATTGCCTCTTTTACCGATTGTTCATAACTGATCATTTCTTGTGGAAACCGAGTCTCAATCGCGACCGAATCAGCGATGTAATCGTGTTCTAATCCGGCGAGTAGTGCCTTGCCAATACTTGATGGAACGGAAGTGATGAGCCCGAGCCAGTGCGACGCCATTTTAGGGGTAAGCAGTGGGGTAGACCATAATCGGTATGGCTTATTCGTCACTTGGCATATAACGCGAAATTGTTCTCTGTAACTTAATGTATCTGGCCCTCCCACTTCGTAGATCTTACTTTCCACCGGTGGTGGTTCTGCCGCAAGGGAGAGTAAGTAATGATTCAGATTAGGCAGAGCTATCGGGTTGGCTTTAGAGTCCACCCATTTTGGTGTGACTAAAACAGGCAGGTTGTAAACGAAGTCACGCATTATTTCAAAAGCCGCAGAACCCGGGCCGATAATCACACCAGCGCGCAATTCTGTGACCGGAACACCGGACTGGCGAATGATTTTTCCGGTTGCTTTTCGCGCGGCTAAATGTCGCGAATTTCCCGTTTGGGGCTGAATTGCACTGAGATAAATAACGTGTTTAACGCGGCTTTTTTCTAAGGCGAACTTAAAATTCAGCGCAAGGTTGAGCTCGTATTCGACAAAGTCATCTCCCTGAGCCATTCCGTGCACCAAAAAAAAGACCAAATCAAAGTCATTCACAATAGATAATGTTGACTCAGCGTCGGCTAAGTCCAGGTATTTCAGCGTCAGGTTTGGATGAGGGCGCGATCTTGATTCTAAATACTCGATATGTCGCGCCGCTGCTGTGACGCTGTAACCTTTATCTAGTAAAAGAGGGAGAAGTTGAGAACCTATGTATCCAGACGCGCCAAGTACCAACACCTTTTTCATTCTTTGTCCTTTTTTTGTTGGTGGAATTATCACCGCTAGGTATAATCATGAGACACTTTTCCATTTCTTTCAACAAGTTGTCGTTGGAGTGCTCGTGTCTTTTTTTTCTCAGCTTTTAATTCACGCCGATAAGGCATTTTTACGTCGTTTGTTCGCGATAGCGCTTCCAATCACTCTTCAAAGCATTATGTTTTCCAGCCGCAGCCTGGTCGATGTATTAATGCTCGGCCAGCTTGGTGAGGCTGAAATTGCCGCCGTTGGGGTGGCCGCTCGAGCTACGTTTGTCACGACAATTATGTTGGTGGGTGTCACGACTGGTGGAGCTTTGTTAACCGCTCAATATTGGGGGGCCGGGGACAAAGCGGGCGTAAGGGAGAGTACATCTCTTACCTGGGTGATATCAATGGTGTTTGCTGCGATGGCTGTTTTCCTGTTTGTGGTCTTTCCTGATCCAATCATGAGTTTAACCACTGACTCACAGCAGGTTATTGATCTGGGGGCAAACTATTTGGTGGCGTCTTCAGCCAGTATGTTTGCTGTTGCCTGTGTTGCAAGTATGGCCGTTGGTTTGCGAGCGATGCATCAACCGGGCTTAAGCACATTCTTTAGTGGTATTGGAATCGTCTCGAACGTGTTCCTAAACTGGGTGTTGATTTTCGGTCATTTGGGTTTTCCTGCACTTGGTATTACCGGGGCTGCAATCGCGACTGTTATCAGCGGTGCCATCGAAGTGGGCTGTCTATTCGGGTATTTATGGGCGAAGAAACATATTCTTGCGTTTGGATGGAATGACATCCGAGCGGGATTAGTATTTGAAAAAATTACGCGCTTTCTTAGTTTGTCATTACCTACGACATTTAACTTTCTGGCATGGGCTGGTGGACTATTTGTTTATCATGCGATTATGGGACAAGCGGGCGTCCAGGGCTTGGCGGCTCTCTCAGTCATGACCCCCGTTGAATCCATAGCGTTGGCAATGATGATCGGTTTGTCGAATGCTGCTGCCGTTTTGGTGGGCAATCAGTTAGGCGCAAAGAATTTTGAACCTGTTTACTACCAAGCTTGGGCAACACTGATTTTGAATCTGATCATTGCCGTGGTGGTTGCCTTATTACTGTTGGTTTCAAACCAGTGGATACTGAATGCGTTCAGCGCTTTGACGCCAGAAACGCGTCAGTTATCAGAGCAATTTATGCTGATTCTGGCGATTGGTGTGATACTGCGTTCCATTCCTATGATGGTCATTGTCGGTGTTCTTCGCGCGGGCGGTGATGTTAAATTCTGCCTGTATCAGGACTTAGTAGCACAGTGGGTTATTGGTATCCCTCTTGCTGCCTTTGCTGCTATTTACCTTGGTTGGGAACCGCAATGGGTGTATTTACTCTTTTTGACCGAGGAAGTGGTTAAGTGGGCGATTTCCTTACCTCGTGTGAGAAGTAAAAAGTGGATGAAAAACCTAATCGGTAGCTAACCATACAAATGGAGAAAATCGATTATTAGTGATAGGAATTTGCTTTTAATTTCAACAAAAATAGTTTGAGAAGGTGAATCGAGTTGCATTTGCGGTTTGATAATGTGATCTAGTATTCAAAATACTTCCTACTGGTCCGATTTTAGTGTAGATTCTTATCCCAATTTTAAATACCTGTTGAGCGGCTATATTAATGTTAAGACTGTCAGACCTATGTAAAGGCTATGTAGATGGGGGAGAGTTTCACCCAGTTTTACAAGGGGCAGAATTAACATTACAACGCGGTGAGCAAGTCGCTCTGATGGGTGAGAGTGGTTCAGGCAAAAGTACCTTACTTAATTTGATTGCTGGTCTGGATACGGTGGATTCCGGAGAAATTCAGTTTGTCGGTTTTTCGATGCATGATGCTCCGGAGCATTTGAGAACACTCTATCGCAGAAATAACATCGGCAATATTTTCCAGCAATTTAACCTTCTTCCGACGCTAAATATTGCGGATAACATTCGTTTTTGCCGCCAGTTAAAAGGCTTGCCGGAAGATCAAGGTTTGTGGCGTCAGATTCTCTCCGCTCTTGATTTGATGCCGCTTCTTGGCCGTTATCCTGAAGAAGTCTCTGGTGGCCAGCAACAACGCGCTGCGATTGCACGAGCTCTTTACATGGAACCGCAAATTCTCTTGGCCGATGAGCCAACCGGAAGTTTGGATGAACGAAATGCCGAAGCGGTGATGCGTTTATTAACCACGCTTGCGCGCCAACTGAATTGTACATTGTTGTTGGTGACTCATAGTGAGAAGGTCGCTGACCATATGGAAGGTAAAATCCGACTGCAAGGGGGACAACTGCATGTTATGGCCCGTAGTTAAGGCACTACTCGGTCATTACCGTCGTTACCCACTGCAAATTATTCTCGTCTGGTTAGGTTTAACTTTAGGCGTATCTCTTCTGGTTGGTGTTACTTCGATTAACCAGCATGCAAAACAGAGCTATACAACGGGAGAGAGGCTTTTCTCTAATCCGTTGCCTTACCGAATTAGTACCAAGCACTCCGCTAATAAAGTTCCTCAGGGTTTTTATATCCAGCTGCGCCGCGCAGGCTTCAATCAATGTGCCCCGTTTGATGTGATCCATTTAGACGCCAAGTCAGACATGAATCTGATGTTGGTCGGTATTGATCCTGTCGCGATGATTCCTCTTCAGCAAGGAAAGTCATTAGGGGAAATGCCGATTCTGTCCATAATGAAGCCTCCTTATCCAATTCTGATCAGTCAAGACTTGGCTTCTTACATGGAATGGCAAGATGGTGACTTTATTGAGATGAACGATGGCAGCCGTCTGGGCCCGCTTCAAGTCGACCAGAATAGTCTGCTTTCCGGTACTAGGCTGATTACTGATATTTCTTTACTACGCATGTTGAAACGCAGCTCGGGCTTGTCTTCGATTTTGTGTGGTGAAATGTCAGAAGAAAAGCTATCGGCACTGAAAAAAATGCTACCCAATGGCATGACGCTGACTCATAACACGCGCAACGAATTAGAGTCTTTGACTAAAGCGTTTCATATGAACTTAACGGCAATGGGAATGCTGTCGTTTTTAGTCGGACTGTTTATCTTTTATCAAGCCATGTCTTTGTCTCTGATTCAGCGACAACGCTTAGTAGGGATATTACGCCAAGCGGGTGTAAGCGGAACTCAACTTGCGCAAGCTTTATTACTTGAACTGTCTATTCTTGTGACGGTCGCTTGGGCATGTGGCAACTTTTTGGGGGTAATACTCGCAAATGAGCTTATCCCAACGGTGTCGACAAGTTTAAGTGATTTGTATGACGCTAACGTCGGTTTGTCTATCGGTTGGTCATGGAAGTCAAGCATATACAGCTTAATCATGTCAGCGATGGGGGCGCTAATTTCGTGTTTATGGCCGTTAATACGTCTACTTAAATCACAACCAATTCGCTTATCGTCTCGTCTTTCTTTGATGCGTTTTGCTGGTCGAGAGTTCTCTTGGCAAGCGTTGGCTGCATGTGCTTTTTGTGTTGCTGCGGTCGCCGTGTATCAAGCACCAAAAACACAGGAGATTGGCTTCACTATTGTCGCGCTGATGATGTTAAGTGTTGCCCTCGTTATGCCATTTATCATGTGGCATCTATTTCAGAGTTTTTCTTACTCACTGCGTTGGGTGCGAGTCCGGTGGTTCTTCGCAGATGCTGCGGCTAGTATGAGTTACCGCGGAGTCGCGAGCATGGCATTCATGCTTGCACTTGCTGCAAACATTGGCGTTGAAACCATGGTCGGTAGTTTTAGAGACACCACCGACAAATGGCTTAACCAACGTTTGGCTGCGGACATTTATATTTACCCGAATAACAATAATGCGGCACGCATGAGTGGCTGGTTACAGCAGCAACCTGAAGTGAAGTCTGTGTGGTGGCGTTGGGAAAAAGATCTACCTACGGATAAGGGCGTTCTGCAGGTTGTGAGCACTGGTGCTTCTGAAGGGGAACTCGATTCTCTAACGGTTAAGCTGGGTGTGCCTAGTTACTGGTATCAGTTACATCATGGCAAAAGTATCATGGTTAGTGAGTCGATGGCGTTAAAGCTCGACATACGACCTGGTGATGTGATTGATCTTCATGCTCCGCTTGGTGACGGGTGGCAAGTTGCGGGTGTTTATTATGACTATGGTAACCCCTATAACCAAGTAATGATGTCTCACCGAAGTTGGCTGTATGCTTTTGCAGGAACGGGGAACGTGGGGCTTGGCGTCGTTCTTGAAGATAACGTCAATGGTGAAGGACTGAAAAACCGATTAGAAAATGTGTTCCGCTTATCTCAGGATCGCATTTTTGATGATAGTAATATTTATAACCAAGCAATGCGTGTTTTTGATCATACGTTTGCTATCGCGGGTACGCTGGGCAACATCACGCTTATCATCGCTGTTTTCGGCTTGTTCTTTGCGACACTGGCAGGTGAACTCTCTCGGCAGAGACACTTCTCACTACTTCGTTGTATGGGCGTTTCCGGTAAAGAGCTTGTTTTACTCGGTGGCTTACAGCTGTTCGCGTTTGGGGCAATATCGGCGCTGATCGCTGTGCCTCTTGGCTTAGCACTGGCTCATGTGATTGTGGACATTATTATCAGACAATCTTTTGGCTGGTCACTGGAGCTACAGACGATCCCTTGGGAATACGCCAAGACGATCGCCTGGGCAATGCTGGCTATCATGGCGGCAGGTGCCTTGCCTGTTATTAGAATGATCAAAAGTACACCAATGAAGTCATTGAGGGATGCGTTGTAGTGGTAAAAAAGAACTCCAAAAAGCGCTTCTTAGCAGCAGTATTGTCTATTGCGGCAGTGATTGTACTGCTAGGCTCTCTATACTTGCCGTTTTGGTCGGAAGACACGGTTACTCAGGAGAGTGATATTAACTCGATACTGACCAGAGAGAATAACACTATCTTTGAGCCAGTTTTGCCTGATGAACATGTTTCACTGCCAGCTGATTTTAAGTTTCATCCCAAATACCAGCACGAATGGTGGAATTACTTCGCTAAGCTGCAAGATAAGAACGGCGGGGTTTATAACGTTCAGTGGAGTTACTTTAGAGTAGCGACAGATGAACGTGAAACCAGAGGCTGGCAAAATCCTCAGCTATATATCTCACACATCGTCATTAGCCATGGTTCTCAGGTGTGGAAAGAGCAACGTGTTGCGCGAGGTGGCATAGGCCAGGCTGGGATGCAGAATCATCCATTTAGCTTATGGATTGACAATTGGAACTGGCGCTCTCTTGGCACAACGCCTTTCCCTGGCAAACTTATTGTTGCGACGGATGAATTCAGCGTTGACCTTAACACACAGACGAACGGCCCATTTGTCGTCAATGGCGACAGAGGCTTTCAGGTCAAGCATGCCTTGCAGTCGGTTGCCTCGTTTAGCTTTAGTGCCCCTTTTCTTAATGTGAAAGGCAGTTTGAATATTGATGGTCAACGGATCCCGGTATCAGGCACGGCCTGGACTCAAAAAGAGTGGGGCAGTGGTCTGATAGGAGAAGGGCAACAAGGTTGGGACTGGTTTACATTCAACTTAGATGATGGCAGAGCGCTGACGGTCAGCAGGTATCGTCATCACGGTCAAATGCCTCATATATTCGGCACCTTATCAACACGTTCAGGTAAAGTGATCAATTTGTCAGAGAAAGATATCACGATTCAACCGATACAAGTGACCAGCTTGTCTAACGGAAAACGGTTGCCATTACAATGGGTTATCAATATGCCAGAATACGACATTGACCTGACGACACGTGTCGTTAACACCAATATGTGGCTCCCTTTTGTTATCCCATATTGGGAAGGTCCTACGTTAGCATCGGGCTCTAACGAGGCTTGGGGATTTATGCAATTAACTGGCTACTAGTTGTTTGCTAACTACCATTCGGTTTTTATTTATATAGCCACCCTTGAGGTGGCTTTTTTGTTCCTGTAGCTTGATAGAGATAGGATAATTCTCAGTGTTTATCATAAGTATTTTAATCATGTTATGCTGAATTATGAGTAATACTGATTAATAAATAGCAAAGAAGCGATATGCAATTGGTCGTAACGACTACAAAGTTATTGTTGGAAAATACGATATGTTGCAAATTAAACATCGGAAATAACGAAGTTTATACTCTGAACAAGCGATTATTCTAAAGTTTCTTACAGCTATAAACTCAGATCATTCTTTGTCGATCGTTTATGAAGATAATAAATATAAGGGTTAATGTATGAACGATGCTATTCGTGACTTTTTCAAAATGGAATCCGCAGGAGGCATTCTTCTCGTGATTGCAGCGGCGATCGCGATGACCATTGCAAACACACCTCTGGGCGAAACTTATCAATCTTTTCTGCATACTTATGTTTTAGGTATGTCCGTATCTCACTGGATCAATGACGGCCTAATGGCGGTGTTTTTCCTATTAATTGGTCTTGAGGTTAAACGAGAGTTACTTGAAGGTGCACTGAAATCAAAAGAAACAGCGATCTTCCCTGCGATTGCAGCGGTAGGTGGTATGTTGGCACCCGCTCTTATTTATGTCGCATTTAATGCGAGTGACGCTGAAGCGGTTTCTGGCTGGGCAATCCCAGCGGCAACAGATATCGCATTTGCATTGGGTATCATGGCGCTTCTGGGTAAACGTGTCCCGGTAAGCCTAAAAGTATTCCTGCTGGCTCTGGCTATCATCGATGACTTAGGTGTTGTGGTTATCATCGCGCTGTTCTACACGGGCGATCTATCGACAATGGCTTTGCTAGTTGGTTTTGCCATGACTGGTTTACTGTTCGTGTTGAACGCTAAGAAGGTGACCAAACTAACACCATATATGATTGTGGGTGCCATCCTTTGGTTTGCTGTTCTTAAATCGGGTGTTCACGCGACGCTTGCAGGTGTGGTAATCGGTTTTGCTATCCCGCTTCAAGGTAAGCCGGGCGAGCATTCACCGCTGAAACACATGGAGCATGCTCTTCACCCATACGTGGCGTTTGGTATTCTTCCGCTGTTTGCGTTTGCAAACGCTGGTATTTCGTTAGAAGGCGTATCTTTATCTGGCTTAACTTCAATGTTGCCATTAGGTATCGCGCTTGGTTTGTTGGTTGGTAAGCCTCTGGGTATTTTCACCTTCAGCTGGGCGGCAGTCAAGCTAGGTGTGGCGAAGCTGCCAGAAGGTATCGGCTTCAAACATATTTTCGCGGTGTCTGTGCTTTGTGGTATTGGTTTTACGATGTCTATCTTTATCTCGTCACTTGCATTCGGCAATGTGAGTCCGGAGTTCGATACTTACGCACGACTAGGTATTTTGATGGGGTCAACAACTGCTGCGATAATCGGTTACGTGTTGCTTCACCTGTCTTTACCAAAAAAGGCACAAGCGTAAAAACTTAAACCAATGAAAAGCCTCCCAAAAGGGAGGCTTTTTTATGCCTGTCATCTTGTAGGTAGAGCTAAGAGAAATGTTTCAGACGAAAAAAAGCCCAGTCGAAAATTTGACTGGGCGGATACAAACATAGGAGTTAATAAGAAAAAAGCAGCAACGTAACAATCAGATGGAAAAGTTTGACGGCCAGTGAAACTTAAAATGCCCTAGTTGTTACATATATTCAGACCGAGCTTTCCCCAAACAGTTCCATTTTTTTGGAAAATATTTTCCTAAAACATGCCGTTTTTTGATGTGTCAATTTAAGTCATTGTATCTGCAGGTAATATCACCATAAGTTTATCGCCAGTATTCCAAGGAGCTGCTTGAGTTCAACTATGCGGATTTTAACCGCACTAAAATGACTATGTTTAAAATTTATCTTGGTTAAACGTTGAACATTTTTATTGAAAGAATAAGTTTTGAAAATGTGATGTTAATCGTTTGTTAATCTCTCTGTTCGCGGTATATTTTAAACAGTTGTTTAATACGAGTGATTAAAATGGCCCCAAGAACTTCAACAAAAGAAAAAATACTCAATGTCGCAGAAGGGTTGTTTGCAGAGTATGGGTTCAATGATACATCACTGAGAACCATTACTGGCAGAGCGAATGTAAACCTTGCATCAGTCAATTACCATTTTGGTGATAAAAAGACGCTGGTTAGGGCGGTTTTAGACCGATACCTAGAAGCACTGATGCCGAGTATCAAGACCTCTCTAGTCGAACTGAACACGCGCGATAATTACACGATGGAAGAAGTGTTTGAATCGCTGAGATTGCCTCTAGCTACACTTAATGAAGTAAGACCAAATGGTACAGCGTTGTTTATGCTATTGCTGGGCCGCGGTTATACGGATGTGCAGGGGCATTTACGTTGGTTCATCACCACTCGTTACGACGAAGTATTGAAGTTATTTACTACCTCTATCATGAAAGCGAACCCAGAGCTAACGGAAGAGCTACTATTCTGGCGATTACATTTCACGCTCGGTACGTGCGTTTTCACGATGGCATCTAGTCAAGCGCTACTAGAGCTTTCAGAAAGTAAATTCGATCAAGAAGTCGATATTAAGTCTGTAGTCGATTTGTTAATTCCTTACTTGTCAGCAGGAATGTCAGCGAAGTAAATGACTTGAACAAGTAAGCTGTTAGTTAAACCAATAATAAATTATGCCGTAAGGTGACGTGAACAAAAGGATCTGAACAATGAGCTCTCTACGAAGAAAATGGATTAGTGACCCAGCATTTAAGATGTTTAAAAAAGTACTACCTCCGTTGTCCAGCACTGAAAAAGAAGCAATGGAAGCAGGTAGTGTTTGGTGGGATGCAGAGCTATTTTCCGGCAAACCAAACTTTAAAACGCTGCACCAATACCCAACTCCGAAGTTAACGGCAGAAGAGCAGTCCTTTATGGACAATGAGCTCGTAACGCTACTCGATATGCTTGACGATCAAAAGATCGTAAAAGAAGACCGAGACTTATCTCCAGAAGTGTGGGAATTCTTACGTAAAGAGCGTTTCTTCTCTCTGATTATCTCTAAAGAATACGGCGGTCGCGAGTTTTCTTCACATGCTAACTCTACGATTGTTTCGAGCATTGCGACTCGAAGCATCAGTGCGGCTGTATCGGTAATGGTTCCAAACTCATTGGGTCCAGGTGAGCTTCTTTCTCACTATGGTACACAAGAGCAAAAAGATTACTGGTTGCCTCGTCTTGCTGACGGTACTGATATTCCATGTTTCGCTCTTACAGGCCCGGAAGCCGGTTCTGATGCGGGCGGCATCCCAGATCAAGGCGTTGTTTGTTACGGTAAGCATAATGGTGAAGAAGTGCTGGGTATTCGCCTGAGCTGGAACAAGCGTTACATTACGCTAGCGCCTGTAGCGACGGTTTTAGGTCTCGCATTTAAACTTCAGGATCCTGACGGCCTGCTTGGTGACAAGAAAGATGTGGGTATCACATGTGCTCTGATTCCTGCCGATCACGAAGGTGTTGAGATCGGTGAGCGTCACGATCCACTTGGTTCTGCATTCATGAATGGTCCAACCCGTGGTGAAGATGTCTTTATTCCAATGGATTGGTTAATTGGTGGCGCGGATTACGCAGGTAAAGGCTGGCGTATGCTGGTTGAATGTTTGTCGGCTGGTCGCGGTATTTCACTGCCCGCGCTTGGTGCCGCTATCGGACATCTAACAACCAGAACAACGGGTGCTTATGCATACGTTCGTAAACAGTTTGGTATGTCTATCGGTAAATTTGAGGGTGTGGCAGAAGCAATGGGTCGCATTGGTGGTTTAACTTACCTTCTTGAAGCGACACGCACACTGACAACTACTTCGCTAGACATGAAAGAAAAGCCGGGTATCGTCACTGCTATTGCTAAATATCATATGACCGAGATAGCACGTACGCTTCTTAATGACTCGTTCGATATTCACGCTGGTCGCGCAATCCAAGATGGCCCGATGAACTACCTGGCGAAGCATTACGTGGGTATTCCAGTTGCGATTACCGTAGAAGGTGCAAACATTCTGACACGTAACCTGATGATCTTTGGCCAAGGTGCGACTCGTTGTCATCCATACGTACTAAAAGAGATGGAAGCAGCAGCAAACCCAGATGCAGAGCAAGGTGCGAAAGAGTTTGATGATCTGCTGTTCAAACACATTAAGCATGCGACAGGCAACACATTTGGCGCATTGGGTGCCGCACTAACAGGTTCTCGCTTTATCAAAGCGGAAATGAGCGGTCCAACTAAGAAGTACTACAAAGACATCACGCGTCTAAGCCGAGATCTTGCTGTAAGTGCAGACTTCGCTATGTTGACACTAGGTGGCGATCTGAAGCGTAAAGAGATGATCTCTGCACGTTTAGGTGATGGTTTAAGCTTCTTGTACATGGCATCAGCAGCACTTAAAAAATACGAAGATGAAGGCCGTCAGCAAGGCGATCTAGACTTCGTTCACTACGCTGTTCAGCACTGTTTGTACAATGCGGCTAAGTCATTAAACGAAGCTTATACTAACTTCCCTGTGAAATACGTTGGTGGAGTACTTAAGGGGCTGCTATTCCCATTGGGCAACCACTTCAACAAGCCTAGTGATGAGCTGAGCATGCGTATTGCAGAGGCGATGATGACGCCTGGTGCACAGCGTGATCGCTTGACGCATCTATGCTACGTAGGTAAAGCAGAAGATGACAATATTGGTTTGATGGAGAAAGCTTTCCTTGCGATGTACGATATCAAACCTTTAGAGCGTAAGCTTATCAAGGGCGTTAAAGATGGTAAGGTTGCTCGTAAAGGTCTGCTAAATGATCGTTTACAACAAGCGCTAGAAGCTGACGTTTTAACTCAGGAAGAAGTTGATAAGATTAAAGCGGCAGACAAACTACGCTACAAAGCGATTCAAGTTGACCATTTCAGCCATGACTTTTCGGAACTTCGTACCGATGCGCCAAAAAAGTCACATCTGAACTCAGCCGCTTAACAAGCGAATAAAGATATCGATAAAAGCACCTCTCGGAGGTGCTTTTTTGTTTCGCTCGTTTAAAAATTAGCAGTCTAGTGCTCCAACCACTTGCATTTTCGAAGCATTTTTACAGAAATTAGATGCGAACTCGAAGCGAAACTTTTATCCTTACAAGGTTTTTTAAAGGAAGTTGAATATGATCATCAAACCTAGAATTCGTGGATTTATCTGTACTACTACGCACCCTGTTGGTTGTGAAGCTAATGTAAAAGAACAAATTGCTTACACTAAAGCGCAAGGCCCAATTAAAAACGCTCCAAAACGCGTTCTTGTTGTGGGTGCATCAAGTGGCTACGGTCTATCTTCTCGTATCGCTGCGGCATTTGGTGGCGGTGCATCAACTATCGGTGTGTTCTTTGAAAAAGAAGGCACAGAGAAGAAGCCAGGCACTGCAGGTTTCTACAACGCTGCCGCTTTCGAAAAATTGGCGCGTGAAGAAGGCCTATACGCGAAAAGCCTTAACGGCGATGCTTTCTCAAACGAAGCAAAAGAGAAAACAATCGAGCTGATCAAGCAAGACCTTGGTCAGATTGATATGGTGGTTTACTCACTGGCGTCTCCAGTACGTAAATTGCCAGAAACAGGTGAACTGATTCGTTCATCTCTAAAGCCTATCGGTGAAACTTACACTTCGACAGCGGTTGATACCAACAAAGACGTTATCATCGAAGCGAGCGTTGAGCCTGCAACAGAAGAAGAGATCAAAGACACAGTAACCGTAATGGGCGGTGAAGACTGGGAACTTTGGATCAACGCACTTTCTCAAGCTGGTGTACTTGCAGAAGGTTGTAAGACAGTTGCATACAGCTACATCGGTACTGAGCTAACTTGGCCAATCTACTGGGATGGCGCACTAGGTAAAGCGAAAATGGACCTGGATCGCGCAGCAACAGCACTTAACGAGAAGCTAGCACAAACTGGTGGCAGCGCGAACGTTGCGGTTCTTAAATCTGTTGTAACTCAGGCAAGTTCTGCAATTCCTGTAATGCCGTTGTACATTGCAATGGTGTTTAAGAAGATGCGTGAAGAAGGCGTACACGAAGGCTGTATGGAACAAATCTACCGTATGTTCAGCCAGCGTCTATACAAAGAAGATGGCTCTGCGGCAGAAGTGGACGACATGAACCGTCTTCGTCTGGACGACTGGGAACTTCGTGAAGACATCCAGCAACACTGTCGTGACCTATGGCCACAAATTACGACTGAAAACCTCAAAGAGCTGACTGACTACGTTGAGTACAAAGAAGAGTTTTTGAAGCTATTCGGTTTTGGTGTTGACGGTGTGGATTACGAAGCAGACGTGAACCCAGCAGTAGAAGCAGATTTTATTCAAATCTAAAGGCTATTGTTTAGGTCGAACCTATTCCTGATATAGCAAAAGGTTTTGATATAGTAAAAAGGCGCTCATCGAGCGCCTTTTTTATGTTTGAACGTTGATAAATCAACTCAATATGATGAGAATTGTACCCGCGAGCGTCATTAAAATGTTCGCTATTGCATAAGTACCAGCGTAGCCCAATGCAGGAATAGTCGACTTCGCGTAGTCGTTTACCACGTCCATGGCTGGCGCACACGTACGGGCACCAATAATGGCACCAAAAAGTAATGCTCGGTTCATTTTAAGCACATAGGCCCCGACAAGATAAGCGAGTGCCACAGGAACCACGCTGACAATAAAGGCGATGCCAATGACTTTCGGGCCGACTTGTGTCAGGTGCTCAAACATTTTCCCACCAGCGCTGAGTCCAATGCCGACCATAAAGAACATCAAACCAAGGTCCTTAACCATGTTTAGTGCCCCTTGTGGGACGTAGCCAAAAGTAGGGTGGTTGGCACGTAAGAAGCCCAAGGTAATTCCGGAAAGTAACAAGCCTACTGCGTTACCTAGACTGAACGACACCTGGCCAAATGTCATCGTGATCAGACCAAACATAATGCCTAGGATGAAGAAGCTGCAAAATGCCAATAAGTCTGCCATTTGGCTGTGGATTGAGATGAAACCGATTTTTTCTGCAAGACCGTGTACTCGGCTTTTTTCGCCGCTGACCTGAAGCACGTCACCTTTGGCAAGCACGATGTCTAAATCCATTGGCATTTCAATCTGTGCACGAACTACTCGGTTTAAGAAACAACCAAACTCCGACAAGTTAAGGTCAGACAAGCGTTTACCGGCAATCGCGTCACTTTTTACGACGATTTCTTCTTCCACAATGCGTAAATCGAGCAAGTTACGGTCAAAAACCTCTTTGCCGTTACGGAAACTTGAATCCAATCTAGCGTGGCTATCCGGGAAGCCAACAAGTGCAATCTCATCGCCTTCTTGGAGGATAGCGTCACCATCAGGGTGGGCGAGAATGCCATTACGGCGAATTCGCTCAATGTAACAACCTGTTTGTCGGTAAATACCCAGTTCACGCAGGTTTTTACCATCTGTCCAGTCGATCAATTCTGGTCCAACTCGATACGCCCGAATGATCGGAAGATAGACTTTTCTCTGCCCTGAGTTACCAAGCCCACGCTCTTGAGCAATTTGTTGCGCTGAATCAGACAGGTTTTGTTTCTGGAGTCTTGGTAGCAATTTGGCGAACATGATCATGCTTATTAAGCCGATCAGATAAGCCATTGCGTAGCCGACAGATAAGTTTTCTAATACCAGAGCAAAGTCCATATTGCGTGGTATCGTCGCCAACCCTGAGTTAAGCGCGTCTTGTGCACCCACAAGTACAGGGGTTGCCGTTAATGCACCCGCCATCATACCTGCTGAAAGGCCAAAATCGAGTCCAAAATAATGGCTTAATCCATAAGTTAAACATACCGCTGAAACCAGTACGGTCATACTCAGAATGAAGTAGTGCTTCCCGTCTCTAAAAAAGATACCAAAGAAGTTAGGACCTGCTTCAATACCAACGCAGTAGATAAACAGCATAAAGCCAATAGTTAACGCTTCTGCATTAAAAGAGAAGCCTAAGTGGCCCATGATAAGCGAAGTGATGAGAACCCCGATGGAGTTACCTAGTTGTAAGTTACCAAATCGGATTTTTCCGAAGGCAAGGCCGATGGCTAATACGACGAAGATTAGGAGGATTGGGTTTTGTTCGAGAAGATATACGACGTCTATGTTCACTGTGTGGCTCGGTAAAGTGTGTGCCAAGAAAGATTAGAGTGGCGAATTGTAACTAAATATAGCAAAAAGATAAGTGAATTTTTTTATGTTTTTCCATTAGTTGACTTAGGGGAATAACTATATGAAAAATAATAAAAAAGCCGCACTCAGATGCGGCTTTTAAAAAACTGTACTTTTTTATTACGCTACGTCGAATAGACCTAGGTGCTCTTTCGCGTAAGCTTCAAACTCATCACAACCGCCAATGTGCTCTTGGTCGATGAAAATTTGAGGAACAGTTGCAACTGGTTTGCCTACTGTTTTCTCAAGGTCTGCTTTAGAGATGCCTTCAGCATGAATGTCAACGTAACGGTAGTTAAAGTCATCACGTTTTGCTTTTAGCGTTTCTGCATGCTCTTTTGCACGAACACAGTAAGGACATGCTGGGCGACCGAAGATAACAACGAACATAATTTTAATTTCTCCTAAATCTATTCTTTTTTGAAAGCAGACAAAAACGCGTTGGTTAAGTGGCTCTCTTTCACTTGGCTAACTATGCCCGATCCAATTACGGAAATAAAGTAGCAATTGCCTGTTGGTTTTATAGGTGAAACCTATCGAACAAAAAATCCTCTCATAATGACTATGTGAACCAACGCATAAAAGCATATGTTTTATAAGGTTATTGATGGCAAGGTGGAATTGGTCAACTTTTTTTACTGCAAATCGTAGCAATCTATTGGGAGTGATTGTTTGTGGGAGGAAATGTATGTTTCAGTTCATGACTGCAACAAGGATTATTTTTGGTGAAGGCGCACTGCAGTCTTCGTTATCCATCATCAACCAATTCGGCTACAGCGTATTGCTAGTCACAGGTCGGGACACGCAAAGAGCAATACCAATTCTCAATTATCTTAAAGCGCAGGGTATGCGTTATCAGCACGTTGCGATTACTGGTGAGCCAAATATAACCATGGTGGAAGAGACCGCGATTCTGGGCCGAAAATTTAAGCCGGATATGGTTATCGCGATTGGCGGTGGCAGCGTCCTAGATATGGGGAAAGCGTTAGCCGCTATTATTCCAAATCATGGTGATGTTTATGACTATGTTGAAGTTGTGGGAAGAAATGTACCGTTAAAAGCAAAGCCTCTCCATTTTATCGCCATTCCAACTACCGCAAGTACGGGGTCTGAAGTGACCCGAAATGCGGTATTAAAATCTGGACAAGATAAAGTCAAAGTTAGCCTGAGAAGCCCGGATATGCTCGCAGACGTCGCGATTGTCGATCCAACCTTAACTTACGATACCGATCCCTATACATCAGGGCGTGGTGCAATGGATGCGTTTACCCATTTGATGGAAGCCTATGTGTGTGGAGAACCCAATCCTTTAACAGATATGGTATGCGAAGAAGGCTTACGTCGGTTAAGTCGCTCAGTCATTGCTGGGTGTAAGCACAACGACCATAAAGCGCGATCAGATTTATCATTTGCAGCTTTGCTAGGCGGAATGGCTATTACGAATGCAAAACTTGGTGCGGCACATGGTCTGGCTGCTGCTCTGGGGGGCAAGCTGGATGCTCCTCATAGTGTGATAACCGCGCGTTTAGCGCCTCATGTTATGCAGGAGAACATCGACGCTGCGAAAAAAGTGGGTAGGACAGATGTGATTAATCGCTATAGAAAGCTGGCTCAGCTTGTTACAGGTCGTACTAATGCGAATGAACATGATGGCGTGCTTTGGGTGAAAATGGTGCTGGATAAGTTAGAGTTACCTTCACTTGGACAGTTTGGCGTGTGTCAGACTTCATTTGAGCAGGTCGCGAGTGATGCCCTTAAGTCCGTTGCTATAAAGGGGAACCCGTTACCTTTAAATCAAGAACGCCTTACCTACATTCTTAAACAAGTCTGTGATTGTCGGGGTAATATCGACGTTGAAAGCGTGCCAAGAGTTGGCTCAGTCGAAGTATTGGAAACATCGAGAACAGATCTGACAAGCGTGGACGAGTAGAGCGCTTATCTGGATGTATGAAATAATAAAGGGAGCTCACTAGCTCCCTTTATCACGACAATTAGTATTGGGTTAATTTATCGTAGCGACTGTCTTTCAGTGCGTCTTTCACTCGTTTGAGGTTTTCGCGGAAACCCGTACCTCGGCGAAGAGTAAAGCCAGTTGCCAACACATCGATCACTGTCATCTGTACAACGCGGCTTGCCATTGGCATGTATACGTCTGTATCTTCAGGGATATCGAGTGTGATCGCCAAAGAGCTTGCTTTTTCTAACGGAGAGTCTTTTGCTGTAATTGCAATAACGGTCGCGCCATTTTCACGAGCAAGGTTGGCAATTTCTACCTGGCTTTTCGTACGGCCAGTATGAGAAATCAGCACAATCACGTCGTTATCACTGCAATTGATACAGCTCATGCGCTGCATGACGATGTCTTCAAAGCAGGTGATAGGAATATTGAAGCGAATAAACTTGTTTTGCGCGTCTCGGGCAACGGCAGATGATGCGCCTAAGCCAAAGAAAGAAATACGCTTCGCCTGAGTCAGCAAATCGACAGCACGATTAATTTGCATTGCGTCTAGGCTGTTTTTCGCTACGTCTAAGCAAGCCATCGTAGATTCGAAGATCTTGTGCGTATACGCATCAGGACCGTCATCTTCTTCCACGTTTCGGTTTACGTAAGGAGTACCGTTAGCCAAGCTCTGTGCCAGGTGAAGTTTAAAATCTGGAAAGCCTTTTGTATCCAGGCGACGACAGAAGCGGTTTACAGTGGGTTCACTTACGTCGGCCATTTTAGCTAACGTGGCAATGCTCGAGTGAATAGCAGTTTGTGGAGACGCCATAATTACTTCTGCAACTTTGCGCTCAGATTTACTGAAATTCTCCAGATTTTTTTGAATTTTTTCTAATGTATTCATAGTGTTCACGAGGGTATAGAGAACAACTCGCTGGCTCTGTTAACGAATAGAAACCCAAAAGTTTCCCGGCAGTGAAGAGCGTTAACGAAAGCTACCAGCGCCATAGATTCAGTATAAACCTGATCTTTAATTCGGCTAAACCAAATACGGTTACTATTTAGTGAGAATTTGACAAACCTCAAACAAAAATTTCTGAAAACTACAGAAATGAATGTGAAAATGCAGGTTTGTTACTCAGGTTAGCCAATAATGATTAGTGAGTTACATCAAAAAGAAAGAAATTTTCATGCTGATGTAACCCTTTCTTATCGTCAAGATGCCAAAATCTTAGAAGCCAGTTCTTGGATTTTGGCGTTTAAGTTTGGTGCTTGTTGAGCAATAAGCCTTTGCTCGTCCAAAACAGCATCAAAGATGTCTGTAGAGGTCAGAGGGTTTGCCAAGACTACCCGGAAGACGATAGTGCTCATGCGTTCCCAATGCTCAGGATTAAGCGTGGTACGAGAAACAAATGACTTACCAGTTTCACGTTGACGCTTTTGAATAAACTGAGTTAACTCGTTGATTAACTCATTTAATTCTTCTTTCTGTATACCGTCTGCTTTTTCTAGGGCTTCACGGATGTTAGGCGGTAGATAACGGTAGGTGAGCAAACATAGCTCTGGCTCAGAAACCAGTTCAAAATCGTCCTGTTTCTTAATCAAATCCGCGAAGTAGCGTGCTTTCTCTATACTTTGATCGATCAACAGTTCATAGCCAGGTCGGCTAATAATATGCATTGCTGCATACACCAACATGGCCATACCAGAACGAGAGCCTTCCAGGGTATGACTGCCTAAATCTTTAGAACCTTTACGCAAGATGTACTGAGCGTGATGCTCAATAGATTTCATCGCATCTGGATCTTTAAACAGAACCATGCCCGCACCCATAGGGATATAAAGCTGCTTATGCGCGTCAATCGTCACTGAGTCTGCAAGCTCAACACCATTTAGCAGGTGCCGGTGATGATTAGACATTAATGTCGCGCCACCCCATGCGGCATCCACGTGAAAATGACAATCGTGTTCCTGACAAACTTCAGCAATCGAAGCGAGTGGATCAACATTACCAGTTTCAGTCGTACCCGCCACCCCAATCACCGCAATCGGCTTGATATTTTGCTTCTTGAGATCGCTGATTTTCGCTTTGAGATCATCGACAATAATGCGGTTATTTGCATCCGTCTTTACTGCAACTAGGCCTTCCTGACCCAACCCTAGTACATCGGCCGCTTTTTTAAGTGAGTAGTGACCACGCTCAGAAACCATAATAGCTAAGCCTTCATAGCCGTAATGTTTCATGGCTTTGAATAGGCCTTCTTTTTCTACACCTTTAAATTCGCCGTCTGCTTTCAATGCTTTATTGCGGGCAACCCAAAGGGCTGTAATGTTCGCAATCGTGCCGCCAGAGCAGAACGCACCGAGAGAATGGTTGGCACTATGCATCCATTGGTCGTAAAAGGTATTCGGCTGAGCGTAGATTAATCGGTGCAGCATGCCCAAGACTTGGCGCTCTAATGGCGTAAACGCTTTCGACGTTTCTATCTTCACCAAGTTTTGGTTCAAGGCAATCATAATTTTAGACAGCGGCATTAAAAAGTAAGGCAATGCCGATGTCATATGGCCGATAAAGCTTGGAGCTGACGTATGAACCGAGTGTGACACCAACGTGTCTAACAAGTGCTCGGTATGGTCCGACACAAACTCAGGTTGCTCAGGAATCTGAGCAGAAGAAAAGTCTTTCTCTATTTCACGTAAAGGCTTTTCTTCTGCCACGATGTGTTCACGAAGAAATTGATTCAAGTTTCGAGAGAGACCTTCTTCAATTTTTGTTAACGTCGAGTCCGGACCTTCAGGGACAGTGAAGATCTTTAATAAGCTCTCAAAACTAACGTCAGCGGTTTTTTGTTCCTTAACCATAGCAAAGAATCATTTGTAGTAATTTGGGTGATGCGAGCGGCACAATCTAAACCAAAACGGTTTCAAAGTCCCGTTTTAATTCTGTGAGGCCATGTTGACGGAATGAAAACCAAGTCATAGGCCAACAACGTAGAGTAGGCGGTTTCTGCGCGCTTGTATGTGAGAGAGAGCCTTCGTAAGTAATATAGAAACGAGTCACGAAGGCTATCTCAATGCATGCAAACCGAAACCTCAGGTTATTTGGTTATCGGCGCTATTCACATTGTTGTTTTTCTAGCTTCTCGATTGACTGATTATATCTATTAAGAGCCGAGTCAATTTTCTGAGGGTGGCTTAGTAGATCCGCGAAAGCAGAGCGAAGATCGTAGTTTTTCTCGTGATTGGTAGATTGGCGATCGCTAAATGTTTTTTGTGCAGCGTCACCCAGTTTGTCACTGCGACTTGCCAGTTGCTTGACATCGTGTTGCTCAAGCTTGAGCCATGCTTCGATTGGCTGCTCGGTTGCGACACGGCTAGGATCATTTTTAAGAAAATAATGGACAGCCTCTCGGTTGAGTTCGAAGTGGTGCTTACGGCCATCTAAGAACCATTGGCTTACTTCATCGAGATCAGGGTATTGAGCAACGGTCAAGTCAACAAGATCTTGATACCACTGCAGTGAAGCATCGACATAGCCATCGTACTTATTAGACAGACATTGTTGATCTGCGGCAAATGTAAAAGTTGAGCTTGTAGCGAGGAGCGCTGCAACGACAAAGCGTTTCATTCTTCTTCCTTCTATTCTAATAGTTATTCCTTAATTAACGTTAAATCTCATTCTATGACGAATGACCCTTAATTCATGTTGGAGCTAAGAGAGTCTTGGGCTGTTGATTCAAATAGCGAATTAAGGTGTCGTTACTTAATTGACGACTTCAACGTTAATTAGGTTTTTAAATTTTTGCCGTATTGTAATGGATGTTAAAGGTAAAACCTGAGATCTAGCTAGCAAGTGATACAAAGAAAAGCATCATCACAGGCACGAGCAAGCTCAAAATAAAGCCACTAACAATGGCAACAGGTACGCAACGCACGCCTCCCGTTGTTTGGATGACTGGCAGAGTAAAGTCCATTGCTGTTGCGCCAGCATAACCAATCGCGGTACATGGGTAACGGCGGATAAATAGTGGAATGGCAACTAATGCCACTAATTCACGCATCAGCTCAATTAGGAAAGAGGCGCCGCCAAATACCGGACCAAACGCATCGCCCATCAAAATACCTGCCAATGAGTACCAGCCAAATCCAGACGCCATTGCCAATGCTTTATATAAGGGAAGATCCAAGACCAATGAAGCGATTACGCCACCAAGCATACAAGTAACGATGATAACGGCTGCAATGGCCATGCCTTGCTTGTTTAACAAAATCTGTCTGAGGGTAAGGCCGCTATTGCGCAGTTGAATACCAATAAAGAACAGCAAGAGGAACAGTATCCACTCGCTTGCGGTGTCTACCCAAGATAAGTCAATGGGAAGGATCAAACCTGCCACTAAACCACCACCAACGACGAGGATCAGTTTGGCAGACTCCAGAGCCATTGAAGAAAGAGGTAACTTGCTGTGGCTTTGATCGGTCTTTAGAGGAATTATCTTGTCGACAAGAGGCAGTGCAAGAAGGTTACAGACACTTAAGCAAATAAAGAAAGTACTCGCATAAAGCAGAATGCTTTGTAAATTGCTACCCAGATTATCAAGTGCAGCAAGGCTCAGCCCCATCAACGACAGAATAACGTAGATAAGGTAAGAGGTGGATTGATTAATTTTCTCGAGTAAAGCGGCGCGAGAAATAGGAATTAAATACCCGACAACGAGTGGGGCAAAAATGAAGAGCATCCCTGAGAACATAAAACTCAATTATTCCTTTGTGAGATAAGCCTAAATTGGCCACAGATCAACATTCACTCAACCTTGAGTGGAGCCATTACTGTGGATGACGTTTTGATTAAAAATAAGGTCTACAAGCCACTGGTGGTTAAAACCGTGTTCATTTCCTGACGGAAGTCCTGATCACTCATATTGCTGAGTTCATAAAGTATCTCAGCGCCCGTTAGGTTGAATTCCACTTCGTGTTCGTTAATGCGCTCATCTTGATTGCGGAACATTAACAGATGGTGTGCAATTCTGGCTATGTCTAAGTAACTGACATCTGGGCGAGAAGTGACGTACTTTTCGTTCGATGACACTTCTCTGTAATCGTTATCAAATCCCCAGCGTTCTAGCACCAGATTACTGGTGGTAGCGCAACGTGTTTGGAAGATTTGTAACGCGATATCTTGATCCAGATAGTTGCCTCTTTCGAGGTACATATTGTACTCATTAATAAGACAAAATAGGCCTATATCTGCTAACAAGCCGACTAACAATGCTTTTTCTTGTTCAAGGTGTCCATATGTCACAGGATCGTGCTTGCGGAACTCTTGCACAATTAACACCATCACAGCACCAAGCTCACGGGAAACCGCAGCACTTTTCACCATGATCGCGTTACATTCGCTGGTTAGATTTAGTGAGTGTTTCAACTGTTCAATTGCTTGAGCGGTAACAATGTCACGCACGCGCAGAATGCCTAAACGTGAGACAGCGGTTATTAGATCATTGCAGGTGATGTTTCTACGGTTAAAAATGACCGAGTTCGCGACCCGCACCACAACGGCTGCTAATCCAGGATCTTCTAACAAACAGTTCGCAATATCGGCGATCGTTGTGTTTTCTTCCTGACACAATTGCTGAATTTTAAGCACGGCATCAGGTATCGGAGGTAAAGAAATCTTACCGATAGTAATAGATTGCTCTACCAGTTGTGCGAATTCGGATTCTAGCGCTTTTAAAAGCTTATCTTTGTTATTTGGTAGCCAAAAAAATGATAGGTGTTCCATTATGACGTTGTACTTATAATCTTTGGTACAGTGTACCCTTTCAACACGCGCATTATCAATGAAATGCGTTCTCTGTATACTCAATTACCTAACATATCATGATGAATTGTTGATTCAGTCTACAAGGTGTCAAAAAAATACCGCTACAAAGAAGGATAACTGTGAAATCAATCACGTATGGGGAATTTATACTTTTTTATATGTGACTTATGTCCTAACTTATTTTTCGTCGTTAAGTATGATTAAGCAAGTTGGTAAGCACAATTTACAAATATATCGCCAACAAATCGACATTTTATAATTCGCTACAAGCTGCTGTTTATCTGGTGACATCGCTAATCGGGGTAATTTATTCAGATTAAAGAGGTCAATGGACATGACAGACCAAGCTTTTTTTAAATACGTACGCAATTTTAGTCAATATCAGAAACGTTCCATGTTTGGCGGCATCGGCTTATTTTGCGATGATGCCATGTTCGCTCTTGTCAGTAATGACTGCTGTTACCTACGTGGCGGTAATGAGCTAGACGAAGAGCTGATGCAACTAAATTGTGAAAAATATAAGCACGTCAAGAGACAAACGACGGCAACCGTTAATTATTATGATGTGACAGAGCTGTTTGAATCCGGCTTTTCCGGTTTAGATGAACTGTTAAAAAAATCAATAGAGTACTCAGTAAAGGAACGCAAATACCAAAAATCATCTGCGAGTAGACGGCTAAGGGATTTGCCGAACATGCAACTTACACTTGAGCGTATGGTGAAAAAAGCCGGCGTTGATGATGTTGAAGCATTTTTGGAGCTTGGGCCTGTGGAAGTTTTCAATAAAGTAAGACAGGCTTACGGTAACGATGTAGATGTCAAACTGCTTTGGAAGTTTGCTGGTGCGATTGATGGAGTGCACTGGAAACTCATTCAAGAGCCACGTAAAAAACAGCTTTTAGAGCTGTGTAACTAACGTAATGGGCTTATTTAATGAATGACTTTACTCTGGCGTTAGCGATTCGTAAAAGTAAGCATCAAAAGTAGAAAAGGGATGTTGATACTTTTGAGCACTTTATTAGAACGTGTTATTTCTACCAAATAAAAAACCGAGGCTAATGCCTCGGTTTTTGTTTTTCGCTTGTGCTTATTAGAACTTGAAGCGCGTAGTGAACATAACTTGATCACCGTAAAAGTCGTTAATGCGAGCTTCTGCACCTAGAGAGAACAACTCAGTTGAGTGGAAACGTGCATAGGCAGAGCCCATCCAGTCGTCGTTGTCATCAATAGAAACATAGCCAACTTTACCACCTACTTCTAATTGAGGACCTAACCACTGACGAACGCCCAGGTTTAGTTCCATACCCACATCAGTGCTGCTTGAGTGAGATGGTTGAACAACGCGCATCAGCATTTCGCCTGTCAGGTCTGCCCAGTTATTAAGTGGTGAGTGAAAACCAAAACCAGCTGCTGAATCAAAGTCGCTTTCAAACTCAGAATCGATACGAGCTACGACGTGTGCATTTGGGTGGATTGATTTGCTGACTCCAGCACCAAATGTCATCGGGCTTGCGCCAATGCGAGCTTCGACGTAGTCGTAGCTAAAGTTGCTCATAGTTGCAGGCGTATTGCCATTTGCAGCTAGGGCGTGGCTTGATGCTAACAATAGGGCTGTGGCTAATAGTGTCTTACGCATAACTAACGATAAACCTTGTTTATTTTTCCATGAGTCCAAGCAAGCACTTGAACTGTAATCTGATTTGTCCGACATCATAATCAAAAGAGAGGTCTTCGACCAACATAAATGTGTCGATGTTTTGTCAATTAACTTAATTGTTATCCAATTTAAGCAAAAAGTGCGCCATGTATGATGGCGCACTTTGTATGGTTTGGCTTATTCACCGAAGCTTGCTCTACGCTCTGCCATCGCGTTTAAAATGGCTTCTGAGTCAAGGACGGTTGTCCAGGATAACAAGTCATCATCCTGTTCGATAACGAACGAAGTAAGCTGAGAGAGGATCGCCTGTCTTAGTTCATCTCCTCTCCATGGCTTGGCAATGTAATAGTCTAAACTGTCGTGGTTAATTGCCTCTACGGTGTCTTCTAATCCTGCCTGACCGGTCAGTAGCACTTTGCGGGCACTTCTTGTGTCAGCACTTTGGCTTAGTTCAATCAAGAAGCTAATTCCAGTTTGCTCCGGCATAATGTGATCACACAAAATGAGCGCAAGTTTTACTTCTTCGTCCGCCATGTCCTCGATTACTTGTCTTGCCTCTGTCACGGACTCTGCGCCTTCTAAAATAAAATGTTCTTCGAAGGGAGCTAAATCTTGCAACACGCTATCCAAGACTTCTCTTTCGTCATCGACGCATAAAATCAGATACTTTGTCATATTTCATCTCCTTCTTCGATGACCGGTAACCAGACTGTCATACGAGTGTATTTGTTGAGTTCTGATTCCACTTCAATCCATCCGTGGTGAGCAGAAACGATTTGCTGGCAGATAGAAAGCCCGATTCCTAAGCCAAAGTTGCCCACTTTTTTGGTCGTAAAGTTGAGTTCGAAAATTGATGTCTGCTGTGATTCTGGAATACCACAACCATTATCTTCGAATGAAATCACGGCATATCGCTTTTGATCTTTTTCGACCAGCCTGGTCTGGATTTTTAACACACCTTTATCCGGAAAAGCGTCAATGGCGTTTGAAACTAGATTAGTCCAAACCTGCTGTAAAGCGATAGGCTGGCAAAGAATTCGCGGTAAGTTATCGTAGTCTGTTGAAACCTGGTGCATTTTCAACTTGTTTTCAAAGATAACTAAGGTGTCTTCGATGCCTTCATGGATATCAGCGTAATGCATGCTTTCATCATCGGCACGTGCATAGCCTTTCAAGCTCTTTACCATGTCAGCGATACGGACTGCACACACGTTAATTGAACGCAGAGAAGCCCCCGCTTTATGATATTGCTCAAGTGTTCCAAGTGTCTGAGCTGCACTATCCTGTTTTTTCGCGAGCTGCGACAACAACGCATCATCTGACTCTAAGCCGAGATTGACGATTTTTTTGGCTAACGAGCGATCCGGCAGAATAGGACTAAGTTGTTTTACTCGTGCTCTCAGCTCAGAGGTTGAGGCTGGTTTAGAATTTTGCGCTTGAGACAGCAGTTGCACGCCCTTGCTCTGGATATCCGAGCTAGGATGCTCGGTCAGTAGGCTTTCAAGGGTATGCGTGAGATTTTCTACCCCACGCAAAATAGCTGCGATTGGATTGTTGAGTTCATGGGCGACACCGGCAACGAGCTGACCAAGCATGGCCATTTTTTCTCGCTCTATCAGTTGCTGATGAGCCGACTCTAACGATTCAAGTGTTTTTTGCAGCTGTAACTTGGTATTAATGCTGCGTTGCAAACGTCGATTAAAGTGTCGAAGCAGTAAGTTGGTGAATAGTGGCAGCAGATTAGAGTCACTCTGCATGACGTTGTGGAACACTTGGCGATCGAGTTTGATCACTTCCGTCTTCGATAATGTCAGTGCGGTAGAGAAAGAGTTTTCACCCGTTACAAATGACATGCTGCCGACAATATTACCTTTCGTGTAGCGAACGACTTCTCTTTGAACGCCTTGCTCATCTCTTTTGTACAGAGCTACGTCTCCGTTGGTGATAAACCAGAGAAAGTTGTTGGGTTCACCTTCAACCGTCAATAAATGTTCAGGCGAGTAGGTGCGGCAGGCATGGGTATCGTCGCTGTGTTTGAAAAACAGTTGCAAGGCGGTAATTACTTGCTCTGCGAGCTCTGCATCGGACATTGAGTGATAGTCATGCAGAAAGCCCGCTTGGTATTTCTGCATCTGATTCTCAATGTGCGCTCGCAGCAATTTATGTTGGTCCAGTACTTGGCTGTAGCCGAGCAAATCCTCATGACAGTTGCGTAAAATAAACTGCGTTAACTCTTTTTGAACCGTATTAAACAGCACCTTATCCGGGAGCGGCTTTGTCAGGCAGTGGTCTAATCGACCTTCGTTAACGGCAGTGAGTATCGCTTGGATATCCGAGGAGCAACTAATGAGGATTTTTCTTGCGCTTTCTGTATGTGGTGCCCGGTCGAGACCAATAAGAAATTCCACGCCATTAAAATGAGCATGGTGGCTGGCGATGACGAGTGCGACAGTCTGCTTCTGTTGTTCGAGATACTCAAGCGCACTTTGCGCTTCTTCAATGGATTCAACAGAAAAAATATCAAATTTGCTAGAGAAAGCAGACAGCTCCAATCGAAACTGTTCGGCACTGATTGGATTGTTGTCGAGACACAATACAGCGTAGCGATTCACAGGTAGTTGAGCTCCGGTTAAAACTTCTCCAGCCAAACCCTATCAATAAAACGACGGAATGAGTGCGAGCTAAGTATGATTCCTGATTAATGGTCTAGAATAAGCAACAATAGTCTGATTTATCTCAATGTTTTATCCGCCGAGGGTTTGGGTTAGACTGAACACAAATACCTGAAAAGTGACGTTATGCAAAATCTTAAAAAACTTGGCGCCATTGGCGGTGCAATTTCACTCGCGCTCTGTTGGCCACTCGCCGTTGGTCAAATTGGTCAGTCCATCATTGAAGATGGTATCGCGAATATGAACGATGAAATGATCAAAGGAGAAGTGATTGAGTATCAGCGTGGTTACCTGTCTTCGGTTGTGCTAACCCGATATACGGTAGTTGACCCGGAGTTAAAGACGCAATTGTTGCGTGACAGCATACCTACAACTTTTGATGTCACAAGTGATGTTAGCCATGGGCTAACCAGCCTTACAGCGGATTCAAAATTAGTAGAAAACGACTTTTTGCCGCTTACGTTGCAAAGTCAGACTCAACTCAATGGTAATACTGCATTTACATTGGACTTAGACAGCTGGCATTACCGCAATGAAGCTGAAGATATCTCAGTGTCGACAAGCCCTGCGAAAGTATCGGGTAACGTGACGGTTTTAGGCGATCTTAATTATCAGGTTTCGGTTCCCTATGTTCAGGTTGATTTTGTCAACGGTGACGAACTGCATTTGAACGGTTTGACAGGGCAGGGTAAAGGAAAACAAGTTAAAGGTTACTGGCTAGGTGAGCAGGTATTTTCGTTAGAGAAACTGGATGTGGTGGATTCTACTATGACCCCGGTGTTCTTAATTGAAAATGCTAACTACAGTGGTAATACAGCGACGGATGAGACGGGCGAAAAGCTGAACAGTCAGTTTAATCTGGCGGCGAAAAACCTGCGCCTTACGGATGGCACCGATGTTGACGACTTTAAGCTCGACTTTTCCATCGCCGATGTCGATAGCCAATCGTTCGATGAGATTATGTCTATCTATCAGAGCTCTGCAGTGCTGAGTGAGCAAGAAGTGGCCAGCCTATTGCCTCACATTGATACGCTGTTTAGTAAAGGCTTCAACCTTTCAGTGAACGAACTGTCACTCGCGTTTGGTGAAGGTAAATTCCATAACGAATGGGAATTGTCTATACCGCAAGGTACCGAGCAAATCACCCAGAATCCGATGAAGTTAGTCAATGTAACTAACGGCGCTTTGAGTACGTATTTCTCCGATGAGTTAGTTGATCATTACCCGTTTATTCAAGAAGGAATAGATGAGTTGTTAATCATGGAGTTAATCGACAAAGTTGAGGGTGGTTACCAACTTAAGGCTCAAATCGGTGATGGGAAGTTAAAATTCGAGAACGGACACGAGTTCCCATTGATCGCGTTATTGATGCCAGCGCTGATGCAAAAATAGACAGTCATCGTTAGTTAATTACGCTCATATGGCGTTTTCAGTTTAAAAAGAGGTCGTAGGACCTCTTTTCTTGTTTTTATCGCCGCAAAAACGTGATATACCCAACATATATCAAGATGAAGGCATCGGAACTTTGTTAGAGAGTTTTCGCGCGATAAACAGTGTCTGCGCTGATGACCCTAAAAGCCTTCCTAAGCCCGCATCTCGAGATTATTTGAGTACATTAATTTCGACATATATTGAGCAGGAGCAATGAGCATCATGGAACAAAATACGGACATCGTATTTAACTTCAGCGCAGGACCAGCAGGTCTGCCAAAAGCAGTTATGCAACAAGCACAAAATGAACTATTAAACTGGCAAGGTCTTGGCACTTCCGTGATGGAAATTAGCCACCGAAGCAAAGAGTTCATTAAAGTTGCTGAAGAAGCTGAACAAGACCTGCGTGACCTTTTAAACATTCCAGAGAACTACAAAGTCCTATTTTGCCAAGGTGGCGCTCGCGCTCAGTTTGCTGCTGTTCCGCTAAACCTTTTGGGTGAAGCCAAAACTGCTACTTACATTGATGGCGGTTACTGGGCAGAAAGCGCAGTCGCAGAAGCGAAGAAATACTGTGAACCAGACGTTTTTGACGCAAAAACAGAAATTGACGGCAAACTGGCAGTAAAACCTGCAAGTGAGTGGGAAATTGCCCCAGACGCGGCTTACGTTCATTTCTGTCCTAACGAAACCATCGACGGTATTGAAATCAACGATTTGCCTGTTACCGACAAGCCAATTGTTGCTGACATGTCTTCTACGATTCTTTCGCGCGAGATCGACGTTTCTAAATACGGCGTTATCTATGCGGGTGCTCAGAAAAACATCGGTCCATCTGGTATTTCTATCGTTATCGTACGTGATGATTTATTGGGTATGGCAAAACAAGAACTGCCGAGCATTCTAGATTTCACTGTACTTGCAGAAAAAGAGTCTATGTTCAACACGCCTCCAACATTTGCTTGGTACCTATCTGGCCTTGTATTCAAATGGCTAAAAGCGGAAGGTGGTGTTAAGAGTATTGAGAAAGTGAATCGTGCAAAAGCGAAATTGCTTTACGACTTCATTGATCAGTCAGACTTCTACCGTAACGGCATTCACTCTGCTAACCGTTCACTGATGAACGTACCGTTCCAGTTAGCGAAGCCAGAGCTTGATAGCACTTTCTTAGAGCTAGCCGATGCGAAAGGCTTGAAATCTCTGAAAGGTCACCGTGCCGTAGGTGGTATGCGTGCGTCAATCTACAACGCAATGACACTTGAGGGTGTTCAGGCGCTTGTAGACTTTATGAAAGAGTTCGAAGAAAAGTACGCGTAGTTTGAACCAACACTGAACTACTCAAAGCGTCGCACTTGCGGCGCTTTTGTTTAACTAACCAACGCATGGGTAGATGAGCCAAACATCACACCACTTTTCATGTTGCGCACTTTACCTCTGCAAAGGTTGAATAAGATGGGATTAACATGGCTTTGCACAACACCAAAGAACTCCAAAAACAATTTCCCCTCCTGACGCAGTTAATCGATTTGAAAGAAGTCTGCTGGTTTAACCCAAATGTGACTCCTTTAGAAGAGGGATTACCTTACGTTGGTTTAGATGCTGAAGATATTGATGCTGCGAGCCAACGCCTAAATCGATTTGCGCCGTACATCATGAAAGCCTTTCCTGAAACCGCTGGTAATAATGGCATTATTGAATCGCCTGTCGTTGACATTCCCAACATGAAAGGGTGTCTGGAAACCCAGTATAAAACCCCAATTTCGGGTCGCTTAATGTTAAAGAAGGACAGTCATCTACCTATCTCAGGTTCAATAAAAGCTCGTGGCGGTATTTACGAAGTATTGACGCATGCAGAAAAGCTCGCGATGGAAGCGGGGTTGCTGAGTGAAGGGGATGATTACAGCAAACTCTTCAGCGAGGAGTTTCGCCAGTTTTTCCAACAATACTCTATCGCAGTAGGTTCGACAGGCAACTTAGGTATGTCGATTGGCATAATGAGCGCAAAACTTGGGTTCTCTGTGTCAGTCCATATGTCTGCCGATGCTCGCCAATGGAAAAAAGACAAACTCCGTTCTCATGGTGTTAATGTTGTTGAATACGAACAAGATTACGGTGTCGCGGTGGAGCAGGGCCGTAAAGAGGCAGAGCAAGACCCTAACTGTTTCTTTATTGATGACGAAAACTCACAAACTCTATTCTTGGGATACTCAGTTGCAGGAGAGCGACTGAAGCAACAGTTTGAAGAGTTAGGTATTGCTGTCGATGAACACCATCCACTGTTTGTCTACCTGCCATGTGGGGTGGGTGGTGGTCCGGGCGGTGTCGCATTTGGTCTCAAAATGGCTTTTGGTGACAACGTCCATTGTATCTTTGCTGAGCCAACTCACTCTCCCTGCATGTTATTAGGTGTACATACCGGTTTGCATGACCAAATTTCAGTTCAGGATTTAGGCATTGATAATGTGACCGCCGCTGATGGTCTCGCAGTGGGCCGAGCTTCTGGCTTTGTCGGGCGGTCAATGGAAAGGTTGTTAGATGGGTATTACACCATTTCCGATGAGCGTATGTACCATCATTTAGGTGAGTTGAGTGATCTTGAAAATATTCGTCTCGAGCCGTCTGCGTTTGCTGGAATGGTCGGTGCGGTTCATGTGTCGAATAACAAAGAATACCTGGCTCGTATGAACATTAGTAAAGAGAAGCTGAGTGGTGCAACGCATCTCGTTTGGGCGACGGGCGGCGGCATGGTTCCTGAAGCAGAAATGGCGGCATATTTAGCTCAGTCAGAACGCTGTAATTGATGCTTGCCAATAAAAAGGGCTCATCTTGTGATGAGCCCTTTGCGTTTTTATCTTTATAGAGACTGCAACAGTTGGAAGTAGCGACCTTGTTGCGCTATCAATGCATTGTGGTTGCCTTGCTCAATGATTTCCCCTTGCTCCATCAAGCAGATGTTATCCATGTTCTCCAGCTCGATGAGTCGGTGCGTAATGAACACTACGGTCTTGTTAGCAAAGTGCTGGTTGAATAACGCCATCACTTTTTGCTCCGTGCGTTTATCAAGGCCCTCAGTCGGCTCATCTAACAGCAGAATTGGTGCGTCACGTAACAGCGCTCGAGCAATGCCAATACGGCGTTTTTCGCCACCAGAGAGCTGACGACCGCCATCGCCTAACCACGCGCTTAAGCCTGGTTCTTCAAGCAGGCCGCCAAGATCAACCTGAGTTAAAATATCAGCCAGTTGTTCATCAGTTGCATCGGGCGCAGCCATAAGTAAGTTGTCACGTAGTGTGCCGTTTAATACGTCTACACGCTGGCTAACGACGGTAATGGCTGAACGCAAATCAGATTCGCCCCAGTCTTTTAGCGATGCGCCACCAATACGTACTTCACCTTGGTTCACGTCCCAGTAGCGACACAGCAGTTGAATAAGTGTCGACTTGCCAGAACCAGTTTGACCAACCACTGCGGTTTTTGAACCCAGAGGCAGAGATAGCGATAAATCGTTCAGCACTTTTTGCTGGCCATCCGGATACGCAAAGCTAATGTTCTTAAACTCGATATCCAACGGTTTGTCTTCACGACTCGACTGCTGAGGAAAAACAACATCTGGTTTAGCAAGAATAACCTCATTCAGACGGCGTGCCGACGTCAAGGTTTGACCCAGATACTGAAATGCACCTGCAATAGGCATTAGGATTTCGAAACTTGCCATGGTTGCAAAGGCGAAAAGCGCAATCCACGGATCCGGAGCTCGACCACCAACGCCATCCGCAGCAAACCATAACATCATTACCAGCGTCAGACCGTTAGCCAACATCAGTAGACCTGATGCCATACCAGTGAGATTCGCGTTAACAAACTGATTGGAAAGCAGCTGTTTTTGCTTGTCTAGAATCAAGTTGCGGTAACGTTCTTCTGCACCAAAAATACTCAGCTCGCTATAGCCTTGTAACCAGTCAAGAGTCGCAACGCGCAGTTCAGCTTTGCGATGTGTCAGGTGTGCACCATTCTTTTTGCCGAGTTTATAGAACAGCACTGGCCAAACCAACAGCATAACAGTGAGTACGGAACCCAACAGCATTGCCAAGTGCCAGTCAAAGAATGCCAGCACCGCGGTTAAACTCAGGATACCGAATATACCTATTATCACTGGGCTGATAAGGCGCAAATAGACGTGATCCATCGCATCGACATCAGCAACCAGGCGGTTAAGTACGTCCGCATCACGCATGGTTGAAACTCGACCCGGAATAAGCGGAGAAAGTTTCTCGAAGAAGAATATACGTAAATCGGTAAGCAGCTTAAATGTGGCATTGTGGCTCACCACGCGCTCACCCCAACGGCCAGCGGTACGTGCCATGGCAGCACCACGGACACCAGCACCAGGAAGCATGTAGTTAAAGGTTTCTCTCGCGATGGTTAATCCTGCGACTGAAGCGGCAGAAATAAACCAACCAGAAAGGGTCAACAGCCCAATTGAAGCTGCAAGAGTCAGGAATGCCAATAGCATCCCTAATGACAAACCAAACCAGTGCTTTTTATACAGTTTTAAGTAAGGGAGTAAATCACGCATCTAAGTTCCCCTTGTCTGATTCACGCTGGGCTAAATTAGCTTCTAGCATGTCTTTGAATAAACCGTCCTCAGACGAGAGAGTTGTGTAGTCACCACGCTGAACAATCTGACCGTTTTGCATCACTAAGATCTGTGAGACGTTTTTCAATGGTGCAAGCTGGTGAGTGATCATCAGGTTTGTGGTTGATTGGGTATATTTACTGATCCCTTCCATCACCAGTCTTTCGCTACGTGCATCTAAACTCGCAGTTGGCTCATCGAGTAACCAAAAACGGCCGTTTTGCAGCATAGCTCGAGAAAGAGCCAGGCGTTGTGCCTGACCAACGGACAAACCACCAGAACGATCTGAAATTGGGTAATCCAGACCGTGCATTTCAACAAATTCTGCAGCGTGTGAGTCCTTCAGCACGGCATTGACTGCATCGTCTTGGACATTTTGCTTACCCAGTGTGACGTTGTCACGAATGCTGCCATGAAGCAACATCGGGTTTTGACCAATCCAGCTAATAGTTTTACGCCATGTGGCAAGATCGAGTTGTGATAACTCACAACCATTGATTTTTAGACTGCCTTGGTAAGGCATAAAGCCAAGAATGGTATTCACAAGGCTGGTTTTACCAGCACCACTTGGGCCAACAAGTGCTGTGCTTTGATTGGCTTCTAGTGAGAAAGATAGAGGCCCTGCAAGTTGTTTACCTTCCGGACTAAGGACGACGAGATCATTGGCTTCAATCTGGATCGGTGCATCTTGGTCTAGAATCTGGTTACCATCTTTTACGTGGTCGACCTCTAGTTCCAAAAACTCGACAATACTTTCTGCCGCGCCAACCGCTTGTTGCTTCGCGTGGTAGTAAGTACCTAAGTCGCGTAGCGGCTGATAAAACTCAGGAGCTAGGATCAGAATAAACAGACCTGCGAACAGCGTTACTCCTGCGCCATAGTAGCCAAAGTTTAACTCACCGATGTAGCTGAAACCGAAGTAAACGGCGGTAATCGCAATGGAAATAGAGGTAAAGAACTCTAAAACTGCCGAAGACAAGAATGCGATTTTTAACACATCCATTGTTCGGGTACGGAATACCTCAGAGGCTCCCTTGAGCGTTTCTGTTTCAGACTTGGTGCGATCAAACAGACGGATGGTCGTCATGGCTTGTAGACGGTCATAGAAGTGACCGGACAAACGCTGCATCGCTTTGAAGTTTTTGCGGTTTGCTTCTGCGGCTTTTTTACCAACCAATGCCATAAAGATAGGGACCAGAGGAGCCGTAACCAGGAAAATCAAACCAGCCGCCCAGTTTACTGGGAACACGACGATCAGAATGATGCAAGGAATCAAAACCGATAACGACATTTGAGGAAGGTAGCGAGAAAAGAAATCTTGCATGTCTTCCACTTGCTCTAAAATCAACGTCGCCCAGCTACCTGCTGGCTTACCTTTGATGTAAGCCGGCCCCAACTTATGGACCTTGTCCAAAATAAGTTGACGAATATAAACTCTGATCTGTTCACCGCAACGATAACCGGCGATTTCGCGACCCCAAGTACAGGCTGCACGACCAATAACGGTTCCACCCAGTCCGACAAAGTGCCAAATGAGTTCACTTTTGTCGACTTGTTCGATGATCAATTGATGAAGAATAGAGGCGAGCAGGGCTGCTTGAGCCAATAAAAACACGCTTGAAAGTACGCCTAGGCCGATCGCAATCATAAGCCAGCGCTTGGCTAACTTACTTTGTTGCTTAAGCCACTTGTTCAAGCTGCTATGCTTTTTCTTATCCATTGTAAAGGCTTAATAATAATTGTTTTAATGAGGCGGTAGTATACAAAAGAAAACCCAGCGGGAATACCGCTGGGTTTTAAGGATATGGCACAAATATGAAAAGTTATTTGTCATTCAGTGCGTCAAGGAAGCGTTCTGCATCCAATGCTGCCATACAGCCTGTACCCGCTGATGTGATTGCTTGACGGTAGTTATGATCCATCACGTCGCCTGCCGCAAATACACCTTCGATACTGGTTTGCGTAGCGTTACCTTCTAAACCAGATTTAACGATGATGTAGCCATCTTTCATTTCAAGTTGGCTTTCAAAAATTTGTGTATTTGGCTGGTGGCCGATCGCAATAAAGGCACCCATTACATCGACATCTTCAGTAGCGCCTGTGTTTACATCTTTAATGCGAACGCCAGTTACACCCATATCGTCGCCAAGAACTTCATCAAGGGTACGATCGGTATGAAGAATGATGTTACCGTTTTCCACTTTATCCATCAGGCGGTTCACTAGGATTTTTTCAGCGCGGAACGAGTCACGGCGGTGAATTAGGTGAACTTCAGATGCGATGTTTGAAAGGTAAAGCGCTTCTTCAACCGCTGTATTACCACCACCGACAACCGCCACTTTCTGGTTACGGTAGAAGAAACCGTCACAAGTAGCACAAGCGGATACACCACGGCCTTTGAAAGCTTCTTCAGAATCAAGACCTAAGTATTTTGCTGACGCACCTGTTGAGATGATTAATGCATCACAGGTGTACTCACCAGAATCGCCTTTCAGACGGAAAGGACGTTGAGTTAATTCAACTTCATTGATGTGGTCAAAGACGATTTCGGTTTCAAAGCGCTCTGCATGTTCTTTCATGCGTTCCATTAGCGCGGGACCTGTTAAGCCTTCCGCATCGCCAGGCCAGTTTTCAACTTCTGTTGTTGTGGTCAACTGACCACCTTGCTGCATTCCTGTTACCAGCACTGGGTTTAAATTTGCACGTGCAGCGTACACTGCCGCCGTGTAACCCGCAGGGCCAGAACCGAGAATTAATAGTTTACAATGTTTTACGTCGCTCATTATGGCTCCAAAAAGGGCTGAACATTTCCTTCGATTGTATGGAAATTCTTATAGCTTTAAAAGCATAAAGCAGGATAGAGATCTAATAATTGGTTATAGGTTAGAACTTACTCTGAAGTAGTAGGTTACTTTTTGCTCTAGCATAAAATTCTAATGACAGTAGAGATATCTAGTTTCAAATGTTGCCAAAGTTAAAATCTGAAACATGGAACTATCTAATCTTAATTTTGTGGTTTTTTATTGTATTTTTTGATATTTGCTGAAGTTATCAACGTCAAAAGCTGGTAATTGCAGAATATTTGCGTAACCTATCGTGTAAATTAAATGTTAATTAAATGTGCCTCATTAAAGGAGCAAATGATGTTACATTCACGCGAGAATACTCTACATTTAACCCAGCTCAGCATGGCAGCAATTGAGCAACTTTCACCATCTTTTGAAACGCTACCTCATACGGATCATGCCGATGGCCAATACCGATTGAGACGTTACTCTGTTGTCAGTTTTGAAAATGGCAAAGTCATCGATTTGAACAAAAACAGCTTTGTTCAGTCTTCAGATATCAACCGATTCCAGGGTGATGTTGTTCGCCAATTTGAGCCGATAGAAAAGAATATTCTGCTTAGTGAAGGCTTTAGAGAAATGTGCGAGCTGTTTGTTAATGCGAATCACCTAGTGAATGGACAAGAAATTGAAATTCACCAAATCCGCATCACGGCATTTGAAGATGAGACTCAAGTAGCACCAGAAGGTGTACACCAAGATGGCTTTGATCACATCGCAATGGTAGGGGTTGGCCGTCACAACATCATTGGTGGCGATATCATGCTATACAGCAGCCACAACCAAGCGCCATTTTTCCGTAAAGTTCTGGAGAATGGTGAAGTCGCAATGTTGGCAGACAGTAAACTCTGGCATAACGCCTGTCCAATCCGCTCTGTGATTGACGATAAAGCTGGCCATATGGATGTATTTGTACTTACGGCAACGGACAAGCGTAATGAACTTCAATCTTAATCAAATCAGACAACAGTTTCCTGCGTTAGCGCAGTACCATAACGACAGACCAGTTACTTTTTTTGACGGTCCGGGCGGTTCACAAGTACCACAGTCAGTTCTTGACGCTATGGTGGCTTACCTTGGTTACTACAACTCGAATTTGGGTGGGCACTATTTTTCTAGCCAAACGACCGTTGATGTGATGCAAAATGCGCGCGAATCGGCTCAGGCGCTATTGAATGCGCCGTCCTCTGGCAACATTATATTTGGTGCGAACATGACATCGCTGACTTTCCAATTAAGTCGTGCGATCAGCCGAGAGTGGCAAGAGGGCGATGAGATTATCGTTTCTGCCTTAGATCACTATTCAAACGTTTCTAGCTGGCAGCAAGCCGCGGAAGACAAAGGCGCAGTCGTTCATCAGGTTCGTATCAATGAGGATGACTGTACGCTGGATCTTGAACATCTACAAAGCTTGTTGTCTGACAAAACGCGTTTGGTCGCAGTCACTTATGCTTCGAATACCACAGGGTCAATTGTCGATATTCAAAGTGTTGTGGAAATGGTACATCAAGTTGGCGCTCAAGTTTACGTCGACGCAGTGCACTATGCGCCGCACCATCTTGTAGATGTACAGGCATTAGGATGTGATTTCCTGGCATGTTCTGCCTACAAATTCTTCGGCCCTCATGTGGGAATAGCATACGTTGCTGACCAATGGTTACACAGCATCCGCCCATATAAAGTTGAACCAGCAACGAATATCGGCCCGGGTCGGTTTGAAACAGGGACACAAAGTTTTGAAGGCTTGGCTGGCGTAACCGCAGCTGTTGAATACCTAGCGCAGTTTGGTGAAGAAGGGTTACCACTTCGCCAAAGACTTGAACAAAGCTTTGCGCTTTATACTCAGCATGAACAACGATTAAGTGAGCGTTTCTTACAGCGATTAGATGCGCTAGAGGGCGTTAAACTGTATGGCATCGATAAGGAATATACGCAGCTTCGTACGCCAACATTTGCGTTGACCTTCGATAAATATTCGCCAGAATTTATTGCGAAAACCTTGGGCGAACACAATATTTGTGTCTGGAACGGGCATTTTTACGCACTGGGTTTAGTTCGTCAGCTTGGGCTGGAAGAGACCGGTGGTGTTGTGCGAATTGGTTGCATGCATTACAACACACTTGAAGAAGTGGATATGTTGTTTGATGTGATTGAAAGCATTCTTGATGCTTAGTGAATTCAAATAGAAAACAAAAAGCTCGAGCATTTAGCTCGAGCTTTTTTGTATATAAAAGTCGTCAGTTTTTATGCGCTGACTTCAACTTCATAAGACGTGAACTTACGCACGTTGATGACGCCAGTATCGAAAATCAGGTATTGGCCTTTAATACCTTGCAGAATGCCCGTCACAACCGGGTTTTTATCAAAGTTATGTGAAGTAATCTTAGTTGGGTGCTGTTGCACTGGGTAGCTAAGATCCGTGATGCTTTCACTTAATACTTCGATCGCATCCTCACCGAATTGCTGTTTGATCTCGGCGATTTTGTCTTCCACTAAAGGAAGAAGCTCTGCAAATCGATCCTGCAGTTCAATCGGTTCTCCATCACCTTTAAGCAATGCGCGCCAGTTGGTTTTATCGGCAATATGTTTTGCCAGCTCAACTTCAATCAAGCCAGAAATGTGGCGGGTTTTTACTTTAAAGATCGGCAAACCCTGAGTCGCGCCCTGATCAATCCAGCGTGTTGGGATTTGAGTGTGACGAGTGATACCGACTTTAAGGCTCGATGTATTAGACAGATACACGAAGTGATCCACCATACAGTTTTCTTCGCCCCATTGTGGCTCTCGACAAGTCCCTTGATCGTAGTGACATGTCTCTGGCTTCATGATGCACATATCGCAGCTTGCTAGCTTCTTCATGCAAACAAAGCAGTGACCTTGCGAGTAGCTCTTTTTGGTTTTTTTACCGCAAGAACAGCAGAAAATATTGCCAGTGTGGGTCAGTGTTAGCGTTTGCCCAAGGAATGGAGAAAGGTCAATCTCTTCATCACCTACGGGAAGTCGATAGCTTACTGCGCCATCCAGAGAAGCTCGCATTTTGTTAAGCGTACCAGTTGCAATTAAGGACATAACATTACTCATTATTGTGTTTTTGCACAGTATATACTGAATGCAAAGTCAGGGGCAGGGGGGAATAGAATGTTGGCGGGAAATAGGAGCTTTAAATTTGGGGAACTAAGATAAAAAAAGGTGGCCAATTGGCCACCAGTCGGGAAACTGCTGTACATCATTCAGGGGGAACGAAACGATGAGGTACAGCAGTAAAAAGTCTTTGCTTACCAGAAAAGCCAAGCGAAAAGTGTTAGTACGCCAATACATGCAATGTTCAGAACAAGGCCGATGCGCATCATCTCTTTTTGCTTGATATGACCGGTACCAAATACAATCGCGTTTGGTGGAGTCGCTACTGGCAACATAAACGCACACGAAGCTGCGACCGCAATCAATGCTGAAAGAATGACAGGCGACATACCGAGTGCTTCTGCAATGGTGGCAAAAACAGGTACCAGCAACGCTGCACTTGCGGTGTTACTCGCAAATTCAGTTAAGAATACAACGAAGGCAACGACGGCAAGAATCGTCAGCAGAACGCCTGCCTGTTCCAGAAAGCCTGACAAGCTGTGTGCTAAGAAAACGCTGGTGCCAGTATCTTTAAGAACGTTACTTAGACAGATACCACCACCGAACAGAATCAAGACGCCCCAGTCGGTTGTTTTCTCGATGTCTTTCCATTCAACCGCGCGAGATGCGCCGAGTAGAAGGATTGCGCCAATTGCCACCAGAGTGTCGAACTTAGCAAAGCCGCCTAGCATCGCATTGATTGGTTTACTAAAGATCCAAAGCGTCACTGTCAGAAGGAAAATCGCCAGAGTGACCTTCTTGCCATTTGTCCACTCGACAGGTTTGTGGTCAAGTTCAAACTTGTGGCTCAAATCAGGTTTGGTCATAACGTACAGAACCAAAACCGCAACTGGCATCAACAATAGAGAGATTGGCAGAGCAAGCTTCATCCATTCGGTAAAGTTAAGACCGACCTCAGCTGCAGCAATTGCATTTGGTGGGCTACCAACGAGAGTGGCAATACCACCGATGGATGCGCTGTATGCGATACCAAGCAAAACGAATAGGAATGTGCGATGGTTTTTATCGCCATCCAGCTTGGTCATCACACCAAGTACCAGAGGAAGCATCATTGCTGTGGTCGCAGTATTAGAGATCCACATCGACAAACCCGCACTCACACCAAACAGCATGAAGACGGCTACCGACATTTTTCCTTGGGCTAATATCAACACCTTATCGGCAATCGCTTGGTCTAACTTCTGCTTATGCAGCGCCGCCGCCAGGGCAAAACCACCTAAGAACAAGAAGATGATTGAGTTAGAAAAGTTGTTGAGCGCGACTTGTGTATTAAACACGCCTAAGAACACGGCGAGTAGCGGTATCAACAATGCTGTAATACTTACGTGAATCGCTTCCGTTAACCACAAAATTGCAACAAAAACTAAGATGCTAATGCCGGTTACTACTTGCGGTTCAAAGGGTAGGGTATTAAACAAGATAATGAATAGCAGGATATTTGCGTTCAATATCATGCTGTTGCGAGTGAAGAACCAGTTCTTCAATGTCACAGCGAGTGCGGTCATGGGGTATGCTCCTTATTCATTGCCTTTTTGTCGGTTTTTTATGGCAAAGTAACTGACTTGTATTTATTTATTGATTAAATGTTACTTTGAATGAGCAATTGAGTTTTGCTTGAATCGTAGAGCAAATATGAAAATGTGATGTTGGGAATTAGAAATGGGTAGATTGCTACCCATTCTTTTTATAGAAGTGTTATTAAAAGCGTTAGTGGCTATTCCACAGGGACTTGTCTTGGCTCGATAGGCTCTTTTACAGCAAAAATTGGTTCTTGAGGGCCAAGGAATCTCGGCTGTGTATCAATCACGTAAAGATCGAGAAACGCCTTCACGCGGGCAAGCAGTTCGCGCATACGCATCGATGCTTTCTGTTTGTTTGTGACTGGGCCTGCGACGGCAAGACACTGGGCGTCTATGTGGTACGCATTGGCAATGAACAGTGCTCGTTCGCAGTGGAAACGCTGGGTCACAATCAGAAAGCGCTCGGAAGCAAATATCTTTTTCGCACGGACAATCGAATCGAGCGTACGGAAACCCGCGTAGTCGAGATGAATGACTTCTTCTGGTACGCCTGCCTTGAGTAGATCGCGTTTCATCGTCCATGGCTCATTGTAAGAGCGGTGGGCGTTGTCACCACTGAGCAAAAATTGTTTCACCTTACCTTGCTCGTAAAGCTCAATCGCGGCGTTGATGCGATGGGTGTAGTAAGTGTTGAGGACCTTTCCGATGTATTTGCTCGTACCGAGTACGACGGCTACCTCATGCTGAGGTATTGGTTCGTAGTCAGTAAAAATGTTCTCTTTGGCTTGCAATACTACCCATCTGTCGATGGCTATAACGGAGATCAGCAGGCCAAGTACAGCGATCGACAAAATCAAAGCAAGTCGCTTCCATGTAAATTTAAGCATCCACTTTGACCTTATACGAGAAAACAACAAAACGTTTTTTATCCTTAAATGAAAGTGTATGTCTCATCATATCTGATACAAACAAAAAGAGAGAAGTCCATTTGTGCCAAAATACGGTTAGGATGATAAAAAAACGTTTAAAAAACAAAAGCCCCTATGTGTTAGGGGCTAATTATTAGGCGAGTTTTTCTTTTGCGGTTAAATTTAGAACGCAGTTCGCTTGTAACGACGGTAAACTGGTTGCCAGAACGACTGTTCAATCGCAACGTGAAGAGCTTCGTCGGTAATTTCTAGTGCCACACCTTGTTCAATGGCTTTTTTAGCGACAGCAAAAGCGATTTTCTTCGATACCAGGTGAATCTCTTCCAGTGGTGGAAGAAGTGCGCCGTGACCATTAATCGCTAATGGCGAACATGTCGCAAGTGCACGGCTAGATTCCATCAGCATTTCATCAGTGACGCGTTTTGCGTTAACAGCAAGAACACCTAAGCCGATACCAGGGAAGATGTAGCTGTTGTTACACTGAGCAATCGGGTAGGTTTTTCCTTCGTGTACAACTGGAGCGAACGGGCTACCAGTTGCAACCAACGCTTCGCCATTGGTCCAACGAATGATGTCGTTTGGTGTTGCTTCTACACGACTGGTTGGGTTTGATAGCGGGAACACGATAGGGCGCTTACAGTGTTTGTGCATCTCTTCGATGACTTCTTGGCTAAATAGGCCAGGTGCACCAGATACACCAACAAGCACAGTCGGCTTCGCGTTACGCATTACGTCTAGTAGTGAGTAACCAGTGCCTTCATTTTCCCACTCTTTGGTATTTTCATGTTTTTGTACCAATCGCTGTTGGAAATCAAGAAGGTTTGGCATGCCTTCCTGAAGTAGGCCCCAACGGTCAACCATGTAAACCTGAGAGCGAGCCTGTTGGTCAGAAATGCCTTCTGAAACCATTTGAGCGATGATCGCTTCTGCAATACCACAGCCAGCAGAGCCTGCACCCAAGAAGGTAATACGCTGTTGAGAAAGCTTAGTGCCAGCAGCCTTACACGCAGCAAGCAGTGAGCCAACTGTTACCGCAGCGGTTCCTTGGATATCGTCGTTGAAGCAGCAAACACGGTCTTTGTAACGTTCAAGAAGAGGCATCGCATTCTTTTGTGCGAAATCTTCGAACTGGATTAAAGCATCAGGCCAGCGGCGTTGTACCGCTTGCATGAACTCTTCAACAAACGCGTCGTATTCTGCACCTGTGATACGAGGGTGGCGCCAACCCATGTACATTGGATCAGCCAAACGCTGAGGGTTGTTCGTGCCGACATCCAGTACGATTGGTAGTGTGTAAGCTGGACTAATACCACCACAAGCGGTGTAAAGAGCAAGTTTACCGATAGGAATGCCCATACCACCGATGCCCTGGTCGCCCAAACCTAGAATACGTTCACCGTCGGTAACAACAATCACTTTTACGTTGTGGTTTGCTGCGTTATTTAGCAGGTCATCAATGCGGTCACGATTAGGGTAAGAAATGAAAAGGCCACGGCCGCGACGGTAAATATTGGAGAAGTTCTCACAAGCTGCGCCAACGGTTGGCGTGTAGATGATTGGCATCATCTCAGAAACGTGGTTTTGTACTAAGCGGTAGAATAGCGTTTCGTTGGTATCTTGAATGTTACGTAGATAAATGTGTTTATCCATGTCACTTTCGAAACCTTTGTACTGTTGGTAAGCACGTTCTACTTGTTCTTGTATGGTTTCAGTGGCTTCAGGTAGCAAGCCCTCTAAGTTGAATGAGCTGCGTTCTTCGGCAGAAAAAGCACTGCCTTTATTCAAAAGAGGAGTTGCCATAAGAGCGGGTCCCGCATACGAGATATATAGCGGGCGTTTATCGTTGTTCATTTGGAGCCTTATGTAGGGTTGAAGGATGCGCGCCAAATTTTAACGGTTTCCGACTTTAGTTGTAAACATTCGTTGATGCACATCAAGGTAATGTTGCAATAAAATTCACGTCTGGTGGAAATTTATACTCAAAAGAAGTCATCCAGAGGGTTTCAAAGTCGCGTGATTCTCTCTCAAACAAGTATCTCGACGTTATTTGGGTATAATGCCCCTCATTATCAGAACAAACCCCGTATCCTATGTCTCTATTACCTATCGATACCCTAAAAGATGAATTTGATCAGAACCTGAAACACGCTCACCTTGTTGTAGAAGCTGAAACTGGTTCGGGTAAATCAACTCGCTTACCACTTTGGGCTGCTGGCCATGGCCGTGTTTTAGTGATTGAACCGCGCCGAATAGCCTGTACGTCATTGGCGGAGTTTCTTGCGCAGCAATCAGGTGAGTCGGTCGGTGGGAAAATTGGCTATGCGATTAAGCTACATTCTTATTTTGATGAAAATACGCAAGTGGTTTTTGTTACGCCAGGTGTTGCGCTACGTTGGTTTGCAGAAGACAAGCTGGCAAGCTTCGATATCGTAATGGTCGATGAATTTCATGAACGCCGTTGGGACATTGATCTCCTTACCGCGATTTTGAAACAGGAAAATCGTCACCGTCTTATTGTCACTTCTGCCACTTTAGAGGGAGAGAAGCTTGCTGATTATTTACAGGCTAAACGTCTTCGCTCTGAAGGGCGTTGCTTCCCAGTTTCAGTGACATATCGAAGCGCTGATAGCCGTTATCTTCCGAACAAAAAAGGCTGTGAGAATGATGTTGTTCGAGCAGTTAAAGAAGCGTTGGAGGACGAAGAGGGAGACATTCTGGTATTTCTTCCTGGTCGTAAAGAGATCACTCAGTGTGCCCAGATGCTGCAAAGTCTGGAAAGTGTATTGGTGGTAAAGCTTCATGCTTCTGTGAGTGATGACGAGCGCAATCGTGCATTAACCATCCAAAGTCAGCGAAAGGTCGTGCTTGCTACTAATGTGGCTGAAACGTCGCTAACCATTCCAAACATTCGAGTCGTGATTGATAGCGGGCTCGAAAGACGAACTGTGCAGCGTAATGGTCGCACGGCATTAACGTTAAGCAACATTTCCAAAGCCAGTGCTGAACAGCGAATGGGACGAGCAGGTCGTGTTGCACAAGGCACTTGCATAAGGCTATATGGAGAACATGCGCCTTTAGAACTCATTACGCCTCCCGAGCTGCACCGAGAAGAATTAGTCGAGCCGATGTTGGCCGCCGCTTGCTGCGGATATCGTCTGGCAGAATTGTCTTTCCTCGATAGTGTCCCTGATAAATCATTGCATCTGGCATTTGAAAGCCTGAAAGCCATGGAAGCGGTTGATGAGCAAGGTGAGATTACCGAGCACGGAAGAAAAGTATATCCATTACCGATTGATGCCTTATTTGCTGATTTAGTGACCCGTATTCAGACCAGACCCGAAAAAGAGGCCATGGTTGATTTAGCGGCTGCGTTGTCGGTTCCTGCGCAGCTATATCAGTTGCAAAGTGGCGACGTTGCGGAGGCTTTGGCACTAGAGGAGCCTACGGGGTGTGATGCTTCTCTGATGATTCGTTTAGTTCGCGGCGACAAGTTACCAGGCATCACAGTCGATTCAAGTGTGCTGGAAGAAGCGCAGGGCCTTGCTAAGCAAATGCGGGAGCTATTCGAATTACCGCAACTGGAAGTCGCATCAAGATATCGGCGCGAATCACTTTGCTATGCCATAGCGGAAATTCACCCTGAACTGGTGTTTGTTCGCAGAGAGCGCCGTCGAGATGCTTTAGGGAACGGCGTTATGGAGATGGTAGTAGGGCGCAATAGCCGTTTCCCCGAAAAAGAGCAAGCCGCGTTAGTGCTGGATAGCCATAGTGTGCCCGGCAGAGGTGTTAAGCAGACGCTTAATCTTGCTTCGGTGATGATGCCAGCGCCATTATCGCTCATTAAAGACCTCAGCTTGGGAGAGTGGCAACAAGGCGAAACCAATTATGAAGAAGAATCACCACGGGCAACCATGAGCCTGGTGTACGCTGGTCGGACTGTCGTGACCGAGTTTCAGGCGTTACAAGGGGACGTTGCCATTCAATCTATCGTAGAGATGATCGAAGATGAAACGTTAATGCCGGGGTTTGCGCCATTAAGAAAACAGCAAATTCTGCATTGGCAGTTATACAACGCACTGGGGTTAAATCAACAAACGACCGGCCTCGAAGGATTGGAATCTCTCACTTTTACCGATTGGTTAGCCGAGCAACTGCAAACACTGGGGGTCGAATCAGTTGAAGATATGGCGTTATTCGATGCCGATGATCTGCCTTTTGCCGGAGTACCTGAATGGGAATACGAGGATTTCGCGCAGAAATTCCCTCTGAAATTATTGCTTGCCGAACTCAAGCTTGATGTGGAGTACTTTGCCAGCCGCAAACTTGTCCATGTTGTTTATAGTGAAGGGAGTCGAAAGGGCGATCCGAAGCGCTGGGAACTGCCACGTTGGTCGGGTTGGAAAGTGCAATATAAGAAAGCCAGCCGCGTCATTGATGTGAAGTAATAACGATTTTATATCTTAGTTATACGAGTTTATTTTCTTTGTGAATGCCTGTTGATTAAGTATTGATATATTGAATATTTATGGGGTTGTTTCTTTTTTAAATTGAAATATTAATCAATTGGTTGCGTATATAGAAAAGCTGTACATTACTTGTTACAAGGCTGGTTTTAATATTTCTTTTTGACGGTAAATTAGGGCATAAAAGACTATTCTCTTATATCCCATTGCTATATCAAAATAGTTGAACGATAGTTGGTATATCTCAATTTGAGTGTCGGAGCATAAAATGGATCAACAAAATAAAACATGCATTGAATTCGACTACACCAGTTTTCTAGGGGCTACTGCAAGTAAAAAGTGGACCTTCCTAGACGCGTTTGCCACCATCGCCCCCATCTTTGGTCTGATGTGGAAAAAGAACCTTGCAGAGCTCAGTGAGCCACAAGACCGTCTATGGGACGCCGCATTAAAGTCCATGTCTTCACGTCATAGTGACGAGTCGAATCTTGTCGAGTTAACTCGACTTGCAAAAGGTGAAGGGATAGAAGAACTGCGTGTTGTCATGCCATATTCGTTAGACTTAAAGCAGATTGAGTATATTGAGTCGCGAAGCCATCTGAAAGTTGATGCAACAGAGCAAGAGATTCTAAACATCAAACTGTAAGCCTGTCTTTCTCCATCCATGATTAGAGCGATCACCCTCTGGTTCGCTCTAGACCCCCATCAATACTGACTACTTTTTTGCGTTTGCCTACAGCCGTCAGTCAGCCTTTGCTCTGATACCTCAAATCCTCAAAAGTCACGGTGCGGCTTTATATGCACTATATTTAGCATGTTCTTTATGTGCAGCAATCTAATTGTCACAACTATCTTCTAACTTAATGCTCTTGGTTAACTGATTAGACCAGATTGTCAGCGGCATGGGTTAGTAACTTATCTTCAGTGAATCAATAAGATAAGTCATGCTCATCGACTACGGACAGTTAGGTGAAAACTAATAACAAAACAAACAATAATAAAGGAAGTGAGTATGTCTATTTCTCGTCGAGATTTCATGAAAGCAGTTTCTTCGACCGCAGTTACAGCCGGGCTCATTGGCTGTGGTAGTGATAGCTCTGAATTAGTAGTGGGTTCCTTTGATCATGGCGTCGCCAGTGGCGATCCGACTCAAACTCAAGTCATCATTTGGACGCGTGTTACCACGGATGCTGACTATGCTGATGTGACATGGCAAGTTGCCTCAGATGAGGGCTTTTCAGATGTGGTACAAAGTGGTGTGTTCACTACGGATACCAGTCGTGATTTTACCGTAAAAGTCGACGTTAAAAACCTCAACCCGAATACTCACTATTACTACCGTTTTATGGTGGGTGAGGTGGTAAGCGGAGTCGGAGAGACCAAAACTCTACCGGATGAAAGTGTCGAACAGGCATCAATGGCGGTTGTGTCTTGCGCAAATTATCCGGCTGGGTATTTCAATGTCTATCGCGAGATTTTAAATCAGCACGAAGAGGCTTCATTTGATGTAGTGCTTCATTTAGGGGACTACATCTATGAATACGGTGCTGGTGGGTATGCCAGTGAAGACGCTGAGACGTTAGATCGAGTGGCAAGTAAAGGCACGGAGTGTGTGACGTTAGATGACTACCGAAAACGATACGCCCAATATCGCCAAGATGCTGATCTTCAGGCGTTACATGCGAAATTACCGATGATCGCGGTATGGGATGACCACGAACTCGCGAATGATGCGTGGAAAGAAGGCGCCGAAAACCATCAAGATGACGAAGGCAGTTTTAATGACAGACGCGCAGCGGCAGCGGCGGCGTGGACTGAGTGGTTGCCCGTACGAGAGAATAGCTATTCAAGTATGCTGATCTATCGCCAGTTCTCCTTTGGTAACTTAGTGAACTTGATGATGCTCGATACTCGATTAGTTGGTCGTGATGAGCCATTGGATTACTTTTCGTTAAGTGAACCAAGCATAGAAGCCATTGCAGGCTTGGTCGCTGAGTCACGAAGTGTCGACAGAGAGCTACTTGGCTCTGATCAACTGGCTTGGTTGATGAATGAATTTACGACGAGTAATGCCAAATGGAATGTATTGGGGCAACAAGTTCTGATGTCTAAAATGGAGTTACCAAGCTCTGTCATGACTGCGATGTTCCAACTGTTTACCGCGACCGAAGATCAGCAAGCCGCGGCTTTATTGGCCGTGAATACAGCCATTACCAACTATCTGTCTGACCCAAGTTCAGATCCCGTCTCTTTGCCTTATAATCTGGATGCTTGGGATGGTTACTACGTAGAGCGAGAGAAAGTTTACCAATTAGCGAATGCAAGTGCGGGCAATTTTGTCTGTTTAGCGGGCGATACGCACAATGCATGGGCAAGTGCTTTGCATGACATTTCAGGTACTCCTGTCGGTGTTGAATTTGCAACCAGCTCAGTCAGTTCACCGGGTTTGGAAGCGTATTTAGCTATGGACTCAGCAGTAACTGCCCAAATGGAGTTCACGTTGCCGCATTTAGTATCAGAGTTAAAGTGGACAGATATTAAACAACGGGGCTTTATGCGAGTGACGTTTACGCCTGATAATGCGCAGTCGACTTGGTATTTTGTGTCGACCATTAAATCGAAAGACTATCAGGTCACGACAAAGTCGGCCTCGACGACAGACGGTATTACGTTAAATATTGTTTAACCGGGTTGAGTCACACAAAGAAAAAAGTCCGCATTTATGCGGACTTTCTGTATCAATACACTTCAGTTGGCTATCGAACGTTTTAGTCGATTAACCCGTACTCTTTGCTAAGAACGTCAATGATCTCGGCTTTTGGATTTTCGCTTAGCGTAATTGGCTTACCAGTAATTTTTTCTGCAATACCAATGTAAGTCTTGGAAATATCCATCAATGAATCAACTGGCAGTTCGTTATCACGAGCTAGTGCTTCACGCTCAGGCATACGCTCTTTGTTCAGCAAGATATCTGGGTCAGGGAAGTGGTTCAACAGGAACTGACGGAAACCTTCTTTTGAGTTCTCAACGATATTACCTGCTTGGTACTCTTTTGCATCCCAAATACGTGAAGAATCTGGCGTGCCAACTTCATCCATGTAAATCAGTTTTTCGTTGCCTGCAGCATCGTGAACGTAACCAAACTCAAACTTCGTATCGACAAAGATTTGATCAATCGCTTCTAGCGCATTGCTAATGACATTAAAGCCTTCTTTCAATAGCTTTTCGTAAAGTGCAATATCGTCTGCACTAGAGAAGTTAAATTCTTCGAAGTTATCTACGATGTTCTGACGAGTGATGTTTACGTCGTCTGCTTCTGGTACACCCGGGATACCTTTTAAAATGCCTTTGGTTGAAGGTGTCATCAATAACTCTGGTAGAGCTTTGTCTTTTTCCAAACCTTCAGGAAGCTGGATACCACAGAACTCGCGTTCACCATTTGCGTATGCGCGCCACATAGAACCTGTGATGTACTTACGGCAAATCGCTTCGATTTTAACTGGTTTTGCTTTCTGTACGATCCAAACGAACGGGTGAGGAATATCTAAGATGTGGCTGTCAGCCAGGCCGTTGTCTTTAAATAGTTTGAACCAGTGGTTCGAGATCGCGTTTAATGCGGCACCTTTACCAGGCACACCTTTCAGACCGCCTTCTCCATGCCAAATGCAATCAAAAGCAGAAATACGGTCGCTGATCACCATGATCGCCAGAGGCGCGTCAGGGGCAACATCGTATCCTTTTTCTTTGATCAGGCGGGCGCTGTCTTCTTCAGTTAACCAGTAAACTGAACGAACTTTACCGCTGTGAACGGGTTTGTGAGTGCGAATTGGCAGGTCGTCATTGACGGCAAGTACTTGATTAGCAAGGCTCATTGCGACATTCCTATCATCTTAATCAAACGTCATAAAGAGAAGATATTCAGCCAAAGTAAGCAGCTGAATAAATCGAATGTGGGCATCATACCAGAACTATTTTAACTCGCCAGAGAAAAAGCAAACGTTTGCCTTATTTATTAATTCCCTAAGTCGCAGGTAAAAAAATGCCCCCATGGAATGGAGGCGAGATGCAGGATGGATAACGTCGAACTTGTTAGTGATACTGGTTTACTCTGCCTTCGACGAAAAAGACTTCACACTGATAACGTAGGCCAATATCACGCAGCATAGACTGATTCATCGGCGCTATGTCATTTGATGCGACAACCGCACTCGCGTTACCTGAGCGTATCGCTTTAACTACAATTTCGACTTCAGAAAGCTGTTGGGATGGCTTCATCTGAATGACGTTTTTACAACAAATATTGGAAGCAGTAAGCTGGTCAAAGTTGGGACGAGGGCACTCGGACGTAAACAAAATCCATTGTTTCTGCTGAGACAGTACAGCCAGCTTAGAAAGAAGCTGGTTAGAAACATTCATGGGTTGAGTAGCTTGTGCCAGTACATTGTAACGAGAGTATGTTTGAGTTTGACTGTGTAGCTGCATCTTACTGTTCCTTTATACATGCTGTATGTCTATACAGTAGTTTGTTTTAAGGGATCGATCAACTGGTTTTTATGCTTTTTGAAGCAATGCAATTTCGTCTTTTTACTGGAGTTTTTATTTAAAATATTGAAATATAAAGATTTAAATTTTAGATGATATGTTTGGTACGGCTTACGAAATGTGAAGTAACTAACAATATTGGTGGGGCATCAAGGAAAGAAAACTACTGTATATACAGTGGTTATGATCAGTCTATACAGTACTTTTTACTGTGTTTGGCGGGTTCTCCATGGCAGTGGAGGTGAGCAGATAACAAAAAAGCGCCTATGAGGCGCCTTTAGAAATCAGTTCCATTGATTTGAGTTTTCAGCTTGCACGTTGAGACATACGCTCACGCATTTGCAATTCACCTTGGTTGAATAGGCGGACATCGATTTTCGCCATATCGTAACAAGATTGACATGAATTGTGATGTTTACCATCTACATAGTCATGTCGCGTGATAAGAGCTGGTTTCTTACACCAATCACAGGTGCCTTCTTCAGTGAACATTGATTTTTCTCCCCACCTAGAAAAATTAGAGTCTTTAGGTGTTATTTTTCGCAGCACATTATGACACAAGTAAGTGGGGAAGGTTAAATGTCTGTTAATTGTTTTGAGAAGGAAATCGATTGCAGCTCCCTGTTTGTGGGGGCTGAAAGGTTGTGGTTTCTAATGATTATTGAAAATTCACGCTTTTGTAACATTTTGTGTGATTATTCTAAAAGCTTGATTAAGACGTTTCATCTCTGCTTCACTTCCTTGAGCATCGGGATGGTAAAGCCTGGATAATTGACGATAACGTAGTTTTACGGCTTGAGCTTGTGGAATCGAGTTTGGCGTGTAACCAAACACAGCACAGGCAATGGTCAAATCATGGGGAGCGGATTCAGATTTGACTTTCTTAAACTCTCTAATTACCTGCTCCAACTGGCGTTCTAATTGCTTATTGGTGAATTCCAACTCTTTCACTTGCACATCCAGTTGTCGGGTTCGATTTTCTTCATCAACCAATTGAAGTTTGCGCTTATGCTGTTGATTTCTATACCAAAACCAACCAGCGCTCAGCATCAACCCACAAAAACCAATGGCAAGAAACGGCTCGGCACTAAACACTTTCGCTTGGTTAATCTCATCTGATTGCATTGGTTGCGCTTCAGCGGAGCTTTGGTCCAACTCAGTCATTGCCGATACCTGTTTGGCTCTTAACTGATTAAAACGTTGCTCAAGGAAATGGTTGTACGCGATTTCTGCATCTTTGTTTTGCTTTGCAGAAAGTTGATACCATGCTTCGATTAAATCATCGGTGGTGATGTTTTGCTGGTGCTTTTCCAAGAAACTGGCAAGGGCGTAGCCACTATCTGCTGGATCACTCAGAGCGATGGAACTCAGCCAGTAGGCGGCTTGCGGGTAGGATACTGAGCCCGTTAATCCCAGAGTATAATCTTCCGCTAACTGTTTTTGCGCGGGCAGGTAGCCTTGGCTTGCGGACTGTTCTAACCAGTAACGAGTTTCTTCTGGAGACGTTGAGCCTGACTTCATCGCCAGTTTAAATTGGTCTTCCGCTGAATAAGGGGACTGGGAGGCAAATATGAGACTTGAGAGGCAAGTGCTCAAGATAAATAGAAAGACGGTTTTGAAAGCCATTAGTTTGTCAGGCCTAGAAATGATTTCTAGGCCTGCTCCGGTAATTATCCTTAATTACCTAATGGTGCTATCAAATCACTTCAGAGGCAAGATTTGGATTTCAACGCGGCGGTTACAAGCGCGGCCTTCAGTTGTCTGGTTTGAACAAAGTGGGTTACGTTCACCATAGCCGCGTGCAATTGCACGTCCAGCTGCCACATTTTGCTGTATCAGGAACTGACGTACCGATTCTGCGCGGTTTTCAGATAGTGACTGGTTGTGTGACTCACTGCCTGTGCTGTCGGTGTAGCCGTCAATCACAAGGCTGGTATCTGGGTATTCAACAAGGATACGAGCAACACCACGAAGCGTGTTGTGGATGCCGTAATCCAGTTGGTATGAATCTGACGCGAAGCCAATACCGTTTTCCATACGAAGCAGAAGCTGGTTTTCACCAACACGTTGAACTTGTACACCAGAATTCAGCAATTCTTGACGTAGTGCCGCTTCTTGTTTGTCAAAGTAGTAACCCACGCCAGCACCTGTTGCACCACCAGCAGCTGCGCCAATCAAAGCACGTTGACGACGCTCTTTAGCATTGTCACCTGTTGCTAACCCGATAGCTGCACCAGCAACGGCACCAGTTAAGGCTCCCAGGGTCGTGGAGTTGGTTTCGTATTCACCAGTTGTGGCATTTTGACGTTGAGTGGCTTGACAGCCTGTAAGAGCAAGCACTAGAGCAAGTGCTATAGACAGCTTTTTCAAGGGAAAATCTCCGTATAAAAATGAGGCGAAACGCTGCTTTATAAAATTGAGATATAAATTATTAATCAGCTGTTCTTAAGTTTTGTTAGGTGAAAGTAAGATGGAACCAGAAAATTGTAAGAATTGTCTTACTCAGGCCAAATAAGATCAATGGGTTTGCTAAGCCGTTGACATATTTGACCTGATAGAGGAGGTTATTCTGAGTGATTGTTGAGCATTTTACGTGCTTGCTCGCCACCCACCCCGCGGTTCACCGAAACTTTTCGACCCTTCTTCAGACCAACTTCATAGTCTGCAGTGAGGTTTTTCATCGCTTCTTTAAGTTGCTTCTTGAACGTTTCGCGATCGATGTTTTTGAATTCTTTGTCGATATAGTCGTTGATTTTGTTGGCCGACTCTTCGTCTGGAGAGATAACAGGGAGCTTTTCAATCGCACCTTCAACCCAACCTGAGACAAACGAGTTCACGCGGCGTGTCACTTCCATTGAAGAAGTACCACTACCCGCAAAACTGTTGCGGAATTGGCCAGTACTTTCGTTCATTTCACGATAGATAATATCGAACGCAAAGGCGGCGAAAATCGCACGGTCCGCTTCACCAATAAACTCAACGCGTTTAAGCCCTTTGTGATTCAGCAGTACCGCTTCAACGCCAAATTTGGTGTTGATGCCACGAATCACGCGCAAAATGGTAGAACTTATGTTCGCAGGTAATAGATGGGAAGACTGTGTTTTTCCCATTTTGATGAACTCAATGTCATCTTTGTCCAGACCATACTTCATCATCAGGCGGTGAGCCATCTTGATGGCATTTGCGGCCTCATTGACGTTGGCAGAGTTACCCAGTTCTAAACACTTGGCGATTTTTTTCAGGGCTTTTTGTTTATCCATCGACAACCAATTACTAAAGCAGAAAATTTATGAAGTCAGATATATTACCTTTTTTGACATAAAAACGAAATACAATGCGACGGCTAAAGAAGGAAAACGCCCCGTTGCGAGCCGGAGCGTGGTATTCCTGCATTCTATTCAGAAGGTCAGATTTCTCTGATATGGAGGGACAACGATGTTGTACGCGGTTACAAGCCCAGTTGGTTTAACAAGTCATTGGCTTCATCTGTTGCAAGTGATTCCTGAGTTTCCTTTTCTGCCATCTTTTTGCGAGTGGCTTCCAGAATATCATCCGGGTTTTCGTCTTCAGCGATTTCAAATTCTTCCAGCTGAATAAACTCGGTTTTATCCATAGCCAGTTCAAGGTAAAAGATGTTGTTATTTGCGGTTGAGAAAGTCACACGGCGCGCCTGAGGGCGATCAAGGTTGGTGTCTACCTGCAAAATAACCTGTTTATTCAGTGACAGCATTTTAGGCTGATTTTGCGTGATGATAGTTTGTAACTCTTTACGGATTTTATTCGTGAAGTCACCCACTAATTGATTCATCAGCTCACCAAGCACATCGGCCACTTCATCGGATGTATGAGAGATGGCCAGTTCTTCTTCGGGCATTCCCATATTGCGCATGTAATTGGTGTAGATCTCAAGTGCGGCTTTGGCCGTAAAGTTAATGACAACTAAGCCGGTGAATCCACCATCAAATAAGACAAAACAACCAAAATCTGGCTTAAGGCTGGTTTTGTTGATCTTTTGCACCATGGCGGAATAGTTGACTTGGGAAGAGGTGGCAGAGGTAAGGACGCCAGAAACTGACTGGCAAAGTTTTAGAAGGATATCTTCTGTGGTTACTACTTTATTCTTTTTCATTCTGAAAGCTCATTGAGAAAGGCGATTTTTTTCTCAATGTAAGGCATTAATAGTCAAGAAATAAAGCATAAGTTTCAATATTGTATTGAGATTCTGATTTAATCGCTTTTTCAAATGTTGTAAAGTGATCAAACCCGAAGAAAATCACTCCACTCTAACTCTACTGCCTGTCTCGAGACTCTTTCGAAAAGCAGCTTGAGGATTGAGTAAAATAATTAGATAACCCGCAGCTGATAGGATCAGCGTCGTAGGGGCAGGAAGCAAATGTTACCAAGATTACACTCGCAAACTGACGTCGACCCTCTTGTTCTGATTTTTTTAAAAGAGCTTGAACAAGCTGGATTCACCGGCGATATAGAAAGCCAATACTCAAGCCGACTTGCGGTTTCCACTGACAACAGTGTGTACCAGCAGTTACCTCAGGCTGTTGTTCATCCAAGAACAACGCAAGATGTTGCGCTTATTGGTAAACTGAGCAATAAAGAAAAATACGAGCGAATCACGTTCTCACCTCGCGGTGGCGGTACTGGTACTAATGGGCAGTCCCTAACGAAAGGCATTGTGGTTGACTTATCTCGCCACATGAACAAAGTGCTTGAAATCAATGAGGAAGAAGGCTGGGTACGCGTTCAGACTGGTGTGATTAAAGACCAGTTAAATGATGCAGTACGCCCTTATGGTTATTTTTTCTCACCTGACTTATCCACCAGTAATCGCGCCACTATCGGCGGTATGGTCAACACTGACGCCTCTGGTCAGGGATCATTGAAATACGGCAAAACGTCAGATCATGTCCTCTCACTCCAAGCCGTGTTTGCCGATGGTTCGATTTTAGAGTCTGACTTGTCTCATGGTTATCCTAAAGAGGGCGAGTTTGCCGCAACCGCGCTGAACGTCACCGAATCCGTCTGTCGTGAAAAGCGTCAACAAATTAACGATAAGTTCCCACCTTTAAACCGTTTCTTGACTGGATACGATCTGAAAAATGCACTTAACGAAGAGGATGATAGCTTCGATATCACCCGCGTTTTGTGTGGCGCAGAGGGTTCACTTGCTTTTATCACTGAAGCGAAGTTAAATCTGACTCGTATTCCTAAAGTGCGTACCTTGGTGAACGTTAAATACAACAGTTTTGATTCAGCATTGCGTAACGCGCCACTGATGGTGCAAGCAAACGCGATGTCGGTAGAAACGGTCGACTCAAAAGTTCTTAACCTCGCGAAACAAGATATAGTTTGGCATACGGTCAGCGATCTCATCACGGATGTACCAGACAAAGAGATGCTTGGTATCAACATGGTGGAATACGCAGGCGAAGATTCTGAGGAGATCGCCTCTCAAGTCGCGGCGTTAACTGCCAAACTTGATACCATGCTCGAAACAGAAGAAGCGGGCATTATTGGCTATCAGGTGTGTAATGATGTGGCGAGCATTGGCCGTATTTACAACATGCGTAAAAAAGCGGTAGGTCTGCTGGGTGCGGCTAAAGGTCGTGCTAAACCGGTACCGTTTGCTGAAGATACGTGTGTCCCACCAGAAAACTTAGCCGATTTCATCGCTGAGTTCCGCGAACTGCTTGACGGAAAGTCTCTCAACTACGGTATGTTTGGCCACGTCGATGCGGGCGTATTGCACGTTCGTCCTGCTCTGGATCTGTGCGACCCGCAACAAGAAGCGCTAATGCATGAACTCTCGGATGAAGTGGTTAAGCTCGTCGCTAAATACGGCGGCTTGATGTGGGGTGAACACGGAAAAGGTTTCCGTTCAGAATACGGACCGGAATTCTTTGGTGAAGAGCTGTTTACTGAGCTAAGACGCGTAAAAGCGGCGTTTGACCCTCACAACAAGATGAACCCGGGGAAAATCTGTACGCCGTTAGACAGTGATGCAGAGCTGGTCAAAGTAACTGACACCAAACGTGGTTACTTTGATCGTCAGATTGATGTTCAGGTCCGCGACAGCTTCAAGCAAGCGATGGAATGTAACGGTAATGGCCTGTGTTTTAACTACGACACCAGCTCACCAATGTGTCCATCGATGAAAGTCACGGCTGACCGTCGTCACTCTCCTAAAGGTCGTGCAGGCTTAGTGCGTGAGTGGTTACGTCAGTTGACGGAACAAGGAATCGATATTCTCGACCTTGAACAACAAGCATTGGAAAACAAATCGTCGATCAAAACTATGATCGATCGCGTTCGTCATTCAATTAACCGTCGTCATGAATATGATTTCTCTCATGAGGTCTATGAGGCTATGAATGGCTGTTTGGCTTGTAAAGCGTGTGCCAGCCAGTGTCCGATTAAAGTGGATGTGCCGAGCTTCCGCTCTCGCTTCTTAAATATCTATCACTCTCGCTACCAGCGTCCTGCAAAAGATTACCTGGTGGCGAACATTGAAACCATGTTACCGCTGATGGCGAAAGCCCCTGGTGTCGTGAACGGTGTCCTGAAGCAATCTTGGGTGAAAAGCCTAACTGCATCGACAGTGGGTTACGTGGATGCGCCTTTGCTGTCTGTACCGACTTTGCAAAAACGTGTTGAATCTCTGACAACCGCTTATGACCTCACCGCGTTGTCTCGATTGTCTTCAGAACAGAAGAGCAAACATGTTCTGATCGTTCAAGATCCGTTTACCAGCTATTACGATGCCGAAGTGGTAGAGGATTTTGTGAAGCTGACAAAAAAACTGGGAATGAATCCGGTTTTACTGCCATTTAAGCCAAATGGTAAAGCGCAGCATATCAAAGGCTTTTTACGCCAGTTCTCAGAAACAGCAACGGATACCGCGAAGTTTTTATCTTTGGTTGCCGATCTGGGCATTCCAATGGTGGGTGTTGACCCAGCATTAGTGCTTTGCTACCGAGATGAATACAACGAAGTCCTGGGCAACAAGCGCGGTGATTTTGAGGTGCTGACCGCTCATGAATGGCTCTATCCAAGACTGGAAGACTTCGCATCAGTAGAGTCTACTCAGCAAGAACCTTGGTATCTGTTTGCTCACTGTACAGAAAAAACCAAAATGCCAAACGCAGAAAAAGAGTGGGGTGCAATTTTCTCTCACTTCGGTGCGGTGCTAAATACCGTCCCGGTTGGATGCTGTGGTATGGCGGGGACTTTTGGACACGAGGTTGATAAGGTGACGATGTCGAAAGACATTTACAACCTGAGCTGGAAGCCAAACTTAGATAAGTTGGACAACGAGCGATGTCTCATCACGGGTTACTCTTGTCGAAGTCAGGTAAAACGTTTTGAAGGCACTAAGCCGAAGCATCCGGTTCAGGCGTTGCTGACACTTATTTAATCACTTCAATGAAGAATAAGCCCAGTTCTGCTGGGCTTTTTATCGACTCATCAACTTGAGACTTCAAAGGATTTGAACCTTGAGAAAACTTGAACTTAGAGTGCCACCTGTCGCGGTCTTTTTGCTGGTGGTTTTACTTATGTATTGGCTGAAAGGACTGACGCCGACATTTAAGATCACAGTCCCTTTTGTCGAATTTGTTGTCGCTGCTTTAACGCTGTTATCGGGCTTTATTGGCATTGCCGGCGTTTATGAATTTCGTAAAGCGAAGACAACGGTCAATCCAGTTAAGCCGGAGTCTGCGTCATCTGTCGTAAACACTGGTGTCTTCGCCTATACCCGAAACCCGATGTATGTGGCTCTGTTGCTGCTTATTATCGCTCTGGGTTTGTGGTGGCAGCACCTTAGCGTCATCCCTTGTGGTGCTCTGTTTATCTCCTATATGAATCGTTACCAAATTAAGCCAGAAGAGCACGTGTTAGAAAGGCTGTTTGGTGAAGATTACCTGAAATACAAAAACCGGGTACGTCGCTGGATATAAGCGCAGATCGTTTCGCTATGTTCTAAAGGCGATTTAATTTTGGCCTAAATAGCACCTGGTGGTCTTTGAGCGAAGTCTTCTACCACGAAATCGATAAGTGCCCGGACTTTTCGCGGTATTACGTTGCCTTCTAAATAGACCGCGTTAATCGGGTGCTTATTCATGCTGTATTCGCCGAGAAGTTGTACCAGCCTTCCACTTTCAAGATCGTGTTGTAAAACGAAATCCGGACAAATCGCTATCCCACGTCCATCTATCGCCCAATCTTTTGCGATGCGGGCACTGTTCACCATCAGGTTCCTCTCAGGTACGACGGCGGTTTCTTGTTTGCCGCGATAGAATAGCCACTTGTTGTGACCTCTTCGGTTGGTATCGATAATACAGAAATGATCCTTGAGTTCTTGAGGTGTATTTGGTGTTCCTCGTTGTTTCAGGTATTCAGGTGAGGCAACGACGCAACTGGTGATTTCCCCAAGCTTCCTTACTTTCAGTGTCGCTGTGTCTGGCAGTCCGATACGAAACGCTAAATCAATGCCCTCAGTAGCTAAGTCTACATAGGAATCACTCAAACGTAGATCAATCGATAGCTGAGGATGAAGGGCAGAAAAGCGGCTCAATAACCCGGTGATGTAAATCTCTCCAAACGTCAATGGTGCGGATACACGCAGTACGCCAGTTAACCCTTTGGACTCTTCAGATATTGCACCCAGCAGGTCATCCAACTCGTCTAATAGAGTAGGAGCCCGAGCAAGCAGCGCCTGACCTGTGGGAGTGAGGCCAACTTTCCGAGTCGTTCTCTGCAATAACTGTGCGCCAATCCTTTCCTCTAACTGAGCGACATATTTAGAAGTGATCCGGTTAGATACGCCGAGCCTTTGTGCTGCTTCTGTAAAAGACCCTGTTTGTGCGGTGGCGACAAATGCTTTTAAACCATCAACCAAGTCCATTGTACTACTCCACAATTAGGAACATTTTGTTGAATATCATTCTACATAATCGTCATTGTATTGAAAGTTTGCTGCGTACATAATTTCTCCATACCAAGTTAAAACGAACCACAATGTTGTGGTACTGACAAATTAAGGGAAAAGCGATGAGCGTTATGTCCTCACTTCAAAAGCTGAAAAACAGATTTAAAGCTTCACCAAGAATGCCGGTGGTATTCCTTGGTCATGGCTCCCCAATGAACGTCATTGAGGATAATGAATTCACACGCAGTTGGGTGGAACTGGGACGTACATTGCCAAAACCTCAAGCGATACTAGTGGTTTCTGCGCACTGGATGACCCAAGGTAGTACGCTGGTCGATGTATCTGCATTACCTCGTACCATTCATGACTTTTACGGGTTCCCAGATGCGTTATACGAGAAGCAATATCCGGCGAAAGGGCATCCAGATCTTGCTAAAGAAGTCGCTGCACTATTGTCAGATCATCATGTACATACCGATGACACTTGGGGACTCGATCATGGTGCATGGTCAGTGTTGAACTCACTGTTCCCGGCTGCCGATGTGCCAGTGTTTCAACTATCCATTGATATCACCAAAGACATGAACTGGCACTTGAGCATCGGTAAAAAGCTCTCTGAGTTACGTGACCGAGGTGTGTTGATTCTTGGCTCGGGCAATATTGTTCACAATTTAAGAGCCTTGCAGTTTGATGGTAAGCCACACGATTGGGCGATTGAATTTGATCAGTATGTCGCTGAGAAGCTGAATAACCGTGACTTTAAATCGTTAGCCGATGTTGCTTCTATGGGCAGCCTATTGCGAATGGCTAACCCGACACTCGAGCATTATGCGCCAGCATTGACGATCGCTGGAGCATCGAATTTGAAAGATGAACTCATTTATACCTCACAAGGTGTCGAGCTAGGTTCAATCTCAATGCGCTCATTCGTTTTCAACGGCGCTTAAAATTAGGGGATTAAAGTATGTTAGTGAATGGCAAATGGACAGAAAACTGGAAAGCGTTACAAAAAGCGGATGACAAGGGACGCTTTGTTCGACAGGTCTCCGAGTTTCGTAACTGGATTACTCCGGATGGTAGCCCGGGTCCTACAGGAACCGGGGGATTTAAAGCAGAGCCAGGACGTTACCGTCTATATGTCGCATTAATTTGTCCTTGGGCATCGCGCACATTGATCGCACGTAAACTGAAAGGGTTGGAAGATATTATTCCTGTCACCGTGGTCAATCCTCAAATGACATCACAAGGGTGGGCATTTGGTGGCTACGATGGTGCTGATACCGATCCGCTGTTTTCATCACAGTACATGCATGAGATATATACGCGTGCGAACCCGACTTACACTGGGCGTGCAACGGTACCCGTGTTGTGGGACATGAAACAAAATGTACTGGTGAACAATGAAAGTGCGGATATTCTGCGAATGCTGGATACGGCTTTTGAAGAGATTGTTCCATCGGATATCAGGCTGTATCCAGAGGCGTTTTCTGCGGAGATTGAAGAACTTAACCCACGTATCTACAACGATCTCAACAATGGTGTTTATAAGGCTGGCTTTACTCAGTCCCAAGATGCTTATGAAGAAGCGGTAAACAAAGTGTTTGATATGTTGGACGAGTTGGAAATGCGTTTGGAAGGACAAGATTATCTGGTTGGTAACCAACTAACAGAAACGGACATCCGTACCTTTGTTACTTTAATTCGTTTTGATGCGGCATATCACGGCTTATTCAAAACCAATCGCAAGCAAATTGGCGATTATCAGAACCTTTCCAGCTACATGGAGCGCATACTTAATCTTCCGGGTGTGGTAGATACGGTTAGTATCGATCACATTACAGCGGGCTATTACTCGATAAAAGAGCTAAATCCAGCGGGAATTCGTCCAACCGGACCTGCCCATATTGAGGCAATGATTCAGTCAGCAAGAAACGCGAATAAGACGGGCTAAAAAAATAGCGGTAACGCATTAAGTCGTTACCGCTAGAATTTGGTTTCTTAGGAGTATGAGGCAGTAATTACGCTGCCTCAACGAACTTTGCTAAGAATGCGTCCTTACGCTCATGGAAGCGCGTGACCAAATCATCAACAGCTTCTTGGTCGTAAGGTTTCAAACCACTTGCAACCATACGTTTAATACCGTTACCGACAACTTCACCATCTTCTTTGAACGCGAAGTTCAACGTCACTACACCACGCTTGCCGTCTACGTCGAAAGTTGCGCCTGTAAATTCTACTTCCGGATGGGTTAGATCCAGACGAGAGAACTCAACTTCCATACTTTCGTAAATCACTAATGGGCGTTGGCAGTTGATCATCATTTGCTGCTCTTCCATAAGAGGAACCATGATGTGAGGGAAGTTCATGCCAGAAAACTGAACGTAATTTGTCACTACATGTTCAATAAATGCTGGGTCGCGGTTGGTTTCACCTTCGCGAGACATGTGCAAATATTCTTTGCCAGCTGCATCAACAACTGCACTTTCTTTCTCACACTTATTCTCAATATGAAGCGCAACGCCGTCATTTACCATGCCAGAGAAGTTGAAACGCATTTTTTGGCTGATGCCTTCTTTACTTAGCAGTACGGCAAACAGTAGATCGCCAGGTACACAGAAGCGTTTGTTGTCTTCATCATGGATTGGGTTGTAATCGCCAGCTACGCGCTTCGCAAAGTGACTTGCCTGCTCGCGAGTGAACTGAAACTGGTGCTCATTGTTAGAAAAATAAGGTGTTAGAAACATAATTTTTACGTAGTAACCAAAACTGTAAGGGATTATATGCGAAACACTGACGGGCAATGGTCCATCCAGTGAGATTTCATCGTATCTTCACCATGATATGAGCATCGAAAGATAAATGTTTAAAAACGCACACTTGAATTACTTTTAATACCTACAAAGCCGAATATCTCAGCGTTCATGATACGGCGATATATAGCTATTCACTTATATGATAGAAGTATAGACACAAAAAGGCCCCACACTTTAGGTAGAGCCTTTTAAATACTGCATTAATGACAGAAGTTTAAATAATAACTGGAGTTACTTCTCTGCCATTGCATTGGCAATGTCCCAACATAAACGAGCCGCTAAGCGTGCCGTTTGGCTATCGACATCATAATTTGGGTTGTACTCGGCAATATCGGCCAGCATCAACTTGTTTTTACAATGAAGAATACGCTCTAAGAATGGCGCAATCGTATCGTAACTCACGCCACGAGCAGCTGGCGCACTCACACCAGGAGCCGTTGCAGCTGGAAATACGTCCAAGTCAATCGTCAGATACAGGTAATCACAATCGTCGATAAAATGCTGCAGTTGCGTCAGATGGTAGCTGAGGTTCAAATAACTAAGCTGATGATCTTCTACATACCACACATTTAAGTCATCCGCTTTTTGGAATAGAGCCTGAGTATTGCTGCTGCGACTCACCCCTAAACACGCATAGTGGAATGGCCAGTCATTGCGTTGGCAAAAGTGATGAATTTGATTAAATGGGGTACCGGAGCTTGGCTTCACGTCGGCTATCTGGCTTTCGAAAGCACGCAGATCGAAGTGCGCATCGAAATTGATAATGCCGATTTTCGGCTTTTTATCCGGATGATGTGACTTAAAGTACTCTGCCAGTCCGGAAAATGAGGCCCACGCGATTTCGTGCCCGCCGCCCAACACAATGACTGGCGTGTGGGGAAGTGCTTGCGCAATGGCACTTGCACAACGAGCCTGACTTTCTTCCAACAAATCGTCTTCGCACACCACCGTTCCGAGATCGTAAATTGGGGCATCTTTGTGCCAAGCAAGATTCGCCAGTGCTCGACGGATTAAATCAGGCGATTTCTTCGCTCCGACGCGGCCTTTGTTTCTTGCTACGCCAGCATCGGTAGCAAAGCCTAATATTGAAACGCCTTGCGCCACTTTTTCCAGCTCGTGAGCTGGCTGATGTTGGACAACATGGTGGATACGTTGGCCAAGCTTACCATCTTCGGCATCATGACGACCTTGCCAGTGAAATAGCGGGTTATGTAAATCGGATTGAGACATCTTAAAGGCCTCCATGTGCAATGTATTCACCATTTACTATACGACCTACCAGACGTTTTGCACCGACTTGGTAGCTAAGGTCTGCTGGATGGTCGATATCCCAAATCGAGAAATCGGCATCAAAGCCAACTTTTATCGCTCCTCGAGACTCTTCGTAGCCCAATGCTTTTGCCGCATGTTGGGTTGCACCTCGTAGTGCTTCTTGAGGCGTCAGACGGAATAGGGTACACGCCATGTTCATCATCAGGGTCATATCGGAAAATGGTGATGTACCTGGGTTAACATCAGTTGCGATCGCCATCGGTACATGATGTTTTCTCAGTAACTCAATCGGTGGCAGTTGCGTTTCACGCAAAAAGTAGAATGCACCGGGCAGTAAGGTTGCGACCGTTTCTGATTTTGACAGCGCAATAACACCTTCTTCATCGAGGAACTCAATATGATCGGCAGAGAGGCCGTTGTATTGTGCAGTAAGCGCGGTGCCACCAAGGTTAGATAACTGTTCTGTGTGGCCTTTTACTTTTAAGCCGTGTTGTTTTGCTGTGGCAAACACTTTTTCTGTCTGCTCTAGGTTAAAGCCGATAGATTCACAAAAAACATCGACGCTGGTGGCGAGCTTTTCTTCTGCAACGAGTGGGATGATGTCCTGACAAATATGTTCAATATAGTCATCCGCGCGACCAGCAAACTCTGGTGGTAGTGCATGCGCAGCAAGCAGCGTAGTAGTGATCTTAACCTTTCGTTCTTGCTCTAACGCTTTTGCTGCACGCAACATTTTGAGTTCGTCATTGAGTGTTAACCCGTAACCTGATTTCACTTCTATTGAAGTCACGCCACTAGCGAGCAGTCCGTCTAGACGAGGGAGTGCGAGTTCGACGAGTTGCTCCTCAGTTGCCGCTCTTGTTGCTTTTACTGTTGAGAGAATACCACCGCCTTGTTGCGCGATCTCCTGATACGGCACACCGTTTAAACGCATCTCGAATTCGTTCGCGCGATTGCCTGCATAAACAAGGTGAGTATGGCAATCAATCAAACCTGGCATCATCAGTTTGCCTTGCAGATCGAAACTTTGAGGGTAGAGCTGTGGATCTAGCTGTGACTCGATCTGAGGGTCGTCCTCACCAAAGGCACGAGTACTGATGGCGACGATTTTCCCAGATTGAATCCCGACACGCGCAGGTGATGTAGGCAGATATCCTGCTTCCCCTTGCGTCATAGTGACCAGACGCGCATTTTCAATCAGCAAGTCCATTTTTATATCCTATTTGGTTTGTAGTTTTAAATGTATATACAAATATGTATAACAAGAAAGTATCGATGACAAGATTGATGTTGTAAAGGTGTGATCGAAGAGTAGGGGGATTGTTATTCCACCTCGTTTAAATCAGCACTTTGGAACTCAGTTTGTATTTATTCCCTGGATGGTAAAGTAAAGCCGTGCTGACCAATTTATCCTGGCTCCAGGTTCTTCGGTTTAGGAGAAGACAAGGCTCGTTAGATGACATATTGAGATCAAGCTTTATGCGGTTGTCAGGAACGATAGCCTCCACAGTGTGTTCGATGGCACTGAGCGGGCAGTTGTCTGACAAAAACTGATTAGGCGTGATATGAGTAAAGTCTTGGTCCAGGTAGCTTGGCGCATATTGGCTGTTGACCCAGCGCAGTTCCAACTGAATTGGCGTGCTGTCTTCGTAGTGGATAATTTCACTGTAGAATACGGTGGTGCCCAGCATCACGCCAAGTTTTGTTGCGATCGTCGCATCGGCTTTAATCGCGACCTGTTTTAGAACCTTGCTGCGATACTCACGGCCGCGGTCCCTCACTTCTGCAGCAATATTGCGGATGTCTAGCAATGGTGACTCCGATTTCTCAACCGGATCACAGACAAATGTGCCAAGCCGCGGGCGACGTTGAAGTCTGCCTTCATTCACGAGATCTCGAATCGCCTTGTTCACGGTCATTCTACTGACTTCAAATTGTTCCGTTAATTCGAACTCGGTTGCGATACGTTGTCCGGTCATCCACTCTCCGGTTTCAATTTTATCGAGGATAAATTGCTTAATTTGCATGTAGAGTGGCGCAGACATAATGAGCTCCTTTAATTGACTATACAAATAGTGCTCAATTTAAGGAAAAATAGCAAACAGTTCTCTTCAACGGGTATCAATATGGCTGGTTTAGTCACAGCATTGCGTGAGCGACTCTGATGCTGAATGTTGGAGCCGCGTGGATATTTTTCATCGATAAGGGAAATAGCCCGAATTCTCGATGTCTATAGCTTGAAGCGCACGAAGCAATTGTGTAAATAGGTCACAATCAAAATAAAAATGATAGAGACGTAAGGGAAGAAATGTTTAAAAAGTTAAAAGCATCATTAGGTATTGGTTCGGCAAAAGTGGATACCATTTTGGACGAGATGAGTGTTTACCAGGGTTCAACGCTTACAGGGTATGTCCAAATTATTGGTGGCGATGTAGAACAGCGCATTGACGCAATCACCATTAAACTGAATACGGAAATGAAAGTAGAAGTGGATGACAGCGTCAGATATGAGACGTTTACGCTTGATCAGCTGAAAGCTGTTGAGCCTTTTGTGATTCAAGCCAATGAAGAAAAGCAAGTGCCTTTTCAGTTAAAGTTACATGATGAAACACCCATTACTCTGGTCAACGCATTAAAAAATCAATGTCACGTTTGGTTAGAAACAACCTTAGACATTGACTTCGCGATGGACCCGCGTGACCGCGACTATATTGAAGTTAAGCCACTGCCAGTGGTATCACGAGTCATTCAGTCGATCGAACAAGCCGGATTTTCAATGGTGAAAGCAGATGTTGAAAAAGGTTTCTTGCGCGGCGGTTCTTTCTCTTCTCGCTCAGGTATCTATCAGGAATTGGAGTTCCGTAACAACGGTTTCATCTCTTCGAAAGAAATTGAACTTTCCTTCATTTTAGACGGGCAAGTCATCCACTGTTTAGCAGAAATCGACCGTTCGCTCAGCTTGTCTGGCGACCAGTATCGTTCATTCACTTTACCAATCAGTGCGACAGATGCTCAAGTCGCCGCAGCGATTGCTCCAACTTTAAGTTTATAATTGATTAGCTGTCTGATCCCGGCCTAAATAAGTACCGATAGCCAATCGTAAATGCGATATCGGTACTGTTGTCCATGTTTCCCACATTCTCTATAGCGATGAGCTCCAAAGCAGAGTTTTGCATTAGGTAGCGATAGCCAACTTTAATCTCTTTGGCAGCATCGGCAAATTCGTTCGGGCCTGCAGCTGAACCTTGGTACCAGTGGTACTCAATGATCATATGGTGATTTTCGGCAAGGGAGTAACGATAGCCTGCTGAAATTGCAGCCGTGTTCTTTCGATAGGGTAAGTTGAGCATTGCACGGTCGTCAGGACGAAAGGTCATTCCGATCATTGAATAAATGGCATGGTCGCTATTCAGATAGCTATAGTTGACCTGAAAACCCTGTTCAAAACTGCTTCCTTTAAAAGTGCCGTGAGTAACCTTGTCGTAATAAAGGCTGCCACCAAGCGACAGGCCATGCTGTTTGCTTTGAAATATCTGGTATTGGACGTAAGTGGAAATATTATTGGCGATGGTTTCTCTGCTAAAGTCGTCCTCAAAAACGCCGTATTGGGGCATTGATATGTAAGAGCGGCCTTTGCCAACTTCATCTCGTCCATTTTGGTCGATACTAAATAAATCATGGAATTTTCTAGTAAGACCATCCAGATGGTTATCGGCTTCAAATACCCAGCGATAGTTGAGCTCCCACTGCCAGCGGCTGCTGATTTGCCATTTTCCACCAACCTCGACCTGATTATGGTAATAATCTAAAGCGTACTCATCCGTATGAGCCCAGACACTGGCTATTGTGGCCGATGCATAACCTTCAATGTAATCTGAAGGCAAACTAAATCCTGAGCGTAAGTAATTAGTGTGGCTAACCGATTGTATCGGTGATTGAGCGTAGGCGCGGAGCGGGCCATAAAAGTCATTGGCGGCCAATGCAGGGGTTGAGAAACATACAACAGTGCAAAATAGGGTAGGATGCCATCTCATTTTGATCATATGAATACCTAAACGGAAATGACTCATTAATGTAAATATAGTGTTAAATTTACATTCTGGTTTCCGATTTTTATTTTCTTTTCTTTGTGTTAACCGTTTTTGCTTGTGTTTAGCGACCGAAGGGTGAAGATTAAATGACAGAGTAAATCGCTCTTTGCATTCTAATTGTGAGCTAGGTACAATCTGCTCTTCCGATAATGGTCCGGTATTCGTATTACCGAGAGACCTTCATCGAATTCAACTATTTTCCAACAAATAGCTTCTAAATTTGAATAACATGTGTTGCTTGGTATGCAACACCACTGTAAAGGACATAGCATGCCTATTATTACTCTTCCTGACGGCAGTCAGCGTCAATTTGACAACCCAGTATCTACAATGGAAGTTGCGCAATCGATCGGTCCTGGTCTTGCAAAAGCAACAATCGCTGGTCGTGTTAACGGTAACCGTGTTGATGCGTGTGACCTAATTGAAGAAGACGCAAGCCTTGAGATCATCACAGTAAAAGATGAAGTCGACGGTCTGGAAATCGTTCGTCACTCATGTGCGCACCTTCTTGGTCACGCTCTAAAGCAGCTTTACCCACAAGCTAAAATGGCGATCGGTCCAACCATCGATAGCGGCTTCTACTACGACATCGACTTAGACGAGTCTCTAACGCAAGAAGATCTTGAGAAGATTGAAAAGCGTATGAAAGAACTGGCGAAGACCAAGTACGAAGTTGTTAAGAAAAAAGTAAGCTGGCAGGAAGCGCGTGATACGTTTGAATCACGTGGCGAACCATACAAGGTGGAAATCCTAGACGAAAACGTATCTCGTGATGATCGTCCAGGTCTTTACCACCATGAAGAATACATCGACATGTGTCGTGGCCCTCACGTTCCTAACATGGGTTTCTGTCAACATTTCACGCTATTGAATGTTGCGGGTGCTTACTGGCGTGGTAACAGCGACAACAAAATGCTTCAGCGTATTTACGGCACGGCTTTCCACGATAAGAAAGCACTTAAGGCTCACCTAACTCGCCTTGAAGAAGCTGCGAAGCGTGACCACCGTAAAATCGGTAAGCAACTAGACCTGTTCCACATGCAGCAAGAAGCACCGGGTATGGTGTTCTGGCATCACAATGGCTGGTCTATCTTCCGTGATCTAGAAGTGTTCGTTCGTGACAAACTAAACGAGTACGACTACCAGGAAGTAAAAGGCCCACTGATGATGGACCGTGTTCTTTGGGAACGCTCTGGTCACTGGGACAAATACGCAGATGCGATGTTCACGACTTCTTCTGAAAACCGTGAATACGCAATCAAGCCAATGAACTGTCCAGGTCACGTTCAGATCTTTAACCAAGGTCTAAAATCGTACCGTGATCTACCACTACGTATGGCAGAGTTCGGCTCATGTCACCGTAACGAACCATCTGGCGCACTACACGGCATCATGCGTGTACGTGGCTTTACTCAGGATGACGCTCACATTTTCTGTACTGAGAGCCAAATCCAAGAGGAAGTAACAAGCTGTATTAAGATGGTTTACGATACGTACCAAACATTTGGTTTCGACAACATCGTAGTGAAACTGTCTACTCGTCCAGAAAAACGTGTAGGTTCTGATGAAATCTGGGATCAATCTGAAGAAGCATTGAAACAGTCTCTAGAATCAATGGAAATTCCATACGAGATTCAAGAAGGCGAGGGTGCGTTCTACGGTCCTAAGATTGAATTCACGCTATACGACTGTCTAGATCGTGCATGGCAGTGTGGTACGGTTCAGTTAGACTTCAACCTACCTGGTCGCTTAGGTGCAACTTATGTAGGTGAAAACAACGAACGTCTAGTTCCGGTAATGATTCACCGTGCAATTCTAGGTTCCCTAGAACGTTTCATCGGTATCCTTATCGAAGAATATGCTGGTTTCTTCCCAACTTGGTTGGCACCAGAACAGGCTGTTCTTATGAATATTACTGATAAACAGTCAGATTATGTTCAAGAAGTAGTACAAAAATTACAAAAAAGTGGAATTAGAGCTAAAGCGGACTTGAGAAATGAGAAGATTGGCTTTAAAATCCGCGAACACACTTTGAAGCGTGTACCGTATATGCTTGTCGTTGGTGACCAAGAAATGGAAGCTGGCGAAATTGCAGTGCGTACTCGTAAAGGTAAAGATCTCGGTAAATTTAAGGTGGATGATTTTATCTCTTACATCCAAGACGAGATTTCAAGCCGTAAGCTCAATCTGGAGGAATAAGCTATTAAAGGCGGAAGACGCGGCCAACAGCCGGTAAAACAAAACCCACACCGTTTAAACGGTGAAATTCGTGGCGTTCGTGAAGTTCGACTAACAGGCGCTGACGGTGAATCAGTTGGTGTTGTATCGATCCAAGAAGCGATTGCTGCTGCTGAAGAAGCAGGTATGGATCTTGTTGAGATTAGTCCTAACGCTGAGCCGCCAGTTTGTCGTGTGATGGACTACGGTAAATTCCTCTTTGAAAAGAGCAAGGCTGCGAAAGAGCAGAAGAAGAAGCAAAAGCAGATTCAGATCAAGGAAGTAAAATTCCGACCTGGAACTGATATTGGAGACTACCAGGTAAAACTACGCAACCTGGTGCGTTTCCTAGAAGAAGGCAACAAGGTGAAGGTAACAATTCGCTTCCGTGGCCGTGAGATGGCACACCAAGACATCGGTGTCGACGTTCTAAACCGCTTGAAAGAAGATACTGCAGAACTAGCTGTAGTTGAATCTTTCCCTAGCCGTATTGAAGGTCGTCAGATGATCATGGTGCTAGCCCCTAAAAAGAAGTAATTAACGGCTCATAAAGTAATTAAAACCTAGCCGATTCCCTTTGAATAGAAGGTTAGCGGTTGGGTTTTGTTCGCCCTAATTACATTGTTTATTAAACTACTACAATGCGGAGTTATTCATCATGCCTAAGATGAAAACCAACAAAGGTGCTGCTAAGCGTTTCAAGAAAACTGCTGGTGGTATTAAGTACAAGCACGCTACAAAACGTCACATCCTGACTAAGCGTACTACTAAGAACAAGCGTCAACTACGTCCAAATGCAATCCTTCCTAAATGTGAAGTGGCTGCAGTAATCCGTATGTTGCCATACGCTTAATTCTTTATAGTTATCAATCGTTTAGTTTAGGAGAAGCATAATGCCTCGCGTAAAACGTGGTGTACAAGCTCGTGCACGTCATAAGAAAGTTCTAAAACAAGCTAAAGGTTACTACGGTGCGCGTTCACGTGTTTACCGCGTAGCTTTCCAAGCAGTTACTAAAGCTGGTCAATACGCTTACCGTGACCGTCGCGCTAAGAAACGTCAATTCCGTCAACTTTGGATTGCACGTATCAATGCGGCATCTCGTCAAAATGGTCTATCTTACAGCCGTTTCATCAACGGTCTTAAGAAAGCATCTATCGAGATCGACCGTAAGATCCTTGCGGACATCGCAGTATTCGACAAAGCTGCATTTGCAGTTCTAGTTGAAAAAGCGAAAGCTGCTCTTTAATTAGCAGTTTAGGTTTAAGAAAAGGAGAGCATTAGCTCTCCTTTTTTATTGCCTCTAAAAGCCAATCCCTCATATTTCTCTCAATTCCCTTATCTCTACTGCTCTTATCGTCTCTCCAGCTGCCATACCACACTTGTCTGTGAGCAGGTAAAAGCCATTACTCTGTCCAACTGCTAAATTCTGCGTTTGTCATAGTAGGTTAATCCAAGTTAATGATGATTTTACCAAAGTCCACGGTTTCAATGTCGTAAAGGGGAGGGGACAGCGATCCATTTTTCCAGGTTTGATAAATTGTATTTTACTGCGCATATTGTGAATTATTATGCATTTAATGTTTTGTGTTGGTAAAGTGTAACATTCTGAAATCGTATAATTTCCATGGTGTAACATTCTGAAGTTTTTGAACGGAATGTTGTAAGTGTCTAAATAAATGCTGAATTTATTTGTTTTTATTATCAATAAGATTTGTTGGGAATAATGAAATCAACAGCATTTTTCAATGCGCCATTTGTCATGCGAATGTAAGGGGCGGTATATTAATTCATATTTTTATGATAAAAATATGAACTATTCACTAGCTGAGTGATTCTAAGTTGTTACAAATGTTGTGCAGCTGTAACTTTGCCAAAAAGGAATCGTAGATGAGAGATTTGACTCCCGAGTATTTGCTAGCCGCTTTAAGACAAGCGATTAAGACAAAAGGGCTAACATATCGAGAGCTATCTGAAAAAATGGGCATGCCGTTGTCCACTTTTAAAAGACATTTAACCAGTACCAACCTAGCTCTAGATAAATTACTCGAATACTGCAGAGCCATTGATTGCACGTTAGATGAACTGCAAAAGCTAGCAGACCAGCTTCAAGGTGAAGACGAAGACTATTTCAGCCGCACTCAAGATGAAGTGTTTTTCCAATACCCACACCTTTACGACTTTTATCGTGAGTTAAGGATGCTACGTGGTAAAGACGGTTACTCTATTTTGAAGAAAAAGTATGAGCTGTCTAAACAGAGCATGTCTGATTATCTCAAGGCTCTTGAGCTGTTGGATCTCGTCTATGTTGATGAAGAGAACAATATTACTCTGCATGGTCCGCTTTTTTACAGCTATGCTGAGAACTCGAAGCTTAACGATAAATACACAGAAATCATTAAAAAGCAGGCCATTGCCGCTGAGAACTGTGTCCGTGTTGCTTTGGCAAGGATGAAGATCACTGAAGAGCAGCTTTTACAGCTTGAAGACATTGTCGCCAAGACAGTGCTTGATTTCCATTCAAAGAATGTTGTCGCAGAGAACTATGACGTCTCGGATTTCACCAACATCGTCGTATTAGCTGGCCCGCATCAACCTGTCACATTCTCTGATGGCATTACTGAGACAAACACGCACTTTATTGACGACATTCGCTATGCGATTGCCTCCGCGGGTGAAAAGCCGAGTTTATCTATCTAACTATTCTTCGCTTGTTGGTATCTCTACTATTTCTTAAACCATGGGATGTCTGAAATAGACATTGGTTTGAAATAGTAGCGGTATCTTGCTGCAGCTTCGAAATACTCTCGCCGTGAATGTTTACGGTTTCCGTTTTATTTAGTTGTTCTTTGTGAAAATCACGCGTTGTTCGAGTTTCATTTTCCGTAATCAACTCAGATGAATTCGGCTCAATTTAATAACAACACTGCTTTTTTTGCGTTTTTGTGTTCTTTTTATTCAATAACCTCTTCTTTTCGTAATTCAATTTGGCATTGGTGTCTGGTTTGGCTACTATGTACAGCTATCAAAAAACCAATCACTCCCTTATGGATACTACCAACAGGTAGATGAGGAAACGATGCAACATCTAGAAGAGATCATTGCTAGCGCAAGCACTGCAATTGAAGCTGCCGAATCGCTAGTCGCACTTGATGAAGTGCGTGTTCAGTATCTAGGTAAGAAAGGTGAGCTAACTGCTCAGCTTCAAAGCCTAGGCAAACTACCACCAGAAGAGCGCCGTGAAGCTGGTCAAGAGATCAACAAAGCGAAAGGTGCCGTTCAGCAAGCAATCGCTGCTCGCAAAGACGCGCTACAACGCGCCGAGCTTGAAGCAAAGCTTGCTGCTGAAACCATCGACGTAACCCTGCCAGGTCGTCGTATTGAAAATGGTGGTCTACACCCAGTAACTCGCACTGTAGAACGTATTGAGAAGTTCTTTGGCGAACTTGGTTTTAACACTGAGTCAGGTCCAGAGATCGAAGATGCATTCCACAACTTCGATGCGCTAAACATTGCCGCTGATCACCCAGCGCGTACTGATCACGATACTTTCTTCTTCAACCCAGATTTGATGCTTCGTACTCACACGTCAGGCGTACAGATCCGTACGATGGAAAATGGCAAACCACCATTCCGTTTCATCGCACCGGGCCGTGTATACCGTAACGACTACGACCAAACGCATACGCCAATGTTCCACCAAGTGGAAGGTATGCTGGTTGATGAGAACGTAAACTTTGCTCAGCTGAAAGGCATTCTGCACGATTTCCTATGTAACTTCTTCGAAGAGGAAGTAGAAGTACGTTTCCGTCCATCTTACTTCCCATTCACTGAGCCTTCAGCAGAAGTAGACGTGAAAGGTAAAAACGGTAAATGGCTAGAAGTACTAGGCTGCGGTATGGTTCACCCGAACGTACTACGTAGCGTAGGCATCGATCCTGAAAAATACTCTGGTTTCGCATTCGGTATGGGTGTTGAGCGTCTGACGATGCTTCGTTACGGCGTGAACGACCTGCGTGCGTTCTTCGAGAACGATCTTCGTTTCCTAAAACAGTTCAAGTAATCCAGAGGGTTCATTAACATGAAATTCAGCGAATCATGGCTTCGTGAGTGGGTAAACCCTGCGGTTACTACTGACGAGCTAACTCACCAAATTACAATGGCCGGCCTTGAGGTAGACGACGTTCTTCCTGTAGCGGGTTCATTTACTGGCGTAAAAGTTGGTCACGTTGTTGAATGTGGTCAACACCCAGATGCAGACAAACTACGCGTAACTAAAATCGATGTGGGCGAAGAAGAACTTCTAGACATCGTTTGTGGTGCACCTAACTGTCGTCAAGGCCTAAAAGTTGCAGTTGCTACAGTAGGCGCAGTGCTTCCTGGTGATTTCAAAATCAAGAAAGCAAAACTACGTGGTCAGCCATCTCACGGCATGCTTTGTTCATTTACTGAACTAGGTATCGACGTAGAATCAGACGGCATCATGGAACTGGCAGAAGACGCAGCGATCGGTACTGATTTCCGCGAATTCCTAGGTCTAAACGACGTAACGGTAGACGTAGACTTAACAGCAAACCGCGCTGACTGTTTCAGCATCCGTGGTATGGCTCGTGAAGTAGGCGTACTTAACCGCGCTGATGTAACTGAACCTGCAGTAGAAGCCGTTGCTGCTTCTATTGAAGATACAGTATCTATCGACGTAAAAGCGCCAGCAGCGTGTCCACGTTACATGGGCCGTGTGGTTAAGAACGTAAACGTTCAAGCTGAAACTCCACTTTGGATGCAAGAAAAACTGCGTCGTTGTGGTATCCGCTCTATCGACCCTGTAGTAGACATCACAAACTACGTACTGCTTGAGCAAGGCCAACCAATGCACGCGTTCGACCTAGCGAAGATCGAAGGCGGCATCGTTGTTCGTCTGGCTGAGCAAGGCGAGAAGCTAACACTTCTTGACGGTAGCGAAGCAGAGCTAAACGCAGATACTTTAGTTGTCGCTGACCACAACAAAGCACTCGCTATTGCTGGTATCTTTGGTGGCGAAGGTTCTGGTGTAACATCAGAAACTAAAGACGTGCTACTTGAGTGTGCATTCTTTGCACCTGACCACATCCGTGGTCGCGCGCGTAGCTACGGTCTGCATACTGATTCTTCAGTGCGTTATGAACGTGGTGTGGATTACGCACTTCAAGCAAGCGCAATGGAGCGTGCAACTGCACTTCTTGTTGAAATCTGTGGCGGTGAAGTGGCTCCTGTTGTTGCGGTTGAGTCTGAAGCAGACCTGCCTAAGCCAAACAAAGTAGCACTACGTCGCGCGAAACTAGACAACCTACTTGGTCACCACATCGAAGATGCTGACGTTGTAGAAATCCTAGAGCGTCTTGGTCTAACGGTTGAAGCTTCTGTTCTTGAAAACGGTGAAGCAGGTTGGGTTGCTATTGCTCCAACATGGCGTTTCGATATCGCTATCGAGCAGGATCTGATTGAAGAAGTTGGCCGTATCTACGGTTATGACAACATTCCAAACCAGCACCCAGCAGCAGCGCTTAAGATGCACAACCACGTTGAAGCGGATCTTCCACTTAAACGCGTTCGTGATCTTCTTGTTGACCGTGGTTACCACGAAGCCATTACTTACAGCTTCGTTGAGCCTGAGCAACAAAAACTGGTCGTTCCGGGTGTTGAGCCGCTAGTGCTTCCAAACCCAATTTCAGCAGATATGTCAGCAATGCGTCTTGGTCTTATCCAAGGTCTGTTGAACACGGTTGTTCACAACCAGAAACGTCAACAGCCACGCGTTCGTCTATTCGAATACGGTCTGCGTTTCATCCCATGTGAATCTGCTGAAAACGGTATGCGTCAAGAGCCTATGCTAGCAGGTGTTATCGCTGGTACTCGTAGCGAAGAGCACTGGGACATCGAAACTAACACAGTTGATTTCTTTGATCTTAAAGGTGATCTTGAAGCGATTCTTGAGCTTTCTGCTAACGAAAAAGCGTACTCTTTCGCAGCAGCTAAGCATCCTGCACTTCACCCAGGTCAATCTGCAGCAATCATCGTAGATGGCAAAGAAGTTGGTGTAATTGGTACGGTTCACCCAGAGCTTGAGCGTAAGTTTGGTCTAAACGGCCGCACTATCGTATTCGAAATCGAATGGTCTGCAATTAACGCTAAAGTGATTCCAGAAGCAGTCGCGCTTTCTAAGTTCCCTTCAAACCGTCGTGATATCGCGGTAGTAGTGGATGACGCAATTGCTTCAGGTGACATTGTTAATGCTTGCCTAGAGCAGGGTGGCGAATTCCTGAAAGATGCGAAACTATTCGACGTTTACGTAGGTAAAGGCGTTGAAGAAGGTAAGAAGAGCCTTGCAATCGCTCTGACTCTACAATCAGTAGAGCGCACGCTTGAAGATGCAGACATCGCGGGTGCGGTAGAAGCTATCGTTGCTCACGTATCTGAGAAGTTTGGTGCAACTCTACGTGACTAAGCGTATCGCAACTCTTCTCTAATTAGAGTGTTTAAAAACCCTGCCAACTCGGCAGGGTTTTTTTTTATACTTTCAGTCAGTAAATCAAAATAAGCGAGCATGATAAATAAGGAACGTTCCCAACTGGAAGTGGAGATAATGGGGTTTAATGGACTTTATCGGGTTTAAAAACAAGACCTACCTCAACTATGGCTACTTAAAATACGTGGAAAACTAGGAAATTAATGGATGCTATGCTAATTTTGCAAACGTTCCCAATTTAACTGTTTAGGTAAACTGATGTCTTTAGCACCATATTTTGCTGTTTGTGGCGGTATTGAAAATATCACCCGTACTCTGCTTACAGAAAAAGACCTTATGATAGAAGTCCGGGATAAGTATCTAGTTCAGGATTCTGAACTGATAAAAGCCCGAGATCAGATTCAGGGAGAGACTCAGTTAACATTCTCCCGTCCAGAGAGCTTGACCACAGAGATGTTGCTCAAAGTGGGGGAAGATATTGCGGCCCAGCAATCTAAACGTTTTTCCGCTTTAAAGCAGCCTGTTGAGTGCGAATATCGCCCATCATGGCATATCTCTCCACCGCAGGGGTTGCTCAATGATCCCAACGGGTTTATTTATCATGATGGTGCTTATCACCTGTTCTACCAATGGTTTCCTTATGGCTGTGAACACAAGGACAAACATTGGGTGCACCTAACGAGCCAAGACTTGGTTGAGTGGGAATGGCAATCCGTCGCTTTGACGCCTTCACTTTGGTGTGACAGCCACGGTGTGTTTTCTGGACACGCATTAAGTCAGGGGAAAGAGTTGATGCTGTTCTACACCGGGAATACCCGCATAGGACAAGAGCGGGACAGACAAACGACCCAATGTTTAGCGACCTCTAGCGATGGTTTGAACTTCACCAAGCATGGCCCCGTCATTGACGCTCTGCCACCTAATGTCACCCCACATATTCGAGATCCAAAAGTCGTGCATCATAACGATAAGTGGCTAATGCTGCTCGGTGCACAGACAACAGAGCTGAAAGGACGTTTGGCTGTTTACCAGTCTGAAGATCTGTATCAATGGGCGTTCGTTGGTTTATTTGGTGACGAGATGGGTGATTTTGGCTACATGTGGGAATGCCCGGATTTGTTTACATTGAACGAACAATTGTTTGTCGTTATTGGCCCACAGGGTATTCCTTCATTCTCTGAACATAACACCATTCCTCATCATAATGGAATTGTGAAAGCGCAATGGGTTGATGGTGATGGCTTGAGAATGGGTGACTTTCAGCATTTAGACTACGGTTTCGATTTTTACGCACCGCAAAGTATGCAAACTCCGGATGGCAGACGTGTAATGTGTGGCTGGATGGGGTTGCCCGACGAAGTGGATCAGCCAAGCACGGATAACGGTTGGGTACACCAGCTTACTGCGATGAGAGAGCTGTCGTATCGGGATGGTGCTTTATACCAGTGGCCTATTCTTGAAATGGAATCCTTGATTGAGTCTTCTTCTGAGATCAAATTGGATGCGAATGGCGTGGATGTTGGGACTAAGTCCTTTGATCTGACGGTTACTTTAGATTGGGGCGACGAACTGAATCTATTTGAAAACTCCGTGCAGAAATTCGTATTACGAGCGGATGAAGAAAACCGACGTCTGATAATGGATCGTTCACAAACACTTAATCGTGCCCAAGATACGATTCGTGAGCTGCCATTGGCGAGTGAACGTATCGAACTTCGTATTCTTGCCGATAATTCTTCGCTTGAAGTGTTTGTTAACGGTGGTGCAGCGGTAATGACGTCGCGTGTCTTCACGGATAAAGATGCGACGAAAATTTCAATTCAAGGCGAAGAGAAAACAGCGACATTCCGCCGTTATAAACCGATTAAAGCGCCTTTTAGTCAAAGATAAAAATGGTTGCAAAAAATCCCCGCACTTGCGGGGATTTTTCTATTGGTCGATTGTTTCTTTAATCTAGATGTAAGCGATGAGGGCATCCTGAGTTGGTAATGCTGTCATTGCGCCTTTTTGAGTTGTGGCTAACGCGCCGCAACCATTAGCCCATGTCACCGCGGCGTGAATAACCTCTTTATTCGCCCATTCAGTATGCTGAGCTAATTTCGCGAGTAGGCCACCTACAAACGCATCGCCAGCACCCGTCGTATCGACTGGTTTTACAGCTTGACCAGCAATCAACTCTTGCTCTCCTTCAAAGACGGTCAGTGCGCCTTTTGCACCTTGAGTGATCAAGACGAGAGTATTATTGTAAACTTTGATCGCTTCTAAGCCTTCTTCTAAGCAACTGGTATCGGTTAAGAAAAGTAGCTCATCGTCTGAAAACTTGACGATATCTGCCAGTTCTATGGCTTGGTGAACCACAGGTTTCAGTTGCTCTGGGTTCGCCCACACCTCCTCTCGAAGGTTAGGATCAAAGCTAACAAAGCCACCGGCTTGTTTAACGTCTCGCATTGCTTTTAGAGTACTGCTGCGGCTTGGTTCGTTTGCCAGAGCGATAGAACACACATGCAGCCAGTCTCCCTTTGTGAAAGAAGGAATGTCTGTAGGAAGCAAGAACTGATCAGCACTTGGTTTGACCATAAAGATAAAGCTACGCTCGCCAGAATCATCCAAATCCACAATGACAGTAGACGTCCGTTGCGCCTCGTCAAGCAACATAAAATCGGTATTGACGGATTCGTTGGTCAACGTTTCCTTCATAAAGCGACCCAAAGGATCAAGCCCCACACGGCCAAAAAATGCAGCCGTGCCGCCCAATCGTGCGATAGCAACTGCGACATTAGCAGGTGCGCCGCCAGGACATTTCAAATATGTGTCGTTGGCATCCGGAATCAAATCAACCACGGCATCACCAGTCACCCAAATCGTACTCATCATTCTTACCTTAAACTTCTTAATTTCACTGAGAGTATTTTTAGCTAAAACGATTTAGCTAATCAATGGAAATTGACTTATCAGAAGCAAAAATGATCCTGATTGTGATCTACGCCGCGAGTCGACAATGCAGCCTTGGTCCCAAGATACTAAAAGTGATGGTTTTCGACGTTTTCATCGGTATGATGACCGCCGATGTGGTGAATCCAAATAGCCAGAGCGAAACTCATCTCGGAAGGGTAAGGTGAAGAAGAAAAAACTAAAGTTAGCAGATATCGCTGAGCTCGCTGGAGTTTCAAAGTCCACCGTTAGCTTTGTGCTCAATGGTCATGCGAAGAAACATCGTATTAATGAAGAGACCGTAAAGCGTGTTCAAGCTGTGGTAGATGAGCACAATTACGCTCCGAGCTTATACGCTCGCGCTTTAAAGGCAAACCGTACCTACACGCTGGGTCTTGTTATTCCTGATTTGGCCAATATGGGTTTTGCTACGACAGCGAAGTTTTTGGAAAAGTTGGCGCGTAGCCATGGTTATCAGCTTTTAATCGCCTCTTCTGAAGACAACCCGAAACAAGAAAAAGCGGCAGTTAAAAGCCTGCTAGAAAGGCAAGTCGATTTGCTAATGGTGGCAACGGCTATGACTGAAGACACCTTCTATCGCAAAGTCACCGAGCAAACCCCCGTGTTGGTGTTCGACCGTATTTTCGACGCCACGCCGTTAACGACGATAAAAACAGATGCTTATAACGCGACCAAACAACTGGTAGAAAAACAGTGTCAGCAAGCGGAAGAATGTGCCTATTTAGGCGGACAGTTAGAGCTCTCTCCGAGTAAAGATCGATTCTCTGGTTATCAGGCGGCTTTGTTAGCCGCTGGAGTGAAGTTGGATACGGAGTTAGTGAAACACAAAGATTATCAACCCGACTCCGGTTACGCCATGATTGAGGAAATCCACCAGAATATTGGGCGTTTGCCAACTCGCATATTTGTCGCTTCGTATTCGATTCTCGAAGGTGTTTTGCGTTATATGTCTGAGCATCAGTTATTGAATGCTAATGTGAAGATAGCGACGTTCGATAACTCACCGATTTTAGATTGCTTACCGATCAACATTGATTCAATCGAACAAGATTGCGAGCTCATCGCTAAAACGTTATTTGAGCAAGCAACGGCATCTATAGGTTCACCCGATCGTAAAGCCGAGCATCTGATTCTTCCTGCGAAACTACACTATCGTTGAGCTAGCTAATCTCAGCGCTAAGAGAGCGACAACGTATAAGAGAGAAGAAGGGGCAGGGTCAAGACACTGAAAAAGTTGCCAAACAACACCATCGACGCCACTTTCATCGGTTCTATATTGAGTCTCTCTGCAAATAAATAGTTCATAACCGCAGGTGGTAACATGGTGAAAAGTACCATCATCTGCAATTGCATTGTGGGTAACGGAATAAACCAATAGATAAGCGCAAAGGCAACCGCTCCTGTGGTCAGCGATTGTACCGTACATATCACGCCAACTCGCAGACCATCCAATCGTAAGTTGCACATTTGTGCCCCGAGAGAGAGCAACATTACCGGTACTGCGGCTTGACCTAATAATGCCGTCGCTTCATAAAGCGGTGCCCAAGCGCCAATTCCTGACAAGTTAAGGCCCAGCGCGAGAGAAGCCGATAAAAAGATTGGCATTTTTATGATCTGTTTTAGTGGGTTGCCACTGCTGAGAAGCATCACCCCTAAACTAATGTGCAGACAGGCCGATACAACAAACAGTAAGACGGCAGAAGAAAGCGCCACGTCTCCGAACGTATAAGTAAATAGTGGGATAGCCAAGTTGCCACTATTGCGAAACATGTGGGGTGGTGCCCAGGCTTTGAAAGTTAATCCGGTCGCTTTACAGATCGGTATCATGACCAATCCAGGGACGAGAACCGCAACAATCGCAGCAAAAAGAAGAGGGCCTTGTTCCGCATCGAGCGGCATGCTGACCAGAGACGAAAACACCAGCGCAGGCGTAAAGACATCAATATTGATTCGATTGATTGGGCGAAAATCTGGCTTGATATGCCGACCGACTAAATAGCCGACGCCGACAAGAGCGAAGACGGGAAAAAGAATATTGATGACTTGATTAATCATGACCGCACTTTAATTAAAGGTAAAAGATGTGATTGTTTCGTTAAGTAATGAATCTAGGTTCACACTAACAACCTTTGATTAGTGAGTCATCGTAAAACAGTGAGAATCTTGGCGTTTATCAAGCTTTATAAAAGTAAAACTGCTGGTAAGTGGTCATACTTCTTATCAAGTGTTTATGTACCTAGTTACTTACAAATCAATGAAATACCGACAAGTTCTATGTCAGGTGTTTGTAAAATAGCCTATACCTGATAAATTTATTAAATGGTTTTTTATTTCAAATTTTACCAATTTATTGGTTTAATTGACTGGTTGAGTTTTGTATTTAAGAACTCTCTAAATAAAAAATGTTAAAATGTTGGTATTTAACAATAATTTATACAGCCATATTCCATTTATTCGCAAAGAAAAAAGTTGGCGAAAATCATAAGCTTGTCATACACTTCCTGATGTAACCCCGATATGTTCTTGAATTGGTAGGGTAAAACTGCTCTGGCGCTACACTAAGTAGCATTGTTTAACATAGCTTTGAGGAAAGTTTTATGGCGCTCACAAAAGCCGAACTGGCAGAAAACCTGTTTGATAAATTGGGATTTAGTAAGCGGGACGCCAAGGAAACGGTGGAAGTGTTCTTTGAAGAAATTCGCAAGGCACTAGAAAGTGGCGAACAGGTAAAACTGTCAGGTTTTGGTAATTTTGATCTTCGTGACAAGAATGAACGGCCTGGTCGTAACCCGAAAACTGGTGAAGATATTCCAATTACTGCTCGACGTGTAGTGACTTTCCGCCCGGGTCAGAAATTAAAAGCTCGCGTAGAAAATCTTAAGAAAGAACAGTAAGCTAACCAAATAGATCACGCTTAGTCGTGGTCTTTTGTCGTGCATGCATTTTCGTTTCGGCATGCAAAAGAAAACCACCGCATTGCGGTGGTTTGTTGTTTTCAGAGAAGCAATTTTTTATGCCGCTTCTAAGTGAGTTGTTAAGTATGGTTGCCACGCGTGCTGGTACAAGTTCTTAGCTTGGCTTCGCATGCTTCGAATCGCTGCCGTTTCAAATTCAGTCAGCTGGCGTTTTTCTGCCATTGCCTGACGTTCAAGCTTTTGAATTTTTTCATAAAGGTCATGCTCAGGACCATTCTTCACATCCGCAATGGCTTTCAAATGGAGCTGAACTTCTGCAATGAGGTTTGTTTTCGGTAAACGAACCAGTAAGTTCAAATCTCGGTAACCCGAAGGCCCCGGCTTTTTGAATCTGTTTTTCACTTTAACGATAGTTGTTTCGCGCTCTAGTGTTTCATAGATAGAGACCAAACTTGCCACATCTTCCGCAACTATCGTCGCACGTGCTAGATCGGTAATGCGTTCAACCTGACCATCCAGTTCGTAAGCAATTTTTTCCTCTGCACGTTGTTTGGATTTTACGCCAGCGAAGTAAGGTTGGGCGTCGTTGAGAAGGGCGGTACTTTTACAGATGGTTTCCAGTTCGAACTGAGCTTGGTGAGCTTTGGAGTAAAGAATATCAAAATCAGCGTATGGCTGGGTTGGATTTGAGTCGATAGTTTGAATGCCATATAAGCCACTTAGGCTATGTTTGAAGAGTTTTGAACAAACCTCGTTTTGACTTGTAGAACGATTCTGTTCACTCGTTGTTGGCGCAATAGGCATTGCGGCAATTGCAGGTGCACGGCTTAGTACCAAAAGCATCAATGCTGCTGTACGTAAAAATAAGCTCATTCACTCTCCTTAACTTGCTTGCACTTAGAAAATGGGGACAAAGAAGTCGCTAAGATTTGCAAATCAGGTTGTTATTAATAAATGGGGATCTTTTGAAACATTCCAAGGTTAACTCTCATGTTTACAGTGGAATTATGCGTTAGATCACTATTTATATTTTCATTATTCTGTTAATTAAACGTCAGTATCATTTCGTATATCGTGATTGCATCGTAGCATTTGAGGATTAACGAAAGATGAACGGCATAGACAAATTCGAAAAAATCATTAGTCTTACTCCACAAAACGTAATTCAGCCGATAAGTAGAAAGTAAAATGAGAGACCCAGAATTTTGGCACAATAAGTGGGCCAGCAATAAAATCGGATTCCATTTGGAAGATGTAAATCCATTACTGCCTCAGCATTGGCACCACACCAACCCTAAGCGTGAAGACACTGTGTTGGTTCCGCTTTGCGGTAAGTCTGAAGATCTTGTGTGGTTGGCGACCAAACATGATGAAGTGAATGGCGTTGAATTAAGCCAAATTGCAGTGCGAGCTTTCTTTGCAGAGCACTTTTATACTCCAACTGTTACGCCATTAAGTGGTACGCATGAGTTGTATCAGTTTGATGAGCTTTCTATTTATACCGGAGACTTTTTCACGGCACCGGTTTCTCAAGTCGATATCATTTATGACCGAGCGGCTTTGGTTGCGCTGCCACAGGAGATGAGACAAGAGTACGCCGAGCGTTTGAAACAGCTACTTAAACCGGGTGGCCGTATTCTGCTTGTGACACTCAATTACCCTCAGCAAGAAATGGCGGGACCTCCATTTAGCGTACCAGTGCATGAAATCGAACAGTTATTCTCGGGTTACAAAGTGACTTGTCTCAACGTGGACGAAGCGGATGAGAATCACCCGAAAATTGCTAAGCAAGGCTTAAGTCGTTTTTCTGAAGAAGTGTATTTGATTGAAGCTCAGTGATTTCGAACAGCGTAAGTGACTGACTACATGTACGAAAAGACAAAAAAGCGCAGCTATTCAATAGCTGCGCTTTTTGTTAATAAAAGATGGCTTAGTAAACGATGTTTACCTTCGATGCATTTGCTACCGCATCTTGAACGGACTCTTCTGTACTATTTCGACGAGTAAGAACAACACCTAAGCGGCGGCGACCGTCGATTTCTGGCTTACCAAATAGGCGAACTTGAGTCTGTGGTTGTGCCAGGGCTTCAGCCACATTGTCAAAACGAATGTTTGTTGACGTACCTTGACCAAGAATCACCGCTGATGCAGAAGGACCATATTGAACGATTTGGTTGATCGGCATACCAGTAAACGCGCGCACGTGCAGTGCAAACTCAGACATTTCTTGAGAAATCAGCGTAACCATACCTGTGTCATGTGGACGAGGAGAAACTTCGTTGAAGATGACTTTATCGCCCTTCACAAACAACTCAACACCAAAAATTCCGTAGCCGCCAAGAGCATTCACTACTTTTTCCGCAGTGTATTCCGCTGCTTTGATGGCTTCTTCTGACATCGCTTGAGGCTGCCAAGACTCACGGTAGTCACCATCTTCTTGACGGTGACCGATTGGTGCGCAGAAGTGTACGCCGTCAACCGCACGTACGGTTAGTAGGGTGATCTCGTAATCAAAGTCAATGAAGCCTTCAACAATGACACGACCAGCACCAGTGCGGCCACCTTCTTGAGCGTAGTTCCATGCTTTTTCAATATCAGCTTCTGATTTAATGACACTCTGGCCTTTACCAGATGAGCTCATCACTGGCTTAACTACACAAGGGATACCAACAAATTCAACTGCGGCTTTGAAATCGTTGTAGTTGTCTGCAAATCGGTAAGGGGAGGTAGTAAGCTCAAGCTCTTCAGCAGCTAAACGACGAATACCTTCACGGTTCATTGTAAGCTTAGTCGCCTTTGCCGTTGGAACGACATTCAGACCTTTTTCTTCTAACTCAACCAGTTTATCGGTCGCGATAGCTTCAATTTCAGGAACAACATAAGCAGGTTGCTCTTTATTGATGATTTCTTCTAACGCTTGACCATCCAACATATCAAGCACGTAGCTGCGGTGAGCGACTTGCATCGCCGGTGCATCCGCATAACGGTCACACGCGATGACTTCCAGACCTAGTCGTTGGCATTCAATCGCGACTTCTTTACCAAGCTCGCCAGAGCCTAAAAGTAATACACGAGTAGCGTTTGCGCTGGTTGCAGTACCGAACATATCGTTCCCTTACAAAATAAAGTGATGAGACAGAATTTGCAGGGGATCATACTGAATTTTTATCGTAAAGCAAACGTTTGCGTATGGTTTTTTGCTAATAAAAAAGCTCTACATCATGTAGAGCTTTCATCGACATCATTATGTAAATTACACGTTAACGAAACTTAGTGGAATGTCGGGATTCAACGCTTCTAACGTTGATTGCGTATCAGCAAGATGACTGATCTTACCTTCTGAATTTTCCACTAAAGCGGCCGCTTTGATGTTATCAAAGGCTTCACCCGCCAGTAGTACCTGAATCAAAGCAACTTGAAGAGGAGGAAGGCTCGGGTTAAACGCCGCGTTCTCTGCGTAAGCGCCTTGGAAAACGCGACCATCAGCAAGCTCTAACGCCAGTCCACTCAGGTTATTGGTGTAAGGAGCATGGCTCATGTTCATCGCATCGACGGCTTTTTGAATCAACGCATCGTTCTCATCACATTCGAACTGATGCTTAACTTCTGCCATTAAGCCAGATTTGATACCCAAATCGGCTGGGCCAAATGCTTCAGGCAGATATTCATGTAACGATTTTTCTTCACGCTCTGGCAATTGGACTTTTAACTCTTTCGCTGTAGACAGCTCGTTCATGAACTGACGACAGTGGCCACAAGGGCTAAAGTTAATCGTGATGTCTTTAACACCGCGTTCACCCTTCATCCAGGCGTGGCTGATTGCAGATTGTTCTGCGTGAACTGTTTGACCAAGTTGAACGCCAAGGAACTCCATGTTTGCGCCGAAGTAGAGACGGCCAGAAAGCCCGCGAACAATGGCACCAACATAAAACTCAGAAATAGGCGCGTAAGAATAAGCAGCGGCAAAAGGAAGCAGAGCAACACGCAGCTCTTTGTCAGATAGAGCGGTAGCAGACAGTAACTGCTCAAACTGCTGTGCTGAAAGAGTAGCATCAAAATCGTCGGCTAAAACGATAGGAGCAAGTTGGTTTGAAAGTGCTTCAGGTGCGCTTGCTAGCGCTTGTTCAATGCGACTTTTCATGTTGAATCCTTGTTATTGCATGGACAGTTATTCTATGCAAAGTGGGAAAATGTTCTGTGCTTTAGATCACGCAAAGTAATGCAATTAAAATTCACGTTACATAATTAGAGTGAAGTCACACATGTATTCGATTGCACAGGCGCTGAATGTTACGTCGATCTCTTAACTATATTAACTCATACACATATCGCCAAGTAATGAGGCTTTGATCGTCGCTCTATTACATGTCCAAGAGGTAAGGTTGCGAACGGATTTCAATCTTCAGAGGGAGACTTGGAGAGAGTTGGGGAAGACCTGCCCAGATGATAGGCAGGCCGAAAACTTGATTCTTATTGATATAACCAGACAGCCAGAGCGAAAAAGCTCGGAGCCAGAACCGACGTAATAATGCCGCAAAGCACTAACGCCAAAGACGAGAACGCCGCGTCTGCGGGTTGTTTCTCAACACACGTCGCAGTACCCAGTGCGTGGGACACCGTACCCATGGTTAAACCTCGGGCAATAGGATGCTTGATCCCAATAAGGTTGTAGATAGGGTAAGCCACAATCGCACCCAACAAGCCAACCAGAAGAACCAAAATCGCCGCAACTGCCGCTTCACCACCAAGGTGGCTGGAGATTTCCATCGCAATAGGGGTAGTCACTGATTTACCAACCAAGCTCGCGATCAAACTTAACTCGGTGTGAAAAGCGACGGCGATGAGAGTTGCCGTCATCATCGACATAACACTGCCCAGAACACAAGCGAAGGTAATGATGCGCCAGTTTGCTCTGATCTGAGGAAGCTGTTCATATAACGGGTAAGCTAGCGCCACAACGGCTGGTTGTAGCAGGAAACTAAACACTTCGTTGTCGGCGTAGTAAGTGTCAAACGGCACGTTCAAGTAGGTCAACAACGGAATAATGACCGCAATACAAATAAGCAGTGGGTTAACAATTGGGTGGTTCGCTTTAATCGCAATCTGACGTGCAACAAGGAAAACGACAATAGTGAGTAAAATCCACATATTAGTGTTTCTCCTTTAGCAGATAATCCAGCAGCCATGCGAGACTCACCAGCACAATCAATGTGCCGCCGACCGCACTTGCAAGAATGGGTAGTGCGTTGGCGAAAAGCATGTCGAAATGATCCATCAGGCCAACACTAACCGGAACGAACAATAAGATCATGTAGCGAATAAACAGAGTTGCGCCAGTTTTCACCCACTCAACTTTGACAAGTCCGGTTGCCATAGAAAGGAATAACAGGATCATGCCGATAACACTGCCTGGGACGGAAGTGTCAGTAAATCTTTGAATAGTAACTCCGATCCCAAGTGCTCCCATGATGAGAAAGAGGGAAACGAGCAATTGGGTCAGTTGTAATAATCGGTCTTTTATCATTTGGGCAGCATATAAAAACGACAAGTGCACCTGACGGTGCCCTTGATTAAGTAAGAAATTAAGAGGCTAGGCTCTCTACGTAACGATAAACGGATTTTAATAGTGCTATTTTCTTTTCGTCACTTTCATGTTCGTGAACTAAGTTTTCTAAATTCAGCATATACTCTTCGATTTGGCTTTCAAACACTTCACGGCAGTGCTGTGCCCAACGTCTTTGTTCCTGTTCGTCTAACGTGCCAGGGAAGTTTCGAGCACGGTAACGGAACAACAGTGGTTTAATGCGCTTGTCATCGAACTCAATATCCAGAGCGGCCAGATTATTCGGGTCGGTCTCGCGAATAATATCCATCGCTGCGCGATCCGCCGGAGAGAAGAAGCCATCGTACAGTTGAGTATCCACATCATCACTTTTTTCAAATGTGCGCTCAACAGAAAACAGGCTGATCAGCTTTTCTCGAATCTCTGGGTGCTGACGCAACAGAGCCAGATTGTTCAAGCATTGTTGACGGTCAATGCCGATAGACTCCGCGTTTTCAGCCGTCAGTGTTTTCGCTGGTGCCAGAATAGGGCACTTATTCAAGTGAACAAGTTTAACTGGCACAGGCAGCAAATCACCGAGATCTTCTCGCTTGGTGTACAACCTTTCGTGCAGCTCTTCCGCAGACAGCTCTAGGATAGGTTGCGGATCTTTGGCTAAATCAATCGTGATAACCGCGTTGTTGTTCGTCGGATGCCATGCAACAGGCACAATCCAGCTTGTGTACTGACACTCGCGTCCTAACATGCCAGAAACGTGCATCAGAGGCGTCATATTAACGATATCAACCAATTCATTCAGCTTACGCTTTTGACGCATGGAGAAGAAGTAATCGAACAACTTAGGCTGAGCGGCTTTAACTTTCTTCGCCATCTCGATCGTTGCGATAACGTCAGCCATGGCATCGTGTGCATTGCTGTGTTCAATACCGTTGGCAACAGACAAATGCTCAAGTTTGAAGCTAGGAAAGCCTTCTTCATTTTCTGGCCATTCAACGCCTTCTGGTCGAAGGGCATGACAAGCGCGCAGCACATCAAGTAAATCCCAGCGCGAATTGCCGTTCTGCCAACTCCACGCATACGGGTCAATAAAGTTGCGGTAACAGGTGTAACGCGTCACTTCATCATCAAAACGAATACTGTTGTAACCCAAACTGGTGGTATTGGGTTTGGATAACTCGGCATGAATTTTAGCAATGAACTCAGGCTCAGGCAGACCTTCCTGCACCGCCTTTTGTGGGATAATCCCAGTAATTAAAGCAGCTTCAGGAGAAGGAAGGTAATCAGCAGGTGGCTGGCAATACATAACTAAAGGCTCGCCGATGATATTGAAATTTTCATCTGTGCGAACACCAGCAAATTGACTCGGACGATCTTTTGCAGGGTTTGTTCCCCAAGTTTCGTAGTCAAAGAAGAAAAAAGTGGGCTGATTATCTTGGTGCATTCTGCTTACCGTTTACGGAACCGATAAGAGTATTAGACCATTCAATGCCTTAACTCGCAACGAAAGATGCAAGGTAAAGTTGTGAATATGAAAAAGCCGATAAGTGTCCATCGGCTTGATTTTTCCGCAACTATTGTGAGCCCAATTTGAAAGGTTACGCGATAACTTAATCTTACCTCAGTGGCGAGCCCACGACTTCCGCCGCAGTATTTCTACCACATGTTCAGAACTCGGCACTATGTCACACGTAACCGAAAAAATGCTCGGGCATGAGCTAGTATACATATAGCTAAACAATTAGTTGCATTGATCACTAACTCACCGGTAATGCTTTGAAGCTCATAATGAAAGGCGGCATGATAAAGAAAGCAACCGCGTATTTAAGCCGCTGAATAAGAGTTAACTTTTAAGGGAAACATTAGTTATCTCGAAAAGCTGCATTACTCATTAATTTAAACTGATCGCATATCACTATAAGGAGCATAGTTATGTCTGTGGAAAATGAAAAACAAGAAGTTACAGTTGTGGATATAAAAATGCCATTTATGTCGATGGTTGTTTTTATGGTTAAACTTGCGATTGCCTCGATCCCTGCAGCTATAATTCTGAGCCTAATTTTTGGTATTTTAATGGGGTTGTTTGGTAGCGTGTTCCATGGAATGGGGCGGTATTAAAAGCTAACATATTGTTCAAGGTGATTCGCAACGCATGGCACTTTTACTATGCGCTGGTTTATATGTTTTAAGTGGCTTTGAGCAGTTTCGGCATTGCGTTGATCACACTTTAACTTTGCGTTAGGCATTGATTAACAAAGGAGAGATCATATCAACTACTTAATTTCGCTGTTGTTTATTGCGGTCGCTTTTGCTCATCAGTTTTGGGATAAAGTAACAATTGATTCGTATACAATTATTTTGTTGGTTTTAGCTGTTATTCCCTGGCTGTTTCCATACCTTAAGTCGTTTGAGTTGCCTGGTGGTATCAAGGTTGAGATAAAAGATGCACTGGAGAAAGTTGAGGCTATTGAAGGTGAACTCGAATCTAGTTCCACTTTAAACTATGAAGGCATCGATAGTTCTATGGCTTTTGTGGCTTTGCGTGTCGAAATAGAGAAAACTATTAGGAAATACCAAGGCGATTTAGGTCGAAAAAACCATTCCTTGTCTATCCGTTTACAGATATTGGCAAATGATGGAGTTATAAGTAAAGCATTGGCGAATGCTTTATTAGAAATTGTTAAATTAGGAAATGCAGCAGCACATGGTCAAGTTATTGATTCAGAGGAAGCCGAACTAATATTAATGAAGGCTGGTGCATTGGTTGATAAATTAGATATTTCATTAGCAAATACCTAACAAAGTGCTCAAATCGACTGCAAAGGTACAGTGGATTAGCTTTAGTGGTAACGCTGCCTACGTTTTATGCCAGCGCGCCCAAATAATTTAGTGCAAACAAGCACCCAAAACCCCAGCCTTAAACCCGCCTTCATGCTCAATCCAATCCATCACCGCTGCTCGAATCCAACGCAGCGGTGATTTGCTAATTGGCTCTGGGAAGTTGCGGTTCTTGGTTAATGTAATTTTGGTTATACGCTTCCTGTTGCTAACAAATTAGTCTCATATATCACTAACTCGCTGATTTTACTTTGAAGCTCTGAATGAAAGGCGGCATGATAATTAAAAAAGGATGGTTAGGAGCCGCCTTATAAGCGTTTGGCAAAAGGAACAAAAATGAGCATCAAGCAATCAGTTTTAGTGCTACTTATAGGAACAACGTTAGTCGGTTGTAATAATAATAGTGATAAAGAAGAAACTTCAAATGAGAGTGGTGCCGAGCAAATCAAGGTAAAGATAACATTTGAGGAGTTTCAGGCTCAGGTCCTATCTACTATCCCCGATACAGGGTTGTACGTAGATTGTGGTGTTTCTCAAATAGATCAAGATGTAGACGAAGTTCAAAAGTGTATTGAATCATCGTTTTATGATGCTAAACCGTTTTATGGTTTTGACAAATTTGTGGGTGTTGACACTTTGCTGGGAGCAGCTTCAATCTTGAACGAGAATGGTACAGTTACAAATTGGTATTACGATAAACACTGTTTATTCGGCGCAGCAGAATGCAATAGCTTTGTTGAGTCAGTTACTTGTGAAAATCCAGCACTGCGATCAATAGATGAAATTCAAGAGAAAGAACTTATGATGCAGTTCAGAGATAGGTTTTTTGAATGTAGTAATAGTAGTCAGTAATTTGCCCAACAAAGAGTTAAATGGGACTTGGCTCGCGCAGCATCAGTCCTTTTACATAGATATATTTACTAAACATCCAGCCAGTTTAGTAATGGAGAATTGAGTGTGAAACAAAATAAATACGACGATCCGGCTTTATTCGAAGCTTACGCCAAGATGCCGCGTTCAACTGATGGTCTAAAATCCGCAGGTGAGTGGGAAGTATTTCGTTCCAACTTACCTAAATTGTCGGGGAAGAAAGTACTGGATTTAGGTTGTGGCTACGGATGGCACTGCCAGTATGCCGTTGACCAAGGCGCTGAAGCTGTCGTAGGTATAGACTTATCAGAAAAGATGCTAGAGAAAGCTCGCGAGTTAACAGATAAAGGCAATGTTACTTTTGAGCGATGTGCGATAGAAGATTTTGACGCAGAAGACGAATCCTTTGACGTTATATTTAGCTCCCTTGCTTTACATTATGTTGAAGATCTTCGCTCGGTTTTTCAAAAAGCATTCAAGTTATTAAAGTCCAAAGGTGTTATCTGTTATTCCGTCGAGCATCCAATTTTTACTTCAAATAGTTCTCAAGATTGGTATTACGAAAAAAGTAAAATTCAACACTGGCCTTTGGATAATTACTTTCATGAAGGGGAAAGAAAAACAGAGTTTTTAGGCAGTGAAGTCATTAAATATCATCGCACAATAGAAACTCATATATCTACTCTGCTGTCCGAAGGATTTGAAATACGATCGGTATTGGAGCCTAAACCATCGGAAGAAATGGTGGAAAAAATGGGGTGGCATGATGAGCTGAGAAGGCCAATGATGTTAATAATAACAGCCGTTAAAAAATAGCCACCTAACAAGTGATTTACTCGCTCTTCTTTAAGAGGTCTTACTCATCTAATTTGTCTTATGGATCGCTAAATTACTGATTATTATTTCAATATTCGAATGAAAATCGGCATGATAGCGGAAGGAAAGGACTCTCAGCCAATTTACAACCGGTCTGTGCTGGAACATAAAAACAGGGAAGGTTGATGAAGAGAATAAACGTCGTTGGGACGAGTGGGAGTGGTAAGAGTACATTTGTGCGAACCTCAAACCCTCGAGAAGCGCAGGCGTATATCAATGGCTTTCACACCTAACTAGTGGGATTCGAAATCAATCAACTGCTCAGTTTGTAATTAATAATGGAGTAACTGTGTTTCACGTCATCTACCGTTTAGTCGCAAGTCGCGACTCGTTTCTGACTATCTTGCTGCCTTCAATTTTGTATTTTTTGGCTTATCAGTACGTTGGTTTAATGTCGGCAGTGGTAGTCACTTCACTATATGGTCTGCTAACCCTCTTGTTTCGCAAAGAGTTAGGCATGATTGCGTTAGCCTTTGCCTTGTCCGGCTTTGTTGAGTTAACCATCGCAGCTTTCGTTCCTAGGGAGATTCTGGTTGAAGCTGTTGTGCTTAAACTCGCCATGGGTTCGCTCAGCACTGCCAGTGTATTTTTAGTCTTTTCGTTGTTTAAAAAGCCTATTCCTATGCTGGTCGCGGAAATAACCACGCCAACCTTAAAGGGAAGTCGGGAATCAACGGGCATTCCAAGTTTGATGACGTGGCAAAGGGTCAACGGGATTTGGGTATTTAGCTATCTGTGTAAGAGCGTTTTTCTGCTAAGTGTTGACTCGGTTTCTGAATCCGAATTGGTGGGCTACACATTGGCGCTGGGTTGGCCCTTACATGTAGGTTTAATCGTGGTGTCAGTATGGGTTGTCAACAACAGCTATAAACAAGCATGCCACAAACGGGCTGCTAATAAGTCGTGATGAGGGATTCCCAACACTTGGCAAGTTTGCTCTAATTGAGTTTGAAATTTGACTGCATAACAGGTTAGGCGAGTGGTTTATATTACGCCCTATATCCGCGGTGTTCCGAGTCATGGAGCGACGGCTATTTTGGGTATGAACTCTATTTCACTAATCTGAAATAAAGGGTATATAAGCATCGAGGGAAAGATGATTTCAATTGAAAAATATAGTGATAAATGGAAATCACAAATAGAGTTCCTGAGTGTGAAGCAGGAACAGGCAGAGTTTACGGTGAGCAATGTTGATGACGTTATTCCCACTTTGCAGCAACACGAACATCCTTTTTTAATCATCGAAAACGAAAAAGTGGTTGGCTTCTTTCTTCTGGATTTATCGTATTCAGAAACGTATAACTTCGGCAATAGGAAAGCGCTGGGGATACGCTCTCTTTTAATTGACCAGCGATCTCAAGGAAAGGGTATTGCAACCCAAGCAATCAAGTTATTGCCGGATTACGTTCGCTCAAATTATCCTGATTTTCAGGTTCTCCAACTAACGGTAAATTGTCGTAATAAAGCCGCTTATCAGTGCTATTCCAAATGTGGCTTTGAAGATACCGGAAAATTGTATTTGGGCGGTCCAGCTGGCCCGCAACATATAATGCAGAGAGAGATTGTCTAGCAATGGATTCAACAAGGGCTATTAACGCTGATGGATTGTAGTCGTTGAGATCGTTTGTTTAGGTTTGGTGCTATTGCACGCTTTGTATCTGAATAGCTTATGGGAGCATTACACAGCTCGAAAATATGCAAAAGCCGATGGCGAACCATCGGCTTGAGTTTTGCGCTGAACGGTTTTCATTGCAGCTAGCGGATTACGCTTTTGCCTCTTCTGGCTTTGCGTCCGCTTCAGTATGAGTTGATTTCAACAAGCGGCTTGTGATGGTACCTGCCGTCATTGAACCTGAAACGTTAAGTGCAGTACGCGCCATATCGATGAGTGGTTCGATAGAGATAAGCAGTGCAGCGATAGTCACTGGCAAGCCCATAGCAGGAAGCACGATTAGCGCAGCAAAGGTTGCGCCGCCGCCAACGCCCGCGATACCGAACGAGCTGATCGTGATAATCGCAATCAGTGACAGGATAAAGTTGAACTCTAGTGGGTTAATACCCATTGTTGGCGCAACCATCACAGCAAGCATTGCTGGGTAAATACCTGCACAACCATTTTGACCAATCGTTGCACCAAATGATGCTGAAAGGTTAGCAATCGCTGGTGGCACGTTTAACTTAGTGATTTGCGCTTCTACGTTCAGAGGGATCGTTGCCGCTGAGCTACGTGAAGTAAAGGCAAACGTCAGTACCGGCCAAATTTTCTTGAAGTATTCTGCTGGGCTAACACCAACAAAAGAAACAAGGATACCGTGTACAACAAACATCAATGCAATCGCAACGTATGAAGCAACGATAAAGCCAAGCAGATTCAGAATGTCTGCTGCACTTGATGTCGCAACCACTTTGGTCATCAATGCTGCGATGCCGTATGGTGTTAGCGCCATGATCATCTTAACTAAGCGCATTACGATAGACTGAGCCGCTTCAACGAATGTGCGAATTGGTGATTCCAATTCTGCTTTTTCCGCCATGACTTTACGTGCAGCAATACCCGTTAGAACACCGAAGATAACAACCGCGATAATAGACGTTGAACGTGCGCCTGTTAGGTCTGCAAATGGGTTAGTTGGAATAAAGCTAACCAGCATTTGTGGAATGGTTAGATCGCTTACCGAGCCAGCACGGCTTTCCAATACCGCAATACGAGCCGTCTCGCGAGCACCTTCCGTCAAGCCTTCTGCCGACAGGCCAAACGTAGACGTAACGAAAATACCAATTAATGCTGAGATCGCTGTGGTGATAAGCAGGACTGAAATTGTCAGACCAGAAATCTTACCCAGTGAGCCGCCTTTTTCCAGCTTCACAACCGCTGAGATCATCGATACCAACACTAGTGGCATGATCACCATTTTCAGCAGGCCAACATAGCCACTACCAACGATAGCAACCCAAGAAAGGGTTTCAGAAATGACGTTGCTGCCTTCACCGTGGATCAGTTGAAGGGCAAGGCCAAAAAGGGAACCAGTGACAAGACCAATTAAAACGAGACGAGAAAGTGTGTTTTGTTTTTGTTGCTGGTTAAAAAGAAAGAATAATATGCCAACAAAGACTGCAAGTGAGGCAATTACTGCAAAATTCATACTCTTACCTTAGTACTCAGTCAATATGCTGAGGGTTGTATACGAGGTGATAAAGGGGGCAGTAAGATAGCTTTCAATATATAACTTTTAAAATGATTAACGGGTATTAGATATATCAAAATGGAATATGTTTTGACGTAAGTGACCCGTTAGACCGTCACTCAGTACGTATTGAGCATAGTTGTGGCTACTCGTAGTGTCGCAATAAATCGAGCATTTCTTTGCGTTGCAGATAAATTATTGAGTCTTCTTGATAGCTGAAAATCTGATAAATCATAGCCTTGGCGACCACTTCCGCATCGATTGGAATAAAGTTAGAGAGTTTCCCCAACATGAACGGACGAATCACTCGGAAAATCCATTGAACGATTTTCTCGTCATTTCTTGGATTTGTACGCTGACCAACAAGCGGACCCGGACGAACGAAGACCACTTCTTCAAATCCCATTTCTTCTATGTTGGCTTCCATTTGACCTTTGCAAGCCAGGTAATGCGAAGGGGATTCACTGTTCGCACCAAGGCTAGAAACCACTGCGACTCGCTTCACGCCAATCATTTTCATTTGCCTGGCAACGTTTGTCACAAGGTCAACATCAACCTTGCGCAAGTTCTCTTTACTGCCAGCTTGCTTGAGCGTCGTTCCTAAACAGATAAAGCCGATTTCTGGCGTCAGGTGTTGCTCTTCCCAATTCAGGATAGAAAGATCAGCGTCTATCATCGGAACGATTTTTTGCTCAGGGTCTGAGATATCGGTAAGAGGGCGTCTGGAAAGTGAATATAATGTGTGGATACCCGGTTGGGACACCAATTGAGTAATCACTTTGCTGCCAACTAAGCCAGAGGCTCCAGCAATGATCACACAGGTATTATTACTCATGCCTCTTCTCCTCTATGGCAGCAGCGTGAGTTAATAGTAGCCGATTTCAATGACTTATACCCAGCTTTTACGTGGCTTGAGTGTAACAACACACATCGTTTTTGAAATAAGTTGGTTGCTTGTAAACACGGCATCACGGCTTTACCGAGCGAATCGACATTATTTGGCGAAAAGTATTCGTATTTAGGAGAAAGTAGGTGAATTACCTTTAGAGAAAGGTACACTGTTTCTCTTTATCGTTTGAATTTGCGATATTATTTCGGCACACGCGAATCAAGGAAGAAAAATGAATGTAGACGTAAGCACACTTGCTCCGACGCAGGTGTATCACCTAATGACTCAGACGGTCATTCCTCGCCCGATTGCTTGGGTGTTAACGGACTCTGGTGAAGAGAATTTCAACCTGGCTCCATTTTCATATTTCACCGCCGTTTCCAGCCGTCCTCCCTTGCTAATGCTATCTGTTGGTAAAAAGCCAACTGGCGAGGTTAAGGATACAACTCGCAATGTATTAGAGACAGGAAAGCTGGTCATTCACATCGCTTCGAGCGCACTGGCGCAAAAGGTTACGGATTCTTCTGCTGGTTTAGATCACGGACAGTCAGAATTAGCGCTGACAAATCTGGAAACGGTTGAATTCGGTGGCTTTGAACTTCCTAGATTAAAAGACGCACCGATTGCGTTCGGTTGTAAATTGCATGAAGTCATTGAGATGGGTGAAACCCCTCAAAGCTTAATTTTTGCCGAAATAGAACACATTTATGTCGATGAGAAAGTGATAACTACTCAAGGCGACAGATTAAAAGTGGATGCTTTAGCCGTTGATCCTCTCTCTCGTTTAGGCGGAAGTGAATACGCCACGCTAGAGAAGACTTTCTCAATTGCTCGTCCCCAATAAATAAAAGGAACCAAACACATGGACCGCACTTTCGCCGCTGATATTCAAGCGCGTATTGATAACAAAACCAAACCAGTTGGATCGTTAGGGCTGCTTGAGAAAGTCGCCTTGGAACTGGCACTGATACAAAGCCAAGATCAAAGCGCAGCGGTAGAACAAATCACAATTCGTCAGCCAACCATGCTGGTATTCGCTGGTGACCATGGTGTAGCCGAAGAGGGCGTAAGCATTGCACCTAGCGCCGTCACACAGCAAATGGTCGCTAACTTTCTCGCTGGCGGCGCGGCAATCAACTGTTTTTGCGAGCTTAACCAAATTCAATTCAAAGTGATCGATTGTGGCATGTTGTCACCGATAGATACGCTGGTACCGGACTTTAAATCGCATCCGAACTTGATAGAGAAACGCTTGGGTAATGGTACTGCGAACTTTTCCAAACAAACCGCGATGTCTTTAGAACAAGTGGCGCTTGGTTTGGAATATGGCGCGAAGGTGGCAGAGCAAGCCATTTTGTCGGGTTCCAACCTGCTTATGTTCGGAGAGATGGGGATAGGCAACACAAGTTCTGCGTCGGCATTGTTAACCGCACTTAGCCCACTGGAAGTAGATCACTGTGTTGGATTGGGTACTGGCATCAATCAAGAGCAGTTAAACCGTAAGATTAGAGCCGTTGCCCACGGTGTGGCGCGTTGCCATGAACTCAGCACGAAAGAAGTGTTAGCCCAAGTGGGTGGCTTTGAAATTGTGCAAATGGTGGGGGCATTTTTAGAAGCAAAACGCCAGAAAACACCAGTATTGGTCGACGGCTTTATTGTTTCAGTTGCAGCATACATTGCCACGCTGCTTGACGAAGAGACGCGCGATTTCATGTTGTTTGCTCATTGTTCTGAGGAAGCCGGGCATAAGTTTGTTCTGGAGTATTTGCAAGCAGAGCCTTTATTGGACCTTGGTTTGCGTTTAGGTGAAGGAACGGGTGCAGCGCTGGCTTTACCTTTAGTGAAAGCGGCAGCTCAGTTTTACAACAACATGGCGAGCTTTGAGAGCGCTGGAGTAACAGTTTAGTGTCGGAAGCACCTCATGAAGCAAAAACAGGTAATTGGCGTTATCAATGGGAGCTGTTCCTGTTAGCGGTGAGTTTCTTTAGCCGTTTACCTGTTCCTGCAAATTTGCCATACAGTGAAGCTCGCATGAACCAAGCCGGGCGCTACTTCGCGCTGGTTGGTGTTGTATTGGGCCTACTGTGCGCTGCGACTTTTTGGCTGTTGAGTTTGGTTTTTCCTGCTTCCGTCTCTATCGTTTTAACCATGGTATTTAGTCTGCTGCTGACAGGGGCATTTCATGAAGATGGTTTAACCGACATGGCGGATGGTATCGGCGGTGGAATGACCGTCGAGCGACGACTGTCTATCATGAAAGACAGCCGTATTGGTACTTATGGCGCTGCAACTTTGGTTATGGCACTGCTGGCGAAGTTTGTCTTTTGGGGCGAGCTGGCTCAGGAGCCACAATTTTTGCTAGTGATTGTAGTTGCATACACCGCCAGCCGTGCTTTGGCGGCTACGCTTATCTACGACATGCCGTATGTCAGTGACAGCGACACTTCCAAAAGCAAGCCCCTTGCCAACAAACAGTCGTCATTAGAAGTGGCGATCCTACTGTTCACCGGTGGGCTTGTTACTATGTTTCTTGGCGTTACTCAGGCCGCCGTTATTGTGCTGGTCTTAGCGGTATTTCGCTATGGTTTTAAACGATGGCTGACCAAAAGAATTGGTGGATTTACCGGCGATTGCTTAGGGGCAGCTCAACAGTTATCTGAGTTGCTGGTTTATCTCACTCTCATTGCCTTTTATCACACATTATGAAGCAACTAATATTAGGTGGAGCACGCTCCGGAAAATCCAAGTTAGCAGAACAAACCGCGAGACAGGTTGCTGACGCTCAACACGCTTGCTTGCATTACGTCGCGACGGCCTTGCCGTTTGATGATGAGATGCGTGATCGCATTCGTCACCATCAAAAGCAACGCGGAGAAGGGTGGCAGGAACACGAATGTCCGCTGCATCTTGCTGATTTGCTATTAAGCTTTAATCACGATGATGTCGTTTTGATTGATTGCCTGACACTGTGGCTGAACAACTGGATTTTCGAACTGGGCGACGAATGCTCAAATGAGAAGTTAGAAGCAGAAGTTCATAAACTAGTAGAAGCGGTGTCTCACTCGCAAGCGACGTTGATCTTTGTCTCTAATGAAGTCGGGATGGGTATCGTTCCACTTGGCGCGATTAGCCGCTATTTCGTCGATAATGCCGGCCGAATGAACCAACAACTTGCGCAAGTGTGCCAGCGAGTTTCATTTGTTGCTGCTGGCTTACCACTCGTACTCAAAGCATAGGGCTTAACATCATGGAAACGCTTAATATCTATCTCATGCGTCACGGTAAAGTGGATGCCGCACCTGGGTTGCACGGTCAGTCGGATTTAAAGGTAAAAGAGTCCGAGCAGCAAGACATTGCTCAGGCTTGGAAAGAGCAGGGACGTGAAGTCAGCGGTATTATTACGTCTACACTTTCCCGTTGCAGCGACGTGGCAGAAATCATCGGCGAGCAGCAAATGCTTCCTGTGAGCGAAAATTCTGAACTAAGAGAAATGAATTTTGGCGATTTCGATGGTGTGCCGTTTGACATGCTGAACGACAATTGGAAAAAACTAGAGTCCTTCTGGCAATCTCCGTCACAACACACCTTACCCAATGCTGAGAGCCTTAACGCATTTTCACAGCGTGTAACTAGTGCCTGGTCTCAAATTATCAATGATATCAATGACAACCTGCTGATTGTCACGCATGGTGGCGTTATTAGAATGATTCTCGCTCATATATTAGACGTTGACTGGCGCAACCCGCGTTGGTATTCGACGTTAGCGATCAGTAATGCGTCAATCACACATATAACAATCACTATTGATGACCAAATCTACGCCTCCGTTCGTTCGATAGGTGTACCTTTGATTGAGCATAGATAGTAAAAGTCACGGAAGAGGCCAATTTTATTCCCTAAAACAATTCAAATAGGGAAGGGTTGGCCAGATTACATAAAAAGGAAAGATAAATGACCACTCCAAGTTGGGACTTATCCATCGTATATCAGGATCTCGCTGATCAGCGAATTCAAGATGACATTGCTTTAGTAGAGCAATGTATTGAACTTCTCAATAAGCAGTCATTGGATTGCCAGAATGTTGAAGTGATGCAAAACGCCATTTTAACCAACGAGGCAGCAAATCGCTTAGCACGTACGATTTTTAATTTCGCTAATTGCTATTCATCTGTTGATTCAAGCAACGCGGAAGCAAAAGCGTTGTTAGGGCGTATGACCCGTATTTTTTCTGAGTTATCGCAAGCATTCAGTGCGTTTGAGTTAACGCTAACACACGCGGATGATGATTTTATTGCGCGTGTTTTGAACCATAAAAATACCGATGTGAGTGGTCAGGCGTTCACCATCGAGAACTTGAGAAACCTGGCTGATACTCGTCTAAGTACAGAAGAAGAAAAGCTGTTGGCGGCGATGAGTGTGGATGGCAAGTCTGCATGGGGTAAGCTGTACGACAACTTGACTGGTTCATTGAAAGTAACCTTGAACTACGATGATGGAAGCAGTGAAGAGCTTGGCTTCTCTCAGGCAGCCAGCATTCTTTATGGGTCTGAATTTAACCGACAAGAAGCGGCGTGGCGCGGTGTACAGACCGCGATGGCAACACATCAAGAGTCCTTTGCTGCCATTCTCAACGCGCTTGCTGGTTGGCGTCTGACTGAAAACAAAAAGCGTTCGACAAAGCGTGAAGTCCATTTCCTCGATCCAAGTTTGCATGGCAGCCGTATTCAAGCGGAAACACTGGATGCGATGATGGCTGTAGCAAAACAAAGTCGCGTTATCGGCCAAAAAGCGGGTTTACTGATGGCTCAGGTGCATGGTTTAGATGAGATGAAACCGTGGAATCACCTTGCTGCTATGCCTGCCCTGAGTGGTGACGCTAAAGTCTACGATTTTGACGAAGCCATCGATGTGATTTGTGAAGCATTTGAAACGGTAAACCCTGACATGTCAGAGTTTGTTCGAATGATGGTCAAGAATGGCTGGATAGACGCGAAGCCAAACGCAAAAAAACGCTTAGGCGCTTACTGCACTAAGTTACCTGCAACGCGCACTCCATTGGTGTTCATGACTTGGAGTGGCAGTCGCTCCGACTTGATGACGCTAGCACATGAATTAGGTCATGCATTCCATAACTGGGTTATCCGTGATTTACCGCTTTGTCAGACGTATTACCCAATGACGCTGGCCGAAACCGCTTCAATTTTTGCGGAAAACATCGTTCGCGATCATCTGATTTCAAAAGCTGAAAGTGTCGATGAAAAGCTGGAAATGCTATGGGAAGAGCTCTCTTCTGCACTTGCGCTGATGGTAAATATTCCTGTTCGTTACGAATTTGAAAAAGCATTCTATGAACGCCGCCAAAACGGTGAACTGACTGCGCAAGAGTTTTGTGAGTTGATGTCTGAAACCTGGAAAGATTGGTATGGTGATGTGATGAGCGAAGCCGATCCGTATTTCTGGGCGAGCAAATTACATTTCTCAATTTCAGGTGTGAGCTTTTACAACTACCCATACCTGTTTGGTTTCCTCTTCAGTAAAGGTATTTATGCTCAGCGTGAATCAAAGGGCGGCAGCTTTTACACCGATTACATTAACTTGCTTCGCGATACAGGCAATATGACCGCTGAAGAAGTCGTTGATAAGCACTTGTCGATGGATCTAACGAAACCTGATTTTTGGCAGCAGAGTGTAGCTTTGGTTCAGCAGAAGGTCGATGAGTTTGAGCAGCTGCTTAATCAAAGAGCCCAGACAGCATAGTATTGTGATGGTGCATGAGCTCGACGCGAAAAATATCGTGAAATCATAATGATCTTAATCAGGGCTGTGTTAAAGTTCACAGCCTTATACCCAAGTGACTTGAGATGCCATTTGCACTAGGTTACTTGGGTATAACAATTTGTAATTGATTAACAAATAAGCGGTTTGTTGCTTGGTTTGAGTGTATGGCTCGAAACGGTATTGGATTTTCGTTGAAAATGTCGATTTCTACTCATAAGTGGGATCGCAGCAACAAAAATTCTTTGTACAATTTATTAACATACCCGCCGTGCAATTAAGGAGTAACGCATGACGAAGTCTTTCTTTCGCCAATCGTTTTTAGCTGATACGTTAGATATGCATATTGATGTAGAACCAGCAGAGCTGGCGCTATCTAATGGAGTGACACTAAAACTCTATCAGCGTGGTGTGCTAGAAGTGGTCCCTGAGAACTACACTCAGGAGACGAAAAACATCATTATCTCAACAGGTATTCACGGCGACGAAACGGCACCGATGGAACTGGTCGACTCAATGATTAAAGACATTGAATCCGGTTTTATGCAGGTTGATGCCCGTTGTCTATTCATCATCGCTCACCCTGAGTCTACCTTGGCGCATACGCGTTTTCTTGAGGAAAACCTCAACCGCTTATTCGATGATAAAGGTCATACGCCAACCAAAGAGTTGGCTATTGCAGATTTACTGAAGTTGCACGTCTGTGACTTCTTTAAAGGTACTGACCCAGAAACGCGCTGGCATCTTGACTTACACTGTGCAATTCGTGGTTCTAAACACTACACGTTTGCTGTGAGTCCTAAGACACGCCATCCGGTTCGAAGCCAAGCTCTAATGGAGTTTTTGGATAGTGGCCACATTGAAGCGGTTCTATTATCAAACTCTCCGGCGAGTACATTCAGCTGGTACAGTGCAGAAAACTTTAGCGCGCAAGCTCTGACAATGGAGCTTGGACGTGTTGCTCGAATTGGTGAGAATGATTTAGATAAGCTGACGGCGTTTGATTTAGCGCTTCGCAATTTAGTTTCAGGTACCAAAGCTGAGCATTTGCCTAAGCCATGTATTAAATATCGTGTTAGCCGTACTATTGTGCGTTTACACGATGACTTCGACTTCATGTTTGACGATGATGTAGAAAACTTTACGTCGTTTGTTCATGGTGAAGTGTTCGGTCACGACGGTGATAAGCCATTGATGGCTAAGAATGATAACGAAGCCATTGTATTTCCAAACCGTAAGGTTGCCATTGGTCAGCGCGCAGCTTTAATGGTCTGCGAAGTGAAAACCCGCTTTGAAGACGGCGAATTGGTATACGATTAAAGCAAAGCTTTCAGGCGCATAACGCGAAATATTAGGTGTAACGCTTCGAAGTCGTTGCAATTTACCGAGGCTTAACTGTAAGGTTAGGCCTCGTTTGTTTTTATCGGCTATTATGGATTTTCAACAACTTATCCTGAACAAGGAGCGTCGCTGGCAGCGCAATCTTTTGATTATGTCCGCCGTGCTCATATTACTCTCTGCCATTCACCTGATGGTCGGAGAGATTTTCCTTTCTCCTTTTCAATCGCTTTCCGCATTCGAGCACAAATTATTAGTGGATTTACGCTTACCAAGATTGCTGTCTGCCGCCATTATTGGCGCTGCGCTTGCTGTCTCTGGTGCAACACTTCAAGTGCTGTTAGGAAACGTTCTCGCTGAACCGGGTGTGCTTGGTATTTCCGGTGGCGCTAGCCTCGCCATGGTATTGGTGATGTTTGCGATTCCTACTTTGCCGACGCCGCTGATCTTTATGCTGGCCGCCATCGCGGGTTCGATGTTGTTTACCTTAATCTTGGTTTCTATTGCAAGAGTGATGCACCTGACAACTGCACGCTTGTTGTTGGTTGGTGTGGCGTTGGGAATATTCTCTAGTGCAATTGTTACTTGGGCATTCTATTTCAGCGATGATCTCAGCCTTCGCCAGTTAATGTATTGGCTGATGGGGAGCATTGGTGGGGCGAGTTGGTATCAGCATTCCGTAACATTAGTGATGTTGCCTGTTTTGATTTGGCTGTGCTGTAAGGGCAAGCCGCTCGATAAGCTGATGTTAGGTGAAATCCACGCCACTCAGCTCGGCATCGATGTTCATCAAATGCGCTGGAAATTGATATTAGCGATTTCAATCCTTGTCGGTGGTTCGGTCGCTCTTGGAGGGATAATCAGCTTTGTTGGATTAGTTGTGCCTCATCTGCTGCGTTTAGCATTTGGTACAGAAAATCGATACTTGCTGCCGCTGTCTGCGATAGCGGGTGCTGCGTTGTTGGTGTTTGCTGATATCGGTGCGAGATTATTACTCGACTCTGCTGAACTGCCACTGGGCGTTATGACCACATCGATTGGTGCGCCTATTTTCATTTGGATGCTGGTGAAGAGTCATGATGCACGTTAAGCATATTGCGGTAGGAAACCGACTATTACCATTGTCGTTTGAATGTAACGCAGGGGAGATCGTGCATGTCGTCGGCCCAAATGGCTCGGGGAAAAGTACCTTGTTAGCCGCGATTTCCGGCACGCTTACCAGCCACGATTCTGTGAGTGGTGAAGTGAGCGTTAATAGCGGGGATTTACTCACTATGCCGTTGTCTGAGCAGGCTTACCTGAGAGGGTATTTATGTCAGCAATCCAGACCAGTATTTAACGTCGATGTATTTCAGTATCTCGCGCTGTCTTTACCTAGTGGGGTGAAGATCAGTGACGGCAAAGTGCGCGACGCGGTAAACGCAGTAATTGAGCTTGTTCAGTTACAGGATAAGTTACACCGTAGCATTCAGACGCTTTCTGGTGGTGAATGGCAGCGTGTGAGACTGGCCGGTGTCTGTTTGCAGGTTTGGCGCAGTATCAACCCGTATTCGCAGCTACTGATTTTGGATGAGCCTGCTGCTCCGTTAGATATCGCCCAAGAGGGGCTGCTCTATCAGCTGATTGCAGAAGTCTCAGCTCAGGGTGTTGGTGTGTTGGTCGCGAACCATGATTTAAACCGAACTCTGAGGCATGCTGATAAAGTGCTGTTGCTGAGTAATGGCGTGTTGCACTCATCAGGCAAAGCTGAGGATGTATTAACAGAAGAGGGGCTGGGAGAGGTTTTCAACACTCAGGTAAGAAGGGTGATGGTTGAAGAGAAACCGTATCTGCTTTTCGAATAGGTTTTCCTATTCACTCTTAGCTTTCAAGCAATAAAAAACGACCTACTCGGGTCGTTTTTTCGATGTGATTTTTGTCGCTGTTTATTGCGTCAGTGGCTTAAGGTCCGCCGGACGGTAGTAAACCGATTTTAGAACTTTGCCTTTACGTACCGTTTTGCCTTCAGATACAAAGTCTTCTGCACATTTGGCGATGATGTACTCGCCCTGATGTACCGCCATCAGTTTGATGCCTTGTTCTGCGTAGAATGCTTCTGTTTCTGTGTATTCTTTTTCGTTGCGGCACACTTTGCTCATGTTGCTTGAGTGCACTTCGTCCCAGCAAGGAATAAAGTCGATACCACGGTTTACCGCAACGTTCAGTAGCAGGTCAATCAGGTAACTGATCGCCAGATTGTCTTCCACTTTGCTGTTACCAAGGTGTACAAGACGACCCATAAGAACGTAAACGCTGTCTACGATTGCGTCTGCTTGTTCTGTTTTACAATCTGCTTCTGCCAGCTCAGTCAGCTCTTCGATCGCCAAAGATGTGTGCAGCGTATCCGCTTGCGCATCCAGACTCGCTTCGTCTGCGACTGGAAGATCGAACGTGCTACGGAACTCGGTGATGTCACGGTATAAGTGATCAAAAATCTCTTGGGTTAGCTTTGACAGTTGCATTCTGATATCCATTGAATCGATTGAAGCGGTCATGATAACAAACCGCTCTTTATTCCCCAAGAGACAAGAGTCTAACTGACTATTAAATCTGCCGCTTGGAGTGAAGTAAGGTGCCGCTCTGAACGTTATAAGCCGTAACTTATCGAAATAAATACGGGAACAAAGTTTTGCGCTCTTCCTCTGAAAGGGCAGAAACACGCGCGATGTTGGTATCTGGGATTGACTCAGGATCAGGGTAGTGTTTCAACACCTTTTCCATGCTCTCTTCACGAATAAGATGGAAGATAGGATAAGGCGAGCGGTTCGTCAGGTTCTCGTCGTCTTCTGGCTCTGCACCACCAAAACAGTAATCTGGATGGAACGTAGCCACCTGGAAAATACCTTCCCAATCTTGCTGCTTGATTAAGCCTTCAACCCAATCAATAAACAAGTTGTAGTCCCAGAAATCGTCGAGCATATTTGGAACAACGACTAAGGTCGTTTCCAGCTTCTCTGGCTCTGTGTTACTTAGTTCAATTAACTGCAACAAAATATCTTCCAGCAAGGCTTCTTCTTGAGACGCCTCACTAACGAAGATTTTAATTTGTTTATTACGTTGCGGTTTGGCTGCAAACGGGCATAAATTCAGTCCGATAACGACATCATTCAGCCATTGATCCACTTGTTGGGTGATCGCGTTTACATCTGTAGTTTGGTTTGTTGGTGTTGAGCGCGTTGACATACGATTTTTAAATCATTTTGAAAGTGGCGCAAGCATAGCAGATATACTAGGCTCTGTTGACCCTAATTAACTTCTTCTCAAGCTGGCTACTTCTTCACTTTCCTTTGTGTCGTGTGTCTGTGTGATGCGTTTGAGATAAGCTATCGCGCTAAACATCGCTAGATAGACAACGCTACCGCCGATAAGCACTGTAGACCATCCGCCATGTTGCCAGCAGTAAAGCAGTAAGAATCCACCAAGACTGCCGCCCACATAGTAATGCACCAGGTATAGAGCCGTTGCCGTCGCTTTCGCGGTTGTCGCTTTTTGGCCAACCCACCCGTAAGCCAAAGTGTGGGTGAAGAAGGCTCCAAAGCTAATCAGAAGCAAGCCGAACAGCATAGCAGCCACACTTTCAATCGCCGCGAACCACATGCCGCTCATGCTGAGAATGGCACCTAAGAACATCCCCAAAATAGATGAGTAACGTTTACTCCAGTGGCCAGCACAACGGGATGAGAACGTACCACCTAAATAACAAACGAAGATAAGTGATGCCAAGCCGACCGGAATGTTGTGCGGCTCACTAACCAATCTGAAACCCATTACGGAATACAGGTTAACGAATAGTGCGAAATTAAGGCCACCAATCAACATGGCGAACCATATACGCTGGTTTTTGAAGTGACCTAAGATAGCGCGGTTTTGTTGTCTCAATCCACTCGAAGAAGGGGTGAAGTTACGTTGTTTTGGTAGCAAATAATGTACGCAAATTACGCCTAACAGGGTCACTACCATTATGGCTTCAATCGCTACATCCACACTGAAATTGTCAGCCAATAAGCCGCCACTAATACGTCCCACAATTCCACCTAATGAGTTGGCTGCAATATAGGTACCTATCGCCATGGAGAAGGCGTGCTTATCGAGTTCTTCTGCCATATAGGCGACCGCTACGGCAGCAAAAGCGGCCAATGCAACACCAATAAGGGCGCGGCAGATAACCAAAAACAGGAATGAATCACCAAGTAGCATCAGTGCAGACAGAATCGGGATAGCGAATAAGCCAGCCATCATGACCGGTTTTCGCCCGATGGTTTCAGACAATACTGCCATTGGTACGAGGCTGAAAGAGAGCGCCAACGTGGAGGAGGCAAACAACCAGTTCACCTGCGTTTCAGAAATGGCAAACAACTGAGCAAAGGTCGGCAACATAGGCTGCAACTGATATAAGTTAGAGAAGACTAAGAATGAACCCAGTGCAAGAGCGAGCGTGATTCGTTTGTATTCTGGCGTGCCGAAGATGACCATGTGTCCTGCCTGATGCGAGAGCGCAATATAAAGAAACTGTGATCAATCTATCAGCTAATCGTAAATTAAAAAAATATATTAAAAATATGGATACCATATATTTTTGATCTAGTGGAATCAAAGCAACTGAAACATTTCCTTGCTGTAGCTGAGCAAGGCAACATCACCCATGCCGCGAAGGTGCTGAACATTGCTCAGCCTGCCTTGAGTATCTCTATTAAAAAATTCGAGCAGTCTCTGGGAGTCACACTGTTTCGGCGAGAAGATAAGAAGATTAGCCTAACCCAAGAGGGCGAAACCTTGTTGGTTCACGCGAAGCGGGTCATTCAGCAATTGCACGATGCACAGCTCGCGATTAATGAACTGAAAGGGTTAGCTAAAGGTGAAGTGCGCTTGGGTACGCCGTCGATGATGGGAAGCTATTTTTTCCCACGTATCGTCATGGCGTTTAAGAGCCGGTTCCCGGATTTGAAATTAACGCTGGTGGAAGCGGGTACGCATTCAATAAGAAGTATGTTGCTTGATGGACGGTTAGATATCGGGGTGATTAGTTGTGACAATGTACCCGACGATCTCGAGACCGATCATCTGTTTACCAGCCAGATGGTTGCCGTTGTCGCGCCAGAGCACGAGTTAGCACAGCGTGAATCACTCACCTTTGATGAGTTTTTTGAACACGAATTGGTGATGTTCCAGCGCGGCTATTTCCATCGTGAGTTTTTAGACCAGGTCAGCGAGGAGCACGGCTTTACCATGAAGTCGTCATTTGAAACCAACTTATTGCCATTGATCCTCAGCATCGTAAAGCATGAGTTTGCGATTACGTCGTTACTCGAACTGGTCACTCAGCATGAAAAAGATGTGGTGGGGATTCCGTTTAATCCGCCAGTTACGCTCGATCTGGCGCTAGCATGGCGGAAAGACGGTTATTTATCGATTGCAGACAGAACGTTTATTGATTTCGTTAAACGTTATTTGTAGTCAGACCCTAGTCACCTTTATACATCTTTTCAAAGTTTTTGGGATTCCAGCCAATCATCAACTGGTCGCCAATTTTCAGGACTGGAAGTGAGCGGGCACCCAGCGCATCCAGCTCTTTACGGCCACGTTGCATTTTTGCGTTGCAAAGGCGATAAGTGATGTTTTTTGAGTCCAGATAACGTTGAGCATCTTTGCAGTGGGGGCATTTATCTTTGACGTAAAGAACGACACGTTTCATTGAATTTCTCTCCATTATCTTTGGGATGCGAAGTTTAACGGCCTTTATCGACAATTGAAAGGCGAAATCTATTGTCAAAGCGAGGGTGAAAGTGCTGATTATCTCAGGTATATTTAGCGCCTTTCCCTTGTCATAGCAGACTTTATACCATGCATCCGTCACTTCGATACATTCAGGGTTACCCTCCACACATTGTTGAGCAAGTTAGCTCGCTGGTAGACAGCGGTAAACTGGTTCCTTGGTTTGAAAAGCGCTATCCAGAACGTCATCAAATTAAAAGTGAAAAGGCGCTGTATGAGTACGCTATAGCGATAAAAAATCGTTACATGAAGAAAGCAGCACCTATCAGTAAAGTGGTCTACGATAAGAAAATTCACTTGATTAATAATGCGCTAGGGCTGCACAGCGTGATCAGTCGTAATCATGGTGGCAAGCTCAAATCGAAGAACGAGATTCGCATTGCGAATGTTTTTAAAGAAGCTCCAGAGCCACTACTGAGAATGCTGGTGGTTCATGAACTGGCTCATACGCGAGAGAAAAACCACGATAAAGCGTTTTACCAACTGTGCTGTTATATGGAACCCGAGTATCACCAGTTAGAGTTTGATGCCCGTCTGTTTATGATTTACCTCGATTTAAAAGCGAATTCGAATGAAGAACAATAACCACACCGCTAAGCCAGAAAATTCTAAAAAAAATGCCAAGCCAAAGCAGAGTAGAGGCGATGCAAAAGGCGAAAAGCGTGTGAAGCAAAAAACCTCTGCTAAAGCAAAATCGCCAGTGGCAACGAACAGCGATGTGGACTTCATTAAAGTAGCTAAAAGTGGATTACACGAACGTAACCAGCATCGTGGCCGCTATGACTTTAAAAAATTAACGGCAAGTGAGCCTGGGCTAAAAGCTTTTGTGATTAAAAATCCGAACGGGGAAGACTCGATAAACTTCTCTGATCCAAAAGCGGTCAAAATGCTCAATAAAGCCTTGTTAGCCGCGCATTACGATATTGAATTCTGGGATATCCCTGAACACTATCTTTGCCCACCAATTCCAGGACGTGCGGATTACATTCACCGTGTCGCTGAGTTACTCGATGGGGAAGTGAAAGGTAAATACCCGCATCACGATGTGCGAGCGTTGGACATTGGTGTTGGTGCAAACTGTATCTACCCAATTGTTGGAGTGACAGAATACGGATGGCACTATACTGGAAGCGACGTTGATCCTAAGTCAATTGAATCGGCTCAGGCAATCGTCGATGGCAATGTGTCACTAAATGGCAGAATCGAACTGGTTCGCCAGATGAGCCAGGCAAACATCTATCGCGGGGTAATTCAGCCGAATGAGCGTTACGATGTCACAACTTGTAATCCACCATTTCACCGTTCGGCAGAAGAAGCCGCGATGGGAAGTCAACGTAAAGTGGACAACCTTAGAGCTAACCAACGTAAGAAAGGCGTGAAACCAGAGCGTGTAAACTCGGCAAAACCAACGCTTAACTTTGGTGGTCAAAACGCAGAGCTTTGGTGCGAAGGCGGGGAAGCGGCGTTTATCCGTAAAATGGCTAACGAAAGCCAAGCCTTCAGCGCCCAAGTGCTCTGGTTTACTACGCTGATTTCGAAAAAAGAGAATGTTCGCCCTATGCGCAAACAGCTTGAGAAATTGGGCGTAAAAGCCATTCGTGTGGTAGAGATGAGCCAAGGACAAAAAATCAGCCGTTTTATTGCCTGGTCGTATATGGATAAAGAGCAGCGAAAGGCGTGGCGAGCGCTTAAGTAGCCAAATAAACAATGTAGCTCACCTAAATCTTTCAATCTGTCAGTTCTTTATTTACTCTGCAATCAGAGCTGACAGATTCTACTTAGTTGTTCCCAGCGCATACTCCATTTTTGCTTCAAGCCTACAACATCACTTTCTATTTTGACGAACTTTCAGGGCGTTACTACTATTCAATAAACTCCCTTATATGAGTGAATAAACATGAAGGTAGGAATTGTTAGAGAATACTCTTCAACGGATAAAGTTGAAGAAGACGAATGTGTTGTCATGTTAGGAAAGGCAGAGTTAGTCGCCGGTGAAATCCGCATAAGTGGTAGCGGTGAAAGAGATCCAACCTCCAAACATGATGGGTACGCTTTGACGGGGTATGTCATGCTTCACCCTTCCGAATTTCAAAAGGTGGTCGATATGGCGCTTGCAGCTGGCGTGATCACGATAAATGTTGCGGATAATAAATAGATGGATATTTAAAATGTGAGATTTAAGGTTTCGCCTTATCTTTATTTGCCCACTACCTCTTTCCACCCGTCAGCTCTAATTTACTTCGGTATTTAGAACTGACGGACTACTTTATTTCAGCCATCCCTCTGTCATTTCGCATTAACACTCCCTCATTAGCGGATTATGTGACTTTCCCGAACAAAAAGTTCCCCAAATGGCTGCGTCACATCGAAAGTCCAGAATAATGCAATATTGTATAGCTAAATTCGTAGTGTCGATCGCTAACTTACTGATTATCCTTTGAAGTGCTCAAAAAAAGACGACATCATATTTGACAGTAAATGCAGGCTTGGTGACGTCTAAATAGCGTTAGGCAAATAGATGAGAAGTGGATGCGTAAATTAAAGTCGTTGTTAACTAGTGCATCCCCAATGGTTATTGATAGTGTTGGCGATTTATCGCTCAAGGGATTTTGTGTGGGCACTAATGCAATTTTGCATTCTAAATGGTCTCTATATTTTTGGTTATTATTGTTAGCTATGCAATCGTACTCTTTTACCAATGATCTTGCCGATGGATTTACATTGGAGGCACTATCTGACCCATTACTGCCTTTATTCTTTATTCTTTATTCTTCAGCATGAGAAGATTATGAGTAAATTAAATGTAACGTTGGTAACGATATTATGCTGGTTGATAACAGCAATACTTGCTTATAACTTAGTGATTAAGCTATCTAACCTCACTTAATGTTTAATAATTTACCATACAAGAGTTTAAGGCAGCGTTCCCAACGCTTGGCATTTTCAGTTCAAGTCAGCTTTTGTGTTTACGGTGCAATGCTTTGGGTGAGGTGGTAGCGCTGCTCACTACTTAACGCGGCGTTCGCTATATTTTTGAGGTAGTAATGAGAGCAGTAAAAATATTCATAGTCATCTTATCAATTCAATGCGTTTACGCTGTTGCAGGAGAGCTGAAGCTTCCTGATTGCCCTAACTCTCCTAAATTGGAGACGGAAATTTATTTTTACATTGATGAAAATGTGCTTGATGAGTACTCAAAAAAATTTGTTGACTCTAAAATTAATACTTGGGTGGAATATTCAAATCTTACGCTGGAGAATTCATGTATCCCAATAACAAGAAAAGTTACAAAAGTAGAGTACCTTTCGCATATAGATAGCACATGGTTTCAACATGTTGATGTCGCCAAAGATCTTCTGAAATATCATTCGGCATATGAAATTCCTGAAACCAACAGCTCTGGTGTTCCAATTTTTAAGGCAATTTTGTTTTCAAATGCTGCTGACAGCTTTAAGTCGCAATGGTGTGGAGTTGCATCGGCGAGTGCCAACTATTTTGTAATTGGTCTGAATTGCTACGATAGTGTGATGGAGCATGAAATAGGTCATTTAAGTGGTGCAAATCACGATATGAAAACAGTACTTGAGGAGAATCCAAAATTTAATGTGGACTCTTTTGTAAAGAATACCTTCCCTCATAAAAATGAGCGGTATAGCTTTGGTGCTACGTGCTCAAACAGAGGTACAGTAATGTCTTATGAAAAAGACATAATTCCTGCATATTCGAGTCCAGATATTAGTGTTGGTGGCGAAGTTTGTGGTGATCAGCTCTCAGCCAATAATGCACAAGTTTTGCGTAACTTTGCAAAAAAATATGCATCTAACTAGAAACATAGCTAATAAAGCGTTCAAGAGGGATTCCCAACGCTTGGCATTCTCAGCTCAGGATTGGGTCATGTGTTTACGTCGCAATGGTTATGGTCAGGTTACTGCGTTGCTCACACCGTAATGTGGCGTTATGTGCTTTGGAGAAAATATGGAAGATGGAGACCTATTAAAGATTGATAGGTATTTGGGAATTGAGTTAGTTAAAGATGCTGTATTTTTTGGCGCGCTTTATGCGATTTCTAGGGAGTTTGGCCTATTTCTGCTTATATGTTTCGTTCTATCATCTGTTTTTCTAGTTTTTGATAAACGAAAGTATCTTCAATTTATCTTTAAAAATCTTTCTGTCAATACAACTCGCGGGATTATTTTTTGGGATGGACATGGTTGTGATGTTGAGATTTCAGGTTTTAGCATATGGTCATATTTAGAACTGACTTACATGGAGGGTATGAATAGACGCATGGTTAGAATTCCATGTACTGTATTTAGCTCTACTGAATGGCAACAACTGGTTAAGTATCGCACCTAACAAATAATTTAAAAGCGATTCGGCACACGCGGTATTTTTACTATGCGTTGGCTTGAGCGATTAAGGTGTTTTACGGCGGATCGGTATTCGTCGTTCACCCATTAATAGGGCGTGAAGTTGTCCAGTAAATTTGATTGTCTAGAGTTTAAAAATGATACGAAAGTACAACAAAAATGACTTAGATTCAGTTCTTGAAATTTGGCTTAACGCTTCAGTTCAAGCCCATAATTTCGTTTCAGCTGAGTTCTGGGAATCTCAACTCGATAACATGCGTAATATCTATATCCCATCCTCAGAGACCTACGTTTATGAAGTTGAGTCTAAAGTAATTGGTTTTTATGCGTTGTATGAAAATAACTTGGCTGCCATATTTGTTGCTCCCGAACGTCAAGGTGAAGGCATTGGTAAGCAGTTGTTGAGCCATGCTAAAGCGCAGAGAACGGTATTAAGTCTGTCCGTATACAAGGAAAACCAAGCTAGTTGTCAGTTTTATTTGTCTCAGGGGTTCAAAGTGGTCAGCGAACAACTAGATGAGCATACTGGACACCCAGAACTCACAATGTGTTTGAGCACAAAAAAAGCGTTTAACGATTAGCAACGCTTGGCGCTTTTGGTTTGAATCTACGTTAGTGGTTATCGCACAGTTGATTAGGTAGCGTGGAGGCGTTGTTTACCCGTTAAAGCGGCGTTATATCTCAATAAGGTAGTTCGATGAAGTTCATGTTATTTGTTTTGGGAATAGTAGTATCAACGAGTGTTTCAGCCCGAATTGAAGGTCCAATATGTGAAGAAGTATCAGTGGAAAGTAACGCCGATTTGGCGAAAGGGTTTGGGATGTCGAAACCAGACTCGGTCATCCAGAAGTGAAGGGTTGGGGGCTTGAATGTTTGGTACTCACGAGAGAGTACCAAAAAAGTCGTTGAAACAAACAGTAAGCTAGTCGTAATTAATGGCTCAGACATTCATGTTTCAGATACGGCAACGAATGTTGTTTCCATTGGTGACAAAGATGGTGATGGAGTATTCAACGCAATATCATACAGTTGTATTGAAGGTACTTGCGGCTCAGTTACCGATTATAACATTGATGGGCAACTAGATTTTCGTAGTCTAAACAAAGATTCGTCTGAAGCCGTACATATGAATGTGGGTGGGACATGGTACGAAAAAACGAGTTCGTATCCCAATTTAAAAGTTAAAGTCGGCTCAATGGAAGTGGCAGTGAAACCGAGTAGTCAGGGTTTTGTATTCCAGAAATAGAAATACTACAAGGAATTCAAGGCACAATGCTTTAAGTAGGGCGGTCTGTTGAATACAGCGTTATAGACCAGGAGGAAAAATGGAATACTTTCAGTACTATGGGATCGACTGGATTGCTATGGTGCTTACATTTCTCGCAATTTGGCAGATCGGGAATAAGAACAAAATCGGCTTCATTCTAATGATGTGCGGAAATACGAGTTGGGTCGCGGTTGGCTACCTTACAGGCAGTGTTGCCATGATTATTGCAAATATCATCTTTTTCTCAATGAACCTAAGAGCAATTATCAAGTGGTCAAAACCCGAGCAAGAATCGAAAGTTGGCGTGGTTGAACAGTAACTCGCAAACCAAAAAAGTACGCACATGATGAGGTACTTACGAGGCGTTTGGCTACAAGTAACATATAAGGAATTAAATGGAACAACTGCATGGCGGACGAGAAAATGCAATTTATCGCTTAGGGGACAAGGTGTCTCGCCCAAGTGGTAAATGGTCTGAAACCGTTCAAAAGTTGCTATTACATATCGCCAATAAAGGCTTTACTTCTGCCCCAAAACCTTTCGGCTTTGACAACAATGGCAATGAAATTCTGTCATATGTTGAGGGTGAGGTTTTCAACTATCCTCTCAAAGGAAATATCGCAACTGTAGAAGCTCTCGTTTCAGCTGGCCAACTATTACGTCAGTATCATGATGCATCTCGCTCATTTATATCAGAAAATTCAGCGGAAAATGTAACTTGGATGCTCCCATGTAGAGAACCGATGGAGGTTATCTGCCATGGTGACTATGCGCCATATAATGTTGCTTTGGTTGGTTCCAAAGTCGTAGGGGTAATTGACTTTGACACTGCTCACCCGGCTCCAAGGAATTGGGATATTGCTTACGCACTTTATTGTTGGGCTCCATTCAAAACAGATAAATATGATGCAATGGGGGATCTACATTCGCAGTCGATTAGGGCAAAGCAGTTTTGTGATGCTTATGGTTTGAGTAAAGCGGAACGAATTTCTCTTGTTACTGATATGTGCCACCGAATCCAAGCGTTGGTCGATCATATGCGGAATGAAGCGAGTAAAGGAAATGAAGCTTTTATCGCAAATATTAAAGATGGCCATCACTTGGCGTATTTAGCTGATATCAAATATTTGGAAAATAATTCACACCACATAACAGACGTATTGATGTGTGACGAATGCCTATAGCAAAGCGCATAAAATTGATTCGCAACGCGTGGCCTTTTTGCTTTGCGCTGCTCATCCCTCAACAGAATGTTAAAAAACTAGAGAGTTAAAATGAAAAATTGACGCAAGTTTATAGTGGTAGCTTCCCTCATAAGCGGAATGTGTGCCTTTCCCGTAACAAAAGTTCCTCAAATGGCTGCGTCACATCGAAAGTCCAGAATAATGCAATATTGTATCGCTAAATTCATAGTGTCGATCGCTAACTTACTGATTATACTTTGAAATGCTCAAAAAAAGACGACATCATAGTGGACAGAAAAAGACGCTTGGTGACGTCTGAAAAATGTGGGTTGTTAGTCAGAGAGGAGTAGTAGTGAGATGAAACAAATACTAGCTTCAGTGTTACTCATTTTCGGATTATGTTGGGACTCTCAGAGTAGTACTCTTGACCTACCAGAATGTCAAATGTCACGTACTCTAGAAACACCAATTACATTCTTTATCTCAGATTCAGTTCAAAAAGATTACGAGTCATTTGTCATCGAAGAACACATTCAACGATGGATAACGTTTTCGAATAGCGCTTTGAAAAACTCATGTATTCCTATAAAGCGGACGTTGGACAAAATTATCTATGCTCCCAAAATTCTTGGGGAAGAAGCGGAAGAATTTAGCGTAGTGCACGATTTTTTAGCGTATTACTACTCTAAAGAAGTTGAGCGGGTCAATGGCAGTAAAACGGGTTTTTATGGTCTGGTTTTCAAAAAAAACATCTCGCAATTTACAACCGATTGGTGTGGTGAAACTCGTCCATCAGTGTATCCTCAGTTTTTTACAATTGGACTTACATGTAAAGATCATGTGTTAGAACATGAGTTAGGTCATTTGGCGTGGGCAAGCCATGATATGGAAACGCTATCGAACCAAACTGGTGGAATGCCATTTGATCTTTCAAAACGACTCCCCTTAAGCTTAGCGAGTAAAATTACAAAGTATTCATATGGTTATATTTGTGGTGGCAAAGGTACCATCATGGCTTATGCGGATGAAACGCATCCTTTCTATTCATCACCAGAGATTAGTTATGAAAACATTGTTTGTGGCAATGCGGCTTATGCAGACAATGCCAGAGTTCTTCGTGAGTATGCCATCGGTCTCATGGGTGAATAAAATAGCTAACAGTGTTTAAAGCAGATTCGCAACGGATGGCACTTTATCTGCCTTTTCTTCTCCCTTAACAGAATGTTAAAAAACTAGAGAGTTAAAATGAAAAATTTACGCAAGTTTATAGTGGTAGCTTTACTTGTGGCTAGCCCAATTAGTGGTATGGCAGCTGATAAACAAGAAGTCGTCGATCGCTTACTAGAGGTGATGAAAGTTGAGAAACAGCTTTCCGGTGGCTTTGAAGCAATGACACCAGTCATCGAACAATTAGCGAATAACCTTCAGTTGAATGCAACTGAAAAAGAGGAACTCGTTAACATTTATAGAGATTGGTTCATCAATGATATTAATCGCCAAAACATCATCGTTGAGATGGGTGCACTTTATTCTCAAGCTTTCAGCCAACAAGAAATCGAATTAATGATTGAGTTTTACGCGACACCTGTAGGACAAAAACTTGTAGAAAAATCGCCGGCATTAATGCAAGCAGGCGCTCAACTAGGCATGCAAGAAGCTGAGCGTGCTCAACCCAAACTTATTGAGACACTGACTCCTTTCTTAGAAAAGCACCAAATACAGTAGACGCTATGTGTTTAAGACAACAATGAGGATCAAATGAGTATTTTTCCAAAATTAAGGCAGCCAGAGGGCAGTTTGTATTGTGGTCCTTATTGTGTGGTTGCATGTTTAGCAGCTTTGGGGAGACTGCCTTTTACATCGTCTATTGAATTACGAAGATATGTACCAGAAGAAGTTGTATTCACAGGGTCTTCAATAGAAATAAACGATTCATACGACTTAACCAGCCTTGCACTAGAGCTCTACAAAGTCACCGGGATCATTACACCCGGAGAGAATCCAGATTATATAGAACACTCGGGATACAACTCTCTAGGCGCAATGCTTTATGTTCTTGGTCAATTTGGCTTGCAATGTAAAGTTGTCATTCGTGACGATGAAACAAACCAATACTTGCGTAAAGTGTTTCCTGTCGAATTCCAGCTGATGGAAAAATTACAGGTTCCGGTGAGCATTCTGGATATGGAGGAATCTACCCCAAATAAAACGATGCTTATATCCGTCATTTCGGTGGATGATTCATTGCATTACATTCTCAATAGTGCCCAAGGCGAGTGGTTCGACTCAGGCGTTGATGATGTGACGAACTCCAAATGGGATTTCATTGAAAATTGGCACTCTTCAAGCGATAAGAGAAAGGGGGCGTCTTGGCTAGGGGTATCCATTCAAATTTCGTATTAAACGCGAAATAGCAACCAAACTGGATGTCTTCTCAAGTGATAATTTATTGCTAGATATCGCTCACTATTGCGATATCTAGCAATATTTAATCAACGCCAATTTACCGAGTTTTAACTAACTGGCCTTCATCGTTCTGACGAATGGTACGCCGTCGTTGTCATGATGAACATTCGCTTCCACTTGATAGATGTCTTTCACTAACTCTGTGGTTAAGACGTCTTTTGGCGAGCCTACGCTAACCAATTCCCCCTGTTTTATTACCAATAGATTATCGGCGTACTGCGCGGCGAGGTTGAGATCATGCAATACCATGATGCTCACGTAATTCTCGGCTCGGGTTTGAGTCACAAGGTGATCGAGCAAAACATGTTGGTGGTGAAGATCAAGCGCGCTGACGGGTTCATCAAGCAGCATAATTTGTGGGTTACGCATGATGGCTTGCGCGAACAAGATCATTTGACGCTGACCACCACTTAAAGAGCTTACGTTCCGGTTCGCTAAATGCGCCATGCCAATACTGTTTAGTATTTGTAAGCCTTCACCAAGTAATTTGTCATCGATGCGCAGGCTTAAACTGTCTAAACGTCCCATCAGTACAACCTCAAGAACGGTCAAACTAACCTGTAAGCCGATGTCCTGTGGCATGTAACCAAACTTGGCTCGCCATGAGGAGAGGGACTTGCTATCTAGCTCGTCACCGTAATGAGAAATGGAACCACTGGCCAGATTAACATCTCCAAAAATGGCTTTGAGTAGCGTACTTTTACCCGCGCCATTTGGACCAAGAACGGCGGTTACCTGACCCGGTTCCAATGTGAAATTGAAGTTCTTGGCAAGGGTAAGTGACTCAATCTGAATATTTACATTATTTGCTACCAGCATCATTAACCTCGCTTCGCCAAAATCAACCAGAAAAAGAAAGGTACGCCGATGATCGCCGTAACGATACCGATCGGGAATAGTGCCCCTGGAACGATGATCTTTGACAGTACTGAAGCGCCAGAAAGTAAGAACGCACCAATCAAGAAGGAGAGTGGTAAGAAGAAGCGCTGATCTTCTCCCACCATAGATTTAGCCATGTTTGGCGCGACAATGCCTACGAATCCGATTATCCCAACGAAACTGGTGACAGTAGCGGTGATGACCGCGACAATAAACAGCGTTTTCATGCGTAAGCGAGTGATGTTCACGCCGACGCTTTTCGCTCGCTCTTCACCCAGTCGTAGGGCGGTCAGCTTCCATGCGTCTTTAAGTAATAATATCCCGCCGACGAAGACAACTGCAGAGGTAATCGCGACTGTATTCCAGGTTGCTTTCGTTAAGCTACCAAACAGCCAAAACAGGATCTGCTGGCTAAGCTCTGGAGAGGAGACAAACTGCACCAGAGATAAGAGTGACTGGAATAAGAACAGTAGGGCAATACCCGCCAGAATGAGTTGTCCCGAGCTAATATGACGAGCTGATGCTAACGAGAATAGAAAACACGCTGAAAGCATACAGCATAAGAATGCTCCCATCGGCACCGCGTAATAGCTGCTTAAACCGAAGGACCCCATATAAAGAGTAATCGCCGCGCCAAAACCAGCCGCTGCCGCCATACCCAAGGTGTACGGACTGGCCATTGTATTATTGAGTAAGGTTTGCATCTCTGCGCCGCCCATACCAAGCGCGCCGCCAACAACAATCGCCATTATCGCGATTGGCAGTCGCAACTCAGTCACAATGATCTGGGTGGATGGCGCAACCTGATAGGGCAAGCCGATGAACTCAAACAGAGAGTGGAGTACTTTGGTTGCATCCAGTAAAGAGGGGCCTGTCATGATATCAAGGATGAAGGTCGTCAGGATGAGTAAGCCAAAAGCTCCGATCACCAAGATTCGACGTTTTTCACTCTTACGTTGTTGCTGAATAAGTTGTTCTAAAACTGCAGATTGCACGACTTACTACCTAATTATTATTTATTTTACGACCAGTAGAGGGGCCTACAGAGCTCGTGAGAAGGTGGCGATATTAGCACTAATGATAGTTAGTTGCATTATCGTTAACAAAAGAATTAATATACGCCACGAGGGTGGAAGTGTCTCTGCCTGACTCATGGAATAAAAAGGAACCTTCTTGATGTTGAAACACTTATTCGCACTTGCTGCTGTTTGCGTTAGCACGTTGTCTTTTGCCGAACAAACTACCGTTACAGATGTACTAGGGCGTGAAATTACGTTTGATTCGCCGGCGAAAAGAGTGGTAGTGGGATTCTACCCAGAAGATTACATGGCGATCGGTACCGAAGCGGCATATGACAACGTTGTAGGCATGTCAAAGTACATTTGGCAGGCACGTTCAGCAAGTTGGCAGGCGTATGTGGCGCATCGACCATCATTGGATAATATCCCTGAGATTGGCCGTGTCGATACCAATGCGTTTTCCGTTGAGAAGGTAATAAGCCTGAGCCCAGATGTGGTAATGCTTGCGGATTGGCAGTTCAAAGCACTGGAGTCAGACGTTGAGCGCATGAAGAGCGCAGGTATTGCCGTTATCGTGGTGGACTACAACGCTCAAACGGTAGAGCGTCATGTTCAGACGACTAAGCTGATTGGTGAAATCACCGGCCAGCAAGAGCGTGCAGAGACTATCGCGAATGAATACAAACAGAACGTTGAGATGATCAGCGATCGTTTAGCCAAAGCCAATCTGGATAAACCGAAAGTTTACACCGAATACGGTGCGTCTGGTGTCAATGAGGTTGGCTACACATTCGGTAAAAACATGTGGGGCGCTATTGCGACAATGGCGGGTGGCGACAACATTTCTGCACCGTTTGTTGAATGGTGGGGCAAACTGAACCCAGAACAGATCATTGCAGCAAACCCTGACGTTATCGTAATGACTGGCTACGAGTCTGGCAGTGCGGATGATTCGATGATCATGGGCGAAGGTGTTGACGAAGCATTGGCAAAAGAGCGATTAGCGGGCTTTAAAAATCGTATTGGTTGGTCTTCAATTTCTGCGGTGAAAAACAACCGTATGTATGCAGCTTACCACGGTGCTTGCCGCACGATCATCGACGGCGCGTTGATCCAGTTTTATGCCAAAATCATGTACCCAGATGTGTTTAGTGACTTAAACCCTGAAGCGGCTTACGACAACTTTTATCAGAAGTACCTGCCGATCAAACCAGCTGGCACTTTTATGACCGAGCTTTAATCTAAAGCCTTAATATTTAATAAGCCGAAATGAGTCACTCTTGATTCACTTCGGCTTTTTATTTCCCGCCATTCATTGACTACGCGCTATTCATTGACTAACAGTAGCTAGGCGATTAAGTTTTTGAGTTAGCTTATTTTTTAAAACTTAGCGGCTCTTGATTGAAATACCTGCCAGGTCAAAACGAGCCATTAACGGCTTTTCATGCCCCTGATACCAGCTCGCCGGCATATTTGGCTTGAGCTTTGCGTGCTCTTGTTTACTCACCACCACATAGTGCAAAAACGTGTCTAATGTTTTCGCCATAGCGTCGAAAGACATTTCTCCATCTTTGTATAGCGTTTTAAGCAAACCAACGACTGCGTCTTCCGGAACCAGCGGGTCAATCACACTGTTTTTTCGAGCTTGAACTGAGCTTGATGCAGATAATTCATTACGCGCGGTTTCCCAACACGGCTTATTCGTTTTACTAACGAGGTTGTGTTTGTAGCAGTAAAAACTAAACAGGAAACGAGGGATGTTGTGCCAGCGTTCTGCCTGAACTTCCAGCCAAATGTGTTGAAGCTCGATATCAGCGTCGGTCATAGAGTTTTACGAAGTTATCAAAAGTAGCGCATTTTAGCGTGGGGCGATGGTATTCGTCCATAAAACGCCGCTTTTGAGCGATGTGAGTGTTTTGGATGCAGAATAAAAAAGGCTCTCGACGAAAGCGAGAGCCTTTGTATTCAACCAGTATCGCCAGTGAGAGGCGATATCTCTGTTTTCGATTATTTCACCAGGTAGTGCTTGATGAACTGAGTGATTTTCACCATATCGTCAACGGCGATGTACTCTTCCGTGGTATGCACTTTTGCCATCCCAGTAGAAAGGTTAACGGTTGTCAGGCCTTTCTTGTTGAAGTTGTTCGCATCGCTACCGCCACCCGTGCCTTTGGTAAACGCTTCGATGCCCATATCCGCGAATGCCGCTTTGATATCAGCAACGTGTGCATTGTCTTCTTCAATAACAAACGCATCGTATGCACGTTTAGATTCGATGTCGACTTCTGCACCGTGTTTTTCTGCAACAGACTCAAAGGTCGAGATCATGTGGTTGACTTGTGCTTCCAGTTTATCACCATTTAGCGAGCGCGCTTCAGCGACAATTTTTAGCTCAGGCATAACAATGTTGGTCGCCTGACCACCGTTTACCATACCGATGTTAGCCGTCGTTTCTTCGTCGATACGAAGGAGTTTCATCTGATTAATTGCATCTGCCGCAACCATGATTGCGCTGATGCCTTCTTCTGGCGCAAGACCTGCGTGCGCCGGGCGGCCTTTGATTGTCGCAACGATCTTTTGCTGGCCCGGAGCCGCTGTCACGATCGTTCCAATTGGGCCACCTGTATCAAGTACGATTGCCTCTTTTGACGTTACATGGGTCATGTCGAAGTACTCAGAGCCAAACAGACCACCTTCTTCATGCACAGTGAAAGCAAGTTCTAACGTTTTGTGCGCTAGATTTTCCGCTTGAATGCAACGTACAGCTTCCATAATTGCGGCGATACCGGATTTGTCGTCACCACCAAGGATTGTATTGCCTTTCGAGCGAATAATACCGTCTTCAATGATCGGTTCAATACCGATACCTGGCGTGACTGTATCCATGTGGCAACTCATCAGGATAGAGCCTTCTTTCTTGCCTTCCAAACGCGCATATACGTTGAAGCCATTTGAAATATGTTCTGGAACAGGAAGCTTTTGAACGGTAAAGCCTAACTCGCCCAATTGTTCAGCCAGCGTTTCTGCAATTTGTTTTTCATTCATCGATTCGCTGTCAATGCGAACCAGTTGGCAGAAGTGGTCAACTAGACGTTCTTGATTGATTTGTGTCATTTGGAGGTCTCATCTTGTAGGGCGAGGGCGTAAACGGGGCAGTTAGAACACGTCCTCTAAACAGAGTCGTTGTTATTACATACTGGAGAGTGAGGGATACTGAGATGAATCAATAAAGTGGGGAGGCTGACACAATTATAACCAGATATGCTGAGAAACTGATCGCATTGTCAGGCTATAAGAGAAAGGTCATGCAAGCTGAAGGCGCTGCTTTAATGTAAGTGAATGATTTGTTTAAAACATCACCACACTGCCAATAAATATCACCACGGTAACAATCTGTTTACATTGGTCTGTGTGGTTGCAATTCCAGTTGAAGAGAATAAGTTATTGAAATTAATGTTTAATATTGTGAAATTTACGGGCGGATATTGCATAGATCTTGTGCGTAACAAATATTTTACATTTACACCTTCGAAACCTGAAAACAGAGATTTTGGTTGATGTATTCCAATTTTCTTCCGCCTGCGCCAAGTTAGAAAAATAGTTTAGAAACGCTGTAAACAAATTAATGACGCAAGGAGAAAGTCATGGTGGACGCATACAACCCATTAGGTACAGACGGATTTGAGTTTGTGGAATACACGGCTGCAGACAGTAAAGGCATCGAACAACTCAAAGCACTGTTTGTATCGTTAGGCTTCGCAGAGATTGCGAAGCACCGTTCGAAAGAAGCTTGGTTATATCGTCAGGGTGACATCAGTTTTATCGTCAATGCGCAGCCTCATAGTCAAGCTGAAGCGTTTGCGAAGGTACATGGCCCGTCAGTGTGTGGGATGGCATTTCGAGTAAAAGATGCCACGGCGGCGCTTGAGCACGCAATACAAAACGGCGGAACAGAATACAAAACCGAAATCGGGCCGATGGAACTCAGCATTCCAGCCATTTATGGTATCGGCGAGAGCTTGCTCTATTTTGTTGACCGATACGGTAAGCAGAGTATTTATGATGTCGACTTCCGTTTTTACGATGATGCGCAAGAGCGTCTGGCGAAATCTGATGTGGGTCTTTACGAGATCGATCACCTGACCCATAACGTTAAACAGGGCAACATGGATGTGTGGTCTGGTTTTTATGAGCGCATCGGTAACTTCCGAGAAATTCGTTACTTCGACATTGAAGGTAAACTCACAGGCCTTGTCAGCCGTGCGATGACCGCACCTTGTGGCAAGATCCGAATTCCTATTAATGAGTCCTCTGACGATAAATCGCAAATCGAAGAGTTTATCCGTGAATACAATGGCGAAGGCATTCAGCATATCGCTCTGACAACGGATGACATCTACCAAACCGTTCAAACGTTACGCGACCGTGGTATGGACTTTATGCCAACACCAGATACCTACTACGAGAAAGTTGACCAACGTGTTGAAGGTCATGGAGAAGACGTCAGTAAACTCCGTGAGCTGCAAATCCTTATTGATGGTGCACCAACGAAAGACGGTATCTTGCTGCAAATCTTTACGCAAACCGTGATTGGCCCGGTGTTCTTCGAGATCATTCAGCGCAAAGGTAACGAAGGTTTTGGTGAAGGTAACTTCAAAGCGCTATTTGAATCGATTGAAGAAGACCAAATTCGCCGAGGAGTACTGAACGATGCATAAATGGATCACATTCCCTCATCGGGAGGGAGTGTGCTCAAAGCAAGCACATGCTGATTTCCCGGAAGAGGCAATTTATGAACGTGAAGCAGGTCGAAGTGGATTCTTTGGCCCTGCGGCACATTTTCATCATCAACACGCACCAACAAGTTGGTCTGAGTGGGAAGGGGAGCTTCGCCCACGAGCGTTTGATTTCAATCTCGTAGAGAAAGCCAGCCACATAACGCCTTGGGCGGTGCCGCATTTACTGCATAACGCTAACTGCAAAATCCGTGTTTGGCGTATGGATGAAAAGATGGATTTTCTGGTAAGAAATGCGGACGGCGATGAGCTGCTGTTTATCCACCAGGGGACTGCCGATCTTTACTGTGACTACGGGCACTTAAAGGTGAGCGAAGGGGATTATGTCATGATCCCGCGCTCAACGAGCTGGCGCTTAGAGCCAAGCGAGCCGATGTTTATTCTGATGATAGAAAACACCGATGCGGCTTATACCTTGCCAGAAAAGGGCATGGTGGGAAATCACGCTGTGTTTGATCCTGCCGTACTGGAAACACCGTCGATAAACGATGAGTTCCGAGCGCAATATTCTGAGAACCGCACACAGGTACAGGTGAAGCGTCACGATAAAGTGAGTGTTATCACCTATCCGTTTAATCCTTTAGATGCAATTGGTTGGCATGGTGACTTAGCGGTAGTCAAAGTGAACTGGCGTGATATTCGTCCACTTATGTCGCACCGTTACCACTTACCACCGTCCGCGCATACTACATTTGTAGGAGCAGGATTTGTGGTGTGTACCTTTGTTCCTCGTCCGATTGAGAGTGATCCTGGCGCGCTTAAAGTACCGTTCTACCACAATAATGACGACTATGACGAAGTCTTGTTCTACCACGCAGGCGACTTCTTCAGCCGTGACAATATTGAAGCGGGCATGGTGACATTCCACCCAGCTGGCTTTACGCACGGCCCTCACCCGAAAGCATTTAAAGCGGGTCAGGAATACAAGAAGAAGTTTACCGACGAAGTGGCGGTGATGATAGATACGCGCCACGCGCTTCAGTTCTCGGATGAACTGGAAAAGGTAGAAAACAAAGAATACGTCTACAGCTGGCAAGAAAAATAAGAGGCAAGGATGAAATTAGCAACCAAGAAAAATGGTACTCGTGATGGCCTGTTGATGGTCGTGAGTAAAGATCTAACTCGCTGCGTACCAGCGACAGAAGTGTTCCATCCAAGAAATTTAGCGCCAACGATGCAAGTCGCGCTGGACAACTGGGAAGTAGTAGCGCCGCAACTAGAAGAATTGTACATCGCACTCAATAATGGCACCGTCGCAGGATTCGAAGAGTTCGAAGCGCACTATTGTGAATCTCCTTTGCCACGAGCGTATCAGTGGGCAGATGGCAGCGCGTACGTAAATCACGTGGAGCTAGTTCGTAAAGCTCGTGGAGCAGAAATGCCTGAGAGCTTCTGGACAGATCCTTTGATGTATCAGGGTGGCTCAGATGCGTTTATCGGCCCTTGCGACAACATCGAATTTGCCAGTGACGAGTGGGGTATCGATTTCGAAGGCGAAGTCGCGGTAGTGACGGGTGATGTGCCAATGGGCGCGAGTATCGCCGAGGCGCAAGAATCGATCAGGCTCATCATGTTGGTTAACGACGTATCGCTACGCGGGTTGATTCCGGCAGAGTTGGCGAAAGGGTTTGGCTTCTTCCAGTCTAAGCCGTCATCCGCATTTTCTCCTGTCGCGGTGACTCCAGATGAACTCGGTGATGCATGGTACGAAAACAAAGTGCATTTACCGCTGGTTTCGACCTACAACCACAAGCCATTTGGTTGCCCGAATGCAGGGGTGGACATGACATTCGACTTCGCGGATCTCATTGTCCATGCTACTAAAACGCGTCCGCTGTCCGCTGGAGCGATAATCGGCTCTGGTACCGTGTCTAACAAACAAGGCACTGAACATGGCACATCGATTGAAGAAGGTGGCGTCGGTTACTCTTGTATTGCTGAAGTGCGCATGATTGAAACCATACGCGATGGTAAACCGTCGACGAACTTTATGTCGTTTGGTGATGCAATCAAACTTGAGATGTTTGATGCAGATGGCAACAATATCTTCGGTTCGATTGAACAACAAGTTAGTCAGTACTTGAAGCATTAATGCAGGGAAAATGAATGAGCGAACAGATCACGCTTTATGGATATTGGCGATCCTCCGCGGCTTATCGTGTGCGCATTTGTCTGAATCTTAAAGAGATCCAGTATGAATCAAAATCGGTGCACTTGGTGCGTGAGGGAGGAGAGCAACACAGCGAGGAGTATCACAAACTGAATGCCTCTGAGCTGGTGCCGGTGCTGGTGGATGGTGAGCTTCGATTAAACCAGTCGCTGGCTATTATTCAGTATCTCGATGAAAATTATCCGGATGTTGCTGTCATTCCAAAGCGTTCGCCTTTACGATATCAAGCGCTTTCCATGGCACAGGATATTGCCATGGAGATTCACCCTTTGAATAATTTGCGCGTCTTGCAGTATTTGGAAGGGGAGTTGGCGTGTGATGCAGAGCGTAAAGTTGCCTGGATTCATCACTGGATTAACAAAGGGTTTTCTTCATTGGAGGAGAAACTTGCAGCCCATCGAAAAACGTATGGTGATTGTAAGTTCAGCCTGACCGATTCGCCGTCTATCGTTGATATTTGCTTGGTACCGCAAGTGTATAATGCGTTGCGCTTTGGTGTTGATTTGGCCACTTATCCGATAATCAACTCGATTGTTGAAGCCTGTTACCAACTTCCGGCTTTCATTGATGCAATGCCAGAGCATCAACCGGATGCCAACAGTTAGATCTTAGAGCTTAATAGAGGCCTCTGTTAAGCTCATTTCCTACCTTGAATCTCACCATTATTGCAAAATTGAGCCCTTTTGTTGCTCTGGTTAACGTTTCGATTTAGGCTTGAGCAACTTGTTGTTTTCGGCTCGATTTCTCTATGACCAACATTTTTATCATCGTAGTTCTTCTGGTTGTTTTTTTCTTCATTATTCAAAAGTATGTGCTCAAGCATGATGACACCCGAGACTACTCATATCGCTCAAAAGGCGCTTTGTTAAGAGGGCAAGAAGCTGCGTTTTTCAATGCCTTAAGAACCGCTGTTGGCGATCACGCGGTGATATTTAGCAAAGTTAATATGTCCAGCTTGGTTGCGCCGAAGGACATTAAAAACAAAAGGCAGCTTTTTGTAGCGAGTAACCGTATTTCCAGAAGCTATTTTGACTATGTAATTTGTGACCCGCGTACGTTAGAACCGCGAGTGATCTTAGAGTTGGATGATGGAAAGCCTCTTAACAAAGGCAAGGCTGCGCGACAAAAGCTGCTGATTCACGTGTGTAAAACAGCCAATTTACCGTTAATTGGTACATCGATAAAACACAGCTATCAAGTTGGGCGATTACGTCGTTTACTTGCGGCGCACATCGATTTGATTGAGCCGGATAAAGAGGTGCGTTTTTGTAAAAAGTGCAGCAGCCCGATGATAATTAAGACAGCCACCCAAGGTGAATTTAAAGGCCGACGCTTTTTCACATGCAGCCGTCAACCAAACTGTACTTACACCGAGAACTACAACGTGGTGTTTGATGTTCCAAACGAGTAAGAATAGACGATTAGTGATCTAGAAAACGATAAGTAAAATTTATCTTGGCTGAGGCTTTGACTTGTTTGAGTCAAAGCCTTTTTAGTAACTTAGGACCAAGCATTTAGAAGTAATTTGGATATCAGTCCTATACTTTGAAAAGAGAAACAAAAAGTAGGTTAGTGCTATGCGATATGGATGGATTTTTGCTCTGCTGCTGTTCGTTTCAAATGCTAATGCTTTTCCTAATTTAAAGCCGTTGGAGTGTAGGCTTACTGATACACCAGAAGACCATTTTTTGTTTTATCGAGATCAAATGGTTTATCACAGCGAGCAGTTTGTTATTTTTCAAAACTTCAAAGGGCGAGTTGTCACTCAAGTGGATCTTAAAACTGGCGAATTGATTCGCACGACTTATATTGGTGAACCTTTTGAGCCAAAATACCAAATTTTGTTCGGTGCTTGTCCTGATGTTTCTTATACCTTACAGATCTGGATGCTGAGTGACGTACCTTATGATAATTAAGCAAAAATTCGAAAGTTACCTAGATCACGTTTTTATATCTGAATTGGGTGTGTTTCGCTTATAAAAACGCCTGAAAACGAGGCTTGAGTTTACATTTTCGCCAAACGATTCAAAGTTAGTGAATTTATGCTTGCACCCCAGATAGCTTATGGCTAATATCCCTCTCGTTCCAGAGAAATGCGTCCGTAGCTCAGCTGGTTAGAGTACCGCCTTGACATGGCGGGGGTCGGTGGTTCGAGTCCACTCGGACGCACCATTCTGATTTGAATGGTAAGCAGGAACACAAAATTTGGGTCCGTAGCTCAGTTGGTTAGAGTACTACCTTGACATGGTAGGGGTCGGCGATTCGAGTTCGCCCGGACCCACCAAATTTTATGCAAAGCCCGCATTCGTGCGGGCTTTGTTGTATCTAGGGTTTATCTAATCTAGCCCAAACTTTCTCATCTATATTATGCATATTTATGTGCATCATATTCACTGAGTCATACCTTATTGGGCACAGATGGTCACCATTGTGACCATTTGGTGACCACAAGTTCCGTCGATAGAGTCATAAGTAAAACTGATCGAATTCTAAGTTTTTGTCCGTAAACTTGACTCTTTTTCCCTAACTCGGGTCGTATTGGAACGTTTCAACTTTCATCGAATGGAAATAGCTCTCAACACAAGCATTATTCCAGCAGTTTCCTTTTCTACTCATACTTTGCTTTAGATTCTAAGCCGTGCAGTTGTGATATCTCGATAGCCTTTCGAACAATACTGGCTAACTCGATCACTATGAACGATAACCTTTTCAGGTAATCCGCGATGGAACAGAGCTATTGATAATGCATCGCTGACCAGCGTAGTAGTCACCTTTGTGTAGATAGACCAAACGATTACTTGTCTGAACAACGTTCAATTATTTCCGCCAATATAGCCAGCCTTCAGTGCTGTCCGCAGTGCTCCTAAACTTACGTGTAGCTTTCCGGCATTAAATCTTGACGATTCGTACTGGCAGCAATAGTTTTAACATTGTGCTTGTCAACGTTATCAGCCAGTTTTTCTGGAAGCGCCTTGAGCTATCTCAGCCTTTGTTATCAGAAGCCTCTTTGAACTTAGTACCTTTTCGGTTAGCTCTTGCTGACTAGTACTAGTATTAGTGCCTTTCTTCTAGTTCCTTAGAAACCCGTAGATTTGAGATTCATGTAAAGTAGCCTGTCTTGCTGCCGCAGTTACTCTCATTTTATCTGCTAGCTTCGGGGCTTCTGCTTTAAGTCCAAGAGTATGGGTAATACGTTTCTTCTTGCTGTCATTGGTTTCCTCGTTTAACTCAGCGTCCAAACTGCTACGGCGTATTAGTAGGTTTTTTTTCTGACAAATAAGGAGTGAATATTTCGAATTAATTTAAAATAAAAAATAAATTTTATTGTAATTCTTGTTAAACGATTGCGATAATTCTGTGACTTAGATAACATTGGGATTCTTGTTACATTCTGCAACATTTTATTGCGATTTATTCATTTGTGGAAACATAGATTATCCCAAGTGGCTATTCTTGAGCTTCCGCATTGGTTAATCGTAAGTCAATGATTTAACCCGGTATGGAATGAAAGTTTCGCATACCCATTTTGTTTGTATGTGTATTTCATAAATTTTACATGTGCTTACATTAACGCAATAGGTTGAACTCACAATGGATAGAAGAAGTGCATTGAAACTTCTAGGTCGGGCGGCGTCCGCACTAGTTGTTGCACCACACGTCGACGCACGTGAAATGAAAGCGGTCCCACATGAAACAGCAATGAGTGAAGACCATTTACCCGTACCTGCTCAAGCCGGGTGGAAAGTTTTTGTTGATCCGAAAGATAGAGCTGTACTCAGTGCGATTTTCGATCGTCTGATACCGGCTGACGAGTATGGCCCGTCAGCAAGCGAAGCGGGCTGTATCGAGTTTCTCGATGATCAGTTGGCTGGTGACTATGGATCAGGCAAAGCGCTGTATCTGGAAGGTCCGATCGATCGCAAAAATGAAGCGGCAATCATGGGTAAACCGCAATTTCTCGCTACGCCTAAAGAACGCTACCTCTCAGGAATAAAAGCGCTGGAAGCCTACTCAAAAAATAACTTCGGGTCGTCGTTGGAAGCACTATCTCCTGACAATATGGATCAGTTTCTGCTCAATTTAGAAGCAGGGAAAATTGAACTGGGCAAAGAGATTGATGGTCAGGCTCTGTTTGAACTCATGCTACAAAATGCTCGCGAAGGTTACTTGTCTGATCCGCTTTACGGTGGCAACCGAAATATGGCTGGCTGGAAAATGATTGGTTTTCCTGGTGCACGCTACGACTACCGTCCTTACATCGCCCGCAGAGGCGAAGAGCTTGACTTGATTCCAGTCAGTTTAATTCCGAACGATTAATCCGGAGCAATATAATAATGACAATTCAAAGAGCAAAAGCCGACGTTGTGATCTGTGGCTTAGGGTGGTCGGGATCGATCATTGCTGAAGAACTGACACGCGCTGGTTTAAATGTCGTTGCAATCGAGCGAGGCGCATGGCGCGATACATCAACTGACTTCCCACCCGCTGTAGACCCTGATGAACTGCGTTGGCAAACTCGCCGCGCGATGACTCAGCCTATGAGCGTGGAAACGACGACATTCCGTAATCGTACAGGTCAGGCTGCGGCTCCTGTACGTAATTGGTCTGCCTATCAATTTGGTTGGAACGTAGGTGGCGCTGGTACACACTGGGCTGGTATGTCATGGCGCTTTACACCATGGGATTTTGAGGTTGCCACTCGAACTCGTGAGCGTTACGGCAAAGATAGAGCGAAAGATCTTCAACTTCAGGACTGGGGAATCACCTACGAAGATCTAGAGTCAGATTATGATCGCTTTGAACGTATTGCAGGTACTTCCGGAAAAGCAGGCAATATTCAGGGCGAAAAGATAGCGGGTGGTAACGTATTTGAAGGCCCTCGTTCGCGTGATTACCCAACGCCACCACTACTAGACACCAATTGGATGTCTAAATATCGTAAAGTCACCTCAGACATGGGATATCACCCATTTACCGTACCTGCGGGTAACTTATCTCAGGCTTATGTGAATCCGCTGGGCGTATCCATGGGACCTTGTACTTACTGTGGTTTCTGTGATTTTCATGGCTGCGGTAACTTTTCAAAATCTTCACCGCAAGCGTGTATTCTTCCGGTTCTGATGCGTCGTAAGAATTTTACTTTGCTGACTGAAACCGAAGTGTTGCATGCTGTGAAACACGACGATGGTAAGAGCGTCAAAGGTGTTAAATTCATTACCAAAGAAGGTAAAGAAGGATTTCAACCTGCCGATATCGTGTGTATCACCGCTTACCAGATGGATAACGTTCGTCTGATGCTGCTTTCTGGCATTGGTGAGCAATACGATCCAAAAACTGGCAAAGGCACTATCGGTCGAAACTACAGCTACCAGACTTGTTCGAGTGTGACCGGCTTCTTTGATAATGAGAACATGAACCCATTTATCGGTGCTGGCGCACTCGCAGTTCAAATCGATGACTTTAACGGCGATAACTTCGACCACAGCGCTGTCGACTTTATCGGTGGTGCGGGCATCATGGCGTTTAATACCAACGGCCGTCCAATTCAGAATGCCGACGCTATCCGTCCGGGAACCCGACGTTGGGGTAGCGAGTGGAAGAAAGCGTACTCTCGTGATTACCAAAACGCTGCAACTATGTTCTGTCAGGGAACATCGATGCCATCACGGGATTCATATCTAAGTCTCGATCCAACATACCGTGATCGTCACGGTCAGCCATTATTGCGACTGACGTTTGATTGGAACAAGAACGACCAGCGTATGGCGAATTATGTGACCGACAAAGCGGTTAACATTATGAAGCAGGCTGGTGGTAAAGACTTGATGATCGACAATCAGGCAGAAAGTAGCTGTAACCCATACAAACAACACAGCTCTCATACCATTGGTGGGGCAGTAATGGGCGCGGATCCGACAACTTCAGCGTTAAATCCATACTTACAAAGCTGGGATGCACACAATGTGTTTGTGGTTGGTGCTTCTGCGTTTCCGAACAATGGCGGCTACAACCCAACGTTAACAGTGGGTGCGTTGGCAGTACGCGCGGCTAGAGCCATTCACCAGACCTACATTAACAATCCAGGTCAGTTGGTGAGGGGGTAAGAAAACATGAGTATCGCGAAAAAAGGCTGGTTCAAACTCGTAACCGTAGTCGTTGCTATTGCGTTGATAGTTTCTGGCTGGATGCTTTGGAATACGTTTGATCTTTCACGTTCTGATGTCGCTGATGACACGGTTAAGTTATCTGATTACAAAACTGATGATTTAGATGCGATTGAGCGCGGCGAGTACGTAATGCGAGTCGGGGATTGCTCGGCCTGTCATACTGCTGGTCACGGTGAAATGGCGGGTGGCTATGACATCGCAACGCCGTTTGGCTCTTTGTACAGTTCTAATATCACACCCGATCCAGAAACCGGTATTGGTAACATGACTGAACGGGATTTCTTCAATGCCGTGCGTCAGGGTATAGGTTCACACGGCTTCTTATATCCTGCGATGCCTTACACGGCGTACGTGAAGTACTCAGATCAGGATATGCACGATTTGTGGGCGTATTTCTCAACGGTTGAGCCTGTTAAAAACGACATTGAAGAAACGAAAGATATGCCGTTCCCATTCAATGTTCGCCTGTCGCTTGCTGGCTGGGATATGCTGTTCTTCCACAATGAAGCATTCTCTGCAGATGTAAACAAAGATGCAGAGTGGAACCGAGGTAAATATCTTGTAAATGGCGGTGGTCACTGTTCTGCGTGTCATAGCCCGCGTAACATTATTGGTGCAGAAATTGATAGTCGCTATCTGCATGGAGGAAACATGGGAGACTGGTATGCGCCGGATTTAACTCCTAACCAACATAGTAGCATTAGTCAGATGACGGTTGATGAGATTCATGAATATCTTAAAACTGGTTCAAATGGTATTGCGGTAGCCTCCGGTCCAATGGCGGAAGCGGTTCAGCACTCGACTCAGTACTTTACTGATGACGATTTGAAGTCTATTGGCCACTATCTGAAAAGTCTGGCTCCTTCAGGACAAGGTAAATCTTATCCTAAGCAAGGTGTAACTGAACAAGCTGCACTGGAGTACGAAGTAAATTGCTCAGCATGTCACGGACTCAAAGGAGAAGGTATTTCCGGGATGGTCCCTGCATTTGCGAACAATAAAACCATCGCAGCAGAAGATGCGACTAACTTAATCCATGCGATGCTTAAAGGGACTCGTGCCCCTTATACCGAGACTCGCACTACAGCCGCAGGAATGCCTTCGTTTGCTTGGAAAATGAGTGACCAGAAGATCGCTGATGTTCTGAACTATATCCGTAATACCTGGGACGAAAGCGGCGCACGCATAATTAACGTTCAGGAAGTTGCAGAAATGCGTTCTAAAGTAGAAGCAAGAGAAAAGCTAGAAACACCTTTGCAATAAGTCGTTGATTCATTTTAGACAAAAGAGGTAGCAGCGATGCTGCCTCTTATTCCAACCCCGTCGAGAATGAAATGTAATACCACTGGATAATATTTCTGTGGTTAAGTGAGCTACAATACACTTTTACACAGTAAACGCTTAATTAACCAGTAAAACCTTATTCAGCCTCACTGATTTCTACATTCCACGGCAGAAGAACGGAGAGATCTTCATTTGAAGAGCGCTTCGGTAATTCCCTGAAAGGTGTACTAAGTAGAAGTACGGATTGATGTCGTTCGCACGACAAGTTATGACCAGACTATAGAGGTTTGCACTTGCCGTTGATCCGCCAACTGAAGTCGAGAAAATCCAATTTTTCGCCCAGTCGTAAAGGGACACACATCTCTTTCAGTCACGTTGTTATCGAGGCTTTGTTTCGTAATTCAGTTGAACTTAATCAGGAACTTACGATCTGATCGTGTAAACACCAAGCGATTCTGTCGTATCTTTTGTTTTTTCATATTCTTATTATTTATATATAAAATGTAACCGTTTACATTTTGGTGTGTTATATAAGTATGATTGCTTATAAAGTTATGCGGTGAAATCTCCGTTCAAACGACGAGTCTTGTAATCCTTGGAGTAAGGTAACTAAACACGTACAAGATGATACGTCGTTGTTCCGTAAATCGAACTGAGGTGAAACTAAGAATAGCTGGCTAATAGCGCAATATTTTTTGTCGTATGATGAGTTTATTCGAGAGCCTTCCTCTGCAGCGTAACCATCTAAGCGTCGTCTAAATTCATATTTCTCAGAGCAATTTTTGGAGTTCTCAATGAATTCAAATGGTACACACATTACATCGAATCGTTCACGCGGCGTAATTCTGTTTGTGCTGGCGATTGGCACTTTTCTTTTGGGGTTGACTGAATTTTCGGTGATGCCAATGCTACCGCTGGTGGCGGATAGTTTTGATGTCTCAGCGGCTAAATCTGGCCATATCATCAGTGCCTATGCTGCAGGTGTAGTGGTCGGTGCACCATTATTAATGATGCTGACACCTAAAATGAATCGCCGCAGTGCTTTGGTGTTGTTCGCTTTTTTGATTTTTGCTTTTAATGGTTTAAGCGCTGCCGCAACCTCGTTTGAGCAAATCGTATTGTTTCGCTTTTTAAGTGGCTTACCTCATGGTGCTTATTTCGGTACGGCGTTGCTTTTTGGCGCTCGCCTGGCTCCAGAGGGACGAAGTACGTTATATATGTCGCGGGTATTTTCTGGTCTTACCATCGCCACTATCGTCGGTGTGCCATTAGCGACATTATTGGCGCAAAACATTAGCTGGCGTTGGGCGTTGTTGCTGGTTTCAATTGGAGCTTTCGTCGCTTGTGTGCTGTTGTGGCGTGTATTGCCTTCGCTGCAGGCTGAAGGCGAGGGGCTAAAAAGTGACTTGGCAGTACTGAAAAATCCGCTGATCTGGCCAATTGTATTCATCGCGGTGATCGGCTTTGGTGGCGTGTTCTGCCTGTATACTTATCTAGCTGATACCATGATTGATGTAACTCAAGTGCCTGAATACTACATCTCGATTGCGATGGTGATTTTTGGTGTGGGATCGACTTTGGGCAACTGGTTGTTTGGTCATGTGCACGATAGGGTAGTCGCGAAAGTGACAGGCGTGGCTTTAGTTTATTGTGTGTTGCTAGCCATTCTGTACGTATCGGCTGCCGATAATCTTTGGTTCTTGTATCTGGTGGTATTTTTGTTGGGTGCGAGCCTAGGCTTAAGCACAGTGATACAAGCGATGTTGATGCGTGTTGCCAAAGGGGGACACGCGGTGATTGGGGCATTACTGCAGTGTGCCTTTAACTCGGCTAATGCGATTGGTCCATTGGCGGGTAGCTTAGTGTTTATCAATGGTTATAGTGCCAATTACACCGGTTATGTGGCAGCCATGTTATTTGCTGGTGGCTTTGTGATGTGGTTGGTGAGTCGACTGCAGATGCGCCAACAGCAAGCCGAATCAGTAAGCTAATGAAAATAAAATACCTGTCGTGACACTTCATGCCATTCAGATAAGCGCTGTTGGAGAGTCATAAAAATCATACTAAAATGGCAGCGACTTCATTGATACGCTGCCATTTGTACCACTTTTCTCCAGGCGACCTTCACCAGAGATATCATTACGCCAGTAGTCTTCTGTGTTAAATCCACCTTCATCAGCATCCATATATACATAAATATTGCTATTAAAAGCACCGAAACTATCCGCTGCGTCAACCAAGTTCAGACGACCCTAGCCACGAGAATCATTAATAATAGGGTAGTTAGACTCGATTTCTGTTGTCGCCAGTACCGCATGCCGCTGGTTATCACTCAGATATGGGAAACGAGATGCCAGAAGAACTTCAGATCCCTTCGGTTGTGTGACCATTTGGTGATTACGAGTTCGCCGAAAGAATCAAAAGCAAAGCTGATCGAATTCAAGTTGTTTCGTGTAAACTTGACTATTTTTCCCATACTTGGCTCGTTTCCATCGACAATAAAATTACATGCAGATTCGTCTCTACAACAAATTTGGCTTCCAAGTAAATTAAAGTCCAAAGCAGCATATTGCTCGATGAAAGGAGTGGTGTGTTCAGGAATATATTTTTGAACCGAGGGCATTAATGCATAAGATGTTGAAGTATAGGAGTGAAGTTTCATATTAAACACGTAAGTAACTTCCGTTTCTTACCCAAACTAAGCTCTCATATCTGAGAGTTGTCCTATGATACGGGGTCTAGATCCTAAAGAGCGAAACAGGTCTAACTTATCGATTAACCTGTCACTCACCAGCGAATACTAAATCTGGACTAACTGCCACACTTTTTAAAAATTTATTCTATCCTTCTTTTATTAGATCTCTATTGTTTTACGACTAAATATGGATATTCCTCTTCCCAATGATGAATAACACAATTAGCTAGTTTACAAAAGGCTCCACTAGCTGATCACTTCTTCTCATGGTAACTGTGAAGATAACTTTGTGGTCTATTGTAATTGGCGTCAGATGGTAACGAAACGAGTCAGCTATTAACTCATAAGGAAATCACCATGAAATCAGTTATCAAAGCTATTGTAATTGTATTCGCAGCTACATCAATGAATGCTTTTGCAACCAATGTCATTGAAAGTTTGAGTATCGAAACGATAAAGCAAACCATGACAAAGGACCAAATTGAGCTTGTATTAAATAAGTGGAAAAATGAAAGATTAGCGAACATAGAGATAGAGTTAGAAACATCACTAAGCACAAGTCAAGTTCCTGCTGGAGCACGTGGTGGGATACTGAGAGCTCAGATTGAATACGAATATGAAAAGTTAGCAAAATCCCTTGGTTTATAAATCACTAGTCTATGGCTTATGGCAAACACAAATTTGCTACATTCTGTTCTAGCTCCTGAACCGACAACTTTAAGACGCTAGCAAGTTTGCATGAATTCATCTGATAAATTGATGGGGGTTTTAGAGTAAAACCCCCCGTAATTTTACCTATTTTGAGTATTACGGCAGGGGGGAGTAGGTCTTTACGCACCAAGTAAAGGGAAACTTGCCAGCATATTTTTCAGACGGAGTGCATCCCAAGGTAAATGTTCTGTCACACCTAAACCAACAACCTCGACAGAACAATCTGCAATATCATTGATTAAACGTTGAACGGCTGCAAGCTTCATTGCACCTTGAGTTAAACCTTCAAATTTATCGGCAGGGACATCACGCTCAGCGAAATACAACGAGCCGAAATCGGCAATAGACATTACATCTAAGTCCAGATGAATGGCGACTTTAGTAATGCCTTTCGCTTTTATCCAGTCTGTAACTGGTGCACTGGTTTCAGCTAACTCTTCAGGTCCAGCAAAAGCCATATTATTTTTTTGAATAAAATCTGTTTCGTAGGGTAGGGTTGCTCCCAACCCAGCGAATATTACATTTTCAGGTTTGACGGGAGTTTTAACTACGGCTTTAAATTCATCGTCTCCGATGCCCATCAAGTTGCCGAGAACCATTGCATGAGCGTGGTTGTATTGTTCTGGTGTCAAAATATCCGGGTGTGCATCAACCCAGATGATTCCAAGGTCACCTTCATACTTTTCATTTAAATAGTTGAAAGGAGCAAGATCAACAAGGCAGTCACCACCTAAAACAACAATATTGTCTGGCTGGTGTTTTTCAATAATTGCCTTAGCACTGTGTAGTTGGTCTAGCAGTTGGGAGCGACCTCTTAGTCCTTCCTCTTCTGCTAGTTCGTTACCTGTTGGACGACTGACCGGAACTTCTTCAACCGGACCTTTCGGATCTGGTGCTAAAAATGCCAGCATTTGTGAACCAAAATGATACGCTTCGTTATTACCACCTTGCCATTGAGGGAAATGTAAACGCAGTGTTTTTGAGTCAGACATATATTCTCCTTTGAATTAGATAAGCCCCGAAGTTTGGGGCTAAATCGTATTTGAAAATAGATTTTAATTGTTGTTATGAACTTGCTGTCAGAGATACCTGACGGCGTTGAATTTTCACAGGTGCCGTTTCAATGAATAGCAATGAAAGAATTGCAATCAGAGCAAACGCACCACCGACAATTTCCATTGTGATATGTAAACCAAACAGGTCAGCTAATCCACCAGCGACGATAGGCATGATCACACCGCCTGCCATTTCTCCCACACCAGTAGGAATCCCGACAGCACTGCCAGCCTGTTTGGAAGGAACGCTTTCTGCGGGGATGATTGCCAAGTAAATAGGGGCAAGACCAAAGCCGAAGATGCCGGCAAAGCCCAAAAGTAAGAACATTTGAATTTGGCTAAGGCCAGTACTAAATGCGAATAAGAACATTAGTGCGCCGTAGATAGCTGAACATACAAATACGACAGGCTTTCTTCCCAAGCGATCTGAAAGCGAAGGCATAATGATCATGCCTAATGCACCACCAAAGCCCCAGCCTGAGATAATAAAGCCAACATCCGAGAGCTCTAAGTGAACAACCTGAGTTAGGTATAAAGCAACAAAGGTAGAGAAAACGTAAAGCCCACTTTGGAAACAACAGCTCATTAGTGTTGCGACCCAAACATTTCGAACTTTAAGTACTGATAGTGCGCTGCTTTTTTCAGGTTCAGATGAGTCTTTATTACTTGCTGACTGAGCTATTGGTTTATTTTTCATTACCTTATGTAGGCCATATGCAAGAAGGATCCCCGGAATACCTACGACGAAAAATACGGCTTCCCATGGAATAACTTCATTAAGCTGGGTGGCAATGATAGGGCCAAGACCAATTCCTAATAACGGGAAGAATGCCTGATGGACACCCATCATTAGCCCCTTTTTCTCAGGTTTAACGTTCTCTGAAATGGTTGCGACACTTGTGCTAAATACACCGCCTTCACCAATTCCAAGCAGGCCACGGATAGCCAGCATGGCAGTAAATGATTTTGCGATACCTGTGAGCCATGTCATTACAGAAAAGAAAACGGTAGAAAAGATTAGGACGCCTTTACGACCATGGCGATCAGAATAACTCCCAAGTAACCAGGTAGATATGGCGTAAGTAAACGCTAATATTGAGGCTATTGCTCCAGCTTGAGCATTGTTAAGTCCTAATTCAGGAACGATGACAGGGAAAAGATATACAACAGCAAATCGGTCCAATCCAATGATGCCAAACAGTATGGCTAGCAGAAGAACAAGCTTCCACTCACTAGTCATTTTTTTCATATTACATCCATGTAAGTTAATAAATGATCCATTAAGAACACTTATTAAACATATCGAGCTGCAAATATTCTTGACTCAGTCAGACAGGAAAATTTACTCAAAATGACAAATTAGAGTGAGGTGTTTAGTTGTCCAAACAAGTCAATAGAGATGGTAGTTTGAGTCAATTTATTAATGTTCGGGGGTGCTAAGTTGGCGGTGGTTAGTTAACCAAATGGTTATTGGAACAACAAAATATGTCAGAAATTAAGGAGTAATAATGCATACCGTCGCTTATCTCATGAAGAGAAAACCAGGGATGACAAAAGAAGAGTTTTTAAATTTGTATGAAGAGCATCGTGACGTGATGGTTAGTAATGCACGAGGCTTGGTCAGTTATACCCAACACCCAATCAGAAAGCCGGAAGAAACGGGCGATACTTACACCACTAACGAATACGATGAGTATGATGCGCTATCTATCTATACGTATGAATCACCTGAAGATTCTGAGTTTAGTAATCATTTGACGGCTATTTCGAATGATAGTGCGAGATTTATCGATTTTGAAAGCATGATTTCGCTTCCTCTCAATAAAATTCAAGTCAAATAGATGTAAAAAGGAAGATTTGTCTCAGTATGAATCTTCCTTTCCGTTCGCTATTACCTATCTATTTTATTTTCCTGATAAAAGTTCTTTTGGTGTCATTCCATAGGCTTTTTTGAAAGCTCGGCTGAAATGCGAAAAGTCATTGAAACCGCAATGAATGGCAACGTCCGATACACGTTTTACTTTTCTTCCTATCAGCATTTTGTAAGCCAGTTCTAGCCGTTGTTCCCATAGCCATTTAATTGCTGTTGTTCCTTCAGTTGCGAACAGGCGGTTAAGTGTGCGTGTTGTCATATAGTGCATTTCTGCGATGGTAGTGGTGCTCAGGTCTGTATCATGAAGGTTATGAATAAGAACTTGTTTAATCTTATCCAGCTTTTCTTTTTTCTTAGTATCCGTTGCACGACTGTCTGAATCAAACTCGACATTCAGAGCAGTGGATATGATATCCATAAGGGCTGAAGACAAGGTTAATTCTGAGGAAATATCATTGAGTTTCGGTAAACTAGCGTACTCTCTAATCGTTGAAGCCGCCAGTTTACCCATTGTACTGTTAGATTTTAGAGTCCGAGCGATAAACGGTGATACGTTATCAAAGTTGGTACGTATGAGACTCTTCGGAAATTTGATATTCAGAGCGCGATGATTTTCAGAGTAGTCCAGATAAAACGGTTTAGAAGAGTCGTACAAAACCATGTCACCACTGATTATCTCAGCTTTACGCCCCTCTTGTTTAATTTCTCCAAACCCGTTCAATAGCAGGAGAAACTGGAGGTCTTCACTTTGATCCGAAGAAACGTCTTTTTCTGAACGATAATATTTCATAGGTACATTTATTTGGTGGTCGTTGAGTATCACTCCGCCAAAATGATGACCAAATAAAGATGCATCTACAGTGCTGTTTTTACTATTCCCTAACTCACAATGAATCTTCACATAATTGTCAGAAATGACATTTTCCCAATAGTCGAACCTCTCAGAAGAACTGATCATATCTGTATTATGCATTAAGTTCATAATTACACCCTAAATTACGTTGGAAACGTGCAAATAATGCAAGAATTAAGCCTTTTTTAAAGTCAACAAAAACAGATGTATGGAGAAGATTTGCTTTATTAATTGAACCAAATTGATTGTTTTGCACTAAGTTGGTGCCTTGAAAGGGGTTCGATAGTATAACTATCTACTGACCAATAAGTCGGTAGGTTATGGCTTACGTCGTTGGTAAAAATACTGAGTGGCGCTCCAAATAACAGTAATGTTTTTCAAATCAACAGTAAGAAAAATTGTGCATCCTGAATCAATACCTGACAATAGTGATAGAACAATAACCTCAGAAAGCAAGGTTTAACTAATGGGCAGAAGCTATTCCACACGTGATGTTAGAGCACAAGAGAGTTTTGAATACTGGCAGAATTTAGTTGGCTCAACTTACTCGGCCTTTACCAAAAACAAAAACCTGACTGAAGGTGATTTTCAGGGGGAGTTATCAGTGAAATCTCTAGGGCGAAGCGCATTAATCACTCGTATACGCTCTACGCCCATGGAATACCATGAAATGGAAGAAGCGAGTTATACGGATGATTATTTCATTTGTTTATCGCTTTGTCCTTACGCACAACTGACGCAAAATAATACGACTACCGAACAATTGGCGGGCGATATTGTTGTTTATGATAACAATCAACCGTTCTCATATCGCTTTCCACAAGGTGACAACCAGATTGTGATTTCTGTTCCTCATTCCGTTTTTAACGTAAAAGTAAACAGCTCGGAGCGTTTGTTAAATAAGACATTGAAGAGTGACTCCCCGTTAGGGCGTTTCGTTGGCTCAATGATCGAACAGGCGTGGGAAAGCGAAGAGCAGGAAGACATTTTTGGTGACAAAATGCTCTCAGCTATTTTGTCCATGCTGAGCAGTGCTTTTGAAGCGGTTTCGCCAGAAGGTAATCGTGCGGTACAGCGTGACAAAAAAGACAATTTAACCTTGGTTCAGCAGTATGTTATTGACCATATCGGTGAACATTCGTTGTCTGTTGAATCAATTTCTCAGCAGTTTCATATGTCTTCAAGAACGCTGAGTCGGTTGTTTAGTAAAGAAAACACTTCGGTGATGAAGTGGGTATGGCAACAGAGAATTAAAGCAAGCTACAAGCTGATTATGACAAATTCAGATATACCAATAAGTGAGATTGCACACCAACATGGCTTTTCCAATATTTCTCATTTTAGCAAGATGTTTAAAGAAACCTACGGTGTCACACCTTCTCAACTTCGACAAGGCTAAGCTTGTCACTCAGAGCAAACAGGTTGTCCGTCAGAGAGTAACGCTGCTGTTGTAACCTCATTCATAATTTCTCCGTTTTTAACGACGTTGCTGTGTGCAGCGTATGAACATTTTCGGAATAAGAATGAAAGCATTAGTCGCGAAGCAATTAGGTGCTCAATCGGTTCTTCAAATAGAAGAACGCTCAACTCCTCAAACTAAGCCAGGATTTACTCTGGTTAAAATGCATGCTGCAACAGTCAACCCTTTATCAAATCAGATCAGACTGGGGGCAGTACCAGCCGCAAAAGCTCCGTTAGTGTTAAGCAATGATGGATCTGGTGTCGTCGTAGAAAGTGACCTATTCAAAGCTGGGACAGCGGTTGCCATTTATGGTGGCGGCACATTGGGCATTACAGAAGATGGCTTGCAGCAAGAATTTGCTCTGGTAGAGAACAAATGGATTGTAGAGCTTCCTGCAAATACTGATCTGAATGTAGCCGCTGCGCTTCCGATTAATTACGTATCCGCGTATCAGGCAATCAGTCGAGTCGGTCAATTTAAAGCAGGCCAAACAGTGTTGATTTCTGGTGCAACCGGCTCTCTAGGTCACGCTCTGATTCAACTGGTTAACGCATTGGGAGGCACACCTATCGGTGTCGTTTCTACAAGTGGAAAAGTCGCTAAAGCTCTTGAGTCAGGAGCTAAACATGTCGTTGACCTTTCGTCACAAGACATGCTTTCTACCGTGATGGGTATTACGGAAGGCCAGGGTGTTGATTTAGCTTTCGATACTGTTGCGGCTGACGTTCTGGGGCAGTTGATGAAATGTTTGAAGACCCACGGAGCAGTCGTATCGATAGGTTTCGCTGGCGGAGTTACATCAGAAATCGATATTGTTGATGTTGTCGTATATGAGAAAAAATTACTCGGATTTGATGCGCACTTAGAGACGGATGAAGATGTTGAACATGTTTTTCATGTTCTGAAAATTCTTTTAGAACAAGGCAAAATCAAACCACGGATAGACAGCGTATTTCCGCTAGAGGAATATGATGACGCTTATCAACATTTAACATCTCGTCAGGCTCAAGGGACGATTTTAGTTAAGTTTAACCATTAAGCGCAGTGCAAAACTTGGTTAGTTCGTAGTGGACAGCAAGCTTGGCACTGACAAACAAGTATTTGTCTTTTTCAGCCAAGTTTTCGTGTCTGGATTGCGTATATTAGTTTTCAAAGGAACAGAAATAATAAGGAAGGACTCAATGACTAAGATAGTTGTTAAGGAATTTATCGAGCTTAACCATAAACTTGAACATGGAATGGAAACCTATCCGGGACTTAGCCATGTTGAGGTATATGACCATTTCCCACGATTCGGCAATAACGCATTAATTGATGGTATTAACTTATTGGGTATCTCAGGTACTTACATTGATGCGCCTTATCACGAAGACCCAGATGGTGACAAGATTTGTGATTACCCGTTAGAAAAATTAGCCCACCTGCCGCTGATTGTGGTGAATAAGCCAGATAGCAGAGTTTCTTTTGAACGAGAAGACTTTGATGGATTAGAAGTATCAGGTAAAGCGGTACTGCTTAATAGTAAGCATGACCAGTTTTTCGGTAAGGAAGAGTACGGAATTAATACACCATACCTTTCTGTTGAAGCGGCTGACTATTTAGTTGAACAAGGTGTGGTATTAGTCGGGATAGATTCTCCACTGGTAGATAATATCGAAACATCTGAAGCTGCAATTCCGGTTCACAATATTCTCTTAAGCAACGGCATTGTTATCTGTGAAGACATGACCAACATCGCTGCCGCAGAAGGTAAAGATGCTTATCTGACAGCCGTTCCTCCCAGAGTTCCGCTAGCGAGTTTCCCTGCACGTGTATTTGCAACAGTTTATGAGTGATACAGCGGTTAGTCTGTATTCCAATTTAAGGTAATTTATTATGTCTGTAGAAAATAAAACCCTAAGACTGCTAATGCCACAATGGCAAGGCGGCAACAATCATGCTTATTATTTTGGCGCTCAACTATTAGCTTGGTTAGCACCTGAAACGAATGGTCCGGTTGAAGAAGTAAACGTAACTTTTGACGAAAACCGTCAATTAGAAAATGAAAACGGCATCGTTGGCCGCTCAGAGATCATTCCGCAAATCCAGAATTCAAAAGAGCTGATTGAAAAACACAGCCCAGACAGTTTAGTTGTGTTAGGTGGTGACTGCTTGGTTGACCTGGCACCATTTGCTTACTTACAAGAAAAGTATGGTGATGATTTAGGTATTCTTTGGGTTGATGCTCACCCGGATATCATGACTTCAGAAGAATTTGAGCATTCTCATGCTTCTGTATTACGTGCATTGATGGGTGAAGGTGACAGTGACCTGACTGATTTCGTTAGCACACCAATAAAAGCTAATAAAATCATGTACGCGGGTGTTAATAACGAGAGCGAGTTTGAAGCTAACTTTCTGAAAGACCGTAATATGCGCGTATGTCGCCCTGAAGAAATCCAAACTGAAATCACTTCGATCCAAAAATGGGTAGAAGAAGAAAACATTAAGGTTCTTGCTATTCATTTGGATTTAGATGTACTCAGCATTGCTAACTTTGGGTCACTTCTCTTCAAAAATCCAAATGTTCCTGAGGATGCTTATGAAGGCATCGCTCAGGGCCAAATCACAATGGATGATGTTGTAAAAGTTATTAGTGTAGCCAGTGAAAATACTGAAGTTGTCGGCTTGGGTATTGCAGAACACCTGCCATGGGATTCATTGAATCTGAAGAACATGCTCGAAAAATTACCGTTGCTTGGTAACAAATAAGTAGCTCTTCCTAGTATTGTTGATGATTGTGTCTGTTTGGATAAGTAGTTTTACTGCTTATCCTTTTTTTTGTATCTGATTATCTTGTTATGTTTCTTTGGCTCTGAATTAAGGCGTTTAAATTCAGGCTCCGATTTATGTCCTAATTATCATAACTCTTGTCTCGGTCAGACAAGTATCACTCCGCTTTAGAACGCTAAGATGTCCTTAATGCATGATTTAGATGTATAAATATACGGCTTACGTAAAAACCATTTCGATGTAAATGAAAGTGAGCCCTAAATCTCAATAATTTTGAGAAAGGACAACAGCGCAATGGAAGCAAAAAATATACTGACGGCGAATAACATATCTAAACGATATGGTGGCGTATTTGCTTTAAATGATGTCAGTTTTTCTCTCCGCAGCGGAGAAATTCTCGGTCTATGCGGGGAAAATGGAGCGGGCAAAAGCACGCTGGTAAAAATTCTTGGCGGTTATGTCACACCAGACACAGGAACATTAGAAATTGGCGGCATGAACGTCGAGCTAGGTAAACGTGTCGACCCCTCTTTGATTACTATCGTCCATCAGGAACTTTCAATCCTGCCGCATCTGAGCGTGCTGGATAACATTGTTATCGGGATGAAAGAAAATGGGCAAATCTATCGTAGAGGTCGCTATACAGAACAAGTCACTAAACTGCTTGCCGATGTGGGTTTAGAACATATTTCTCCTCACCAGCTTGCGGAAACACTCTCTTTAGCAGAAAGACAATTGGTTGAGATTGCACGTGGGCTTGCAAGTGGTGCACATGTACTACTTCTTGATGAACCGACTGCAACTCTTTCTGATGCAGAGATTGAAAAAGTCTTTTCTATTATGCGTAAGCTGAAAGCAGCCGGAACCACGTTGGTCATTATCAGTCACCGTTTGGATGAAGTCTTTACCATCACCGATCGCGTTACGGTGTTCCGTGGCGGTAAACATATCTTTACCCGTAATACCAAAGATGTCACAGGACCGGAACTGGTTAGTGCCATGCTTGGTCATGAAGTTGAGAGGGGCGTTATCAGGCCTCAACGACAGCATGGGGACGTATTGCTTGAATGCAAAAATGTGCAAATAGAGAATGGTTATGGTCCGTTAGATTTTACCTGTCACAAGGGTGAAATCGTCGCCATTGTCGGTCAGCTTGGTGCCGGAGCGGATTTATTCTTGCGTACATTAGCCGGTTTAGCACCAGCAGAGCAGGGCGTTATATTGCTCAATCAGAACCCTATAGCACTCAACTCTATATATGATGCTGAGCAACACGCTATTTCTTATGTACCAGAAGATAGAGCCGGTAAAGGCGCATTTCTGGAAGCGCCAATTGGCATGAATCTAACTTCAAGAGCGCTGGATGTTCTGTCTCATTGGGGTGTGATTTCAAAACCTAAGGATACAAAAAACGGTGTGGAGCTAGCAGAGTCATTTACTCTCAATCCGGATCGAAATCATGAACCTGTTTCTTCACTCAGTGGTGGTAACCAACAGAAAGTGGTTCTGGGTAAAGCCATTGCAACGAATCCCAATTTACTGCTGCTAAATGAGCCAACCCGGGGCGTGGATATTGGTGCACGTGCCGATATTTACCAGCGCTTAAGAGATCGAGCGGATCAAGGGCTTTCAATTGTCTTTTACTCTACCGATCTGGAAGAGATTCTCGACTTTGCTGATCGCATAGTCACGGTATTTAAAGGCGAAGTAATAAACAGCGTATTAAGGAAAGATGCGACTCAGGAAAGCATCTTACAAGACATTCTGCACGGAAAAGCGAGGGATGCAGCATGATTGGAGCAACCTCTTCAAAATCAGCGTTACCATTTCTGTCCCTGAGCGGCGCGGCGTTTTCTCCAACCCGTATTCAGGCAACATCGGTAAGGTTTGCCATCGTGATTGTTGCGGTGTTGGCAAGCGTATTCATTGACGGCTTCGCTACCACGCAAAATTTAAGTTCAATTCTATTTTCTACCGTCTCGGTCGGCATAGCCGCTTGCGGACTGGCTTTGGTAACAATTAGTGGCAATTTGTTTATGTTGTCGATCAGTGCGACAACGTCTATATCCACCATTATTTTTGCTAGCTCATTGCAGTTTGGTATTCCAGCGGCGATTGTTTTGACTTTGGCCGTCGGCATCATCTTCGGTGTTATTCAGGGTACGGCAGTTGGCGCAATGAAAACCAATCCAATTATCACGACGATTGCAGCGTCTTCGGTGATTACCGGTATTGGTTCCTGGGTATCGGGTGGACGAACCATAACTAGTGATGTCAGCGTTGAGTGGCTCGGTGTCGGTCATATCTTCCCGGGAGTACCAAACCAGTTATTTATTTTGATATTCGTGTTGTTTGCGTGTGAGTTCTTCTTATCACGCATGCGTTTAGGGCGAGAAATCCAGCTAATTGGTATCAATGCAACCACTGCAAAACTTTCTGGACTTCGAGTGGGATTAGCCGTTGCGATGGCTTATATCATCGCGTCTTCAACCGCTTCTTTAACCGGTATTCTTATCGCATCGCAAAACTCACAAGGGAATTTGTCGCTTGGTGCAGGACTGGATTTTAGTGCAATTGCGGCAGTACTCGTTGGTGGCGTTGCTATTGCTGGTGGGCATGGCCGTATAAAAGACGCAGTATTTGGCGCTCTGTTCCTGGCGATAGTTGGTAACGTTCTGTTGTTGGCTGGTTTTTCTCTGGATATGCAGTTGATGGTAAAAGGCGCAGTTGTACTTATTTCTGTAGTGCTGGGTGCATTACTGTCTCGTAAGCGTAAATAAAGGAGATGCAAAATGAAATCTAAATGGAATTCGTCAGACATATTACGAGTGTTTCTGTTTATCGCTATACCTGTCTTTTTTGCTTGCATGAACAGTTTCTTTTTAACCAGTGGGAACCTGTTTGCTTTAATGCAGAATTTCGGTTTAGTTGGGCTGGTGGCTTTAGGTCTGGTGCTCACTATGATTGTTGGTGAGTTCGATCTTTCAGTTGCTTCAATGGTTGCTGTCGGTGGTCTTATTCTGGCTAAAACAGGCGTAGATAGCGCCATTATAGGTGTGATGTGGGCGATGGTGTTTGGCCTTGTCGTCGGACTTATTAATGCTGCGTTCATTATTAAACTCAAAGTTTCTTCGTTAGTAAGCACACTAGGCATGATGATTCTGTTATCGGGTTTTGCTTACTGGATCGCTGATGGCAATGTCGTCCCTTACTACAACTTTGATGCATCAGATGTTTTGGATGCACAGATAGCGTACGTATTCTCACCTCGCATCCTTATTACGATTGCAGCGATGATAGTTGTATACCTGCTTCTTAGCTTTACTCGCTTGGGAAGAGACCTGTATGCAACAGGTAGCCACAGACAATCCGCAATCATGAGCGGTGCAAATACTTCTGCTGCTTTGTGTGTTGCATTTGGTTTATCTGGAATGCTAGCCGCCTTAGCAGGTGCTTTGATTTCAATCAGTCTGGCAACAGGCTCGCCAACACTTGGTGACACGCTCCTAATTCAAGCTGCTTCTGCCGCGATTCTGGGTGGTGTCTCTCTTGGTGGTGGCGTCGGCAAAATTCATCAGGTAGCGGTAGGTGTGATGATTCTTGCTGCTCTTGGTAATGGGTTGAGCCTTATGGGCGCAAGTTCTGCGACCACATTATTAGTCAATGGTTGTGTTCTGGGATTCGTCGTTCTGATGAATGGTGATCTGAGTTCACTACGTATAAATCTTGTTAAAAAAACACATGGATAATCAACGGACAACGGAGATGTCACGATGAAAACAAAATTATTTCTAAAACACTCTTTAACTGCGCTGGCTACGACAGCCGCGCTTGCTTCAGCCGCAACTGTGTCGGTGGCACAGGCTGCGGAAGGTAAGTCAGTGATACTGCTTCAGCCAACTGAAGAATGTACGTACTGTGCGGACTACTTACGTTTCTTCAAGCAAGAAGCAACCGCTGCGGGTTTGGATTTTGAAACAACAACCAGTCCGTTTGATCCAGCGAACCAGGCTAACCAGGTTGAACAGGCGATTGCGAAACGCCCAGATGCGATTATCTTATGGCCGGTAGATGCAAACGCGCTCATTCCATCTATGCGCAAAATTCAAAAAGCGGGTATTCCACTCATCATCAGTGACGCGTTACCAGCAAAACAGTCTGAAAGATTCTGGGATGTGTATACAGGCGGAAACAGTGAAGACATTGGTCGTGAATCTGCGAAAGCGATGGTCGATGCGTTTGAAGCGAAAGGCTATGGTAAAAAAGGCGAAATTTTTGTGATTACCGGTACTCCGGGGGCCCCAACGTCAATTGGTCGTATGAAAGGCTTTACTGAAGAGCTAAGCAAGCTAGCACCGGACATTAAAATTCTCGGTGAACAACCAGGTAACTGGGATCAGAACGTCTCTATGACAGCCGCGTCTTCACTATTCACTCGCTTTGGTGATCAGGTTGAAGGTGTCTACGCGGTAGAAGATTTAATGATGGCGGGTGTGATTGTCGCAGCTGAACGCGCCAATATTGATGCTTCTAAGCTCGCTTTAGTCGGTGTTGGTTGTGAAGTCCCAGGGTACAAAAATATCAAAGCGGGTATCCAGTATGCGACAGTATTGTCTGATGCTTACAGTGACGCCAAATACGCAGTAGATGCGGCGGTGAAATTGTTGGATGGTGAGAAGTTAGATAAATACATCTATATGCCAAACCCTATTATTACTAAAGATAACTTGAGTGACTGTAAAGGTATTCAAGATCTTTAATAGGGTATTGGGGTAGAAGCAAAAGGGATAAGTAGCACAGTTACTTATCCCTTTTTTATTTTTACTCATTGAATTTTAGATGGTTATCGTGTCAATTCTCGTGGAGAGTAACCAAATTGTTTTTTGAAAGTGCGGCTAAAGTGAGAAAGATCTTTATAACCAAAAGTGAGTGCCGCTTCAGTGATGTTTGTTACACGTTTATTTGCCAGTGCATCGTAGGCACAAGATAGACGCTGGGATTGCAACCAATTACGTGGAGTTTCTCCAACTTCGGCAAATAGTCTGCTTAGTGTTCGCAAAGAAATACCCTTTTGAGAAGCAACACTTTCAAGGCTTAACTCTTCATCAGTAATATGATTGCGGATGTAAGTTTTGATTTCGTTTAGTTGTTTATTGTTAGACGCGATAGGGCTATCGTTTGCCGTTGCCCGACTGATGGCCGTTGTCAGCATATCGAGTGTTGGGACAATAAAATCGTCCTCGTTTATCAGCTCTGGAGATGAGGCTATAATTGATGTCTCGTTCATTAGCGACTTGATTAAGCGACCAAATGATGACTGATCATTTAAAACAGTGCCACCCAAATTATCTAATCGGGTTACTTTCGCCTGGATTAACGGACGAGGAATACGCAGAAGCATCGCTTTGTAGGCGGAAGTATAATTGAATGAATATGGTTTGCCAGAATCGTATATTAGGATGTCACCAACATTGTGTGATACCTGACGGTCATTTTGCTCGAAATAACCTTCGCCCTCTAACATAACAGAAAGAAATATGTCTTCGCGTGGTACATTGCGTAAATCTGTAGTGCGACGATCATAGCGAATACTTTCTGAAGCGACATGGCTTAATTCTGTAGAGCCAACGTGTTGAACAGATGTCGTCGCTTTGAATTGAGTTGTATCACTGGCGATACCCAGACAAGGTGCGTAGTGTTTAGTTACCACGTCATTCCAGTAGTTGAATCTATCTTTTTGATCCAAAGTGTCAGTCGAAAAAATAGTGCTCATCATTCAAGTGTTCCCAACTAAAACCAGTTACTAGCTATAAAGCAATATAAGTGCCACTAAAAAGTCTTGGTTAATTTCTGTGCGCAAAAAAGGTGCATATTGCATAAATGTCGGGAAAACAGTGAGATAGCTTTGCTGATAAGAAAAGTTTGAGGAGAAAAAATGTTATGTCAATAAACTAAACGCACTCACTTGGTGCTATTTTCACCTTGGGAGTGCGTTTGTGATTTGTTGTGTTCAGTGTTGGTGCGTTAACTTTCTAACTCAGTTTGTACTGTATAAGATTCGGTTTCGTTCGATTCTGAAAGAAGAATTGAACCGGTTACCATCAGCAGTGCAATTCCGTCTGTCATCGTCAGTGACTGGTCAAAGAAGATGATAGAGAAGAAAGTTGACGCTACAGGGATAATCGCAAAAGCCATACCAGTCGCACTTGCCGGAATTTTTGTTACGCCGTTGAAGAAGCAGAAGTAAGGGACTGCCCATACCAGAATACCGTAGTAGATCATGGTCACTGTGTTTTTGCTATCAAACAATAGTGACAGGTCAATGTCTTTGGTTTCAAGCAGAAACATTAGCGGTACAGTAAAAACCATGCCGGTAAAACATACGCCTGTCGCCATAGTTAGTGCAGGAAGCTGAACGTCATATTTCTTCGCTGCAATCACACAACCTGAAGTTGATAGTGTTGATAGTGCTAGTAGAACGATGCCGTAAATCGATGTACTACCTGATGTGTCACTTGAAGGAATTGTTAGAGCTAACACGCCTGCTATCGCTAACAGAATCGCAAAACCTTTTCGAGTGCTGAGTTTTTCTTTAAGCAAGAAATACGACAGTGTCAGTACTACTGCCGGAGCGATACTCGTAAAAATTGAGGCAGAAATTGCGTTCGAGTATTCGAATCCGTACAGTAGAAATGCAGTGTATAGTACAGCCCCAAGCAGTGACTGTAAGCTTATGATGGCCCAGGTTTTAAAGCTGAGTGAAAAAATAGCCGGAGCACCAGTCGCACGACCAATGATGTACAAAAACGCAAAACCTATTGCGAAGGTGATAGCGATGAATGTCCATACTGGTATGCTGTTCATTGATTCTGCTGCGATAGGGTAGCTAATACCAACCAGCAGGTAACACATTAATACGTTTAAGTATCCCATATTCATGATGATTTCCTCTTTCCTTGAGATGTAAAATCATCATGCCTCGATATTCTCAGGCTTACTTGGCTGTATCTGCCAAGGTGTGGTTTATTTAGGTCAAAGTTCTATTGAGGCGGTGGCTGTCATTCGATCTTTGGCAAGAGGAAGTTCCATAGCTCAATAGTGCCTAATAGCCACATCTTTGATGTCTTCTACGCTGAGTCTTCTGAGTACTCGGGATCAACAGCCTGGTATCTTGAGGTTATTTGGATATCTACAGAGTTATTTCTTTTATTGAATCCCGAAGTACAAGCTCACCGTGTATATCATCGAGTAGGTGTAAGTCACACTCTATGTTTTCCATTTTTTTGAAGAGCATCTTACAAGCGCGTTGCACAATGTCGTTAACCGGCAATTTAACCGAAGAAATCGAAGGATTTGTATAGGTAGATATATCATCATTACCAAAACCAAATATAGATATAGTTTCAGGAACTGGAATACCTTCCTGTTGTAACGCTTTTAGGGCACCTATAGCTATAGCGTCACTGTGACATGCAATTGCGGTAAACTCGACCTGACGTTGAAGTAATTGTTGGCAGGCGGTATACCCACCGTCAAAAGATGATGAAGCTTCTATGATTAAAAAAGGATCTATCTCTAAACCACTTTTATGAAGAGACTGTTTATAGCCTTCAAAGCGTTGTCTTGATGTGTTGATATTCATAGGACCACAGATATAGGCTATTTTTTTGTGTCCCAATTCTAGCAATTTGTTCACTGCTAAGCTTTCAGCTTCTACCTGATCATACCAAACGTAGTTGTTTGGCTTATCCGCCAATTTATAGTTGATAACAACGAGCGGAATAGGGAGTTCATCGATAAGGCTTGAAAGTTGTTCTTCACCATTACCTGCCTCAATATGTGAGGTTTTGTAGTACAAAATCCCGTCACAGCGTCGATCGACTAATTGGTTTATAGAGCGAATGCCACTTTCAATGTTATTGGTATCAGTTTGAGTGATGATCAAAAATTTGTTTGATTCTCTTGCCATAGCATGAGCCAGATCCATTATTTCCATGACGTTTTGAGAACTATGATAGCCAGAAGGAAGGATTAAGCCCACGCTATTGGTTGTTTGATTGGATAAAGATTGTGCAAGAATGTTTGGTCGATAATTGAGTTCCTCTATCGCTTTAAACACCGCGTCTCTCGTTGCTTGCGATATACGTCCTTTCCCGTTCATCACACGAGACACTGTCGTTTTAGATACTCCTGCTCGTCGGGATACATCCAACAATGTTGTCATATTTATCTTTCCAAAATTTCTATTGATGTGATTGTAGCGAAGAAGAGCTAAATGCCAAACAGGTAAAGCGTTAAATTTATAGATAGTCCATAAAACTTAGTAAGTTAGATAAATAAATATCGGTACTTTAAGGTTTACAGAATCGGGGGAGCAATACCTATAAATTATGAACAACCGGTTGTTCAGTTCTCGGGTTTTTTACTATATATCAAGCAGTTATTTATTGGTCCTTTCACATTGCTCTAACTTTATCTGACAATTATCAAATTAAATTCTCTCTATAACAGCAACCTTTATGCAACCTGTTTGTATTTTGAACAAATGTTTTTGTCCTATTGTGATTTTATTGTGACTCATAGCACGAAAATTGTTCTTTTTTGTTTTTTTTACTTACATTGAACAACCGGTTGCGCTTAGTATCCGATTTATGGCGACGAGGTAGAGAAATAGAAACTGAGCTTGGCTGACAATCACAGATCGTTAGGTCAGAAAAGAATTAGTTCTTTAAATACAAGGCATTAAAGTTTTGAGGTTTTGTTTGTTCGCACCGGAATGTGACGATTTTCACTCGTTTCCTAATTGATGGTTTTGTTAGTTTGTCTCATAGAGACAATAAAATGGGTTAACTCAGTCAAGTCTTACTACTTAGTTATCTGTATGTTTGGGTACCAGGAACTTGATTAGTTCTTAGTTAGCTTTTAAAAGGAATTAGTATGGACAATAAGAAAATTGCCAGTGAGATCTTACCGCTTATCGGGGGTAACGGTAACATCGGCCACTTAACTCACTGTATTACCAGACTCAGAATCACACTGAACTCGTTTGATTCTGTAGATAAATCTTCGATTTCCGAGATTCCAGGCGTTCTCGGTGTTAATGAAAACAGTGGTCAACTACAGGTAATACTAGGTAACCGCGTTTCTGATGTATTCGAAGAGCTAAAGGCTATTGTTTACGGAACGGATTCTTCTGCGACAGATGAAAGTAAAACAAGCAGTGTAGAAGCAGAGAAAAAAGGGCTGCTAGCAACGATTCTGGACGCTATTGCTGGTATCTTTTCTCCGATCATTCCTGCAATTGTCGGTGCCGGCTTATTAAAAGGCATTATCGTAATGCTCACCTCTTTTGGCCTTGTTCCTGCAGACAGTGAAACTATCAAAGTTCTCACTGTTATTGGAGACGCAGCGTTCTATTTCTTGCCCGTTATTCTTGGTGTGAGTTCTGCTCTGAAGTTTAAATGTAACCCATATATAGGCGCGGCTCTTGGCGGAATTCTCATCCACCCTCAATTGCAAGCATTGATGCAAAGTAGTGGTGATTTTATGCATCTATTTGGCATCCCACTTAAATCAACCCTTTATATGAGCTCAGTGTTACCGATCATTCTTACAATATGGTTTATGTCATACGTTGAGAAATTTTTGGCATCATTCGTACCTAGCTCTTTAAAAGGTGTTTTCCAGCCTGTGTTAACTCTTATGATCGTTGCGCCAGTAATGTTGGCTGTTTTGGGTCCTCTAGGCTCTGTTATTGGTAACGTGATTGCTTCTACTTTTATTCAAATATATAGCGTTGCGGGTATCTTTGCCGGTGCTTTACTTGGTGGTTTGTATGCGCCAATCGTTATTACTGGTATGCATTACGGATTCCTCCCTGTGATGTTTGAATCTATTTCGCAAACCGGCTTTGATTACATTATGGCTATTGGTATTGCGGCGAACTCTGCTCAAGCAGGTGCGACTTTCATGGTCTTCCTGATGACCAAAAATAAAGCATTTAAATCGATTGTAGGTGGTGCTGGTGTCAATGCCATTATTGGTATTACAGAACCTGCCATCTTTGGTGTAACCCTGAGATTGAAAAAACCACTTATCGCGGCGTGTATTGGTGGTGCTTTGGGTGGCGCTGTTATGGGGCTATTCCAAATTGGTTCTACCGGTATTGGTACTGGGCCACTAGCTGGATTGGCATTCTTCTTTGGTCCTAAATTTGTCTATTTCATTGTTGGATGTTTGGTGTCGTTTATCAGTGCAGCAGTGTTAACCAGACTTATTGGCTTTGAAGATGTAAAAAGTTCAGTTGTAGAAACAAATAAATAAAGACGAGATGTATATGAACAAAGACAAAGTATTTCCAGAAGGCTTCCTATGGGGTGGCGCTCTAGCGGCTAACCAATGTGAAGGTGCTTATAATATCGATGGAAAAGGCCTGTCTGTTGCCGATGTTCTGCCTAATGGTATTGCCGGTAAAATTATGGATTCAGATGAAGGTCATTATCCTTTTCATGATGCGATAGACTTTTATCACCGCTATAAGGACGACATTGCATTATTTGCCGAAATGGGCTTTAAGTGTTTACGTCTTTCTGTCGCCTGGACTCGTATTTATCCTAACGGTGATGACGCTGAACCGAGTGAAATTGGTTTAAAGTATTATGAAGATGTGTTTAACGAACTGCTTAAACACAATATCCAGCCTATGGTAACCATTTGTCATTACGATATGCCGTTAGCTTTGGTTAAAAAATATGGTGGTTGGCGTGACAGAAAACTGATTGACCTTTATGTTCGCTACTCAAAAACTCTATTTGAGCGTTATAAAAATCAGGTGAAACTGTGGTTGACGTTTAATGAAATCAACATCATTTCTCACTTCCCATTTACTGGTGGTGGTTTGTTGTTGGACGAGTCTGATGAAAATCGCGAACAGATTATCTATCAGGCAGCACACCATCAATTTGTTGCCAGCGCGTTGGCTGTGGGTGAGTGTCATAAGATAATACCGGATGCGCAAATTGGTTGTATGTTAGCCTTTATTCCATTTTATCCGTATAGCTGTAATCCGGCTGATGTTCAGGCGGCTTACGAGCAGCAACAAGAGCAATTATTGTTTAGTGATATTCAGGCGCTAGGTGAATATTCTAATTTTGCCAAAGGCTACTTTGAGAAAAAAGGCATCAAAATAGAGTTTGCAGAAGGGGATGTAGAAGCGCTGAAAGATAACATGGTCGATTTTGTTAGCTTTAGTTACTACATGAGCTGTGCGTACAGTGCTAACCCTGAAGATAAAGAAACCACGGATGGTAACATTCTTGGTGGCGTTAAAAATCCTTACTTAGCGACTTCTGATTTTGGATGGCAGCTCGATCCTCAAGGTTTGAGATACACGCTTAACGTACTTTACGATAGATATAAAAAGCCTTTGTTTATTGTCGAAAATGGTCTTGGAGCAATCGATACCATTGACGAGAACAATCAGGTAAACGACGATTATCGAATCGAGTATTTGAAAGATCATCTTATTGAAAGTAAAAATGCAATTGATGATGGTGTCGAACTTCTTGGTTATACAAGTTGGGGACCTATTGACATCGTAAGCTCATCTACTGGTCAGCTTAAAAAACGCTATGGGTTTATTTACGTCGATATTAATGATGAACGTGTTGGCACATTAAATAGATACAAAAAGAAAAGTTTTAATTGGTATAAAGAAGTAATCAGTACCAACGGGAAAACACTCTTTAATAAATAACTTCAATTTAAGTAATTAATATTTATTCAGCGCCTGTGTAAATCAGGCGTATGAATTCTTATTGCATATTTTATAGGGAAATAAAATGTTATTAAAACAAAATAAATTAATTAAATGTATATCTTTAGCCTTGGTTTTAGGCTCCAGTAGCAGCTATGCCGTTGACTTCCATGGATACGTTCGAGGTGGTGTATTTACTTCAACAAACGGTGAAATGAAAAGTTATCGATTAAACAATTTAGGACGATTTGGCAATGAAGTTGATGGTTACTACGATATAGCATTGCAGCATCAAATTTTCAGTGATGAGACCGAGCGTCGATTTGATATTCGTGTTGATGCTGAGGGTAATATGGATATGCGAAACAACTGGGAGTCAGTGGGCGTTGACTCATCTTCTGACGATGAGAGTTTATCGTCAACCAATAACCCGATGGCAATTACACAGTATTTCTTAGAAGGGTATGGATATATCCCTTCTCTACCTGATGCTTCCATTTGGGTAGGTAAAAGAAGTTATAAGTCTCGTGAATTGCAAATGTTTGACTATAAACTAATCGGTGTATTCGGCCCTGGTGCTGGTATTGATCATGTTAATGTGGGTCCAGGAAACTTATCTTTGGCCTGGATAAGAAACGATTCTTATGCTGATGTGAAAGTTTCTGATTCAGAAGCAAGTAATACTTTAAATAATACTAATATATTAGATATTAGATACGCGAATTTACCTCTGTTTAATGATGTAAAAGGAGAGGTTTTAATTGACTATGCTCTAGTGAATAAAAACGATGCGCAAAAATATAACGAAGATAATGGAATAAATTATAAGTCGGAAAATTCATTGCAGACATCGTTTATTATTACTGCACCTTTAGACAATGGGTTTAACGAAACTGTTATTCAGTATGCGGATCATGGTTTTGCACCTAATATGGTGAATCACGGTTATTATCTTCAGGCAAATTCAGATTTTAGTAGTGCTAAAGGCTTTAGGGTAGCCAACTATGGTGAAGAGTACCTGTCGGATAACATTATCGCCAATCACGCTATTGCTTATGCCTACGCTGATAATTTAGGTGATGGCTTAGGCTATGATAAGGCTCAAGAATTATCAGTAGCTTTCCGTCCCGAATACATTTGGAATAAATACAGTAAATCCGCCATTGAGGTATCTTGGTTTGGTCGTGAAGAAACGTCTGGCTCAACAACTGAAGAATACCAAGGCCATAAAGTAACGCTAGCACAGGTTCTTTCAGTTGGTGAAAGCCAATTCCTGAGACCTGAGATCAGAATTTATTCTACATATCTAAAAGCGAATGATGAAACGCCTTTTGCTGATAACAAGGATAGTCAACTGAGCTTTGGTATACAGATGGAAGCTTGGTGGTAAGTCCATAAATGTTAAGTTTTAGAAGCTGTTATTGCACTGAATAATTATTAGCAGTACGTGGAACTCATCCATGGCAGCTATAATTCAATACAGATTTTAATCGGACCATTCCCCCCTAGTTGTCCGATTATTAAAAGTGTCTAAGAGTACAACCTACCTAGAGAGGCTAAATAGCTCCTGAGGGCCTCTCTAGTTATCATATATTTTGGCTAATCTTACTCTATTTAAAATATTCCTATTATACGTTAAACCTATCATTATAATTAACCCTACCAAGTACTATGGAATATCAATGAGCGTGATCGGGTGTATTATTAAAAGAAATATAAGTTTGATAACACAGTTATTAAAAGCGACTAAGACTTAAATACACTTCTTCAAATCAGATATGATCGCATTAAAGCTCTAAACTCTTTACAAGTGGATGTAAGTGAAAAAAGAGTGTAACAACTAAATCATAATCGACCTTTACGTAGTTCAGTTTTGGTCTTGAGTGTAAAAAAGAGAGAGCGATATATGTCGCTTATATCAACTATCGCTCTTTCTGTGTGAAATATGTTTAGCTCTTTTAATTGACTGATACTAACTGTTCGTTATTAGCTGCATTCGGTTTCAATAAGCTGCCGATAACAAAAGCAAGCATGCCAGTAATCATCGTCGGAACGATGGGGTGGACACCAGCCATATCGGGTTTGAGCCAAACTAAGCTGATGTATACACCGAGCCCAATGACCATGGAGCTAAACGCGCCGGTAGCCGAGGCTTTTGACCAGTACAAACCAAATACCAGCGGCCATAAAAATACGGCCTGCAGACCACCCAATGCCACAAGGTTCAGCCAGATGATCATATCCGGGGGATTCGTCGCAGCAACAAAAACCAGACTGGCGAAGATAGCGGTCGTCCACAGTGAAATGCGGTTCAGTTTACTGTCTGCACGCTTGTCTTCAACGATCTGGGGATTGATATAGTTTATATAAAGGTCTTTCAGCAGCGTCGATGATGCTTGAATCAGCTGTGAATCGATAGTCGACATAATGGCCGCCATTGGCCCTGCGAGAAAAATTCCGGCAAACATCGGGGGCAGAACCGTCATCATCAGTGTTGGCATGATTTGATCCGGGCTGGCAACCTCTGGCACGAGTGCTCTGCCTAAGGCTCCGGTCAGGTGAGTTCCAAACATCAGTAATGCAATCATAATTGTACTGATCACCATACCTTTATGCAGAGAAGGGCTGTCTTTGTATGACATGCATCGAACAGCAGCCTGAGGTAACCCGATGACGCCAAAACAGACCAGAACCCAAAAGCTCAGGATGAACGGCTGACTCAGGAAATGATCCGGACCATATGGTGTCACCAGAGCAGGGTCAATGGAGTGAAGTTTGGTGACCAGGTTTTCCAGACTCCCACCAGCATGAATAACACCAGCCAGCAGAACGATGGTGCCGATGACCATCATCACCCCCTGAACGGTGTCAGTCAGAACAACAGCCCGGAAACCACCAATCGTCGTGTATATGCCGACTGTACAGGCGAATAACAGTAGCCCATTCTGATAGCTGATCCCAAGCACAGTTTGCAACAGGCGGGCTCCCCCAACAAATTGCACTACCATTGTTCCGAAAAAGGCCAGAAGCAGAGCAAGTGAAGAGAAGATCACGACTTTTCGGCTCTTAAAACGGGCATATAAAATATCGTTGATCGTCACCGCGTTATGGCGTCTTGCTTCTATCGCAAATTTTTTCCCGAGAACGCCCAGAGTCAGCCAGGTAGCCGGCAGCTGGATCATTGCCAGCAACACCCAGCCCAGTCCCATTTTGTAAGCCGCTCCCGGTCCGCCGATAAAGCTACTGGCGCTCGCATAAGTTGCCGCCAGCGTCATGGCGAGGACAAATCCTCCCATACTGCGGCTTCCCACGAAGTATTCGGTAAGAAAGTTCCCCGGCTTGTGATAACGGCGAGTCAGGAATGCCAGAGCGAAAACCGCAAAAAGGTAAATACATAAAGGAATAATAAGCTGGCTATTCATAATGTTCGTCATCGTATTTATCGAGAGGGATATCCTTATAAAGGTATTTAACCATTAGCGCGCATAGCACGGTGAAAAGGATGGGGCCAAGTACACATGACAATACAAACCACAGTGGCATGCCCCAGTATAATTGAGGGAGTTGCAGTTCGTCTTTTGGCGCAGAGAAAACATAGGCACCACAGTACCACCAGGCAAAGTAGCCCAGAGCAAGAAGTATCGCCCAACACGCTTCGCGATTGGCCTGATGGATAAGATCAGAGTTTTTTTGCATAAATTCACTGTTTAGTTAAATCGACTACCGTAGGAGGCATACTCTAAAACAATTGGACTAGAACATTAACAGGTGAGGCCTAATTTTCCATTTTTCAGTGGCTGAAGCTAGCAATACTCATCGTCAGCCTTCAATCAGGTCAACCTAGAGCGAATGCTCGATTTTGTGAACCAACCTTCTTTTATCCATTCAACCTGTTGATTATAAATTATAAGGTGGCTTAATAAGCTTCAGCATTATGCTACTCACCCCATAACAAGGTGTTATATTTTACAAGGAGTGTAAATGAGAATTTTGAGTTTATTATCGATAAGTCTTTTAGCTTTAAGTGGTTGTGCATCAAAGCAGGAAGTATATTTGACACAATCACCAATTAAAGTTGAGCTACAGGATTTACAAGATTATTGGGTTCAGACATCTGAAGATTTTAGGTTCAGTTTAAAGCCTCATATTGATGTGCCAAAAATAGGTGGTTATGTACAAATCAACTATTTAATAGACTCGAATGGAGAGATATTTAACCCTACAATTGTAGAGTCATCTCCCGAGGGGGAGTGGGATCTCATCGCGTTAAAGGCTTTAAGTAAACTAGAATATGTTCCGTCTGAATCTAATACATTAAAAATACCTGTTTACGTGACAAGTGAAATCAGTTTTCAAAGTAGATAAACTTGCCTAAAACTTATAAGTCTTCTTTCATTAGATAATCGTATCGTTTTGGCTGTGTCAGCAGCCAATTTATCTCGAACAATAAAGTTATCTTCACTTTTGCATTCTGATCATTTAGCAATGCCGAGAAAGACAGATTAAAAAATAAATTAGCCTCGAAAAGGGTTTAAATAAACACATCTCATAGTTAAATTATTGGATCGCGACGGCATTGCCCTGGTGTGATGCCAAATCTTTTTTTGAAAATCTTGCATAGATAGCTGATATCTCTTACACCAACTTCATCTGCAAGTTGCACAAGGTCATGGCTAGAATGCGTCAATCGCCAGTACACATGTTGTAAACGCAACTCTTGCCAATAGTGACGCGCGGAAACGCCAAGCTTTTGCTGAAATAAACGGTCCAATTGTCGTCGGCTGATGCCAATGAGCGTAGCAACCTGTTCAACGGTTATTGTCTGCTCTAAGTTTTCTTGCATTAAAGAGACCGCTCTATCCATATGACGATTCTGGTATAGTCCTTGATGTGACGATTTCAGGCGGTGCTGCATACTGCGGTTTTCATCAACCAGCATATCCGCTAAGCCTTTTTCTGCTTTTATCTGGCCAACATGTTTTTGCAAAATTGCCACCGCAAGATCGATAGCGGCACTTCCCCCAGTACAACTGATCAGCTTGCGATCAAAATGATAAAGTTGTTCATCTCGTACGACGACTTTAGGGTAGGTCGCTTTGAATTCACTATGATGTCGCCAATGAACCACGATTTGGTGACGGTTCAGTAACCCTAGCTCAGCAAGGGTAAAGCAAGCGTTATCGATGCTTACTATTGGTATTCCATTTGCGACAATAGTTCGAATAAAAGAGCGGTAATAAGCTGATTGTTGCTGTGATTCAATCGCAGTGCGACTACCAAACAGAACCACATAGTCAAAATCCGCAAGCTGAACTTCGCTAGGGTCGAGATCAACTTCAATCGGGATCCCGCTACTGGAGACAACTAATCCTTTGGTGTGAGATAAAATTTTCCATGAACAATACCGTTGTTGACTGTTATCGGCTTCATCTGCTGAAAAACGGAGTTTATCCAAGAAGCCGCCAAACGGAAGCATGTTAAAATTATTCAGAGGTATCAATAGAAACCGGACACCATTTTCTGCGTTCATTTGTCTTGCGCCCTTTGTCTAAATAGTCATACTTTACGTCCAGAATATACCATAAACAATTTTGGAACTGAGAGATACTAAACCCAATTCAGTATCTCAATTAATCGGTTATTTATGACGTTTGAAATTTGGTGTGTCTTTGCTTTGTCTGCTCTAGGTCTTGCTTGTGTGCCGGGCCCAAACTCACTTTTGGCACTAAGTCATGGTGCTCGATATGGTTATAAAAAGACAATTTGGACGATATGTGGGGGGATTAGTGGCTTTTTCATATTGATCACGGTAGCAATGCTAGGTTTAGGCACGCTACTAGAAGCAAAACCTGAGTTGATGATTGGTCTTCAATGGTTGGGTGCATTGTATCTTGCTTGGTTAGGTTTCAAGCTATTCTTCGTATCAGCTGTGAGCATAGAACAAACAAGAAATGTGGTTTCTGTATTGCCTAAGGAGCTGTTTAAGCAAGGGTATTTTGCAGCACTGTCCAACCCGAAAGTATTGTTATTTTTTACGGCTTTTTTAGCTCAGTTTATCAACCCAGAAGAAGCATTTATTCCACAGTTCCTGGTGATAACATTCAGCTTTCTTTGCATCGAGTTCGCTGTAGAGTTTAGCGTGGCAAGACTCGCTGATAAGGTTAAAACGCTACTTTTAGCCAATGGGCGAATCTTCAATCAGTGTTGCGGTGCGATTTTCTTGCTGTTAGCAGCAGTGGCTGTTGTTAAAAGCCTATCATAAGGGAATGGCAAAGCTGTTATTTCACGGCTATCACGAAAGGTTTTAGTCGAGCCTTGTTTACTATCAAGCTGAATTCGAGCAGGGGTTTAGTTTTTATACCTAAAGGTATTACTATCATCAATAATCTCAATTTTGATCGGCACGACGCCTTTTTTGATGCTGCCTATTTGCTCAAATGCTTCTTGTGAAAGATCAATGACTCTGCCTTTTACAAAAGGACCTCGATCATTGATTTTGACATCTACCTTTTTGGCGTTTGCTGTATTGGTGACTCTCACGATTGTTCCAAAAGGTAAGCTTTTATGAGCCGCTGTGTAAGCTCCTTTGTTATATCGCTCACCACTTGCTGTACGTTTTCCGTGAAACTTTTGACTATACCATGAAGCTTTACCTGTAAGCTGATGTGATCTGGAATAACTTTTTGTTTTATCTTGGCTTATGGCCGAAGCGGAGGAACACCCAACTAACAAGTTAAGGATCAAAGCGACAAAAATGAGATTAAGTTTTTTCATGCGTTTTAGCTTGTTATACAACATGGTCAGGCTTGCCACTATTACATTAAGTCAGTAGAAAATTGAATGAGACAAGCGCTATCATTCAATACGATTGCTGATTGTTTCATAGACTGCATTTAGTTTGGTCATGGGTAAGAAAATTTTTGGATCTGAAATTACTAACGTTAGGCCCTTTTTGACGATTGAACGAGATGATTAATGTCCTCTAATAGTCTGTAAGAACGAACTGTATGCCAGTGAATCGCGGCGATTCATTGTTGTTTTTCAAATATATCCATATTTTAGAGATAGAGTTGGTTAAACAAATAGGAAGCACAACTGGCTTCCTAATTGTTTGTTAAAAGTAAGAGACTGAAAAAAGAGATCAGTGGGAGTGATGCAATAGTCCGGCAGAAATCATCGTGGCAGTTGCGATTTCCTGACATCGCTTAGTGTTTACGCAACTACCTGCGGCGACTTGTTGATCACTTGAATATACCGTTAGCCCTTCTTTTATCGTTTCTAATACTTTGATATCGGCCAGTGTTTCAGGTTTTGCCGTGAGCGGGTTCTCAGACAAAATAACCAAGTCAGCGAGTTTTCCTACTTCCAGAGAACCTTTGCTTTTCTCTTCTTTGTATTGAGTGGCCGCCCATAATGTTTGCGATTTTAATCCGTCCAGCGCCGACACGCGTTGTTTAGGCCCCAAAACATGCCCAGTACGACTTACGCGGTTAACTGTCGCGGAATAAACACGCATTGAGTTAGGTAGAGCCACAGGAGAATCATGGTGAGAGGTATAAATCATGCCTAAATCTCGAGCCCAGCCTGTTGGCGAGATATTCTCTGCTCGATCTTTGCCTAAAACGGAATTCATGTGCCAATCACCCCAATAGAAAGTGTGCATTGGGAAAAACGACGGAAAAACGCCCAAGCGCTTAAATCGCTCTACTTGATCTTTACGAGCGGTCTGCGCATGTATTGCGATAAAACCTCGGTCAGGTACACCGTGTTTTTTCTCACTCGCTTCAATACCATTAAGCAATTGATCAATTGCAGCATCACCGTTGACATGGGTTAACAATTGCCACCCATTACGGTGTGCTAACTCTATAAGCTCAGCGGCTTGTTCATCACTCATACTCGGGTAACCTTTGTAGCCTTTCTCTTGACCAACAGGTGGAACAAGGTAAGGTTCCGTTAGCCAAGCGGTTTTGCCTTGAGGAGAACCATCCAGATTAAGCTTAGCTCCTGCCACGCGGAATCCATTAGAATACTCACTTGAGTAATACGGAGGAGAGATAACCTCTTGAGCCACTTGAATATCAGGATACGCGGCCACATCGATAGGGAGTTTTCCCGATTGAGCTAAGTCGTACATGGTTTTCACCGCCGACGTTGAAGCGCGGCCTTCCTGAGCGGTGGTATAACCAAAACTTGCGTAAAGCTCCATACCCGCTTTAAAAATGACTTCATTCTCTTTGGCGTTGAGTTTGGCAAATAGCGGTAGCAAGGTCCCAAAGAAAGCAGTTTCTTCCAGCACACCATTAGGTGTTTTTCCATCACTCTCACGACGAATCTTACCGCCATCAGGATCGGTGCTCTCAGCCGTCAAACCTGCCAACTCCAATGCTTTAGTGTTCAACGTTGCTAAGTGACCTGACTGATGAATAATAAGTACCGGAAGGTCTTTAGATACTTCATCCAATTCTTGGCGAGTAGGATGCCTTTGCTCTTTTAGCTGTGAGTCATCATAACCAAACCCCAGGATGATTCCATGCTTGCCGTTTTCTGGCTTCGCCACCCAAGATCTTAGTTCTTCTTGCAGCGACGCAATACTATTTACATTACCATCAGGATCGGCAAGTAAGTTCGCAGATAATGCTTGAATGCCCGTGTTAAAAACATGTCCATGACCATCGATAAAGCCTGGAATTATCGTTTTACCATCTAAATCGACAATTTTCGTATGATCATCTCGTAACTTCATCAATTCTGATTCTTTACCGACCGCTAAAATGCGACCATTTTTAATCGCTAAAGCTTCAGTGGTAAGTTCGGAGTCATTAACCGTAATAATCTCGCCGCCAACATAGATCGTATCTGCAAAAGGTTTTGCTGGACTTGCCGCCCAAGTGGTCCCACTGGCGGAAAGTAAAGCGAATACCAAAGGTGAAATTCTCATGATGTTTCCCTCAAGGAACGTCGAAAAATGAATTGGTAGGAAGTAGAAAGTGTAGATTAATCAGGTAGATTTTTCCCAACTTATATCAAAAAGGTTTCATTTAAGGAGAAGAGTTTAGTCGAACGCTAAAATGGTAGGCGGTATTAAAAGGACGTAAACAGACAATTGACGAATGAGGCTTACCAACTTTGTGTTTGGTAGAGTTGATAGGCCTAATTCAAGTTGTCTGAACGATAGTCGGCATATCAACTTTAGAAGCCTTAGAGTTTTTCGTTAAAGAGGATTAGTGGTAATCACGGTGCAATCTAATTGGCTGAAATAATCTTTTGCTACCGTATTGCTTGGAGAACAGATTAGGTAATCAACGTCCTTAGATTCCATAAATGGGTAGGGGCCTAATGCTTCAATTTTGTCCTCAGTACATAACGCAACAATTGCGCCAGCTTTTGATGCTGCATGGCGTTTGAACTCACCATCCTGATAGTGAATCGCGCTGAATCCTGCTTCAGACGACCATCCACAAATCCCCATAAAACAAAGATCAAATCGAAATTTGCTTAGTGCTTCAACGGCTGTAATGTCGATGGCTCCACCAACGGCATAATTCAATTCACCACCAATAAGAATGGTTCTGATATGTTGCCTTTCCAGTAGTCGGGTGGCGATAGCTGGGCTGTTAGTTACGACCGTTAAACCGATATCAGTAGGTAACAGGCTTGCGAGCAACATATGGGTACTGCTGGCATCTAGGAAAATGACTTGTTCTGCTTTGATAATGGTTAGTGCCGCAAGTGCTAAAGCCTGTTTTTCGCTATTTCTGTTCTCCAGGCGTTGCTCTTGCGTTCCTGTCGGTGGCACGAGAGACAGCGCACCGCCATGAATTCGTTTACATAATCCTTCATTGGCTAGAAAACGTAAGTCTCGACGAATCGTGGCTTCGGTGGTTCCAAGTTGCACGGCTAGGTCAGTTGCCATCACTTTATTATGAGATTTGAGTAAATTCAGGATTAACTGATGGCGTTCTTCTGGTGAAAATTTTTCCATTATCATTTTCTATTCATGAACTAGTGCAACCATTATAAACAAACACGCTTTGTGTTCATATCTGTTCGTTTATGCTTATCGAATTTCCAGCTTTAAAGTGGCCAGCCCAACTTAAGGAACAGGTTATGATTTTGTTTGCAGGGCTAGGAACTGTAAAATCGTGTGCATTACACCATCCTCATCATTTGAACGGGTAATATAGTTTGCCGCCGCTTTCGTTTCTTCAAAAGCATTACGCATGGCAAAGCTAAAGTGAGCACGTTCCATTAGCTCGATATCATTGAATCCGTCTCCAAATACCATGGTTTCAGCTTCTGTTGCTCCGACGATGGATTGCAGTTTTTCAACGGTGGTTCCTTTGTGAACGCCAGCATTCGCAATATCGATCCATGCAGCTTCTGATACAACGATATAGGCTTGTTCGTCAAAGTGAGAGAGTTGAGGACGAATTAGTGGACACTGTTTGTTCTCATCATAAACAGTGATCTTTACGAAATCAGAATCAATATCTGTATATGAATCGACCAATTTTACCTCAGCATAAGAGGTTCTTACTAAGTTGCGTAAATGCTCGGGTGTATCTCGTTTGATAGCAGCAAATTCGGGGGTACACGCAATGACGATATGCGAGCCTTGGATAGACTCTAATTGCTGAATGATGTTAAGACCTAACGCATTATTGAGAAGAGATTGATAAATAATCTGTCCCTGATGTTTGATACGAGTAGCGCTGTCTCCGAGTATCCAGAAATCTTTGCTTTGTTCTCCGAATAGTTCTTCAACCCGTTCAACTTGCTTGCCAGTACAAGGGGCGAACTTCACACCATGCTCTTGCATGCTGGTGACTACTTGCTGGAATAATTCGCGGTTGTAATCCCCATGACGGTTTAGAAACGTCCCATCCATATCCGTGATAATCAGTTTAATCATTATTGCATTCCTCATTTTTTAATCGGTCACTGAAGCAATAAAAACACAAATGGACATAATGATCAATAAGTGAACATTGTTTTGATTGTTTGTGTTCATTGGTGTTTGTTTTTCTTATGCTCCCTTGCGAGTAGCACTTGATGGCTTGACGAAATAATGATTAGCCAATTTGAGTGGAGAGCTATGCATTTCGATATCACGCAAATAGACAGTAAGGAAAAGACATTTAAGTAAAGTGATCACTAGCTAGATCAGTAACAATGAGATCCTTATTGAGTATTTGGTTAATAGTTGGCAATTTGATTATTTTTTGTGCTATAAAGGTGCTCGAATGACTCCCAAGCTGATTCAGGGAGTAGAATTGGAGTAAAGATATGGTTAAATGGTATAAGTTTTATAGTCTAGGTGCGCTGATTGTTTTGACAGGATGTAACCCTGTTGAGCAAGACATTTCACAAGAAAGCTCAACCCGAAATGAAAAACAATTAGTTTATCCAGCTATGGCTGTACCGTTGCAACCGAATGCAATGGCAGAGGCTAATATTGCAAAACTAAATCATCTCCTGACAGATAAAGAACTCGACGATGAGGCTCGTGCAGAAATCTATTTAAAACGAGGTCTCTATTATGATGAGATTGGGTTAAGAGATTTGGCGAGTACAGACTATGCCAAGTCGCTGGAGATCAACCCTCAACAACCTGATATCTACAATCTGCTTGGGATGTACTACACCCAACTGAGTCAGTTTGATGCTGCCTATGACGCATTTTATTCATCTCTTGAATTGGATCCGAGTAATAAGCAGGCTATCTACAACCGTGCAATTGCACTTTATTATGGTGGAAGACCAGAACTTGCACTGGAAGACATGAAAACTTTCCATGAGGACAACCCGAATGATCCTTTCCGTGCTATCTGGTTATACATTATAGAATCGGACGTTGATAAAACTGCAGCAACGGCAAAGTTACAAGAGAGTTATAAAAACCGCACCGATGAGTGGGGTTGGGTGTTAGCCGGTATACTGCTAAACGAAATAACTGAAGAAAATGCTGTTAAACTGGTTACTAATAGCACAACAGATAATAAAGTGATGGCACAGCGACTTACCGAAGCTTATTTTTATTTAGGTAAGTATTATATGGAACATGGCGATATGAGCCGAGCGCTATCAGTGTACAAGTTAGCCATATCTTTGAACGTATGCAGTTATAATGAGCATAGCTATGCATATTTAGAGTTAGAACGTATTTCAAAAGATTTTAAAGCAGCGAAAGAAGCGGGTAATACAGAAAAATTTGTTAGTTTAAACTAAATACCATCTGCATATACCTAAATAGAAAAGGCGAACAACTCCATGAGTCGTTCGCCTTTTATAAATTCATTTCAAAACCTGTCGTTTAGCGACCGTCTTCATTAACTCTGTAGTTGAAATCAACGTCAACAATGGCACGATACTCAACAGTACCTCGAGATACTGGGACTTCCTCAACCCTCACTTGAGCACTTTCTACATTCATACTATGTCCGACAACGCTTTGACCAGTAGGATTCAGTTTCCAACGTAACTGGTTGTCATTTGCGCTCGCTAGTGAATCGTACATATTGAAACCAGCATTGATCGCTTCTTCTTTACTAGCAAATGTATCTGAGTATAGTTTTTTGTTGTTTTGAACCATCCGTTCACCAGCGGTAGCGGTAAACGCAAAAAACATACATAAGATTGTAATTAACGCTTTCATAACAGTACCTTATAATGAACAGGATATTAGGCACACACAAAGACTAAGTTCCAATTCATTTGTTCTTGATGTCATCCCGATAGTCATCTTTGTCACAATCTTGCAAGCTTTCTGCTATCTGAAAATGAAAAAACGGCTATCTGAAAATGAAAAATCAGCTTCGACTTGTATGGGTGTACTCTCAAAAACAGAGAACCCATACATAAAAAGTAGCACTAATTTGACCTCGATCAAGTTTTGAAAGTTATTAGTTGAGTGTTTTGTCATTAACAAATATAGCGACAGGTGGCTATATTTATTCTTATGTTCTTAGTGATTGCTTTTTAGTCGTTCAATGAGCCCACAAGAGCATTTGGGTTTGAACTGAGAATTGCAGGAATTTATGTCAGATTCAGGCTTTTCCTTACCTTTCATGCATTTGAAGAACAAAAATACCGCCCTTGACGGGCGGTATTTTAGTTATGGAAGTTGAGTAGAATAGGGGAATAAAACGTTGAAAACCGCAGGAGATTAAGCCCTGCAGGCATAAACTGGTTCGTTTTGCTCCACTATGCTTTCTTTACTCGAGCGAACCTCAAGTAAGTCCTGCTCTAAGTGCAGTATTTCACTCGTTGTACGTAAAATTTCCTGATTCAATTGAGGGTGTTCGATTAATGGCAACCCATATGATGGAATCATTTCTTTAATTTTATGCTTCCACTTATCCGAAGCCATCTCGTTACTGAAACAACGTTCAAGTAATTGAAGCATTATCGAAGTCGAAACAGATGCTCCTGGTGATGCGCCTAATAAGGCGGTGAGGCTACCATCTTCAGCGTGAACAAGTTCGGATCCGAGGTGTAATTCACCACCTTTACCTGGCACATGCTTTATGATTTGGACGCGCTGACCTGCTTGTACCAAAGACCAATCCTTGATGTCTGCCGACGGGAAAAATTCGCGCAGTGCATTCATTCGGTCTTCATTGCTCTGTGTTAGCTGGCCGATAAGGTATTTGATAAGATCAAAGCTCTTCATCCCTACTTGTGTCATTGGCAGTAAGTTTGATGGGCGTACGGAATTAAACAAGTCTAATAAAGAACCATTTTTCAGGAACTTACTTGAGAAGGTTGCAAATGGGCCGAATAGAACCACTTCTTTTCCATCTATGACTCGGGTATCCATATGTGGCACCGACATGGGTGGGGCACCGACGGGGGCTTTGCCATATACTTTGGCTTTGTGGGCTTTAATGATGTCAGGTTTTTCGGTCACTAGGAATTGACCACCAACAGGAAAACCACCATAGCTTTTGGCTGCTTTTATTCCTGATTTTTGCAGGAGCGTAAGGGATGCGCCTCCTGCGCCTATAAATACATATTTCGTATGAACAGTACGGGTTTTGTTGCTACTAAAATCCTTCACTTTTAATTTCCAGGTACCATCAGGCTGGTGTTTCAGTGAACGGACTTCGTGTTGCAAGTTGAGTTTGAAGTTGTGATTTGTTCCCAGGGCGTCAACCATGTGATGTGTCAAAGCGCCAAAGTTCACATCAGTACCAAAACGAGAACGGGTGGCCGCAACAGGCTGGCTTGGATCGCGGTTTTCCATCAGTAATGGAGCCCAAGAGCGGATCTGTTGTTCATCTTCTGAATAAACCATGCCATCAAAAAGAGGAATAGTTCGAAGCAATTTGAAGCGTTTACGCAGAAACTCGACATTGTTTTCGCCAGTGACGAAGCTCATATGAGGAGCACTTTTGATAAAGCTACCCGGGTTACTAATTGTGCCTTCCTTTACCAGATAGGACCAAAACTGACGAGACAATTGAAATTGTTCATAAATATCAACAGCTTTACCTATCGTGACCTGGCCGTTCGGCATCTCTGGCGTATAATTAGATTCCGCAAGAGAGGCATGCCCCGTTCCGGCGTTATTCCATGCGTTGGAACTTTCTTGAGCGACATCATCAAGGCGCTCAAACATTTCTATTGTCCAGTTGGGCTCTAGTTGTTGGATGAATGTACCGAGCGTCCCGCTCATGATACCTCCTCCGATTAAGACAATATCAACCATTTTTTCTCTGTCAGAACTGAGCTGGTTTAATTCATTTATACCAGTTGCGTTGTTCATTGGGGTGTAATCTCTCTCTAAAATAACAAGTAGTCGAAAGCGAGGGATACGTTATTGTCTTCAAAAGTATTATTTTTTTATTTTTTATAGTTATTTACGATTGTTAAAATCGCTTGGGTCGATCAGGTTGTTAAGTGCCTCCTGATTGAGCTCTTTTTAAACGTTTACGGATAAATACAGCCCATAGATAAGTGATCGAGAATAATAGGGGCACCGACTGTACCACGTCGGGTGATGAGATCGCCACCGTTGTGATGCTTGGGAAATGAAAAATTTTGTGAACTAGCGGCAATGTTGCGGGGGCGCTATCTATAGGCTTGATTGATCACTTCTGGAGTCACGTGGTTGTCTTTGGTTAGCATTATCACTTTTCTCTTAGTAAACAAAAACAAAGCCCATTTGTTAGAGAGCTTTGTTGTAAGTTCAAACCGAAAAGTAAGCTAATCTTCTTTGGTTTTAGCCGCGATGACCTGTTTGGCTATCTCGTCCAAGTGGTTATCCCAGGTTCCGCAACAGCCACCCCAAATGTCCATGTGCGGGTATCGTTTAGCCAGGTCGCCACATTGCTCGCCCAGTTCTACGGGATCGCCATCCTCGAGATGTCCAAGCTTACACAGCGCGAGTTTTTCCATCTTGGACGCGTTTGGTCGAACGCCTCTGATTCGATGTATCCAGTCACTATTCTCAATCGCAGGTTCATATTCCACTGGATGAGAGCAGTTGATTAAATAAAATTCGACTGCGTTGTCTGTTTCTCTATCAATCGTTTTTATTGCCTCGGCTAAGCTGGGGCCTGAATTGAGTTTCGAACTACTATCTAATGTCAGTGAAATGGCAAGAGGCACACCGATTTTCTGAGCTGCTCGGACAACACCGATTGATTCAGGGATGTTATTGAAGGTGATGGCCAACGCTAAATCGACATCCGCTTTTTTCAAGGTCTCTAACTGAACAGAGTGATAGTCTTCGGCTTCATTCTCCGTGATCTTGTGATTGGTGGAATAGGCGTCGCCTCGTGGTCCGATTAAACCTTGGAACAGAACTTCCGGAATATCTGTGGCGTACTCTTTTGCGACCTCACGAAGAAACTCGATGCATTGAATATTGGCGTCAGCGAGACTTTGTGCAGAGTAGCCCAATAGCGCTCCCCAGTCAGGACTGGCGCGGTAGTCGAGCCCACCCATAAGTGCACAGACCTTATGTTTCGCCGCGACGTCCAGATAACTTCGGAACATCTCTCTCATCTTTTCAACCGCAGCGGGGTTATCGAGTAGGGGGGACATGGCAAACTGGGGTAAATCAAAACCGTACTTATACATCAGTTCCGTTTCCGTCCCTCCCTCGGTTAGATAAAGTCGTCCATCTTGTTGAGTAGGAAAAGATTTTTGCCTGGCCATGTTGAAACCTCCATCTTGTTTAGATGAGAAATGTTCTTTGAAGTTTAGAAACAGTTAGTCATTAATGGCAATTATAATGATGGAATTGTTAATAGGATTCTTAATGAGGTGTTGTCAGTGGTCTGACTCGTTTGGTTAGGAACACAAAAAGTAGCCGAGTGTGGCTCGGCTACTTTGTCTTGGCAGAGGAGAGGTCATTTTAACAGGCTTTTTAGTGCCACAGTCTCATCAGTTATGGACGGTATCTCGACAACTTTACCTGAATCGATCAACTTTCTTAGTACACGGATTTCGCGACCTTGATTTAAAGTGATGGCGCCTTTTACCTGATTGTCTACTACGTTAAACCAGATTGCTTTGTGAGTTGATACATCACCACGGATTATCCAGTGCTCACCGTGAATATCACCCACAAACTGCAGATTAAGATCGTATTGATCGGTCCAGAACCAGCCCGCACCAGGTTGACTAAAAGGTTGCTCCAGCATTGCCGAGGTTGCGATATCGGCTTGTTGGTTGGCATTTTCCCAAGTTTCTTTGCGTACCAGTTGACCTTGCGCATTTTTACAAAGGGTGACGTCTCCAGCGGCAAAGATATTTGGGTTGGATGTCTGACATTGGTTATTCACGATAATGCCGTTGTGTGTTTCCAGACCAGCTTGTTGAGCGAGCTGATCGTTTGGTTCAATACCTATGCCGTATACTACTCGATCGCCTTTGATTTGCTGGCCGTCCTGCAGCGTAAGGGTGACGTCACTAGCGGATTCGGCTAACTCAATTTGGGCATTGAAGTAAAACTTCACGCCACGATTTTGGTGATAATCTAGCAGATATTCTTGTACCGGCTTAGGTGTGTTGCGTCCCATCAATACCGGAGCGGCTTCAATTACGGTCACTTCACATCCGCTTTGGCGTGCGCTGGCGGCAACTTCCAGACCAATAGTTCCGGCACCGACAACGATGATACGCTCCTGATTTTGCAGATGAGGCCTCAAAGTTTGAGCATTTCGATGATGACGTAAAGTCAACGCTCTCTCTCCGAGTTCATCTAATAACGGAAAACGGCGAGCACAAGCTCCGGTAGTGATTAGCAACTTATCAAAGTCTATAAACGTATCATTCTCTAGGCACAGTCGGTGCTGTTGCGGTTCAATGGCTTTTACCGTGCATTGCTGCATTATGTTGACTTTATTTTGCTGCCACCAGTCGCTTGGCAGGATAAACTGCAACTGGGGGTCGTCATCTAATAGTGCCGCTTTTGACAAAGGTGGACGCTCATAGGGCATAACGGTTTCATCACAAATTAGTGTGAGACGTCCATCAAAGCCTTTTTGGCGTAAATAGGCGGCAGCCATCGCTCCCGCCTGGCCGCCACCTATGATTACAAAGTGTTTTTCCATGGATTCTCCTTACAGATCGAGACCTGCTGCAACGTGACGGATACCACGAATACCAAGACCAGCATCGGCATTGATCATCACACCTGTCAGCGTTCGGTTATTGCGTCGCGACGCTAGCATCACGTATGGTCCGGTAAAATCTTGGGTTTCTGGCATAGACTGAAGCGGTAGAATTGCTGCTACTTTTTCGGGGGTTAGTGAATCCATAATCGCGCAGTCTTGCTGATTGAGTGATTTAGGACCACGAAGATCCGTCGCCATACCACAAGGTCCAACGCCGTTAACACGCACTTTTGGTGCTAGCTCGTAAGCCAGTTGACGGATTAGACCGACCGCAGCATGTTTACTGGCCGTGTAAAGTGGACCTCCACCACCCGGATACCAGGCGGCGTTGGACAGGGTAAAAATCATGCTGCCGTGACTTTCAATCAAAGCTGGTGCAGCGGCCTTGGCTCCCAGAATGTAGCCAAGCACGTTAACACCAAGCAATTCGCTAAACCCTTGTTTTAAATTCTCAGCCGGAGTTTTAACCAGCGATGCATTGTGATCCCAGATACCAGCATTGCCAATAAAGCAGTCCAATTTACCAAACTCAGTTAGGGCTGCGTCTACAACACGCTGGTTATCTTCCACTGATGTTACATCACCCTGAACGGCGACAATTCGGTCACCAAACTGGTGCTTAAGAGAGGCTATTTTGTCTGCAGAGATGTCGAGCGTGGCAATGTTTGCACCTTCTTCAATAAAGCGCTCTATTAGTGCCAGCCCGAGTCCGGAACCACCCCCGGTAATTAAGACGACATTGTCTTGTAAATCACTCATGACGCCTCCGGTAAATCAATGTAGACGGTGCCGTCCTCAACACTGACCGGGTAGGTGGCAATGGCATCGGTGGCGGGAAGGCAAAGTGCTTTCCCCGTTTTTAGACAAAAACTGGCGGCATGTAGCGGGCATTCCACTGTCGCATCATCTTCCAAGTAGCCTTCAGACATAGAGGCGTTACCATGACTGCAACGATCATTCATCGCATAAAATTCGTCGCCAACATGAAACAGTGCGATAACTGGGTCAGCATCAATCCGGAGAGCCTCACCTTCCGGTAACTCTTCAACGAGGCAAGCTTTAATTCGGTTCATCAGAAAAGCACACTAAGGTTATGAGAATTGATAGTCGCTTGGTCGAGAACAATCTCTCGTTTTAACAAGCTCCAGTTGTTGTCGGTATTGGTTTGTTTCACCAAGTCAAAACGAGTGCCGACATAGAAGGTTTCATCGCGTTCTTTTTGTGCGCGATACAGTATGTAATTGACTCTCGCGGCAAAAACACCCGGTAGTTCAGTTTCTTCCACCTGACAGTTGGTAATTAAGTGGCGAGTTCTTGAAGGTGGTTCTTCCGCCCATGCCATACCGGTTTCCAGACGGGCAATGCGTCGTTCAAGCTGTGACTTGGTATCATTAAAAATCCATGTCGTCGGTGGCTGCTTGCCTTTGCGACGATCACGGGTTTGAGCATTCACAGTAGTGCGCATCGTATAAGCCAGCTCGTCGTCCAGCAGTTCTAGCCAATCGCGGAACTTCCAGTCATCGAGTAATGTGGCTTCATGAAATAAGAACTGACTGATTTCGTGATGAATTTGAAGAGATACTGGTTTCATTTCAAAACCTCCTGTTGAAAAGCATCAGTCTTGGTTTGAATTTCATCCCAGCTTTCACTCGTTAGCAGGTCTGCCCAGCGCTGATACATGCCGCGTGCCGCTGTTTCTGAGAAGATATAGTTGGTGATACCTGGAACACCATCTTCACGCTGTTTTTCTTGACCAAGTCCCATTTCAAGACACAAAGTGCTATTTCGAGCTCGGTGACCTTTAAGTAATTTCTGAATTTCGCACCAGTTTTCTGAATCATCCTGTTCAAGGAAACCAGCAGGACCAAATGCGCGAGTGGCACTGTTTTCGAATGCGGCTTTTACTTCATCAGAGGCCGTTTTGTCAGTGATACAAAATGCCCATACTTCTACCTGATCAGGGCCTTTTGGATGCCAGACACGCAGCGTAGCTGTACCATTTAGCCATGATAAAGTCGGGAAGATGTTGTTGTGACCAGCTAAGCGTAATGCACGGACTTCTCCAAGACGTTGTTTAGCTTCTTCGTAGGTATCTCGGTAATAACGGGCTACTTCGCCATCTACCCATACGTTTGCATCCGGATTTTCTGTAAAGAAGAAGCCGCTGCCATGCCCATCTTGTCCAAACTGAACAGCATCTTTGGCTGTTTCCCAGACTGGTCGGGCAGTCTGATCTGCACCAAGTTTTCTGTCGGAGTCATCATTGGCACCTAACACCTGCACCGCAGAGGCGTGCGAGAAGAGTGCATGATATTGATCACTGGCAAATTGCTCAGCTGGGAATTTCCAATTACAGTTGATCACCCATTTCTGGACACCACCTACGATTTCGGTTCCACCCTCGCGGCGATCTAATACACCATCCAAATACCAGGCGATATCCCCTAAATATTCTTTTAGATCCGGAGCACTGGTATCCCAGTTAGCGAAAATCAATCCCTTGTAACTTTCGACACAAGGTACTTCATTCAGGCCCCACTGTGATTTGCACAGACCTTGGGGATAAGCACGTGGTTCGAGCGGTACATCGATCAGGTTACCGTCGATACCGTATGACCAGCCATGATAAGGGCAGGTGAAAGCGCGAGTATTTCCGCAGTCACCATTGCTGACGCGCATAGCGCGGTGACGACACTGATTAAGGAAAGCTTTGATGCTGCCATCTTTTTGGCGTACAACAACTACAGCGTCTTCCCCCATGTAAGTGTTAAAAAAATCACCGGGTTTAGGAATTTGGCTTTCGTGGGCTAAAAATAGCCAGCATCGACCAAAAATTCTTTCTAATTCAAGTTGATATATATCAGGATCTGTATAAATACTTGGGGTGACACGGCCATTTGTGCTATCGATCAGACTGTAGATGTCCAGTTTTGAGTGTGTGGTCATATTATTGATATCCTCGGGTTACAGAGTTATTGACCTTATTTGTAGAGTCCCTAATCATGTTGCAGATTGGTAGGGAAAGTGTGAAATAGTTAATTTGTATTAAGTAATCGTTTTCACCTATAAATAGGATAAAACCATGGAATTAAGGCACTTACGTTATTTTGTTGCTGTTGCGAAAGAGTTAAATTTTACTCGGGCTGCGGCGAAGTTACATACATCACAGCCATCGTTGAGTAGTCAGATAAAGGATTTGGAAGAGTGCGTGGGCGTGCCGTTGCTAATGCGTAATCGAAGAAAAGTGACGATCACTGCAGCGGGGGAGTTATTTCTTAAGGAAGCTATTTCGATATTGGAGATGGCTGAAAACGCCAAGATTAAAGCAAGACAGGCAATGTTAAACGATAAATCAATAACGATTGGTTTTGTGCCTTCAGCAGAAGTTAACGTATTACCTGAAGTGCTCCCGTTACTACGACTTGAAAATCCGGATATGCAAATAGAGTTGAGTAGTGTCATCACCACGGAGCAGGAATCCCAAATACTCGACGGTCAGCTTGATGTAGGCTTCATGCGTAACCCTGTTATTAGCCCATTTGTAGAACGTATGGTTGTGTTTAGTGAGCCGCTAATCGTGATGTTGCCCGTATCGCACCCTCTGGTTTCGCACTCTGAGATTAGTCCGTCGATGCTCAATGGGCAGGATTTTATTGCCACAGATCCGCTTTATTCAGGGGCCTTGTCGCCAATGGTTAAGGATTATCTTAATTCCACAGAATGCCAACCAAATATTGTACAGACGTCGACTAATATCTTGGTTACGATGAATTTGGTTGGGATGGGATTAGGGCTTACTATATGCCCGGGTTATATGGAAAAATTTAATCCAGGTAATGTGGTTTTTCGCCCATTACAAGGAGAAGCACCACGTTTTGATCTTATTATGGCGTGGAATAAAGATAATCAAAATCCAGCTTTGCAGGAACTGGTTTCAATTGTGAAGTCAAAATTTAATGAGCCGAGAATTAATTAATTCCGTTTATTGAAATAAATATCTCTTGTTTTAATTTAATAACGGATAGCCAAATCGAAGATTATTTTTTGCCATACCCGATTATTTCTAGTGGGATATATTTTTTCATGTCTTGCATTAAGCGATCTTTCTTGGGTAATAACTTGACCAGTTAAGAATCCAAATTGGTATGAGTCGAGCAAGTACGCGTATCATACGTTACCAATACCCCAGCTTTGCCTATACTTTTACAGACTGGTTGAATGAGCAATGAGTTGTGTATGGTGGAGATGGCTAAATGGCGTTAATCGATAGCGATTACTATGGTGATAACCCAAACAATACAACGGCTAATATGGTAGCACTGTATCGGGAAGTGGACTGGCTAACCAATGTTATTAGCCAAGTTATCTGTAGCTATCTAAAACAAGACGGACATGAGCAGCATTGGATTGATATTCCTCCACCAGATACAGCACCCGGTAGCAGTTTGTATGCTGACATGCTCATTGACTGGGAGTTAAACGTTTTTGAACGACTCGCATTAGCCTTGGCAATGGCGCCTTCAATCCGTCCCGATGCACTGGATTTCTTTTTTGGTCTTAACGGGATGATTGATCGTCCATTCACCGAGTTTGGTGGCGTCGCTGATCGAACATTCAGCGGTTTCGTACCTACGGGCCAAACGCTCAATTTTTTAATCAGTGCCAATAACCCTGAATGGCGTGTCCATACGATGTCTATTCTCTCTTCCCAACATAAGCTGATGGCAGAGCAAGTCACAGAGCTGCTCTCTGTTGAGTCAGGAATCCCAAGTTTAGCAGGTGTCTACCGTTTGAATGACCACTGGCTAAATTATTTCATTACGGGTGAGCAGCATCGGCCAGAGTTAAGTACGAGCTTTCCCGCACATCCGTTAGATACGCCGCTAGAATGGTCGGAATTGGTGTTGGAGCATAACGTAATGAGCCAGATTGACGAGATCCGCGCCTGGCTCGCCCACGGCAATACTCTGATGCAAGACTGGCAACTGGCGAAAAAAGTAAAACCCGGCTATCGAGCTGTGTTTTCTGGGCCACCCGGTACAGGGAAAACACTGACGGCTGCATTGCTTGGTAAGTCTACTGGCAGAGACGTGTATCGGGTCGATTTGTCGATGGTGGTTTCAAAGTACATAGGGGAAACCGAGAAAAATTTGTCGCGCGTATTCGACGCTGCCAGTTACAAAGAGTGGATACTGTTTTTTGATGAAGGCGATGCTCTGTTTGGCAAACGGACTGAAGCCAGTTCTTCAAATGATCGCCATGCTAACCAGCTTACGGGATACTTATTACAAAAGATTGAGGACTTTCCCGGAACGGTGATTGTTGCGACCAATTTGAAAAGCAATATGGACGAGGCTTTTACTCGTCGATTCCAAAATATGGTGCATTTCACCATCCCCGGCCCAGAGGAGCGCTTGCAGCTGTGGAAAAATGCCTTCCACAATGTATGTGATCTTGCTGATGACGTTGACTTAAACAGCATAGCTAGTGATTACCAGATGGCTGGTGGGCAAATTATTAATGTCCTTCGGCAATGCGCTCTAACAGCAATACGTCGAAACGAACGAATTGTATATCAACAAGATATTATCTCGGGCATTCGGAATGAGTTCAAAAAAGACAACAAACTGGTCTAAATTGGTGTTTGCGCTTTATTGCATAATGCACGTTCGATCCTAGACTCAATGTAAGCTAGAGCAACGTTTGAGGATAACCAAAGTGTTTTCTGAGCTTAAAAAACAGTCTACTTCACAGTCCAAAGAATCTGTCCAACGTAAATCCGGTCAAGCAAGCGCGCAAGTCTTGGAAGATAACCGTGAATCTAATGCTATTCAGCGTCAACCGAACCGCACAGGCCTACCGGACAACTTAAAGTCTGGTATGGAACGCCTTAGCGGCCAGAGTCTTGACCATGTCAAAGTGCACTATAACTCCAGCAAGCCGGCAGCCGTTCAGGCTCACGCGTATGCGCAGGGCAGCGATATCCACCTTGCATCCGGACAGGAAAAACACTTACCTCACGAATTGGGACACGTCGTTCAGCAAATGGAAGGTCGCGTTAAGCCAACGACTTCTGTCGGAGGAATGGCAGTAAACGATAACCCATCTTTGGAAAATGAAGCGACAGAGATGGGGAATAGGGCTTTGAAAAAAAAGGGAATCGAACTAACCCCTAAAACTACCCCTGAAACTACAGATAGCCAATTCATCATCCCTTTGGCACAAAGGAAGCAGGAAAGTATGGACTCTTGCAACAGCAAAAGTCCTACAAAAATAATGCAATTAGCAATGCCTCAGGTTAATAGGCTACTAAATCGATATATAGAAATTACTGGAGATAGCTCCCCAGCAAAACAAGGATCATATAGTCGTTGGAGTCAACTAGAGAACCTAAATGATGGAACAACGTTTACATCTGGCCAATTCAATAAGCTAAAGATGGCAATGAACGATTTCGATAGCATGGGTAATAGAACAAAATTTAAAGATCGTTCTGGAGGCTCTGTGGTTGCAGCAAATGAAATCGATCCAAATATTCCTTCAGAGAGAATAAATCAGATTTATGATGGTGTTAAAAGTGGCCCCAATGCTTCAGGGCCGCACTATGAAGTACTCAAGTTACTTAAATTGAGAATTCTAAAAAATTTAGGTAACAATACTCTGATCCAATTCTGGAAAGGCGCTCACATTGTATTCAAAGATAACGGTTCCGTTTATAAACAGTTACTCCAGAAAGGAGGAGCTATCGCCGCGCGTAAAGAAGACGGAAGTATTAAGACAAAGACTGAATTCGCAGGAATGACATCTACCAATTATTTTGGTTTTGGTTCCAGTACACATGAACAAAGAAGAGGGAGCATGATGGCAAGGCGTCCTGGAGCTGAGTTTAAAGAAACGAGCCATTACCCTGAAACGGTGGGTGGACCACCACAGTACGGGATAGATATGCCAGAAGCTATTGGAGGTCATTTACTGTTTGGTTTGACTCCGGATGGAGATACTTTCGTCCAGACCGAAGGGGCTGGTTTCCAAAATTTTGATCAGGGTTTTACGCAGCATCTTAAAGGGTTTGCAACAGTAAAAGGTGCAATGCAGGCACCCGTCCCAACGTTAAAATATACTGGCGGATGGTTTCCTTCAGTACCAAGACCTGGTTTAACTTGGAAAGGTTCTCCAAAAGGTACTCAGACTGGAATCGCTGGATATAGTAGTCATAGTGAAGCTGAGGGCGTTCACTCGGAGATTAGAGAGCACGACAATGGAAACTTTGATGACTTCTTAGCGAAGATTGTTTAAGTGAAACCCGAAGATTAGCGTTAAAATTCTGAGATTTACAGTAACCCACTGTAGGGCATTCGAATTCAAAAGTTGCCTTTTTTGAAGGCAGCTACATTAAAATCTGGGAGCGTTTGAATAATGTATACTCAAATCGAAAGTTCTAGAAATGACTCTTCACTTCAACTCGCTAGTGTTTTGGTTCAAAAAAAGAATCATGTAAATCAAAGAGCGGAATTGGAAGACAATCGCCATAAAGGTATTGTTCAAAAAAGAGCTAAAGATGTAATTCAAAGTAGACAACCACTACATATTCCAAAGTTGGTAAATACGGGTGTTTTACAATCTAAAGGTATTAATTATGAAGCCGGTCAGGGCTCCATGTGGCATGTTCATAAAGATCATGTGAAATACAATGGTGACGACCGTTCTAGAATAAATTTTGACGGACGTACAAAAACCTATATTAAGAAAGAGATGGAGATGTACCACAACACTTTATCTCATAACAAAAATCGGCATCATACATATTTAGAATGTAGAAAATGGATTAACAAACATCTTTAGTTGGCAATTATTACCTAGTCATAATAAAGCCCCAATTTCTACACCTAAATACTTGGGGCTAATTTTAATTAGCAACTAGTTTACAATCTATCTAATTCTAAAGCTTTAAGGCTTATCCCCCTCCATTGTCAGCCATCTGACCACCAACAATATCCATATAATTAACGCCATAAATCCAAGTAATATCGGAACCTGGTAGGCTTTAAAGTATGGGTCTGCGACAAACACCAACATTAATGCAGCCAGAGAGCCGATACATAGCAGGACGAATGGCAGTTGAACGAGATATTTTCTGAGTTCGTAATACCAGTTGCTGATAATGAGTACGGCGGCAATACCAATAAAGACAACAAACAGTATCGTGCGTAATAACCATCGGTTTGGACATATCCAGTCCATCACAACCAAAATCTGCTCTTGTAATGCAGCGAACATGGATGGTAGTGACGAAGTTTTTGGATAAAAGGTGTCATCGACCAATTGCTGGCTTAGGTCATTCAGTGGGATAGGCTGGTAAGCCGCACCGATAAAGCTCCAGCTTGAAAGGCGAAGTAGCTGTGTTAGCTCGATTTCTGAGTTACGGTTAAATTCAGTAATGAGCATAGGAACAATCTGTTTAAACAGTTTTTCGACCGCGAGCTGATCGCTTTGGTTGCTCAACCAGTGATGGAATTCCTGTATTTGAGTCAGTTCTTGTTGTGCGATGGCCTCTTGAGATGAATTGCTTTGACCACTTGTTCCAGTAGTGTCAGCGGTATCAACCTGAGGGCGTATGATCATTAAGTTTGTCACTTGGCCAATAGCATTGAGGTTATCAAATTGATAGAAACTGGAAGAGTCTCCACTAAGAACCTGATTGGCAGGTATAACAACGTTGAGAAAATAGCGATCGTGTGGACTTGCTACAACATCGCTACTGCTGGCAATGTCGGATCCTTCTTGCTTGAGTAAAGCAAATTTGAGTTCGCGTACAAAGGTAATAAATATTTGCTGACTTTGTGATGTTTTCAGCACCGATAAGTCGATATCCAATGTAATGCCATCGCCAATGCTAGGGACTGGTTCGATACCTAAGGTCATGATTGGCTTCATTCGATTAATGAAGCTGCTGTCGAGCGGTTGATCAATGGCGTCTACCAATTGATCGATTAACGGCTTATCCAAAAGCTCGATTAGGGACACTAAAGTTAAGTCTCTTGGGGTTGTCACAACAAGGTCGACCTCGCTGCGATAGCGATGAGCCAATCGAATAAACTGAGTATTATCTGGCTCTGGCTTCCAATTCGGCGGTAAGACTAACAAACTACCACTGTTGCTTGGTTTTGCCACTGCGCCAAAAAAGCCGATGCGGTCAAGCTGACTAAAATTGATGATTTGCTGTTCTTCGGATTGATACCAGTATGGAAAAAAGCCATAGAAAGTTGCATCGTTAAAAATGGAGTCGCGACTGTCCTGACAACCACAACCCGCAGGTGCTTCCCAGACCACTGGTGTACTCGTATCAGGAGCAAGCCCTGATTTATAGGCTACTTTGAGTACATTCTCGGCGTCGCTCGACGAAGTATCTATACCTTCAAGCGTCATTGCCGCTTGCATCAAATACTCGCTGGCGAAAACCTGATTAGCAATAGGCTCAAGTAGTTTTTGCAGACTTGCAGGTACGACGTAGATGTTTTGCTTTTGCAATGCGTTTGCAAGGGCATCGCTGTCTAGCTGCCAGGTTATCAAAGGCGCGGTGGTTTTCGTTGTCGCAGTGGTGCTGCTTTCTGTCACACTCTTTCCATCATCAGCCGTTTGTTGGTTGGTGTCACTGTTACTTTCACCGTCAGATGTTGTTGAACTTTCTGTAGAGCTGCTACTTGAATCTGAGGTAGAAGAAGCCGTTGAATCAGTATTGGAGCTTGAACTAGATGCAGAACTGGGCGTTGAGCTTGTACTAGAACTAGAACTAGAACTAGAACTAGAACTAGACCTAGAACCGGAGCCTGTCGTTGTATCGGAACTTGATCCAGAGTCTGTAGCGTCACTATTTTTGCTGGTTTGGGATGTGGTGGTGCTTTCGGTTTCACTATTACTTTGTGTCGTTTGGTCAATACTCTGAGATTGAATAAAGCTGTTAAGGTCCAATGCTGGGTTGAACGTAACATCAAGCTGATCAATCAGCGTCACTAACTGGTTATAGAGTTCGTTTCGTTGTGAGAACTGTTGCTTTCCTAAGGCGGTGAGTGCAGTGAGCGTCGCTTGTCTGTTGAGGTCATTATCAGTCAGTTGGTAGTAATAGCTTGGTATATTGGCTTGAGAGCCTGACGATGAAGAACCAGTAGAGCCGGGAATCAGATCTGGCGCTAAGAGCTCAGCCAGTTGTGATGAACTCAAAGTTAGCAGTTCTCCTGAGTCGACACTGTCTCTCCAGTTCGGGAATACGGCACTAATTTCTGCCGCACGTGCCAGATCTTTCAGCGTTGTGTCAACAAAATCTGAACTGCTGCCGGAGGTTTCACTTACGGTATCCGACACGTTGAAATCATTACAAAAATTAATCAGCCACTGGCGAGTTACTGGGCCGAAAATGCCGTCGGTTAACAGCCTTCCATTGGACTTTAATGCCGCCTGATAAGCCGCGTCAGGTTGGTAAATTACCTTCAATTGCTGCTGAATGACGCGCCCGTTATAACGGGAATCTTTGGTTGGCAATTGGCCGCTGCAACTGTAGGCGGAAGTCGATGCCGATGGAGCTTGTGCCGACACCGATAAAAAGGACACCCAGATTATTGTGGCGACTAGTAGCCAGCGCAGCACAGTGCGGCCGTGGTTGATTAGATGATGACTATGAATCAGGTTCAGGAAGAAATCATTCATGATAAGTTATCCTCACCGCCACGTGACAAACAGAGGTTTGTCCATCCATGGGAATTTGATGGTTTGGAAGCTCCAGGGAATTTGGTCTAACAGCATGTCAAATGCACCGGGAATTACGCTAAGTTGCCACTGTTTTTCTTCGTCTAATAGTTGGCCTTCACGTTGTATAAATGTTGTTCTCAAGCCTTCTATCGAAGTTGAACCAAGCGAGTTCCAGTGACTAATAATTGCATTGAGCAGACCATCAATTATCGAAATAGCCTCACTTGGCAAATCCACTTGGCTGGGGATAGGAGTACTTATCGGTATGCCACATAAAATCTTATTTAGTGGCAGCAAGTACTCAGGTGCTTCGCTTCGACCATCAACCAAATACTGCAGACAAAACAGCGCTTGGTATTTAGCCTCCTTACTGACGAAGACTTTGCCGTCCGTGAGGTTGAGTCGTTGAAACAGAGTCGGGATATAAGTGGACGCGAGCACTAAACCTGCATTATTGATGTTTATAGGCTCTGATTTTTTGTTCTCTTTTTCATTTGGAGCTTTCCACAATAACGGCTTGCTTTTCATCTCTGAACGGCTTGGTTCAGCTACGTTTTCTATTGAGTTATAGAGACGTTGAACTTGCGGTTGTGAACGGTCGAGACCGGCTGGTGGAACTGGGGCTGTTAACTTCAAAGGCAAGGTGTTGCGACTTATCTCTTCTAACAGCGGGAAGAGTGTTGATTGGCGGGATAAGTTTAGTTTCTCTGCTAACTGTTTTGTCTTGTCACTTTTATCATCGTCTTCGAGTTTATCCATAATTACTGGATAAGCAGTGAGGTCGTTGAGCACTACATGCAGCAATTGAACCGCACTTGCTGTTATTCCCTGAAGCAACAAACGGTGATAGATGACACGCCAAAATACCTGTTTCCATTTTTGTGTATTTCCCATCAACAAAGAAAACGTCTGATATAGGCTAACCATGACGGGCACGAAATTTGTGTATTGTTTTGCGAATACTTGAAAGTGATAGTGGTCGGTCAGTCCGTCTATCCAACTCGCGAGCTTTTCTGGATTGAGTAGCTCCGCAGACAGACGCGTCCATAGTGCGTGATGATCGAGATTCAGTGCCAGTTCTAACTTGGTTTCATCAATTTGACTCGATTGCAGAAAATCCCAATTCGTAATGTGCGCGATTGTGTCATTTTGTGTGCTCGATGCCGAATGCCCACGGAAATGTTGAGACGAAGAGATATCGGTTCCAGATGTTCGTTCCATTAACACCTGTTCAAGCACAGCTTGAATGCTGCCGTTCGTTATTCTCGAGCCATTGAACCGCTCAGAATTGTGTTTACCTTTGATCACCATTGTATGAGCAAGTTGGGCGGCTTCTATTTGGAAGTGATTGCTCAATGTTAAAAGAATGGAACGCAGTGCCGTTTCTGCTGAGAAGGATAGCCCTGTCTGAGTTAGCGAAGCTTCCCATATCCATTTCCAAATCAGTCTATCAATCGATGACCTGATGCTGGTTTTTGGATGATGAGTCAATTCATGAATCGAATCTGCTATCCATGAGCGCATAGAGAGAACATCAATCGCAACGGTTGATAAGTCTTTATTCGCCAGAGTGAGTAACTGGAAAAGCGTTTGCTCGTCAAAGTGTTGAATCCAGCGTTTTTGTATCGTGCCTGACTGGCTTAATTCAATAATCACGGCCGCAAGTGATTTAGCATCGAGAGAAGAACGCGCAGTTTTCAATAGCCGTTGCCACTGTTCGGGCTTCGCGTCTGCCAGTGCCTGAATCACTTCAACAGGAACATTTATGTGGCTCGAAATAACGCTGTTTAACCAGTGTTGGTTAGCCTGAAGAGGAGTATCTGCATCTTGTGGAGTCTCTAAAGACAAATTGTGATTGGTACTCTTTAATGCGGGTAAAAGAGAACGTAACGATTGCACGAGCCGGTAGTTAGTTTGAGTATTTAACGAAGACAGCAGCGATTGAACCAAGTCGAGATGGTGTATATTTCGGTGCGAAGCAATTTGATGAGTGAGGGACAACAAGTAACTGCGTTTATTAAACTCACTGCCACGCTCAACCAGCAAATAGCTGAGGGTAAATTGCCACAAGCTGCTGCGTAGAGCATGGTCTTCTACTGGCTTTGACTCAGTTTCAGTTATGATCGTCCTCTCTATATGATGACGGTTGGAAATGATGTCGTGAACCACTTCGTTCGCTCGTGGTTCAATAATGTCGATGAATCGAAATAGAGTGGCATCGGAATAGTGTTCGCTCCAATGCTGGCGTACGGCGGCGAGTTGGCCGATCCAAAGCAATAATCCTTTGATAAAGCGACGTTCGTCAGGTAATGCGCGGAGCAGGCTTTTTTCATCTCCATGTTGGAGGATCAGTAAGAGGGCAGTTAGCGAGTCTGATTTACTTGTGTTGGTTGAAACTCGCGAGTGGTCTTGAGCAAGTGTATTCCATGAGATTTGAGTTTCGTATGCCGCTTTATCTGTATCGCTAGGTGATGCTTTGTCTGAGTTAACGCGGAAAATGTCGGGTTCTATAGCATCCAATAATTTCATCATTTGCTGTCTTAACGCACTATCGATACCAGTCATCTGGAGCCTGTTACGAAGATCAGCAAGCAACGTCGATGCGTTGAGGTTATGCATGGCGGCCATTTTTACGATCACGCTTTTCATGTACTGCTGTTTATTGAAGTGGCTGCCACGCTCGACCAGCACGTAATGGAAAGTGAAGTGCCACAGTTGCAGCGTCACTTGTTGGTTTGATACCGCAGAATAAACGGCTGTTGAACTGGTTGCAGGGGCAGAATTTTTAGTAGGCAGCCATAGCTGAGGGCGAGATAAGAGTTGGGCTAAAAATGGATAATGCAATGGCTCTAAACGTTCTAGTAAAGAGAAACGTCTATTTTCGTCGAGTGACTGGATCAAAAGCAGGGGTAAACGTGGGTCTTTGCTGTGTTTACCCAACGCAAAAAGAATACTCGATGCGTATCGCGCCATGAGTTGATCCCAATGCGGTAGAAATGCAGACAAGTTACGGTTCGAAATCGCGGTATCAACATAGTAGTTCCAGTGATTGGTGAGCTGGGTTTTCAGGCCTGAATCATGGTGAATGCCACCTGTTTCCAGTAACGCAATCATTACCGCGAGACGGTTTTTATGGCTTAATAGCGGTAAGAGTTGCGCTAATGATTGCTCAGGAAGTTGCATTGCCAATCTTAGACAGAGGGTTTCAGAGTTATCCGCGAACTCGAGAGCATTGTTTATGCGGTCTGGAGCGTTGAGCAGAGCCTCTATTACCCCGGTTTCGGACAGTTGCTGTTGATATTTAAACGGCCACGCGAGTTGTCCTGTTGCGATAAAATGCCACGCTTGTTGCCAGCGATAGTCATCAAGTTCATGTTGGTTCGCGCCATTCTCGATACTTTCACTGACTTGGATCTGCGACATGTGAATGTTCGACTTTCGCATCCTGGACGAAGCATCCAAGCTCGTCTTTCGGTAAAGCTCTTGGTACAGCAGCCTTAAGATCTGCGTTTGCAGGGCAGGGCGTAGGTTTGTACTCGAAATATCGCCTGTATCGAGCTCAATCTTATCAATGCAAATAACGATATCCGGAGAGCAAATTTGGTTAAGAAGTTCATCCATAGAAGGCAGAAGATCGTTTATTAGCCATTGATACGCCTCCGCTTCAAACTGTTCTGCATCGACCGCGTTATCAAACTCGATATCAAGCTCTACTTGTTTGAACAAGTGGGTTTGAGTTTCAGGTTTCGACGCTATTTTGTCTGCTTTGATCATAAGATTAGCGCCTCCTGCGCGGCATCTGGTTTTTGCAGGAACGTTAACAGGTTCTTCGCCATCTCATCGCATTGTTGCTTATCCTCTTTACTATTTAGTTGGATGGTTAAGGCTTTTTGTTTTCTCCATGCGTGATACAGATTTTCAAACTCAGAAAAGGCATTGAAATTTAGCCACATTAAGTGAACGCAGAGATGAGCCGGAGTATTCGTTCTGATCAGTTGCGCTACTTGTTGTCGGAACAAAGGACTGCGGTGACGGGCGGTGAATCCCGGTATAACCACGCAGACCTGATTGGCCAGCGATTCAATGTCGCTTTCGGGATGGCGGAGTGTGATTGGCTCCACCACGTGCAGCGTTTCTGTTTGCTGATTGATTTCGACCAGCCACGCTTGCAACCAATGGCAAAAACGTATCAGCTTTTGTTTGTGGTTGTAACGCCCTATGTATAGCCAACGTTTCTCTTCGTTTGTTCCAATGTCAAAGAAGAGTCGGTAGTCTCCCGTTCTTGCGCGTTTGAGTATCCGGTAGCGTTGATTGTCGATGCCAAATTGCAACAGCGATTCAGGTAGCGTTTGAGCATCTAATGCGTAAACAGAGGATCGAATTTGACGTTTTTGCTGAGTAGAAAGTGATATTTTCTCTTGGCTTTCCGGTAGCGTTTCAAGGTTGGGTAAGACGGTTTCTTTAAGTTCGAAAACCGCTTTTTGTCCCATATCGCTGCTTAGATAGTCTTCGTCAGTGACGATATTCAAAAGGTAGCGACTGATATTGAGGTTTGTTCCCTCATCTTCATTCTTTAAGGCATTCATGCCGAGCAGAATCGATAACCTTTGTTGATATCCGCCGATGTGACTCGGGTTAAGCAAGTTATTACCCAAACCGCGCTGATTACTAATGGTTGCGATGTTGCGAATAAATCGCTGTTTGTGTTCTAGCAACAGCCAATCAATATCTTGCTCTCTACAATATGGGGTAAACGCACGATGAAGCGTATCGGGGTACTGTTCGCCATAAAGTGCGATCAGGTAATCGTAGATTCGACCTTTACGCTCAGGAAAATTATCGAATTCGGATTGCAGCGCTTGCAGTTTCGACTTTGCGTCGGCAGGGTAATGGCTGTTGATATCGTTGAATTCTTGAGGCGTCAGCGTGTGGACATGGTAGCTGGTTGGTTGACTCAATGAAGTAGAAAACAGCTCGGGCAGCTTTGTCAGATCCTCACAAAAATTGGCCATCAATTGATCAAACAGCAACAGGTAACTACGCAATTGATGACGCTGTGCCTGAGATTTTGGATCGTAGCCAGTATTGGTTTTTGTGGCCAATTGATAGTTTCGCGGGAATAAGGTTTGGATGGAGTCGTAGCTACTGAGATCGCGATGATGACCGGATGGGAGTGGCATTGCGGTCGCTAAATGCTGACGCTGTATGGTTTGCTGCTGCAATTGTTGCTCAATTTGAATGACCACATCGGCAACGTCAAGAGCGACGAGATGTTGGTTTTGTACAACCTCAAGGCGAATATCTGAATCGGCTTCTGGCATGATTAAACTGGCGTACTCAGGTATCTCTGATATGGCCACGATGGGTTCATCTGGGTGTGTTTCGGCTTCGAACCTGATACCTCTCACTTGTTGAATGCTGGCACTGCTTAGAATTAGATCTTCAAGCTCACTTAAGTCTCCGTTGGTTCTTTGTCTCAACCAATGCGCGCACTGATAATAGATGTTAGCGGCTACCTGATTTGCATCGACTCCATCATTACTTATCTCGATAGTGGCTGCGAGATGAATGCAAGTTTCTCCAATAACATTTACTTCTTCGATGTCTTCACCTAATCCTCTTATCTGGTGGTAGGTTTGAAGAATACTTTGTATGGTAGGGTCGTTCTTTTCCGGATTGGAATCCTCGCCCTTGGTTTGCAAAGCGTGTTGCTGGCGTCGAAAGAAACGTTGTAATAGCCCGGAAATCTGATAAAGGCCCAAGTGTGGGTATTGTTCTGAGCTTTGAAACCAAACTTGCTCCAGTTGCGGCGTTGTTCTGACAATGAAGTCCTGATACTCGCTCGGTATTTGAGGCGGGGCAGACAAAACCTCATCGGGGCGAGCCAACCCGTAATACGGATAATCAATGCGGCCGTAATCGTCCGCCAAGAGATCGCATACGGCAAAATCACTGCGATAGATAATATCGGTAAGCGCAAAACAGACCTGTTCCAGAATGGTGACGCCAGGATCGTGGGTGTTGTAGTCTGTCCAGACTTTGCCACCTAATTGTTGAATATAGGTAATACCAAGCTGGAACAAGCGTTCAAACTTATCCGGGTCGTTTTGATGTTCTTGCTTCGATATGGTCACTGACATAATCAGGCCTGTTTATCCTCTTGGACAATCTCGCAATTGGTCATGTAGTCGTCATCCCATAATTTCGTGATGTGATAGCGGATATATCGGTTATCTCCATAACTGGTGTTGGTTCGAATTTGCAGTCGATAAGGTCGCTTCGTGCCTTTTTCAGTTTCATGCAGCCACCTCAGTTTTAACTTGTCCGCAGGAGAGCGAAAGAATGCGTGTTGCGCCTTTATTGGATTTTTTCTGCGCCATTGCCACCACCAGTGATTCGGCGCGCATGTATTAATAGCGATCGCGTGGAGCATCGCATATCGGCCAGTGTGTCGGATGCCGATGCCCGCGACCACTTCAAGCATTTGGCAACCCTCTAATGTTTCCGTGATGTCGTGCCATTTTCCGTCAGCAGGAATCAGAGCGTCGACCGTTTCTGTTCCGCGTCGGCCTTGTGAAGAAACGGTGCCTTTTACATCGAGCTCGTGTTCTGGCGTTTCGGTTTTTATCCCGACATTACCACTCGGAGTGAGCGTCAAATTGGTTTCGGGAGCGTCATCCTCATCTGAATCCGTAACATTGGCGAGTGGGTTAGCCTTAAAATGCAAGTTGGTGGTCTTCGCGGCTAAACCTACGTGCCAAAGAGCAGTATTGCGATCACTTTGCTGATAAAAACTCAGCAAGTGCTCCTGATCTAAAGCGGTCAATTGCAAGCCAGTTGCAGGCGGTTTCTCAAATCCATCTTCAACCTGATTGACGCAGGAGTCGATCAAGTCCGCGAAATGCTCCGCAGAGGGCATATTGCCGGGTTGAAAAAAGTTTTTGAGTGTACTTCTATTGCGTTTTGGCATAGTTAATCCGTCCCCTTATGATACTGAACAGGAGTCTCTTCACCGTTATGTGATGATTGGGGCTGAGTGTTGATGATGAACTCTTCGCCGATAACAAGGTCTCCTACACCGGCAGGAACCGGTGCCGCTTGCTGATGCTTGGGCGCAATGGTGATGAAATGGTGCTGAGATGGCACCAATAAATACCATGGAAGTTCTGCGCCAATGGGTTCTTCAGTTCGTGCGCTGTCTTGTAAGTGATACTTGTTGGTTGAATGATGGCTTATTTTAAGTACCGACAGACCGCTGACGCTGGTCACCTGTTTTTGTTTACCGATGAATGCGGCTAATTTTGACAGCGATAACTGCCATCCCAAACCCATGTTCATACCTTCGCTGTTCCAGGGGCAAAGCGTCTGCATAATGGCGTACTCCAACTGACGTAACGCTAACCCATGGTGGGTACCTTCAGTGAACGTTACAGAACAGCGAACTTGTAGCGTTTCATATCCGGGGTTGCGGACATCAATTTGAGTGTGGGCGCGGGCAATCGTACTGAGGTAATCACGTATTGCGATAAGCGTGGTTGAGTCAATGTAACGCTGCTGACACGGGGTGTGATTGCAGTCGTTGTGAACCGGAATAACCGTGAGCAAAATATGCCCTGGCTTGTGCGAGTTAGAGTGAAATTGTTTAGCTGCAAAACAGTTTACGGCGTCTATATCCGGAAACTGTTCCAACACCAGGCGCTCATAGTCCCATGGGGTTATTGCTTTTCCTTTATGTCGTAAATGCTCACTGGTTCTCGTGACCCAATGATCAAAGTTCTCATCTGGTTTTAATTGTTGTATCGGAGTGAGTTGCGTAATGGCACCCAGATTCGCAGGCTTATTCAGACACTGCCAGGACGCAAAGGGTGGTGTTTGCGGTTCTGCATTTCTTCCGCCTTCCACTTGAATGACGTGCGTTGCAATTTGGTAACATTTTGGATATTGATCAATGCCTTGGTTTGTACTGACTCTAAGCCAATATAAATCCGACGGCATAATATTGTGCTCGGTATTGATGGCATCCGGAATATCCAACGTGATGATGCCGGACGTCAAAAATCGGTGCGTTGTGTCATGAATGATGTGTTTTGCCGGAAGTTCGACCCATTGTTCGCCCACAAGGTAATACCACTGATATTCCGTAGACGGATAAGGCGTCAACATCTTTGCTTTATCACCAAGCAGAAAATAAAGATTGAGGTAGCTTGAGAGCTCTGACGCCGTTAAGCCGATAAACAAGTGACTGTCTTCTTTGTAGTGTGCCAGGATGCGAGGATAAGCGAACTTGTGTTTTTCGTTTCGTGGATAGATTTCCACTTCACCAAATGGGTGAAGGTGGATCATTCGACACTGGGTTTTCGTCGTCATATCACCCAGCTCGACTTTGTGTCTGGCTACGTAGTTAATCGACAGACGGTTTAACATCGGGGTGTATGGCGCTTTTGGCAAAGGTTGCTGTTTTTTCGATTTTGCATTCGCCGTCAGTGTCTTACTCAAAAGCAATCCATATTGATCGTGCCCAAAAGCATCCATAGGTTTCACCAGGGTGATCTTAAACAGACCATTACGAATATTTGACTGAGGGCTGTATGGTGTCTGGGGCCACGTTTGAGTCGTTGGCGTATAGCTGTTACTGATATTGCCGAACGTTAAAATATTCTCGCGATCCAGTGCGCCGTCTTGCGGTGAAAACAAACTTTGTGGGCCATCATCTGTCGTATCCCAGCGCCCGTTATTCAGTACTTCAGTTACCACTTTGAAACTATGGTTTCGATAAGGGAAAGGATACTCATTGTAGTGGTCACGGAACCCATCACTTCCCTGTGGTAATCCAGACCAATCGAGGTGATAAGTGAGCTGCTTGAGATGCTTGATGGCGAATTCTTTGCTTGCGACAACCAAATAGGAGCCATCTTTGGGTTGGGCACCAAGTGGCAAGAAGGGGCGGCTTGGATCGGCCTGACCATCCTGATTAAACAGCTGTACTTGAGTTGCTCCTTTTACACGGCATTCCATCAAAAGCTGAGCGAATTCAAAATCGCGGAAGATAGTGTAGGGGAAGCAATTACTCTGCGCTTTTAAACACAGCTTTAATGCTGGCGCAGTAAAATTCCATTTCGAGTTGTGAATGGCTGGGGTAGGCACTTTTGTCGCGGGGAAACCCGGTTCAAGCCGGATATTCAGACCAAACCCCATGGTAAAGTCGCTGTCATTTTCAATCGGAATGATCTGAGCACAATCGACGAGCTGCCATCCTTCTTCAGTGGAAATGGCGACATCAAATATCTCTTCAAATAATTGGTAAAAGGTCTGAATACGCGAATAACCGAGCAACAAGTTGACCGTCGCATTGACCGACTCATCGAGAACATGCTCGTCAATCAGCTGCTCAGTCAGTGACTTGATCTTGTTAATGTCTTCTTCTGATAGCCACTCAACGTGATTTAATGCGTAACGTGAGACTAACTGTCCAAGCACGCGGAAAAATCGCTCTTTTTGCTCCATGGCGTGGAGATTTTGGGTGGGTTTTGACGCGACTTCCTCTAGCAGCGCGAGTAATACACCACGATACACCGCGCGAAGTTGCTGAGTCGGCTCTCTGTCGGCCAACTGCAAAATCCTATCATCGTCAACTTTGTCGACAAGCGCTTTGCTTTGTATTTCGTACAGCCAATTTCCAATCACAGGCACTTGCAATAAAACGATTTCATTAACAACGGCTTCAAGCGCATCTCTCAACTTACTGGACTCTTGCGAGTGTTCCTGATCATGTTCGATATAGAGCTGAGATAATCTTTGATACACAATGCCATTGCCCACTTCTTGAAGTTGAAATTGCAAAGTGAGCTCTCGATGACCTTCAGCCAAAGAGAGTATTGGGTCTGAAATCACCAGTCCAAGATGCTTTTCAAGGCTGTCATCATCAATCTGGTGGCTACCAAACATCTTGAAAGCTTGGGTATTGTCACTTTGAGCACCTGTCTGCATCGGATCGAGCTCAATTTTCTGACGACTAATACCAGAATTAAAGCCGAGCTCTTTCTCTGGAGAAATCAGAGGATCACGGCGAAGTGTAAAACCGAACGCCTTTTTCACTTCCGCATCGGTCACTGACATAGCGTAGTTGGTGCGAAATTCTATCGGCTCAAACGTTGCTGTATTGCCGGGAGTGAAGGCTTGCCCTTTGTTGATGATCACGGGCGTCTTGCTCGCCTTACCTTGAGATAATTTGAGAAAGACAGGCGCTTCCTCTGCACTTTGCGGATACTGGTTCAAAACGTCTTGGTAATAAAACAGAAGATGTTTATGAGTAAACTGATTAATTTTGTTTTGAGCACGCTTAAAAAGTTTTAAAAAGCTGAGAAACAGAGCAAGCTGTGGAGGGTGTTCACCATGGTGGAGAGATTGTTTGAAGGTATCACGACAGTCTTGCTTTAAGGACTCAATCAACACCAGAATCTTAGACAGACAATGTTGTGCTTCCTCTTTGATGTTGGTTAATTGAGCCGCTTGTTTTTCGCTCTGGGATGAATCAGATAGTTTCCACAAAGGATCGAGATGCTCGTATTTATTGATGAGGTTTTTGGGCGTGCAATTAAATAGTTGTTGTAATGGGGCATTAAGTTGAGCCTGATAGCGGTTGAGCAGGCGAAGTTTTAACTCGTAGCTTATTTCTGGTGTGCTCGGTAAGTGTCGGTACCAGCTGTTTAACACAGTAAAAAGGTGAAGAATAAATTCTAGCGTATGCTCTTCATCCAGACATTGTGATTGTTTGAACTGACGTTTTAATGCTGCTTCATCCATGCTTAGTATTGCAGCACAAACCACCAATTCATTTTGTTCAAACATCGCACTCCAATTCCCTTTTATCTGCTTGTTCTCATCCATATAAGGAACAAGCTCGGCAAACTTTTTCGCCCATAGGATGAGCTGTTCGAAGCTGAGCTCGTAGGGCTGAAAGAAGTGAGGGCTAAGTGCAACGTTACCTCGTTCGTTTTGTTGCGTCATAAAGCATCTCCCGAACCGAGATCAGGCAGAAGATCAGGGCTAACCAGGGTGCCTTCTTGCAGATAAAACGGATACACCATGTTGTCTCGCGTGTTGGTGGTGACTATCTGATAATCGAGCTCAATCATTATTTTCCCGTTTAGCGGAACGGGCGTCAGCGTTAACGAATCCAGGTCAATACGTGATTCAAACAGCAATATCGACTGCCGAATCTCGTATTCCATTTCAGTCAATGTTGTTTTTGTTAGTTCAGCAAAAACAAAACGGTTAATTCGGCACCCAAACTCAGGGTGCATCAGGCGTTCGCCGGGTGAGGTAGAGAGGAGGATCGCAAGACTCTGTTTGATGTCTTTTTCGTTACTGCACAGTTCGACCGAGCAGTTGTCGGAGGTAAAGGTGGGAGGAAACGCCCAACCAGTCCCCAAGAATCCATTGTCTCTGTCCATAATCCAGTCCCTTTACATTGAAAACTAACCGCCAATGATCACTGTGAAGCAACCCATCGCAACATTGCCACCGTGGTTCGTGCTGTCGCCAATTCGCGCTGCTGGTTTTCCGCCAATCATCACGGTCGCCGAACCCTTTATTATGGTGGATGGTGGGCCAACACATGTGCATGAATCACCAACGACCGAGGCGGGTATTTTCCCGATCAACACCGTGGGTACGCCAGGCCCAATCACCGGACCTCCGACATGGGGAACGGGAGGAACGCCTGGCGTCGCCATTGGACATGCGTGCATATCGGTAATTCTTGCTGCTGGTGGCATGTTGATGTCCTCTTTAAATCAGTCGTTAATTGATATTGACGATTGCGCCTTTAATGGTGGTATTTCCTGAAGCAGACAGTTCCGCACTGGCAGAGCCTTTGGCCGTTAACGAAGTGGTGGCGTCTGCTGAAACGTTCATTCCCTTTATGTTGGTGTCTCCCGTCGCTTCGATACTGGTATCACCGGTTGATTTCAGCGAAATGTTTCCGCCCGCCGATATGGTTATGTCTTTAGGGGAATCCAACGTGATTCCACTGTCGTCTAAAGTGACGGTGTTGCTGTTTTGATCGGCGAGCGTAATGGACTTTTCATCGTCACTAATGGTGATCGAATTTTCACCGGGCGTAGTGATGGTGATGATCTTCTTGTCATCGTCGAACTCTATTTTGAGTTTGTTTTTAGTCACTATCGCTTTGGTGTAGTTCTCTTGGGTGAGCTCATAGGGCATCGCTTTTTTACTGCTGTACAAACTGCCGAGAATGATTGGCTGGCCGGGATCTTGGTTGATGTAACCGAGCACGACCTCATCGTCGATTTCCGGAATAAAAAAGTTGCCACTTTCGTTAGTCGCGTAGTAACTGGAAAGCCTTGCCCAAACCTCGTTATTGGTATCACCTAATGCGGGTACTTTTACTTTGATTCGATATTGGGTTTCTGAGTCTTCATTGAGCTGAGTTACTACGCCGATCTGTAAACCGTCCACGGGAGGAAGCCATCCCGAGGCGGGTGGGGCACCGAGGTCACGATGCTCTGCAGACCATACCGGAGCAAGCCCCAAGTCAACGGTCGTTAGCCACTGACCTTGCTCGATTCTGTGATGTACCGCGCCGATATAGTGAGAGCCGTTGAATCGATCGCCAACGCCTGCTAACTCGATAAGACTATTAATTTGCGCCTTTGCATTACCTTGAAACGTGACAGTGCCACGTACTTTGGCAAGCATCGACTTCGCACGTTGTCCTTTTGCCCAGTTGGTCAGGCTGTCCTGGGTGTAACAGGCTGAGGTTTGCATTCGATATTCACTAATACCTAGCACGTTTGCCAGTTCGCTGGCTGATAAATTCCCCTGGTTACTAATCTCGGTCGCTGCAGATTGTTGCGATAGCATTGCCTGTGTACTGGGGTCCCAGGCGGTACTGGTTACACTACTAAATTGATAACGTGCGTCTACTTCCGCACAGAAATTGATCAGGTCAGTGCCATAGGTAACGACAAGTGCCGCAGGATCACTGACGGAAGGAGCCTCTACCGAAAGTTTGTTTTGCTGGTTTGCTACTACCAAGCCATTTGCTTCAGCACGAGTCAGCATAAAGTCCCAGTCACTGCAGTTAAACTGAACCAGTTCGTCGTGTTCAACAGACGTACTGTCTACGCTGTCAGCCGTGATACTTGAGTAGTTGCTAATAAGAGAATTTATGATGTCGCTGTCTTTTTGCTTCAAATAGCATTGGCTTTTTCTCGCTATCGTCATGGCGACCGCTTGATCTTTGCATGTCACATTGAGCGTGGTTTGGTTGTTTTCGCTGATGCGAATAGCATGATTGGTCACCACGCCTTCGAAGATGGTTTCGTCTTCCGTTCCGTAGCCGGCATCGATAGTGATCGTTGACCCTGGCTTAAATGTGTTTCCTGAGCTGACTTCAAAAGTTTGATCAGCGATGTCTCCGTCACGGATCTCAAGCTCTGCATAGGCAATATGGTTTACCTGATAAAAAACATTGACCGAGATAATGCCAATTGAACTCTCAATGACATTGCCATTTGATTTGATGCTTAACGTGACAATGTCACTATTGGTCTCGGTGGGAGATGTTGCCATGTCGCCTCACTTTTAGCTCAAAGGTGGAAAGTAGAGCTTGGTCCCAGGGGCAATGTTTCGCACACTGGGTAATTGGTTGTATGCCGCCACTTTGGAATAGTAGGAGCTGTCTTTGTAAATTTGATGGCAAAGTCCCGGTAAGGTGTCACCCGCTTTAAAAACGACATGATGTGTCAGATCGGGGGAGGACTTTTTGGCAAGTGCTTCTTTCTCTTGCTCAGTGAGAAATTGAGTAAAGTTTAGTGTAGCGGTTGCGCGTAAAGGAACACCACTTGAATCAAAAAGCACATAAGAGACAGACATGGACGTGAGGCGTCCGCGAAAGCTAAGTGCCGTGCCCCAACTGATTTTGACAGGGTTCGGTTCGTGCTGCTTTCCGTTATAGTCGTAGATCACTTTCCGAAGCAGAGTCAGCTGGTCTTGAACGGACTTTCCTTTTTTATACTCAACCACACCCGTAGCATCGATCATTATTTCAAAACTGAGTTTCTCACTTTGGTATCCCTGAAACTGCACTGTCGGCGCTATATCGCCCTGAGATTGTCGGTGTTTGCAAGGGTCGTCGGTATATCCAATGCCATAATCCTGCTTGATGGAATTTGGATTAAGCATGGCATTAAAAGTGGTTGCGGTATTACCGGAAGCTGCAATCGACTCAATTTTTAGCTTATCGACCATGCTTATCGCTCTCTGTTTTCTTGTTGGAGTTTACGGTGCATCCATTTTATGGTTTGGAATTGCGCCGTGTGTTGAGAAGAAACCTCGGAGAGAGCTCCTGTGCCTTTATCCGCGCCGTCACATTGGTGCTCCTTTTTTTGTTTCGACGATTTTTTTTCTTCAGTCGTGACATTGGAACGAATCGACATTTGTTTGATTTCTATAGGCATACGTTAGTCACCTCTTGAACGGCTATTTTGTGCGGCTTGCTCTGCTGTAACAGATCTCAACTTCTTCAATCGCAACGTCATTTTTCGTCGAGTTGAACCCTTCAACTCGCCATTTAACGGGGTAGGCGTTATAGAGAACCCATACCCGGCATGGAGAGCCTTTTTCATCAAGCAATCGGACCGAGACCGTTTTTGGGACGATTGCTTTGGACAGTTGTGCTTCAAGCGTGTCCTGACACCATTTCACCAATGCCGAACTGGAATCAGCGATACCCCGCTTTAGCGTCAGATTAGAGTGTTTGATCACTTTAGGTAGGTGATAGACCAGATTATTGCCGCCTTCCTGATAGTCTTCGGTATCTATTTGAGCTTCTAAACCAGAGATTTCCTGAAAAGCAGAATCATCTTGGTTGTTACCGATCACTACGCTGAAGTAAAACGCGGGTAGGGGCCATTCATCTGCCATAAGCTCTGATCTCCAATAACGCTTTGTATGCCACAAACTGGCTTGGTTAACGCATCAAGCACGACAACCAAGCCAATGAGTTGCACTATGAGGTTGTGATTTCTAACCCTTCATGTGCCAGTTCTATGGTTTCTACGGCAACCTCATTACCGTCGGATTTCAAGTCGGTGCCTGTTACTTTTGTTGGCCACGCATTTTTTAGTTTCCAGCTCATCACCACACCACTATCTTGATCAAGTAAGTTGATGGTGACGGCGGTTCGAGCAATGGTGTTCATTTGGATCTTACTAAACCAGTCATAGAACTTGTTATCACTCTTAAAAATGCCTTTTTTCAAAGTGACGTTACTGGTTTTCACTAGCCCCGGCATCTTGATCGTCGAGAACACTTTGCTGTTGCCTGCGCGGTATTCAATTGGTTGGGCTTCGGTATCCAGACCTGATACTTCCTGGAATGCGGCGACCATACTTGCGTCGGCACCAGCACCACCATCCCATTTGACTTCAAAATGGAATTTGGGCATCGGCCATACGGTTTCTGATTGAGCTGAACCATCATCTGCCATGGTAGTCTCCTTTCTACAATTCGTTCATAAAGTTACGAAGGACTACTGCTAAAAGCCTTCTGCGCTTTTGAGTACTAAGTAATTATGATTCTTGCATTTTTTGCTGGAAGGTAATCTCAATGAATTCAGCCGGGCGACTAATGGCTACCAACACGGTAATTCTCAAAATACCTTCTAGAATATCGTCGCCGGTCATTGTTTTACCCAGCCCGACGCTAACGCTGTATGCCTCGCCAGGGGATGCCCCCGCCAGACCGCCACGTTTCCAAATGCCGTATAGGAAGTTACCAATCATGCTTTCCATCGATACCCAGGTACTGGAGACATTCGGCTCAAAAACATAAGCCTTTGAGGCAAGTTTGATTGATTCTTCAAGCATAATCATGGTTCGACGAACGTTAATGTATCGCCAGTCAAGGCTGTTACCATCAAGTGTACGTCCACCCCAAACTAAGGTGCCTTCACCAACAAATGGTCGAATCGCGTTAATGGATTTACCCTGAGTAGTAACGTTGAGATCTTCTTGTTCGTCATCGCTGATATTAACCGTTGGAGAGACAACGGCGTTTAGGCTGACGTTAGCAGGTGCTTTCCAGACCCCTCTTGAATTATCGACCATGGTATAGATACCCGCCATTGCCGCCGCTGGAGGAAGTATGTTTTGTTGGTGCTTCACTTCCTTCATGATGGTTTGGTAAAGCGGGCTGATTGTTTGTAGCACCTTATTAAGCAGTACCTGTTCTTGATCAGGTAAGTCTGTCGCGAGCTTGGCAATTTCATCAAGCATCTGCTGTTTACGAGTAACACGAAGTTTATTACTGCCGCTGTTTAGCTCATCATCGGAAAGGCCATCAAGATCTTTGAATGCCTCGTTGACTTCATTGGTGAGTAACTCAGAAAGCTTATCTAAGTTGCTGATGTTATGGAAGTTAACATCACTGTCTTGAACTATGGAAGTATTGAGCCAAGGGTAGTATGCCGAGGAATAATCCAGATAGTTAATACCAAGTTTAGAACGGAAGTTTTCTATACAGTCACCACTTGGATCCTGACGATCTTTAAATCCTTCCCAGATATCGAGTATCGCGACTCTATTTTTCATCTTACCACCACAATGACCAAGCATGGCTTGCTGGACATTAATGCACGCATCTTCTGCCAGTTGCACACTTTCAGGGATCACGAGCATGGTAGCCTCAGGCTCTTTAATCAGCGGGTCAATTCCCCCTTTTAAAACGCCTGGGTCGAGGTCATCACTATAGCCTCCAACCGACACGATATAGCAAGGCCCACCGCCATTTTGAAAGAAAAATAGCATATTGTGATAGAGCGTATAGCGTGTATTCGATTGCTTTATCTGATAAGCCGTACCTTGTTGGCTGAAAGCGACCGCGGCACTCGCATCATCACCAGCTTCACTGATCTCAAAGGTTGGTAACGGCGCGCCACCGAAGTACTGGCGAAACTCTGACATCGAAGTGATGCGCCAGGGTACTTTACTCAGCGATTTTCCGCCATTTTCAGCTTTCTCTGTATAGCCAATAAACGCTGGCACAGCAGTAGCGACCTCGACAACAGAATTGGGGAAGGCATTTTTCTCAACTATGTAAACGCCCGGTGTTTTCATTACAACCATAGTTAAATCCTTTAAGTGAGAATTGAATGGTTACCAAATGCTCGCGATTAGCAGAGTAATACTTCACCCAGTACTGCTGTCATAGCGAGGCAGTTACTAATAAATAATGTAGTAAACAAAATGCACTGCATTTAAATTAATATTAGATGTGCAAACTGATTTTTGTATCATTAAGATTTATTTGGAATGTAAATCACTGTTTTCAATTTAAAAACAGTTTTTATCGCTAGGCCAAAAAAATATGGCACAGTCGTTGAAGTTGATTATCGACTGTTTCAATTTCAATGTGAGCGGGGCTGGCGGAGGCGAGACGACGGTAAATGATTTTATGGTTGGCTTTGAGTTGAAGTGTCAAATCAGAACGGTGTAAAACAGGCAGCGAGGTATTGGAGCGGAACACTAGGCAAGGCTTATGATTGAGATGCTGTATCCCAATACTTTTAAATGTGAGTTCGCCGTTGGAGTCGATAATTTGATATTCCTTTGACTCATTGTCGGTAAAAAAATAATACTGCCAATAAGCGTAAGTGTGGCTGTAATTTAATATTACTTGTCTGTTTTCATTATAAAAAAAGTCGTCATTAATTGTCAGATTTATTATTCCGACAAGGTTTTGACTTAATTCAAACTCTGAAATAGCAGCGTATTGATCACCGCTGATAATATCTTCAGCGGTCAACCATTGTTTGGGAGATACCGAAAGAGGCGACTCACTACCTAAATGCATCTCGAATAGTGCAACCGACATCGGTGTGGACAATGGAATATCGGTATAATTACGAAATAGTGGGTCTTTACTGAATACTTTAAATTGCAATAACGCAGGAGAGTCAGGTGGAGAGATCTCTTTCAGCATGTCTATGTCTGCAACAACATATAACCCGCCAAGTGTAGGCTTTAAAAACATGTAGTGATGCTTTAGCCATTGAATCGTATCGTTTGTCGGAGCCACATCAACAGGTACGCTCATGCGACTGTTAGAAAAGTACTCATGATTGACCGAAAGTGCAATATAGGGAACGTAATTCGACATTATTGCTCCCGTTTTTGTAAGTTAGATTTGACGAAATTTAACGGCCCAGATTGTAGTAATACCGCTTCGCTGTTCGGGATCGCAACACGTACCTGATAGACGCATGAAGGCAGGTAATGGGAACCAAGCATGCTCCACATGTGGCTCAAGTTTGCTTCTGTGAGAGTCGCCATTTCCATCGCGATTTGTTCGACAAACTCAGGCATATCGGGGGAGTTCTGTCTATTGAATAACGGGTTTCGATTAAAAAAGGCCAGTAAATGAGACAATATTTTTAAGCCATCGGTGTAATTGGATGCAGAGAAATTTGCAGCTACCACCACGGAAACCGCTAAAAATAGAGGCTTGTTCGATATTGCGGATCGAGAAGTGGGCTGGAAAGCGGCAATATTTCCTCCCTTGGAAAAGGGATCTCTTTCCAGGCCGCTAATAAAAATAAGCACTTTATTTTCATTAGAGCCATTACTTTGCTTATTAATATCAGAAGGGGAAGCCACAATGACTAAGTTGTCTGACAGATCAAAAGCAGAGTTTATTGACTGATTCATGCGTTCGCACAGGTACTCAAGACAGCTATCTAACATAGGTTTCTCACTCTCGGTTAAAACTTAGTGTAGCTAGATTTAATTGGATTGCTGCGCAAGTTAAACAAATTCTTTGTGGGGTCGAGATTTATTGGGTTAAACAAAAGGGGTGACGACGGGGCGGTTGTTGAGCGGTTTTACATTGAAAAAGCAGGATTCAAAAAAGGCCCGGTTGAGATGCGGACCTTAAACAAGACAACGAAAATTACCGTTCAGGAGTTTCCAGTAATTTGATGACGCTCTCTACCGTGTTGTTAAGCGCCTCGCTGTTGTCGAGTTTACCAGAGCTTGCCGGACCAAGTGCACACGTATACAAAATCAGCTGCTTATCGAATGGCAGATCGAGCTGCTCGTATAAGTCTTGACGGATTTTGGCGTGTTGTTCTGGTTCCTGGTTTGCAAGGCTAACTAGTGTGTCATAAATAAGATTTTTCATTGTAATTACGTTTCTTATTGTTGGGGGTGCATATAGTTTAGTGGTTTGCAAGACGAAAATCCGACGCTTAGGTCACATATCAACGGGTTTAATAGGTATAGGTGTAATTAGTTGGATGAATAATTTGGTGTGATTTTTATTACTAGCAGTTTTCACTGCACAAATTGGTTCGTTTGCACTAAAGCTTAAGGGATCATTAAAGTTTTGAGCAAAATCCACCTTGAGAAGTTTCTTATGAGCTTTAATGTACTGAGGTGAGCGAAACAAAAGGTGGCATTATGTTAAGTAAACTAAACAATCGTCTTTCTACCGTGGCAGAGCACATGGCAGACCTTGAATATCAGCTTGGCACTTATCTTCAACCGGGGCAGTATTCTTGTGTCGTGCAAGGTGAAGAGGTATTTCTTGAGTATCAGCACGATCTAGAATTTGAGAACGCCTCGGGCCAAGCGGAATCGTTATTGAGATTGTTCAATATCCCGATGAGCGGTGACGAGAGAAAGTTGTTGGTTGAGGTGACAGGTAAGGGCAACACAACCAAACTGCACTTGAATCTATCCTGCGAGAATGAAACTGACCTCTTGCTCAAGTATGTCTGCTCCGAGCTTTTGTCTGCGTTTCGTTCATTAGCAACGTGATAAAGGGAATGCTCAAGAATAAGTGAAGGCATTGCAACAGAAAGAGTCATCGAGAGTGATGTAAAGCTCTCGATGAACTGAGTGGCTAGCGAAATAATACTCGCTCTTTTTGATACTTATTTAGTCAAAAGCCAATTACGCTGGTGGATGGTTCTCAATCCAGTGTCTTGCTATGTCTTCACGGGTTGCTACCCAAACTGCATCATGAGATTGAATGTAGTCTAAGAAACGTTTTAACGCTTTGAAGCGACCAGGCTTACCAACCACGCGACAGTGCAGACCGACCGACATCATTTTAGGGGTTTCAGCCCCTTCTTCGTACAAGCAATCAAAGTGATCTTTCAGATATTCGAAAAACTCGTCACCGTGGCTAAAACCGTAAGGGGAGGAGAAACGCATGTCGTTGGTGTCTAATGTATACGGAACCACAAGGTGTGGTCGGGTGCTGCCGGCATTATTTTTGTCTGGTACTTGTGTCCAGAAAGGCAGGTCATCGCCGTAATAGTCAGAGTCGTAAAGCAGGCCGTCTTGCTCTGCGACAAGTTCACGCGTATTCGGTGAATCACGTCCGGTATACCAACCAATTGGGCGAGTGCCTGTCAGTTCTTCGATGATATCCAGTGCTTGAATCATATGCTCGCGCTCAACGTCAATTGGCGTGTTTTGGTAGTGCAACCATTTAAGGCCGTGACAGGCAATTTCATGACCCTCTTCAACGATCGCTTTGGTCACTTCTGGGTTACGCTGCAGTGCAGTAGCAACACCAAATACAGTAAGCGGAAGCTCGCGACGTTTAAACTCGTTTAAGATTCGCCAAACACCGACACGGGAACCGTATTCGTAAAGTGACTCCATACTCATGTGGCGGTCATTATACGCTTCTGCTCCTGCGATCTCAGATAGGAATGTTTCTGAATGCTCATCACCATGAAGTACGCAGTTTTCCCCACCTTCTTCGTAGTTCAGGACAAATTGCACCGCAATCTTAGCGTTATTAGGCCAGTTAGCGTGAGGGATGTTATCTCTTCCGTAACCGATATAATCGCGAGGGTTATTTTCTTCCATAAAGTAAACCTTGATATAAATATTCTTCTAAATAGCAGGATGGGTATGTGGTGACTTTTACTGCGACCAGTGCTTGAAAATTCCATGGATTGGCTTCACCAACGGTGCCCCGTATTGGCCACTTTTTGATGTCACTAAGTTGAGTTGGTGCAGTGACTCAGCAAGTTTCACTGCCGCAGCAACACCATCGATCACAGGTACATTCAGTTCTTCTGAAAGCTCGTTGGCTAAGTCAGACATGCCAGCACAACCGAGTACGATGGCTTCGGCACCGTCTTCTTTGATTGCTTTACGGCATTCTTCAGCAAGTAGCTGATAAGTGTCCATACTTAGAGATTCAAGTTCCAATACCGGAATATCTGTCGCTCGAACACCGCTGCACAAGTGGTGGTAACCGTATCTTTGAAGAAGGTGTTCACTTGCTGGTAGTGTTCTGGTCATTGTAGTGACGACGCCAAAGCGGTAAGACACCAAGCTTGCGAGTTGGAACGCAGCACCTGCGATACCAATCACTGGCTTGGTTGCAATCTCACGTGCTGCGTCCAGAGCTGGATCACCGAAGCAGGCGATAATATGTGCATCGACACCTTGCTCTTCGCCAGTGCGAATCACATCAAGGAGCGCTGCAGCAGCGAGCGTTTCGTCAAATGCACATTCAATGCTTTCCGGACCGTTAACTGGTGAAGACGCGATGATTTCTGTGCCAGGTAAGGCAACGGTTTGTGCGCTGATCGCAATTTTGTCTGTCATTCCCTGACACGTATTAGGGTTGATCAAATTGATTTTCATTTTGTATTAGTCCGTTTCGCAAAAAAGTTTATGAAAATTAACCGGCTCTTTAGATTTCGATTCCAACTCCAATGACGATTTGATCACGACCAAGTGATGCTTCATCCATTGCTGAGCTTTTTCATCCTGAAAGTTGTCGAGCAGATCGATAAGTTCTGAGTGAGAGCCACAATCGCAGCTGACGCTATGTTTTGAGCCGTACGCGGCGATGACCAGTGAAGAGCGGTAACAAAGCTGTTCAACAAATTCGGCCAATACAGAATTTCCCGACTGTTTGGCTAGTTCATAGTGAAACTTAGCTGTCAGCTGAATAGATTCGGCTAAATCACCATGTTGGGTCGCTTTGTCTTCCTGAGTAACAATGGAGCGCAAATAATTAGACTGCTTTTCGTCCCAGTTACGAAGAATGTCGGTGATCAGCAGTGGCTCAAGTAAAATTCGGCTGTTCAGCACTTCTTCTGCTTCCTGCTTACTAGGGCTGTTCACGTGTGCGCCTTTATTCGGTTGAATAACCACAAATCGTTCAAGCGCTAATCGTTGCAACACTTTACGAATGCCAGTTCGGCTCACGCCAAAAGCTTCTGAGAGTTTGTCTTCTGGAAGACGCTCTCCAGGCTCAAGTTTGTGTTCAACAATCGCCTTCAATATTTGTTGATAGATCTTTTCATCGTTTGACATAGGTAATCGATCCAAATTTTTTATCCAACCCAATAAAGCAATATGTATACCACTAAACAATCTCGCATGCATCATTGTATACAATCTTAATTTAAATCTTTGCCAATTCTAGTGTCTATAGTGATTGACTATTCAAATTACTTGACCAAAAGGACAGGTGAGTTGAGTATATACGCACTGCTTGTGGCACCAAATATGTGCACTATGGTCAAATCTGGTGCGCTATAAGGGCGATTCCATAGGGCAAGTTTCACCAATTCGTTGTATGGCGGGGGTTTTCAGAATTGGCACGCTAATTGTATTTGGGATTGTATACAATTAGTAATGGAGATAAGCACATGAAAAAGGAATTACCTGTTAGCCCAAGGCTAAGCAACGAGGATCTAGCACCCGAGAAGGAACAGAAGTGGGGCTGGTATAGCATCTTCGCTTTTTGGATGTCAGACGTGCACAGTGTCGGGGGATATGTATTTGCAGCGAGTTTGTTTGCGCTTGGATTAAACGGTATCCAAGTTTTCATCAGTTTGCTGGCTGGTATATCTATTGTATTAGTATTTGCCAACTTGATGGGTAAGCCAGGACAAAAAGCGGGCGTTCCGTTCCCTGTCGTCGCTCGTATGTCGTTTGGTGTGTTTGGTGCGAATATTCCAGCCGTCATTCGAGGCATTATTGCTGTCGTTTGGTACGGTATTCAAACTTACTTAGCATCAAGTTCGTTCATTATCTTGCTGCTGTACTTCTTCCCATCGATGGAGAGTTTAGCAAATGACTCGTTCCTGGGGTTATCTTACTTAGGTTGGGTTGGCTTTAGCTCAATGTGGGTACTGCAAGCAATCGTATTTATGTTCGGTATGGACATGATTCGTAAAGTGATTGACTGGTCTGGTCCTGCGATTTACATCGCTATGTTTGCTCTTTGTGCATACATGATCAATCTGGCAGGTTGGGAGAACATCAGCTTTAACCTAGGTAAAGAAACACTGGTTGGTTCTGAAGCAATCATTCAGATGATCATCGCAACAGCATTGGTTGCAGGTTATTTTGCTGGTCCAACACTTAACTTTAGTGACTTCTCTCGTTACTGTACAAGCTACAAAGACTTGAAACTTGGTAACTTGTTAGGTCTGCCACTGAACTTTATTGTGTTTTCTTTGTTCAGTGTGGTTATTGTGTCAGCATCGATTCCAGTTTTCGGAGAGATGATTGTTGACCCGGTTGAAACAGTTAAACGCCTTGATTCTGGCTTAATCACTGTTCTTGGTGCATTGACCTTTATTTTCGCGACAGTCGGCATCAACATCGTGGCTAACTTTGTTGCACCAGCGTTTGACTTCTCGAATGTGTCACCACAGAAAATCAGCTTTAAAATGGGTGGTTTCATCGCAGCGTTTGGTTCAATCCTACTGACTCCTTGGAACCTGTTTAACAACCCAGAAGTGATTCACTACACGGTTGACGTTTTAGCCGCGATGATTGGTCCACTATACGGCATCATCATTGTTGACTACTTCATTGTGAAGAAAGGACAAATCGATGTCCCATCACTTTACACTGAATCGCCACAAGGTCAGTACTGGTACAAAAACGGCGTTAACATGAACAGTGTTTATGCGCTAGTAATCGCAAGTGTCGCTGCCATTATTGCAACCTTCTTTGTCACGGAATTAGCGAACTACGCGTTGTTTATCGGTGGTTTCGTTTCAGCAATCGTGTACAAACAGTTGATGCAAAAGAAATTGTTTTGGGTATCAAAGGCAGCTCTAGCAAAGCAACAATAAACAACTTTATTCGTGGCTTTAAATTGAATTAAATCGCCAACTTAAAGATAAAGTAAACAAGTAACTCAACAAGTGGTTGCTTGTTTACTTCAAAGGAATGAGAAGAAAGAATGGAAATCGATCAACGTATTTATTGTACCCAAGGGCCTGATTACCTACCGGCTTTAAAGCAAGGCTCACTGAATGGATTGAGTTTTGTCTTTAAAGATCTCTTTGACGTAGAGGGATATGTCACCGGAGCAGGAAACCCTAAGTGGCTAGAGACTCACAGCAAAGCAGAAAGTACTTCGCCACTCATCATCTCGCTTTTAAATGCAGGAGCAGAGTGCAAAGGCCGAGTTCAAACGGATGAGCTAGCTTACAGCCTGAATGGTATTAATGTTCACTATGGCACGCCAGTTAATCCTTTAGCGCCTGACTGTTTACCTGGTGGTTCTTCAAGTGGCAGTGCTGTTGCGGTAGCAAAAGGTGACGTTGATTTTTCTATCGGAACAGATACTGGTGGTTCGGTTCGTGTTCCAGCGAGTTACTGCGGCCTTTTCGGCTTACGCCCAACATTGGGTCAGTTGTCATTAGAAAGCAGTTTCACACTGGCTGAAAGCTTCGATACCGCAGGTGTATTCAGCCGAGACTTATCAACGCTGGAAAACGTGTATGCATGTCTTGGCCCCGAAACTCAGGCTCAAACTGTCGCGAAAACCCTGATTTTGGATCAAAGCTTGTCAAAGACTCTGGGAAGTGAGCGCCTAGAGGAACTGAAGCAGTGGGCTGACAGTGCAAATATTCAGCTTGAATACAGCAATGCTCTGCAAGACGCAGGCTATGACCTTGGCGAATTAAGCGCATTATTCCGAACCATCCAAGGTTACGAAATTATTGACCGCCACAGCGCGTGGCTTGATGAGTGGCAACATACGCTGGCACCAGCAATACAAGAACGAGTTGTATGGGCGCGTACCATTTCGGCTCAAGATTATCGTAAAGGGAAAGAACAACAAGCGAAGTTTACCAGCTGGCTAGCTGAGCAACTTGCGGACAAGGATACGTTGTGGGTATTACCGACCACCCCAGGAAAATCACCTAAGCTCACGACTCCAGATGCAGACTTAGCGGAATATCGCTCTGATCTTATGGGGCTAACCAGTCTCGCGGGTTTAAGTGGATTCCCTCAACTTCATATCCCAATGAATAACGTAACAAATGGACCTTGTGGTGTGTCGTTACTTGGGTCTGCTAACAGCGAATACGATCTGATTGCGACAGCGTCGTCTTTAATCAAAGGAGAGTCTTAATGGTGTTTCAAACCGCATTTACCGCCCCGCATCACAAAGCAACGGAAGTGGGAAAACAAATCTTAGAACAAGGCGGAACGGCTGCTGAAGCGATGGTCGCGGCTGCGTCAATGATTGCGGTGCAATACCCTCATATGAACAGCATTGGCGGTGACGGATTTTGGTTAATCAGTAAGCCGGGAGAAGCACCAGTTGCCATAGATGCATGCGGAGCAGCGGCATTATCCATCGACCCAGATTACTACCGCGCATTGGGCACCGAGCTGCCAGAAAAAGGTGGCGAAGCGTCTATTACCATGGCTGGTACAGTCGCCGGTTGGCAAAAAGCGCTGGAAATCGATGGTGGCAAACTGCCTTTAAGCACTCTGTTACAACCTTCTATTGACGCAGCACGAAACGGCATTGAAGTTACACAAAGCCTTGTCGATGCGAGTGTAAAAACCTTTGAGCGCTTAAAAGATGAAGCCGAATTCAGCCGTTTGTTCCTTGATAACGGTGAAACGTTAAAACTTGGTGCAACAGTGGTCAACCCGGCGCTGGCAAAAACATTGGAAAGATTGGCCGAGGTAGGGTTGGATGACTTTTACCGAGGTGAGATTGCAGAACTGGCAGCAAAAGAGCTTCAACAGGCGGGAAGTCCGCTAACGATTGAAGATTTTCATCAGCATCAGGCATTGGTTACGACTCCACTAAACGTTGAGACCTCAAAAGGTCAGCTTTATAACCTGGGTGCACCGACTCAAGGATTGGCTTCGTTATTAATTTTAGCGATATACGATCGCTTAGCATCGCAAGCAAACTCAGAGCTGGACCATATTCATTTACTCGTCGAAGCGACGAAGCAAGCATTTATTATCCGCGACAAAGTCGTTACCGATGAGCGCTATTTAAGCAAGCCACTGCAGGAATACTTAGATGAAAGTGTGGTGGCAGAGTGCGCACAGCGTATCTCATTAACCCAAGCTCAGCCATGGCCTTATCAGGCAAAACCGGGCGACACCATCTGGATGGGCGCAACCGACCAATACGGCACAATGGTGAGTTTTATTCAGAGTGTTTACTGGGAGTTTGGCTCAGGCGTTGTACTTCCTTCAACCGGAATTATGTGGAACGTCAGAGGAAAAAGCTTCTCGCTAGATAGCGAACATCACAATGCTTTAGTACCTGGCAAAAAGCCGTTCCACACACTGAACCCAGCTTATGCTGAGCTTAAAGATGGCCGACGCATCGTGTACGGAACGATGGGCGGAGAAGGGCAACCGCAAACTCAGGCTTGTTTATTCAGCCGACACATTTATCAAAACATGTCTCTGCAACAAGCCGTGTCTATGCCACGATGGCTACTCGGCAGAACATGGGGTGATGCGACAAACAATTTACGACTTGAAGAAGACTTGTACAGCGAATACGGGCAAACATTAACGCAGATGGGCCACCAAGTGACTCAGGTTGAAAACTTGAGTGAGCTGATGGGACACGCGGGAGCAATAACCCTAGATCAGCAAGGACAGGCAGACGCAACGAGTGACCCTCGCAGCGATGGCGATATATTTTTAGGAGAGAGATAATGACAACTCAAACGCTATTTGAAACTTTGAACCCACCACAACGTTTGTTGATGGGGCCTGGCCCAATTAATGCCTATCCACGTGTGCACCAAGCCATTTCACAGGCTTTAATCGGTCAATATGATCCGGTTATGACGGGCTACATGACGCAAGTTCAGTCGCTGTATCGCGGTGTATTCGAAACACAAAACCAACAAACCATGCTGGTTGACGGTACGGCTCGTTCAGGTATCGAAGCAGTACTTGTCTCAGTGATTAAGCCGGGCGATAAAGTACTTATCCCAATTATTGGTCGTTTTGGCCACCTGTTGAGTGAAATCGCAAATCGCGTTGGCGCAACAGTTAAAACCATTGATGTTGAATGGGGCGAAGTGTGTCCACCTGAGCTGGTTGAAAAGGCAATCAAAGAATTCCAGCCAAAACTACTGGCGACGGTACAAGGTGATACTTCGACAACCATGAACCAGCCACTGGCAGAGTTCGGTGAAATCTGTAAACGTCATGGCGTGTTGTTCTACTGTGATGCAACAGCATCGATTGCTGGTAATGAACTTAAAGTCGACGAATGGAATCTTGATGCCGTTTCAGCCGGTTTACAAAAATGTCTTGGTGGTCCTTCTGGTAGTTCTCCAATTACGCTGAGCGATCAATGTGCTGAACTGATCAATCGTCGTAAACACGTCGAAGCAGGTATTCGCGCTGATCACCACACTGCAGGTGAAGAAGAGATCATTCGCTCGAACTACTTCGATTTGTCGATGATCATGGATTACTGGGGACCAGAGCGTCTTAACCACCACACCGAAGCAACCAGTATGCTTTACGCAGCACGTGAATGTGCGCGTATCTACCTTGAAGAAGGCGCGGATAACGTAATTGCTCGCCACAAACAAGCGGGTGATGCGATGGCCTGCGGCCTAAGAGCAATGGGCTTAGAGCTATTTGGTAACCAGAAGTACAAAATGAACAACGTTGTGGGTGTCTACATTCCTAAAGAAGTGGACGGCAACAAAGTACGTCAGGAACTGCTTAACAGCTTTGGTATTGAGATTGGCACGTCATTTGGTCCATTGGACGGCAAAATCTGGCGCATCGGTACAATGGGTTACAACGCGCGCCAAGAAGCAGTATTAACCACGCTTGCAGCGCTGGAAGCCATCCTTATCCGTAATAAAGCTAAAATCATTCCGGGACAAGCAGTCATTGCCGCGATGGAAAAATATGTTTAATGCCATTAAGAGGGTGAATCAAGGATGAGTAAATTGGATGCCCAACGCATTATGGAACGTGCTGACCACTTGGCTACGTTTACCTCGATGCAAGATGGATTAAAACGCACCTACTTATCGCCGGAACATAAGCAGGCGCACCATCAACTCGGCGAATGGATGCTACAAGCCGGGCTTGAAACATGGCAGGACAGTGTTGGGAACCAATGGGGAAGGAAGGTATCTTCCAACCCTACCATGCCAACGCTAATTATCGGCTCTCACAGTGATACGGTTGCGGATGCGGGTAAATATGACGGAAACCTGGGGATACTGGTTGGTATTTCCTCGTTGGAGCAGCTCAAAGATGTTGAGTTTCCATTTCATGTCGATGTTGTCGCGTTTGCCGATGAAGAGGGCACCCGCTTCAACAGTACATTGATTGGTTCGAGCGCAGTTGCGGGTGTATTTGACCAAAACTGGCTGTCCCTGAAAGACAACGATGGCGTGACAATGTCACAGGCTATGGTCGAATTTGGCCTGTCTCCGGAAGAGGTAGGGAAAGATAGCCGTTCGTCAGATGGCGTGATGGCTTATCTGGAAGTGCACATTGAACAAGGCCCCGTGCTTGAAGCTCAAAATCAGCCAGTTGGTGTGGTGACGGGTATTGCCGGCGCAAAACGTTTTCAGTTTCAGGTGAAAGGCTTAGCTGGACACGCAGGTACAGTTCCGATGGGCATGCGCATGGATGCGTTGTGCGCTGTAGCTGAGATGATTTCGACGATAGAAAACTATGCGACCGAACAGAGCAAAACTGAAAACAAAGTTGTAGCGACAGTCGGTAAGTGTGAGGTTTCGCCAGGTTCAGTCAACGTTATTCCCGGTGAGGTTAATTTTACTGTGGATATCCGCAGCTTGAATCAGGAGCAACTGGAGCGCTCGTGTGACGACTTGCTAACGGCACTTAACGCGATTGCAAAGCGTCGTGAGGTCAGTTTCTCCAATCGATTGCTCTATCAGGCGAGCGCGGTACCTTGTAATGACTCTTTACAAAGTCAGTGGGGCGAGATTGTTTCTCGAGTTTCAGAATCTGAACCTGTATTTTTACCAAGTGGCGCTGGGCATGATGCGCTTGCGATGATCCATCTAACTGAAGTTGCAATGCTATTTGTTCGCTGTGATAAAGGCATTAGTCATAATCCACTGGAAAGTGTTCAAGAGGATGACGTGGCAGTTGCTTTGCAGTGTTTAACAGAAATGATTCTAGCCCAGCAGGAGCGCAAAACGGATGGAAACTAAACAACCACTGACACATTCCGTTGTGCTGGGAATAGCAGGAAACTCGCCGGGTTATCTGGCACAGACCGGAGAGATCTCTGCGTTCAGCGAGAAACAAAAAAAGGAACATCAGGAAGCACAGCGCCCGAGAGCGCTGTTTCCTATGTTTGTTCGTGAGCTTAGCGACTCTTATCTCGGGCAGATGCCTTTCAGTTCATCTAAATTGGTATTGCCTGAAGAGCAAGATGCCAAGGTTCAGATGGAGCCTGAGGTTGCGATTAAATGCAGCGTTACCTATACAGAGCAAGGCCAGATTGCCGCTCTTACTCCTTTTGCGCTGACGTTAATCAATGATGCAACCTACCGTAATAAAACGGTATCTAAGCTAGCTGAGAAGAAAAACTGGGGCGCATTTAGTAAGGGTATTGCCGAACTAGATCTTCCTGTCGACTCATTTTCTGAGCAGACACCGCTTGATCATCTCAGATTGTGCGGCTTTCATAGCCGGAATGGGCAATGGCACTTGTGCAGCCAAGACGTGTCGGTAACAGAATACAATGTCTTCTATCAATCGTTAACCGACTGGTTAGTCGAGACAATTAACCACCAAGCCGATGACGGTGCTATGCATAATACGCACAGCTTGTTCATTGAGGCGAATCAACCAAGTGAAATTACTATTGCGATTGGCGCACCGTGTTATACATCTTATGGAGAAGACCATCAGTTGCTTGATGGTGACCGGGTATTTGTTTGTGTATACGATGACAGAGAGCACCAGTTAAGTGATATTGAGGCCATGATAGACTGTCCACAAGATCAGTGGGTAACCGCTTCGAGTATGATGTGGTTAGAGCAAACGGTTTATAAAATAAAATAATCAGCAAGGTAACAAAGAACGATGAAAACACAACGAGATCTGGCCAGTGCATTCTTCCGCATAGGCTTGTTTGGATTTGGTGGCGGCCCCACGATGATCCCTTTGGTTCATAAAGAAGTGGTCGACAACTATAAATGGATGACCGATGACGAGTTTGCCAACGTACTTGCAATCGGCAACACGCTACCTGGCCCAATTGCGACTAAAATGGCGGGTTATATTGGTTATAAAGTAGGTGGGAAGATCGGATGTATCAATGCAGTGATCATGACGATTATTCCACTGATTATCGTCATGATTGCAGGATTAGGCTTATTAAACGAATACCGTGATAAGCCTTGGGTTGCCGGTATGGCTCAAGGGGTATTGCCGGTAGTTTCCTGGATGATGGCCAAGCTTACCTATGACTTCTTACTAAAGGGGTACAAATCACTTGGCGCAATTGCGACGGGTATTGGTATCGCGCTTTCTATTTTGTTTATCGTGGTATTGGGTGTACACCCGGGCCTGGTTGTCGCAGCAGTACTCCTTGCCGTATTGGTGAAACCTGACCCAAAGCCTAGTGCGGCTGAGCAAAGTCTAAAACCAGAAAATAAAAAGGGATAAGCATGCAACTTTATATCGATATCTTCTTAGCATTTTTTATTCCTAACATCGTCGGTTATGGCGGTGGTCCTGCAATCATTCCTCTAATCGAGGCACAAGTTGTTGGCCAGTATGGTTGGATGAATGCCAGCCAGTTCGCCGAAGTACTAGCATTAGGCAACGCGCTACCAAGTCCGATTGCGACGAAAATGGCGGGTTACATCGGCTACGAAGTCGGTGGAACGCTTGGTGCGTTTATCGCCGTGTTCGCGACGGTTGCGCCTACCATCATCATCATGGTGCTTGCGATGAGTGTGCTGTACAAATACCGTAACTCGCCAAAAGTAAAAGCGTTAGGCGCGTGGGTTCTACCAATCATTTTCACGTTGATGCTATTGCTGAGCTACAAACTGATTATGTCTGGTGGCGAAGCGGGTTGGGGACATTTTGCCTTCCTATTTGTCGTCGCGGGTCTGTGTTTGGAAAAATTCAAAGTGCACCCAACTTATGTAATTTGCGCAAGTTTAGCCTATGGCGCATTCTTGCTGTAGTTTCCACGTCTTTAAACAGACGGTGTAAGTCTTTAACTGGGCCGATACAAAATGTATCGGCCTCGTTTTTTAAGCTTCAGCCCTGGAGTTTTTCGCGTTGTTATTATTTTTAACGCATCCTTAATTCTTATCTTCATAACTCACTTCATCAGCAATCAGACCAGCTTTTTCACCACTTCTACTCCTTTCTAACAAAATCGATACCTCCCTTTGCTTTACAACTTTTCACAACTATCTGTCGCCTTACTGTTACAGACGTGTAACTTTGCCGTTTAAAAAATCGAGATTTGCATCACTAAATATTGGCGAAATCTGCTCAATTTAGCTGTGCTCACAGCCCAATTTATCGAGGTGTAATTATATAAAAACAAGTTAAAACAACATTGTGCACTATGTGCACCTAAAGTTGAGTTGCGGTTGTGGATATAACCGCTCTGGATGTACGTTTCAGTAACAAAATAAAAACATTTATACAGCCTGACTCCTTCAGAACGCGAATGAGTAGGCCTTTCCCTAGCGATCTACGTGATCAAATAGGGTTCCCATAACTTGAACGTACCTGGAGAATTCAAAGTGACAGTATCCACATCCCCGAAAACGGTCTCAACTGCCCATTATGATTCAGAAGTCATGATTATTGGAGCTGGTCCAGTCGGTTTAATGATTGCAAACTATCTCGGCGCCCAAGGCATTAACGTCACTGTGATTGAACAACTGCCGACACTAATCGATTACCCTCGCGCGATTGGTATTGATGACGAGAGTTTAAGAACGTTTCAGGCTGTAGGGTTAGCTTCAGAAGTTGTGCCTTACACAACGCCATATCATGCCATGCGCTTCCTAACCCCTAAAGGCCGTTGTTTCGCAGATATTCAACCGAATACTAACGAGTTTGGTTGGTCGAGAAGAAACGCTTTTATTCAGCCAAAGGCCGATCGAGCGCTATATGAAGGATTAGACCGCTTCTCGAATGTTAAAGTGCTGTTCTCACGTGAACTGGTTAACTTTGGCCAAGATAACGAACAAACCTGGGCTAACTTCACTAACGAAAAGGGTGAAGAAGAGCGAATTTCAGCAAAATACATGATTGCGTGTGACGGTGGTAATAGCTTTGTCCGTCGTAATTTGAACATCTCGTTTGATGGTGAAACCGCACCAAACCAATGGATCGTAATGGATCTGGAAAACGATCCAATTGGTACCCCTAACATTTACTTATGTTGCGACGCTGAACGCCCATATGTGTCAGCGGCTCTACCACAAGGTATTCGTCGATTTGAGTTTATGGTCATGCCGGGTGAAACCGAAGAGGAACTCAGCAAGCCAGAAAATATGGATCGTCTGTTGAGCAAAGTGCTGCCATCAACGGAAAACATCAAATTTATCCGTCAGCGTGTTTATACCCACAATGCCCGTCTTGCTGGTAAGTTCCGCGAAGGTCGAATCCTGCTTGCAGGCGATGCGGCGCACATTATGCCAGTTTGGCAAGGACAGGGTTACAACTCCGGTATGCGCGATGCAAATAACCTGGCGTGGAAACTCTCTTTAGTGGTTAAAGGGCTGGCGGATCCAAGCCTGTTAGACACGTATCAACAAGAACGTCGTGACCATGCGAAAGCGATGATCGATCTGTCAGTTTTAGCCGGTAAGGTACTGGCGCCACCTAAAAAGTGGCAGGCAACGTTGCGTGACGGCGTATCTTGGTTGTTGAACTATGTACCGCCTGTTAAGCGTTACTTTGTTGAAATGCGCTTTAAACCAATGCCTAAGTATCATCAAGGCGTTCTTGTTGAACCCAAGCCTGCACTCAAAGACTCTCCAGTGGGCAAACTGTTTATTCAGCCTATGGTGCGAGTGGGTAATGAGATCAGCAAACTTGATGATGTTATCAGTCAAAACTTCGCAGTAATCGCATGGGGCACCGATCCTATGCAGGGGTTGAGTGAAGCCGAAATCCAGCATTGGCAGCAACTCGGTACCAAGTTTATTCAAGTGATTCCGTCAGTACAGCTCAAGTCACAGATTCAGACGCATCCAGATGTGCTGTGTGTTGGTGATGAAACCCACGCACTAAAAGATTGGTTTGGTCGTTACCCAGCATCAGTAGCCATTATCCGACCTGACCGATTCGTTGCAAGTATCGCTATTCCACAGTCGATCAACACCATTTGCCAACAAGTACGTAAGGCGCTGAGCGCCACAACTAAGCACAGCGACGCGGCTCCTAAAGTTGAGTCCAATGACAAGAAGGTAGCTTGATATGAGTAAAGCCTATTTGCACTGCTTGTCGCATACACCATTAGTCGGTCATTTTGATCCCCCTCAGGAGGTTATCAATGAAGTTAATCGCGTTATCGCTGCCGCCAAAAAGCGCATTGATGAATTTGACCCAGAGTTGGTGATCCTGTTTTCACCTGATCATTACAACGGATTTTTCTACGATGTTATGCCGTCGTTTTGTATCGGAATGGCCGCTCATGCGATTGGTGATTTTGGCACTTTAGCTGGCCCGTTAAACGTCCCTCAAGATCTTGCTGAAGAGTGCGCACAATACGTGCTGGCTAAAGGGGTGGACGCAGCGGTTTCTTACAACATGCAAGTAGACCACGGTTTTGCTCAACCTCTCGAGTTTCTGTTAGGTAGTCTGGATCGCGTTCCGGTTATCCCGGTGTTTATCAACGGTGTTGCGCCCCCAATGCCCGGTTTTCAGCGAGCCCGCTTACTGGGTGAAGCCATCGGTGAATACGCCAAGAGCTTAAACAAGCGCGTGTTATTTCTGGCTTCCGGCGGTTTATCACACCAGCCGCCAGTACCTGAGCTAGCCACTGCCAACGAGCATATCGCAGACCGATTAAAAGGCAGCGGTCGATGCCTTCCTGAAGATGAACGTATCGCCCGCACCCAAAGAGTGATCAACGCAGCGGTTGAATTTACCTATGACCAAAACACGTTACATCCACTAAATCCGGAATGGGATCGCGCCTTTATGCACGATCTGGCCAACGGGCAAATAAGCAAGCTGGATGCAATGAACAATCAGGACCTGTCAGATATTGCCGGAAAGTCCACTCATGAAGTGAAAACCTGGGTGGCGGCATGCGCGGCGCTATCTGCTTACGGACCTTACAAAACTGAAGGTTGCTATTACCGCGAGATACCAGAGTGGATCGCCGGATTTGGATCTATGAGTGCAACCACAACAAAGAACACAAAAACTAAAGCTGTAAACGAGGAGTATAGGAATGTCTAAACTAATTTTTACTGAACAAGAGACAAGCAAATTTGTTCAAATTGAGGCAGGAGACCTCAATCTCAAACTGCATTACAACGATTGCGGTGAAGGGAGTGAAGTCGTAGTGATGCTACACGGTTCAGGACCGGGTGCTACGGGCTGGGCTAACTTTAACCGTAATATTGAGCCTTTAGTCAATGCTGGTTATCGCGTCATCCTTCTTGACTGTCCGGGTTGGGGAAAGAGTGACTCAATAGTCTCTACTCAATCTCGTTCCGACCTAAACGCAACCGCATTAAAAGGTGTGTTAGACGCGTTGGATATTGAGCGAGCGCATTTAATCGGTAACTCCATGGGTGGGCACTCGGCTGTCGCATTCACTCTTTCCTACCCAGAACGCGTAGGTAAATTGATTCTGATGGGTGGCGGCACTGGCGGTGCAAGCTTGTTCACACCAATGCCGGCAGAAGGTATTAAGCGCCTAAATCAACTATACCGCGAGCCAACTATCGAAAACCTAAAAGCGATGATGGATATCTTCGTCTTCGATACCAGCGACCTCACCGAAGAGTTGTTCCAGACTCGTTTGAATAACATTCTTGCTCGTCAGGATCACCTCGACAACTTTGTGAAAAGTCTGGAAGCCAATCCAAAACAATTCCCGGATTTCTCTGCGCGATTAGGCGAGATCAAAGCCGATACATTGGTCATTTGGGGTCGCCAAGACCGCTTTGTTCCGTTTGATACCAGCTTACGTTTGATGGCAGGCATTCCACAGGCGCAACTGCATGTTTTCAACCAGTGCGGTCACTGGGTGCAGTGGGAACATGCTGACACATTCAACCGTTTGGTTGTCGACTTCATTCAGCATTAAGGAGAGAACCATGTCTGACAAGATAGAACAACTGGCACAGAGACTGCGTGAAGCAGAGCTGCATAACCTGCCAATCTCACCACTGCGTGACGAGTTCGAAGGCGCCGGTGTGCAGCAAGCCTACGCTATCCAACGTATGAATGTATCCGTAGCGGTCGAGCAAGGACGTCGTATCGTTGGGCGCAAAATCGGTCTGACGAACCCTAAAGTTCAGGCGCAGTTAGGCGTTGATCAACCTGATTTTGGCACTCTGTTTGCCGACATGTGTGTCGGAGATAATGAAGTGGTGCCATATGAAGCGGTCATGCAGCCGAAAATTGAAGCGGAAATCGCACTGATTTTGGCGAAAGACTTACCGCAAAGTGACCCGACTATAGGCGAAGTAATGGATGCGATTGGCTGGGTTGTACCCGCTTTAGAAATTGTCGGCAGCCGTATTCGTGACTGGGATATTAAGTTTGTTGATACCGTAGCAGACAATGCTTCCAGCGGTTTATATGTACTTGGCGGGCCTGCTCGAACAGTAGACGGCTTAGATTTCCGTGGCGCAACCATGACGATGTCACGCAATAACGAAGTCGTATCCCAAGGTGACGGTTCCGAGTGTCTTGGCAACCCATTAAATGCAGCAGTTTGGCTGGCTCGCACCATGAGTGCATTTGGCGAGCCATTACGTGCTGGCGATGTGGTTTTGACGGGTGCGTTAGGCCCGATGGCAGCGGTGCAGCCGGGTGACCGTTTCGATGCCGAAATTACAGGAGTTGGTCGTGTGTCAGTCTCCTTTACAGAACAAGAGGAGAGTGAAAAATGAAAACCATGAAGGTAGCGATTATTGGCTCAGGCAATATCGGCACTGACTTAATGATAAAAGTGCTGCGCAATAGCCAACATTTGACCATGAGTGTCATGGTTGGGATTGACCCAGAATCGGATGGCCTGGCCAGAGCACGTCGAATGGGGGTTACCACCACTCATGAAGGTGTGGAAGGTTTGATTAAATTGCCAGAGTTTAATGACATCGATATCGTTTTTGATGCGACGTCGGCTAACGCGCACATCAGTAATGATGCCCTTCTGCGTGAGGCGAAACCAGGCATTAAGCTGATTGACTTAACTCCGGCAGCGATTGGTCCTTATTGCGTTCCAGTCGTGAATCTGGAACAAAACCTTGCGAAGAATAACGTCAATATGGTCACTTGTGGCGGTCAGGCAACCATTCCAGTTGTTGCGGCTGTAGCGCAAGTAGCCACCGTGCATTATGCAGAGATTATTGCGTCGATCAGCAGTAAATCGGCAGGACCAGGTACTCGCGCGAATATCGACGAGTTTACCGAAACCACTTCTAAAGCCATTGAAACAGTAGGCGGCGCGAAGAAAGGTAAGGCGATCATCATTCTGAACCCGGCAGAGCCACCTCTGATGATGCGTGACACTGTCCACGTACTTTGTGACAGCAAAGATGAAGACAAAGTCCGCGCATCAATCGAAGAAATGGTCAGCGCGGTTCAAAGCTACGTGCCGGGTTACCGTTTAAAACAAGCGGTGCAGTTTGAATCGATTGGCGAAGACAAGCCAGTTACGCTTCCGGGTTACGGTGAGTTCAGTGGGCTCAAAGTGTCTGCCTTTATTGAAGTCGAAGGGGCTGCCCATTATCTCCCTGCTTATGCTGGCAACCTCGATATTATGACTTGTGCGGCTATGGCGACCGCAGAACGTATCGCTCAATCTTGTCTGAACCAATAAGGAAGACCCTCATGAATGAACAAAAACTGTATATCTCAGATGTGACATTGCGTGATGGTTGCCATGCGGTTCGTCACCAGTACTCCATTGATCAAGTTAAGTCGATAGCGCGTGCGCTTGATAATGCCAAAGTTGACTCAATCGAAGTTGCTCACGGTGACGGCTTGCAAGGTTCTAGTTTCAACTATGGCTTTGGCGCTCATACCGATCTCGAGTGGATTGAGGCGGTTGCTGAAGAATTGAGCTATGCCAAAGTTGCTACCTTGCTATTGCCGGGAATTGGTAGTGTTCACGATCTCGAAAACGCCTATAACGCAGGTGCACGAATCGTACGTGTTGCAACTCACTGTACCGAAGCCGATGTTTCCCGTCAGCACATTGAGCATGCACGTAAGCTAGGTATGGATACCGTTGGCTTTTTAATGATGAGCCACATGACAACGCCACAGAACTTAGCACTGGAAGCGAAAAAAATGGAAAGCTATGGCGCTACCTGTATTTACGTGGTGGACTCGGGCGGTGCGATGACCATGCAGGACATTCGTGATCGTTTCCGCGCTCTGAAAGAAGTGTTGGACCCGCAAACTGAAACGGGTATTCACGCTCATCACAATTTGAGCTTGGGTGTTGCCAACAGTTTGGTGGCGGTTGAAGAAGGCTGTAACCGTATCGATGCGAGTTTATCAGGTATGGGAGCGGGGGCAGGTAATGCCCCACTAGAAGCCTTTATTGCTGCGGCAGACAAACTTGGCTGGAATCATGGCACCGATTTATACGCATTGATGGACGCTGCAGATGACATTGTGCGACCACTGCAAGAGCGCCCGGTTCGTGTAGACCGTGAAACGCTTGCACTTGGCTATGCCGGTGTTTACTCGAGCTTCTTACGTCATGCTGAGCGTGCAGCAGAACGTTACGGTTTAAATACCGTAGATATTCTGGTTGAGCTTGGTAAGCGACGCATGGTCGGTGGTCAAGAGGATATGATCGTCGATGTTGCGCTTGATTTGCTGAAAAACCGATAGTCGTTCTCTCTGTAAAAACACTCATTAAATAATAAATATTAAGAGCCGGTATCCCACGCCGATACTGGCCATCCCTACATGGAGTGAGGAATATGTCTAATCCAATACGTGAAGCAGAGTTGAAACAGAAAAAGCGTGAAAGCCGCCGAGCGGTCATTTCAAGTTATCTTGGCTCAACCGTCGAATACTATGACTTTCTGTTATACGGAAGTGCAGCAAGTCTGGTGTTTCCTGCATTGTTCTTTAGCGACTTAGACCCAGGTCTGGGAATCATTCTGTCGTTTCTTACCTTAGCAACCGGTTATATTGCGAGGCCAATAGGCGGCCTGCTTTTTGGCCACTTCGGCGACAAATATGGCCGAAAACAGATCTTATTTATTACCCTGGTGGTAATGGGAATCGTGTCGATATTGATCGGTTTGCTACCGACTTACCAAACCATTGGTATCGCAGCGCCCATCGCGCTTCTTGCATTAAGAGTTTTGCAGGGTCTGGCCGTTGGTGGGGAATGGGCTGGCGCAACCCTGATGGCAATGGAACACTCAGCTAAAAAGTCCAAAGGTTTGGGCGCAAGTATCGCTGTTTCAGGCGGGCCTTCTGGCGCTGTACTCGCGACTCTGGTTTTGGGTGGATTCTCGTTAATGCCAGAAGAACAATTTATGAGTTGGGGTTGGCGTATACCGTTCCTATTGTCGGCATTGCTGGTGGTGATTGGCTTGTATCTACGTCACAGGGTCACAGAATCGCCTGATTTTGAACAGGCAAAAGCCAAAGAAGCACAACAATCTGAATCCGCCAGCGTGCCAATTGTTGAGCTGTTTCGTAGTTCATCTAAAGAGATTGGCTTAGGCACCTTATCTGGTATTGCGCCACTTTTTATTCAATCTCTGTTAGCGACCTTCGCTCTTACTTACGCGGTGTCCATTGGTCACAGTCGCAGCGATGCATTATTAATGCTGACAATTGCTAATACGCTACACATATTCACCATTCCTCTGATGGCCGCTATTTCCGATCGATATGGTCGTCGTCCAGTCATGCTGACTGGTGTCGTACTGGGTATGATTTTGATTTGGCCAATGTTTGAATTAATCAGTCACGAAAATCCGTGGATGATGTTATTGGGCTTTATCATCGGTAACCCAATCATCCAAGCCGTCATGTACGGACCTATGGGAGCTTTTATCAGCGAGAAGTTTACTACTCGTACTCGTTACACCGGGTTGTCGCTAACGTATCAATTAACTTCACTGATCGGTGCTGGCTTTACGCCAATTATCGCTCAGGCCTTACTTGAGCAGGCCGGTGGAGGGACGAACACTCACTATATTGCGATGTTGTTCTGTGTGTTGTGTGCATTAACGGGTATTGGTGTTTACTTGTCCAAAGAAACCGCTGCAGTTAAACAAGAGACAGTATCGCTTCACGCAAAGGCGAAACAAGCGATATAAACCATCGCTGAGTAATTTGAGTACTTAAAAACCAGTCTTGCGACTGGTTTTTTATTACTGTACAGGATACCCAAAGCGGATAGTATTTTCTGAAACACCTGATTCAATTTGCTTAGCAACATCTTGTAAATCAGCCAAATAGTTTTCTGCGGCTTTATCTAAAGACATGGCTTTAGCAATGTAAACCAGGTTCAGACAGCCAAGTAAGCGGTCCTCGTCATGGATTGGAACGGCGATAGCCGCGATTTTATTCTCTTGCTGCCAGCTCTGGTTATTCTCGCCATAGCCTTTTTCTCTGATGTGTTGCAGTATCTTGTCTAATTCTTGTGGTTCTCTGGCCAGCTGATACTCGGGTTCATCTCGCTCAGCGAGAATGGTCAGGATATTGCTACGTTCGTTTTGCGGACAAAAGGCGAGATAGGTCAGTCCACATGCAGTTTGTAAGATAGGTAAGCGGCGTCCTACCATCGCGCGGTGAAATGATAACCGGCTGTAACGGTGGGTCGTTTCGCGGACTACCATCGCATCGACATCCAAAGTTGTGATGTCGGTAGGCCAGACCACTTTTTCTAACAAACCTCCAAGTAACGGAGCGGCTACTGCAGAGATCCACTGTTCATCTCGAAACCCTTCACTTAACTCTCGCACTTTCATGGTCAAGCGAAAGCTATTGTCAGAATCACTGTAACGTACATAACCCTCACTTTTGAGGGTTTCAAGTATACGTTTGACCGTTGTCCGGTGAATACCACTTAACTCTGATAACTGACGCACACTCGCACCACCATCAAGGCGATTAAGTATATTGAGTAAATACAGCCCGCGGGTTAAACCCTGTACAGTTTTGTAATTTGATGATTGGTCTTGGCTCATGGAAGAACGCAGCTTGTTTGACGTTGCGGAATAGAATAAACGATTTCACTGGATAATACGTTGCGCTACGTGGTGTTAATTCCTCTACGCGTTACTTATTCTCCAGATTTGAGCATTTAAGCTCAAACATTTCGGAAGACTCCAGCAAGGTAACAACGGTATGGGATTCCCAGGCTTTAATGGTATCTAAATCAACATGGAGGTTTCTTTCCCATATACTTGCGATGGCTAACCTATAGTGTTTACCTGTGCAGAATGTAATACCAATTCGACCATAACTTGAATGGGCTTTGAGTTGAGCTATCTGTAAAGTATGGGTGTGACTTGTGAGTACGGTTGTCATGCAGGATTCCCTGAAAAAGTCACTCAACGATACCTGATACCAGCGTAAAGCAATAAATCAGGATGTCATTGGCGGATATCAAGTTTAAGAAATACGAATTGTGTTGTTAACCATGGTGTTAAACACAATTTAATTATTGCATTGGCTCAGGTTAGTGTGGGCTCTAAAACTGTATAAAGGATTAATCGTTATGTCGAAACAAGTGGTGATTTTGCTTCACGGTGTCGGAAGCAATGGTAAAGATTTAAGTGCGCTGGGTGATTTCTGGAAGCCTATACTGCCGGATACGGTATTTTTGTCTCCTGACGCGCCGTTTCATTTTGATCAGGGTGGTGATGGGTTTCAATGGTTTAGCCTGATTGGAGTGACGAATGAAAATCGCCCGCAACGAATTTATCAAGCCAGAGAAAGTTTTGATGAGACGATTAGCCAGATTTTCTCAGAGCAAGGCATTGATCCGGACAGAGACAAGATTGTGTTTGTTGGCTTTTCGCAGGGATCGATTATGTCTTTAGATGCGTTAGTGCGTAGTCGCTATCCGCTGGTGGGAGTTGTCGCGTTCTCAGGGCGTCTATCTTCTCCTCAACCTTATGAAAAAAATTGCGAGACACCCGTGTTTCTTGTGCACGGAAAAAGTGATCCTGTTATTCCATGGTCAGAAAGTGAAAAAGCGAACGAGCAATTGACGGACTTAGGTTTTACCGTGGAAGCTCGTTATGAAGATCACACACAACATACAATTTCCCCAGAGGGGGCGATGGCTGCAGCGGAATTTATTAAGAAGTGTTTTAGCGAATAACCCGTCAATTCCCAGATAACGTAAGCACTTTTACTGCTTTAGTAAAAGTGCTTAAGGGTAGGATAGTCAGACTGACTTATGCTCGCTCTAATATTCTGATTGATACGCTTGCTGCTGAGGTACGATTATCGACGTCGAGCTTCTTATAAACCTGTTCGAGATGCTTGTTCACCGTTCGAGGGCTCATTTCTAAAATTTGGGCAATCTCCCAGTTTGTCTTTCCAAATGAAAGCCAGTAGAGCACTTGTGATTCTCTTCTGGTTAAACCCAAATGGGTTTGAAGATCTTTCTCTGAACCGTTTTGCTTGGGCGTCGAAATACGCACTAGCGAGTGAATACGGTTGTAATCGCCTGCGTAACTGGCTTCTAGCGGAGGAGAAAACTGTTTTAAGGTGAGTGGGGTATCTGCCGGGGACTGCATCAACCAAATGGCGATATCTTGTTGGATCTTTTGCCATGTTTCAGAAAAGTCGTCACCCAGTGAAGAAAGTAACTCCTGAGCATGAGGTGTCGCCCATTCCAGATTACCGTTACTGGAGACACAAAAAATATATTGTCCCGCGTAATCTAAAGCCGCTTGTGCCGATTTTGCCAGACGGGCAGATTGGCTATGGACTTTGATTCGGGCGAGTACCTCATCAGGAACGACGGGTTTGGTGATGTAATCGGTGCCGCCGGATTCAAAACCACGCATGACATGTTTCGAGTCATTTAAGCCAGTCATAAAGATAATGGGTGTTGAAGGCAAAAGCTCTTTCAGCCGAATACAGGTATCAAACCCGTCCATCTCAGGCATGATGGCATCAAGCAAGATCACGTCGGGCTGCACTTTCTCTACAATAGTGAGAGCCTGAACGCCATTGAGCGCGACAAGTACCGTAAGCCCAGCCTGATTCAACGTGGCGTTTAACATGCTGAGAGATTCAGGTGAGTCATCCACGACCAACACTGTGATATTATTGCTTGTTATAATGCTCATTAATCATTCCATTTATTTGCAAGATAATATTGTTGAAGTTACATTCCTGCAGGTGTTGTTTCAGCTTCTCAACCCAATCGCCACTTCCAGCTAAACCCTGTTCGATTTTCTCTAGTTCGCCGCTCACTCCAGACAAAAAACCAATTTCTGCGTATTCACGTAGCTTAACCAATTGCTCATAAGCCGGGATCGTTTGGTGTGGCACGTGAACGGACTCGGTTTTGAGGTTTGATGCTTGATTACTGGTTTCATCATAAAGCCAATCAATGTCGAGTAAGCGATTGAGCTTGGCAAGCAACATAGGCACAGAAACGGGCTTGGTTAAATAGTCATTATGGTAGCGTTGGAGTTGGTTATTGGTTTCCAGTTCTTGAATGTTAGCGGATAACATCAGGATGGGTTGGCGGAAGTCTTCCTTGCGCAATTGGATCGCCAGTTGCCAGCCATTTACTTGTGGCATAAAAATATCCAGCATAAACAGATCGACATGATGCTGTTTTACTAGCTTGAGAGCTTGTGGCGCATTCTCTGCCAACAAAACATTAAAGCCCAGAGGCGTCAGTATTCGAGACATCAATTGTCGTTGATCTTCGATATCGTCAACGATCATGATCGTTTTTCGGTCCCCGTTGTACCCAATCACGGCATCGCTTAATAGCTCCGGTTCAGGTCGTCCATCTTTTACTTCAGGGAGCATCAGCTTTAATACGAATGCACTGCCGTAGTCGACTTTACTGGTGCAGGAAATTTCGCCGCCCATGATCTCCGCTAAAGCATTCGAAATGGTTAACCCCAGCCCCGAGCCATGAATCGCTTCGGTCTTTTGGTTTTTAATTCGTTCGAATGGTTTAAATATCAGCCCCAAATCTTGTTCGGATAAACCAATGCCTGTGTCTTGCACCGTAAAATGCACCACCTGATTGCGATAGCTCACTTTAAAAATGATGGTACCTGTTTCTGTATATTTGATCGCGTTGCCCAGAAGATTGATGAGTATCTGGCGTAAGCGTTGTTTGTCTGTTGCAACGAAGGTCGGTAAGTAACCGGAGGTTTCAAATTCAAACTCCAACCCTTTACGTTTCGCTTGCATGGAAAACATATCGACGAGCTGTTCCAGCAGTGCAGTGAGGCTAAATTCATCTCGGTGAAGTTCTAAGCGTCCCGCTTCAATTTTTGAAATCTCTAACAAGCCTTCGATCATGTCAGACAGGTGTTTGCCATTGCGTTTTAAAACCTCAGCATACTGTCTCGTTTGTTTGTCCAACTTGTTGTCTGAACTCAACAATTGCGCATAGCCAAGCAGAATGTTTAACGGAGTTCGCAACTCGTGACTCAGGCTCGCGAGGTATCGGCTTTTGGCGTTATTCGCCGTTTCTGCTGAACGCTTCGCTTGCTGTAATGCCTGAGAAGTTTTGTGGTGCGCGTTCACTTCTTTAGTCAGCAGCGCGGTATGCGATTTTAACTCTTTGACAGCTGTTCGGTTACTCGTGCGAGCTAGAACGAACAACCAACTGATGATGCCAATTGGGATAAGCAGAAGAGCAAACGCATTAATTAATCCATTTGAAATGGAATCCATATGCACTTGTTCTAGCTGGGGGATTTGAGAATACGCCAGTGCCAGAATACTTCCCATCGCTAAGCTTACTGTCAGCATCACAATGACGAAGTGCGCAATGGTGGATGAAAGCCGATTAACCCAGGTCGAGGAGAAGTAGGGAGACAGTATCTGTTTTAATTGTGCGCTAAAGGTTGCATCAGGACGGCAGTTATCATGACAGCGTACATCCAACGAGCAGCATAGTGAACAGATATGCCCCCCATACGCTGGGCATAGTGCCATATCTTCATGCTCAAAGGTGTGTTCACAGACTGAGCATTGGTGCTCCTCATCTCCGCTGGTTACGATGACATCGTTACGGACCAAGTAATAACGGCTTTTGGTAAGCAATGCGATGATCGGCACCGTCAGAAACGGCAACGCAAAAGCGATGTATGAAGCAAAGGCTCTGGCTACTTCTCCGTAAAAATCCAGATGTGCTGTAATGCCAATAGCGGAGGCTATCAGCATGGAACCCACACCAACTGGATTAATGTCGTAGAGTTTAGAACGCTTGAATTCGATGGTTTTTGGACTCAACCCCAAAGGTTTATTGATCACCAAATCTGCGACAATGGACCCTATCCAGGCCAGTACCAGCACGGAGTAGACTTGTAAGGTCTGTTCGATAAGCTGATACACGCCAAGCTCCATCAGAAGTAGGGCAATTAATACGTTGAATACCATCCAAACCACCCGACCGGGATGGTGGTGAGTTAGGCGTGAAAAGAAGTTTGACCAAGCTAGTGAGCCAGCGTAGGCATTTGCCACATTGATTTTTAACTGGGAAATGATCACAAACAGGCCCGCAGCCAGTAAAGCCAGTTGCGTGTTGTCCGAGGTATAACTGAACACAGTAAAATACATGTGTGCTGGATCGCCGGCAAGATTCGGCAGCACACCGTGACTGATGGCTAACCAAGCTAAAAAGCTGCCTAACACAAGCTTCATCGAACCGAAGATCATCCAACCGGGGCCACCTAACAGCATGGCGCTCCACCATTTCAGTTTTCCGCAACGCTCTTTGGCAGGAAGGAAACGTAGAAAATCGACTTGCTCGCCGATTTGAGCCACAACCGCAAGCAATACTGCTGAAGCAGAGCCAAAAAGTAGCCAGTTGAAGTCAGGACCAACATCGTTTACGCCTGTGTAACTTAGCCATTCATCAATCTTGGCGTCTTCATGAGTAAAAACGTAGATCAAAGGTATGATTTGTAGCATCAGCCAAATAGGTTGAGACCACATTTGAAAGCGCCCGATATTGGTAATCCCAAGTACGACAAGGGGAATAACGAGGACGGAGCTGATCACGTAAGCGATAGCCAAAGGTATATCAAACAACAGTTCGATAGCCATCGACATGATCGCCGCTTCCAGAGCAAAGAAGATGAACGTGAATGAGGCGTAAATGAGCGAGGCGATGGTAGAGCCGATATAGCCGAAACCCGCCCCTCGGCTAAGTAGATCAATATCGACACCGTGCTTCGCGGCGTAATAACAGATAGGTATACCAGAAAAAATGACGACCAAAGCAACAGCGAGAATCGCCCAAAGTGAATTGGTGACACCGTAATTGAGCGTGATCGTGCCACCAAGTGCTTCGAGCACCAAAAACGAAACGATACCGAGTGCGGTATTCGCGATCCAACTGGCCGACCATTTTCGTGCACGCTTAGCAGTAAAGCGCAACGCGAAATCTTCGAGCAGCTCGTTACCGACTAATTTATTGTATTTGCGTCGGGTTACGGTGACTTTTTGTATAGAGATAACTCTTCATCCTTGAGAATTAACAGTGTCGTTTGAGTAAAAGTACTTTTCGATTTGGTGGCTCAAACTATCAAATGCACGTCCTGTGCACCTTGTACGCGCGCAATTATAGCTCGCATTTATTTTTCCACCTATGCGTAATTATACGTAGTTTTTATGCACGAACCGCGCATATTCAAACTTTCCATTCTGGTCAATACTCAAACTCGTTCATTTAGTCAGCAGGATTTATCCATTGGATAAGTAACATCGCGACGTGAATTAGTATTTGTTATCAACAAATTAGTGAAAGGAAGAAGACAAATGAAACGGAATTTCTTGGCGACTTCGGTATTAGCGGCATCATTACTGAGTGGGTACGCAATGGCAGAAGACACCATCAAGGTCGGTGTACTTCACTCTCTATCCGGCACCATGGCAATCAGTGAAACAACACTCAAAGACACGATGTTGATGCTGATTGATGAACAAAATAAAAAAGGTGGCTTACTAGGTAAAAAGCTTGAAGCCGTGGTTGTGGACCCAGCTTCTGACTGGCCACTGTTCGCTGAAAAAGCGCGTGAGCTCATTTCAAAAGACAAAGTCGACGCAGTATTTGGCTGCTGGACATCGGTGTCTCGTAAGTCTGTCCTTCCTGTTTTTGAAGAGCTCGATAGTCTATTGTTCTACCCAGTTCAATATGAGGGTGAAGAGTCCTCGAAAAACGTATTCTACACGGGTGCCGCGCCAAACCAGCAAGCCATTCCAGCGGTTGACTACCTACTTGATCAAGGCGTAGAGCGTTGGGTTTTAGCCGGAACAGATTACGTTTACCCGCGCACTACCAACAAAATTCTTGAAGCATACTTAAAAGAAAAAGGCGTGGCTGAAGCCGATATTATGATCAACTACACGCCGTTTGGTCATTCTGATTGGCAGTCAATCGTTTCAGATATTAAAAAATTCGGTTCTACAGGTAAGAAAACAGCAGTGGTTTCTACCATCAACGGTGACGCTAACGTACCGTTCTATAAAGAGCTAGGTAACCAAGGTATCTCAGCAGATGACATTCCAGTAGTGGCATTCTCTGTGGGTGAAGAAGAGTTGTCCGGTATGGATACCTCTGCTTTGGTTGGCCATTTGGCGGCATGGAACTACTTCATGAGCGTTGAATCCGACGTGAATGACGAGTTCATCGAAAAATGGCACAAGTTCATTAAGAACGATGAGCGCGTAACCAACGACCCAATGGAAGCGCATTACATTGGCTTCAACATGTGGGTTGAGGCGGTTAAGAAAGCAGGCACAACCGATCCAGCTGTTGTTGGTGATGCGCTTGTCGGCGTGACCGTTCCTAACTTGACTGGTGGTTACTCCGCAATGATGCCTAACCATCACATCACTAAACCCGTTCTTATCGGCGAAATCCAAGACGATGGCCAGTTTGAAACGGTATGGAAAACGTCGGGATTAGTGGCTGGTGATGCATGGTCGGATTTCCTACCGGGTTCAAAAGACCTTATCTCGGATTGGCGTCAACCGTTATCTTGCGGTAACTACAACACCAAAACTGGCAAATGTTCTGGTCAAAACTTCTAAGTTGACCATCACGCTCTCATAGCAGAGTTCAATCGTTAAACGTTAGTGACAGTGCCTTTAACTCATACGTGGCACTGTCACTTATTCGAGTCTTTTGTTTATTTTTCCGTTCACTCGAGAAGAATATTCGTTTAACCAGAGGTTTGCCTACGATGTTTTACGCATCCATTTTTCAGCGACTAACTCAATGTTGCCATGGGATATTTTCCTCGGCTTCGCATGTTACCGTTGTTCTTTTTAGCCTATTTATATCTGCTCAAACTCTAGCCTCAACGGCAGGGTTAGAGAGTGAGCTACAACGTCTTGCGACACGCGACTATGATCAAATCAGCCAGGCTGTTATCAACATTGGAGAGAGTGGCGACGAGCGTTCAATTCAAGTTCTCGAACTCCTATTCAGCGGTGATATCTATCTTGATAAAGAGTCCAAGCAATTGGTCAAAATTGTCGAGAAAAAGGGCAGTCAGTATTTAGTCACCCCTCTTTTTGCCCAAGAGTCGGCAGAGCCACTGCTCGTCAAACGCCGTTCCGTTAAAAAAATCGGTATTAACAACCAGATCCGCGGCGAAATTAAAGCGCAACTTGCCGCACTTAATATCCGTCACCCAGATTCAGGCACCCGTATCAATGCGGTGACACAGCTTATGGGTGACCTGAACGAACAAACGTATACCTTGCTAGAAAAAGCGAGACTTAGTGAAGAAGACTCGGATGTCCAACAAGTTTTAGATACAGCACTAGCGATATATCAACTAGAACATTCGAGCGACCAAGTGGCACAAGAACAAGCGATAGCAACGCTGGGGGATAGCTATCAGCCAACCGCGCGCAATGCACTTACCCAATTTTTAGCGACAGAACCAAATGAGGAACTGACCAATGCGACAAACAAAGCGCTCGGTTTGATTGAGCAGCGCGTCAGTCTGGCACATTTTTGTGAAACTCTATTTTTTGGTCTGAGCTTAGGTTCCGTTCTGGTGCTTGCCGCAATTGGTCTGGCGATTACGTTTGGTGTTATGGGCGTGATTAACATGGCGCATGGTGAACTTATCATGCTTGGCGCTTACACCACGTACGTGATTCAAACGTTGATGCCGAATCATATTGGCTGGTCAATCATAGTTTCGATACCTGTGGCATTTTTGGTTTCTGGTGCAGTAGGCATATTGATCGAACGAGGTGTAATTCGTTTCTTATACGGACGACCGTTAGAAACTTTGTTGGCGACGTTTGGTATCAGCCTGGTTTTGCAACAGACCGTACGCACGATTTTCTCTCCACTGAACCGTTCGGTATCAACACCGGACTGGATGCAAGGTGTGATTGAAATTAACCCGCTGCTAAGTCTGACCCTGAACCGTTTCTACATCATCATCTTCTGTTTGATCGTCTTTGCTCTGTTGTTTGCAGTATTACGTTACACCCGTTTAGGCATTGAAGTTCGCGCCGTTTCGCAAAACCGCAGTATGGCGAGAGCAATGGGCGTGAAATCGGAATGGGTTGACGCAATGACCTTTGGTCTCGGTTCTGGTATTGCAGGCATTGCCGGTGTCGCGCTTAGTCAGCTCACCAACGTGGGACCAAATTTAGGTCAGGCGTACATTATCGACTCATTTATGGTTGTGGTGTTTGGTGGTGTCGGCAACTTGTGGGGAACTCTCGTCGCTGGTATGTCGCTTGGTATCGCTAACAAAGTGATGGAGCCTTGGGCTGGAGCCGTTCTGGCTAAAATCCTGGTGCTGGTATTTATCATTCTATTTATTCAGAAGAAACCCCGAGGCTTGTTCCCTCAGAAGGGTCGCTCGGCGGAGGGTTAATCATGGATCATCAATCAAAATTGTTCGATCGCTCTACACTGATGTTTTTGATTGTATTGGGGGCGGCGCTTTGCTTAATTCCAGCGCTGAACCTGTTTTTTGCAGAAGGATCTGCACTTCATATTTCGACTTACACCGTTACATTAATGGGTAAGTATCTGACCTATGCGCTACTGGCAGTCGCAGTGGATTTGGTTTGGGGTTATTTGGGTATTCTGAGCTTAGGTCACGCCGCCTTTTTTGCACTGGGTGGCTATGCGATGGGTATGTATCTGATGCGTCAGATTGGTGATCGCGGCGTGTATGGTAACCCAGAACTACCGGACTTCATGGTCTTTCTTAACTGGCAGGAGCTGCCTTGGTTCTGGCATGGTTTTGACCAGTTCTGGTTCGCGATGTTGATGGTGGTATTGGCTCCTGGACTCCTCGCGTTTGTGTTTGGCTGGTTTGCTTTTCGCTCGCGAGTAACGGGTGTTTATCTATCCATTATCACTCAGGCACTGACGTATGCCTTACTGTTGGCGTTCTTCCGTAATGAGATGGGCTTTGGCGGGAATAATGGCTTAACTGACTTCAAAGATATCTTAGGTTTTGACCTGCAAGCCGATTCGACACGCCTGACACTATTTGCGTTATCAGGCATCGCTCTGGGATTAGGGTACATGGCTTGTCGATTCATTGTGGTTAGCCGCTTAGGTCGAGTTGCCATGGCCGTTCGTGATGCTGAAGCTCGGACTCGTTTCACCGGCTACAAAGTGGAATACGTCAAGTTAGCTATCTTCACTTTTTCTGCGGTACTCGCTGGCATTGCAGGTGCGTTGTATGTCCCTCAGGTGGGCATCATCAACCCTTCAGAATTTTCTCCTCTTAACTCAATTGAACTTGTCGTGTGGGTGGCACTTGGTGGACGTGCAACATTGTACGGTGCGGTGGTTGGTGCTTTAGCTGTCAATTACGCCAAAACCTACTTAACCGCGGCGCTTCCGGAAGTGTGGCTGTTTAGCTTAGGCGCAATGTTCGTTCTGGTCACGCTATTCCTGCCTAAGGGAGTAACCGGCTTAATCAAACGTAAAGAGGTGCATTCATGAGTATTCTAAGCCTTGCTAAAGAGCTGACGGACCGCGAACACGTTTATGAGTTTATGAAGCCGCAAGTTAACCCGATGCTTAAAGTCGGTCATGGTTGCTTGTTGTATCTCGAAGGTATCAGCGTGTCGTTTGATGGTTTTAAAGCAATCAACGACCTCAATCTCTACATTAAAGAAGGGGAGTTGCGCTGCATCATTGGACCTAATGGCGCAGGCAAAACCACCATGATGGACATCATTACGGGTAAAACCCGTCCGGATACCGGTACCGCGTGGTTTGGTCAAAACATTAACTTGTTACAAATGAGTGAGCCTGAAATTGCACAAGCGGGCATCGGCCGTAAATTCCAGAAGCCGACGGTGTTTGAATCTCAATCAGTATTTCACAACTTAGAGCTGGCGATGGCAGGGGCAAAAACGGTGTTTTCAACGCTGTTTGCCACACTAACGCCCAGCCAGGTGGATCATATCGATCACGTACTCAAGCAAATAGGTTTGTACGAGCAGCGTGCACTACTGGCTGGTGCATTATCTCATGGTCAGAAACAGTGGCTGGAAATCGGCATGCTGCTGATGCAAAACCCGAAACTGTTGCTGGTTGATGAGCCTGTTGCGGGGATGACCCACCAAGAGATGGACAGAACGGGCGAATTACTAACGTCATTAGCGGGTGAACGTACGATTGTGCTGGTTGAGCACGATATGGATTTTGTCCGCTCGATAGCGCGTGATGTAACGGTTTTACACCAAGGCAGCGTATTGGCTGAAGGCACGATGGACCAAGTTCAAAGCAACCGTAAGGTCGTGGAAGTCTACCTTGGAGAAGAAGCATGATTGAGATTAAAGGATTAAACCAGTTTTATGGACAGAGCCACACGTTGTGGGATCTCGACATGCAGATACCAGAGGGCAAATGTACCGTTCTGATGGGACGCAATGGGGTAGGTAAAACGACGTTGCTGCAATGCATCATGGGCTTGTTACCAACCAAGAGCGGCGAGATTAACTTCTTGGGTCAAAACATCACCAAAATGGCCGCAGAGAAACGTGCGCCAATCGGGATAGGTTATGTTCCTCAGGGACGCCAGATATTTCCGTTGCTGACGGTAGAAGAGAATTTACGTATCGGTCTACCAATGCGCAAAGATGGAGCGAGACAGGTTCCGGAATTCATCTACGAGTTGTTCCCGGTATTAAAAGAAATGCTGCACCGTCGTGGTGGTGATTTATCCGGCGGACAACAGCAGCAGCTTGCGATTGGTCGCGCCTTGGTAATTGACCCTAAGCTCCTTATTCTGGATGAACCTACCGAAGGCATTCAGCCTAATGTTGTGGCTGAAATTGGTGACATCATCCGCCGTCTAAATAAAGAGATTGGCCTGACCGTGTTGCTCGTTGAACAGAAATTACCATTCGCGCGTAAAGTCGCAGACAACTTCTGCATTATTGATCGTGGTCGTCAGGTGGCGATGGGAGAAATGGAAGCGCTCGATGATACGTTAGTTAAGAAATACCTGACGGTGTAAGCGGATGAACAGTGTATTTAACATGTCGACCCAAACGCAGCGTCATTGGCCAGCTTATCTGTCCCTCGGCTTTAGTAAGTCCGATGACAAAACGCAGATGAAGCGCATGGAGTTTCAAGGCCCATTGCGAGTGCAGCGACCATTTTACCCAGAATTGGATGTCTGCCACGTTTACTTGCTTCATCCGCCAGGTGGGTTGGTGTCGGGTGATGATTTGAGTATTCAGATTCATTGCCAAAACGATAGTCATGCGCTGATCACCACACCGTCTGCGGGCAAAATTTATAAGGCTGACAGTAAAAACATCGAGCAAAAACAGCATGTCGATATCGAAGTTGATAATGCCGCGTGCGAGTGGTTACCCATGGAAACCATCGTCTTCAATGGTGCGCACGGTAAATTGACCACCAACGTTAATCTTTACGGTGATGCGAAGTTTATCGGTATCGATGTTTTTTGTTTAGGTCGCCCGAAAAGCCACTTTCCGTTCATACAGGGAAGCGTAGAGCAGCGTTTATCCATCTATCAAGACGGTACGCCTCTGTTACTTGAACGCCAATATCTGGCCGCAGACGATCCGCTTTTGACCGCTATCAGTGGTTTCAACAGCAATTTAGTCTCTGGCACTTTAACGGTTGTTGGATTGAATGACGCTCAAACTATGGTTGAAACGCTGCGAGAACACTTTTCCGCAGATACACATGGCACGTTGAGTATCACTTACAGACTCAATGTTTTATTAGTTCGTTACCTTGGTGATTGCAGTGAAGAGGCTCAGCGGCAACTGCGAGCGTGCTGGCAACTTATTCGTCCAGAGCTGCTTAGGCGCCCAGCATGCCCACCGAGAATTTGGAATACGTAGGTTATTTTAAGTCCAGTAACTAAACGAAGCCCGCTAAGTGCAGCGGCATTAAAAGTCACAATGTAACGTTTAGGGACGTAACGCAAAGGTTAGAGGGTTTACAAATGGAATTATCTCCAAGAGACAAGGACAAGTTATTGCTGTTTACCGCAGCGTTAGTGGCAGAGCGTCGACTCGCTCGCGGCGTAAAACTCAATTATCCAGAAGCGTCTGCTTATATTTCCGCAGCAATCATGGAGGGCGCTCGTGACGGCAAAACGGTCGCCCAACTTATGAGTGATGGACGCACACTGCTCACAAAAGATGACGTGATGGAAGGTATTCCAGAGCTGTTAGAGGAAGTGCAGGTAGAAGCGACGTTCCCGGATGGCACGAAGCTGGTCACTGTTCATAACCCGATTCAATAGGAGCAACCATGAAGCCTGGTGAATACATTTTAAGTGACGTGCCAATCGAGCTGAATAAAGGACGTCGTACTGAGCAATTGGCAGTAATTAATCATGGTGATCGCCCGATCCAAGTTGGCAGTCATTACCACTTTTTTGAGACCAATCCGGCATTAGATTTTGACCGCGAGAAAGCCAAAGGAATGCGACTCAACATTGCGGCTGGTACCGCAGTACGATTCGAGCCGGGGCAGACTCGCAACATAGAATTGGTCGAGATTGACGGAACGAAAACCATCTATGGCTTCCGCGGTGAAGTCATGGGAAAGGTCTAATACAGATTTAGCCAGCTTTAGTGAGATGCTAAGCATTGAAGGTTAAGGAGAACTAAACAATGGCAGAAATTTCTCGTCGCGCCTACGCCGATATGTATGGCCCGACAGTAGGCGACAAAGTCCGTCTGGCCGACACTGAGCTATTTATTCAAGTTGAGCAGGATTACACCGTATACGGTGATGAAGTGAAATTTGGTGGCGGTAAAGTCATTCGTGATGGCATGGGACAAGGCCAGTTATGTCGTGATCAAGTGATGGACTGCGTGATCACCAATGCGTTAATCCTTGATCACTGGGGCATTGTGAAAGCGGATATTGGCATTAAAGATGGCAACATTGCCGCGATCGGCAAAGCAGGTAACAAAGACATTCAGCCTGATGTCACGATTAACATCGGCGCAAGTACCGAGGTGATTGCCGGCGAAGGTCATATCGTCACGGCAGGTGCTATCGACGCTCACATCCATTTTATTTGCCCACAACAAATTGAAGAAGCGTTAATGGCAGGTACCACGACCATGATTGGTGGCGGTACTGGCCCAGCAACGGGAACGAACGCTACGACGTGTGCACCCGGTGCCTGGAACATGGCGCAAATGCTGCGCAGTACGGACCAAATGCCGATGAACTTTGGCTTTTTAGGCAAGGGGAACGCAAGTTTGCCGGAGCCGTTGGCAGAGCAAATTGAAGCTGGCGCTTGCGGACTAAAACTGCACGAAGACTGGGGGACAACACCAGCATCGATCGACAATTGTTTGACCGTTGCTGAAAAATACGATGTGCAAGTCGCCATTCATACGGACACGCTGAATGAATCTGGTTTTGTGGAAGACACACTTGCAGCGTTTAAAGGACGTACGATTCATACTTACCACACCGAAGGTGCGGGTGGCGGTCACGCTCCTGACATTATTGTTGCCTGTGGTCAGCCAAACGTACTGCCATCGTCAACCAACCCAACACGTCCTTACACGGTGAATACCGTTGATGAACATTTGGATATGTTGATGGTGTGCCATCACCTTGATCCAAACATTCCGGAAGATGTCGCGTTTGCCGATTCTCGTATTCGCAAAGAAACCATTGCAGCAGAGGACATTCTCCATGATTTAGGAGCGTTCTCCATGATTGCCTCGGATTCACAGGCGATGGGGCGAGTGGGTGAAGTGATTACCCGTACCTGGCAAACCGCACACAAGATGAAAGTGCAACGTGGTTATCTGGAACAAGACAAAGAGATTCAGGCGGATAATTTTCGCGCTAAACGTTACATCGCGAAATACACCATTAACCCTGCAATCGCGCATGGTGTTGATCATACGGTCGGCTCTCTTGAAGTCGGTAAGCTAGCGGATATCGTTCTTTGGAAACCAGCGTTCTTTGGTATTAAACCAGCGTTAATCATTAAAGGTGGCTTTATTGCTGCAGCACCGATGGGCGATGCGAATGCGTCAATCCCGACGCCTCAACCAGTTCACTATCGTCGTATGTTTGGCGGTTTTGGTAGCGCTGCTTCTGCAACGTCCGTCACCTTCACCAGCAAAGTCGCCACTGAGAATGGGCTGAAAGACAAATTGGGGTTACAGCGAGAGTTGATAGCCTGCAAGAATTGCCGGACTGTCACCAAGAACGACATGATTCTGAACGACTATATGCCAACGGTGACGGTAGACCCACAAACTTATGAAGTTCGAGCGGATGGCGAGCTATTAACGTGCGACCCAGCGACAGAGTTGCCTCTTGCGCAGCGTTACACCCTGTTCTAATCGCTTAGTTTAAAGAAGGAATTTTATTATGTACCGAGTAATTAGTCGCTCTGATCATCACCATGGTGAAATTGATGACTCGATTGTATTGGCTTATGAAGTGCGTCAACGCGGACGTTTTCGAGCATCAAGCAAAAAGGGCATGGATGTAGGCGTATTTCTACCACGAGGTGATGTTCTTCAAGATGGTGACTGCCTTTTCACTGAATGCGGAAAGGTATTTCTGGTCGAAGCTCAGGAGGAAGAGATCGTCACGGCTTCGGCAAAAGACTGGTTAACGTTTTCCAAAGCCTGCTATCACATGGGGAATCGCCATGTACCAATGGAAATCGGTGAACTTTGGCTGCGTTTTCAACCTGACCACGTATTGGAGGAGATGGTCGAACTATTTGGGCTGGAGTGCAACCATCATCAAGCGATGTTTAATCCTGAGTCTGGTGCGTATCACGGCAGTGGGCATAGTCACGGTCATTCACATGGTGAACATCAACACAGCCATGGGGAGCATAGCCACTAATGAACGTTCAGTCATTACTCTCTCTGTTGCACCTTAGCAGTCCGAGTCTGCCTATTGGTGCATTCGCTTACAGCCAAGGTTTGGAAACGGCGGTAGACCTGGAGTGGGTGAGCGATGAGGCGACGCTACAAACCTGGCTTGAACCGATTCTTAATCATGCTCAGGCCAATTTGGAAGTACCACTTTTAGTTCGCTGTTATCAAGCGTGGCAAGCAAACGACATGGCAGCTCTGGAACATTGGCAGGCGGTGTTACTGGCAAACCGGGAAACGGCGGAGCTGGTAATGGAAGAGCAAAAACTTGGGCAAACCTTTTATCGTTTATTAACGAGCTTAGAAGTGGAATTACCGCCACAGGCAAAAACAATGACTTATCTGCCGTTATTTGCCAAAGCTTGTCAGCACTTTGGTGTATCACTGGAGCAAGCTGCGACGGGGTGGCTTTGGTCGTGGCTGGAAAACCAAATTACAGTGGCATGTAAAACGGTGCCGTTGGGGCAGACGTCAGCCCAACGCGTTCTCATCGCATTAATGCCACAAATTGAAGAAGCAATTACCACAGGGTTTGCGGTAGAAGACGAAGCAATAGGGCTGACTTTACCGAACTTTGCGATGGCCTGTGCATGGCATGAAACCCAATATTCAAGATTATTTAGGAGTTAAGGATGAGTACACAATGTTTACGAGTTGGCGTGGGTGGCCCGGTTGGCTCAGGAAAAACGGCACTGCTGCGTCAGTTATGTTTAGCAATGCGTCAACATTACGATTTAGCCGTCGTGACCAACGACATTTACACCAAAGAAGACGCGGAATTTTTACTGCGTAATGAAGCGTTAGAATCCGATCGTATTCTGGGCGTGGAGACAGGCGGTTGTCCACATACGGCTATTCGCGAAGACGCGTCTATGAATTTGGCAGCGATCGATGAGCTACAAGATCGTCATCCCGGCTTAGAGTTCGTGTTAGTCGAAAGTGGCGGAGACAACCTGAGTGCGACCTTCAGCCCTGAGTTATCTGATTTAACGCTTTATGTTATTGACGTGTGCGCGGGAGATAAAATCCCTCGTAAAGGAGGACCGGGTATCACTAAGTCTGACTTATTGATCATCAATAAGACCGACCTCGCACCGATGGTTAATGCATCGTTAGACGTTATGGACCGTGACGCGAAAAAGATGCGTGGCGAAAAGCCATTCGTATTTACCAACCTGATTCGTGGTGATGGTTTACAGGAAGTCATCAATTTTATTGTTGAGCGCGGCATGCTGGAGAAGCGTGACGTAAAAGTTGAAGTTACGGAAGCATAAGGAACAGTGATATGAAAGGACTAACAAAAGTATTTGCAGCAAGTTTGGCTTTAGTCAGTGCAAGCAGTTTTGCCCATACGGGCCACGCAATGCAGGCCAGCTTTTCTCAAGGTTTTTTGCACCCATTGACCGGCTGGGATCATTTATCTGCAATGGCATTGATAGGATTGTTTCTTTCAAGCTTTGCACTACGCAGAGCAAGCCAAATTTCAGCATTGATAATGGTAGCAATTATTGGCGGGTATGCGATTGGTCTTGAGTGGGCTGCGGCTAATTCCGTAGAAGCTTTAGTCGCTAGTTCATTAATCGGTTTACCGCTTGCGCTTATCGCTCTTAAAAAGGGTGGAGCGAAGAGTGTGATAGCTGCCGCTGCGATACTTCTTTTCAGTTTATCTCATGGATTGGTGCAAGGCGCTGAGGCTCAGGGATCATTTACTCAATTTGGTTTGGGTGTAATGCTGGCGAGCGCACTGGTAATTGGTGCTACTTATACGGTTTCTAGACAAGTCGTGGCGATAAAGGCGCGTTTTGCCCGTCAATAAAAGATTTTGTTGTAGCGGTTGTCACATCGCCTTTCCAAACCAAAGCGAAAACATGCCGGCGAATGTCGGCATGTTTATTTTCAGAGACCAAGTGGATGAGGTTGTAGTGACTTATAACGAAAATTATTATTTATGACACGTATTTAGTGAGGTCGAACACATCTCAAAGATGTTTTCGAATGTGAATACAAGTTCATTGATCTAACACCAAATCTTTTTCCCTTAACAGTGCGCATAATTCCAAATCGGAGTCGTGATTAGCTGCGTTTGTTTCGGATAAGCATCATCAACAAAGCCAGTATTCGAAACAGCAAAACGTCCGTTTATTAGTGAAACTCCTACATCTTTACACCATCTCAGGAAGAGAAGTAGCACTATGCGTCCTTATCTTAAATACATCATCCCAACGATAATTCCGTTAATCATCTGGCTGATGCCTTTGTCTGCGTTTCCATTTGATGGCATCACCATTATTCAACAGCGCGTCATCGCGATTTTCTTACTGGCGGCGTTGTGTTGGGTTTTCGAGCCTATCCCAATTTACGCGACTTCGGTGGTGATTATTGTTCTGGAACTACTGCTGATTTCCAATAAGGGAATCGTGTTGTTTAGGGCACAAGAAGGACAGGCGCATTTTGGCGAGTTGTTGCAATACAATGAGATCATGGCGACCTTTGCCAGCCCAATTATTATGCTGTTCTTGGGCGGTTTCTTTCTGGCGATGGCGGCGACCAAGTACCGTTTGGACGTCAACTTAGCACGTGTACTTTTGAAGCCGTTTGGACAAAATCCCAAGTACGTTATGTTGGGATTGATGCTGATTACCGCAATTTTCTCCATGTTTATGTCTAACACGGCAACTACCGCGATGATGTTATCTATCCTGACTCCCGTCATTGCTGTGTTTGGTCCAAAAGACCCGGGCAGAATCGCATTTGCTTTGTGTATTCCAGTTGCGGCAAACATCGGTGGCATCGGGACACCTATCGGGACGCCACCTAACGCGATTGCACTTAAATATTTAGTCGGGGAGAACCTGATTACTTTTGGTGAATGGATGGTATTTGGTGTGCCGTTTGTCGTGATTATGATGGCTCTAGCTTGGGTACTTATCGGGGCAATGTATAAAGCCGAACAAACCACAATCGACTTGAATATTAAGAGCAAATTCCTGAAGACGCCAAAAGCGATGATTGTGTACATTACATTTGCGGGTACGATTATTCTTTGGTTAATGGGTTCAGCACACGGCATGAACTCATACACAGTCGCATTGATTCCTGTCGCGGTTTTTTCCTTAACTGGCATCATCAACAAAGAAGATTTAAAGAAAATCTCTTGGGACGTGCTTTGGTTGGTTTCCGGTGGTATTGCCCTAGGGTTAGCCCTTGATAAAACCGGCTTGGCTAAATTAGTCGTGAACAGCATTCCATTTGACCAATATTCACCTTATGTGGTGTTGTTTGGTGCCGCTTTCCTTTGTTTAGCCATGGCCAACTTTATGTCGCATACGGCAACCGCTAACTTGTTGATGCCAATTATGGCCGCTCTAGGTACATCGATGGCATCACTAACACCATTAGGTGGTGAAGTAACGTTGATTCTGGTAGTGACGTTTGCAGCTTCTCTGGGTATGTCACTGCCAATCAGTACGCCGCCAAATGCGCTCGCTCATGCTACCGGGCATGTACAAAGTAACCAAATGGCTCGGATTGGCGTGGTACTTGGTGTTGTGGGGGTACTGCTAAGCTTTGTTATGGTTTGGATACTGCATTCTGTAGGGCATATCGGTTAAGTCATGTATGAAAGCAAATTAGATGCGTTGGTAGAACGCTACTTCGATAATAACGACCGACGAATTAATGTGTCGGCAGGGTCGGTATTGATTGAACAAGCTGGCTATAACGATCGTCTATATTTCGTGATTTCGGGTGAATTGGCGGGCTACTACTCAGAAGATGACAAAAAGCCCATTAAAGTTTTTTCCGCCTCCGAGGGGACATTTATCGGGGTGCATAGCTTTTTTTCTGGTACGTGGACGGCGTCGTCAACCGTGGTTGCCCAAACAGCCGCAGAGCTAGCTTGGATAGAGCGCAGTACGCCAGCGGTGCAAGAATCACAATTCGGTCCTCTGACAACGCAATTTATGCCGGTAATGGTCAACGAGTTATCTCGCCGCCAGCACCGTGCAATGGAAGAGGCACTTGCAAAAGAAAAGGCCCTGCAAAAGCTTCATACTGCAGAGCAGATGACAACGCTGGGGCAATTGGCTGCGGGTATTGCGCATGAACTTAACAACGCCATTGGGGTAGTGAGCAGTAAGTCCGAACGTTTACAAACTGTGATTATGGAGCTGTTAGAGGAAGTGCATCCGGAGGCGAGTCAGTTTTTTGATTTTGGCTTGCTTCAGGGGCAAAAAGTCTCGTCTAGTGAGGCACGCAAACGAGGCAAGCATTTTGAAAAGTATTATGGCCTCCCGAGAGACTTAGCGAGGGATTTAGCTCGTGCGGTACCAGAAGGTTACCTCTCAGAGCATTGGTTGAAGCGTCCTGAGGAAGCCATCAGGTACTGGCAGATGGGGAGAGATCTTCATGACCTGCGTCTGGCTTCCAAGCATACGGTGGGCATTGTTCGCTCTGTTAAGCAATTGGGTCGAACCGATATCGATCTGGATGAGGCTTTGAATATCAATGATTCGATTAACCGAGCGGTTGCATTGTTACAAAGTGATTTAAGACGAGTACAAGTTCGTTTTAGTCCTGCGGAACTCCCTTTGTTTGTTGGCTCACAGACCGAACTCGTCCAGGTTTGGGTGAATATCTTAAAAAATGCTTGTGATGCGCTCATTAGCGTAGATTCGCCAGTCATCGAGATTCAAACTCGAGCCAGCAAAGGAAAAATTCTTGTCACTATCACTAATAACGGCCCTGAGATAGATGAAGCGACGCGTAGAAAGATATTTCGGCCGAACTTTACTACCAAGAAAGGGGGGCTGTCATTTGGACTGGGCTTGGGCTTGTCGATAGTTAAACGCATTGTAGCAGGCTATGGCGGTTCGATTGTTGTAAAGAGTAACAGTGACAAAACTATTTTTAGAATCAAATTACCGGTAGAGGGTGAACATGGAGAAGCTTAATTTAATTTGCGTTGATGACCAACGAGAGGTGTTAAGCGCAGTTTTACTTGATCTAGAACCATTATCTCAGTGGATAAACATAGAAGATTGTGAGTCCGCAGATGAAGTTCTGGAACTGATGGATGAACTTGATGCAGAGGGTGAAATGATTGCTTTGATCATCTCTGATCACGTCATGCCAGGAAAAACTGGCGTTGAGCTTTTGGCTGAAATTTCAAAAGACAGTCGTTTTACTCATACTAGAAAAGTCCTTTTAACCGGGCAGGCAACGCACACAGATACCATTAATGCGATTAATACCGCAGGCATTGACCGTTACTTCGAGAAGCCGTGGCAGGCCAGCCAGTTGGTAGAGTGTGTGAGGAATCTGGTGACCGCATACATCTTTGATAGGGGGCTGGATTATACTCAATACCATGAACACCTTGCTCAAAGCGTTGTCTTTGAAAGACTTAGATAACGAATATCTCTGTCATTTTTTACGGCTACGAGTTCAAAATCGTAGCCGTTTTATTTCCCACGCCTCGAAATAGAAATCTATCATCTTTAAGTCTTTTAATTTCTGTTATGGAAATATGTCATACTATTCCTACGCTAAAACCGTAGCGAATAAAACACTCAGATATAATCAGAAATTTTAATTATTTGCCTTCCGGCTTGACGATATCACACAAAGTTTCTTAGTCGCTTATGGCGTGAAAGGGGCACGTTTTTCTATTCTTTAACAACTTATCACTCTTTCTGGGTGCAACTTAATTAACTTTATGAAATAACTGCTGTTTATTAAAAGATCGTTGTTTAGAAGAAACTAATCAAGATTGGCAAATTGAATTGCATAATTAAGTGCTAATTTAGGCATGTCTTATTTCCTTTTTGGAAATAGTGCGTGTGGGTTTTTTCATTAGTTGCCAATCGTTGGCTAGAGTAAACTCTGTGTGTGGTTCGACAGAATAACAAAACAACAACGTTGTTTGGCTTAAAAAGGAGTGAACCCACTGCGTTTACCGTAGTAGAGATAGACCAGTACAATCTAAATTAAAAATGGCTGGCTACTCTATAAAAGCGGTGGGCGATTTGATGATGTTAAGACGTTTACCTGCGTAGTGACGACATCCGGTGGGGAATCTTCCTCGACTCTCAAGACAAAAATCCCATCTTTACATCTTCAGCTTGTTCAAAATGTTAATAGTCAATATTCACAAGCGCTAAGCACTTTACATGCATCAAGTAGTTGCTGTTGTAACCAGCGTAAGGCGGGATCATTTAAGCTCGCTTTGTTCCAGACCAAACTATACGACACTTGCCCAAAATCAAACGGCAGAGGCTGCTCAACCAAACCTTTTGTTTGCAGTGCGATTCTTGCCCAACGTTTAGAGCAGGTGAATAAGTAATCTGTATGATGGCACATTACCGCTGCGGATCCGAAATCAGCGACGCGCATGGCAAGGTTTCGTTTCTGGTGCCTTTGTTGCAAGTTTTGCTCAAAGTATGGCCGAGAAAGGTCTTTATCATGAATACCTATATGCCTAGCGGACAGATACCCTTCAATCGTCAGTGGTTGCTTGGCCAGCGGATTAGATTTGCCCATCAAACAGATCAGTTCATCTTTTAATATGGTTTGCCAAACGAGATCTTTGTTATGAGTCGGTGGCTGACTAAGATCATGGGGCAGCAACAAGAAATCAATCTGACCTCTGATCAACGCATCAAAACTCATCTCGTCTTTAGAATGGACGTTTAAATAAGCATGGTTACCAAGTTGTTGTGACAAGTGAACTAAGACTGGAGCAAACAGCTCCATTGAGCTTTCACGCATCGCAATGGAAAAATCGCCCTGAAAGTACGCCGGACTGAATGAGCCCTGGTGCAATAAGCCGTTCATGCTAGACAAGATGCCGTGAATAGAAGGACCGATATTTATTGCAAATGGCGTAGGAACTAAACGGGTACCATCACGATAGAAAAGTTCATCTTTTAGAGTTTCACGAAGCTGGCTTAGTGTTTTACTGACACTCGAAGGTGTAACACAGAGTCGCTCTGCAGCTTGAGTGACACTGTGTGTTGTCAGCAACATGTGTAACACGGTGAGGTGTTTCAAACTGATTCTAGAAAGAGTGATATAGTCCATAAGTGAGTTTCGGTCTTTGTTTTATTCGAGAATAACAGTAATTTTGTAATTTATCATGTTATGAAAATAAACTTTTCTGGTATTTATCACTATAGTAATTCGATTGTGATGAGGATTGTTCGTCCCATCTCGTCCAGTTTGAGCGTTGTTACCGATAAAATGTGGGCGGTTTGCGGACAATCTTATTATTAAAGCAGAGGGTTTCTGTTTTCGTAAGGTTTAATAGGGAACACAGAGCGGAAATGAGAAGGACGACCTATAAAACTAAATAGTTGTCGTATCGACAAAATATCACATTTGTCGTTGTTGGTTGAATTACATATAAGACGCATCCAACCACACGATTGAATAGATTAAATGAACGAACTGATCGATGCTATTGCGACTCATGGATATTATATTTGGGACGATTTTCTTTCAGAAGAAGAGGTTGCTCACTTAAGAGCGTGTATCCCTGACAATTGGAAAAAGGCGCGCATTGGTCGTAATGAAGATGTTACACGCATAGAATCCATTCGCAGTGACAAAATTCAATGGCTAAAACCTGATATGGGCGAACCGATAGCATCTTACCTTAATAAGATGGAAGACATTCGCGAAGCGGTTAATCGTCATCTATATCTCGGTCTGTTTGAATATGAATCTCACTTTGCGAAATACGAGCAAGGCGATTTTTATAAAAAACATCTCGATAGTTTCAAAGGAAATGAAAATCGTCGTTTGACCACCGTGTTTTACATGAATGAAGCCTGGAGTGAAGAAGACGCTGGCGAACTGGTCGTTTATGATCTTAAAGACAACGTAATCGCCAAGATACCACCGCGTGGAGGGCGTCTTCTTGTTTTCTTGTCAGAACAATTTCCACATGAAGTGTTACCGACTAATACAGAGCGATTTAGTATCGCAGGTTGGTTCCGTATCAATGGCGTCAGAGATAATTTGTTAGATATCGCAAGCTAACTGACACGATTTAATCCCTTTTTATTAATATCAGGTGAGGCGTAATCTTTACGTCTCGCCATCATCCTATAACAGAACATTTTCAACCATGTTCTGAATCCTCTGTTTTCACTCCCAACCATCCATAACAAACCTACCAGAAATCATATAATTAAGTTTTGCCCTGATAGTCGTGATGAGTCTCACCCGATCGTCATGAATTTTTTTGGCTGATTTCCATGTGTAAATAAAAATATACATCAATGGATTTTTATTCTTACACTTTGCTTGATCTTATCGTGAATATCCTACAATATCGGGATCATAACAAAATATGGTGTCATGTAGGGTCATTCTTACCCGATCTGGTGCTGCTAATATTCAATGTGATGTAAAGAATAATATACAATGAGTCGTTCTAAAGTGTTTGGTAGCACCCTAATTATTGCAGGGACTACAATTGGTGCCGGTATGCTGGCGCTTCCTCTTGCCTCTGCTGGTATCGGTTTTTCTACTTCCCTCGTTATTATGTTGGGTCTTTGGGCTTTAATGGCATTTACCGCCTTATTGATGCTCGAGCTTCATCAGTATGCTGAAAGCAGTGCAACACTCCATACTCTGGCGAAACAAATACTGGGCCAGAAGGGTAAATGGGTTGCCAGCTTTGCAATGCTATTTTTGTTTTACTCTTTGTGTGCGGCATACATCGCTGGTGGCGGTGCACAGTTTGGCGAACGCCTAACCCAATGGTTTGATCTTGATATTTCAGGCTCGACTTCAACCATCATTTTCACATTGATAGTGACGTTGGTTGTGACTGTTGGCACCGGTACCGTAGATAAAGTGAACCGTGTTTTGTTTGCCCTCAAACTTCTTACTATGGTTGCGGTACTGTCATTTTTAGCGCCAAATGTGACGCAATCTTACCTGCTAAGCATGCCCATCGGACAAGGTCTTATTGTGGCGGCGATTCCTGTGATTTTTACGTCTTTTGGTTTCCACGGCAGTATTCCGGCTATTGTGAACTATTTAGACGGAGACACTGCTTCATTGCGTAAAGCCGTGATCGTAGGCTCTACTATTCCTCTGGTCATTTACATATTCTGGCAAGTCGTGACGTTAGGCGTGGTCAGTCAGGATACATTGATTGAAAATGGCGGATTAAGTGCTCTTATTGGACAGTTATCACTGACGGTTCACCAATCAAATCTGGGTAACATTGTTGGTGTGTTTGCAGACTTGGCTCTATTAACCTCTTTCCTTGGCGTGAGTCTTGGCTTGTTCGAGTTCTTGGGCGATACGATCAAAGGAAGCAGTGAAAAGCCAAACCGTTTGATTGCTGCGTTAATCACGTTTACTCCACCATTAGGCTTTGCGCTGTTTTATCCGCAAGGTTTCATCATGGCATTAGGCTATGCGGCTATCGCTCTGGCTATTCTAGCGATATTTTTACCGCTGGTGATGGTTATTAAAGTCCGTCGCTCTGACGATTTTTCCGGAGAATACCGCGTAGCTGGCGGGCAGGGGGCGTTAGTGATCACAGGTATCGCAGGTACGGGAATCGTCGCTGCACAGATATTGATTACGCTTGGAGTGTTGCCAGCTTTAGGTTGATTATTCTGTCTAAAACTAAACATTTTTAAAGCCAATGGGTATGATTCATTGGCTTTTTTAATCTGGATCAGGTGAGTTGGATATATCCACTAAAAAAGTTGGCGGATGTTCGGTTTTGTTTTGTACACTTATATTGTGGTATATCAAAAATTTGAGTTGAAAAAATTTGCTCTAATAATTTACGCAATAAACTGATAAAAAGGGCTTTTTCGCTCAATACCTAGTTTGACTGGGAGAGTGGAAGTATGACACACCGTAGTTTTTATCCGTTTGCAAAACCGCTTAATGAGCAATTGCAAGCGTTGAAAAATAGGATGCAGGCACATATGCCATGCATTGACAGGGTGTCGTTCGCAAAATATCACCCCAGACAAGATATGCTCATATCTTTCGCTGACACTGAGTTTAATAACTGGGATTTAGCGCATTATGAAGCGCCACTTCGTAAACTCCCCAACTTGTATGCCGCGGCTCAAAACGGAACACCTCGTATCGTTGATGATCTCAACGACATTAATCACAGCGATCGCGTTAAAGTCCTGCTTAACTACGGGTATCGATCCTCTGCCGCAATTCCTTGCTACGAAAACAAAGTATTTACCGGCTTTGTCTTTTTGAATTCCGTTAAACCCAATTCATTTAAGTTAGAAACGCTGGATGTGCTCAAACCTTATTTTGATATGGTCGAATTTGCCGTGGAGTCGGAAGATCATGTTGTCAATGAGATCGAAAGGCTGTCTGAGCGTAAGCTATGTTCGATGCCTGGTTATTGTCCAGAGTGCTACGCCCACACCAAGAGAATGCGCCTTTACGCTCACTTGCTTGGTGTTCACCTTGCGGAACGACATAAGTTGACGGATGAAATGGTTGAACAGATTGGTATTTTCGCACAGTTCCATGCTGTGAGTGGTATCCAATTGCCGATTGATATTGCTTGTCATCGTAGTCATTTTAGCAAAGAGCAAGAGTCCATCATCATCCAGCATATTGAGCAATGTATCGAGTCGGCAGACGACACCGTTGCCCGCATTGGTAACCCCGTTCATCCGAGTGTTGTGCTATTCATGCAGATGGTGACTTATCAGTATGAAAATTTAAACGGGTCAGGCTACCCGCATGGATTGGAAGAAAAGGATGTTCCAATCGCCGCTCAAATTGTTGCAGTTGCGAACTCCTTTGACGTACTGACCACGCACCACCCAAATCGTCAGGCATGGTCTATTCCGTATGCGTTAATTGAGTTAGAGAAATGGGTAAGTGACGGTTTATTGTCTGGTGAGTGTGTCAACGTCTTGCGGGATAACCAAGTTTATCTAAAACAAATTATCCATAAATATCCAGAACACTGCTCTGTAGAATAGTGGTAAACAATGAAGGAGATGAAAATTTGACTAGGAGGATTTTATAAACAATACTGTATGCATGTACAGTATTGTGGTTTAGATTAAGTTTGGAGGTGAAGTATGTTGTGGGAAACCCTAGAAAGAGTAAACCGCTTACGCCAACAAGCACTTGCGAATTCTGAGTTTGTTCAGTCGGCCAAAGAGCATGAACAGGCTTTGCATGAGCAAGAGTATCATTACCAACCAAAAAACGCGCGTTCAGTCAAAGACAGACAAGGTAAAAAATCGCTGGCTGATATATACAAAGAAGTAGAGTTTAGCGCGGATTCTCGTCATTAATCCTTTTCATCGCTGCTGCGGCTTACACATAATAAACGCCGCAGCGCAATTGCTTTTGCATTAACTGGATGCGCTTAGAAATCCGCTTTGCGTACATAGTGCGGGTTTTTGTATTTCTTTGCTGGACCAAATGCAGAAACCACCAGTTTGTTCCACAGTGCTTTATCAAACTCACCTTTAGGGATAGAAGGGTAGAGGGTCTCTTCTTCTTCTCGGGAAAAGTTCATGTACTGCTTTTTCTTAATCTGGTTGTACTTCTTCGCTATCTGATTGTGCTTTCTTACCCACTCTAACTTGTAGTCACGAAGCACTTGTTCACCTTTGTCTTCGCTCATACGAGAAAGGAAAAGCCTTTTATAAGAAACTTTTCTGTCCAGCATGGTTCTCATGACAGTCTGAATATATTTGCCATGATGCGTTACGGTGATGTCATTTTCGTCAATAGGAGTAATACACCAGCCTTTTGGGAGAAAGTCTGGTTTCTTAAATTGTTTGTTACGTTCCATTAAAGCTTGGTGCAAAACCAAATCTGAGGTTCCGCGGAACGTTTTTTGCCATTTACCAATGCGAATTTGAATCGAGCCTGGTAAACGATAGATATTAGTAAACTTATCTTTATCCATGGACTTCAGTCATGAGATTAATATGCAATATTGAAATGTGATAACCAGCCGATCGAGAAATAGAAAATAGACTGGCTGAATTTAATTGCGATTTTACAACGACATCGCGTTAATTAGCGAGGGGTTATGTCAATTATCGGTGAGGAAATAGAAAATTATTGTCGTTTGTTGCGAAATGTAACGCTAAATTACGTCAAAATGCAGAAGTTGAATATTAAGGCGTGATTACTGCACCAAAATAGTACGCCCGTAAAATGGCTACGGGCGCATATTCTAAACCGCTTCTTCCAATTGATTTGCTTCCTCTTCCTCAATTTCTTGTAAATGTCTGCTAGCTTGTTGCAATTGATACATTTGTGCATAGCGGCCATTTTGTGCAAGAAGTGATTTGTGCGTACCTTTTTCAACTAAATCACCATGATGAAGAACCACAATCTGATCGGCATCCAAGATCGTAGACAAACGGTGAGCGATCACAATCAAAGTCATATTCTGACGTAATACCGCCAAACTCTTTTGAATCAGAGCTTCAGTGCCTGAGTCAATGTTTGCCGTTGCTTCATCCAGAATGAGAATTTTTGGTTTCGCCACTAATACCCTTGCTAAAGCGAGCAGTTGCTTCTGACCTGCGGAAAGGTTAGTTTCACCCTGACCTAGCTGAGTATCCAGCCCGTTAGGATAACGACGTATCTGCTCCGATAAACCTACCTTATCTAATGCATCCCATATTTCAGTGTCTTCAACGGGGCGTCCCAAAGAAACGTTCTCCCTAACTGAATCTGGAAGAATGTGAGGGTCTTGCTGAACCATTGCCACGTCTTTACGTAGCACATGCTTGGCTAGCGTATTGAGCGGACGGCCATCAATTAGCAATTCGCCAACTTCTGTTGGGTAAAACCCCATTAGCAGCGAGGCTAGGGTACTTTTTCCGCTTCCTGTATGACCAACTAAGGCAATAAAGTCTTGATGATCGGCTTTAATAGAGATGTCTTTTAATACTTCTTGCTTTCCATCGTAGCTAAACGTCAGGTTTTTAATCTCGATAGATCCCGTTTTGAGAACGGCCTTGTCATCGCCATACGTCTGTTCTTTTGCATCTATGAGTTCGAACACTCGCTCACTCGATACTAGTGCCTGTTGCAATAGAGCCAGTTGTTGAGTCATTTCAATCAACGGCTCAGTAACGCGACCCAGGTAACTGATGAACGCATAAAGTACACCGACACCAATTACCTCGACGCCATTGAAACCAAAGATAGCAACCAGGCTCATCAAAGCAAGACCGGCTAACAGATCCATTAATGGACGTAATAGATAGCCGTTTAAACGAATAACTCGCTTGGAAGCGACTAGGTGCTCTTCCGTTAACTCGTTAAACTGTTTATTAAAACGCTCTTCTTGTTGCATTAACTGAACAACGCTCATCCCTTGGATTGACTCACTTAAGTTAGCGTTAATGTCAGTGAGCAAGTCACGCATTCTGCGGTAGCTTTCTGTACTGAGTTGCTTAAACAGATACATAAAACCAATCACGATTGGAAGTAGCACCAAAACAACCAGTGTGAGCTGCCAGCTCATAAAGAACATAACCCCCAGCATTACGAGGATCATCACGGCATTTTTTACTACCGTCGCAATCAAGAGCTCATAGAACTGCTGGAGAGATTCGGTATCGTTAGTAATTCGCGAGACCAACTTTCCTGCGGGTGTGTAATCGAAGGCAGAAAGCGGCTGTTTGATCACGCCAGCGAACACTTGCTTACGAATCGTTTTAATGGTGTTGGTTGCGACCATACTGAACTGCAATGACTGCAAGTATTGAAAAGTCGCTGAAATCACCTGAAGTGCAATGTAGCCTGCAGCTAACGTGATCAAGACACCTTGCGAGTAATCCCCTTTGGCAATGTGTTCATCAATAAAATATTGAATCAACCAAGGCCCACCTGCGCTGGCTAATGCGGCGATAAACAGCAGACCTAACCCCTTGAGCATCGGTTTTGGCTGGGACAATGGGTAAGACAACAACCGCCTAAATGTACTCGTCTGTTTCATCTATTCCTCCTCCATTGCCTGTTCTAGTTTCTGGTACTGAAGCATTTCCGCGTACCATCCTTGGTTTTGCTCTAATAGATGATGACGACCACGCTCGGTAATATGACCGTGATTGAGGACGATAATCTCATCAGCCGATTTGAGTGCTGTTAAACGATGAGCAATCACGATTAAGGCTTGATCACGATAATGTGTTTCAAGGTTCTTCAGGATTTGGTGCTCAGTACGTCCATCGACAGCAGACAAGGCATCATCCAGAACAAGGACCTGAGCATTGAGTAACATGGCTCGCGCAATCGCAATACGCTGTTTTTGGCCACCAGAAAGCGTGATGCCTTTTTCGCCCACTTCGGTGTTGTATCCGTCTGGAAACTTCTCAATGTCATCGTGAATACAGGCCAGTTTTGCTGCTCGGTACACTTCTTCTTTAGACGCATTTGGATTACCCAATGCGATATTGTCAAAGATCGATTTTGAGAACAGGAATGGGCTTTGATTTACCACAGCAAAGCGATTTCGCCATTGCGGAAGTTGAGCGTCTTTAATTGATACATCACCGAATTTAATCGTGCCGTTTTCCAAATCATGCTGACGGAAAAGTAGCGTCAATAATGTTGATTTGCCGCTTCCAACCGGGCCAGCAATACCTAACATTTTTCCTGGCTCTAACGTCACATTGATATCCGCCAGGGCTGGCGGTAAATCCGTTGACCAGTGAAACGTATCGATATTGATTTGCAGGGGCAGAGGCTTATCTTGCAGCAGAGTGTCGCCACTGACAATTTCAGGTTGCTCATCAAAGATCTCTTGCAGACGATTCCATGCCGCCGAGCCACGTTCCAAAATGTTGAATAGGAAAGCAAACGCCAACATTGGCCAAATCATAAGGCCCAGATACATAGTGAAAGCGGTTAAGTCACCAAGAGAGAGCTCACCCTTATCGACGAGGTACGCACCTGCAGCGACGCTAAGTAAAAAGGAGATGCCAATAGTCAGTTGGATAGCTGGGTCAAAACGCGCATCCACACGCGCAACTGCGATATTCTTCGCGCCTGTGTCGTCCACTACATCTTCGAAACGCTGTTGCTCTTGCTTCTCTAGGCCGAACGCACGCAGCATACGAACACCGTTCAATGACTCTTGAGTCATATCTGACATTGTAGAAAAAGCTTCTTGCGCTATGCGGAAACGTTGGTGAAGGATACGCACAATATAGAAAATGACGATGGCAAGAAACGGCATAGGCAAAAGCGCCATAACCGTTAATTTCCAGCTAACTTGAGTCACCATCACGATAAGAACGGCAATACCTGTAATTAACGAATCTGCGGCGGTAAGCACACCTTCGCCAGCGGTCATGACAATGTTTCTGACATCATTGGTACCGCGAGCCATTAAGTCGCCAGTTTTGTAACGTTCAAAAAAGCGCGGTGGTTGAGTTGAAAGGTGTCGGTAAAGCTTGTTACGAAGGATGGTTCCTAACTCCCAACTCGCGCCAAACAGCCATATACGCCACAATATTCTGCATACGTAGATCGTAACGAATATTGCGGTAAGACCAGACAACCACATAATTAACGTGCTTGTTTCTAAAGTGTTATCGACGACACCATCAACAATCACGCCTACCGCTTTTGGCGGTATCAGTTGGAGGACAGAGATCAGTGCCAATAGTAAAATAGAGCCAACGTAGTGTTTCCATTTCTGTTTGAAATACCAACGTAGCTGCCAGAAAATTCTCATTCCGCCTCCCAACTTAACTGATTGAAATTATTATGGAACCATTATTGGGCGAAATGAAAAGTTTACAAGCACAAATATTGAGCAAACATAAATACGATATTTTGTATTGATTTTGAATATATGCTCTATCGAATTTCTCACTTTATTACTGCAACCCGCCAATGTAACAAAATTATGTGAAATTCATGTTAATAGGGTGGTTTTGGTGGTTCAGAGTGAATTGGTAACTTAAAGCGTTAAAACATAACTTTAACTGAGTTTAATCAACGCTTTAAGCCGGAATAAACTTGTGTTTTGAGAGAAAAGCGCGGCGTTAACCTAAGCTCAGAATAAGCTACCCAACCAAGCTTAGGTAAAAAAAGATAAGCACAGTCGTTACCAATTAGACGCGATTATCACCCGTGCTAAATGCGATGATTTGGCTGATTTCTGTGAGGCTTCGGTCACTCTCTTTTTGCCACTGAATAAAGGCTTTATTGGCTGCGTCCAGAGATTTCTTGGTGTCTTTACCACCTTCAATGATCTTGCAGTTGCGCAGGTAAGCCTCTACATCGTTCGAGATGATAAATGTGTCTGCACCCATTTGGCGTAAGGTATATGGCCCTGTATTTCCGCCCAAGCGTTTGCCGTGTTTTTTTAAATAAGCCCAAAGTTCGGTGATATTCTCTTGAGGCCAATCTGCAACCATTTTACCGAATGAGCCGTATTCAATGCTCGCTTCATGGATCATGCGAGCGTTAGCGGGAATCGACATCACTTTTGTCAGGTGGCGAATGATACGTTCGTCTGTCGCTTTTGTTTCCCACTGTTCGTCAGAAAGCATAAGTAATGGCTCGATTTTGAAACCAAAAAAGACCTCTTCAAAGTTTGGCCATTTTTTTCGTACCACACTCCATGAAATGCCACTTTGAAATACTTTCATTGAAAATGCAGCTAACCAACGGTCATCAGGAATAGCGGCTAACTCTGTTTTACTTAACGGGTGAGTAAGCAGGGCTTCAAGTTGGTCTTTACCGCCTTTACGTTCGGCGGCGCGTTGGTAAATCGCGCCAAATTTTTCAATGGTCATAAAAGAAGTTAGCCTTAGTAGATGTCGATGTTTGCCAAACATACTACGCTTAAGTTGCTGAATCGTAAATTGATGGAGTGTCACAAATGAAGAAGGTCACATTAACGTTTGTTGGAGAAGGTTCGGAGCGCATCGCAGAGAAATTTTATACTTGGTTAGCTGATGGCGGATTAGAAGACAGCTTGATTGAGACACTTTCGGATCGCGAAGTCTCAGTGGTCGGCATCAGTGACATGGATAACGAAACGCGTGATGTGGTGATTACGACAGAGTTGAATTAACCCGTTGTTTGTAGAGAAATCAGATAAAACAAAGCCCTTCAACGAAGGGCTTTGTGCATTTTTTTAGCATTTCTATGGAGAAAAAGCTTAGTGATGAACCAGCGTTAAACCACTTGGGAGTGCATCACCGAACACACGCTTCGATTCACTATCAGAAAGTTCTTTCACTTCTTCAACCAAAGAGACCCAAGACTCAGGTACTTTACTTTGTTTCAGCTTCGCCAGAACCTGCTCGCGATAGTCATCTGAGATGTCGAACAGGCGGTCTCCTGTTTTACGACAAATCATGACAGCCGCAAACGCGATCATTGGTTCTTTTTGCCAGTTTTGATCTAACAGTTTTGGAAGCCACTGTTCTGCTTGCTCACGGGGAATAACATTGTGCTGGCTGCCGTATAGCGGAGTACGAGATGCAAGTCGGCCCATTGCCCACCAGTGTGCTTGTTGGAATTGATTTTGGTTAATGGCTTTACTCAGGAACCACGTTGCCAAAAGCACTTTATCTTCGACTTCCAGATTTTCCAACGACGCTGACAGCCGAACCATTGACTCGTAGCCCATGTCTTGCGCAGCTTTGGCGGATTGTGGATTCTTCATTGCGCCTGGGTGCAGATATTTCGCAATGTCAGCCAAAATCGTTTCTTGCTGTTCCTGGTTTAAGCCACCAGCAATACGACGCCAGAATACCCACCAGTCTGTCCATCCTTGATGGTTTTTAAACTGAATGTTTTGTTGGTAAAGTCCCCAAATTTGTTCGATACGCCAAGAATCGGTTGGATCACCAAACCCCGGGCGCAGTGCAAAGCCCGCAAGTCGAAGCCAGTTCTTTTCATGTTGCTCTGAACGACGGCGGCGTTTTCTGCCTTGAGCAAATGCATCGAATAGCTGACGAAGCGTTGTGAAGTCCCATTCATCACGCTTACCCAGTTTCTTCTCAAGATCTTTCGCTAACGTTTTGATCTCTTTGCTGTCGGCGCTTTTCTTATTACCGCTGTAAAGACGAGCCACCAGCTCCTTACACTCATTCAACTTTGGATGAAGTTGTACGTCTTCGTTGTCGTCTGCTTGTTTGTTACGTACTTCAAACTCTAGCGCCCAACGTTTAGTGTCGTCTTCTGCGCTGACACATTCCATTTTGAGTGTGCCCACTTCCGTTAACTGGCAAGCGAGTTGTACCTCGACACGCTCTTTTTGATTTGCGTGCAGCTCAGCACCTTCGCCTTCTAATGTGGTGATGTACGGCGGAAGTGGAACAAATAAGTCAGGATCAACGTCAACCATCACACCATTTTGAATCGCAGTGTTGTTGGTCAGAGTATCGTGGGTTGAGGTAAGAAGATTAAATCGAACCGGCTCGCCAAGTGTAAGCGAGAATCGACGACCACTTAAGCGAATCTCATGGCCTTCTTCCGTCCCTTTTGCGAGCAAACAAAGGGCTTTGCCCATTTTGTTTTTCTCTTGCAGGTGCAGGAAGTAAGAACGAGCGGCACCACCACCGATTTTTAGCTGGGCTCCCCGTCGTGCTTTACCAAAGGCAACGGCACCAAGTGCGACAGACCAATCAGGATGCGGGTTATCCAAAACCGTGACAGGAGCGCCGCGCCAGTCTGAGAGTAGGGTAGTGACACGCTCTGTGACAAGGTCGCTGTTAAACACACCACCATTGAGTAGTAAGCCGACCGGAATCGCGTTTTGTTTTTCGTCTTCTATGCCAAGAGCAGATCGCGACACTTGCTGATGCTGAGTTAGGAACTCGGCTACGTGTTTACTTACTGCAGGATCTGCAACGTAAGGCAACCCAAACTCGACAACGGCACTGCGTCGTTTGTCGGGTACTTCATTAAATTCAGAAAGCGGGAAGAAGCCATCCAGGGCAATCTGGTGTACTTCTTGTTTACTCAGCGCAATGCTCTTGGTACCACCAAGCAGTTTTGAGCCGCTACCCAGCATGGTGATTTTAACTTCTTCAGGTGCATTTGAAGAAAGCAGGTTCTCTTTCGCTTTTCGGGTCTGCTGAATCAGCTTTGTTAGGCTTGCAGCTGTCAGCTTTTTGTTCTGATTGAAGCGGCTTTCTGCGAGGTGCGCGAGTGCTAAGTCGAGGTTGTCACCGCCCAGCATGAGATGTTCACCAACGCCTATACGGTCAAGGGCCAGCTCACTCTCGCTGTCATTACTTTGTTTGAACTTAGCCTCAATCAAACTTAAGTCGGTAGTACCACCACCCACGTCACAGACAAGGATCAGCGGTAGGTCTTTGAGTTCGTCGGCCGCCGTTTGTTGATGGCGTGCATACCAGTCGTAACATACCGCTTGTGGCTCTTCGAGTAGGACGATCTTCTTCAATCCGGCAAGCTCGGCCGCTTCAAGGGTGAGTTTACGTGCCGTTTCATCGAACGATGCAGGGACGGTGACCACGACGTCTTGGTCTTCCAGCTTGTTACTCGGATGACGATAGTTCCATGCCTGGCGGATGTGATTCAGATAACTTGCGCTGGCAATTACGGGTGAGACTTTATCAACGTCTTGCGCGCCAGCCCAAGGAAGAATGTCTGAGCTACGGTCGACCGCTTGATGGGAGAGCCAACTTTTTGCGCTCGATACCTGACGTCCTTCGACTTTCGCACCTAGTTCACGTGCCCATTCACCGACGATGACATTTTTAATGTCGCCAGAAACAGGCTGATTTTCCCAAGGCAAGGTTAAATCAGACGGGGAAATTTGTCCCTGAGCCGGGTGGTAACGAAAAGAGGGTAACAGCGGTTTACGAACCACTTCACCAGGACCAATTAACTGGTCGATATCAAATAGGGATACTTCGGATTGTTCAAGGTTGTCGGTGATTTCACAATAGGCGACCACAGTATTTGTCGTGCCAAGGTCAATACCAACTAGAAAACGAGGAGATGCCATACAAACCTTCGTGTATTTAAAAACGGCACCCGATTGGATGCCGTTTGATTTCTATTTATTCTTCTTCGTTTGAGTCACTTTTTGCGTCTTCACGCACATCGAACTCAACGTGCCATTTTTGACCGTTATCGGCGGCAATTGCTTCCAGGTAAAGCGTACCAAGTTCTGTCACGCGAGATGCCAGAGTGACAGGAACCACTTCGCCCTCACGACGACCTTCGGATACTGGTAGCGTTACTTGAATTTCTGGCAACTCTTCTAGCTCTTCTGGTGCCCAGTGATCAAGATGTGTACCTGCTAGGTCATCACGACGTACTGTCGAACCAAAGAACTGGAAGTTTACTGGTTGGCCGATAACCAAACCAAACTCTTGGCTTGGTACGTCAACACTTGAGCCTTCTTCCATACCAAATGGTGCCACACATAGGGCTTCCATTGGAGGTGCCATTCCAGGAATCGCTGGCATTGCGCTTTCGATACCTACGTAGTAAGCCGAAGCAATACCGCCGCGAATACGAACGCCCTGACCACGACGAACTGAGCCGTAGTAAGCCGCACCACTTGCTACTGCAAGATCGAGATCAACGCCAGTCAGACGTTTCGCCATTTCTGCATCTGCTTCAAGCAACCATTCGTTAATGGTGTCTTCTAAGCGAGAGGCCAATAGCGTTGATTTCAGTACACCACCGTTAAACAGAATCGCGGTTGGTTTGATGAAATCTGCTGATTGAGTAGCTTCAGCGCCTGGCATACCCGGCATGTTCGCAAATGGGTTGTAGTCTTGAGCGGGTGCAGACTCACCACCGCCTTGTGCGTTTGCTTGCTTAGACAAGAATGCAGCAATGTGACGCGTGATACCTGCATCCTGAGCATAAGGCAGGCCCATCTGCGTCAGTGCACCACGGTTACGCTGAACAGGGTGATCAGTAATCGCAACTTGTGGGAAGAAACCATCAACCAGCGTTTGCTGTACTTCTTCCTGCGTCAGTTCGGTCTTAAGCGTTGCGCCAAGCAGTTTAGAGCCACGGCTAGGAACAACGATTGGCACAGATTGCAGCTCGCTGTCGTTCAGAAGCGCTTCTTTGGCATCGCGGCAAGCGTGTGTCATTGCCTGAACTTGCCACGGTTGTAGATCTTTACCTTCTTGCGCAAGCTTCATTTTCAAGCGGTACGCAAGGGCAAGGTCCATGTTGTCACCGCCAAGTAGGATATGTTCGCCTACTGCGATACGGCTAAGACTCAGGTTACCGTCGTCTTCAGTTACTTCCACCAAAGATAGGTCGGTTGTACCACCACCGATATCAACCACCAGAACGATATCGCCGACTTCAACTTCGTCACGCCATTTGTCGTTGCTGTTGTCGATCCAGTTGTAAAGCGCAGCCTGAGGCTCTTCTAGTAGTGTCAGATGCACAAAACCAACGTTGCGCGCAGCTTCTGCCGTTAGGTCACGTGCCGCTGGGTCGAACGATGCAGGAACGGTAATTGTCACATCTTGCTCAGCAAGCTTGTGATTAGGGTGAGTGTGGTTCCAGGCGTCTTTTAGATGCTCAAGGTACAACTCGGTTGCACGAAGAGGGGATACTTTTTCAACTTCTTCAGGGCTACCTGCAGGCAGAAACGCATCACGACGGTTTACGCCGCCATGACAAAGCCAAGATTTAGCACTGGCAATCAAGCGAATTGGCGTTTTTGAACCCAGATTACGAGCAATCGCACCAACCAGTGCTTTAGGCTCGCTAGACCACGGCAGTACGCGTGATTGAGGATTCATTTCGTGTTCGTGAGGTTGGTACAGGAACGAGCCAAGTTGGCTGCGAGTTTCTACTGTGCCAGGTGCCGTCAATTGTGGAATCGGCATAACTTCTACACGAGCATCTTCATCGTGAGTATCGACAAAAGACATCACACAGTGTGTCGTACCTAAGTCGATACCAACGCTAAATTTAGGCGACTGTTGCTCTGGCGTCTCTTGGATGTTTTCTTCTTGAGAAATGTTTTCTTGGTTCATGTGTTCCATTACAGCTCAACCTCGGCTGGAGCGATGACTGATGCATCGTAATTTTCAGCCAGTTTAGGCAAGTTCATTGATGTAGCCTTCCAGCCCTTGTGAACCAGTGTTCCGTGGAATGGTGCACTGCCTGTAACATTGCCAGTTAGGCGAATTTCTTGTGGGTTAAAGTTTTCTTCAACCGTAATGCGGGTTTCTTCGTCTTCGTTACGTACGTGTGCAAGCGTCACGTAATCGCTTAATACTTTTTTACCACCAGTGTGGATAACGCGAGCAGCTGCGCCAACTTCTTCATCTGAGAATGACGTTAAGTCTTCTTGTAGGAAGTCAATTAGGCGAGCTTCTTGCTGCATAATAGAAAGCAGTTGCATTGCAGAGTCAGTAGAAGCAGTTGCCAGTTTTGATTCAACTTCAACAACCTTTTCAACCACTTTTTCTACTTCAACGACTTTTTCAACTTCTACGATCTTCTCGACAGGTTTTTCAACCTCGACGATTTTCTCAACCGGCTTTTCTACTACTTTCTCAATCACTTTCGATTTACGTGATACAGCAACCAGCAAAAGCAATACGCTCGAAGCAGCAAGACCAGCGTGAAGCATATCGAACGTTTGAGGAATTAGGTTCAAATCAATGTTCATGACGTTTTTTCTCTTTCTATTGATTCATTGGTGCATAGGCTCAATGTGTTTATTAAATTGATCGTCTTTGCGATCTTGCACCAAGTTTAGACACTAAAATGATGTCGGATGTTAGCATATTCAAGGCTTAACGCTGTAATAATTCGTAAATTTACCGCACGATTAGCGCGAAAAACCAACGATTGGAACACGCTTTAAAGGCCATGGCATGCCAGAAGTACGATATTTCCGCAATTAATGACACCTTGCCTCGGTTTTCACCGACGTTATACATCGTGTTCATACAGCAGTATAAGAACCTAAATTTGTCGAATCACTTTATAAAATAGCGTTAACCCAGTGCAATCGGTGATTAAATCGGCAAGCGCATTCGAGTTTTACCTGTCATTGAGGTAGAATCTCTCGCTTTAAAATCTATGTTAGGAATCAAGACAAACTATGAACCATAACCGTATCGTCTGCTTCGATTTAGAAATGTGTTGCTGGAACGAGAATGGCGTTGGCCGTACTGGCGAGATCATCGAAGTTGGGTTGGCTGAAATAGATTTGTCCAAAGGTGAGATCGTTAAACGTGCTCAGTACTATGTTAAGCCTGAACAAGATGAAGTCTCGTTGTTCTGCGCCGAGCTAACGGGGATTACACCACGTAAAATCGAGAAACAAGGTCGACCACTTGAAGAAGTGTTGAAGTCTATGGTTAAGAACTTCGGCGGCCGCAACAAAATTTACGCCTCATGGGGGCGAGATGACACGATTTTACTTGATGAGTGCAAACAAAAGGGCATCGAAGCGCCATTTACTGAGTTCATTAACCTAGCGACACTTTACCGTATTCAAAACCGTCTCAAAGAAAAGCGCATTGGTCATCGCGCTGCCCAAGAAGCGAAAGGGATTGAATGGGAAGGCCGCCAACATTCTGGTTATGTTGATGCGTATAACCTAGCCAAACTCGCACTGACTATGCTTTAGTTGTGGGTTTGTAATGAATCTTTAATCCAACTTGTGTTTTTCTGTCATGGAGTTTGTCTAATCTCGACCTTGTCAAACAAATTCAAATCTTGACCAGTCTTAATAACAACACGTTGGCTTCTATAAAATAAAAACGCGCTGAACTTCAGCGCGTTTTTTATTGGGTGACGAGTAGGTGGTGACACTACTGCGATTGCAGTTTGGCGCGGATAAAGTCTTTGTGGTCGACATAGAGCAATTCTGCCGTCTTACGGATGACTGCATCTTCAAGCGGGTCAATTTGCCCGTCAGAATACGCCACTTCCCACATACTCTTGATCAGGTTGTAACGTGTTTCTTGAGTTAACTCTCTTAGTTGAGAAGTGAAGTCATACAATGACGCGGACTCTTTTGTTGTTTGTGCCGCTTTTTCCAGTAATTGTGTCGCCTCTGCAGCGCTCAGCGAAAGCAACTTCATTAAAAGAGAATGTTTTGTTTCTAGCTCTTTTTCATCCACTTGGTGGTCGGCGCCGGACACTTCACAAAGTAAGCATGCAATCGCCATGTTGGGAGACACGGTATGAGTCTGTGCCAGATCCTCGCCATCGAGAAGCTGTTTAAATAGAGATGTAAGAGAATTGAACATAGTAAGCACCAAACTGATAACTATCTTTTAAACATGGTTATATGTGACTTAAATCTCAAGGGGTGAAACCTGAAATTACGAATTCTTTACATTTAGAATACGACGCTATCAATCAAGGTGATCAATTTTCTATTCTCGTCGGTGGAAAATGAATTTCTTGGTTATCTGCGGTAAGTATACTGATTTGACTAGGCTTACCGTCATCATCGAGATGTAATTCTCCGATCGCACTGTGGTTAACCAAACGATAAAAGTTATGACTACTTGGCGCACGCTTATAAATTTTGAGTCGCTTACGCTTGGTGAACCAGTTTAGTGGCGAGCGGGGGCTGTAAAGCATTCTATCCAGCGCATCACAAATAGTGAGTAGTCTTGTCGGAAATTGATTCTTAATACCGCTACAGGTGATTTGATAGATGTTAGGGCTGCTTTTTCGAAAGCGTAATTTGATGTCGTAAGCAAAAGAGTAATGGACATCCCCCGACAAAATCACAAAGTTAGTCGGTGTTTTAGTATGAGTGAAAATACTGACGAGCGTGTTCGCGCTGCCGGGATGCGCCATCCAGTTTTCAGCATCCACCAATAGTGGCTTACCAAACATGGTAAACACGCGTTGTAGCGATTCTATAAATTTCACACCGAACATCGGCGCTGCAGATACGATGATCACTTTATCTTCGTGAACCAGTTCTTGATGAAACTCAATTAACGCTTCCCAGTCCATCAAGCCAGACGGCTTATTCATTTTAGATTCTGACCGCCAGCGACGAGTTCGGGTATCCAAAACCACGACTTTGGGGGAGGTCGGAATCGTGTAATGCCAGTTCTCGAAGCGATAGAGATACTGAATCAGGTCATCTTGAGCTTCGGCAGTGCGTTGCTCAAGAAAATCTTTTATGTGAACCATAAACGCGTCATCGAACTTTTCCGGTGCGTTTCCCCAGCCCTGACAAAACCAATAGGCGATCAGGCTATTTCCGATTATTCGTTTTGCAAAAAGGTTGGTGTATGCCGCTTGTTCCCAGCCAATGGTCAAGTTCCAGTCGTCCGTCACATCGTGATCATCAAATATCATGTAAGTCGGAAGGTGCGCAAGAAGGCGCTGTACGCGGTCTAAACCGCTGACAAATTTATCTATTTGCGTTTTTTCCTCACGCCATTTTTGTTGCCAGTTGGGCGCGAGCGTGTTGCCTCCGACAAGGAATTGATTCTCCAGCAATCGGTCACGCTTGATGAGATGCCAAAGCGTCGGCGACCAAACCAAGAGGTACATGGCAAAACATTCGGCAAAACTGATCAGGTGATTTTCACACTCTTTAGAGCTGAAAATAGGCGTGCCACGGTGAGGGAAAAACTGACTGAGCAGGCTGCCGTCATCGACGTAATGCGGTAGCAACTGGTCGCGGCCATAAAAACACGCAGCGTGTTGATAAAGCGTTTTGGTGTCGGTGATCGGTGCTTGTTGAAATTGCTCATCCGGCAATCCCAGTAACTCGATTACTTGCTCAATCGCATCCAAGGTTGGTCCAGCTACATGATCAACATAAACCTGATCACCGCTCATGATGAGCATGTCTGGGCGAGATTCTACGCTTTGCTGAGCCACTTTTGCATCGGCTGCAACTAAAGCATCGTCACTAAAATGCTGTGGGTTGCGGCAAGAACCATGAAGGACATAATCGGCTTTTTCACTGATTAAAAATTCAATGCCGTTATGCATATAGTTATCGTGCTCATAACACAAGTGAGGCAGCAGCTCTGTTAGTAGACCGTCTTGCGTGTGCAGCTGATATCGAAGTGGCTGATTAGTAGGGAAGTCAGCTTTTAATGACAGTAAACAAACCCAAGCTTGCTCACCAACCTGAAGTTGAGTGAGCTTTTCAAAGTCCTCAGTGTGATACGAAGTCGCAGAGTTTGCATCGTTGATTTCGATGAACCCTTCTAATGGCTTGGTCGTGACCAGCCAAATATTCACTTCTGATGCAGTCACTTTGCGGAGAATAGGGCCCGCAATGATAAGGGGAAGATGAGGATGTTGGGTTTTGTCTAATGATGCAGCCAAACTGGTTCCTTATTTGTCTGATTCTTCTAATATTTCTACTACTTGAGCGCTACTCAATTCGTGACCCGCAAGAAACAACCCTAGCATCGCTTCTGTCTTCGAATCGTTATCGCTGTCTTCGTCCAGAACCTGTCGTAATCGAGTACGAATTAAATCAATTTCATGGTCAACGAAACCCCGACCTTCTTCTGCCTGACATTCTTCTGGTGCATTGTCGAAGCTCAAAAATAACAGATTGCCGTCAAGTTGTGTTTCCACCAATCTTTCCGGCAGCCACTCTTCTCCCATAACAATATCTGGGTCAGTGTTGGTCGGCAAATTATTAAGGATGGAAATGAGTTCTGATACTTTCACTTTTTATTCGTTATCGTTAGGGCTAGCGACATAACTGGCACAACTCGTTAGGTAATTCATTCTATTTCAACGAGATTCAATGCCAATTTATCAAAGCATAAGATTTATTCTGTCACGTATATGACAACATTTCACATTGTAACGGCTCATTTAGAAAGAACATAAGCGTAAAGTTTCAATTAACGAATGATTGCTTTTTTATCGAGCAATTTTATAGAAAAGACGTGAAATGGCTCCGGCATGCCTCACTTCTGGCATTTATGGTTGGTGCTTGAATGTGTTTCTATTTTACAACGAGATCAAAGGTCGGATTTGTCACCGCGAAAAATATCACCCATTCTCAGTGAGATGAAAACGAATACACTATTATCCCAGCTGAAATTTGTTTATCGCGCAAAGGTTAAAGCCATTTGCAATGCATCCGATAAATTTGATGGCATTAGCACGATGAGCATTGATTCTTCATATAACATTCAGATTGAGGGAACAAACTGCACTAATGACGAGTTCGCCAAGCGATTCTTTGTGGTTAACGGAGAAGGGCATATGGAAGGCGACGGATGGTTAGTGCTTTACGTTGACTCAATAGAAGTGCGTGTGGGTGAGGAAATAGAGATACCCAGCGATGTCGCGTTTGATGCAATGGTAGAGCGCATGGTTCAGGAGGCTGAAGAAGTATTAGAGCAACTCTATAAGAACGCGCTAGAAAACATAGAGAAGACCGCAGACGAAAATAAAACCGAAGGTTCATAACCCAACACTGTGGTAAATACTGGAATGCTTCTATTCGCAAATATGAAGTGGTCAATGAAAAAGGGATGGCAATTGGGGCCATCCCTTTTGTATTCATACTAGTTGAATCAAGCTTACGCTAGCGTTGCTAGTTGGCTCTGAGCTTCAGTGATGCCTTTTGCTGCTGCATCTTCACCCATGTTTAGGGCTTCAGCGTAAACAAACTCCACATCAGCGATACCAACAAAACCAAGTACCGTGCGTAGGTAAGGCGTGATGTTGTCTGTCGGAGCATCTTTGTGAATACCGCCACGAGTCGTTACAACAATCGCTTTTTTGTTTTCAAACAGACCTTGAACGCCATTTTCTGTGTATTTAAATGTCACACCTGCACGAGCAATCAAGTCAATCCAGTTTTTAAGCTGAGTTGGAATCGTGAAGTTATACATTGGCGCTGCAATGACTAGCGTATCCGCAGCTTTCACTTCTTCGATAAGCGAGTCTGACAACTCTACAACTTGCTGTTGTTCCTGAGAAAGGTCACCTGTCGAGCGTAGCGCTGTCGCTACGGTAAGATCAAGCACTGGCAATGGGTTCGCCGCTAAATCACGAACCGTTAGTTTGTCTTGAGCTACGTTTTTGATGAACTCTTCAACCAACTTGTTTGATTGTGAGTTGTCGCCAAGGATGCTTGATTTTAGAGCTAGTACACGAGACATAATGGATATTCCTTAAATAAGTGCTTTCGACTATGTGATGCATTATAAGCAATGGGCTGAGGTTCTAAACCCGACTTGTTTGCTTAAGTTGTTCGAAAAAATTGAATAAGCTTTCAGTTGTCTTGTCTTGGTCCTGTTGTGATACAATTCGCGCAGTTTTATGTAATGAAAAGAATAGGAAACGCTTTGACTTCGTCACAGCCTACAAAGAAAACCTCCTCTGAAGCGCAATCTGCGCCAGTAAATGGAGCAAAGAAAGTTCAAGCGCCTCATGCTCAAGTGAACAATGCCGCCTCGCTACGCAAAGCACTTAATCAGTGCATGATGCGCGACCGTTTTCGCTTAAGTAAACGTATTTCTGGCGCAAGTAAAATTAAGAAAGATGCATCGCGTAATGTCGTGTTTGATGAAATCGCTTTAGACATTGCTAAGTCGATGATGGAAGTCGAACAACGTGGCAGTTATCAGCCAAAAATCGAATATCCTGCGCTCCTGCCTGTTAGTCAAAAGAAAGACGACATTGCAAAGGCGATTGATGAAAACCAAGTGGTTATTATCGCTGGTGAAACGGGTTCGGGTAAAACCACGCAGATACCCAAAATTTGTGCAGAGCTTGGCCGTGGTAAATTTGGCCTGATTGGTCATACTCAGCCTCGTCGTCTTGCTGCGCGTTCCGTAGCAAATCGCATCGCGGAAGAGATGGAAACTAAGCTCGGTGAATTTGTTGGTTATAAAGTTCGATTTAACGATCAAATCTCAGAGAATACTCAGATTAAATTGATGACGGACGGTATCTTGCTGGCAGAAATTCAGCATGACCGTTTCTTGAATCAATACGACACTATCATTATCGATGAAGCGCACGAACGTAGCCTGAACATCGATTTTATTTTGGGCTACCTAAAAGAACTTCTGCCACGTCGTCCTGATTTAAAAGTCATCATTACGTCGGCAACCATCGATCCGGAACGTTTTTCCAAGCACTTCAACGATGCCCCAATTATTGAGGTGTCTGGTCGTACTTACCCAGTAGAAACGCGTTACCGTCCGTTAAGCGGCGATGAGGATAACGATCGTGACCAGCTAGAAGGTATCTTCGAAGCCGTCGATGAGCTGTGTGATGAAGGTTTGGGCGATATTCTGATCTTCATGAACGGTGAACGTGAAATTCGTGATACGGCAGATGCGCTTTCTAAACGTAATCTTAAGAGTACAGAGATTGTACCTTTGTATGCGCGTTTGTCGGCTGGTGAGCAGAACAAGATATTCCAACCACACGCTGGTCGCCGCATTGTATTGGCAACCAACGTAGCGGAAACGTCGTTAACCGTTCCGGGCATCAAATATGTGATTGACCCAGGTACCGCGCGTATCAGTCGATACAGTTACCGAACTAAAGTACAGCGTCTTCCAATTGAGCCTGTTTCTCAGGCAAGTGCGAACCAGCGTAAAGGTCGTTGTGGTCGTGTGGAAGAGGGTATCTGTATTCGCCTCTACTCAGAGGAAGATTTCGAGTCACGCCCAGAGTTTACCGATCCAGAAATTCTGCGTACCAACCTAGCGTCGGTAATCCTGCAAATGACGGCTCTTGGTTTAGGCGATATTCAAGCGTTCCCATTTGTTGAAGCGCCAGACAAACGCAACATTCAAGATGGTGTGCGCCTGCTAGAAGAGTTGGGTGCGATTAATTCAGATGCAAAAGATCCGAAAAAACGCCTTACCCCAACGGGTCGCCAACTGGCACGATTACCAATCGACCCGCGTTTAGCGCGCATGGTGTTAGAAGCACCAAAGTACGGTGCGTTAAAAGAATTGATGGTGATTGCAGCCGCGTTGTCGATCCAAGACCCACGTGAGCGCCCATCGGACAAACAACAATCTTCAGACGATAAGCACCGTCGCTTTTTCCATGAAGAGTCTGACTTCCTGACGTTAGTAAATCTTTGGGATTACATTCAGAAGCAGCAAAAAGCGCTGACGGGTAATCAGTTCCGTAAACAGTGTAAGCAAGATTACTTGAACTACTTGCGTGTTCGCGAGTGGCAAGACGTTTATTTCCAAATTCACCAATCCATGCGTGAAATGGAATTTAAGCTCAATGACGAGCCTGCGTCATATCATGGTGTGCACAGCGCAATTCTGGTTGGCCTGTTATCTCACATCGGTATGAAAGATCAGGAGAAGAATGAGTATCAGGGTGCGCGTAATGCCCGTTTCCATATCTTCCCAGCGTCTGGCTTGTTTAAGAAGCAGCCTAAATGGATCATGTCAGCGGAGTTGGTAGAAACTTCAAAACTTTGGGGCCGAATTATTGCAAAAATTCAGCCTGAATGGATTGAGCCATTAGCCAAGCACTTAATCAAACGCAGCTACAGCGAACCGCACTGGTCAAAGAAACGAGCTGCGGTTATGGCGTACGAAAAAGTCATGTTGTATGGAGTGCCAATCGTCCCTAAACGTCTGGTGAATTATGGGAACATTGATGCATCTATCAGTCGTGAAATCTTCATTCGCAGTGCGTTAGTTGAAGGCGAGTGGGAAACCAAACACGCGTTCTTCAAGCAAAACCGTAAACTATTGCAAGAAGTCGAAGAGCTGGAACATAAATCTCGTCGTCGCGATATTTTGGTCGATGACGATGAGCTATTTGATTTCTACGACCAACGCGTCGGTACCGAAGTGGTTTCTGGTAAACACTTTGATTCATGGTGGAAAAAAGCGTCGAAAGAAAACAAGGAACTGCTCAACTTTGAAAAAGAGATGCTTTTCAAGGGCGATGCCAGCCATGTTACTGACTTAGACTACCCGAACTTCTGGCACCAAAATGGTTTAAAACTCAAGCTTAGCTATCAGTTTGAACCAGGTGATGATAGTGACGGTGTAACGGTTCATCTGCCACTACCAATTCTTAACCAGGTGGAACAAGCCGGCTTTGACTGGCAGATCCCAGGTCTGCGCCATGAACTTGTGGTGAGCCTGATTAAGTCGTTGCCAAAAACCATTCGTAAGAACTTTGTGCCAGCGCCAAATTACGCAGATGCGTTCTTAGCTCGTTCTACGCCGATGGAAGCGCCACTTCTTGACTCACTTGAGAAAGAGTTACGACGCATGACGGGCGTAGAAGTATTGCGTGAAGACTGGAAGCTGGATCAGGTGCCGGAACACTTGAAAGTGACATTCCGCGCTGTTGATCATCGCAATCGAAAGCTGAAGGAAAACAAAGACCTTCATGAGCTGAAAGAAAGCCTGAAAGAGAAAGTTCAGGAAACGCTCTCAAAAGTAGCTGACGATGATATCGAGCAGCAGGGCTTGCATACGTGGAGCTTTGGCGAACTGCCAAAAGTGTATCAACAAAAACGCGGCGGTTATGACGTGAAAGCGTACCCAGCCCTTGTCGATACCAAAGATAGTGTTGAAATTAAACTATACGAGACAGAATACGAGCAAATCTCGGCGATGCGTGCTGGTCAGCGTCGTTTAATTTTGTTGAATGTACCATCGCCTATTAAATACTTGCATGCCAATTTGCCGAACAAATCAAAACTGGGCTTGTACTTTAACCCGTATGGAAAAGTACTGGATCTGATTGATGACTGCATAGCTTGTGGCGTCGATAAGCTTATCGAAGAGCAGGGCGGATTAGTTTGGGAACCAGAACAATTTGAAAAGTTGAAAGAACACGTTCGTGCCGAACTCGGCGATACCGTGGTTGAAATTGCTAAGCAAGTTGAAACCATTTTGACGACTGCCTTTAACATCAATAAGAAGTTGAAAGGTAAGATCGACTTTACCATGGCGTTTGCACTGTCAGACATCAAAGCTCAACTCGAGGGTTTGATCTTCAAAGGCTTTGCAACTGAGTGTGGCTGGAAACGTCTACCAGACATTCTCCGTTACATGCGTGCAATTGAACGCCGTATGGAGAAGTTGCCAATCGATCCGAATAAAGATCGCCTGCATATGTTGAAAATCGAGTCAGTAACCAAGGACTACAAAGAGTTATTGAATAAGATTCCAAAAGGCATGGCTATTCCAGAAAACGTAAAAGAAGTGCGTTGGATGCTAGAAGAACTACGTGTGAGTTACTTTGCTCAGCAATTAGGCACTCCGTATCCGGTGTCTGACAAACGAGTCAAAAACGCGATTGATGCTTGTTAGCGTAAAGTACAATCGTGACAGTTATTTATATCAACGCTCGTGCGGTTACTGGTATAGTAATTGCTAGTATTTGATAAATGTGTTGTTTTTAGTTCTAGGGAGGCAATAGTTTGCCTCCCTTGTATTTGCAGTGTCTACGTCAGATTGAGAAGACGTAGGAATGAAAAGAGTAAAAGGTAAATGATGAAAAAAACTCTATTAGCAGTGGCACTACTTAGCGCATCTTCTGCGGCAATGGCAGATTCTTGGATTTACGGTGGCGCATCTGTAGGTCAGTCTGATTACAAAGGCGAGACGGATACATCATACTCAGTGCACGTAGGTACAGGTATTCTTCCAATTATCGGTATTGAAGCTGGTGTGACTCAGCACGGTGAATTTAACGTTGATGGTCGCGATACAAAACTTACCTCTTACTACGCAGCACTAAAGCCAAGCATCGACTTCGGCCCACTGCACATTTACGCAAAAGGTGGTATCCACCAATGGGATAAAGAAGTGAAAGGAGGTAGCGACGATGACGACTTCGATCTAATGTACGGTGTTGGTGCTGAATACTTCATCTTTGGTCCACTTTCTGTGGGCGCAAGCTACATGAACTACACAGCAGATAAAGACGATATCGGTACGTTCTCTGTGAATGCATCTTTGCACTTCCTATAATTTTCGACATATCCGAGAGTTATAAAACACCGGCTTTAAGCCGGTGTTTTTGTTTCTGATAGTGACTTCGACTTGCCTCTCTGTCTGAATTGATATCACACTACAACGAATTGAATATAAATTATTCATTCTTTGATCTTAATTTCTCTATACCTTCCAATATATAGTGATCATTAAACTACGAGCTAGGAGCGTGAAATCACGCAGACTTACAAAGGATGGTATGACTATGAAAACAAAACTCTCGATATTGGCTTTGGCGTTGTGTTCAACGTCTGCGTTCGCGGATTCGTGGCTATATGCTGGCGGACAAATCGGTCAATCTGATATTGAAGGCGAAAGTGATACAACCTACGGTTTACACGTCGGTACGGGGATTTTACCGCTAATCGGTATCGAAGCGGGTTACTTTAACCATGGCAAAGTTGGACTGAATGTGGATGGAACCAAAGGCGATGGGGATTTCTCTTCACTCTATTTAGCGGTTAAGCCAAGCATCGATTTTGGCCCGTTCCATATTTATGCCAAGGGTGGCATCAATGCTTTTAACGTTGACTATAAAGGTTCATTAAGTGCTATCGATAAAGATGATGGCGTCTCTTATATGTATGGTGTCGGTGCAGAGTACTTTTTGCTAGATAACATCTCAGTTGGTGCAAGTTACCAGGCTTTTGGTGTTGATATCGATGGCGACAGCGATTCAGTTAGTAGCTTTACCGGCAACGTTACTTTCCATTTCTTATAAACATCTCGCCCAGGAAAATTCACTTCTTAGTTTTTGCGACAGCCATAAAGTGGTCACTTGCGATTCAGCGAGGGCCACTTTTTTGTTTAGCGCCCACCCACAATATGAGAGCAATGGTTATTATAGCGAGAGATAATAATTAGACATCATAGTGTTTATTTTGCTGTTCTTGAAAATGAACTGTCTTTTAAATGCAATAAAAGCATCATTTTTGCATATTTTTGTGACTGATGTTAATATTCGTTGCGATTAAAAACTTTAGAGCTCAAATTATTGGAGGGCGTATTGGAGTTCTTCTCATTTGAGGAGCGTTTCAAATTAACGTTAAATTTGTATTTATGGATAAAGCTTCATTTAAAAAATATAGTATCGAGACAACAGATTATCAGGTAGGGCAGGATAACGTACAAAAGTGGGGATTTGACGTTCACAACCCTGTTTTCGGAATCAGTGCCGGTCTTATTGTTTTATGTCTTATTTCATTGCTTTTAGTTGACCCTAATACCGCTCGTGACGCTTTGAACGGTGTTAAAAACGGAATCATTGAGCAATTTGATGCCTTTTTCATGTGGTCAGCGAACTTCTTCGTATTATTCGCCGTTGTTTTACTGTTATCGCCGCTGGGAAAAATTCGCTTAGGTGGCAAAGACGCAACACCTGATCATTCAAGAGTATCTTGGTTATCCATGCTATTTGCTGCAGGTATGGGTATTGGTCTTCTGTTCTGGAGTGTTGCAGAGCCAACCGCGTACTTCACTGATTGGTGGGGAATGCCACTAAATGCGGAACCATACTCTGAAGAAGCGAAATCATTGGCAATGGCTGCGACCATGTTTCACTGGGGTGTTCATGGTTGGGGTATCTACGCCCTTGTTGCACTAGCTCTTGCCTTCTTTGCATTTAACAAGGGCTTACCACTGTCACTACGTTCTGCTTTTTACCCAATTTTTGGTGACCGTGCATGGGGTTGGTTAGGTCATGTCATCGACATCCTGGCAGTGCTTTCGACGCTGTTTGGTCTGGCGACTTCATTGGGTTTGGGTGCTCAGCAAGCGACAAGTGGTATCAACCATGTATTTGGTCTTGATGGTGGTATCGGCACTCAAATGATCGTGATCGCCTTTGTGACCTTCATTGCGGTACTTTCGGTCGTTCGTGGCATCGATGGTGGTGTTAAGGTGCTTAGTAATGTCAACATGGTGGTCGCTTTTGCGTTGCTTATTTTCATTACCTTCATCAGCTTCGACACCGCCTTTACGTCAATTTTTGATACAACCAAAGCGTATATCGAGTACATCATTCCTCTGAGTAATCCTCACGGTCGAGAAGATGAAACTTGGATGCAAGGTTGGACTGTATTCTACTGGGCGTGGTGGGTTTCTTGGTCGCCATTCGTCGGTATGTTTATCGCACGAGTATCGAAAGGTCGTACAGTACGAGAATTCATCTGTGCAGTTATTATCATTCCAACAGTGGTTACACTTATCTGGATGGCTATCTTTGGTGGCATTGCACTTGATCAGGTCGTGAATAAAGTGGGTGAGCTGGGGACAAATGGCCTTACGGACATTTCTCTGACTCTGTTCCATGTGTATGACCAACTGCCATACAGCTCGGTAATTTCGATTCTTTCTATCGGTCTGATTTTGGTGTTCTTTGTAACGTCGTCGGATTCCGGTTCTTTGGTCATCGATAGCATTACAGCTGGCGGTAAAATTGATGCTCCAATACCTCAGCGAATTTTCTGGGCATGTATTGAAGGGGCAATCGCGGCGGTTATGCTTTGGATAGGCGGTAAAGAAGCCTTGCAGGCACTACAGTCTGGCGTTGTCGCAACAGGCTTGCCGTTTACATTAGTTTTGTTGGTAATGTGTGTCAGCTTGGTTAAGGGTTTAAGAACCGAACTACCTGCATACAAATAGTCTATCTGAAACACACGATTTCAATGCCGAGCTTTGTAAGCTCGGCATTTTTATTTGTTCTTTCCTTTTTAATAAATTCATTTAGAGTTTGTGCGTCGTCAACTTCAAAATTGTCAAATCATGTCTATCAATAAACTCATTCTAATTCGTGGTCTTCCGGGATCTGGAAAAACAACGCTGGCTAAACAGCTGGTACCAATGCTCGATGCGAAACATTTTGAAGCGGACATGTACTTTGAAAAAGAAAGTGGGGAGTACCACTTCAATCCACAGCAACTTCCTCAAGCTCATGAGTGGTGTTTCCGTCAAGCTCGAAGGTGGTTAAACCAAGGTAAAACCGTCATAGTGAGCAATACTTTTGTTCGCCTTTGGGAAATGAAGCGGTATCTGGATTACTGTAAAAAGAAGGGTATCGAGGTCGAGATAAAAGTGTGTGATGGTGAATATCAGAGCATTCACGATGTCCCAACGGCAACGATCGAGAAGATGCGACACCAGTGGCAGGATTAAGCACAAGCAACAATCAAACCTTGTCTAAAGATCAGTCTTAAATTTGCAGAGTCTTACTGACAATCATTGTTGTGAGTCGAAGAATAATTACTGACAAATAGGTTATCGAAGAAAGTTGCGCTTCAATATGGGAGATTTTTTGAACAAGGTTCCTCCCTATGCCCATAAAAATGACATTGATCGCACTCGCCATTATGGCATCCACGCACGTTCAAGCCCATCCAACTGTCGCGCCTTTAGTCTCGCTAGCAGAAACCTATCAAGATGGGATTGATGTGTCGCAATACTGGTACAGTGAAAAACTGGATGGTATTCGTGCTTACTGGACGGGGCAACACCTTGTAACACGTAATGGAAACCGGATACACGCTCCTAAGTGGTTTACAGCACCATTGCCAGATTACCCTCTGGATGGGGAACTTTGGGCCGGGCGAGGTAATTTTCATTTGGTCCAGCAAACGGTTTTGGACAAAACACCGGTCGACAGCGCGTGGAAGAAAGTAGATTTTATGTTGTTTGATATGCCTTACTCTGCGGGTGACTATCGGAAGCGCTATTACAATATCCAAAACTTGGTGTATGAACTGGACGAGCCACACATTAAGTACGTCGAGCATATGGCTATTCAAGATGAAGAGCACTTATTTAGCCAATTAGACAAAATCGCGTTAGCTGATGGGGAAGGTGTCATGTTACGCAAGGTGTCTAGTCGTTACCAAGCGGGCCGGGGCAGTGATTTACTTAAGTTAAAACGTTTTGCCGATACAGAAGCACAAGTGATCGGACATAAGCCCGGTACTGGTCGCTTGCTGGGAATGATGGGCGCGATTCTGGTTCGTATGCCTGATGGTACAGAGTTTTATATTGGTAGTGGATTTACAGACGAGTTGCGTCGAAACCCACCACAATTGGGTTCGATTATCACATTTAGGTACAACGGGTTTACTCATAACGGAAAACCGAAATTTGCCCGATTTTTGCGCGAGCGTTCTAAAGAGTAGCCTCGCTCGATTCTTACTTCTCGGCGTTTCCCACTGTCACACCACAACGCTTAAAAAGACCCTGCCAGAACTGTATGTGCTCCAGGGTTCTTTTTCTGAACGTATTGTGAGCATCCATCAGTCCGTATGACTCGCCATGAAGGTCTATTCTTTTTTCGATTAAGTTAACGCCACTGTCCAGGCGTTGGTATGTACTGTCCAAATAGGCCAGATATGGTTGTACTTCTTTCACGTAAATAGATTGAAAAACGTTATTTAAGTAACGAAACGTTGTGATATCTCGATTCTTGCCGCAAATAAGCTTACTTTGATTTGTGTCGAGCAATTGGGTGGTTTCATTTAGCCAATGGGAAGCGTTTACGAGAGAGTAGTAAAGTCGACCCATAAGGCGAGACTTCTCCAGCACTTCCTGGTATTGCACGATATGAATATCCGGTAATCGAGAGATAGTCTTGTTAGGCGTTTCATACATATTACCTAAGAGGTTAAAAGCTTCGCTCACCATCGCAATTTGGTTTTTGTTATCGACAGATAGCCAATCAGAGGCTGTGAGTTGTTTTTGCATCGTCTCACTGGCAAACAACAGGTTATCAAGGTGAGTATGCAGGTGACTCCATTTCTGACCGTACAATAGTGTTAGAGTCTGTCGTTCATCATCGCTAATTGGAAAGTCATTCAGGCATGAATTCAAAGTCCTGAGTAACGATGTCTGATAATCTAAATCGTGAAAAGCATCCTGTACTTTACCTAGTTGCGAATTTTTGTCTGCCAAAAGATTAAACAAGCCACACTGACGAAGTTGGTAGCTTTCCAACAGACCGAGTGTCAGTCTGGGTAATGGCTGAAAAAGCGCTCGTCGAGGAGGAATGGTGATGGCGGGCAGGGAAGTTATCTCAACGCTTGAAACGTCCAATACATTCGCCAAGCGTTGATGGTATTTATCCAGCAGCGCTTGTTCAGGGTTGAATAAGTCGGTACAACCTGAAAGCAATGTTATTGAGAACAATAGGGTTAGACGCACACTGTTCCTTTCTGATCACTGAGTTGGTTTGGTATAAAAGTATACCTGACTGAGGCTCGGTTCGATCAAAAAAGCCAGCGATTGCTGGCTTTTACAGGAGATTATTGTACCGAAAAGTTCAACTGAACCTCTGGCTTTTGGTGGTGCATCCAACGTAACCTGACGCCAAGCAACAGAGCGGCAGACGACAGGCCAACAATAAAGCCAATCCAGAAACCTTGCGCGCCCATTGGCTCAACGATCCAGTTGGTACGGCCAAGGATGTAACCCATTGGTAAACCGCAAATCCAATAAGCAACGAAAGTTCGATTAAAGATAGCGCGCATGTCTTTATACCCACGCAATGCACCTGCGGCGATCACTTGTACGGCATCGGTAAACTGATATATCGCAGCGAGTAACAATAGTTCCATCGCCAGTTTGATAACTTCTTGGTTGCTGGTATATAACTCTGCGACAAATTCACGGAATACTACCGTTAGAAATGCCGTCACAACAGTCATCGCAGTACCAACCATGATACCAACACGCGATGCCACTCGGGCGCCTGCTACACTTTCTTCTCCAAGTTTATGCCCGACTCGAATACTAACAGCGGCACCAATACTCATTGGCAGCATGAACACAAGAGTCGAAAAGTTAATCGCGACCTGGTGAGCTGCAACAATAATTGGACCTAGAGGGGACACCAGAAGTGCAACGACTGCAAACAGTGTTACTTCAAAAAATAGCGCAGCAGCAACAGGAAAACCGAGCTTAAACAGACGAATTTGCGCTTTCAGTTGTGGTGGGTGGAATTCAGCAAAGATATTGATGTTCTTCAGTCGTTCCGACGTAACCACATAAAATAAGAGCAGCGCAAACATTATCCAGTACACGATAGTTGTTGCGACGCCACAACCAACGCCACCAAGCTCTGGCGCACCAAACTTGCCGTAAACGAAAATCCAGTTCAATGGAATGTTGAGCAATAAACCAATAAAACCGATCACCATTGCTGGTTTAGTGAGTGACATCCCATCGGTAAAACTTCTCAAAGCCTGAAACAGGAGAAAAGCCGGCACCGCTAAAATGACAGCGTGAATATAGCCTATGGTTTTTTCAGCCATCAGCGCTTCTATATCCATAAACCCGAGGATAAGTTGAGTTTGCAATAGCACCACAATAATAGGAATGCTAACGAATAGCGCCATGGCGATACCTTGCTGAATCTCGAAAGGTATTTTTACCCGACGACCAGAGCCGTTAAGTTGTGCAACAACAGGTACCAACGCCATTAACAAGCCAATGCCAAATAAAATCGATGGAAGCCAAATACTTGAAGCAACAGACACAGCTGCCATGTCAGTAGCACTTACGCCACCTGCCATTACCGTGTCCACAAACCCCATGCCTGTCTGAGCGACGGAAGCTATCAATACAGGGGTAGCCAATTTTATAAGACTCGACGCTTCTTCTTTATAGTGCTGCACGAAATACTCCAGGGCGCAAAGAGAGATTGAAATTGAAAGAATGAGAGAGCTCGAGAACAAAAGATGTGATGGACTGACCTAGTGGTTGATCTTAACCATGATAAGGTGGAAAAATGTCTCAGAGAGCCTCCGCGCAAATGATAAACAATTGTATCTTTATATGCCATACCTTTAACTGCATATTAACTTGAAAACAGTTTATAGTAGTCCGATAGAAGAAAGGTAAACGCGTAGAAATAAACATCTCTCGAGCGTTGTTTAGTAGAGATCAGATAAGTAGGTATAAACAATGTTTACTGGAATAGTACAGGGCACGGCAAAGGTCGTGAAAATCGAAAAGAAAGAGCGTTTTCAAACTCATGTGATCGAGTTAGATGGCTCCCTTCTTGACGGGTTAGAGATTGGGGCATCCGTCGCACATAATGGTTGCTGTCTGACTGTCACTCAAATCGACGGGAAGCACATTAGTTTTGATTTGATGCAAGCGACACTAGCATTAACCAATCTGGGTTTTCTCAGTGAGGGCGATAACGTCAATATCGAACGAGCGGCTAAATTTGGTGATGAAATTGGTGGTCACAATATGTCTGGTCATATTAGTTTGATGGCCACCATTGTCGACGTCATTGACACGCCAAATAACCGAACCATCTGGTTCGAGTTGCCTCAAGATTCAATGAAATACGTATTGGCCAAAGGGTATATTGGTATCGATGGCTGTTCGTTAACAATTGGCGAGGTAGAAGACAATCGTTTCTCTGTACATCTGATTCCTGAGACGTTGCAGAGAACTATGTTTGGCGGTAGGAAAGTGACTGAACGTGTCAATATTGAGTTCGATCCACAAACTCAGGCTATTGTCGATACGGTCGAGCGTGTGCTGGCAGCGAAACAAATTTAAATATCAGTGATATTTGCCGTGATCTAAAAAAGGAGCGTTATTGCTCCTTTTTACGTTTTAGTTTATTCGTAGTTATCGTCAATAAACAGCTCTACTTTATCGTTCAGTTCATCCACATGCATGTTGAGATGAATGGCATGACAACAGGCAGGGCAGTCATCATAAAACTCTTGGTCACCATTACTGGCGTCTAAAGTGATTCCTATTGAGTGCCCACAATGCGGACACTTTACGTGTCTTTCAGTATAGTTTTTCATACAACAACTCCTCGTATTGCAGGGCTTTTAAAACAATTTATTGTGGAAGCTCAGCCCTATCACTTACTTTGTCCCAACATCGAGAGATACTTAAATATTAAGTGTAGTTGTTGCTATTTGAATCGAAATAAGTACAAAACTTGACCCCAAACTCAACACTGAATCTGGGGTCAATTTTCAGAGTGATATCACTCGTAAATTTACATTATGCAACGTTTTAAGTATTTCAAATTAGACAGAAATAATTTTGTTAATTGTTAGCTGCGCTTGCTCTAAATAATGCCCGCCAAACAGGTTGCAATGGTTAAGAACATGGTAGAGATTATAAATCTCTTTACGTTCCTGGTATCCAGGTAATAATGGCATAACTGATTCATATCCTTGATAAAATTCAGGTCTAAATCCACCGAAAAGCTCAGTCATCGCAATGTCGCACTCTCTGTCGCCCCAGTAGCATGCAGGGTCATAGCAAATAGGTCCGACAGGTGTCACGGCAGCATTACCATTCCATAAGTCACCATGCAGTAACGATGGCTCAGGCGTGTGATTAGACAAAAGCTGTTTCACGACGTTAACAAAGTCCTCAATATCGACCAAAGTTACGCCTTTTTCTTTCAGTAATTGTAATTGCCATCCTATGCGCTGCTCTGCAAAAAACATGCACCACTTCTTGTGCCACTGGTTAGGTTGTAGGGTTGAACCCAAATAGTTGTCGGTATCAAATCCAAACTCTTTTTGTTCTCCCCATTGGTGTAATTGAGCAAGCTGTTGGCCAAACAAGAAGCTGTTTTGCGCATCTTCTAACGGTTTAGTTGGGAGGTAGTTAAGAATTAAGAAAGAGTTATTTTTTGTTTTGCCGACCAGTACAACCTCTGGAACAAATACGGTTGAAGTTTCACGTAACAGATGCAGGCTTTCAGCCTCTACTTGGAACTTAGACAAAAAATCACGATCGTTTATTTTAACGAAATAGCGTTGCTCGCCATCATTGATCATATAGCTTTCATTGATATCTCCACCAGAAAGGCGAACTTTTTCGTTGATTTGATATTCAAATAACAGCGTATCAGAAAGCTGTTGCGATATTGCTTGCCACATACAAAACCTCGCGAATCTGTTTGACCACCAATAGTTTAGGATAAACGACGAGAAATTGGCGCGTTGCTGCGCATACTTGAACAATAAATTTATGAATCTGCTGACGAAATTTGCATAAGTGTGAATCATATCGCTCATAAGTTTATGATTTATCGTCCTAGCAGATGGTTATATACCCACACAACATGTATTATAATTTTTTTGACTTTGGTTCCATTGATAGCATGAAAGTACTGATATGTGATGACTCAGCAATCGCAAGAAAACTGATTATAAGAACAATCGTGCAAAGTTCATCAATGCAGCTGATCGAAGCCCAAGATGGGTATGAAGCACTGAAGATTCTGGCGGAACAAAATATTGACATTATGTTCCTCGATCTCACGATGCCGATTATGGACGGTTTCGAAGTTCTAAAATCCTTACCAGTAAGCCGCTACAACACCCAGATAGTGATCATCTCTGGCGATGTCCAACAAGAAGCCCAACAGCGCTGCATCGAATTAGGTGCAAAAGCATTTATTGCAAAACCATTGTCTGAAGAGCAAGTGGCCCCGCTGTATGAGCAACTGGGAATGCAATACGCATTTAAGCCTACCGTAGAGCTCAGTCCTAAACAGCAAGTATTCGATGATCTTTCCTCGCTTGCGAAGTTTCGAGAAGTCGCGAATGTTGCCCTAGGAAAAGGGGCCGCCATCATGGCCGATCATTTACGCGAGTTTATTCAGTTGCCAGTACCTCACGTTGGGCCATTAACATATGGAGAACTCCATATGACGCTGGTTGATGTCATTCGCCGTGATGGTTCGATTGCGGTCGCACAACGGTTTGTTGGTGGTGGTATTCATGGTGAAGCATTAGTTTGCCTCAGAGGTAAACACATCGACCAGATAGGAGAGCGGCTAGGCTTTCAACTGGAGTTCACCAGCTATAACGAGATCATTCTTAATATCTCTAACTTGTTAGTGTCTTCGTTCTTAACGTCGTTAGGTTGCCAGTTAGATAAGCAGTTCTCGCTTCGCCAGCCGAGTATCATCGAAACCTTACCGACTTATAGTGAGCAGCAAGGTCAAAAAGGGGAGCTTTTTACGATTGAATATACATACATGGCGGAATCACTGGACTTTGAATGTGAAGTGCTCTTTCTGATAGACAAACCATCTGTAGAAATCATTTATGAAATCATGGAGTTAATCTGATGTCCGAAATCACGCTGGACATGGCTGACTTTCACTGGGTCACGCAAATCTTAGACACAATGGACTCTGGCCTTATTGTGCTGGATCGCCAGTATAAGGTCTGCGTGTGGAACAGCTTTATGCAATCCTACAGCGGTGTATTGTCGCAAGAAATTCTCGGTGAGAGTCTATTCGACCACTTTGAAGACCTGCCTAGAGCTTGGCTCGAGACAAAATTAAATACATCAGCCGACTTGGAAACTCGTTCATTTTCTAGTTGGGAAAATCGTCCATACCTTTTTAAGTTTACTAACTTTTCTCCGGTATCGAACAGCAGCACCTTTATGTATCAGGATATCGTGATCACGCCGCTGCGCTCTCTTTCCGGAGAGATAAGCCATATCGCTATCCAAATAAACGATGTGTCTGAAACGGCACGAAGCCGTATTTATCTTAAAGAAACCAATCAACACCTTTCAGAAATCAGCCGTAAAGACGGTCTTACCGGTTTGTTTAATCGCGCTTATTGGGAACAATCACTCAAAGAAGAATTTACCCAAATAAAAGTCGTTGATGGGTCCTGTTCTCTGGTTATTTTCGATATTGACCACTTTAAACAAGTTAATGATAATTTTGGTCACCCTGTTGGGGATGAAGTGATTCGTCGAACGTCAGCTCTGTTAAGAAAAACAGCCCGAAGCAGCGACATTTGTGGTCGTTTTGGCGGGGAAGAGTTCACAGTGTTGTTAAAAAATACCAATCAGGAACAGGCCAGTTATTTTGCAGAGCGGCTACGTAAACGCGTAGAACAAGAGACCGTGAAAGTTGAAGATTCTCTGATTAACTACACCGTCAGTATTGGCGTATGCGAATATAAGCCTCACTTTGAAAGCCATATACAATGGTTAAAAAGTGCAGACTCCGCTTTGTATCGTGCAAAAGAAAGCGGACGAAACCAAAGTTGTGTATTTGGTGACGACTAAATCGAGACGAGTTTCTATATTGTTGGTTACTAGCTGTCCATTTGGCTCGTAAATACGCTTTTCTATGACATAAGTTAGTGAAATTTCTTAGTAATGTCTTACTATTGATACAAATTGTGCACCTAGCATTCTAGTCTTGACGTTAATGGAGAAATACAGTGGTTGTTGAAACGGATGGTTACCTTGCTCTTATCGAACACTTGTCGCTAAACCTTGATATCTTTACCACCGAGCGTGGTGATACAGGTTCAGAAAGTATCGAAGATGTGGTTACCGATATGGTGGCATCAAATATCATGATGATTTTTGAGCAAAACCCTGAACTTCATTCCAGTGTGCGTTTTAAGTTGTTAAAAGAAGCGGATGCCGTAGTAGAAGACTTGGGTGAAGTCCTCGCTGGAGTCTGGGGTAAGAAGGCGACCAATGAACAGATTACTTTTTTGGAAGAGTACGTCGCATTGGTGAAAAATCTTTTTGATAACGCAGTGGCGATTTACGACTAGAGGCTTATGTTGTTTGAATCGTGAATTCTCATCGTTCAAAGCGCTCGTGGCGTTACAATGTCACCCTTCTAATTTGCCAAAATTTTGATGCCCAATAGGGGTTGTCAATCCGAGAAATAATGACGCCTTTCGATGTGGACGCGTGCATAAACTGCTTGTTACCCAAATAGATACCAACATGATATGTTGTTCTTCTGGTCTTAAAAAAGACAAGGTCCCCTTGTTTGGCTTCATTCCATCCTAATTCTACGCCTTGTTTAGATTGCTGCTTTGTCGTCCTCGGTAAAGCAAGTTGATACGCTTCCACAAAGGCCTTTTGCACAAAGGCAGAACAATCAATACCTGACTTTTGTGTCCCACCCAAGCGGTACGGAGTGCCGTGCCACTCGTTATAAAACTGCAGTAACTCCGGTTTGCTAGCCAAAGTTTTCGCAGGGGGAACTGTCACAGCCACGGCGTGCTCTGCTGGCTCAGGACCCGACGAACAAGCTGTCATAAGTGCGCTGATTATCAAAGAGAAATAAATACGACGCAAATCATCCACCTACCATTCAAGTGATTAATACATGAAATATTATTGTCACAATCAATCCATACTATTGAACGCTTATCACGGTTTTATCAACTTTATGTGATGGACACGCAGTAAAACCGTTCAAACCTAAGAAAGAATAAAAATTGATTATGGCAACGCGCAAACGCTCACGCTTTTCACTCTCACTGATTCAGACGATCAGTGCAACATTTTTAACTATCATTGCACTTGTTATAGCTCTTTCTGCTTCAAGTTTCAAAGGAATGGGACAGATCGGAGAACAATTTGAAGATCTGTCTCAAAAAGCATTACCTATGGCAATGGCCAACGCCAAGTTAACCAGAAATGTTCTCGAGATCGTTAAATTGCTAAACCATGGAATGCAAGTTACCGAACCTAAAGAACTCCCTGTAATTGAATCACAAATAGAAGCGTTAGCTATTCAATCTGAGGGCTTAACGGAAAAAACCTCTGGCGTTGCGGTTTCGCTTTCAAATGAATTAAAAACCAAAGTCGAAAACTTGCACAACATCACTCAAGCGATATTGCTAAAGCAGAAGGCAGTGATCCAGATTCAAACGGACATAAATTCTGCGGTTGGTGGGTTCCGCTACGGTCTAAGCTCTATCGGCCCGGAAATGAACCGCATCAGCTCTTTTTTGAGTGCAGACAATCCTCAATCAAGTGACGCTGCCAATCGGTTTATTGCTTCAGCAAGTTCGATGGAAAGTACCTTTTTAATGATGCTTACGCATACTGACCTAGAAAAAGCGGAAAAAGAATACCGTGAAATGCGAAACCGAATCGCAGGGATTAACCTCGCATACTCCGATTTCCAAGCACTGCACCCTGAAGTCAGTGACTATGCCAGTCTAACCGCGCCTTATGAAATGGTAAAAGCAGGCTTTACTGACAAAGGTATTCTGCATTTGATTCTTGCTAAACTCGAACAAAGCGAACAACAAAGAGCGGAATTTAAACAAGCTTCCCAGCTCGCTGACGAGACGATGCTGTTACTTGATCAGGTTTCACTCGCAGCTTCTGATTTGATTAATGAGAGAGAAAACGTCGTAAATACGACGATAAAAACCGTTAGCTTAATGGTCATTATCGCCGCTGTGGTCATCTCAATCATTATTTTCGCAACTTTGGTTGGTTTGAGAAGCTGGACGAATCGAGGACTAAAGTCGGTCCTTAGCCGATTATCCGCACTGACCGAACACGATTTCCGGGAGAAAGCCGATGAGGTGGGACCTGAAGAACTGAAAGAGGTGGCGCGTAAACTGAATCTGGTCATTGATTCCACCTATGACTCCATCTCTACGGTGACTCGAAATTGTGAGACACTTTATCAAACGGCGGAAATCAGCCATACCGCCGCAGAGCAAACTAACGAAGGACTCAGTAAACAAAATGAAGCCTTGGTGAGTATGGTCACTACCATTACACAGTTGGAAGCCTCGATACGAGAAATAGCCATGGTGACGAACGCTTCAGCCGAAGATGCTCTTGTGGCGACAACGCAAACCGAAAAAGGGGTTGAAGTTGTTGAACTAAATCGCGCTAGACTGGAGGCACTAGAGACGTCATTTACTATGAATGAACAGTCCATACTGGAGCTCGATGAGCGCGTGAAACAGATTCGCGAAATGGTCGATATGATCAGTGGTATTGCTGATAACACTAACTTGTTGGCCTTGAATGCTGCGATTGAAGCGGCGCGTGCAGGTGAGCAAGGGCGTGGTTTTGCGGTGGTAGCAGATGAAGTGCGTAAACTCGCCAGCGATACGTCGCAACAAACCACCAATATTCGGGCAATGATGAATGAGTTGACGACGGCGGCAGAGCGTTCTCGACAAGCCGTGAGCGATTCCCGGGAAGAAATGACGCATGCACTAGAATCGAGTCATGAAGTTAAATTGGTATTTTCCGACATCAATAACGCCGTTAAACTTATTCAAGAACGTGTTGAACAGATCTCTGTCGCGACAGAAGAGCAGGAGCGGGCAACCGCTGATGTGTCACAATCAATCGCACAAATATCGGAACAAGGCGAGCAAACAAAGCTACGACTAGAATCAATGGTCGAAAGCTCGGAACAAGTGGCAGAAATTGCTGGCCATCAACAAGCTATGCTTCATAAGTATGACTTGTAAATCATAAGTAAACCGACGACAAGCCAAGGCCGGGTCTATCGACGTCCTTGGCCTTTTTGTTCCCGTTTCGTATCCCAAGCATACTTACTAAGTCTTCCATGCCAAAGTTATTTGGAGATACATGCGCTCGCAGCGTGCGAATTTGATAACATGTAACTATCCTTGCAGTAGCAGCATGTTCGTAACCGAATACATTTCCAATTACTTGGTCATGCATTAGGGCATGGTCGGTCCCAAAAATTGCCACAAAATTATAAATTGTTCGATTAGTTCTATATGCTCTTCGCTATTCACTAAAATAAGGAAACGATGATGGATAAATTCGTAGTGTTTCTCTTATGCCTTTTTTTGACGATTGGCGGTGCTGTACACATTTACGACAACATTGCCGACGGTTTATTACCTTATGATTTTGCACCGCGTTGGTTAAATATCTACTGGAGTATATTGGGCATTTTCGACCTGTTGGCAGTTTACCTTTTGATTCGATACCGCAGGGCTGGTCTGGTATTGATGTTGGTAATCTTGTTCACCAATGTGATTTTTAACTCTCACGCACATTACTCGTTGGAAATATTAGATAACAACACCGCTTTACAGATGAAGACGCTATTTTTAGGTTTTGCTATGGGCGTATCTATATGGCTTTGGAACGCTCGTAAGAATCGACAGTCGCGCCAGATTTTCCGGTAGTATCGTCATAATCAGTTTGTAAGGGAATGACCAAAAAAACCAGTGTCATTCCAAACCAACGTTATTTTTTTGTCTTAACACGATAGCGGAATGGTTGGGTAAGAAGCTTATCCAGCCTCTGCTCCAGTTTGTCTCTGATGTCAGGTAAACCAATGACAACATGCTCATGCCCAAGCTCTGGTTGAGCGCGGTACGTCGAAAACATTCGATCCCACACTGACAAAAAGAACCCAAAGTTAGAATGCGTTTCTCTCGGAATGACGGAGTGATGGACTCGATGCATATCCGGAGTAACAATCGCTTTCCTTAGCCATGCATCTACAGGTAACGCAAGCTTCGCATTACTGTGATTAAACATAGCACTCGCGTTGAGAATAATTTCAAACATGACAATGGCGATTGGAGAGACGCCGAGCATAAATACGGCACCAATTTTAATCACCATGGAAATCAAAATCTCAATTGGGTGGAAGCGGGCGCCCGTCGTTACATCAATATCCAAATCAGCATGGTGCATCCGATGAAGCTTCCACAATACAGGGACACGGTGGAAGATAACGTGCTGCACATAAATAATAAAATCGAGCAGGATGATAGAGATCAGAACGTTTAACCAATCAGGGAACGACATTAATTGGAATAGACCCCACTGATGCTCGCTAGCAATAACGGCTGCCTGGAATGCCGCGATAGGCATGACTAACGCGATAACAACACTGTTGAGCGCGACGAGTGAGAGGTTGTTTACCCAACGAAAAGCGCGAGACACCGTTAATACTTTTCTGGGTAATACGTTTTCCCATAACGTGCAAAGCAGCAACACACCGACAAAGCAACCGAGCCTTATCCAAGCGGGGTCGTTAAATGCTGTTTCTGTCACAGAAGTTCCTCTCAGTTATCTATTCTGTCTGAACAGACCAAATTCAGTGCCAATTTCTTTCGGTATCTATACCTTACCTTGAGGCTAAGCGGTTATGCCAGTAGAATCGCGCTCTACTTTTTATTTGGCATTGCTACTCATGAGAATTCACGCTTTTCACCGTTTATATCAGCACCGTCAGTCTATCTCGACAAAGACTTTTAACGCGCGAGGCTGCAAAGTTATTCGCTGCCAATATTGTCAGGTCTCACAAGAGCACTGCCTGTGTGAACTACAGCCAAATATCAAATCCAATCTCGCTTGTATGTTGATTGTATCGGAAAACGAAGTGTTTAAGCCGAGTAATACGGGTCGCCTGATTGCCGATACCATTGAGGAAACCTACGTATACCAATGGAACCGAACGGAACCTTCCAATGAGATGCTCGCGTTATTAAAAAGTGATGACTATCAGCCGGTGATCATATTCCCGGCAGATTATGTCGATGACACTTCACGATTAATGGACAGCCTGAGCCCTGAGCTATTGAGAACACCGGAAAGCAGCAACAATAAATGGCTGTTGATTTTTATTGATGGCAGCTGGCGTGAAGCGAGAAAAATTTTCCGCCGTTCTGACTATCTACAATCGTTACCGGTATTATCGATACAACCAGAAACACTCTCTGAATACATCATGCGACGTTCTGAAAACGAGCAGCATCTCTCTACGGCTGAAGTTGCCACTTTAGTGCTTAAACAGGCAGGTGAGCACCAAGCTTCAGAGTGTCTCCAATTGTGGTTCGAAGCTTTTAGAGAAACCTACATGCTGACCAAAACACGAGTCAAAACGGATCCCAACCGTCCGCATCTACATCGTTTCAAAGCGTGGGCAAAAACTGAGAACTGACTCTAAGGAATGAGTTTTTGTTGATCGCTTGTTGTTCAACTGGCTTGAGTGAGAGGATAAATCTGGATTTGGTCACGGTTTGTAGGCGTATAGATATGGATAATGCCTGAAGTTTATCTTTTTGACTCCACTAAATTTTTGGGAGTCCTGTTAGCACTTTTTAGGAGAGAATTGCATGTATTATGGCTTTGATGTCGGTGGCACAAAGATTGAGTTTGGTGCATTTAACGAAAAGCTTGAGCGTGTAGCAACTGAGCGTGTACCAACACCAACTGATAACTATGAACTATTGGTTGACACTATCGCTGATCTTATTAGTAAGTACGACGCTGAGTTTGGCTGCGAAGGTACCATTGGCCTGGGTCTTCCGGGAATGGAAGATGCTGATGATGCAACCGTATTGACAGTAAATGTACCCGCTGCGAAAGGCAAACCACTACGTGCAGATCTAGAAGCGAAAATCGGTCGCTCTGTGAAGATCGAAAACGACGCAAACTGTTTCGCACTTTCAGAAGCTTGGGATGAAGATCTACAAGGTGAGCCATCTGTATTGGGTTTAATCTTGGGTACCGGTTTTGGTGGCGGCTTTATTTACGAAGGCAAAGTTTTCTCAGGTCGTAACCACGTAGCGGGAGAGGTTGGCCATATGCGTCTTCCTATCGATGCATGGTTCCACCTAGGTGACAATGCGCCATTACTTGGTTGTGGATGTGGTAAGAAAGGTTGTCTTGATAGCTACCTATCCGGTCGCGGTTTTGAGCTGATTTATGCGCATTACTTCGGCGAGCAGAAAAAAGCGATCGATATCATCAAAGCGTATGGCGAAGGTGAAGCTTCAGCCGTTGAACACGTTGAGCGCTTTATGGAACTTCTGGCGATTTGTTTGGGCAACATCTTTACCGCAACAGATCCTAATGTTGTCGTACTGGGCGGTGGCCTTTCTAACTTCGATCTTATTTACGAAGAGATGCCAAAGCGTATTCCAAAACACCTGCTTTCTGTAGCGAAATGTCCAAAAATCATCAAAGCAAAACATGGTGATTCGGGTGGTGTTCGCGGCGCAGCATTCTTAAACATCAAGTAAATAGTTAGCTTGGTTTAACATTTAGAATTGAATAAAAGCCCTGTTGCTAATTATGCAACAGGGCTTTTTGTTTGCGTAGACTTTGTCAGGAAACCGTCTTTACCGAGCTTTACACTTCATTTACGTCACTTGAACTAGCCTCTGGTAAGATTTCTTTAAATCTTAGAGATTAATTAACGGGGATGACTATGTTTAACGTTTCAACATTTCGTAACGGTGCCATTGCGTTGGTACTGATGAGTATGGTGGCCCCATCTTTTGCGAAGCAAGCGCCGGGACAGGGGCATGACCATCAACCTCCGAGCAAAGTTGTTGTAGTAAAGCCAGACCATAGACCGAGTCATAAGGCTCCGTCACATCGTTCGTATCATCATAGCGGATTGCCTTCTACGGCCGCAATTTTAGCGATTGCGGGAATAACGTATGCGATTATCGATAACGCTTATTACAAGCAAAGTGGTGACCAGTATATTTATGTTGAGCAGCCACCTGTATCCTCGTCACAGCAAGTCAATTCCGTAAGCAGCAGTCTATCGGGTCAGGTTGTGAATGCACTCCCAAGTGGTGTAGTGAGAGTAACGGTGGATGGTGCTACCTATTATGTCCGAGGCAATGACTGGTATGCGCCAATTGCAGGGACGAGTAAGTTTGTGGTTGTTGCGCCTCAGCTCTAAACTCGAACAGATCCAAGCAGATACAAAAAAGCTCGCGTTTAATCGCGAGCTTTTGCTATTTGGTAAAAACTATTTATTCTTTTTACCAACGCCCAAGTTTTCCTTTTGGGCCAGAGTGATTTTTGTAAAACCAAGTTTTTTAAAGTGGTTATCACGATAGTTTCGAACGGCTTTGGTATCAGAAATCGCTTCGATTTGCTGTTCCATTTTTAGGAACTCAGAAATATCAATACCTTCTGCTTCAGCAACGGCTTCATGAATATTGCGATGTTGCTGGTAAGAGAACGTCAGTTCTTTGTCTTCGTTCTTGTATGTGTAAAGAATGGTGCGAGCCATAATAATCTCTCGAATAGTGTGTTAATGCTTTCAGTGAAATTGAGCCATGCCTACCGTAAGCAGCGATGGATATTTGATATGGAGTACCAACCTCAAACTCCACTAAAAACGAAAGGTCAGCATAGCTGACCTTTATAAAATCGTTGCTAGTAACCTATTGGGGCTAGATTCTGCCTTGAAGAGGGATGATTGTCACGTTTTCTCCCACTTTAACTGTATCGATAGCAGGGGATATTTCGATTAGACAATTCGCTTCACTCATCGAACGCAAAATACCGGAGCCTTGCTTACCCGTCGTGCGAACGGTGAGGCGGCCGGTTTCGTCTAGCTGATAGAATCCGCGGCTAAACTCAGTTCTGCCTTGGCGAGAGCGTAAGTTTTCCGTTGCAACCGCGTTGACTTTTAATGGTTGCCAACCTTGTTCTCCCTGCATTTTACGGATTGCAGGCTCAACGAAGTTGATGAACGATACCATTACGGCAACAGGGTTACCCGGTAAACCAAAAAACGGCTTACTGTTAATTTGGCCAAACGCAAGTGGGCGACCAGGGCGCATGTTGATACGCCAAAAGTCAATTTGTCCCAACTTTTCCAGAGCTAACTTAATGTAGTCCGCATCACCAACAGACACGCCACCAGATGTCATTACCATGTCTGCTTGCTGGGATGCTTGCTCCAATGCTTCGATCATCTGTTGTTCATTGTCTTCCAGAATACCAAAATCCAAAATTTCACACCCGAGCTGTTCAAGCATACCCATAATGGTAAATCGGTTTGAGTCGAAGATTGAATTAGGCTTCTGCTCGGTGCCTGGCGCTTGCACTTCGTCACCCGTTGAGAAGATTGCGACTTTGAGTTTACGAAAGACACTTGCTTGTCCGAAACCAAGAGAGGCGATCATGCCCATTTCCGGAGAGGCGAGGCGAGTACCAGAGGTAAAGACGTTACTGCCAATTTCAAGATCTTCACCAGCTTGACGAACGTTCTGACCCGCTTTTATGCCTGAAGTATTAAACGTTACCTTGTCACCAGTTTGTATAGCTTGTTCGCGCATCACCACCGTGTCACCATTAACCGGAGTTGGTGCTCCCGTCATGATTTTAACCGCTTGCCCCATCTGCAACGGTTTATCGTAAGCATGGCCAGCAAGAACTTCTGCCATCACTTGGTAACTCTCTCGCTCAAGGTCGTCACTGCGAATAGCATAACCATCCATTGCCGAGTTTGTGTATTGAGGTACGTTAACCGGAGAAACGATGTCATCAGCCAATACTCGACCGTAACTACGCTCAACATCGCATAGTTCAATGTCAGTCAAGGAAGGCACTAAAGAGAGAATTTTCTCTCGGCCTTGCTCCACAGATAGGAAAGCAGGGGATAAGGTGTCACAGCACGCGGCTTCTTTGTCTTTCGATTTCGGCTGTTTCGCTGCGTTGACATACTGAAGAACAAACTCCGCGATAGCATCCAAATCGTTGATGTTCATCTGCGGTAATTCGGAATCTAATTCACCACTATCGCAGGCAATCGCAATGATGTTTTCATCAGAAGGGTAAAGCCAAGGTTTGCCGACTTCTTCTCGGTGAAGTTCGATTTTTGGAAAGGCGATGTTTTTACAACCTTCAACCAGAACGACATCTAACTTGTCTTCATCAAAACGAGTCAACAGGTATTCGAACTCTGCCTCAGCATCCGGAGTTTCTGTCATCAAAGCAAAACGATTTCGAGATGCGATCAACATTTGTGAAGCGCCAGCCTTGCGTAAACGATAGCTGTCTTTACCTGGCTTATCGACGTCAAAGTTGTGGTGCGCGTGTTTCAACATGCCAATACGTAAACCAGCTTCGGTCAGTTTTGGTAACAGTGCTTCTAGCAACGTAGTTTTGCCAGTACCTGAGTATGCGGCAAAACCAAGAATAGGGATATTTAGCGTGTGTTTCATGATTCTAATTGTCCAAATTGCGCCAGTTCTTCCGGAGTGTTTAAGTTGACGAAACAGTTTGGTGAGTCACTGAAATCAACGTAGCTGGTGTGACATTCTTTATAAAGCAAAATGATTTTTCGATCGCCACGCTCTAAAAATGCCGTCAGTTTTGGCAGTACGCGCTTATGGTACATAGTGAAAACTGGTTGCTGGTGATCACCATCGTGCGCGACCAAAATGTCAGTGTCGTCTTTGACCGCCTGACAAAAGCGTTCAACTAAGTCAGTATTAATCTGTGGACTGTCACATGGAACAAACCCGACCCAATCCGTTTGCGCGTGCATTAATCCGGCATGAATGCCACCCATCGGCCCAGGGTAATCTTTGAATTGATCACTGAAGACGAAACCAAACTGACGGTAGGCGTCTTGGTTTCGATTGGCATTGATTAAAATGCTTGGTGTTTGTGGTGATAGACGTTCTATGACGTGTTTGATGAGTGGTTTGTGATTTAGCTCTATCAGGCCTTTATCTTTTCCACCCATGCGGCTGGCTTGACCGCCAGCTAAGATGACCCAACTAGTTTGTGTTGGTTGAAGCATATGCATTCTCTTGGGAGTTTTCTTTTGGTATGACATATAACAGAGGTGACTCTACCAAAGTCTTGTTTTTAATCCACCACTGTTTTTTACATAAATCGGTTAGCGCGTTGGTTTGATGGCTCGTGATCACGATACTAGAGCCACGATCTAAAAGATCTTTGGCCATCACGACTAATCGCTCGATCGATTCGGCGTCTAGTGAAGCACTTGGCTCATCCATCAATAAAATCGACGGCTTTAAGATCCATGCTCTCGCCATGGCAACACGCTGCTTTTCGCCACCTGACAATACAGAGATATGTTCATCGGCTAAGGTTTCCAAACCTACCATGCGTAGCGCGTTGATGACTTGCGCTCGCTTATCTTTTGCGTTGTCCTGCTGATATTTCACGCCATAAACAACGTTTTCGTAAACGCTGCCGTCAAATAGGTAAGGAGATTGATGGAGATAAATAACATCGACACGACCATTTCGGCGGGTCAGTTTTTTCAGCCAGGTATCTTTAGGTGCGGCTACAGTGCCGGTTGATGCTTTCAAAAGACCGGCTAGAATTTTCAGCAGTGTTGTTTTTCCGACGCCGTTATCGCCTTTAAGATAAATCGCATCGTTCGGTCCAATCGTTAGCTCGGGAATGTGAAAGAGCACGCGCTCTTTAAAGCGCATGGACAATTGTTCGGCGGTAATTTTTATAGTCATAGTACGCCTCTACAGAGAATAGAAAACGAGTCGATCATTAGCGTCATGTTCTAAGATAGCCTTTGCCTCTCATACTCGACAGGAAGAAGTTTAATGCTAATGCTAAGGATAGTAATACAATTCCTAATGCAACACCTTGCGCAAAAGCACCTTTACTACTTTCCATTGCGATCGCTGTTGGTATATTGCGTGTCACGCCCATAATGTTGCCACCAACCATCATCGAACAGCCGACTTCAGTAACGATTCGCGAAAAGCCTGCAATGACTGCTGCGAGTAACGGGAATCGCGTTTCCCAAATCATTGTCGATGCAACACGAGGAAGGGATACACCTAAGGTAAGCGATGTCTCTATCATACGGCGATCGCTCGATTGCAATGCACCGTGCATCATCGAGACTAACACAGGGAAACAGATCAGCATTTGACCGAATATCATCGCCTTCTGCGTAAACAGCATTTCCCACCCGCCCCAAGGGCCAGCTCTCGACAACAGCATGTAGAGCAAGAGGCCGATAACAACCGTTGGTACGGCCTGAAGCGTATTGATGATAGACAGCAAAAACCACTTTCCACGAAAATCGGTGTAAGCGAGTACAAAGGACATCAAAATTGCCGGCAATACCACTAACGATATTGCCGTAATAGAAACGCTAAAGGAGACCGCGACGATCTCCCAAAGCTCTGCATCGAAATTCACCAGAAGCTGGAGCGCTTCTAGTGTTGTTTCAGCAAGATTCATAGTGCGTTATTTACTGTCCGCGTTCGCTACAAACAGCTGTTTTCCGTTAAGGCGGAAGCTGTTAATTAATTCCTGACCGTGTTGGTTAACCAACCAATCACTGAATACTTGCGCGCCTTTGTGATTAATAGTTGGGTAACGTTCAGGGTTAACTAAGATCACCTGATAAGGGTTAAATAGCATTTCATCCCCCTGGAACAGAATTTCCAGATCCAGTTTGTTTTCATATGCCAGCCAAGTACCGCGGTCTGTCATCGTGTAGCCTTGCATCTCTGACGCCATGTTCAGAGTAGGGCCCATACCTTGGCCTACACTGCGGTAGCCACCAAAGTTTGGTTCAATTTTTGTTTGTGCCCAAAAGCCCATTTCTTTCTTGTGTGTGCCTGAATCGTCACCACGAGAAATAAAGGTTGCGTCTTTGCTTGCGATTTCTTTAAACACATCAAGAACGCTTTCATCATCTTTGATTTCAGCTGGATCGGCTTTAGGACCAACAACCACAAAATCGTTGTACATTAGCTTACGCGGTTGAACGCCGTACCCTTTTTCTACGAATAGGCCTTCTGCTTTAGGCGCGTGTGTCATTACCAAATCCACATCGCCATTTTCACCCATTTTAAGCGCTTTGCCGGTACCTGCAGCGATGATGTCGACTTTATAGCCTGTCTCTTTTTCGAATTCTGGTAGTAGGTAATCCAGCAGTCCTGAATGGTACGTGCTGGTTGTGGTTGCTAAGCGAATGTGTTCGCCATCTTGAGCGGAAAAAGCAGAGTAACTTACTAGTGTGATTGACGTTGCTGCCAAGGTTAGCGCAATTTTTTTCATTTTTATTTGTTTCCTTTCCAATGATGTTTCGGTTTCTTTTACGTTTAACGTGTGAGAAGTTCCTGAACGATCTTGATTGCTCAAATCACAAGCCTTCCTTGAGTGGCAGACTCTAAGAGCCCAACATATTGGCGACTTGGATACCCCTTATAGCAAACAAGATGCCAACAATATTCAACCTAAAATTGTTCTATTTATGCGCCATTTCATAGACTTGTTTGCATAAATTCTCCCATTGGTACAAAATGTCTCAGTTATTGAGGAGGGTACCCCTGTCGTGTTGGTACACTCTGTCCCACCTGAAACCATCTGGGGTAAATATGTCTGCGCAATCCCATATTAGTACAAAGCAACAATTCAACGCGTTTTCTGTTCTGGTCGTTGATGACGAGCCAGGCATGCAAGCCATTTTGAAAAAAGCCTTGGGTAAACTCTTTTCCCAGGTTGATACGGCTGGCTGCATTGAAGAAGCAGAGCAACTGAGAAGCTCTCGTCATTACGATCTGATTTTACTCGACATTAATTTGCCCGGCCGCTCAGGAATTGAGTGGGAAGAAGCCTTTACCGATGATGAAAAAAGAGCAGATGTGATATTCATGACCGGTTATGCTGATCTTGAAACCGCGATTCGAGCTCTCCAGCTTGGAGCTTCAGATTTTATTCTCAAACCTTTTAATCTCGATCAAATGCTTAAATCGGTGACCCGCTGTATGGAGCGTCGATTGAATGAGCGTATGCAATATGCGATGAAACGGGATTATCAACGCTACAACAGCTCAGAAATCATAGGTGGTTCAGAGAAAACCCGTCAACTTAAGTTATTGATAACTCAGTTTGCACCATCACGTGCGTCAGTATTAATTGAAGGTGAGTCGGGCACGGGGAAAGAATTGGTTGCTCGCGGTATTCACCAGGCCAGTGATAGAAGTGGTCCATTTGTTCCCGTCAACTGCGCCGCGATCGCGCCTGAATTATTAGAAAGTGAGCTTTTTGGCCACACTTCCGGCGCGTTCACCGGTGCGAAAAAATCACGTGAAGGTTTATTTCGAGTGGCTAATGGCGGAACCCTTTTCCTTGATGAAATCGGTGAAATGCCATTATCGATGCAAGCATCACTTTTGCGTGTTTTAGAGCAGCGTACTATCCGACCGGTTGGCTCAGAGAAAGAAATTAGCATCGATGTCCGTGTCGTGGCTGCGACTAACCGAAATTTGCAGGAGGAAGTGAATCAGGGCAACTTCCGTAGCGATTTGTATTACCGCCTCAACGTTCTGAAGATTGAAGTGTGTCCACTTCGTGAACGTAAAAGTGATCTCTTTGAACTCATTCCTTTCTTCAGCAACATGCTAACTCGCGAGCTAGGAATGCCCGCACCGAAGTGGGCGCATGAAGATATGGAAGCAATGAGCGAGTACGATTGGCCAGGTAACATTCGTGAGTTAAAAAACCTGATTGAGCGTTGCATCTTATTAGGTAAGCCGCCTGCTCATCATTGGCGAGAAGTAAACGGCTCTCACGCCTTGCCAAATGTTTCTATGACCGTTTCACATACCGCCGAGCTTCCAACGCTCAAGGAAAGTAATGAGTTTTTAGGCGACGGTTATCCCAATAGCTGGACTCTTAAAGAAGTAGAAAAAGCGCATATTCAACAGGTTGTTACCCTGCACGATGGTAACAAATCGGCGGCAGCGCGTGATTTAGGCGTGGCACGCAAAACGTTAGAGCGTAAGTACAAAGAGTGGGACGCAGAGGATGAGGAATATGCCAACTAAGTGGCAGCAGCACAAAGGATTGTCTAAGTGGACGCACCGATTTAAAAGTATGGTGCGTTACCGCCTGTTAATTCTCACATCAGCACCTATCTTCGTGACGCTGCTCGCGTTGATTGCCATCACCATTTATTGGTCTATTCAATACACGTGGCAGAATACGTTGCTTGATGTTTCTGAGCGCTTGGGGGTTGCAGAAAATAGTGTCGAGCTGTTGCAACAAAAGCAAGCCAATTACGTTAGGGCGTTCGCAGATTCTTATGACTTTCACTACCGTATCAATCAAAATACGCCACCGGAAGAACTCCAGGCCTGGGTCTCCACCCAGAAGCATCGTTACGGGTTAGATTTTCTCTCTTTCCAACACGTGAACTCCGTTGAAAACAAATTCCGCTTTATGGATTTGACTAAGCGGGAGTCCTTCTTCGATATATTGAATAAACAAGAGCTTGAACAACTTGATCCCGATCTGGCTAAACGGGCAGAGGTTCCGATTGTGAGCCAAGGCAGTGGAACAGAAACCCGAGGCTTAGTAAGCCGTACAGTCATTCCTGTTTATAGTCGCGCGAACGATTTAATTGGCTTCTTGGACGGAGGATTACTCCTCAACAACAGTACCGTGCTGGTAGACCAGATTCGCGACCTTATTTATCCCAACGTAAATGACCGATTACGACCAATTGGCACCCTGACCCTGTTTTTGTCTGACCTGCGCGTAAGCACCAACGTCCCGCTGGACAGTGATCATCGCCTTGGCAGGGCCATTGGTACGAAAGTGAGCAACGAAGTTTCAGAGCAAGTACTGTCCCGGGGTGAAATGTGGGTTGGTCGGGCTTTCGTTTACGATGCTTGGTATATCACCGCTTATCAGCCTATTAAAGACCAGTATGATAATGTGATTGGCATGCTATATACCGGTTATTTAATGTGGCCGTTTGTCAAAGCGTATGTGACGAACATTGCGGAAGTCAGCCTGATGACCTTGATGTTACTGCTTGTGTCTGGCGTGATGGTGTATCGAGGTTCGCGTGATTTATTCCGCCCGATAGAACGTATTCATAAGGTGGTAAAACAGGTTCAACTGGGTAAAGAAAAGCGCATTGGTCCTTTGGGGCTGAATGACGACCATGAACTGGCACAACTGGCTAAGCAATTCGATAACATGTTGGACGCACTGCAAGAGCGCAAGATAGAACTGAAGAATTCCGCAGCGCAGTTAGAGTGTAAAGTTCAAGAACGTACAGCGAGTTTACGAGAGAAAACCCAAGAGCTGGAACTGCACATTCAGTTGCTCAATCAAACCCGAGATAAGCTGGTCGTGCATGAAAAGCTTTCTGCGCTTGGAGAGCTTACCGCGGGTATCGCCCATGAAATTAATAACCCAACGGCGGTGATCCTCGGTAATATCGAACTCATTCATTTTGAACTTGGCGACGACGCAAATCGAGTTCAAGAAGAAATTGACGCTATTCACGCTCAAATCGATCGCATCAGAAACATTACCCGCAGTTTGTTGCAATACAGTCGGCAGGGCGGAGTTCAGGATGAGATCACCTGGCAGCATGTTAATCCGATCATCGACGAAAGTATCACGTTGGTTAAAACAGGGAGCAAAAAGCGCGACATTGAATTTGTTGCTGATTTGCAGGCTCATACCCCGGTTGAAATTAATCGCCATCACCTGTTGCAGATATTGGTTAACTTACAGATGAACGCCATCCACGCCATGAACGGTCAAGGTAAATTGATCGTAACGAGTGAAGACTGGCTGGAAAATGGCTTAGTAAAAGGTACCGTTATCCATGTTGCCGACGAAGGCTGTGGAATCAAGCCAGAAAACGTGAGTCGTATTTTCTCGCCGTTCTACACCACCAAACGAGATGGCACCGGATTGGGGCTGTCTGTGTCGCAAAGTATTCTTAGCCAAACGGGCGGGGAGCTAAAAGTGGAGTCCGAGTGGGGCAAAGGCAGCGTGTTCAGTATTTATCTGCCGAAAAAAGCTGAGTTAATGCTGGAGGTCACCAATATCGCTTAATCTGGCTTGGATATTTAATGTGATATCCATCAAATAAAGGTTTTCTGAATAATTAATAAAAACAAAACTTGCAGTGTGTAGCCTTAACAAGTACCGTTGCCCGGTTTTTATAAATACACTCAAATTGCTAAGGTAAAGGTTTTGATCTCCACAGCGAATATTACTCAACAATTCGGCGCTAAGCCGCTATTCGAAAACATCTCAGTTAAGTTCGGCGAAGGTAACCGCTACGGCTTAATTGGCGCTAACGGTTGTGGTAAATCAACCTTTATGAAAATCCTCAGCGGCGAGCTTGAGCAAACCAGTGGTAACGTAAGCTACGACCCGAACGAGCGTGTTGCAAAGCTAAACCAGGATCAATTTGCCTACGAAGAGTTCACGGTTATCGATACGGTAATCATGGGCCACAAAGAGTTATGGGAAGTTAAGAAAGAACGTGACCGCATTTACTCTCTTGCAGAGATGAGTGAAGAAGACGGCATGAAAGTAGCTGACCTTGAAGTTCAGTTCGCAGAAATGGATGGCTACATGGCAGAAGCGAAAGCTGGTGAGCTTCTTCTTGCTGTAGGTATTCCAATGGAGCAACACTTTGGTCTGATGAGCGAAGTTGCACCTGGCTGGAAACTGCGTGTGCTTCTTGCTCAGGTTCTGTTTGCAGACCCAGATATCATGCTACTTGACGAACCAACCAACAACTTGGATATGGACACTATCCGTTGGTTGGAAGACACGCTAAACGCGCGTAACTGTACAATGATCATCATCTCGCACGACCGTCACTTCCTAAACTCAGTTTGTACCCACATGGCTGACCTGGATTACGGTGAGCTACGTGTTTATCCAGGTAACTACGACGAGTACATGACCGCAGCTTCGCAAGCTCGTGAACGTCTACTCAACGACAACGCGAAGAAGAAAGCGCAAATCGCTGAACTTCAAACCTTCGTTGCGCGTTTCTCTGCAAACGCATCGAAAGCAAAACAGGCAACATCACGCGCGAAGCAGATTGATAAGATCAAACTGGATGAAGTTAAAGCGTCTAGCCGTCAAAACCCATTCATTCGTTTTGAACAGTCTAAAGAGCTATTCCGTAACGCTCTGATTGTTGAAAACCTAAGCCAAGGTTTTGAAGATGACCTGTTCGCAAACTTCGATGCAATCTTTGAAGTGGGTGAGCGCGTCGCCATTATTGGTGAGAACGGTGTCGGTAAAACTACGCTGTTGAATACTTTGGCTGGCGTTCTGGAACCACGTACGGGTACGTACAAATGGTCTGAGAACTCAAACATTGGTTACTACGCGCAAGACCACGCACATGATTTTGCAGAAGACTTAAACTTGACAGACTGGATGGGTCAATGGCGTCAGGAAGGCGATGACGAGCAAGTCGTACGCAGCTTCTTGGGTCGTATGCTATTTGGCCAGGACGACATCAAGAAGTCGGTAAAAGTGCTATCCGGTGGTGAGCAAGGCCGTATGTTGCTTGGTAAGCTAATGATGCACAAACCAAACATGCTGCTAATGGATGAACCAACCAACCACATGGATATGGAATCCATTGAATCACTTAACACGGCACTTGAGCAGTACAAAGGTACTTTGTTCTTCGTATCTCACGACCGTGTATTCGTTGACTCGTTGGCTACCCGTATTCTTGAAATTCGTGACGGCAAAATCACAGACTTCAAAGGCACTTACTCTGAGTTCCTTAAATCACGTGGTATCGACGGTTAATACAACGTCTAAAGCGAATCTTTAAAAACTAAAAAGACCTCACATTGAGGTCTTTTTCTCGTTTGGATGTCTAATCCTTAAATTGACCGGTTAGGTAAGCATAAATCCCAACAACACCGAATGTAATTATCATCGAAACCATGATGCCACTTGGCGTGAGCAAAAAGTTCCAAAGCTGGTCATTGTCCATAGTTCACATCCTTTGTGAATAAACGGTATTAGCGATACTAATCGCAGTAAAATAGGAGTCATCAAAATAGCCAACCCCATATTGGCTGCGATTAATTTAAGTTTACACCAAACTTTGCTTTTGCAAATTATTCCGTTTGGGTACCTTTTACATCAAAATCAATTTTTTCCGCGCCAGTAAATACCTGAAAACGCAACCCTTTAGCACGCGCGATCGTAGTAATACCGTATTGTCTGGCGAGATCTAACCCCATCTGGGTTACACCAGAACGAGAAAGAAGAACAGGGATGCCCATTTGAGCGACTTTAATCACCATCTCAGATGTAAGACGTCCGGTGGTATAAAAAATTTTGTCATCGCCAGTTTCTTGATTTAACCACATCTCTCCGGCGAGCGTATCCACGGCATTGTGACGACCTACATCTTCCACAAACGACAACACTTGGTTTCCTTTACAAATTGCGCATCCATGAACCGCACCTGCTTTTCGGTATGTATCGTTGTAATGAGTCAGCGCTTCAAGCGTGGCATAGATTTCTGACTGCTTAAGCGGCACTTGCGGAACCTGATAGTTCTCCAATTGTTTCATCACATTGCCGTACATGGTGCCTTGGCCACAACCCGAGGTAACGGTTTTCTTTTTCAACGCACCTTCTAAATGCTCAATGTTTTCTTTGGTTATCACTGCGGCAGAATGGGTTTCCCAATCGATGATGACAGACTCTATCGCTTCCGGATCAGATAAGAAGCTTTGATTCTTTAAATAGCCTAAAACTAGCGCATCTGGACGGGATCCAATCGTCATCAACGTTACGATTTCTTTCCAGTTCAGCATTACGGTAAGAGGTCGCTCGCAGGCAATCTGTTTCGTCAGCTTTTCACCGTATTCATCGTACACATCGACTTCGATAGTCTGCAGGGGATTTTCACTGGTTTTAATAATATTTGGTTTTACCACAGTCTTGTCCTGTTCAGTGAAGGAGCTACTTGCTCACAAGGATTGTTCTTTTTAACACGAGGTTGAATAGCAAATCTCATTCCAACATAGCGGTTGACGGAAAAAATGCGAGAGATTCACGCTACTTAATACAAAAACTGAGAGTTCGCAGGAATGACACATACAACCCATTGAGTTTCGACTAATTTGGTATTTATATCTGTATCTTGTCTAGTATTACAGTGGTTGATTTGGCGCGTTTATTGCTACGTATACCTAACGTGGTTTGAGAGCGTAGGCCAGAATGTCCTTTTCGCCAATCAAACCAAATGAAGCAAGTTGGGTGAGTTATGTCGGACATTAACAAAGATTTAGAAAACATATATGAGAAAACCGAAGATTCATGGCCTATCGGCGTAGAACTGGTTGAACATGAAATTATTACAGGTGCTTGGGTCACAACCCAATGGCAACTAACACAGTTTGTACTGACACCTGATAAAGACACCACTGATGTTTGTCTTCTCCAATTACACCGAGATGAACGCACGGATTACCGATTTAACCTAAGCTCGCAAAACCCAAAACTCTTTCTCGTAATGGATAACCTCGACTCCAATGAGAAGCCAGCGATACAGCTTCTCACCGCCTCTCAAGCCGTCGCGGCTCGATATATGGATGGGGACAATTTAGTGTTATCAAACAACATGCCATTACCTGTGCAAGCCTGGATGGAAGCCTTTATCGGACGCCATGGAGAAATGCTAGAGTTGAAAGGTAAGAAGCGCAAAGGAGCGGGTAGAGCAAATGGCAACTAGTCATGATTTTTTAAGCCGTTGGTCAAAACGTAAGTTAGAAGAATCTCAAAACACTCATGAAGATGCCGAACAAAGTGACGTGACGAATACGGAGGCAGACGCAAATCCTTCTGCTGATGGCATTGCTGGTAAGCCTTTACCTGAAGAGAACTTGGTAGCTGAAGTAAGTGAAACGGCTGCCAACGTTGACGAGCAAAAGCCGGAAGAGATGTCGATTGCAAACCTATTGGTTTCAGAAGCATCAGAAAGCGTGAAAAAAGCCGCGTTACGTAAGTTGTTTCTATCAGAAGAATTCAATGTCCGTGACGGGTTAGACGATTACGATGACGACTACAGCAATTTGAAGTCACTTTCGGAAGGTGTAGCAGAAACACTGCGAGACTGGGTGAAAGATAAAACTGAAGACGACGCAACCATTGAAAATAATAAGCTGGCTGTGGTTCAAGCAGAGGCTTCAGATGCTGATGAAAATGAGCAAGAAATCGTCGAACCTGCTCAAAATGAAGGCGAACTGGATAAATATACAGTAGTAGGTAAAAATGACACTTTAGAGTCAGAATCGCTATCAGAACAAGTAGGACAAAATATACCACACTCAAAATAGGTACATTTTGACTAAACACTCAACTGGCCGGGTGGGACATATTGTCTCATCCGGCTTTTTTATTAGTTAAAACCAGCTAGATTCCAATTAACTTATTGAAAATATTGAATATTAAAATTGGCATGACGCTTGCTAATTGAGTGGTATTACCAATCTTCTTGTAACGCTATCGGTTTTCTGAATTTTGCTATGGGCTCTGATGCTCCATACAAAACAGCTTAATTATAAGTTAATCAGCAGAATCTACCGCGCTAACTACAATGAAAGATGGAAGATTATCCATGTTGATAAATGGAAACGAGCAATGTTGAAACAACTATTAGAACAAACGACTTCCAGTAACGGTAAAGCAAGGCTATATGCTTTTGAAAATACCATCGAGTTGACAAACCTGATCCCACCGACGGTGAGCTATGAAAGTGGCGGTAACACTTTAATTGTCGGCCCGACGGCGATCATTGAAAGTGCCGCAGCTCAATTATCACAAATGAACAGCCTTACGTTGCTGTCTACTGACGGAGAAAAGGGAACTCACAGTGCGCTTTATTATGCGAACTCTGTTCAGGTATCTGGCTTTCTGGGTACATTTGAAGTAATTATTGAAAACAATGGTTCGACAAACAATCTCGCTAAAGTAGCGATTAATACAGATTGTTTCGACGTCGTTCTCGATCTTTGCCTTAACAGCTGTATGTCTGAGGAAGTACCAGCTCCGGGTTATTATCCAGTCGGTCGCGGCTATCCGAAACTCGCAGAAGCACTGGAAGAAATCCCGACGTTAATGGGGACGTTTGATAAACCGAAGTTTTTCCGTTTAGATACCGACTTGTGCGCGCACAGTTCTCGAGGCGTAAAAGGTTGTGAGCGTTGTGTTGATGCCTGTCCGGCGGGTGCACTATCCAGTGAAGGTAGTCCTAAAACAGGACATCGTATCGAGATTAACCCATACCTGTGTCAAGGTGTCGGAACTTGTGCAACCGCATGTCCTACAGAAGCGATTCATTACGCACTCCCAAATCCAGAAGATACGCAAAAGTTCATCGAACGTACGTTAGCGAATTACGAAAAAGCAGGTGGCGTTGATCCTATCGTACTGATTTGTAGTTCACGCCATGAAACGTACAACGTCATGGCTTTAAAAGCGCTTCCAGATAACGTCATTCCTATTGTGGTTGAAGAGTTGCCATCTGTTGGTATCGATACTTGGTTTGCTGCGCTTGTGAACGGAGCGACTCAGGTTCTGTTTGCTGCTTCACGTTTTATGCCGCCAACCATTTTGCGCGTACTTAATAGTGAAGTCGGTATAGCACATGAATTGCTTGATCAACTTGGCATTGCAAAAGAAACCATCGATATCTTGTATTTGGAATCTCTGCGTGAAGGCGCACCGACATTGTGTACAGATTCCTTCGATTTAGCGGTAGGAGAACTACAAGGCAATAAACGTCAGCGCCTGTTTACCGCGCTAGATGCGTTATCTGCCTCGCGTATTCCTGTCGATAATACCGTTGAATTACCGGGTAATGCACCTTATGGCTCGGTTTCTTGTGAAAGTAAAGATTGTACCTTGTGCATGAGCTGTGTCGCTGTGTGTCCGACTCGCGCACTGCATACCGATGGTCAGTCTCCGTCTCTTAAATTTGTTGAACAAGATTGTGTTCAATGTGGCTTATGTGAAAAAGCGTGTCCGGAAAATGTACTTACGCTAACGCCTCGCATGAACTGGGTGAAAGAAGAACGTCAGAAAGCAGTCGTCATTCACCAAGAGAAAGCGGCTGAGTGTCTTCGTTGCCACAAACCTTTCGCACCTCAATCCATGATCGACATGTTGCAAAACAAGCTACGTGGACATTCTCATTTTACTGATGAAGCCGCAATTAACCGTATCGCCATGTGTGAAGACTGCCGCGTGGTCGATATGTTTGAGTCGATGGCCTCTGATCCAATGAAACAACTCAAGTATTAGGAGCTCACAGTGGAAAAACAGCAAGAACAAACACTGAGAACAGAAATATACCTGATTTTATCGGCGCTTTTTCGCAGTGCGCCAACAGAAGAGATGCTTGAGTTTCTTAAGTCTCTGGAAGTGGAACCTTCGGCAAGTGCAATGCAGCAAGCATGGATTGCGCTTCAGCTAGCGGCTGAAAAAGCGGAACGAGAAACGCTTGAAGATGAATATCAAGATCTCTTTATCGGAATTGGTCGTGGTGAAGTCGTTCCATTTGGATCATGGCACCGCACAGGCTCAATGATGGAAAAGCCGCTAGCGGATATTCGTCACGATTTAGATTTACTGGGCATAGAGCGCGCTGAAAACGTGAAAGAACCCGAAGATCACATTTCAGCACTTTGTGAAGTCATGGCCATGCTGACTGACGAAGAAGAGGGCTTGCAACAAGCCGTGTTTAACAAACATCTCGCCCCTTGGTTTAGCGCATTCACTCGCCAGTTAGAAAATGCAGAAAGTGCAAACTTCTATAAACCAGCCGCTCAGCTTTGCAACGCGTTTCTAACGCTTGAACAGGTTCGATTTAGCGAGAACACCAAGAGCAGTAAAGCCAAATTAAAAATTGATGTGAAAAACGTCACTGATTATGAGTAATCAAGCAGTACAAAGTCATATCGATAGAGAGGCATGATCCTCCAAAGATCTACCGGAAGGTAAGGAAGCAATGATGAAAGATAATAAAGAAATAAACTCAAGCCGCAGGGAGCTATTGAAAGGCTTCACAACCGCTGCCGTTGCTGGTGCCGTCGTCGCAGGAACTACGAAAGTGGCAAACGCGTCGGAAACCGTTGAGTCTTCTGAAAAAGACGTGAAGAAGAAAGGGTACCGTGAAACTCAACACATTCGTGATTACTACGACACACTTTAGGAGGTAAGAGATGAAACTTGTCAAACGCTCCGACAGTGTGAGCAAAGAAACCAACCAACTTGGCATTTCGCGCCGTGCATTTATGAAAAACACCTCATTTGCTGCTGGTGGCGCTGTTGTCGGTGCAAGTCTGTTTGCTCCGGGCATGATGAAAAAAGCGGAAGCGAAAACTGTCGACCCAGAAGCGAAAACAGAAGTGAAACGCACCATCTGTTCTCACTGTTCGGTAGGCTGTGGTATTTACGCTGAAGTTCAAAATGGAGTTTGGACCGGTCAGGAACCAGCTTTTGATCACCCATTTAACGCTGGTGGACACTGTGCGAAAGGGGCTGCGCTGCGCGAACATGGCCATGGTGAACGTCGCCTAAAATACCCAATGAAGCTTGAAAACGGTAAGTGGAAAAAGCTGTCTTGGGACGAAGCAATTGAAGAAATCGGCACCAAGGTATTGGATATCCGTAAAGAATCCGGCCCTGACTCTGTTTATTTCTTAGGCAGTGCGAAACACAGCAACGAACAGGCGTATCTATTCCGCAAAATGGCATCGCTTTGGGGAACTAATAACGTTGACCACCAAGCGCGTATTTGTCACTCAACCACGGTAGCAGGGGTAGCAAACACCTGGGGCTACGGTGCAATGACAAACTCTTTCAATGACATGCATAACTGTAAGTCTATGCTGTTCATTGGCTCTAACCCTGCAGAAGCACACCCAGTTGCGATGCAACACATTCTGATCGCCAAAGAGAAAAACAACTGTAAGATTGTAGTGGCGGATCCTCGTCGTACTCGTACTGCTGCAAAATCCGATCACTATGTATCTCTTCGCCCAGGTTCAGACGTCGCTTTCATTTGGGGTGTATTGTGGCACGTGTTTGAAAACCAATGGGAAGATAAAGAATTTATCCGTCAGCGTGTATTTGGTATGGATGAAATCCGTGCTGAAGTCGCAAAATGGACACCAGCAGAAGTTGAGCGCGTATCAGGCGTAAGCGAAGAAGACGTTTACCAGACTGCAAAACTACTATCTGAAAACCGCCCGGGCTGTGTTGTATGGTGTATGGGTGGTACTCAGCACACCACAGGTAACAACAACACTCGTGCTTACTGTGTACTTGAGCTTGCGCTTGGTAACATTGGTAAATCAGGCGGCGGTGCCAACATTTTCCGTGGTCACGATAACGTACAGGGTGCAACAGACCTTGGTGTTCTAGCCGATACTCTACCAGGCTATTATGGCCTTTCTGAAGGTTCTTGGCGTCACTGGTCAAAAGTTTGGGACATCGACTACGAGTGGATCAAAGCCCGTTTTGATGACAACGAGTATGGCGGTCAAAAACCAATGCACAGTGCTGGTATTCCGGTATCGCGTTGGATCGATGGTGTGTTAGAAGACAAAGACAACATTCGTCAGCGAGAAAACATTCGCGCCATGTTCTACTGGGGACACGCTGTAAACTCTCAAACACGTGGTGTTGAGATGAAGAAGGCAATGCAGAAACTGGATATGATGGTCATCGTTGACCCATACCCAACCGTAGCGGCGGTAATGAACGATCGCACTGATGGTGTTTACCTGCTTCCTGCGACTACCCAATTCGAAACTTACGGCAGTGTTACGGCTTCTAACCGCTCTTTGCAGTGGCGCGATCAGGTTGTCGAGCCTTTGTTTGAGTCAAAGCCTGACCACGAAATCATGTACCTGTTGTCGAAAAAGCTTGGCTTCGACGATCTGCTGTTCAAAAACATTCGTGTAGAAAACAACCAGCCTCTGATTGAAGATCTGACTCGTGAATTCAACAAAGGTATGTGGACGATCGGTTACACAGGTCAAAGCCCAGAGCGTCTCAAAGCGCACCAGCAAAACTGGCACACATTCCATAAAACCACGCTTGAAGCAGAGGGCGGACCAATTAATGGTGAAACCTACGGTCTACCTTGGCCATGTTGGGGTACGCCAGAGATGGGACATCCGGGCACTCATATCCTTTACGATACTTCTAAAACCGTTGCTGAAGGTGGTGGTAACTTCCGTACACGCTTTGGTGTGGAGTTTGAAGGTAAGAACCTGCTAGCTGAAGACAGCTACTCGAAAGGCAGTGAGATCAAAGATGGTTATCCGGAATTTACCGACAAGTTGCTAAAACAACTAGGATGGTGGGATGACCTGACAGCCGAAGAGAAAGTCGCAGCAGAAGGTAAAAACTGGAAAACCGACCTGTCTGGCGGTATTCAGCGTGTTGCTATCGCGCACGGTTGTATCCCATTTGGTAACGCAAAAGCGCGTGCGATTGTTTGGACATTCCCAGACCGCGTACCGTTGCACCGTGAACCGCTCTATACACCTAGACGTGACCTTGTAACGGATTACCCAACCTGGGAAGACAAAGACGCGATTTTCCGTGTTCCAACGTTATATAAATCGATTCAAGACCAAGACAAATCTGGCGAGTACCCGATTGTTCTGACTTCTGGTCGCTTGGTTGAATACGAAGGCGGCGGTGATGAAACTCGTTCAAACCCTTGGTTGGCGGAGCTTCAGCAAGAAATGTTCGTAGAAGTAAACCCTAAAGACGCTAACGATCTTGGCTTTAAAGATGGTGATGATGTTTGGGTTGAAGGCGCGGAGAAAGGCCGAATCAAGGTGAAAGCGATGGTGACTCGTCGTGTGAAACCGGGGCTGGCATTTATTCCGTTCCACTTTGGTGGTGAGTTTGAAGGTGAAGATCTTCGCCCTAAATACCCTGAAGGTACACAACCGTATGTAAGCGGTGAGTCTGCCAACACAGCAACCACCTACGGTTACGACCCGGTTACCCTGATGCAGGAAACCAAAGTAACCCTATGTAACATTCGTAAAGCGTAAGGAGTCCGACAATGGCACGAATGAAATTCCTATGTGACACCAAACGCTGTATCGAGTGTAACGGCTGTGTTACTGCATGTAAGAACGAAAATGATGATGCGCTCGAGTGGGGTATTCAGCGCCGCCGTGTCGTAACACTTAATGACGGCGAGGCCGGTGAAAACTCGATTTCTGTCGCTTGTATGCACTGTACCGACGCGCCTTGTATGGCGGTGTGTCCTGCAGACTGCTTTGAGCACACAGAAGATGGCATCGTACTTCACAACAAAGATCTGTGTATCGGTTGTGGTTACTGTCTGTTTGCATGTCCGTTTGGTGCGCCTCAGTTCCCTAAACAAGAAGCGTTTGGTGAGCGTGGCAAGATGGACAAATGTACCTTCTGTGCTGGCGGTCCCGAGACGGAACCTGGTTCGGTTGAAGAGCGTCAGAAATATGGTGCGAACCGTATTGCAGAAGGGAAACTGCCGATGTGTGCGTCATTATGTTCAACGAAAGCATTGTTGGCCGGTGATGCAGAGAAAGTATCTGATATTTTCCGTCAGCGTGTTGTAGAGCGCGGCGCTAAGAATGCAGGTTGGACAGACGGAAATGATCTTTCTTACGACGCAACAAAAAGCTAAGTAAGGAGAGACACATGTTAAACACTCTAAAACGTGCGTCTCTGGTAATGCTGTCAGCCATGACAGCATTACTGCTGACTTTTGCTATGCCAGCGTCCGCAGAAGAGCAATCTTCCAAAGTCGTGCAGCAGGAGATGACACAACTCGCAGGGGCGGATTATTGGCGTCAGATCAGGCAGGGTGAGTCAGGTTACACCACGTCTCAATCACCTGAGCACGGCGTGCTAATCAGTAAGCCGGGCGAAACCTGGTACATCCTGAAAGAAAAGTGGATGTCTCCAGCCGGTGCTATCGCTATTTTCGGTAGTATCGCGATGGTTGTATTGGCTTATGTCTTTGTCGGGCCTCTGATGCTAAGTAAGCCTCGCACAGGCAAAAAGATTAAGCGCTGGTCTCGACTTGATCGTGCACTGCACTGGAGCATGGCGTTTACCTTTTTAACCCTGGCGTTCAGTGGGTTGATGCTTGTTTACGGCAAACACTTCCTGAAGCCATACGTGCCTAGTGAGTTCTGGGGTTTCATCGTTATGTTGGCGAAGCAATACCACAACTACATGGGGCCGCTGTTCTTTATCTTGCTGATGTTAATTCTGCTGAAATGGTGGCGTAAATCGATCCCGAACATGACAGACGTACGTTGGTTCATGAAAATGGGCGGGATGGTTGGTAAACACAAAGGCACTCATCCATCGGCAGGTTTCTCAAACGGTGGTGAGAAAGCGGTTTACTGGTTACTCATTTTTGTCGGTGCAATCGCTGCAGCAAGTGGTCTGGTTTTGGATTTCCCTATCTTTGATCAAACCCGCCGTGATATGGAGTTGTCTAACCTGATTCACGCAGTCTCAGCACTCATTCTTATCTGTGGCTTTGTTTTCCACATCTATATCGGCTTGTTCGGTATGGAAGGAGCACTGGAAGGAATGGTAACGGGTGAGGTTGACGAAACATGGGCGAAAGAGCACCACGATCTCTGGTACGAAGAAGTCAAATCTCAAGAGGCAATGGGAGAATCAGACGAGGTTAAAGCAACAGATAAAGGAGCGAAAGCGAATGAACAAACATCATAACGGGATTTGGATTGCGTACATCCTGAGTTGTTTTACCCCGTTTACGTTTTTGATCTCAGGCGTTGTCGCTATTATTTATGCTGGTTATCGTTTGGACAAAGGCGAAGACAGTGATGTGGTTATCTCGCATTACTACGGGCTAATTCGTACTTTCTTCCTGTACCTCACGTTCTTTGTTGTCTTAATCGTGACCGTTGCCACCACAAATGGTGTGTTAAAAGGGGTCAGTGACTATTGGGTGCGTAGCACAATGTTAGATAACATCGCGTATGTTATTCCATACATTGGCAGTGTGTTCGCCGTTGTAGCGATAGGCGTGTGGCTATGGCGGATGCTTCAAGGCATGCATCAATTACGTAATAACAAGCCGCACAGACCTTCTACAGGTCCTAACTTGTAGGTCTCCATAGCGTCATTCTTATTAAGAGTAGGAATGACGCTAATATTATCAATCAGTGTGAAGATTTTCATTTCATGCTAAACCTTATCCCACTCCCAGCAGTACGATGAAAATATCACTACGGTTAACTCAAACTGTTGCCAACCAACATTCACGTTAAACTTCTTTTTAACGCTAGAATGATAGTTTCCTGCAAAGCCATGCGAGTTTATCCAACAGTCAGTCCGTTTGATTCTACTTATAATAAAAACGTTGGCTAGTTGAGCTAGTTCTTGTCGTATCAAGGGAGGTTGTTATGCACACAACAGTGGATGATTTCAGTACTTTAGAACCATATAACGCATCATTTCAGGCGAGAGTTGATAAAGCACAGGATCTACTGTGGCAGATTAATCACACTCATCCCAGAGAAAAAGAAAAACGCCATCAACTATTCGGTCAGTTGCTGGGCAGTTATCATAACAATGAAATTGTGCCACCATTCCACTGTGATTTAGGTGAAAAAATCTATTTCGGTCAAGGTGGATTTGTTAATTATGGCTTAGTGGTAACCGATATTGCCGAGGTGCATATTGGTGACAATGTGCTGATAGGACCAAGAGTCCAGTTATGTGCCGCTGGCCATCCTATATTGGCTGAAAACCGGGTTGCTCCTATCTCTTGCGGCGAGCCGATTCATATTGGTAACCGAGTTTGGATTGGTGCTGGTGCCATTGTGTTGGCTGGGGTAACCATAGGTGATAACACGGTGATTGGTGCGGGTAGTGTGGTAAACAAAGATATTCCGGCTAACGTAGTAGCGGTAGGCTCTCCATGCAAGGTGATAAAGCAACTATCTGCCCCTGACTTCAAGAGCAACAGCCTTAGCAATCAGGCCTCAGAGCCTATTGCAGAGGCTGACTCGCTGTAATTTGCATTCCGCTGCACGGCACCTGGTGCCACGCCAAAATGTTTTTTAAACCGATTGGAAAAATAACTGACATCAAAATAACCAAGGCTATGTGCTACTTGCTTAATACTAAGGTGCTGACCCTGTAGCAGTTGACGAGCTCGGGTCATTCTTAGCGCAAGTAGATACTGCTTTGGACTCTGCTCAAAATATTTCAAACATATTCTGTGAAAGTGTGGTGGCGAATAGTGCACTCGCGCTGCCAGCTCCTCGATAGACCAAGGATAATGCAGCTGATTTTCAACCTCACTAAACAGTTGTCTAAGTTTTACTTCTATTGGATCTACGACGGCTCTTTGCTGCAAGGACCTACGGATCAAATCCACCAAAAGTTGGCCACAACTTCCTACGCTACCATCATTTACGTGAATGGCTTTGAGTTCATGATGCAACAAATGCATCAAGTGATAAACAGACAAAGCTTGTTCACAGTGCATCACTTCGGGAGCACTCCCAGAAAGTGCTTGCCACTGCCTGGTATTATCGACACTTAGCCAAGCACATTCCCATTCATCACCCACCAGTTCATATCCACATATGCTATCAGCGGGTACCAGACTTAACGTATTAGCTTCTATGGAAAGTGTGTGATTGGGAGTAAACAAGCGCGCTTGCCCATGAATAGTATAAAGAAAAACATGAAAACCAGGCCGTGTACGGCAGACACGATAGTGCTGCTTAGCCTTCATAACGCCACATAAGTGCACGTCATTTTTGGCCAACGGCAATACATTCTCAGGGCTTATAAATCGCTCTTCGGTAGCGTCGTCTACTTCTAAACAGTCTCGCCATGTTGTTGTCATACCTTGATTTTCCCTTCCCCTGATAGTTTTTCCCATCCTGATGCGAGTTTATCCTATTTCCTGATAGTGGCGTACTTCTTATAGTGGGATTCTCTATTTTGATTAGCCCGTTCTCAGGGCCGCAGGCAATGATATGAGATCAAAATCACTTTACGATAGCACCTTTTTTCCCAGACTTTTTTCCATTGCTTTACCATTTGCGTTACAGCTCTTGCTGTACGCGGTATTAGGCCTGGTCGATATCATGATGGTCGGTCAACTTGGGGAGACTGAAGTGGCTGCGGTAGGACTCAGCAACCGGATTTTCTATTTTAATCTGGTATTGATCCTTGGAATCACAGGTGGCGTGAATGTATTGGCAGCACAGTATTATGGTAGTGGAGACGAAGCAGGGATCCGTCGTTGTGTTGTACAAGCCGTTATGGCTGCAACACTGATATCGTTGCCATTTATCGCGCTCTATAGCATCCATCCCAGACTGTTTTTGCACTTGGCGAGTGAAGACGCCCCGTTGGTATTGTTGAGCGCGGAATACATGCAGATAACCGGGGTATCATTGTTCTTCACGTGTTTGGTCGTGCCAATTGAAGCAGCGCTTCGCGCAACAGGAGATAGTAAAACACCCACCATAATTAGCCTAATCTCAGTAGCTCTGAATATTGCACTAAATTGGTTGTTAATTTTTGGCAACTTAGGGTTCCCAGAGCTTGGTGTTGCAGGCAGTGCTTGGGGAACAACCATCGCGCGATTGCTGCAAACTGTATGTATTGTGGGGCTCATCTGGAGGAAAAAACAATGGCTGATGCCAACACAGAACGATGTTGAAAATGCGCTTAGTCGCAAGAACATTAGGCTGTTTGCTGCCATCGCTATTCCCGTGATGTTGCATGATGGGGGCTGGGCTTTAGGTACTTTAGTTTATGCTTTTATCTACGGCCAAATGGGCGTTGAAGCTTTGGCGATAATGAGCCTCTTGAGCCCACTCGAAAATTGCCTATACGCGTTTTTTCTTGGTTTTGCTTTAGCGTGTTCGACCATGCTCGGGCATGAGTTGGGCGCAAACCGATATCATCAGGCATGGTCACAATCAAAAGTGTTTTTATGGCTGGGCACTGGCGTTGCTGTGTTGGTCGGTATTGTCCTTTATTTACTGAGAGAGGAAATTGTGCCGCTGTTTGGTAAGCTGAACGAACAAACCCTAACAAATGCAATTTATGTGTTAGCCGTTCTCGCATCAGCACTGTGTATTAAAGTGTTTAATACAGTGGCAGTCATTGGTGTATTACGCAGTGGTGGTGATATCAAGTTTGCAGCGTTATTTAACCTTTTCTGTATGTGGTGTATCGGTATTCCATTGGTGTACCTTAGTGCTTTGCAATGGCTATGGCCTCTGTATTTGGTTTATCTGATCTCTATGACGGAAGAAGTGGTAAAAGCCGGGCTAGCCATCTATCGAGTGTTACAACGTAAATGGTTAAATAATCTAATATCTGAGGATAGAAAGGAGCTTTCTGAGCCGGAACCCAGTAAACAAACCGTAACCTCCAACTAAATTCCTTATTGATTAATTATTGTTCCATTTAATGGTGCGCACCAAATCGGTACAATTGTACTAATTTGGTGCGCTTTTTTCGTTTATGCATTGACCAAACCTTTCACTTAAAACTCACTAAAATTTATATATATCAATAATATTCATAGGCTTAATGTTTTACCGCATAACAATGCAAGCTAGTTTAAACAGTCTGGAACACATTTTGCCTAAGCAGTGTACAAACATAATAAATTCACCATTTTTGTGAATTGATAATTTTTAAGCACCTGCTTGGTGCGATTATTTATATTGCTGCATGGAGTGTAACGAGAATGACTCAAACTGTAAGTCAGGTATACGGAGCTGTACAAACCCTGACCCAAAGTTCCGACACCTTATTTTTATTGCTTGGCGCCATCATGGTATTTCTGATGCATTCAGGTTTTGCTTTTCTTGAGGTAGGGACCGTACGTCAAAAGAACCAAGTAAATGCGTTGGTTAAAATTTTGGCCGATTTTGGTGTTTCCGCCATAGCCTACTTCTTTATTGGCTATTGGATCGCGTATGGCGGTACTTTCTTTGCCGATGCGCAGACACTGTCTCAAGGCAATGGATATGAGCTTGTTAAATTCTTTTTCTTGCTAACGTTTGCTGCCGCTATACCAGCGATTGTCTCTGGGGGAATTGCCGAACGTGCGCGTTTTTATCCTATCCTCATTGCGACATTTTTCACGGTAGGTATCGTTTATCCGCTGTTTGAAGGCATCATTTGGAACGGTAATTTTGGTGTCCAAGATTGGTTTGAAGCAAGCTTTGGCTTTGGCTTTCATGACTTCGCAGGCTCCGTCGTTGTCCACGGAGTGGGTGGCTGGATTGCTCTCGTTGCCGTCATTTTCTTAGGTATGCGTAAAGGGCGCATTCGCGCAGGCAAACATACCAACTTTGCACCATCAAACATTCCATTCTTAGCGCTTGGTGCCTGGATTCTTTGTGTGGGCTGGTTCGGCTTTAACGTAATGTCGGCTCAAGCTATTTCTGGGATCAGCGGTCTGGTCGCAATGAACTCATTGATGGCCATGGTTGGTGGCATTATTGCATCACTTATCGCGGGCAAAAATGACCCGGGCTTTATCCATAACGGCCCTCTGGCTGGATTAGTTGCCGTGTGTGCGGGCTCTGACCTTATGCACCCAATCGGTGCGCTGGTGACAGGTGCGATTGCGGGCGTGCTCTTTGTTTACCTGTTTACACATCTACAAAACAAAACCAAGATTGACGATGTGTTGGGTGTTTGGCCTCTTCACGGTATTTGTGGCGCATGGGGAGGCATTGCTGCGGGCATCTTTGGACAAACAGCGTTAGGCGGGTTAGGCGGTGTTAGCCTTGTTGTTCAGCTTATGGGAACCGTATTAGGTATTTCTATTGCTGTATTAGGTGCGTTGGCTGTCTATGGCGCAATTAACGCAGTTACGGGCATTAGATTGTCTGAAGAAGATGAATTTAATGGTGCCGACTTAGCTATCCACAAAATCTCTTCAACTAACGAAGATTAACAAAATGCAAAAGAGCGGCATTACGCCGCTCTTTTTATAGAAGTATTGTTCATCTCAGTAACGAGCGTTTCAATACGTTCTAGCAATTTCCTTTTTTTGCCTGACCCGGAGGGCAGAATTTACCATGACCATCGTGTCTGTCATGATCATTGGTACCAACGCTCACTCTCACATCATCAATTTCACCTTCAACATTGGTCAATTGACAGCCCGCTAGAGTCGTAAGTAAGACAAGAGCCAGAGATACGTGTCTCATTGCTTTTCCTCTCAAAATATCATTTTATTATTGTTCATTACTACCATTGTCTAATCCATATTACTACAGCTGATATTGTTTCAGTGTTAAGCTAATGAAAAAGAACAACAAGGATCAGTTATGAATTTCCCGTATAGAAACATTGTAGTACTTACTGGGGCAGGTATCTCAGCAGAGTCCGGCATTCAAACATTTCGAGCTCAAGATGGCCTTTGGGAGAACCACCGTATTGAAGACGTGGCAACCCCTGAAGGATTCGAGCGAGATCCCGACCTTGTTCAGGCATTTTATAATCAACGTCGTAAAAAGCTACAGGACGAGGCGATACAGCCAAACGCCGCGCATCTTGCTTTAGGGCGACTTGAGGCAGAGCTGGATGGCAAAGTGACCGTCATTACGCAAAATATCGATAATTTGCATGAAAGAGGCGGAAGCCACAATGTCATCCACATGCATGGCGAACTGCTCAAAGCCCGCTGTAGCGAATCGCATCAGGTGATAGAACACACTGAGGATATTGAAACGGGTGAGCTTTGCCACTGTTGTCAAATTCCGTCCCAAATGCGCCCTCACATTGTTTGGTTTGGCGAAATGCCTCTGCGCATGGGTGATATTTACGAAGCGCTAGAACAAGCGGACTTGTTTATTTCTATTGGTACATCTGGTGTGGTGTATCCTGCGGCTGGGTTTGTCCACGATGCAAAAATGCACGGAGCACATACCATCGAGATTAATCTGGAGCCAAGTGCAATAGAAAGTGAGTTCGAAGAGAAACGCTACGGCAAGGCAAGTATCGAAGTACCAAAGTTGGTGAATGAAATTTTATCTTTGGAAGACAAATAAAGCCTTCAAAAACAATAAAAGCGGCCAATTTAGTTGGCCGCTTTTTTCTTTATACTTTGACTGGTATTAGTTGTTTACTTTTAGCTTTTGGAAGTACTCATCGTACATCACACTCGCTTCACCAACTTCATCTTGCCAAGTACCGCTGTCCATCACTTCTTGCGGAGGGAAGATGCTTTGGTCGTTAACAAATTCTTTTGGAAGTAGATCAAACGCCGTCTTAACTGGAGTAGGGTAACCAATCTCCAGTGCAATCTTAGCCGCATTCTCTGGACGAAGCAGGAAGTCGATCATCTTATGTGCGGCTTCCACGTTTTTAGCACCCGCAGGAATCGCAAGACTGTCCATCCAGAAGATTGTGCCTTTTTCTGGCCAGATGATATCAATGTTCGCGCCTTCCTCACGAGCCATGTAAGCAGAGCCATTCCACAGCATGCCAAGAGAAACTTCACCCGCTAGGTATGGGTTCGCTGGGAAATCAGAGTTAAACACCAACACATTTGGCATCAACTTTTGCAGCTCTTCGTAAGCAGCTTTGATTTCATCAGGGTTTGTCGTATTTGGTGAGTAACCAAGTTTTGTCAATGCGATATGGAAAACTTCGCGAGAATCGTCCATCAGCATTAATTGACCTTCCCACTTGCTATCCCAGAAGTCGTCCCATTTTGTGACGGATGATTTATCCAGCATATCCGCATTGATACCAATGCCTGTCGCACCCCAGATATAAGGGATAGAGTAGTTGTTATTTGGATCAAAAGGTTTGTTTAAGAAGTTAGGATCGATGTCGGCAAAATGGGATAACTTCTCTTTGTCAATCTCTTGAAGCATGCCTTCTTTGCGCATTTTAGATACGAAATAGGTAGACGGTACTACCAAGTCGTAACCAGAACCTTGTGTTTTTAACTTCGCGTACATGCTTTCGTTAGACTCGTAAGTCGAGTAAAGCACCTTGATTCCTGTTTCTTTTGTAAAGTCTTCAAGAACTTCGTTTGGAATGTATTCAGACCAGTTGTAGAAGTAGAGTTCTTGATCAGCCGCTATTGCTGGAGTAGCGAACAGAGTCGCTGCACATAGAGCGCTTGCGTAGAATTTACTTTTCATTTGTTTTCCGTTTTGTTTAGCGATTGGACAAATCAATACTAGCGGTAATGATTAAGTTGAACCAAATTGCATTAAGTACAATTCTGTCTATGAAATTCGATGCCTCTCACTCCATTGAGATGAAACGAGTCGAACCAAATAGACGTAGCAAGGTATAATTATATCAGTCAATTACAAAAATAGGCAGCCATTGCTGCCTATTTTCATTTTGGTCAATTTGCCTGCGGCAAATTCGATTACTGGCCAGCTTTTAGCTTGAGGAAGTAACCTTCGTATTTCACTGTCAGATCGCCTACAGAGTCTTGCCATTCAACACGGTCAAGGTCTTCTTGTGAAGGGAACAGAGGAGCAACGTCTTTAAACTTCTCGTTCGACGCTTTCACTGCGGTCAGGTAACCAGTGTCACGAGAAATCTGCTCTGCGATTTCAGGACGCAATAGGAAGTCGATCATCTTGTGCGCCGCTTCTACGTTTTTCGCACCAGAAGAGATAGCGAAGTTGTCAACCCAACCAATACCGCCTTCTTTCGGGAATACCAGTTTAAGGTTTAGACCTTCGTTTTGAGCTGCTGCTGCGCTGCCGTTCCAAAGCATGCCAACACCAACTTCACCAGACATGTATGGTGCACCTGGGTTGTCAGAGTTAAATAGAAGCACGTTAGGCATCAGCTTTTGTAGCTCTGCATACGCTTCGTCGATCTGTTTTGGATCCGTTGAGTTACCTGAATAACCTAGTTTACGCAGTGCAATGTGGAATACTTCACGCGTGTCGTCCATTAGCATCACTTGACCTTCAAGCTCTGGCTTCCATAGGTCAGCCCAGCTTTGGAAGTCGTTTGGATCGTACATGTCGGTATTGACAGCTAGACCAGTAATTGCAACAACGTGAGGAATAGAGTAGTCATTCTTAGGATCGAATGGCTTGTCCAGGTAGTTCTGGTCAAGGTTGCCGAAGTTTTTCAACTTAGATTTATCGATCTTTTGTAGCATACCTTCATCGCGCATTTTCGCTACGAAGTAAGTAGAAGGTACCACTAAGTCATAACCTTCGTTATGAGTTTTTAGCTTTGCATACAAAGTTTCGTTCGACTCGTAAGTTGAGTAGATCACTTTGATACCAGTTTCTTTGGTAAATTGTTCCAGGAGATTACTGTTGATGTAAGGACCCCAGTTCATAAATACCAATTCATTATCGTCCGCTGCCACTGAACCTGAGAACAGAGAAAGCGCACATGCACTACCAGCTAATAAAGTAGCCCATTCTTTCATTGACGTTAGCTCCAAACCAAACGTTGTCCAAACTATTTTGGACGATAGATAGAAAAACAGAATGGCATGTAACCATTCTGTTTCGTGATGTTAACGGGTATTGATTTTACTTTACTTTTTCTCTTGCAAGCAACTGAGAAATTACCACAAGTACCAAAGAAACAATCAACATAACCGTTGCCAGGGCATTCACTTCCGGTGAAATACCCACTTTCACCATTGAGTAAATTTTCAATGGTAAGATTTCGTAGGTTGGGCCTGTCACAAACGAACTGATGATCACATCGTCCAAAGACAGGGTAAAGCTTAATAACCAACCTGCTGCAACCGCTGGTTTTGCCAGGGGAAGGATGATCTTCTTCAAGATAACCCATTCACTTGCACCTAGGTCTTTTGCTGCTTCCAACATTTTCACATCAAAGCCGTTCAAGCGGCTATAAACCGTTACCACAACAAATGGTAAACAGAAGGTGATGTGCGCAATCAACAGTGTAAAGAAACCAAGCTGTGCGCCCAGCACTAAAAACAGCGCCAACAATGAAATTGCCATCACGATGTCTGGTGACATCATTACAACAAACAGCATGCCGTTTACTGCGCCTTTACCTTTAAAGGAATAGCGGAATAGGGCAACTGCCGTCAAACTACCAATAATAGTAGCAGCTGTGGCAGAAAATACGGCAACATTTAACGAGTGCCACGCCGCCTGCATCAGGCTGTCGTTGTTAACTAAGGTCTCGTACCACTTAGTGGTAAATCCGCCCCATTTCATGCCGAATTTATTCGCATTAAATGAGTTCACAATAAGCACGATGATTGGCAAATACAAAAATGCGTACACCAGTGCCATAAAGCTAAATCTAACTGTGCGTCCCATTAGTCTAGCTCCACTTTCTTATTCAATAACTTACCTGCTCTGTAGTAGGCGTATAGCATAATCGCCATGGCAATGGTGAGCGCAATACTGGTTGCAGCACCAAATGGCCAATCACGTGCATTCAACACCTGGCTCTTGATTACGTTACCTATCAACAGGTTCTTCGCGCCGCCCAGAAGGTCCGAGATATAGAACATGCCAAGCGCAGGAAGTAGCACCAATAAACAGCCACCGATGATGCCAGGCATCGTCAAAGGCAGGATAACTTTGGTAATCGTCTGAAACTTGTTCGCGCCCAAATCTTTCGCAGCTTCGATGTAGGTGTTGTCTAGTTTCTCAATCGCTGAATAAAGCGGCAGAATCATAAATGGAAGCAAGATGTACACGAGACCAATCATTACCGCCGTTTCGGTATACATAAGTCGCAGCGGCTTATCGATGATTTCCATCGCCATCAGCGACTTATTCAAAATGCCTTGAGTACCCAAAACAATCTTTAAGCCGTACGTACGGATCAACGAGTTCGTCCAGAAGGGTACAATCACCAAAAACAGCATAAACGGACGCCATTTCTCTGGCATTTTCGCGACGATATACGCAAATGGGTAACCAATCACTAAACACAATAACGTCGCAATGATCGCCATGTAGAACGAGTGCATGAGCACTTTCGCATACAGCGGATCCAACAGACGAACGTAGTTATCCAACGTAAAGGTGAGTTCGATTAGGTTCGCTTCGTCACGCGTTAAGAAACTTGTACCGATAATCATCAAGTTTGGCACCAACACAAACAGTGTCAGCCAACCAACAATTAGGGTAATGATTGCGTTCTGAAGATTAATCTTCTTGGTTATCATTGAGGACAACCTCCCAGCTCTCAACCCAAGTAATAGCGACTTTCTGGCCGAGTGAGTGGTCCACATCAGGATCATCTTCGTTAAAGAATTCGCTTACCATTACACGCATGCCTGAATCGAGTTCGATAACAGAATCTAGCGTCATACCTTTATAGGTACGTTCCGTCACGTGACCAACAATGCCTTTTTCTTCCGACTCTTTGATCTCTTCGATACGTAAGTCTTCAGGGCGGAGTAGAACTTGGAGTTTATCGCCAGCTTGTGCTTCGTCGTCGTAATAAACCACCGACACAACACCTTCAATGTCAGCGCGAATGCGTTTTTCATCGATGCGCTCCAACATGGTTGCATTGAATACGTTGATCTCGCCGATAAAGCGCGCAACAAACAGGTTTTTAGGCTCTTCGTAAATTTCACGCGGAGAACCATCTTGCTCAATGACACCGTCACGCATTACGATGATACGGTCTGACATTGATAGCGCTTCTTCCTGATCGTGCGTCACAAAGATAAAGGTGATACCTAGTTGGCGCTGCAATTGTTTCAGCTCAATCTGCATTTGCTTACGCAATTTGTAATCCAGTGCAGAAAGCGATTCATCAAGCAGCAATACTTTTGGCTTGTTCACTACCGCACGAGCGATAGCAATACGCTGTTGCTGGCCACCTGAAAGCTGATGCGGTTTACGCTGAGCCATTTTTTCAAGACGCACCATACGTAACGCTTCCATGACTCGCGGTTCAATCTCTGCTGCAGGCGTTTTCTGCATACGAAGACCAAACGCAACGTTTTCATAAACAGTCATATGTGGAAATAGTGCGTAACTTTGGAATACGGTGTTGACGTGTCGTTGTTCAGCAGGAACCTGAGTAACATCTTGGTTATCCAAAATAATTTGACCGTTATCTACCGCCTCAAAGCCCGCGACCATGCGCAAAACGGTTGTTTTACCACAACCTGATGGACCAAGAATCGTTAGAAACTCACCATGATTAACATCCAGATTTAAATTGCTGATGATTTCCTTACCATCAAAACTCTTACTAATGCCAGATAAACGAATAACTGGATTTCCTGCTTGCTGTTTAGCGTTCAACGTCTGTATTTCTCCCACGTTCAAATTTGGGTTTACGCCAATTGATGTGACTTTAGCCATTCACTTTTGAGGCGCGCATCATAATCACCAAAATTGTGAAATCAAAGCATTTTTTAGTCTCGAATCAGAAAAAATTTTACGGGCAAAAGTCATCATTCCTTACCATACTGTTTTAAAAAGATTCGTCCGAATTTCAACAGCGTTTATAAGGGTTACAACTCTGCAACAATTGTTTTCAATTTCATGGCCTTGTAGTGGCCAATTATCAACCAAATAATGGATATTGCAAGAATTGAGCGCGAGTTATGATTTTAGACGTGGCTAGAATTCTTTATAATGTCGGACACACTAATTGACTGGTATCCCAGTAAAAATTTCACAAGTGAATCTTGGATAATATATGAACAACGACTTTGAGAACGATTTCAACCTTGGAGGAAGTGTAGAGCGAGCTTTGTCTGGCAACTACGAGCTGAAAGCCGGAGCGGTTTTTAGCGAAGCATGGCGCGCCACCATTCAACACTTTTTGTCATTTTCTCCTGCGATTATCGTCTTGCTTTTGGTTCAGGTAGGCATTTTCTATATCGCATTGCAGCTACAACTGGGTGACCCAAGTGTCATTTTGGATGCAATACAAAACCCAGATTCTTTTTCAACCGACATTGTGTCTGCTGTTTATATCGCAAACTTTAGCTATGAAGTTATCAGCGCTCCGATATACGCAGGCATCAGTTTAATGGCAATGAGTCACGTAGCAGGGCTAAAGACAAAACTTCGTCACGTGGGTAAAGGGTTACAATTCACAGTTCCGGTTATTCTGGCAACGTTAATGAGTCTGACTCTTCAAGGGCTCGTGGGAATGCTTCTGGCTCCGTTATCGCTATATCTTTCTCTGGCGTTCAGTCACTCTATCTTACTTATTTGTGAGAAACGCGTGCCGCCAATGCAATCGCTATTACTCTCACTGCGAGCAGTAAACAAAAAGATTTTCGTCGTTGCCATCCTGTATCTTGGCATGATGTTCATGTTTATTATCGCAGCCATGTTCTATGGCATCGGGCTTATTTTGGTGCTGCCATTCTTCTTCCACATGAAGGGCATACTTTACCGTGAGATGTTTGGTATCAAGCTTAAGATAGTCGCGAAAGAGAAAAACAATGATAATGATCACGACGGCAAATCTCAGGTCTTCGACGCGTAAAGTATCATTTCAATGACAATCAATGGCGGCTTACAAATAGTCGCCATTTTTATATCAACACCAAACCCATGTGAAATGGCCTATCAGAAGCACAAGCTACGATTCAACTTGAATAAGAATCTGCGTGGGGAACCTCTCGTTTTGTTACTAATCACGTAACTTAACGCAGTAAAGGTGTTATAAGGATGCTCAGCATTGCTCAAACCAATATTGAGCACGAACACAATTACACAAACTAAAATAAATCAACGGTTCAAATGAAAAAGTTAAGCCTAAGTTTACTGGGTACAGCGGCGCTAATGTTAGCGGCCCCTGCAACACAAGCTCAAGAATACATGTTTACCTATTCGAAGCTTTATACTCAGTTAAAGAATAACAACAAGGAAGGCCACGACGATGTAAAAGTCGGCGTATTTTTCGTTAACGCAGATACTAAACAGCTGTGTAACATTGAAAAAGCCTGGATGGAAAAAGAAGAGCACTACGAAGAATTCGTTATTCCAGCCTCCAAAGAACTTCCGCTTCCAATCGATAAAAACCTTAAATCGGCGAATCCTTTAGTCTTCGTTCAGACTCCTATAGACACTCGCTGCGATTACTCATTGGTTGTTATGACGAAAGAGCCATTACAGGGTAACGTATCCTATGAACAGTTAGCGCCGTTAATGCCTCAGATGCAAAGCATGTTAGAAGACTTAGGCGGCATGTTTGCTGGCTGGTTTACTCCTGATGTGCAAGGCGTGACGATGGAATTCAGCAATGGCCTGGATAGCACGATTTCATTCTCTAATGGAACAGAAAAGCCAATTGTAAATGGCAAAGTACAAGTTGCTTTGAGCGAGATCGGTGAGGGTGGGACGATGACGCTGCCAGAGCCAACCATGCGAGTTCTGCCTTATCTACCGAAGGCAAAATAAGCCGCATCCATCTTATTGAAGAGCCGCAACAGCGGCTTTTTTCATTTTAGGGTAAACAAAACATTGGATTTATCCGTTCTCAATTAAGACAAATATTTAATCCTAAGTAAAAAGACCGTATAATCCACGCCCCATAGAAAACCACCTTAGGAAGTCCTACCGTCGATTTTATCGGCGATGTGAGAGCTCGCAATGAACCAGAAAGATACAAGAAAAGAAACCCTTGAATTCAACAAGCTTCAGAAACGCCTGAGAAGAAATGTTGGAAATGCCATTACCGAATACAACATGATTGAAGAAGGTGATGTTGTCATGGCATGTATAAGTGGTGGTAAAGATTCATTTGCGATGCTGGATATCCTGCTGAATCTTCAAAAAGCTGCCCCAATTAAGTTTGAAGTGGTTGCAGTAAACCTCGATCAGAAACAGCCAGGCTTCCCAGAACATATTCTTCCAGAGTATTTCGAAACGCTTGATATCCCTTACTACATCGTAGACAAGGATACTTACTCGGTTGTAAAAGAAAAAGTGCCAGAAGGTAAGACGACGTGTGGCCTATGTTCACGTCTGCGTCGCGGTACACTTTATTCGTTTGCTGAGAAGATTGGTGCGACTAAGCTTGCTTTAGGTCACCACATGGATGACATCGTTGAAACCATGTTCCTAAACATGTTTCATGGTTCGCGTCTAAAGGCGATGCCTCCAAAGCTGCGTTCGGATGATGGTCGAAATGTGGTTATCCGTCCACTGACGTACTGCCGTGAAAAAGATTTAATCAAATACGCAGAGCACAAAGATTTCCCAATCATTCCTTGTAACTTGTGTGGTTCTCAAGAGAACTTGCAGCGCCAATCGATCAAAGCAATGTTGATTGAATGGGATAAGAAGACTCCTGGACGCGTCGAAGCGATTTTCAAATCAATTCAGAACGTAAGCCCAAGCCAATTGGCTGACAAAGAGTTGTTTGACTTTGTTAACCTTCCACTCGATCGCGAAGGTAACCGTGAAGAGTACGAGTTCAATGAAGCGGTCGTCTCTTCAACGAACATTGATGAATCTATGTTCATTGATGTGACAAACATCTGATTGAAATAAATTAAGAAAAGGAAGGCCGCAGTGCCTTCCTTTTTTAGTTTTGTACCCGATGAATAAAAATCCCCCTAAATGGGGGATTTTTGATAGCTATTGAATGGCTAGATTAAGTCGCCTCATTTGGATCCAGTGGGCTGATGTAACCTTTTGGTTTCAATGCGAGAACATCACAGTTGATCTTATCAATCACATGCTCAGCCGTATTACCAATAAAGACGGCTGAAAGCCCTGTACGGCCAGTCGTACCCAAAATAACCATCGCCGCATTTAAACGTTCCGCAGCCGCAGGGATAACATCTTCAGGCAATCCTTGCTCAACGATGGTTTGCTCTTCATTCAGCCCATGTTTTTGTCGAAGGGCTTTCATCGCGGTTAGGTGATGGCCACGAACAGCATCTGTGTACGTTGTTGGGTCAAATTCAGGTAGCTCGATGGTGATATTCGCTGGCGTAACCGGATACGCGTTAACAAGGAACGGTTCGGCATTCAAACGGCCGGACATCTCTTTCAAACGTTCAACCATCGAGTCATTTAAGTCAATGTGCGTTTCGTTTTCAGAGCCAATGTGAACAGAAGCCAGAATGTTAGCGTGCTCCGGCCAGTCCGCATTTTTGATAAGCAGTACCGGGATAGGGCACTTACGCAGCAAATGCCAGTCTGTAGGTGTGAAAATCACAGACTCTAAGACATCATGTTTTCGAGTGCCCTTGATCAACAGATCGTGACTGCCTGCAAACACTTCACCTATGATGGCTTCGTAAGGGCGATTGTGCCAAACCACACACACGTCAAAGTCAAAGCTGTCGTCTAAATATGGCTGAGCAATTTTACGCATCCACTGCTCACGCTGATGGATAACGCCACGGCGCATCGCATCTCGTTCATCCACCGATAACATTGAAGTCATGTCATAGGAAAAATCATAGATGGATAAAAAGAAAGTAATTCGGCTTCTTGATACGCTTTTTTGAGCTAATTGAACTGCTCTTGCGAGTGCCGGCTGATCATCACTATTGATGTTAGCAACAACTAGAATCTTACTGTATATACTCATATCTAAGCCCACTTTTATTGCAAGACCAATTACTGAATATAAAGTAAATCAGTATATTGGAGTACTCACTGTATATTTTTAATGTAGCTCAGTTTGAAGAAGATTTTGAGGACTTTTGAAGGGATTTTGCGAGAAACATGATGTGGCTCAGCTAAAAGCCACATCAAGTAATAGGAGAGGTTACTCTGTTGTGACGCCTGCAAGTTCCATTAGCGCATCGTGATCTAAGATAGTGATATATTTACCTTTTACACTTAAGATCTCAGATTTTTGGAAACGTCCCAACAGACGGCTGATCGTTTCAACGGTCAGACCAAGGTAGTTACCAATATCACCACGAGTCATCGTTAGGCGGAACTCTCTAGGACTAAAGCCACGTTGAGAAAAGCGTGTTGATAGGTTGTACAGGAATGCAGCCAGACGCTCTTCAGCGTTCTTCTTAGAAAGCAGCAGGATCATCTCCTGATCGCCTTTGATTTCGTTACTCATCAAACGCATAATTTGCTGACGTAGTTTAGGCATCTTACCTGACAAGTCATCTAGAATTTCGTATGGAATTTCACAAACCATAGACGTTTCTAACGCTTGGGCAAAACTAGGGTGGCAGTCACCAGTAATCGCGTCAAAGCCCACGAGGTCACCAGCTAAGTGAAACGCCGTGATTTGCTCGTCGCCTTGTTCAGTGATTGTATAGCTCTTGATTGTGCCAGAACGGATAGCGTACAAAGACTTAAGCTCATCGCCCGCTTTGAATAGCTCTTGGCCTTTTTGAATCGGCTTTTTACGCTCAATGATTTGGTCAAGCTGATCAAGTTCAGATTCATTCAGAGTGAATGGGATACACAACTGACTGATGCTACAATCTTGGCAGTGAATTGCACAACCACCTGATTGGACACGCTTTGTTGCAGGTTTTTCAGAAATCATAACAACCTTTCACTATTTGATATACATCAATATTTTAGCACTGCTTAATCCTAAAGGATAGCAAAAATATTGTGGGTATAGACTTTCAAGTTATATGAAACCAAGCATTTGCATGGCACCCACCGCAGTATACGTTCCATAACTAATAAGAATTAATGCAGAGATGTTTCTAAATATTAATGATTTTTGTAGTTTCTGAAAGTAGCTTGCCCCGTAACTCACAGCAAGCATCGAAGGAAGGGTCCCCACGCCAAAGGCGAGCATGATCAAACCACCGTTTACTGCACTTCCGGAAACAGCAGACCACGTCAATGCCGAATAAACCAAGCCACATGGTAGCCATCCCCAAACAAAACCGAACGGCAGTGCATGAATTGCGCTTTTTAACGGTAACAGGCTCTTTCCAGCAGGCGATATAAACTTCCAAAGGCTCTGACCGAGTTTTTCTACAACTAGTAGACCTTGCCACCATTTAGCCACATAAAGAGCGACTAAAATCATAAATATTGCTGCGACTAAGCGAAGCCACGCGAGAGAGTGCGCCAATCCGCTTAATTCACTCAATCCAGAAATAGCGCCACCAATAAGTGCGCCAAACAAGGCGTAGCTGGATAGTCGGCCCATGTTGTAGAACAGTGGAATGAGAGGGGAACTTTTGTCTTGTGACGAGCCTAGTGAGAGGAGAGAGGCAATGCCACCACACATGCCCATACAGTGACCGGACCCAACGAGTCCGATCATTAATGCTCCAATAAAATCAGGATTCATAGAGAAAGTTACGATTTCTTATTGTCTGATTTGTCTTCTTCATCAAGAAGAATGTTGTGACCTTGACGCTCGAGATCTTCAAACTGATCACTGCGGACAGCCCAAAGGAAAATAGCGACAGCAACGCATACCAGAACAATGGCAATGGGAATTAAGATATATATGCTTTCCATGTTAGCTTTCTCTATTTATTTCTCTTTTAGAAGTCGCAACGAGTTGGATACCACGATAATTGAGCTTGCAGACATTCCGACAACGGCAACATACGGTGCAACTAATCCCGCAACCGCCAGCGGCAAAATTAATAGGTTGTAGCCCAAAGACCAAGCCAAGTTTTCTCGGATGATTTTTCTTGTACGAAGCGCAAGCAAACGAGCTTCTAATAATTTCTCCAGATTATCACCCAGTAGCGTCATATCAGCGGATGCTTTTGCTACGTCTGTGCCACCGCCCATCGCTACCGACAGGTGAGCGCCAGCCAGTGTCGGCGCATCGTTGATACCATCACCAACCATCATAGTAATGTCATCACTATCCAGGCTCTTAAGATACGCGAGTTTGTCTTCTGGTTTTGCAGATGCGATCACATGGTCGATACCGATTTCATCCGCAACAGGCTGAGCATTTTGTATTGAATCGCCAGTAAGTAATGTGGTCTTGATACCTGCTTCGGCAAAACGCTGGATAAAGGCCTGACTTTCTTTACGAATTGGGTCGCGATAATAAAACGTCGCGGCATGTTCTCCATTGACCGACAAATACACTGCGTTACTTTCATCACAGCCTTCATTGACGACAAACGCGGCGCTGCCGATTTTCACGTTTTTACCGTTCCATAAGCCTTCGATACCAGAGCCAATAACGTTTTTCACCTCTGACACAACCACATCTTCGTTCGCGTACTGCGCAAATGAACGAGCAATAGGGTGGTTAGCATGAGCTTCCAGTGCAGCGGCTAGTGCGAGACTTTCAGACTCGGAAATCTCACCAAAAACACTCGTACGGCTGATTTCGATATCACCTTTTGTCAGGGTTCCAGTTTTATCGACGACAAGGTGATTCACTTTGCACAATGTTTCAAAAACGTGGCCCTTACGCAGTAAAATACCGAAGTTACCCATTCTTGACGTCGCACAAGTCAACGCTGTTGGTGTTGCCAAAGACAGTGCACAAGGGCAGGTCGCAACCAACACTGACAGCATGATCCAGAACGCATCATCAGGTTTAGTTTGGTGCCAATACAACCAAGTGCCTGCCGAAATAATCAGTATCGCACCAACAAAGTAACGCGCCACCACATCTGCGATTTCTGCAATTTTGGGTTTTGAATGCTGAGCTTCATCTTGCAGACGTACAATATTTGAAATGACGGAGTCCGCTTTAGAGCTCGTCACTTCCAGTTCAAACGATTCATCGCCGTTAAGCGTCCCCGCAAAAACAGCATCGCCTTCTTTCTTAACCACATGAACTGACTCACCGGTTAGCATGGATTCATCGATATGAATACGACCAGAAATAACTTTACCGTCCGCAGGAATGTGCTCACCTGGCAGAACGCGAATACGATCACCAATTTTCAGTGTCTTTACTGGGATTTGCTCGCCATCTAAGGTCGTCGCAATAGCTGGAATCAACTTAAGTAGGTTACCACTTGCCGCTGCTGCTTTACGACGAGCACGCATCTCGAGGAAACGTCCTACAAGAAGGAAGAAAGTAAACATCGAAATCGATTCGAAAAAGACTTCTCCTTGCTCGGTAAACGTGGCGACCAGGCTGGCGACATAGGCAAAAATGAGCGCGATTGAGACGGGCACATCCATACCCAATGTGCGCCCTTTGATGCTTCGCCAGGCATTTAGATAGAAAGGAAGTGCCGAGTAGAGAAGCACAGGTGTGGCGAATATCAAGCTGACCCAGCGAAAGTAGTTTTTAAACTCTGGTTCCAGGTCACCAAAAACTTCCAGATACAATGCCACTGCAAGCATCATGACCTGCATGGTTGCAAGGCCTGCAATACCTAAACGGTAAAGGTATTGCTTCATCATTTGATGATAAGAGGCTTCTTGAACGTCAGCTTCAAATGGTGCGGCCTTGTAGCCCAACTTATGAATCGCGGCAAGCAACTCACTCAAACGAACCTGGGTTTTATCCCAAGCAAGTAACGCTCGGTTTGTCGTTGTATTAACGCGAATAGAAACCAAACCTTTGGTGTTGGAGACTTGTTTTTCGATCAACCATGCACAAGCTGCGCAAGAGACACCATCTAGAGAGAGTGTCACTTCAGAAACATTGTCGTGATTACGTACAAACTCTGACTGGACATCTTCATTATCGTAGTGAATCAGCGCTTGAAGTTGCTCTGGTACGAGATCTGCTTTTTCAGCTGGCGCTGTACGGTACTGGTAATAGGAAACGAGACCACTATCAATGATCGTTTGTGCCACTGTCTGACAACCAGGGCAGCACATATCACGGACTTCACCAAGTATTTCTACCTTAAAATCCGTGTTGGCTGGTACATCTTCACCGCAGTGATAACAGGATTTACACATAGGATTACTTCATCAAAACAGTGTCAGCGGCAGGAAACTCAACTTTACCTTGAATCATCCATTGCTTGTCGTGTGGTTGTAGCTCAATGAACCAAGGACCAAGGATATCTTCGTCTGGTGTTAATCGGTAATTACCAGAAGCGTCCGCAGTAATTAACTTCGAAAAGTCGCGATCAGGAAGTGTGCGATGAGTAAACGTGGCGGTTAAAGCTGGGTAGTGCGCCAACTCGCCTTTATCAAAGTGAATAACAACCGTGTTGCTATTAGACGAAATATGAGCATTAAGATTCAGGTCACGAGCGACATTCATTTTACTGATGTCGATGTTAATCCCTTTACCTTTTTTATAGTAATCCTCGGCAACTAAAGAAACAGAGTTATTTGAGAAGATAACCACTGTCACGATTGTCCAGCCAATAACAATAAGAGGAAGGATAATCAGGAACCACGGCCAAAATTGTTTATACCAAGGCTTTACCATAAAAAAGTTCTCAACAGCTAAATGAAAAAATAGGAGGCTTTAAATTTAAAGGAAAGACAGCCCCTATGAAAGGGGCTGTTATTGCAATGTTACTGAATATCTTGGTTATTTACTCTCGGAGTTGCTTAAGCTCCAGACATATGATGCAACCAACTGGATCTTGTCTTCACCTAGAATATCTTTCCAGGCAGGCATGACACCAGAACGGCCATTCATAACAGTTTCAGTAACTGCTGCACGTGAATCACCAAACAACCAGTCTTGGTCAGTCAGGTCAGGCGCACCCACTGCTGGGTTACCTTTACCATCTGTACCGTGACACGCCGCACATACAACAAAGCGTGCTTTACCTGCTGCTGCTTCACGAGCATTCACTTTACGACCAGAAAGGCTAAGCGCGTAGCTAACCACTTCTTGAACGCCTTCTTCACCAAGCGCATCTTTCCATGCTGGCATTTGACCAACACGACCATGCATGATGGTTGTTACGATTGCTTGCGGTTCACCGCCATACAGCCATGCGTTATCAGTCAGGTTAGGGAAACCTTGCTGACCACGTGCATCTGAGCCGTGACATTGTGAACAGTTTTGCAAGAACAAACGTTGACCAACTTTAAGCGCTTCAGGATCGTTAGCAATTTCCGGAATAGGGCGTAAGCCGTTTTCGTTGTGTGCTAGCTTACGGAAAGCTTCACCAAAGTAAGCATCCGCATCATCAAGCTCTTTAGCGTATTGGTTAAGTTGTTTGTTCTCTTGTGCCGCAGCGATGGCTTGTTTTGATTCCTCAAGTGAACGTACTTCTTGAGCCGAGCTCTCCCAATTCAAAAAGCCTTTAAAGCTTCCTAAACCTGGGAACAGAGCAAGATACACCGCAGAAAACACGAAAGTACTCACAAAAAGGTAAGTCCACCACTTAGGCAGCGGGTTGTTTAGCTCGCGAATACCATCGTACTCGTGGCCCATGTCAGCCCCTTCCTCGACGCCCATTTTATCTTTGGCGCACCAAGTCAGGAGGATTGCACAGCCTACTAGCGTACCGATAGTAATCACGATAATCCAGAGACTCCAGAATGTAGTCATTACTTCTTCACTCCTTGGTTATGTGGGGTCGCTTGTTCTTCGTCAGCAAAGACCAGGTAAGCATCTTCTTCGAAACGCGATTTACGTTTCTTGCTAAATGCCCACCATACAATGCCGATAAAACTGGCGAAGAGCACAACGGTATAAACACTATGAATCGTACCGAAATCCATACGTCCCCCTTACTTCATTGCATGACCAAGAGACTGAAGGTAAGCGATGATTGCATCCATCTCTGTTTTACCTTCTACTTCTTTAGCCGCATTCGCGATCTGTTCATCTGTATATGGAACACCGAACTGATCACGGAACAACTCAAGTTTCTTCTGTGTCAAACTGCCGTCTAAGACGTTTTCAGCTAACCATGGGAAACCAGGCATGTTTGATTCTGGAACAAGTTCACGTGGATCAATTAGGTGAACACGGTGCCACTCGTCAGAATAACGACCACCTACACGAGCCAGATCTGGACCAGTACGCTTAGAACCCCAAAGGAAAGGGTGTTCCCAAACGCTTTCACCAGCGACAGAGTAGTGACCGTAACGCTCAGTTTCTGAACGGAAAGGACGTACCATCTGGCTGTGACAAACGCTACAACCTTCACGGATGTATAGATCACGGCCTTCCATTTCAAGAGGCGTATAAGCGCGTAGGTTTTCTACAGGCTCAGTAGTTTGTTTTTGGAAAATCAGAGGCGTGATTTCAACAAGCGCGCCCCAACTGATAGCAAAAACGATAAAAATAGCCAACAAACCGACATTACGTTCTAGGAATTCATGGCGATTATTAGAATTATTACTCATTCTTTAAATCTCCTTATGCCGGATGTGGGATAGCCTTAAGGCTCTCTTTAGGTGCAGTCACTGTTTTGTACGTGTTGTATGCCATTAGAATCATACCTGATAGGAAGATTAAACCACCTAGGAAACGTACAAAATAGAATGGGTATGACGCTTGTACCGACTCAACAAAGCTGTAAGTCAGAGTACCGTCAGAGTTAACTGCGCGCCACATTAGGCCTTGCATAACACCAGAGATCCACATCGCTACGATGTATAGAACCGTACCGATTGTTGCTAACCAGAAATGCACGTTAACCAAACCAACTGAGTACATACGCTCTTGGCCGAACAGGCGAGGTACCAAGTGGTAAACCGAACCGATAGACACCATAGCAACCCAACCCAAAGCACCAGAGTGAACGTGACCAATGGTCCAGTCGGTGTAGTGAGAAAGTGCGTTTACTGTCTTGATTGCCATCATTGGGCCTTCGAAGGTAGACATACCGTAGAAAGACAACGACACAATTAGGAAACGTAGGATAGGGTCATAACGAAGTTTATGCCAAGCACCAGACAGCGTCATGATACCGTTGATCATACCACCCCAAGATGGAGCAAATAGAACCAATGACATCACCATACCCAAAGACTGAGTCCAGTCAGGTAGAGCAGTATAGTGAAGGTGGTGAGGACCAGCCCAAATGTATAGAGAGATCAATGCCCAGAAGTGAACGATAGATAAACGGTAAGAATAAACAGGACGTTCAGCTTGTTTAGGGACGAAGTAGTACATCATACCTAGGAAACCAGCGGTCAGTAGGAAACCTACCGCATTGTGTCCATACCACCATTGAACCATCGCATCCACTGCTCCAGAATAAATCGAGTACGATTTAGTCAAGGAAACAGGAACTGCCATGCTGTTCACGATGTGAAGTACTGCCACGGTGATGATAAACGCGCCGAAGAACCAGTTCGCCACATAAATGTGGGAGGTCTTACGTTTTACCAATGTTCCGAAGAACACCACTGCGTACGAAACCCATACAATCGCGATTGCGATATCAATAGGCCATTCTAGCTCAGCGTACTCTTTAGAGGTGGTCATCCCCTGTGGTAGAGTAATTGCTGCGGCTAAGATGATTAATTGCCAACCCCAAAAGGTGAAGGCAACGAGTGGGCCACCAAAAAGACGTGTTTGACAAGTACGCTGAACAACATAATAAGATGTTGCGAACAGAGCACTGGTACCAAACGCAAAAATTACCGCATTAGTATGCAGCGGACGTAAACGACTGTACGTCAACCACGGCGTATCAAAGTTTAGCTGTGGCCAAACTAATTGAGCGGCAATCAAAACACCAACAGCCATACCAACTATGCCCCATAAAATGGTCACAAGGGTAAATTGGCGAACGACTGTATAGTTGTAGTTTTGTTCAAGCTGCTTTACTTGGCTCATTATGCATGCTTCCAATTTCTAATTAACTACACTTTTACTTCCAACACGACTTGCGTCGTAACACCACCCAAGTAAACTCTAGAATTCAAGTGTTATCATCACTTTATTTCCATTGCTGACTTTAATAAAAAGTGGCATTTTCAGCTCGACACTATACTTGAATTAACAATTCAATGACAGGGTAGTAACCTTAATGAAGCTCGGGAACACATTTTTTATTTAAAAAGTTTGAAGTTTGTAACAAGGATATTGGTATTTATGCCGGCACAAAAGTTAACAAAGGCAAGACTCGCACAAATCTTAATCATGCTCAGTGTTTTAGTTGGCGCATTTTTATGGCGAACCTTTACCCACGAGACACCCAAAAGCATCGACTGCTCACAAAAAGAGCGATGTGAATTAACAATATCGGGGGAAAGAATCACAATTAATCGTGACTCAAAGGGAATTTCAATCGAAACGCTAGAAAGTAGCACTCTGAAAATTGATCTAGATCAATCAGGTGAATTTATTAATGTAAAGGACATTAATCAAAATATTGAATGGAAGTCTATTTTACCAAGCAAAGTTATTAAGCTCAGCGTAAATCAAAATATTGTCTTAGTGCATTTATAAATTGGAGATCAGCCGCGATAATTGGAATTTGTTTAAGAAAATTAAACCTTCTTACTTAGTGAAAATCGGTAGGAGTGGTATAACAACAGAGTCATGAACAATATTAAAAGCGTATGCAGTGCCAATCAGTTTTTACTCATATCACAGATGAACATTCAGCCGTTAAAAAGCTGCGTTCTGAGTTGACTCAAAAGAACCCAGCATACGTCATCTGTTATTACACAGAAGAGTATGACTCTGAGCTAATACGTACAGCTCTACTCAAGAATTTTCCTGATACGCCTTTCCATGGAGCCAGTTCTTGCCAAGCCGTAATGACAGACCAAGGTTTTCATTCCGGGCCAGTTATTGCGGCATTGGCTATTTACGATCACGGCCCACATGCATACGGTACTGGCATTTCTCACTGCACTCAAAACGAAGGCGTCATGCACGCGTTGGATATGGCACTTGACGATGCCGATCGAGTAGGGGAAATACCTGACTTAATCCTTCTCCACGCGACGCCTGGCAGAGAAGAATCAATCATCGAATCTATCGATCAAAGGTTTGGCACATTAGTACCGATTATTGGTGGTTCGGCAGCCGACAATAATATTAAAGGAAACTGGTCCATTATTACCGCGCAAGGCCAACAACAATCAGGCGTGAGCCTCACTTTATTTTATTCCTCACAACATGTAGATATCGCTTTTAGTGCTGGACACACCTCGACCAACATCAAAGGTATTGCCACTAAAACAGAAGGACGTTGTCTGTTGGAAATTGACGGTGAGCCTGCACTAGAGCGCTATAGACAATGGACCAATCACCAGCAAAATCAAACAGGTAAGGACAACCTGCTATTCACCAACTCCAGCGCATACCCAATCGGAAGAGTCGCAGGTCATTTGTACGACCGACCTTACTACAAACTATCTCACCCAATAAGAGAAACCGCCGATGGAGGCATCGAACTCTTTACCGATATTGACGAAGGAGAAGAGATCACTTTAATGAAAGGGAGTCGGGAACACCTGCTTGCCAGAGCGGCAAAAGTTGTGAATATCGCCTTCAACCAAAAACTAGAAGAGTCTCGTAAAATTGGCGTCATCAACATCTTTTGCGCAGGGCCCATGTTGCACTTGAAGCAAGACATGAACAGCGTTTGTGAACAAATCAACCAAGAACTGGAACACCTGCCATTTATATGCCCATTTACCTTTGGCGAACAAGGAAGATTTATTGGTGGCGAAAATGGACATGGGAACCTAATGATCTCATCAGCGATATTCCATAAGCCTTATGAAAGATAAATATTTAGAGACCTACCAACAAGAAGCTTTGCAGGAAGCATTGGTTGAGTTACAACAAGCCAAGCATAGAGAAAAATTGCTCGCTGACGAGAACAAAGCCATTCTTTCGGCAATATCAGCCATGAGCGAAGCCAAAAACCGCAATGAAATCTTCTCTGGCTTAAATACGGTCTTAAAAAAATACATTAACTTTGAAGACTTTATCGTTATTACTCGTGACGATAACAGGCAATCTTTCAAAACGTTAATATCAACGAACAGCGTATTCGACACGGTTAATTGGTTACACGGTAACACCATGGAGCGAGCGCTAAATGGTGAATGTGTATTACTGTTCGAACCATTAAGGTTGGGCGAGTTCTCTAACTTAAATATATTCGTCAAGAACCACGTGAACTCTGTCATTCTGACTGGCATTCGCTCTGAAGTAACTCAAAATATAATCCTATTAATTGGAGCACAAAAAGGGCACTTCAGTATTGAAAACAAAGAAACACTTCGACGCTTTCGCCCTCTAATAGAGCGAGCGGTAATAGACATCGAGACCAAAGAGAAGTTACAACGTATCGTTGATGTACGTACAACAGAGCTAGCTAAAGCACGCGAAGAAGCTGAACTCGCAAACCAATCTAAGTCCGAGTTTCTGGCCATGATGAGCCATGAAATCCGAACGCCGCTTAATTCCGTTCTGGGTATGCTCGATATATTAAGGCAATCAACATTATCCAACGAGCAGTTCGAAGCGCTGTGTCAAATGGAGAGCTCTGCGGAACTGCTTCTCGCCATCATAAGTGACATCCTGGATCTCTCTAAAATCGAGTCGGGTAGCTTTCAGTTACATGAACAGTGGACCAATTTAAGTGACGCTGTGACTTTTGTCATTTCCCAGCAAAAACAAATAGCTATTAGCAAAAACCTCAACTTCAATCTTGATTGCCGCATACCGCAAGACAAACAGTATTGGATTGATTCGACCAGGTTATCTCAGGTTTTATTTAATCTTATCGGTAACGCGATTAAATTCACCGACAGCGGTACAGTGAGCGTTTCGGTTTTGGAACAGAAAGACGAGCTAATAATTTCCGTCTCTGACACGGGCATTGGTATATCAAAAGCCAAACAAGCTCGTTTATTCACGGCTTTTCATCAAGGCGACAGATCGATAACCAGACGTTTCGGAGGAACAGGATTAGGCCTGGCTATCACCAAACATTTAGTAGAGATGATGCGCGGAACCATCATAGTTGATAGTAAAGAACACGTGGGCTCGTCATTCACAATAAAGATTCCGGTATTGACTAGGCTTCATCAGAATCGTCCTGTAAAAATCGAAGCAAACAGCCCAGTCAAAGCGTTAAATTTACTTGTGGTTGAAGATACACATTCAAACCAGCTCGTGATTAAATTAATTCTCAACAAGTTAGGACATAACGTTCACATCTCAAGCCATGGCGAAGAAGCACTGGCATTTCTGGAAGATAACAGCGACTCAATCGACATTATACTTATGGATGTATCGATGCCAGTCATGGACGGCATTACCGCAACGCGCTTGATCCGAGAAAAAGGCATCACGATTCCAATCATCGCATTAACAGCACACGCTTTAGAAAGTGACCGTGACAAATGCTTAGAAGCCGGTATGGACAGCTTCATTTCCAAACCAGTCCGTAGACAAGACATCTATGAAGCCATTCAAGTGTTTGTAGAAAATGATTAGCCTTAATATAGATCTTAACAATCGATAGATTATTAAGATCTATATTAAGTATTTTATGGTAAATAGCCATTATGTTTAATGAAAGCCTCAAACCCCTAGATGAAATTGAAATAAGAGAGGGATAGGAGGCTAAACGAGTAAAGATTTGGCGTAGCGTTATGCTTTATTTAACATAATATACATAATGCGCACTAAAGGGTTAAAAGATTAACAGTGCTGATGTCAGCTTAATTACACCGTATTTGGCTTTTGCTTCTTTAAAGGTTTTATCCGCTTTCTTGCCTGGACCATGAATTCAACTTCACCACGACGTCCAATTTTTTAAAAACCAGTCATCAGCTTTAAACGCCGATTAAGTTCTTACACTGATTCTTTTGTTACGTTCGACACCATGCACGTAGGCTCGGCATCTTGCTTATTCATCTTGTTCATTCAAGTAACCGAATAGCTGGATTGATTTTCTATTGCTTGCCTACAGCAACTATATCCTTGAACTAAAATTCGCTCGGTTTATCAGTTCAAGTTGGCGTTCTTGAAGTTCTGCTACTAATTCGCCTGAGCATTCTAATTGAGCCGTACTTTCTTACGCTCTGATTTTCTAGAGTTCTCATTGTGTAGATACGCTCTCAACATTTCTGACTGTCCGACTTACTGGCGTTCAGTGAAATGTTGTTTGCTGCTTCTTATAAACTCAAAGCGCTTTAACTTTAATCCGGAGTTATTGGCGGCGTCACTTGCACCAAGTTCCTGCTGCGTATGGCTCTTGGTGTTTCTCAAGTGTCGCCTTCATTTCTATTGGGAGCTTACTACCAGAATGTGCGTGCGCGATTTGTTTGTAGAAAGTTCCCGTTCCTAACTAGTGTGACATGTGGCATTCGTTACAACACCAATAACAACCATTTGACTGGTCGTATTTTTTCTTTGCTTCAATGACTGCTTCAGCACAATTATCAAATAAGCCTAAATAAGTCTTGGATTGGATTCTATCAAAATGAGGACAACCCGAGTTATGGACTTCATGGTCACCACTATTATGGACCTCGTGGTCGCTATTATCTTGAGCTATATCGCTTACGTAATATGCTAGTTTCATTGTCTAGCCCATCTTGTTAAATGTGATATTCAAGATAAATATAGCTGAAAAAACCAGACTGAGAATACACGCCATATTCAGATCCCACATCTACCTGAATCTTGTTGATTTATCATTGACATTAAGTTACGCGGTCACTAAAACTTAGATTCACTAGAATGTTTACTGACGACTTGTGGAGCTAACTTCATGACTTCCCTGCTCTTTTTTCTGAAGAGCCAAGTAGCGTTGGTTTGATTACCCAATGGCCGTCGTTAGTCTAGGTTTAAAATCATCGAGAAACGCGCCATTGTCACCACACCGTCGTGAGTTCAGCCCGAAGGAATTAGAAAGCTTTGCGTGACGAACATTTTTAGTTTGGCGAAATGTATGGTCACATCAGCCAACCTAAGGTCTATCCTGCAAAAGAAAACGTCTTACCGTTTCGTGGCGGCCATCGAACGAAAGCCGCCGAATGGATACCCAGCAAGCGTAAATTAACCTAACTTGATAAGGCAACGACCGCCTCTAGCTGAGATAGAATTTAAAGATACTCCATTCGCATACAAGCCAGATTCATCCGAACCGTATACACTAAAACCTAAGCTTCTTAAGTCTAGGTGATGTATATGAAATCGCTCCGTTCTCGATCTGGTGCCTTTAAGGATAAAATGGTCATCTACATAAATTTCCACGTTACTAGTTGTAACATTGCAAATAACGGATTCATGCTTCGCTCTGGAGTCATCTACCAAAGCGAACGAATCGCCATTTTCAACTAATACCGTTAGCCATATTCTTGGCTTTATCCCATTCGCAATTACAATTGGCTCTATATCTTTGTATTCAATAATTTTTTGCGTTTCATAAACTCTACTTCCACATATAAGTAACTCTTTGAAAGGAATTTTATTTATTGACTTCAAATGGCTCATTCGTTTGTATCCAGCATCATACTTAATTTTTCTAGGTCTGCCGCAACTTCTGATATACCTAGCGGGTTTACAGGGTTTTCGTACACTGCATCGAAATAAACATCTCTTTCATTTAAATTAAGCCTTTGTATTAATTCATTTTTTATTAATATGGATTTCGATTGATATTTGTTAGAAAAACTATTTAATAACCACTTTTTTAATTGATGTTGTCTCTTAGTCCGCGCCTCCCAAAGTTTGGAAAACTCAGCTTCAGAATGAAGGGACCGAATTGGACTATTAAGGCTCTCGGTTTTCTGTTCGTGCTGGATTAGTTCTTCTCTAATTAAATTTACTAGCTCTTCTGCTGTCGATTTTAATAACTCATTGGTCAGTGACTTTTGTTTTGTTATTGTTATCCCGTCATCTTGCAGTTTTTGTTTAATGAACTTAACTATCTCATCTGGCACAAATTCTCGGGCATCCAAATAACCAGTTGTGTCTGGAATATCAGGAATAATAGTGTCATCAAACTTTACGGGTAATATGTACTCCCTACTTTCTTTAAATGCTCTCGCCTGAGCCATTCGTTTTTCGTGTGAGGTCCAAAGTTTTTTAGCATAATGCTCGGAAATAAACATTACAACGTAGCGGGATCTATTTTGATAAACGTCTGTTAGGTGCTGGTAAAGATCCTTACCCCAGAGAGAGGCTTGCTCATACTTGTCGTAAAAAACTGATATACCATTATTCTTTAACCCAGAGGCAACAGCATCGACATACTCTCTATCTTCACCAGCAAAAGATAGGGATATTAAATAATCACAGCTTTCACTACTCATTAGCCCAAAACTCCAAACATCAAAAATAAAACTATAGAAATCACACTTCCATAAAACACCAACAGAGTTTTGGAAAAAGCCGTATTGAACAAACTCTCTCCACCGCCTACTTGTTCTAAATCTAAGGTAAGTGCATCACTTTTAACCTCATTCTTTGCCACTAGGTTATAAAGCTGGATGTATGAACGTTCGAGCGAAAGATAATAAGCATCCATCAACCAGAATAAAAATAATGGCATGTAAGAGATAAGAGCAAACGACTTGTTAGATGAACTCGGAGATAACGCAAATAGAGCGGCAATTAGTGTAATACACCACCCCTTTAGCAGAAAAGAATTTTGCCCCATACGGGTTATAGTAGACTGAATGAATGTTAAATGTGCGATTTTAACGCTGTTTTCGCTCACTATAGTGACCTTAATAAACTATAAAACACAGTGATATTAATATGGGCGAATATCAACAAGATCAAGCCACGGTTTAATAAACTTGAAGTCAGGCAAAAGAAAAGCCGAGAGCCATAGATAAGGTTCGGCTTTGTTTTTGGATAAATGAATGGAGGGGAAAAGTTCCAAGTACCCTACTTTTCTCAGCTTTCTAGCTATATCGCAAGGCACCCTGAGCGCCACCAGCTACTATAAAAATTGAGTGTAACCCTTCAAAATACCGTGCGTAGTGAATCTATAAAGCTGGCTTGTTAGCCCATCACACATTGGCTGATGTGTTTATTAAAAGTGACCAGATCAAAAGATCCTTTAATCTCAAACAGCACTTTACCAACCTCGCTCAGGTAAAGCTCGATCTCACAATCCAGATCCAATGTGCCGGACGTCTCAACAGAGAACGCGTTTACCTTGCTGTACGGCAATGATGTATAGTCCACTTTTGAACCTGTAATCCCCTGAACGTTCGCAGCAATAACTCGTTTGTTGGTGAAAACCACTTGATCGCGAATACTTTTGAAAGCGGCAATGATTTCTTCGCCATCAATCAGAAACTTGTAGAAATCTTCTCTCACCTTCGATTGTTCAATCGGTTTTAGCTTAAACACCGATGAGTTTTCAAAATCGATCATGACTATCTCCTATTCAGGTATGCGTTTTTGAGCCAGTTGCCCTCGTGTATCCATCTCACCAACGTCTTTCCAGCCATGTTTACGATAGAACGCAACACCTTGGCTATTGGCTGGTAAATACCTTAACTGGACATACTGGCATTTGGCAGATTTTAATTGTGAAAATATGAAGTCTTGCAACTCGCCACCCAAACCTTGACCACGAAACTCCGGTTTTAAGTAAAAAAGGTTTATGTAGCCATATTTTACGCCTTCATCATCGATCAAGTCTTTCCTAAACTCGATTTGACCAATGGTTTCATCGTTCTTGATTGCATGATAAAAACCAGCGTCCGGCAAAGACGCTAATCTCTCAAACCATGCTGCCGTATCTTCAGTATTAAAGCCATCAAGACTGCCATAACTGACTGCATAAGCATCTCTACGAAAGGCTATACATAAATCTAATTGCTGTTCGATGTTTACGGGAACAAATTCCATTTATCGCTCCGTGATTGGTCAGGCTCTGACGTTAAGGTAGATAGTGAATGGCTAATGGTAATCGTCAATGGAAGCCCAAGCTTGAGATGAGCGCATGGCAGCCGAAAGACACTAAAATTGTTTTTCCATGCGTAACAGCTTCCACGACTTGCCATTAAAGTATCGGGTACCGGATTCAACCGTTAACGTCTTAAAACCAAGAGATTCATAACACTTCCTAGCCGCCGTATTATGTTCAAAGACCGCTAAACTCAGTATTTCGGCAGACAAATCATTTCTTGCCTTATCAATCACTAGCGTCATCATCTTCTTTGCGAGCCCTTGGCCACGAAACTCTTCGCTTATAAAAACGCGACAGATCCGATAATGATCTTCTGTTACTTTGTACAGTTCGATAAATCCTACATGGTCGTTGTTCATAGTGACAAGATAAGGGTGCACTTCAGCTTGAGCACAGTGTCGTTTGATTTGTGTTTGAGTCAATGGAAAAGTGTATGCTGGCCCGCCCCATAAGTAATTCAACTCATCGGTCTTAATCCATTCCACCAGCTGTTTAAAATGGGATTGTTTAAACTCGGTTAACTGCATACTTCTCCTGAAGATCCAAAGCGTTATCGTTAATCAACAGGTAGAATAATACAGCTTGCTAGCATTCGTCACAAACTTCGCGTTTATAAACCGTTTGAGACTCATCAAGACAGTCACGCATTTCATTTGGTGCTTTTTGATAATCAGCTCCAAAACTAAAAGCCGAACCCCATCGCTAAGGTTCGGCTTTAGTGTTGGCTTCATATTTGAGTAGTCAATACGACTCAAATGTGTAAGCCAGTCGAGGCCAATCGACTTGTCTATGTTATGAGCAGCTGGCACCTTGTGTAAACCGTCATTTTTAGGGTTACGAAGTATGTCGCAAGGTTTCTTATACGCTTTCATTATTGCTGTTAAGCTTTAGAGCCAACACATAATGATTCCGTTTTGTTTTTTACTGAACACGACAAATTAGCTAGGCTGAGCTAGACCCATTAAGGAATTACACTTTATGTCCGTCTCTCTTTCGATGACTTTAGCAACATCTATTGGGTTATATTTGCCAATAGCATCAAACCTGATCAACTTGTGATGCCCTTCTAAAGCTGAATTCACATAGTGGTCGCGTTCTTGACGCCTTTTCTGTCTGTGGGATGAATCATCCAATTCTATAACCGCGAGAACCTTGGTATTTCTGTCTGTAATGACGTAATCCATACGCTTAGCCCAGGTTCGAGAATTATCCTTAAAGTTAATCGGCTGTACTAGCGCCATCAATGAAACCTGACAATGTATGACGTAGTCCGAAGGTAATATTTCTTGTAGAACATTATAGAAGTTTCGCTCGGTCTTAGAGCTTAGGTAGACATGCTTTTTGTGTGGAACACTCATGCATTTGGTTTGAGGTGCATCCATAGCACTACTGCTAGCTGAACCAATAAAAGGCTTAACCTGCTCTTTGCGTTGTTTCTTGCTTGCTTTCTTGGACGAGAAAACAATCAACACTAGGAATAAAATAATTACTATAACGATTTCAAACACTCTATAAATCCTTTTACTAAAACGAAATTAAAAAAATCATTGCTCGATAAGAACTTGAATGCCATTAAGGGCGGCTCAGAAAGAGTGACAGTGTCACTAACATTTCATTCAAATCACTGGCTAGTTCGTCGTAATGTGGAGTCGGATATACTTCTCAGGAACCTTGTATCTAAAGCGCTGACCGATTTTTAAATTGGATTTCACGTATCGACACACAACCCGGTCACCTGTCCCTGATACTCGCTTAATGGATGCTTTACTTCCCTTGTGTTCCATTTCTATCATGACATCGCAATAGCCCTGATAATCATCGAACTGTTTAGTGACTTTTCGCTGAAGTTTATTTTTAATCTTTTTCGCTACCGGATTGGTTTGTGAATCATCCGCAAACGTCGGAGAGCTAAAAAGTACAAAGGCTAATAACGTGACAACGTAGCGCATACAGAACCCCATATAAATAATTGATAGATTTGGGGTTATGTTAGTTTTCTACGTTTTAAATACAAAAATGGGACGCTATTTTGCGCCCCATTTAACGTGAAGAAGTAATTGATATGTAGACTAAGCGCGCTTTTTGCCTTTGGCTGTTTTAAAGCCTTGATGAGGGAAAACATTTCGAATTCGTTGTTGGGTTTTCTTCGGTACCGCTTTAGAAAAGACCAATCGCATACCGGTACGCTGATTATAAACTTTCATCTCTCCAGTAAACGGGTTATGTTCGCTAATGTCTTCTAAGTTGTGTTTAAAAGACGGCGGCATGTGGCCTTTTACTTTCGTGATATGGCCATCGTCAAACGACACCTTAAGCACTGGTCGGTCAACAGCAATCAGCCAAAAGATAACAACAGCAGCAATCAATATTACGTATAACATTTAATACTCCTTAACTGGATAGCAGCTTACTTAAGTCTTCTTTAATTGACGTTACCTTCTGGCTTGCTTTTTCACTTCTTGATGCTTCGGAAAGCAGATACTCAATCGCATCAGAGAGTGTACAGCCTAGTTCGTTCGCTCGGCTGGACAGCTTTTCCCAAACCCGGTAATCCAAATCGATGGACTTCTTCTTAGTATGAACTTGTTCAGCATTGAAATGGCGTTTGCGTTTTGCACGAATTGCTTGCTTTAGCTTATTCTCAAGCTCTTCTGACATGTGGTTATCTATCCATGTCAGTACTTGTGTAGGTTCGTGCTCAAGACGTCGTAGCTCAGCGACTGCGGCATCTGCTTCACTGGAGTCAATGTGACGCGTTATCGCCTCTCCATCCTTCCACTTCTTGATCAGATAGTTCCACTTCCACCCACATTCCAAATTTTCAAGTTGCTGATATTTCATCCTTTCCGACCCATATTTCTCACCTAGTGACAGCGTAACCCAGTTATTTAAGATCAGCAAACAAATCTCTAAGAAGTATCGATGCTGATCACTCATTTGTCTAAGTCTTAAGCAAGCTAATAGGTACTGTATTGTTATTGTAGAAATTGGGACTAGGGAGTTATTGGCGGTTTCGCTATAATGGCGCCAAATTAAATGATGATGAATTTTAATGAACCAACTTAACTGGCAAGACGTTACGCCTTCGTTCGATGAATACGAAGCATTATTGAAGTCCGCTTCGACATTACCAAAGAAGACATTTGTTGATCTACAACCTCGAATGTCCGCCACAATCTCTCGCTTCACAAAACTTGGTGGCCTTACCCGTATCCTACTGATTAATTGCGTTGATAATTCAATATACCGTGGATTTATCAGTAAGGCGGTCGAACAAAGTGCTTCTTCGCCAGTGGTGACAACCGAATCGCTCGACGCGAAACATTTGTTTGATCGTTACAGTATCGCTGAGAATGGCGAAGTGACTTTAGAACAGGGACTCATTGCTCAAGCGCATGGCGGTTACCTCATGGTTCCTGCCAATTTGATTCTGGCAAACCCTGGCTACTGGCCAAGTATTAAAGCGGCCATTCAAAAGCAACCATTTGCTGCAATGAACATGAGCCCTACGCGCGTTGCTGTGCCTGCCGTTACATCAAACACGTATGACGTAAAACTCATTGTTACGGGTGACAGAAGCCAGTTAGCAGAACTTGAATATGTCGATGAGGATTTCTCATCAGGCCTTTGTATGTATACCGAGGTTGAAGAAGACATCCACTTATCTCAGGACAATTTATCTTCCTATCTGGGTTATGTGAATTGGGTGTGTGCGGAGTACAACCTGCCAAGTTTGGATAAAGACGCTTATCGAAGACTTATGCTCGCTGGTATGCGTGAAATGGAAGACCAGCATTATCTTCCCCTTGGCGTAATGTGGCATTGTCAGCTTTTAACCCTTGCCAGCCAGCACTGTGATTCTGATGTAATCGACTTTAAGGCGATAGACAATGCGATTGACGATAAATACTACCGTGAATCTTACCTACCGCAACGTGCCGTGTACGACATACTTGATGGTCAGGTGATCATTGAAACAACCGGTGAACAAGTTGGTCAGATTAATGGCTTAACGGTTATTGATATGGCGGGTCACCCGGTGTCTTATGGCGAGCCTGCGCGTATTTCCTGTGTGATTCACTTTGGTGACGGTGATGTCTCGGACGTTGAGCGCAAAGCTGAACTCGGCGGCAACTTGCACGCCAAAGGTATGATGATCATGCAGGCGTTTTTGAGTTCTGCGCTAAACTTTGATGAACCATTACCCTACGCCGCTTCTATTGTGTTTGAACAGTCTTATAGTGAAGTTGATGGCGATAGCGCCTCGCTTGCTGAACTATGCTGTTTAGTAAGTGCATTGTCTGAATGTGCGGTGGACCAACAGATCGCCGTCACGGGTGCTGTGGACCAATTTGGTCGCGTGCAAGCCGTTGGTGGTCTGAATGAAAAAATCGAAGGCTTCTATCAGGTTTGTAAGCATCAAGGCTTTACCGGGCGTCAGGGTGTGATTCTACCTGAGACGAATCTTAAGCACTTAGCCTTACATAAAAGCGTCATAGAAAGCATTCAGAATGGAGAGTTCAACATTTGGTCAGTATCTACTGTCGATGAAGCCATTCCTATCTTGATGGGTAAACCATTCCGTGGTGAAGACGACAGCATTATTGGAAAAATTGCTGAACGTATTGAAAACTTTGAAAGACATGAACACACGGAAGGATTTGTGCAGCGTATCAAAAACTGGTTTGTTTAGTACTGATCGGAGTTGTTTAGCGTACACGTGTTCACTAAGATGCATCTGTCAAAAATTGGAGTGATTGATAATGCAAAACAAACGTGATTCTTATAATCGTGATGATCTTCTAGCTTCGAGCCAAGGTGAGCTTTTCGGCCCAGGTCGCCCACAACTACCTGCGCCAAACATGCTTATGATGGATCGTATTACCAAAATGTCAGAAACGGAAGGTGACTTTGGTAAAGGCTTAATTCTAGCGGAATTGGATATTACTCCAGATCTTTGGTTCTTTGATTGCCACTTCCCTGGTGACCCAGTAATGCCAGGTTGTCTTGGCCTAGATGCTATGTGGCAGCTTGTTGGCTTCTACCTAGGCTGGATTGGCGGTGAAGGTAAAGGCCGTGCTCTGGGTGTAGGTGAAGTGAAATTCACAGGTCAGATCCTGCCAACAGCGAAAAAAGTAACCTACGAAATCCACATGAAGCGCGTCGTAAACCGTAAGCTTGTTATGGGTCTAGCGGATGGCCGTGTATTAGTAGACGGTAAAGAAATCTACGTAGCGAAAGATCTTAAAGTTGGTTTGTTCCAGGACACTTCTAGCTTCTAAGCTAAGATTTTCTGCTATTTCTTAAAGGGCTCCGGATGGAGCCTTTTTTGTATCTCATGCTTTTTGTTCCACTTCGCGATACCCATCCCTGTCGATTTTCTTTTGCTCAGAATGCAGAAAAGGCTCTTTTAAGAGCCCTTTCAAATCCTTCTATTGTATGTGGGAGTTATTATTTATAGAGACCAGAGTTTTTTTCATCTCTGGCATCACGCCAACCACCTAACCAATACGACCGAGCATCAACTTGTTGATATGGGCAAGCCTCTTGGGACCTTCCATTCAACCCAGCTTTATAGCCTTGAGATTGAGCTCGTTCTAGGCGATCACGCTTTTGTCTCTTCATAGGTAATTCCTCATACAGATCCATTTGAAAAATTGCTTCTGTTTTTGTGAAACTTTAATGGAGTTTTTATGACTCCAACTACAAGAATCGATCAACTTTGGAATTTTCTCAAGGCATAAAAAAAGCACAGACTCAAATCTGTGAGTCTGTGCTTGTATTAAAATTTTTTAACTATTTTCTACGGAACCCAAACAAGCCAAGCATGGTCAAAGCTAACCAACCAAGTCCGGCACCTTCGCGTGTCGCACTTTCTTCTTCCACGTTTCGAGAAACGATGTCGTCCTGTGTTTGATCAGGAATAGGCATTAGTTTAACCGCAACGACCTCTTCGGTAACATCACAAGAGGCATTGTGCGCTGCAGAGTTATAGCCGCCAGAACACTTCAATGCAGTGGCTGATATCACACCTGCATCGTTGATGTCTGTTGCATCGATGATACGGAACTGGTTGTTCGCGTCAGAGTAGTCACCACCGTTAGTCAGTGAATCTAGAAGCCATGCCTTACCACCGAATAGTGATTCAGCACGTTCGCTTGCTGCACCGTCTGCGCTATATGGGTAAATAAATCCGCGCTTACGACGTGGTTTACCGTCATCTTCACGCGTAGAGTCAGCGTCTATCTGGCCAACAATTTCGTTGTAAGCGTTGATGCCACCCATTTTACCGCCAGCACCATTAAAGAAGATGCCAGAAGTTGGGTACACTGCACTTAGAGCGTCAGAACGAACATCAGGCACGATAAACAAACGATTAGGATACGCACCCGCTGTCGGGATACTGCGTTTTGCCTCACCGATACCAACAAAGTTTGAGTTAACGGCTGTCAGACGTGAATTCGAGTGAATGGTATCACCGTCTTCTCTCTGACGTGCGCCAGTTACCACTTTGTTCGACCAAGTAACGTTTTCGATAGATGTTTCAGACTCTAGCGCGCCCACAAACACGGTCGCGTTCATGTAGTTGTTGTCAGAATACGTGTTGTAACCAACGCCGTACACAGTCGTTCCATCAACGATGAAATCACGCATGCTACCTTGAGCCAGACGATTGTTGTCGCTTGACGTATTACTTGGCCACGATAGCTCTGAAACATTACCGTTCTGATCCCAGATAGCAGCTTTAGAGGTATGGTGAGTACCATTATTGTTGCTTGCTGTACGTGAAACACTACCCGATGTGAAAGTACCATCAGTTTTCCACGCATGGCTTTCAACAACAGCCGCTTGATCTTCTTCGGTAACGATATTTGGAGTAAACGGAGCAACCACTTTGTTACGCGTTTCTAGCGTAGATGAATCTTCTGCACTGATTACGCTTTGGTTACCAACTGCTTCACCGGTTGATGTTAAGCTATTGATAACGTTGTTGTACTCATTTGTGTACGCCGCGCTATCACCTTCGACAAATGCCAAAGCATTTGAGGTAAAGTCTTTGTAGCGTTCGTTCTCCCAAGGCACAATGTTTACCGCAGACCATGTCTCGCAGGTGTTGTAGCCAAGGTTGTAATAACAGTAACTTTCAAAATCATCACGATCGTCTACGTAAGAAAATCGAGAGTCCATTCCAAATGGTACTTCTTCACGATAGCTAATACCGTCGACTGCCTGACCTGCCGATAATGGCGTTGTACGGCTCTCTACGGCCAGCTTAAATTGATCTTCTGTACAGTTTGCTGTTGAATCAAAACACCCTAGAGCAAATGGAGAGCCTGTAGAGGCATCCTCAACATCACCCTGCTGAATCGCGACACCATAAGCCGATTCAAAATCGACAACGTCACCGTTTACCTCAGGTGAAACTTCGATAACTTGATACAATGCAGCGTTTGCACTCATTGATGAACCTACCATCATCGCGATGGCGGTTAGTTTGAATTTGTGACTACAATTCATTGAATTCTTAACTATCCTGTTGCATTGCTTCGAGTTCTTCCCATCTCTCGAATGCGATTTCCAACTCCTGCTCAAGAGCAGCAAGCTGTTCCAATACCGGTTGAGTTTGTTCTACAGATTTAGCGAAAAATTCCGGATCATTCACTTGTTCTTGCAACGTCTCAATATCCGACTCTAATTGTTCTAGTTTAGCTGGAAGAGCTTCTAGTTCTCTTTGCAGCTTATATGATAATTTCTTCGAGTTGTTCTTAGGCTGAGGTGTTTTGGGAGTTTCCTCAACCACTTTTTCTTTACTCGCTGCTTTTTCAGCCGACTGACGAGCGGCCAGTACCTGCTCACGTTGCTGTCTTGCATCGTGATAACCACCAACAAATTCTTCGATGACTCCATTTCCTTCGAAGATCCAACTTGTTGTCACCGTATTATCAACAAACTCACGGTCGTGGCTTACTAACAGTAACGTACCCTGATAGTTGGCAAGCATTTCTTCTAAAAGTTCCAACGTTTCGATATCCAAATCGTTGGTTGGTTCGTCAAGAATAAGTAAGTTGTTTGGTTTCAGCAAGATACGCGCTAATAATAGACGGTTTTTTTCACCGCCGGAAAGCGCTTTAACTGGTGTTCTTGCTCGTTTTGGTGCAAATAAGAAATCTTGCAGGTAACTCAGAGCATGGCGCTGACGACCGCCAACCATGACTTCTTGCTTACCATCAGCCAAGTTATCAATCACAGATTTCTCTGGGTCTAATACCTCACGGTACTGGTCAAAGTATGCAACTTCAAGCTTAGTACCACAATGCAGACGTCCAGACTGTGCTTCTAACTGGCCTAAAAGTAACTTAAGTACCGTACTCTTACCGCAGCCGTTTGGACCAATTAGTGCGATTCGATCGCCACGCATAATATTGAAGCTGAAGTTATCAACAATTTTTTTGCCTTCATAAGCAAAGGATACGTTTTCAGCTTCAAAGACAATTTTACCGGAGCGAGAGGCATCATCGATATTCAGATTAACTTTACCCTGCACATCGCGGCGGTCACGGCGCTCTTCACGAAGTTTCTTCAGTGCACGCACACGGCCTTCATTACGAGTACGACGTGCTTTAATGCCCTGACGAATCCATACCTCTTCTTGAGCAAGTTTCTTGTCGAATTCTGCATTCTGCATATCTTCAACACGAAGCATCTCTTCTTTCTCTGTCAGGTAGCCTTCGTAATCACCCGGAAATGAAGCAAGCTGACCTCGGTCAAGATCCACGATACGTGTTGCCATCGACTTAATGAAAGCACGGTCGTGAGAAATAAAGATGATCGAACCTTTAAAGTCTTTCAGGAAGTTCTCTAACCATTCGATAGTTGTTACATCAAGGTGGTTAGTTGGTTCGTCCAGAAGCAGTACATCAGGATCACACACAAGTGCACGCGCCAATGCGGCTTTACGTTGCCAACCACCAGATAAATCCGTCAGCTTTGTTTCCGGGCTCAGTTTCAGCGCACTTAAAACATTGTTAACGCGATCATCAAAACGCCATGCATTGGAATGATCAAGTTGCTCCTGAACCTTAGATAAGCGATTGATGTGCTTTTCACTTGGGTCTTGAGCGACAAGATCTAGAAGATCGTGATAGATCTTTAGCTGTTCACCGACTTCGGCTAAGCCACCCGATACGTATTCGTAAACGGTGCCTTCCTGGTTGCGTGGTGGATCTTGCTCTAAACGAGAGACGACGACGTCCTGAGTGATCTGGATTTTTCCGTCATCCAGTACAATGTCGCCAGCAAGCACTTTCATCAACGTGGATTTACCGGCACCATTTCGCCCTACTAAACACACTCGTTCGTTTTCTTGTAAGGCAAATTCTGCATGGTCGAGTAACGGATGATCGCCAAATGCCAACTGCGCATTATGAATGGTAAGTAATGCCATTATTTTCCAACCAATTTGTAAGTTGCTCTGAGTCAAACGGCCAGTTCAGCTCAGAATCTTGATATTTGAGTACGGGTATCGTGACGCCGTAACGAGAAAATAGTTCATCATCGAACGCTATGTCGACGATATCAGTCTGTTCCGCCAGACCGACCTCAGTTATTAGAGAGAATGCCATCTCACAAAGATGGCAGCCCTCTGTGCTATACAATGTCAGCACTTCAAAATCCTTTTTTACTCTGCGTGTGTAACCAACCAGCAGTTATGAATGTGTTTGTTACGAGCAAAATCCAGCGGCAGCGTTTGAGAAGAGATGTTTTGAGCCTTCAGACCTAATTCAGCCAACGCTTCTTCATCCATCTTGAAATGACGCTTGTTGTTTGAGAACACGATAGTGCCTTCACTTCTCAGCAGACGCTTCAAGTTTTTCATCAATTTAATGTGGTCACGCTGAACATCGAACGACGTTTCCATACGCTTAGAGTTCGAGAACGTCGGTGGATCAATAAAGATAAGATCGTACTCGCCTTTTGCATTTTCTAACCACTGCAGACAATCCGCTTGCTCATAGCGATGCTGGCGCCCTACACAACCGTTGAGCTGCATATTGTCTTTCGCCCAGTTCAGGTAGGTGTTAGACATATCAACCGTCGTGGTTGAACGAGCACCACCAACGGCTGCGTGAACCGTAGCGCTACCTGTATAAGCAAACAGGTTTAAGAAATCTTTCCCTTTTGCCATTTCACCGATGCGACGACGAGTGATTTTATGATCAAGGAAAAGACCCGTATCAAGGTAGTCGTGAAGATTTACGATCAGCTTCACACCATACTCATGAACTTCCAGCGTTTCAGAGACTTGTCCCAGTTTCTGGTACTGATTACGGCCTTTTTGCTTCTCACGAACTTTAAGTACGACTTTGTTCGCTTCCACACCCGTTACCTGAATAGTTGCGCGGATGATGTCGGTTAAACGACGTTTGGCTTTTTCTTCTGGGATGTTCTTAGGTGCAGCGTACTCTTGAATAACGATTTGATCGCCATATACATCAATCGCGACATTGTATTCAGGAAGATCGGCATCGTAGATTCGGTAGCAGTCTAGCTCTTCTTTACGAGCCCACTTACCAATCTTACCCATGTTCTTTTTCAGACGGTTAGAGAAGTCAGGTGCGATTTGTACATTGGTATCCGCGCCTTTCACTTCATCAACACTACGTTCTGCAATGCTGTAATTTTTCTGGTGACACTGTAACGCACCATTGTTTAATTTGAACTGTTTATCCGCACGCATGCGAAGGCAGCTAAGCAATTCATCAGAGCTAGAGAAAATCGACGCTTTGCAGCCACCGAACTCAGATTTAAGCTGCCCACCAAATGCGGTGTATAGCGCAATCAAGCCAGGCTCTGTACCTAAACGCTCACCATATGGAGGGTTAGAAACAATAACGCCATGCTCAAACCCTGCTGGACGAGTGATGGTTGCCGCATCACCTTGTGCAAATTCGATCAGCTCTTCAACACCTGCTCTGCGAGCGTTATCTTGAGCGACTTTCAATACTTTAGGGTCGTTATCAAAGCCGAAAAACTTTGCGTCAACTTTTTTGACACCACGACGAGCCTGAACATTGGCCTCAGATTTAATCTCTGCCCACAGCTCAGGTTCGAAGTCTTCTAGCGATTCAAAACCCCATTGCTTACGCTTAACACCAGGCGCCATATTGGCTGCCATCATCGCTGCTTCGATAAGTAGCGTGCCCGAACCACACATTGGGTCGAGTAAAGGCTGATGGCCATCCCAACCACAACGCATGATGATCGCAGAAGCTAATGTTTCACGAAGAGGTGCACGGCCTGATTCCGGACGATAGCCACGCTGATGAAGTCCACTACCCACCATATCCACACCAAGCAGTGCTTTGTCTTTGTGCAAGCGAACGTGAACACGGATATCCGGACGCTCTTTGCTGATGTTTGGACGAGGTAATCCTTTCTTTTCAAAGCAATCGACGATGCCATCTTTTACTTTCATCGCACCGTATTGGCTATTGCGGATTTCACGGTTTGTACCGTTAAAGTCGACAACGAAACGCTTTGAACTATGGAATTGGTTCACCCAGTTAATGGCCATTGTAGAAAGGTACAAGTCCATATCATCGTTACAGGTGAATTCAGATAAAACACGTACAAATCGAGACGCCAAACGGCTCCACAAACAACAGCGATAAACTTGTTCGTTTGTCGCTTTAAATTTTACGCCTGCCTGTACTGGTTTCGCATTTTCGATGCCTAGTTTAGTCAGTTCTTCAACAAGCAAATTTTCCATGCCATTTGAAGTTACCGCGAGATATTGATTCATAGTGTTCTTTCGCTGATAAAAAATGGCTTCAATTATACCTGACTTTACGATCAATGCCTCGTTTTTAAAGGTATTTTCCCTTCCGTTAGCACAAACACTCACCAGTTAAGTGATCTGAAAGTTCCTACATTTTGCATTTTAATCAACTTTCACGTCGTCCTCCTTTTAACCAAGATGCTATTCACACAGAGATAGTGAATACTTATTTACATCAATTTTGGTCTATACCAACACTAAAATATCGTTGTTATTTAATTACATTTTTCTGATATAGGGGAATAAATAGGTAAATGTTAAGCGCCGAGTTGCCTAACATTAAGAGAAACTAAGTTAAAGAAAGTGGAATAAAAGTGACCTACCTCATGATTAAGTGCGCGAAAAATGTACAGTTGCAGAGGTATTTATGTGAAAAGAGTGAAGTGTTCGGATAAAAAAAATCGACCTGAAGCGGTCGATTAAGGCAAACAAAGGAACGAAATAAAGAAATTAAATCAGGTTATCCAACCATGGCCATGGGTGCCATCACAAACAGGTGGCTTGCACACGCCATACGGTCGTGCATCACTTTAATCGGTTGGCCAAATGGCAGAGACTTGCTTCCATCAAGCACAAACTCTTCTTGTCCCACGTAAAGGCACAAGCTAGAGGTTTCTCCAGGCTCAAGTACAATGAAGACACCTTCAGAGTATTGGTTCGTCAGGAAGACCATATCCCCCTCTTCTGGCTCATATCCAGAAGACTGAGCATCGAAAAACCAACTTTTAGGTTGTACTGGCTTATGGAAGCGTTTAGCAGCTACGCAGTATAGGGTTAGCTCTGCTTGACGGTATTCACTGATATCGAGACAGCGAATACGTTCATTAAAGGTCTGAAACGCACTAGCATCATCGACAGTAAATTCGTTGTTTGAGAAGGCGCAGTTGACTAGCAGCTTTCGGGATAGATTGGTTTGGAAAATCATTTCCTCCCCTAAATCCAGCATTAAACAAGCTTTATGCTCGTCATAATACCAATTCCATTTGTCGCTGGGTTTAAGCATTGTTCCGTTCTCTCTTGACTAGTTAAATCAGTGGTAAAGAGGTAAGACGCTTAATTACCTACTCATGATTTTTAAATTCTACAAATGAACGGACAAAAAAAAAGAGGAAACAAGATCCTCTTTTTTTGTAATAACTAATGTAAACTCAGCGAGTTGTTAAATTATTTTAAAGATTTTTAACAATATCGCGTACTAAACCTGGACCGTGGTAAATAAAACCTGTATAGACTTGGACCAACTGTGCTCCGGCCATCATCTTCTCTTTTGCCGCAACATAAGAATCGATACCACCCACACCAATTATCGGAAGTTTGTCGCCAAGCGCTTCGTGAAGTTTACGAACTACCTCAGTAGAACGAGACTGTACCGGACGGCCACTTAAGCCACCCGCTTCATTCGCGTGTTTCATACCTTCAACAACGGTTCTATCCAATGTTGTGTTCGTCGCAATCACACCATCGATGTTGTTTTTAATTAGTGATTCACAAATCTGAACGATTTCGTCATCACTCAAATCAGGTGCGATCTTCAGTGCCAACGGTACGTATTTATCGTGCTTTTCTGCTAGCTCAGATTGCTTTGCTTTCAACTCAGCAAGCAACTCATCCAATGCCTCGCCGTATTGAAGCGAACGTAATCCTGGCGTGTTTGGAGAAGAGATATTCACCGCAATGTAACCTGCGTATTCGTATACTTTTTCCATACAAATCAGGTAGTCTTCTGCCCCTTTCTCAATCGGCGTATCTTTGTTTTTGCCGATATTGATACCAAGTACACAGTCGAACTTCGCTTTCTTCACATTCTCAACCAAGTGATCAACACCTAGGTTGTTAAAGCCCATACGGTTGATGATGCCCTCTGCTTCCACTAGACGGAACAGACGTGGTTTATCATTACCAGGTTGTGGACGTGGTGTTACGGTACCGACTTCAACGAAACCAAAACCCATCGCATCAAACGCTTCGATACATTCGCCGTTTTTGTCTAAACCAGCAGCGAGACCGACAGGGTTACGGAACGTTAGCCCCATGCACTCTACTGGACGATTTGGTAATTGTTGACGATAGAAAAGATCGAGAGGTGTGCCGTTAAAGCGTTGGAAATTCTTAATTGCAAGATCATGTGCCTTTTCGGCATCAAGTTGGAAAAAGCCAGTTCTGGCTAGACGGTAAAGCATTGTGCCTCCGAAAGAAAAAAGCCCCGTGTAAACGGGTCAATATTATTTACTGTTTTTAATCGTAATTCAATTAAAATGAACGAATTAAGTAAAATCATATTTCTCAAAATTAATTATCATTTAAAAACAGTCATTTAAAATAATTATTTGAGTACAAAAATCATAATTATTTATGAAAAAGCAATCGATTTCAGTACATATAAAGTTAAAACAATAGTGACAGCGTCACTTAAATTTCGCTAAGAGCTGGTAATCAGATACAAAAAAGCCCCGTATCTCTACGAGGCTTTGTCTAAAACGCTAACTCTCCTACTCGCTTGGTGAGCAGTTTAAGTTAAGCAATACCAATTCACGTAGCGCAACCGAGAATTTTGCAAACTCATGGACAGAGCCAACTTTAAACTCGTTTAGGATACTTTCCCAACGTTGCAGTGAAGGTTCATTAGATTCCATCCAGTTATCAAGTGCTTCTATCACATCAAACTCTTCTGATGCGCAGTTGCAATTTAGTACCTGAGCGGTTAGCTGACGTTGCTGCCAATCTAAGTCTTCACGGAACGCTGCGCGAGCCAACGCTTGCCAGTTGTTGTCTACAGCTTGGTTGTTGATTTGCTTCAAGAACCAGTGCAGAGACAGACGATCCCCTAAGTTGAAGTACAACTTAGATGCTTGCTCAACCGTTTTGCCTGTTTCACTTGCCACTGCAGAAATATCCAGTGCAGATTGCAGACTTGATAGGCGAGCAACTTGATGAGCCAGTTTCTCTTCAACCCCTCTGTCCATCCAAACTTGTGCGAGTTCGTTGTGTTCTTCAACTTCTGACTCAACAAGCATGCTATCAAGCGTTTCGCTGATAACGTTCACATCTTGTTTGTAAAGATTGATCAATTCGCCCACGGTGTATTTGCCGCTACGATTACGCAGTAGCCAACGAGCAATTCGGCGTAGAGCACGACGAACATAGAACATGATTTCGTATTGTGCTTGCGCTGTCGCTACGTTATCCAGCTCACGAGTCTGTTTTAGAATCGATTCTAGTTCGAAGATTTCACGTGCTGCACTGTATGCATTGGCGATATCAACAACACTTGCACCCGTCTCTTCTTGCAAGCGAGTGACGAAGTTACAACCCATCTCGTTAACCATTTGGTTCGCCAGCGCTGTCGCGATAATTTCTGCACGTAGCGGGTGGTTGACCATCTGATCTTTATAGTTACGGCGTAACTCACTTGGGAAGTAAGCAACTAGCTGCTTCGCATGGAACTCGTCATTTGCGATTTCGTCCGTAACAAGCTGCTGCTTCAATACCATTTTACCGTAAGCAACCAGAACAGAAAGCTCTGGACGTGTCAGACCCAAGCCCTGCTTTTCACGCTCTAGAAGCGTTTCGTCATCAGGGATGTATTCCAGCGCACGATCCAGGAACCCTGCTTTCTCCATAGTATGGATGAAGCGAATCTGTTCTTTAACGATACCAACACCCTGCTGCTCAGTAACAGAGATTGACTCTGATTGGCAGTAAGCATCATCAAGAACGATTTCACCAACTTCATCTTCCATCGACTCTAGGATTTGGTTACGTTGTTTAACAGTCAGATCACCGTTTGAAACCAAACCATTCAGGAAGATCTTGATGTTGACTTCGTTATCCGAACAGTCAACACCACCTACGTTATCAACGAAGTCGGTGTTCACGCGGCCGCCGTTAAGTGCGTATTCGATACGACCTTGTTGAGTCATACCCAAGTTACCGCCTTCTCCTACAACCTTCGCTCTCAGATCACGACCGTCGATACGTAGCATGTCGTTTGCACGGTCACCAACGTCAGTATGCGTCTCGTTAGAAGCTTTAACGTACGTACCGATACCACCATTCCATAGAAGATCCACTTTCATTTTCAGGATCATCTTAATCAGATCGTTTGGTGCCATAGAAGCTTTCTTAGTACCCAACATTTTCTGAATTTCAGGTGTTAACTGGATCGATTTCGCACGGCGAGAGAAGATGCCACCACCGTCGGAGATCAACTCTTTGTTGTAATCTTCCCAGCTTGATCTTGGCAGATTAAACAAGCGGTTACGCTCTTCCCAGCTTGACGCTGAATCTGGATTTGGATCAATGAAGATGTGCATGTGGTTAAACGCAGCTTGTAGACGAATGTGCTTAGATAGCAGCATACCGTTACCAAACACGTCCCCTGCCATGTCACCAACACCGATAGCAGTAAAGTCAGTCGTTTGACAATCAATGCCCATTTCACGGAAGTGACGTTTTACTGACTCCCAACCACCTTTTGCTGTGATACCCATTGCTTTGTGGTCGTAACCGTTAGAACCACCAGAAGCAAATGCATCACCCAGCCAGAAGTTGTATTCGTCAGAGACTGAGTTCGCTAAGTCTGAGAATGTTGCAGTGCCTTTATCTGCAGCAACAACCAAATATGGGTCGTCTTCATCGTGACGTACAACATTTTGCGGATGCGCTACTTCGCCTTCAATGATGTTGTCTGATACATCAAGCAATGCGCGAATAAAGCGTTTGTAACAACGTTGACCTTCCGCGAAGATCTCATCACGTGTAGTCAGAGATGGTTGACGTTTACAAACGAAACCACCTTTCGCGCCAACAGGAACGATAACAGTATTCTTAACTTGTTGAGCTTTAACCAGACCAAGAATCTCTGTACGGAAATCTTCTTGGCGATCTGACCAGCGCAAGCCACCACGTGCTACTTTACCACCACGCAAGTGAACACCTTCGATGTCCGGAGCGTAAACGAAGATCTCAAATGCCGGTACCGGTTGTGGAATCTCTGGGATTTCACTTGGCTTCATCTTCAATGACAACCAAGGCTTAGGCAGTTTGTTCTCGTCTGTTTGGTAGTAGTTGGTGCGTAGCGTCGCCATGATCATTTCCATGTAACGACGGATGATACGATCGTCATCCAAGCTTTCTACACGATCCAATTGCTCAGTCAGTTTCTTGATAAGATCATTCTGACCTTTCTCGCTACCTTTGTGCTTAGGATCGAAACGCTTGGTAAACAGGTTAACTAGACCTGTTGCTAAATCTGGGTAGTGGCTTAGCGTATCTTCAATGTATTGCTGACTGAATGGGAAGCCAACTTGACGCATGTAGCGCGCGTAAGCACGAAGAATTGAGATTTCACGGCCAGTCAGTGAAGCACCTAGTACCAATCGGTTAAAGCCGTCACTTTCTAGATTACCAGACCAAATCGCTGCAAATGCTTGTTGGAATCGATCACGCGCTTCGCGAAGATCTACCGTTTTCTCGCTCTTATGCAGCATTGAGAAATCAAGGATCCAAAATGTCTGACCGTTGGTTTTCTCGATCTCATACGGAGATTCACCGATCACGCGTAGACCCAAGTTTTCTAACATTGGCATTACGTCAGAAAGGTGAATCGGTTCGTCTCGGTGGTAAAGTTTCAAACGTACCGCTTTTGAATCTGCCGCTTCTTCTTGAGGACGGTAGAACAACATGCCCAGTTTGTTGTCGTCGCTTAATGCTTCCAAGCGTTCAATATCTGCAACTGCAGAGCTAGGCATCATATCTTCTTTGTATGAACGCGGGAATGAACTCATGTACTCTTTTGAAAGTGGAAGACCTTTGCTTTCACCAAAGTTAGCGATGATGGATTCTTTAAGTCTGTCGTCCCAAGAGGTGGAAACTTCCATTAGGTTTTGCTCGATCTTTTTCACGTCTACGTCAATGTTGTTATTGTCTACACGAACAATGTAATGCGTTCTGGCCAAAGGACTTTCTGAGAAGTAAGTTGTGAATTCAACTTCTTGCTCGCAGCCAAAGTATTGTTTGAAAATACGTTGAGTCTGGCGACGCAATTCTGTGTTGTAACGGTCTTTTGTTACGTAGACCATGCAGCTAAAGAAGCGGCCAAACGGGTCTTTACGTACAAACAGACGAATCAAGTCGCGATCTTGCATTTGCACCACGCCCATGCCGACTTCCAGCAACTCTTCTTCGTTTGCTTGAAGCAGCTCATCACGCGGGTAGTTTTCTAAAATATTGTGCAGTGCTTTGTATGAGTATGATCCGTGACGGTAACCACTTGCAGTTAGGATACGATCCACTTTTTCACGAATCAGAGGAATGCTTTGAACCGCTTGGTTGTATACCGCCGACGTGTAAAGGCCAGTGAAGCGGTGCTCACCAATCACTTTGCCATTTTCATCAAACTTCTTGATGCCAATATAGTCAGTGTAAGCAGGACGGTGAATACGACATGGTCGGTTGCCTTTTGTCATGATCAGCGCGTATGGCTTTTTCGCTTCTAGTCTTGCTGAATCAGACAGTTCGGACAGTTTCACGCTGCGAACTCGCTTGTCGTCCGCAAACAGACCCAAACCTTTCTCTTTCACAGGGTTTAGTTCTGTATCACCATTGTTTTCAACAAGGTCATATTCTTTGTAACCCATGAAGGTGAAGTTGTGCTCACCTAGCCAACGCAAAAATGCAATGGTCTCATCCATACGATCCTTTTGGATCGTTACGCGTTCTTTATTCTGCTCAAGTTGATCAGTAACGACTTTCAGCTTGTCGACCATCTTTTTCCAGTCGCTTACCACAAGGCGCGTATCAGAAAGGATGTCTAATAGCTCAGCTTTAAGTGCCTGCATCTCTTCTTTACTGGTAAGACGGTCAACTTCGATATGGAACAAAGACTGAAGGACACCACCTTCACCGTTTACATCGATAACGTGGCCCTTCTCATCTCGTTGAAGTTGAGTTGGATTGTTCAACATAAGATGAGACACCAAATCTAGACGAGCTAAGGCCATCTTGATTGAGTCCACTAAGAACGGGCTATCTGGAACAACAACTTCTACGATTGTGTGAGTCGATTGCCAACCTTGACGGCTGACGGTCGGGTTGAAGACTTGTACAGAAACATCTTCAGGTTTTTTTTCGTTGATATGATGCCAAAGGCTAATTACGGCACCATAGAGATCGGATTCATTTCGCTGGACCAAGTCGTCATCGGAAATATTACTAAATAAGTGTTGAGCAAGTTTTGTTACAAGCGTCTGGTGAGAAAGCTCGAGTTTGTCTTGAATCAGTTGGTAAACTTTTTCAAGCAGAACCGGCACTACATTTTCACGCGCGGTCATATTCACACTCCACAGAATAATTGTTGTTTTGTAGGGGGACTTAGCAAAGGGATAACTTCCCTGAAACTAAGCATTGGTAATGCATACGACCCATTGTAAAAGGATAATTACAAATGTTTAACAACTATTAGTAGTGGTATGAGGTGAAATGTCTGATTCTGTGACTAAGATACCTATTTAAACATCTAGAAATATCTTACCTCACAGAGTTTCCAACTTAATAAACTTGTTATTTTGGTCAGTTGTTAGCCTAAACTGCCCTCTAATGCCCAATTGAGTAAGAAATGGTCTGAATTTAGCCGCTGATAACTGAAGTCTTAAACCGTTGTGAGTCACAACTTGGATCGTGTTTGAAACACCAGAATAATGTGAACGAAATGTCTGATATGGAATGTTGAGTGAGAAATAGTAGTACTTCATTAGGTAAAACGTTAATAAAAAAAGGGTGGTCACTCAGACCACCCTATTCGTTTGATGACTATTCGTCTAGTGCCTTGGTGACTTTTTCAAACAAGTCTTTGGCAAGATTATCCATCGCTTTCAGTTTTTCAAGTTCTGCACGAATCAGCGCTTGGCGACTTTCATCGTATTTACGGAACTTAAGTAGCGGATCAATCAGACGCGATGCCACTTGCGGGTTGGTGTCATTCAACTGACGCAGAATCTCACCCGCAAACAGATAGCCTGAACCTGCCTTATCATGGAAATGCACTGGGTTTGCACTCAAGAACGAACCGATCAAGCTACGAATGCGGTTCGGGTTTTTCAAACTGAATGCTTCGTGTGACATGGTTGCTTTTACTTTCTCAAGTGCATCTTCAGCTGGGTTGCTACCTTGCAGTACAAACCACTTGTCCATAACCAAACCATCGTGTTTCCACTTATCGCTGTAATCCGCCATCAACGTTTCACGACATTCAAGCTGTGCATTATTGGCAGCCGTCATCGCAGCAATGGTATCTGTCATGTTGTTTGCAGATGCATATTGCTCCTGTACAAGTTGGTTGCCATTTTCAGTATGCGCAAGGAACTGAAGGCACTGATTGCGCAACGCACGCTTACCAATAGCATCATGCTCGATAGAGTAATCCGCTTGCTTCAATGTATGGTAGGTTGCACTTAGTTCATCTTCTAATTCTTTAGAAAGTGACAGTGTAATGCTATTGAGTACGGTATCAACCGCATCGATATCAATCTGTTGGTACCAACCGGTAATTTCATTGATAGAAGGCAATGATAACACCTGTGCGATGAACGCTGGTTCCAGGTTGGCATCAAGCAATACGCCACGGAACGCGTCGATCAACTCTTCAGAAAGTTTAACTTCCTTGCCCGCTTGAACGTTCACGACGTTTTGACGGATGTATTTCGCCAGCAACATTTGGCTTGCATCCCAACGTGCGAAATCGTTCGTGGCATGTTTCATCAGGAAGATCAGTTCTTCATCGCTGTAACCGTATTCCAGTTTTACTGGTGCGGAGAACTCGCGTAGCAATGATGGTACTGGTTTAACATCGACATTTTCAAACACGAAAGTCTGTTTGTCTTGTTTGATGTCTAGAACATTGTGAACAGACTCACCATTGATAATCAATGGAATCACCTGACCTTTGTCGTCGTACAATTCAATATCAAATGGAATATGCAGCGCTTGTTTTTCCGCTTGATCATGCGTTGCCTCGGTAAACTGCTCAACGGTTAGCGCGTAAGTTTTCGCGTCAGCATTGTACTCGCTGTTCACGCGCAATGTTGGTGTACCCGATTGGCTGTACCATAAGCGGAATTGTTGTAGGTCAACGCCTGTTGCATCTTCCATCGCCGATACAAAGTCTTCACATGTTGCAGCTGTGCCATCATGACGCTCAAAGTAAAGCTTCATGCCTTTTTGGAAACCTTCCTCGCCTAGCAATGTGTGATACATGCGAATGACTTCACTGCCTTTCTCATAAACAGTGAGCGTGTAAAAGTTATTCATCTCGATAACTTTATCTGGACGAATTGGGTGCGACATCGGGCTCGAATCTTCAGCAAACTGAGGACCACGGATAATACGAACATTATCGATACGGTTAACAGCGCGAGAGCCAAGATCTGACGAAAATTCCTGATCACGGAAAACTGTTAAGCCTTCTTTTAGACTTAACTGGAACCAATCGCGACAAGTCACGCGGTTACCCGTCCAGTTATGGAAGTACTCATGACCAATTACGGCTTCAATTCCCAGATAATCGCGGTCAGTTGCCGTTTGGTCGTTGGCTAGAACGAACTTCGAGTTAAAGATGTTCAGACCTTTGTTTTCCATCGCGCCCATATTGAAGAAATCCACAGCCACGATCATGTAAATGTCTAGGTCATACTCCAGGCCAAAGCGTTCTTCGTCCCACTTCATTGAATTGATCAGTGACGTCATGGCATGCGGCGCACGATCCAAGTTACCTTTATCAACAAAGATCTCTAACTCGACATTGCGACCAGACATAGTGGTGTAGTTGTCACGCAGTACATCAAAATCACCAGCAACCAGTGCAAATAAGTATGCTGGTTTCGGGTGTGGGTCCTGCCATTGTACCCAGTGGCGGCCATTTTCTGCGTCACCTTCTGCAATACGGTTACCGTTGCTCAGCAAGTAAGGGTATGTCCCTTTATCGGCAATCACTTTCGTCGTGTATTTTGCCAATACGTCTGGGCGATCCAGGTAATACGTGATGCGACGGAAACCTTCGGCTTCACACTGAGTACAGAAAGCACCACCAGATTTGTATAAACCTTCAAGTGCCGTATTCGCTTCAGGATCAATCTTAGTAATGATCTCAAGTTCAAATTCAGCTGGTAGATCAGAAAGAACCAGAGAGGCTTCTTTCACTTCATGATGAGCCCAGTCTTCTCCATTCACTTTGACAGAACGAAGCTCCAGCCCTTCGCCATCTAACTCCAATGTTGTGAGTTCACCTTTTTGAATGACTTTCGATACCGCAGTAACGATAGTGTCGTTATCGAATAGATCAAACGTGAGATCAATGTCGGTAATAATATGAGATGGCGCTTGATAATCTTTACGATATTTAGCTTGAGGAGCTTGGGACATGTCCATAAATCCTTGTCTGTCGAAGAATAAAAAACCACTTCTTTAATGACTAAAACATCGAAGTGGTATCACTATATAAGCTATTAGTAGTGCTTGTGGTATCAAAATACAAGCCTTTACACCAAAAAATAGAGCTAATAGTGTACTAGCTCTACTTTATGGTTAACATTTATACAACATTACTTGCATTCACTAGGCTTACATCACGGTGAAGAATTATAGATAGTTGTTATTGTGTAACTCTATTTAAAACCGCGTACATATCACCATTTGAGTCTTCTATCGTCAATTCGTTTTTGTTGAGTTTATAAGTGGTTCCATGCTCGCCGTTTTCATACAAAAGAACTAGGTACTCATCCTCGGTATAAAAGACACCCTGTTTCACTGATTCTTTCCCGGCCTCATTAGAAACGCGGAATAGAAAAACGAAGTCGGGTTGGAGAATCAAGTCCATGTGGCTGATCTTACTTGCGGCAAGGCCATCTCCAGAGACGTGAGAGCTAGACCAAATGCCTGCAAGCGCATTCGATAGACCCTTGGTGAAGGTGACACCATTGAGATCAAGCGTGTTGTGGTTATTCCGGTACGCATAGATTTGGGGCTCATCCGTATTCAGGCCAAGAACAATCGTATCTTCGTTGACATTGTACATCCCTTCCCAATGATCAACAGAATAGTCCTTTTTCTGGATATCAATGGAGAACATATAGTCAGAACCCAAAGACAGTTTGATGGCGCGAAAGTTTTCCGCAGACTCTCCTGAATTCTGATTCAGCAAATACCAATCCCCGATTAAAAACGGGGTGTCAAAGTGACTTAATTCTTCTTCACGAGCGTTGTCGGCGCTGTACGCGCTAAAGCAAAAAAAACTAAGTAAAATAAAGAACCATTTCATATCGGCATCCTTATCGTTTTCTTTTAGCTTAGGCTTTAGTCATCTGTTTCGCGAAATATTTGAGATTCATCACGTAAATTGTTTGTACAAAAAAAGCGCATATTTATCTCAATATGGCTGGGAAATGAAGATAAAAAGATAGAAAAAAAGAGCGAGTCATAAGGACTCGCTCTTGTAGTATTGAATGTTTAGTCGTTATGACTGATCAGTTGGTTTCAACATATCAATCATAATTGAGACAGATTCATCGAGATAAACGTCTGGGGCTTCGTAGTCTTTAGGCACATCATCTAACGACTTAAATGCCTTTTTGCCTAGTAATGCCTGACGTTCATTAATGCGCTCCAGACGAAGCTTGTCTTCAGAGTCTTGCTCCGCTTTGCGCACTTTTTCATTGAGCGACAAAAAGTTGTTGTCTTTATCTTGACGATATTTCTCAATGTCTTCGTTGATGAATCGGAATTCCATTTCATCCGCGATGCGCTTGTTATGCAGCTTTGTCAAACTCGCTACCAACGTATCGTTGTCCGGATACATTGTGTAACTCGCTTTATCGATGCTATCCCAAGGTAGCGCGTTCTCTTCGACACTTTCACCGGTTTCAGAAGCTTCGATTGGCGTTGGATAAGCAATATCCGGCGCTACCCCACGATTCTGAGTACTACCACCATCAATACGGTAGAACTTCTGAATTGTGTATTGAACATACCCTAGCTCTTTATCAAAAAGGTCATAGATATGGTTCAACGAGCGGTGCTGCTGGACAGTTCCCTTACCAAACGAGTTCTCACCAAGAATGATAGCGCGATTATAATCTTGCATCGCTGCGGCAAAGATTTCCGAAGCAGACGCACTATAACGGTTAATCAGCACCGTTAAAGGACCATCGTAACTGATTTGTCCATCAGTATCCGCATTGACCTTGATTCGACCATAGCTATCGCGAACTTGTACGACCGGGCCTTCTTTGATGAACAGTCCCGTCAGCGCCGTTGCTTCTGTTAAAGCACCGCCACCGTTGTTACGCAAGTCGACAATCACGCCGTCCACATTCTTGGTTTTAAATTCCGCCAGCAATTTGTCCGTATCGTTAGACAAACCGACGTAAAAACTCGGTACTTCCAAAACGCCAATTTTCTTGCCGTTCTTCTCGATCACTTCTGACTTAACAGCTCGGTCTTCCAAGCGTACTTTGTCTCGAACAATTGTGACAATGTAACTCTTGGCTCCAGCGCCTTCTGGCAATATCTGAAGGTTAACCTTGGTACCTTTTGGCCCTTTGATTAACTGAACCACATCGTCTAAACGCCAGCCAATAATGTCGACAATCTCTTCGCCATCTTGACCAACCCCAATAATGCGGTCACCTTCACCAAGCTGTTTGCTCTTTGAAGCTGGGCCGCCAACCACGAGTGAACGAATAACAGTGTAATCATCCGTCATTTGCAAAACGGCACCAATACCTTCCAGTGAAAGGTTCATTTCTGACTGGAACTGTTCTGCGTTGCGTGGAGAAAGGTAGCTAGTATGAGGATCGACTTGTCTTGCGAAGGCATTCATGTAGAGCTGGAATGCGTCTTCGTTATTGGTTTGAGTGATTCGCTTCATTGCGTTGTTATAACGCTTCTCTAAAACTTCTTTTATCTCTGGCCACTCTTTGCCAGTCAGTTTCAGATTGAGCGCGTCATACTTAACACGTTTTCGCCATAACTCATTAATTTCCGACTCATTTTTTGGCCATGCTGCTTCTGAACGATCAAGTTCGATCTGATCATCGTTATCAAATTTGATTTCGTTGTCGAGCAAGGTCAACGCATAAGCAAAACGCTCGAAACGTTTTTGCATAGACAGATTATAGACATCGAATGCGATCTGGTTATTGCCAGCTTTAAGCTGATCATCCAGCTCTACAGACCAATCTTTGAAGGCGTCTATATCAGCTTGAGTGAAAATATTTCGATTATAATCAAGCATTTCTACATAGCGTTCAAAAATCGCTTTAGAGAAATCGTCATCGAGACTGAAATGCTTGTAATGAGAGCGGGTGAATCGAGAGGTGACTCTCTTGCTGGCCGTTTCGTGCTGAACTTCAGGAGTGAGCACCGGCAAGTCATCTTTGTGTAGTTTGGCTTCTAGAGCCTGAGCTGATGCTGCTAGCAATAAGCTAGCAGCGATCAGGGTCACTTTTGAACGGCAATTCATGCGTAGGAGTATCTCCCTTATGCGCGCAAGTGCTCCGCTTTTACAACCATTTGTAGGCCGTTAGCAAGTTGAACACGTACATCATCCTTATTGATTTCAACAATGGTCGCTGCCATGTTACCTTTGCCCATGTTCACATTTACTGCGTTGCCTACGGTGATTTCGTCAGCGTTTAGCGCGCGTGTTTCTACAGGCTGAGTTGGTTTCTGTGCTTTAGGTTTATTAGTACGACGAGGCTGTTGAGGCTTTTTAGCCGCAGGTTTTGCTTTCGCCTTACCCTCTTCACGAGCTTTCTGTGCTTGTTCTTTACGACGAGCTTGAACTTTCGCTTTGCTTTCTGCAAGTGTTGCTTTAGCGTGTTCTACGTGTTCTTCTTCTAGCTCACCACATGGGTTGCCGTCTAAATCTACACGTACCGCACCTGGTTTTACACCATGTAGGTAACGCCATGATGAAGTGTACTGTCTTAACGCTGCACGAAGCTGAGTTTTGCTTACTTTTTCGTCTTCATTTAGACGTTCCGCAAGATCTTGAAAAATACCAATTTTCAGAGGTTTTGCTTCACCTTCTAAAGTAAAGCACTTAGGGAAACATTCAGCAATATATGCGATAACTTCTTTGCTGTTTTTTAACTTTTCAGTCATGAGGGTTCCTGGTTTGAGCGGCTTTCCGCAGAGCATTAAGAAAAAATATTCTCGTATTATAGTGAGATGCCAACGAAAAACCACACTCGTGGACGAATTTATGCGTTGTTCGCGTGTGAATTAAGCAGCTTTTCTACTTCAGACATAAAATGAGTAAGCCCTGCTTCATCCGTTTCATTGAATCGGCCAATACTTGGGCTATCGATATCTAACACTCCGGCTACTTTTCCGTTAATCGTAAACGGAATCACAATTTCAGAATTACTTGCCGCATCACAAGCAATATGGCCTTCAAACGCATGTACGTCGTATACTCTTTGTATGGTGTTAGTTTTTGCTGCGGTACCACAGACTCCACGCCCCATCGGGATGCGAACACAAGCTGGCTTACCTTGGAACGGACCTAGAACCAGTTCGTCCCCTTTAGTAAGGTAAAAGCCTGCCCAGTTGAGATCTTCTAGTTCCATAAATAGAAGTGAGCTCAGGTTTGCCAAGTTGGCAATAAAATCTGGCTCTGACTCAATGAGTGCTGCGGCTTGCTTGGTTAGTCTTTGATACTGTTCTATGTTCATATTAACTTCCTACTAATTTATAACGCTTCCATTCTTATGGGTTAACGCTAAAATGCTGACCTACTTTATAATAGGACTTATTCTCAATTACAATGATTAAGAAAGATGACACTATTAGCCGTTCTTGGTTGATAACACAAGTAAAAAAGCACAAGTCCAAGCTAATTCTAGCGAACTTGATTGCTGTTTTGGCAACTTTGATTAGTGTTCCAATCCCTCTTCTTATGCCACTGATGGTGGATGAAGTCTTATTGGATCAACCCGCCAATGGCATAGCTGCTATGAATGCTGTTCTTCCAGCAGCGTGGCACACTCCTACTGGCTATATTTTCTTTACGCTGTTTTTGGTCGTGCTTATGCGCGCAGCCAGTCAAGCGCTCAACATCGTTCAAAGCCGTCAATTCACGCTGGTATCGAAGACGATTACCTTCGAAATGCGCAGCAAGATGATCGACAAACTAGGCCGAATCAGTATTCGCCAGTACGAGACGAAAGGCAGTGGCGGTATCAACGCTCACTTGATCACTGATATTGAAACCATTGACCAGTTCATCGGCTCTACTCTGGCGAAGTTTGTCGTTAGTTTACTGACCGTTATAGGAACTGCAATCGTTCTTCTTTGGCTAGACTGGCGATTAGGTTTATTTATCTTGCTGGTTAACCCTGTCGTTATCTATTTCTCTCGTAAACTCGGTAGCATGGTCAAGCACCTGAAGCGTAAAGAAAACCACTCGTTTGAGCTGTTTCAAACGCGCCTGGTCGAAACGTTAGATGGTATTTATCAGCTTCGTGCCGCCAATAAAGAGAGAGAATTTCTTCAGCAACTGAAAAACAGTGCCGATCAAGTTCGTGTCGATGCAGATAAATACGCCTGGCAATCTGAAGCGGCAGGTCGTGTATCTTTCTTACTGTTCCTAATTGGTTTTGAGTTATTCCGTGCAGTGGCCATGTTGATGGTGCTGTTTAGTGACCTGACTATTGGCCAAATTTTTGCGGTGTTTGGCTATTTGTGGTTTATGTTGTCCCCTGTTCAGGAGCTGCTTGGTATCCAGTTCTCCTGGTACAGTGCCAAAGCAGCATTAAAACGCATTAACGATCTGCTTCTGCTGGAAGAAGAACATCGACCGCCGTCAAAAGTGAACCCTTTCACCGATGATCGCGAAGTGGATGTGAAAGTAGAGAACGTCAATTTCTCTTACAACAGCGAGCACAATGTGCTGGACAACCTCTCTTTGCATATTCCTGCAGGTAAGAAAGTGGCTTTGGTCGGCGCAAGTGGCGGTGGTAAGTCGACATTAATTCAGCTACTGATTGGCGTATATCAGCAAAATTCCGGACACGTTCGTTACAATGATGAGCTCACGCAGGATATAGGCTTTGACGTGATTCGTGATAAAATTGCCGTGGTATTACAGCAACCTATATTATTTAACGATACCTTAAGGCATAATCTGACTCTCGGTGGTAACTTCGATGAGATGTCATTATGGCGTGCGTTAGATGTCGCTCAGCTACAAGATGTCATTTCTCAGTTAAACCACGGATTAGATACACAAATTGGCCGCAATGGTATTCGATTATCAGGCGGACAACGTCAGCGCCTCGCGATAGCCAGAATGGTATTGAGTAACCCTCAATTTGTTATTTTGGATGAAGCAACGTCTGCGTTAGATACAGCGACAGAAGCTGCTCTGCACAAGGCGTTAACAGAATTCTTGCGGGGCAGGACAACCTTAATTGTCGCGCATCGTCTGTCTGCTGTGAAACAAGCCGATTTGATCTATGTGCTTGAAGATGGAAAAGTAACACAAACCGGGACCCATGGAGAGTTAGTTGAGCAGGAAGGCTTATATCAAACCTTATATGGTGGCATTCAGTCCCACGCTTAAAACATTCTGTTCAGAGAGGTCGTTGTGATGGCCTCTCTGTCTAAGCACGCCATGAAACCTAACCGAGTCCGCTTGTGTCAGGGTTGCGAACTTCCTGTCGATATTGTCGAGTTACCACAAGGTAGACATGCCTACTGCCCTCGTTGCGGTACACAATTGTATCGTGGTGGACAGCACAGTTTATCTGGCAATTTAGCCATCGCTGTAACGTGTATCCTGTTATTTATTCCGTCCCACTTTTTTAATTTCATCAGTATCAGGCTGTTTGGCGTTATGATTCCGGCAACCTTACCGTCGGGAATGATTACCTTGATGGAAGAAGGCTTCGTGCTTCTTTCGCTACTGATCCTTTTCTGTAGCTCTATCGCGCCACTTACCGTTTGTGTTTCTGTCGTCACGGCCCATATTTCAATCCATAAGCGTTGGTTTAATGGGCTGCGTGTTTCTCTTTGGCTGATCCAGCACCTTAAACATTGGGTAATGCTGGATGTATTTTTGGTCAGTATCGCCGTAGCCTGCTTCAAACTGCAGGACTATTCCGACATTTTTGTTGGTCCGGGTTTAATTGGCCTTGGCTTATTGCAGATATTTACTGTACTTCTGGTTTCCCGAATCAGCGTGCGTCGCTACTGGGAAGTGTGGCAACCAGAGGCCACTTACCAGTTTGAACACAAAGATGTGCACTGCCATGAATGTCACTTGTCGCAACCTGAGAATGACTCATGTCACCGTTGCCAGCACGAGCTTTACCATCGTAAGCCGCATTCAATTCAAAAAACATGGGCTTACCTGATTGCCGCAACCGTAGCGATTTTCCCGGCTAACCTGATCCCTATTTCAATTTTGATAACCAATGGCCAGCGCCTTGAAGACACTATTTTTTCCGGCGTTGCGTCATTGATAAACAGCGGTATGTACGGCATTGCGGCAATTATTTTTGTCGCCAGTATTGTTGTGCCCGTGGTCAAAATTCTCAGCCTTGCCTACATCATGCTGTGCATCAAATTCAGACGTACGGTGTTCAGGCGACAAAGAATGATGATTTACTTCGCAGTAAAATGGATCGGTAAGTGGTCTGTCATGGATTTGTTTGTTATTTCTATCATGATGACCTTGATTGATCGTGGTCAGATACTCGACTTCACACCGGGGCTTGGCGCAGTAGCCTTCGGTTTAGTCGTGGTGTTTACTATGCTAGCAGCAGACAGTATCGACCCAAGGTTAATCTGGGACCAGCCCCAAAAACAATCAGAAAAAGAGTCAATGAATGAGTGATCAGAACAGTTCTCAAACGTCATACGTGCCAGACATTAAGAGGAGTAAAGGCATATCTCCCCTATGGCTGCTGCCGATTTTGACAATGGTTTTAGCCGGCTGGCTGGTGGTGAAATCGATACACGATGCTGGTCAGCGCATTCAAATCTACTTTTCCGATGCAGCAGGCTTAGTGGCTGGAAGAACCACCATCCGTTATCAAGGTATGGAAATCGGTATGGTTCGTGACATTAACCTGACCGAAGATTTGGGCAGCATCTACGTTGATGCCGACATCTACCCTGAAGCCATCAAACTGCTGAATGAGAACACCCGTTTTTGGCTTGTAAAACCAACCGCCAGCCTCAGTGGCATCTCCGGCTTGGACGCGCTCGTTTCTGGTAACTACATTTCTATTCAACCAGGCGACAGTGACGAGTTAGAAACCGTTTTTCATGCCCTCGACACTGTTCCCACGGACCTACGTGTGACTCAAGGTTTGAACATCAAACTGACTAGCCGGGATTTGGGTGGCGTCTCGATTGGGTCTCAAATCGTTTATAAGAAGATCCCTATTGGCGCGGTATACAGCTATCAGTTGGATGATGATGCTAAATCCATCACCATTCAGGCAAACATTCAGGAACAATATCGTCATATCATTAACGATCGCAGTCGTTTCTGGAACGTAAGTGGCATTGGAGCAAACATTGGCTTTGGTGGTGTCGACGTTCGCTTAGAGAGTATGAGTGCCCTTATTGGCGGCGCTATCGCCGTGGATTCGCCTGATGACGGTGAACCTGTCGGTGAAAATACTCAGTTCCGTTTATATAAAGATTTGAAAACCGCGGGACGAGGCATTGCCGTTAAAATTGTACTACCCGATGACAATAAAGTGAGTGCTGAAGGTGCTCCTATCATGTATCGCGGACTCGAAATTGGTCAGGTGACGGACTTAAACCTTTCTGAAGGCCGTGAAGTCATCATCGCCTCGGCGGCTGTACAGCCTGCATTCAGTGACATGCTGACAACCGGAACTCGATTTGTTTTGGAAGAGGCGAAGGTTTCCCTTTCCGGCGTCGAAAATATCGCCAACCTGGTGCGCGGTAACTACCTAACGATTGTTCCCGGTGAAGGCGAACGCTCTCGTCAGTTCACCGCTATCCGTAAAAATGTATTCAATCAGCAACAAGAAAAATCGATAGCGATTAGGCTAACTTCTGATAATTCATTTGGCTTGGACAGTGGCGCAAATGTGCTCTACAAAGGCATTGTAGTTGGCTCAATTATTAAAGTTGGGTTAGTCGAGGAAGGCCAGCAAGCGCAACATGAAGTCTATATGGATGTACTCATTGACCATGAGTACAAGCACTTGCTCAAATCGAACAACCGATTCTACGTCACAGGCAGTGCTTCGGCTGAGCTGACCGAGTCTGGGCTAAGCGTTACCGTACCACCTGCCAAACAGCTACTGACAGGCTCTATCAGTTTTGTCAGCGCAGGCGCAGCGAGTATTCAGAACGAATATCAACTGTTCCAAAGTGAATCGTTAGCAGAACTGGCGCAAAACAACCGCCGCGGTTCTCAAGTTCTTACCCTATTTGCGCCTGAATTACCTTCGGTTTCAAAAGGCAGTCCTCTACTCTACCGCAATCTACCGGTGGGTAGCGTCTCGGATTTTCATTTGGTTGATGGCGGCGTGGTTATACAGGTGAGCATTGAAAATCGCTTTGCTCACCTTTTGACCTCTCAAACGGTTTTCTGGAACCGTTCAGGTATTGAGATTGATGCATCCCTAGCAGGCGTGAGTGTTAAAGCTCATCCTTTAAAATCGCTCATCCAAGGTGGCATCGCCTTTGATTCTGTTCCCGGCGTTGAAAACAAAATCGGTGACCGCTGGAAGCTCTATGAGGATCAAAAAACCGCACGCAAATTCGGTCGTGTTATATCTCTGACAACGGACGGCACTCAAGAAGTGGTGAAAGGCATGCCTATCACTTACCAAGGTGTGACTGTGGGTGAAGTGACCCTTGTAGTGCCAGACTTCAGACGCAATTTGGTCGAAGTAACGGCGCGTATTTTACCTGAGTACGTATCTGACATTGCCGTCGAAGGTTCTCGCTTTTGGCTTACTGAGCCAGAAATTGGCCTTGGTGGGGTGAAAAACCTTGGCGCGTTGGTTTCGAAATCGATCAGTGTGAAACCAGGTAAAGGTAACGGTGCTTTTAGTTTCAAATTAGAGAAACAATTTGATCAAGTCCATGGTGTGATGTTCACACTTCAAAGTGAACAACGCGGTTCAGTACAAGCTGGAACGCCAATTTTGTATCGTCAAATGGAAGTTGGTCAGGTGACCGATGTTCGCTTGGGCGAATTCGCCGATCGCATTGTCACAACAATCAAACTAAAACCGGAGTATGCCTACCTTGTGCGCCAGAACAGTGTGTTCTGGAACGTATCAGGCGTCGATGTCTCGATAGGTCTTACTGGTGCCAATATCAAAGCGGGAACCATTGATAGTATTGTGCGTGGCGGAATCGCCTTTTCGACACCGGAACAATCGCAAATTCTGCCTGCTGCTAAAAATGGCCAAACCTTCTTCCTCTACCCTCAGGCAGAAGAGAGTTGGCTGCAATGGCGAACAGCAATTCCTAAGCCATAGCTAACATTCCTATGCTACAGTTTTAAGGCAATAAAAGAGCAGCACTGGCTGCTCTTTTTTAATCCCCCACGTTCGGTGGCTATTCGTTTCTGCGCGACTTTCGTATATTATTTGCGGCAAATTCTGCAAACGAGATTCCACATTGCATCCTAATGTATACATCCCAGACGCGTTTCTGGAAAAAATCCAAACCATCCTACCTACTGGCCTTAACATGGAAGACTTTGTTTCTTCCTGTCAAAAGCCATTACGTAAAAGTATTCGCGTCAACACACTAAAGATAAGTGTCGAAGCGTTTATCCAACGAGCAGAAGAAAAAGGCTGGAAACTTTCACCTGTACCTTGGTGCGAGAGTGGTTTTTGGATTGACGCAGATGAGTCACAAGTACCATTAGGAAATACTGCAGAGCACATGTCTGGATTATTCTACATTCAGGAAGCTAGCTCAATGATGCCCGTGTCTGCCCTATTCATGAACGACGAGGCTTATCATGCTGTTCTTGATACCGCAGCGGCTCCGGGATCAAAAACGACACAGATCGCAGCGCTAATGAACAATGAAGGCGTCCTCGTTGCGAATGAGTACGCTGCAAGCCGTGTAAAAGTTCTGCATGCAAACATTGAACGTTGCGGTGTCCGTAACGCCGCGCTCAGTAACTTTGATGGCCGAGTATTCGGAGGCTGGCTACCAGAACAATTCGATGCGGTTTTACTGGATGCACCGTGCTCTGGCGAAGGTACTCTTCGAAAAGACGAAGACGCAATGAAAAACTGGTCACAAGAATCGGTTTTAGACATTGCGGATACACAGAAAGATCTCATTGAAAGTGCCTTTCACTCATTGAAACCCGGCGGTGTCCTGGTTTATTCCACCTGCACTTTAAGCACAGAAGAAAACCAGCAAGTCTGTCATCATTTAAAAAACACTTTTGGTGACGCTGTAGAGTTTGAAAGTCTGGAAAATTTGTTTGAAGATGCCAAAGCCGCTCTTACCGAAGATGGCTTTTTACATATCTTCCCTCAGGTTTACGACTGTGAAGGTTTTTTTGTCGCCCGCATTCGTAAGCACGCTTCGGTGGAAGCGCCAAAGGTGAAAAAGCGCATGGGTAAATTCCCATTTAGCAAAGCATCGAAAAAAGAGTCTGCTGAGATTGCTAATCAGCTTCACAAAGCATTGGACGTTGAGCTTCCAGATGACGGTGCGGTTTGGCTACGCGAAAAGGACGTTTGGTTATTCCCTAATGCACTTGAGCCAATGATTGGTGAGCTGCGTTTCTCGCGGATGGGGATAAAAATCGCTGAAGCACACAAAAATGGTTACCGTTGGCAGCATCAGGTTGCGACCGCTCTGGCCACAGGTAAAGAAACCAATGCTATCGAGCTGACAATAGATGAAGCTCGCGAGTGGTATATGGGACGTGACGTTCGCCCACAAACTGTTCCTGAGGGTGCAAAGACTGGCAAAGGCGAAGTGTTTGTCAAATATCAAGGAGCCATCATTGGCTTAGGAAAATGGGTCAGCAATCGTATTAAAAACGGCCTACCCAGAGAATTAGTACGAGATAAAAACTTATTTTAATATTTTTTATCTCGTCACAACTAAACGAAAAATAAAAGAAAAGCCATCGTAAACACGATGGCTTTTTTTATTAAGAGTATTAATGCACTGCCACGCTCTAGCGTTCCGAGTGGCCTGTACTAAACTAAATATATTAACTCAGAGCATTATTACTGCATCTTATATAGCTGCACAAACAAACACTCAAAAATAAGCGATTAAAAAGGTTTTAGCGTAGGCTCCTCGGAGCCATTTCCCCTAGGCCCAAAAAATGGAAGCGTTTGGGCCGCTTTTTTTCTCTCATTTCGAAAAGTTATATTTTAAGTACCTTGCCGTCTCGCTATGCCAAGCGAATACCGTCTTTTTCGATAACGATTTTACCTTGCTTGTACAGACCACCAATGGTTTTTTTGTACGTGCCTTTACTGGTGCGAAATGCTTCAAAAATCGCTTCTGGAGAAGATTTATCATTAAGAGGGAGAAAACCGCCCTTCTTCTCTAACTGCTCAATGATCTTGCAAGAAAGGTCATCCATCTTAGCGACACCGACTTTTTGTAACGCCAGATCAATTTTGCCGTCTTCTCGGATTTGCTTAATAAAACCTTTCAGCTTTTTGCCAATATACAGTTTGCCGAAAACATCTGAAGGGAAAATCATACCCCAGTGTTTACCGTTTACGATCGCTTTGTAACCAAGCTGACTGCGTTCAGCAATGATCAAATCGACTTGCTCGTTTATTTCGTAGTTAGCGGGTGTTTTATCCAACCACTTATTGAACTTCGTCGTACCAACAATTCGACCCGACGCTTTATCGGTGTACACGTAAACTAAGATCGTTTGACCAGCAGAAAAACGCGTGCGCTGCTCGCTAAATGGAATGAGCAAATCTTTATCTTTGATACCCCAATTAACAAAAGCACCTGTCTTGTTGACACCTTCGATCTTCATCAGGCCCCATTCGCCCACTTGAGCGACTGGTGTTTCAATGGTCGCAGCCAGTTGGCTTTCTGAATCAAAGTATAAAAATACGTCGATTTTATCACCAATTTCTGTGCCCTCTGGGACATGTTTGTTTGGCAGCAAAACAGAACCGTAATCATCACCATCCAGAAATACGCCAAAATCCGCCTTTTTAATGACTTCTAGGCTGTTAATTTGACCAATTTTAATCATTGATTTTGTCTCTTTTTAAATTTACGTGGAATTATACCTAAACTAACAAGAAAATCAGAGAGAAAAGCATATCGCTCTGTTATGCTGTTATTGTCTACCCCAATCATTCTCTTAGCAATCTGGTACTTATATGAACCGCACAATTTTCGGGGTAAGAATGCTTTAGCAAAGTCAGGAGCTTTTTTTGGTCACCGTTGATAAACAAGATTCAATCACATTAAAAATCAGCCATGAGCTAGCAAAAAGTAAAAGTGTCGACCTTGATATTTACTTCTTTGTCCCTGGTGAGCTTGGCTTAAGTGCCGACATCATCAGTGAATCAGAATTCTATTACACCTCTATCACACAACAGCGCTCCTACTACAGTACGGAGATTCTACTTCCTTTGGTTCACAGCCGACTGGCTAAGCGAGGACGCCTCTCGAATCAACAGTACCGTGTCAGTTTGAGTTTGTTCGCTTATCAATACGTCATCGCCTTAGACAAAGCCGTTGCCAGTTTGAATAAGCTAGAAAGTAACTCCGTCACGGAAGATGAAGTTGATGAAGTTATCGAATTGGCTATCGCGATTTTAAAACGCCTTCGTCGTGGTATTCCTTTTGAGGAGAACCTCAAACGTTATTACGTTAACATCGACAACTATTTGTCGTGGTACACAGAGCAAAAATTCTTGTCACTCGTCGCTCATTTGCCGCGAGAAGGCGATTACAGCACGATCAAGAAGCGTTTGATTACCCTGTGTGAAAAAGAGCAAGCACATCGTAAGTTAAATAAATATAACTCACCCAAAGTCACCGATGAAGTGACGCGACTCTCCAATAAAATGCGCCTGTTGAGACGTCTTATCGAGCACCCAGTTGTCCTGCGTGAACAAACGGTTTCAATGGGGAAAAACGTTAAACGTGCGATAAAAGGTATCGCAACCGGTTTGGTGATGGTTGTCGTAACATCAACTGTGATCCTCGCGCGTGATTATTTGGGCGAAATTTCGGCATCCTTCATTATCGCCATGTCCTTCATCTATGCCCTACGCGAAATTTTTAAAGATGATCTTCGCGATGCCATGTGGCGCTGGATACGTAAAGGAAAGCCCAAATGGCGTAAGAAGTACATTGACCCGACCACTAAGAAAGTCGTTGGGAAAAAGTTAGAGTGGCTCGACTATAGAACGCTTTCTAGCTTGCCGGACAAGATTCAACAGATCCGTAAAAAACGCGTCGTTCAGCGAGAAGAGCAGATTCTTCACTATCAGGAAAAGACGGAAATGGCGACATCGATGTTTTTAAGTGGCTATGAGCAAACGCGACAAACCCTAAACATTAGCTTAAGACCCATTATTCGATTAATGGACAAAGGGTCAAACCGCGTGTACCACCTAAATGAAGGTCAAGTCACCAAAGAATCGGTTGAGAAACGTCACCTCATCAATGTGATCGTCAAAGAAGACAACCACACTGATGAACCCGTGTACTACCGTTGGAAAGTGGTATTGAACCGGTCAAAGATAGTATCGATTGAGAAAATCGAATTGAGCTAACGAAAATAGTTAACGATTAAGCAGCCTTCTTTTTTTGTTGTGCTGCTTTTTTAATGGAAAGCGTCAGGTAAAACTCTGCCATTGGCTCATCGCCATGAAGAGACGGACAAAGTGCCGTAATTTTTACATCACGATTGATACGCTCACCCGTCTCCAGCGTGTAGTCCAGCATTTCGTCGATTAAAGGACCATCATCACAGATAAAATGAACATCAGCTTCTGGTCGTTTTAAAAACTCCGCCTTCACGCCTTTAAAAGCCAAAGAAATCGGCTCACCTTTCTCCTGAGCTTTACTCATCGCCAAAAAAGCCCCCGCCACATCAGCGCCAACCGCTAACGCACCGAAATACATGCTGTTAAGGTGGTTTTTGGTTCTTTTGCGCAGAGGAATTTTTACTTCAACATGCTTATCGTCGATATCTATGATTTTTGGACGACAAAGCCAGATTAATGGAACTTTAGTGAAACCGAATACTTTCAAGTAAAGGTTTGCGCGACGTACTGCAGATAACATTTTGGTCTCCTTACCAACCTAACACAGTCAGTTAATCAAACGCTCGTTTTAATGTCAAAAAGTTGTTAACAAAACTTGATCTACCTACTAAATTATTCGTCATAAACACATTAAAAAGTGACAGCGTCACCCAGACAGACTATCGTTTCTACACAGGCTAATTTCACCTGACTTTATCGATAATTAAAGTATTGAGAGCGCTTGCTGTTTTTGCCACTGTGTTCAACACCGCCGTAGCTGGTGGTGAATCGTTACGTAACTATCTCGTGATAGTATGCTTTCAGGTTGTTATAAAAGAGTAACAACCTTATAAGCGTTTCACGCTATTTGGGATTTAGAGGCGAAGAATCCCGTGAAACAGTTTATTCCTGCCAGTAATTCCGTTATCTTTACCCCTTCGCAACAGAGAATAAAGCTATAAGATGCCTATAAAAACAGATGAATTGAGAACCCAACCTTTGGGTCCAATGCCTACCCCAGCGGAGCTAGGTAGTGAATATCCTATTACGGATGACGTTGCAGACCGTATTGCTCAATCTCGACGTCAGATTGAAAAAATCTTAACGGGTGAAGATAAGCGTCTTCTTGCGATCGTTGGCCCTTGCTCTGTCCACGACACAGAAGCCGCGATCGACTACGCTACGCGTCTGAGCGCAATCCAGGATAAGTACAAAGACGAGCTATTTATTGTCATGCGTACTTACTTTGAAAAACCGCGTACAGTTGTGGGTTGGAAAGGCTTAATTACCGATCCAAACCTTGACGGTTCTTATGCGTTAGAAGCTGGCCTTCATAAAGCGCGTAAACTGCTACTGGATATCAACAAGCTTGGTCTTGCCACCGCTACTGAGTTTCTTGATATGATTACCGGTCAATACATTGCGGATCTGATCACTTGGGGCGCTATCGGCGCACGTACCACTGAGTCTCAAATTCACCGAGAAATGGCATCTGCACTCTCATGCCCGGTAGGCTTTAAAAATGGTACCAACGGTAATGTAAAAATCGCGATTGATGCGATTCGTGCTTCTAAAGCGTCACACTACTTCTACTCTCCAGATAAACACGGTCGTATGACGGTTTATCGCACAAGTGGTAACCCATTCGGTCATATTATTTTACGTGGCGGCGAAAAAGGTCCAAACTTTGACGAAGCTTCAGTTAAACAAGCTTGTGACGCACTGGCCGAGTTTGACTTACCGCAACGCCTAATCGTCGATTTCAGCCATGCTAACTGCCAAAAGCAACACAGAAAGCAGCTTGATGTCGCGAAAGATATCTGCCAACAGATTAAGTCTGGCAGCACACGCGTTGCAGGTATTATGGCAGAGAGCTTCATCATTGAAGGCAATCAGCCAATGACTGACATTAACAACCTGACATACGGTCAATCAATTACCGACCCTTGCCTGAGTTGGGAAGATACAGTGACAATGCTAGATATGCTGGCTGACGCTGTAAAATCCACTAAGTAATTAATAACAAGATAATCAAGGAATCTTCATGCCATCGTTTGATATTATTTCAGAAATCGATACGGTTGAACTACGTAACGCCGTTGATAACGCTAACCGTGAACTATCTACTCGTTTCGATTTCCGCAATGTTAATGCGAGCTTTGAGCTAGTAGAAGAAAATGTAAAAATGTCTGCTGAAGGCGAATTTCAGCTGAAACAAATGCGCGACATTTTACGTGGTCACCTAGCAAAACGTAATGTCGATGCAAATGCTATGGACTCTCAAACACCAGAAGTGACTGGCAAAAACTGGCATCAGAACATCGTATTCCGCCAGGGTATTGATACGCCGACGGCTAAAAAGGTGGTTAAGCTAATTAAAGATGCGAAGCTGAAAGTACAAGCTTCAATCCAAGGTGATAAAGTGCGCGTCACGGGTAAAAAGCGTGATGACCTACAAGCGACCATGGCAGCTATTCGTGAAGCAGAACTAGGACTACCTTTCCAGTTCAATAACTTCCGCGATTAATCATTAGCGCAATAAACGAAAAACGCCGACGAATCATCGTCGGCGTTTTTGTATATTCTAGGTCGAGTTCTAGATCACGAGATCTTGTCCCTGCAGCAACATGAATTCACTGGTTCCTTCAGGAATAAATACACAGACGCGTAAGTTGTCTTGTTTTGCCTTCGCAAGCATGTCAGATAACTGTGCGGCGTTTGAAAACGATTCTCTCTCGGCGTCTCTTCTCACCAGCTCCATCGCGTCTGATTTACACTTCGTCGAGTATAACGCCAGTTCAGCTTGCTGCATGTAACGAACCGCTTTAATTGGCAACATTTCAACGTCTTTACCCACATGAATCCAAGTGCAATTGCCCTTTTCATCAAGAGGCGATGCCATAGTCGCTTTGTAGATGGTTTCTAAATCTCTATTGTCACGCGCATTTTCAACATCAGGATTCGAAAAGAATTGCTCCCAAAATTTACGACGCAAATCGACACTTGGTAACGCCTCTTTAATCGAGTTGCGCTTTGAGTTTGCAAAGTCAGCCATCAGACCCATGTTCTGTGGAAGAATCATTTCTAACTTTTCACGAATATTACGAATCAAAACGGGTGACGCCCCACCACTCGAAATGGCTATCTGAATACGCCCACGATTGATCATCGAAGGGGTAATGAAGTCGCAGTATGGTTTGTCATCGACCACATTCACTAAAATGCCCAATGCTTTAGCATCTTTGTAAACCTGATGATTCAAATCTGGATTGTCCGTTGTCGCCCAAACCTGAATAAAGCCTTTTGTGACAAGGTCACTTGAATAGAAACGCTGAATCCAATGTAGTTGATTCTCCTTCGCCAGTTTAGCGAGATAGTCAACTAAGGTAGGCGAAACCACTGTGACATCCGCCCCTGCCTTTATTAAGGCCTCAACTTTTCGGCTCGCGACTTCACCGCCGCCAACAACGAGAACTGGTTTATTGATTAAGTCTAAGAACAGAGGAAAATATCGCATCTCAACCTTTGATTACACTAATTAACTATTAAAAACCATGCTACCAAAAATGGGGCATGGTCATCACCTTGTTTCGTTGACACAAATAATTTTTGTTCGAATTTTAACTGAACATAGCTGAGGTCAGCTAATGACAGTTTTAATAACGACGTTTTATTCTCTATTTGCGCCCGCTTGTTCGTTGAATGTTCTGATGCACCATCTTGAATACCAGTTGCACTATTTACAAACAATTAACATTTCGTCATTCTAAAACCTGAGGAATTTTGTAGGTTCTCTTAAAATTCCATTTAAATTATATATTTGAGAATTCACAGATCCTTTTCTACGCTTATATTTGATTGGTTGCTCGAATACCGTTTCTTCGAAAATCAATCACGTAGGACATAACACAACACAAAATTGGACACGCTAATTTTAAGTCACATTGATTTAACATGGATCATACAGGAAGGACACAAATGGCAAATAAACTAACAATTCTTGCTTCCGTCGTAGCGGCTTCTACTGCAATGATGGCAACATCAGCACAAGCTGCAGACTCTACTTTGGACAAAGTAACAAAACAAGGTTTTCTTACTTGTGGTGTAAGTACTGGTCTTCCGGGCTTCTCAAACCCTAACTCAAAAGGTGAATGGGAAGGTATCGACGTAGAATATTGCCAAGCACTGGCTGCTGCCGTTCTTGGGGACAAAACGAAAGTGAAGTACGTTCCTCTAACTGCAAAAGAGCGTTTCACTGCACTCCAATCTGGTGAAATCGATGTTCTTTCGCGTAACACCACCTGGACACTACACCGTGATACAGCTCTTGGCCTGAACTTCGTTGGCGTAAACTACTACGATGGTCAAGGTTTCATGGTGAAGAAAGATCTTGGTCTGTCAAGTGCTAAGGAGCTTGATGGCGCATCTGTTTGTGTTCAATCAGGTACGACGACCGAGCTAAACCTTGCGGATTACTTCCGTAATAACGGCATGAGCTACAAGCCTGTAGTATTTGATACAGCCGCTCAAACGTCGAAAGGTTTCGATTCTGGTCGATGTGACGTGTTAACAACGGACCAATCTGGTCTGTACGCGCTGCGTTTAAACCTTCAAGACCCTTCATCAGCAGCAGTTCTTCCTGAAATCATTTCAAAAGAGCCTCTAGGTCCTGTTGTTCGTCAGGGTGATGACCAGTGGTTTAATATTGCCAAGTGGACCCTATCTGCGATGATTAACGCGGAAGAGTACGGCATCACTTCTAAGAATGCGGATGAGATGTTGAAATCTGAAGATCCAAACGTCAAGCGTATCCTTGGTGTAGACGGTCCTCAGGGTAAAGGTCTGGGTATCCGTGACGACTGGGGCTACCAAATCGTTAAGCAAGTAGGTAACTATGGTGAGAGCTTCGAGCGCACTGTTGGTAAAGGTTCACCTCTTGATATTTCTCGTGGTGTGAACGCACTATGGAACGAAGGTGGCTTCATGTACGCATCACCTATCCGATAGAAACAATTATTTAGGGCGGTTAATCCGCCCTTTTTCGTTGTCTATTAATCTGGATGAGTAAGGAAACTCACCACTGGTGATAGCTGAGCCCAGTAATAAATAGGATTGATAGCGTTAAACCAACGCTTATGGTCTGTCATTGCCGGTGCACCAGATTTAACGGCCAGTAACAACCCCTTACTCCTGCAGAGTGATATCTATAACTAAGGTTTGAGGTTAACGCTGTATGGAACCGACTAAAGATGCATCGCTAAGTACGATGTCCAAACCAAGTGGAAATAAAAGCCTATTTTATAATCCCGCTTTTCGTTCCGCTCTTTTTCAGATCATTGCTGTAGCTGCATTGGTATTTTTCTTTTATACCATCATCAACAACGCGCTAAATAACTTAGATGCTCGAGGCATAGCTACGGGTTTTGATTTTCTTAATCAGGAAGCAGGCTTCGGTATTGGCCTTACGCTGATTGAATATAACGAAACCTATTCTTATGGCAGAACTTTTGTCATTGGTTTACTAAACACCGCGCTGGTTTCAGTGTTGGGTATTATCCTGGCAACTGTGATTGGTTTCACCATGGGTATTGCTCGTCTTTCTTCTAACTGGTTAGTTAGCCGCTTAGCAGCGGTATATATTGAGACATTTCGAAATATCCCTCTTCTTCTACAAATCTTCTTTTGGTATTTCGCCGTTTTGCAGGCATTGCCTTCAGCACGACAAAGTATCAGCCTTGGCGAAGCTATCTTCTTAAACGTTCGAGGGCTCTACCTCCCTGCTCCAATATTGGAAAACGGCAGTAGTGTTGTTATCGCCGCGTTTATTATCGGGCTGGTTGCGACTATCTCCATCTCTATTTGGGCGAAGAACAAACAGCGCCTGACTGGCCAGCAAACTCCGATGGGACGAATTGCTTTAGGATTAGTCGTTGGCTTACCTTTGGTCGTTTATTTCCTTGTTGGTATGCCTATCTCTCTGGAATACCCAGCCCTAAAAGGCTTTAACTTCCAAGGCGGCATCAGCATTATTCCTGAGCTTGCGGCTCTGTTGGTCGCGCTGAGTGTTTATACCGCAACATTTATCGCAGAAATCGTGCGTTCTGGTATTAACGCTGTGAGCCATGGTCAAACTGAAGCGGCGATGTCTCTTGGTCTACCGCGTACCAAAACGCTAAAACTTGTGGTCATTCCTCAAGCTCTGCGAATCATTATTCCTCCATTAACCAGTCAATATTTGAACTTAACCAAAAACTCGTCATTGGCAATGGCTATCGGCTATCCGGATCTTGTGTCTGTGTTTGCGGGCACGACCCTAAACCAGACAGGCCAAGCCATTGAGATCATCGCGATGACAATGGGCGTTTACTTAGCGTTAAGTTTGATTACTTCCGCGTTAATGAACCTGTACAACCGTAAAGTAGCACTGGTGGAGAGATAATATGAGTACACATCAATTTCAGCCTGATCTCCCACCGCCATCAAACACGGTCGGTGCGGTAGGTTGGATGCGTAAAAACCTGTTTAATGGACCAGTAAACTCTATTGTTACCATTATTCTGGCCTACTTAGCATTTACTGCTTTGTGGAACATCGTCGATTGGGCGTTCATCAACGCGGATTGGGTAGGAACAACACGTGATGCATGTAGCCGAGAAGGCGCGTGCTGGGTATTCATCAGCGTACGCTGGGATCAGTTCATGTACGGCTTCTATCCAGAGGCTGAACTGTGGCGCCCTCGCCTGTTTTATATCTCGCTAGCGATCCTGACTGCGCTTGTTGCTTATGAGAAAACTCCAAAACGCATGTGGATTTGGCTATTTTTAGTCAATGTTTATCCATTCCTAGTTGCCGGTCTACTGTACGGCGGTGTGTTTGGACTGGAGGTGGTCGACACTCATAAATGGGGTGGATTACTTGTTACCTTAATCATCGCGCTTGTGGGTATCGTTGTCTCGTTACCGATTGGTATTGTCTTAGCTCTGGGCCGTCGCTCTGATATGCCAATTATTCGCAGCATGTGTACTGTCTACATCGAAGTATGGCGTGGTGTGCCGCTAATCACCGTCTTATTCATGGCGTCGGTAATGTTGCCACTGTTTATGTCGGAAGGTTCAGAGACAGATAAACTCATCCGTGCACTTATCGGTGTGGTGATGTTTGCCGCAGCCTATATGGCAGAGGTGATCCGCGGTGGTTTACAAGCGATTCCAAAAGGGCAATACGAAGCAGCAGATGCACTTGGTTTAAGCTACTGGAAGAAAACAGGGTTAATTATTTTACCTCAGGCGCTGAAGATCACGATTCCTTCTATCGTGAATACCTTCATCGGCCTGTTTAAAGATACCAGTCTGGTACTGATCATCGGTATGTTTGATGTACTGGGCATTGGGCAAGCAGCAAACACCGACCCTGAGTGGCTCGGATTTGCGACGGAAAGTTATGTATTTGTCGCGTTAGTGTTTTGGGTATTTTGTTTCGGCATGTCTCGCTATTCGATATGGCTCGAAAACAAACTTCATACCGGTCACAAACGATAACTCATTAAGATCAAGGACGTATTATGACGCAACAACAAAACTATATGATCCAGTTGAAGGACATGAACAAGTGGTACGGTGAGTTTCACGTACTGAAAAACATCAACTTAAACGTGAAAAAAGGTGAAAAGATCGTTATCTGTGGGCCTTCGGGTTCAGGAAAATCGACCATGATTCGCTGTATTAACCGATTGGAAGAGCATCAGGCAGGTGAAATCTTTGTTTCGGGAACCGAACTGACGGAAGACTTGAAAAACATCGAAGCGGTTCGTCGTGAAGTTGGCATGTGTTTTCAGCACTTCAACCTCTTCCCTCACCTGACCGTGTTGGAAAACTGTACACTTGCGCCTATTTGGGTTAAGAAAATGCCGAAAGACGAAGCTGAAGCCATTGCGATGAAGTATCTTCAGCGCGTTAAGATCCCTGACCAAGCGGATAAATACCCGGGTCAGCTCTCTGGTGGCCAGCAACAACGTGTGGCAATCGCTCGTTCTTTGTGCATGAATCCAAAAGTGATGTTGTTTGACGAACCCACATCTGCACTCGACCCAGAAATGGTGCGTGAGGTGCTGGATGTTATGGTTGAGCTGGCAGAAGAAGGCATGACCATGTTGTGTGTAACGCACGAGATGGGTTTTGCGAAAGAAGTGGCTGACCGGGTGATCTTTATGGATGCCGGTGAAATCATCGAAGAAAATAATCCGAAAGATTTCTTCGAGAACCCGCAATCGGATCGTACTCAAAACTTCCTATCGCAAATTTTACACCATTAATATTTTGCGCTAGAGACACTCTAAAAGGCACTGATTTCAATAGGAACAGTGCCTTTTTCAATACGTCGTCAGTTATGGTAACGTTATCTACGTTCGCTATATCTGGCAGTAATATTGTGTTACAAGTTATCACATACATAACGTCTTATTTCTATTATTATTTTGTCATAGCGATACATGGTTAGGGCTTGATTTTTTGAACTTTCAACCCCATAAATGTACTTATAAGAAAGTCTCTTATCGAGGAAGAATATGAACAGTCCAATGTTTACCCGCACTTCAACACAAGAAAGTGCTCTACAAACGAACAAAGTATTGCGTAATACTTACGCCCTACTGTCGATGACGCTTCTATGGTCAGCTGTGGTTGCTGGCGTATCAATGGCGTTTAACCTACCACGTCCGGGCATCATCCTTATGTTGGTTGGTTTCTATGGTCTGCTTTTCCTAACAGAAAAGAACCGTAACAACAGCCTTGGATTGGTTTTCACCTTCCTGTTCACAGGTTTCTTGGGTTACACGATTGGTCCAATCCTAAACATGTACATCGGTGCAGGTATGGGTGACGTTGTACTGACCGCTCTAGGTGGTACGGCTATATCGTTTATGGCAGCCTCAGCATACGCGCTAACAACTAAGCGTGACCTATCTATGATGGGCGGCCTGATGTTGTCTCTGTTTGTGGTACTTGTGGTTGGTATGATTGCAAGCATCTTCATTCAGTCAACGATTCTACACTTGGCAATGAGCAGCTTGTTCATCGTGTTCTCAACCATGGCGATTCTGATGACGACTCAAGGCATCATCCGTGGCGGTGAGACGAACTACATCTCTGCGACAGTGACGCTATACGTATCAATCTACAACATCTTCATCAGCCTACTAAGCATTCTAGGCATCATGAACGACGACTAATCAGTCAGATTGAATAGAATTAAAAAAGCCCGAGGGTACACACCTCGGGCTTTTTGTTTGTTCATATATTGCTTTTACACTTGCTCTAGTTCGAGATCGACGACTTCATCCGCTTCAGGGTTCTGCCTAAAGCGCCTTACTTGAATAGTCTGCTCACCCATCATGATCTTTTTAGCGATTCGGTGCATACCATCAAACACTCTATAATCGCTGGTCAATATGACTGGATACGACAAATCAGCTTCGTTTATGCGCTTACAATGCAAGGCAATTTCACGACACGTTGGTAGTGGCCCGTTAACATTGAACCATGTCACTTCATCTGGACCATTGATTTGGTCGATTGGAATCTCTTCTATTGGCAATGATTCTGCTAGCTGCCAAATTCTTTCTATAAACCAAGTTGATTTCACGCTGTCATTAATTTCAACGTACCTTTGTTTCGACATGACTGACTCCCTGTCATCATTATTCAATTAAGCTCATCAAAGATAATACTCAATCAGAGTCAGTACAACGCTATAACTCACTCAATTAAAAAAGAAACCGCTAGTATCCTCGTCTTCACAAATGTAAGAGTAGATGTAAAAACGATCAATTAACGCATGTTTATGCAAAGTCAGCTGTATTTACCCCGAGGATTTTCTAACACAGTGAATGAATAGCTAAATTTTTGAATAAACAAATAAAAAGCAACCTACGCCATAATTTGGTTGCTTTTACTGCGCTTGAACGTATGGTGAGATTATTTAGTTGAGAAGTTCCACGCCTGTACGCTAATCTATAAACATCAAAGATTACTTATCGGATAGAACGTTATGTTCGTTTACAACGGCAAAGAAATTGAAACCGATGCTCAGGGTTACTTGTTGGACCATACTCAATGGGAAGAAGGTATGATTGAGTTATTGGCAGAAGAAGAAGGCATTGAACTAACCGAAGCTCACTTAGAAGTCGTCCACTTTGTTCGCGACTTTTATGAAGAGTTCAACACCTCCCCAGCAGTAAGAATGTTGGTTAAGGCGATGGAAAAAGCGCACGGACCAGAAAAAGGCAACAGCAAATACCTGTTTAAGCTTTTCAAAAAAGGCCCTGCAAAGCAGGCAACCAAACTGGCTGGACTCCCGAAACCAGCGAAATGCCTTTAATCATAAAATTTTGAAGCCGCGGTATGGTTTATATGAAGCGTTTTCATGCGATACGCTTTCGACAGTTGCCGTCCGTGGCCCCTCTTTCAACCACTCAGTAAACTCATCAATTTGTGTTTCAGTGCCGCAGGCAACCACTTCCACATCGCCATTATTTAGGTTTTTAGCGTAGCCAGTCAGACCCAGCTTCAATCCCTGATGTGAGGTTTGATACCGAAACCCCACTCCTTGAACAAGACCTTTTACTACATACTTTTCACACTTTAGATTCATCGTTATTTCGCTTCTTATAATGGTTATTGCAGACCCATCAAGCCTTTCAATAAGCGTAGCGGGTTTTTAAATCAATTATGGAAGAAAATCCGACTGGCGGGATTGATAAGTCTCTCATTCACCTAAATTTCAAATAAAGTGGGCTTGATTTTAAGCAACAACCCCAAGAGTGACACCGTAACTCGCAATAAAACCAACTGATTCCCAATGGTTATTGCTTTTACCAGCAACATCCCGGACAATACGCCCCTTTCAAAATTCAACAAGAGCTAAAGAAATGACAGCTGCTATCTATTTGGTTAAAGGTCGTGAGAAATCGGTTAAGCGTAAGCACCCATGGATCTTCTCTCGAGGCATCAATAAAGTTGAGGGCGAACCCGCCCTTGGCGAAACGGTTGATGTATTCACTCACGACGGTAAATGGTTAGCAAAAGCGGCATATTCACCGGAATCTCAAATCCGTGCTCGTATTTGGAGCTTTGAAAAAGAGGACATCAACAAAGCGTTTTTCGTCAAACGTTTTAAAGATGCGCAGCTTCTACGTGAAGACGTTATCGAGCGTGATGGGCTAACCGGTTACCGCTTAGTTGCGGCAGAGTCTGACGGCTTACCAGGCGTGACTATCGACCGTTACCAGAACTTCTTCGTCTGTCAGTTATTAAGTGCTGGCGCAGAGTACAACAAACAGGCAATCGTAGATGCGCTTGTTGAGTGCTTCCCAGACTGTAACGTTTACGAACGTTCTGATGTGGCGGTACGTAAAAAAGAAGGTTTGAAAGAAACCACAGGCGTTTTACATGGTGAAGAGCCACCAAAATCTGTGGTAATCGAAGAGAACGGCGTCAAAATCAGTGTCGATATCGTTGGTGGCCATAAAACCGGTTTCTACCTGGACCAACGCGACAGTCGTCAACAAGCGATGAAATACATGAAGGATAAAGAAGTCCTAAACTGCTTCTCTTATACCGGCGGCTTTGGTCTTTATGCACTTAAAGGCGGAGCAAAACGTGTTATCAACGCGGACGTTTCTCAACCAGCTCTGGACACGGCAAAATTTAACGCCGAACTGAACGAGTTCGACATTTCTAAGAAGCGCGCCGTTTTCCTAAACGCAGACGTGTTTAAGTTGCTGCGCGAGTACCGCGATCAAGGTACTCAATTTGATGTGGTGATTATGGACCCACCAAAATTTGCCGAGAGCAAAGCGCAACTGAATGGTGCATGTCGCGGTTATAAAGACATCAACATGCTAGCGATGCAAATCCTAAAGCCTGGTGGCACTCTGCTTACTTACTCTTGCTCTGGCTTAATGGACCAAGTCCTGTTCCAAAAAATCATCGCGGATGCAGCAGTAGATGCGAATCGCCAAGTTAAGTTTGTTGAGCGTTTTGAACAAGCGGCAGACCACCCTACTGACACGGCCTACCCTGAAGGTTTCTATCTGAAAGGCTTTGCTTGTAAGGTGCTTTAGACCTCATTCAAGTATCAAATAAAAAACGGAGCTTTCGCTCCGTTTTTTCTTACTTAAAGACATCTATTCTCGTAAATGTTCCAGATTACTAATTAAGCTATTCGCGATATCTGCCGCAGAAGCACCGTCAAAATTAACCTCTAAATCCATACCACCTTTATGAATCATCAAGGTTGAATTAGGGCCTCTTTCCGTCACGGTGATACTAATATCGTCAACTTGTCCGCTGTAATCGCCAGAACCTAAGTCATCAAGCAATAGGGAGATGTCACTCTGACTCACATCTTCAAACAAATCAGCAAAATCAAGCTGATCGCCGGTTTCGAAGTCAGTAACGGTGTCTGTAGCAGACTTCATTTCTGTCCATTTGAAGACGTCGTCACCTTCACCGCCCGTCAAGATATCATCGCCTAAACCACCGATTAAAATATCATTACCGCTGGTGCCGACTAACTCATTGTCTTGCTCATCACCCATAATGACGTTGGACTCGGCATCTGCCGCCGCGGTCAATGTGAGCGATTGAGTATTGTAGTCAGCCGTTGCGACAGACTCAGCAGTGACGTTATTGAAGTCAACAGATACGGTTGCTTCGTTACTTAGCGCACCATCAGTATCGATTGCCTGATAAGTAAAGTCATCGTTCACATCAGTAAAGCTGGTAATTTCAGTCCCAACTAAGGTGAAGCCCGCTTTATCACTTGAACTGTTGGTTTCTGGAGTAAGTCGAATTTCATCAAAGCTACCATTCGCCATATCAACTGTGATAAAACCTTCATGGTTACTTGTATAAGTAATATCAGTTGAGTAAAACTGCTGCACATCAACAAGAGCACCATTTAGGAAGATGTACGCCGTTAACCATGCAGCACCACTATTGAAACGGTCATTCAGACTGGCTAAATTCAGTTTCGCTTCGTTTGCTGATAAATCCTCATCCAGCTCTAGCGTAATATACTCACCAGTACTGATTTCATCACCCTGACCCGTTTCACTAGGAGAAATAACAACTAACCCGACCTGTTGATTTGCAAAATCGACTGAGATCTGAGCGTCGGAATCAAAGATGATGCTGTTACCAATGGTGATTATCTGACCTCCAGTGAACGTTAAGTTCGAGTTAGGTGGTGTATAAGAACCAACCAAGATATCTTTCCCTTGATCTTCAAGAAGATCAGCCGAATCAAAGCTCTGCTCATCAAAGAAGTCATCAGTCAGACGGTACTTAATATCTGTATTTTCATACAACTTGTTATTCGGATCATTTAAAAAGTCCTGATCAATGATGACTTCTACACCATTGTCCAGGTAATAAAGCTCTCCGTGTTCAGGTAATGAAGTTATAACAATTTCAAGATCGGCATCATTTGCACCATTGGCATCATCTTCGAGGTCTTCAACTCGCTGTTCATTGGCGCTTGTTAGTCCATCAAACTCCACATCCTGAACAGGGAACATACCTTCTTCAACATTGAGAGAGATGATGAAATCACGAGCTGTTGGCGGTGAGTTGTCCACGATAGTCGCTAGACCTGTGTCACTGCCTTGTACTGGGCCTAAGCCAGTTACGGTTACGCTGAAATCTTCCGGACCTTCGTATACACCGTCATCGATAGACTCGATACGTAGGTCAAATTCAGTCATGCCCGCTGGCACCGTCACGACACCACCGACAGGCACGGCAACCCAACCTGAACCGGTATTGTATTCTAGCGTGCCAAGGTCACCTGCTACTGTTTCATCCGGGTTTAGTGTCAACTGAACCTGCACCGCCGCTTCTGAAGCATTACTCAATGACACGGTAAATGTAGCGAAATTACCTTCATCAATGGTACCTGCATCCGAGATAGACACAGTTGGACGATCGTCGTCCGTTTTAGTGCCATCATCCACGATGGTCGCCAGACCAGTATCGGTGCCCTGCACTGCGCCCAAACCATTCACGGTAACACTGAAGTCTTCTGGTCCTTCGTATACTTCATCATCGATGGTCGCAATACGCACATCAAATTCCGTCATCCCCGCCGGTACGGTCACGATGCCATCCCCAGGTACTTCCTCCCAGCTCGAACCGGTGTAGTATTCAAGCGTGCCAAGGTCACCCACTTCTGTTTCGTCTAGGTTTAATACCAACTGCACTTGAACTGCACCTTCCGAAGGATTGCTCAATGACACAGTAAAGGTCGCGGTGGCCCCCTCATCTACGGTACCAGCATCTGAGATAGAGACGCTTGGACGATCATCGTCAGGGTTAGGACCAGGGCCGTTACCACCGTCGTAAATAATGCCCAGTGCAGTGTCAGTACCAAGTGCTCCTGTAGCACCTTGGACTGCAACCGTGAAGGTTTCATCACCTTCATACACATCGTCGTCCGTGGTTGGTACAAACAATTTGAGATCGGTTTGACCCGCTGGAATGGTGTACGTACCATCACTGTTGGCGGTCACTACTGTTCCATCCAACAATGTAACCTTAATAGCGCCGATGTCGCCAGGTTCAGCAGTATTAGCTCCTCCTGTTGACGTGTTCAATCTTACCGTCACGTCGATGTCTGCCGCTGCCGATAACCTGACCGTATAAACAGCGTCAGTGCCTTCATTTACACCCACGCTATTTTCTACGATATAAACACTTGGACGGTCGTCATCCGGGTTAGGACCAGGACCGTTACCACCGTCGTAAATAATGCCCAACGCACTGTCACTGCCGAGCACACCCGTGTCACCTTGTACCGCCACGGTGAAGGTTTCATCCCCTTCATAAACGTCATCGTCTGTGGTTGGCACCGTTACTTTCAGCTCGGTTTGACCTGCAGGAATGGTGTAGGTACCGTCACTGTTGGCATTCACTACGGTCACGCCATCGGCTAAGGTCACTACAAAGCTACCAATGTCGTCCGCTTCCGCTGTGTTGCTACCGTCGGTTGAGGTGTTCAACCTGACGGTCACATCGATATCGGCCGCCGCGGATAACTTAACGGTATACACCGCGTCGGTACCTTCATTCACACCCACGCTGTCTTCAACGATAGAGACACTTGGACGGTCATCATCCGGATCGGGATCCGGGCCGTTACCACCGTCGTAAATAATGCCCAACGCACTGTCACTGCCGACAACGCCCGTGTCGCCTTGTACCGCCACGGTAAAGGTTTCATCCCCTTCGTAAACATCATCGTCTGTGGTTGGCACCGTTACTTTCAGCTCGGTTTGACCCGCTGGGATGGTGTACGTGCCGTCACTGTTGGCATTCACCACGGTCACACCATCGGCCAGAGTCACCACAAAGCTACCAATGTCGTCCGCTTCCGCCGTGTTGCTGCCGTCGGTTGACGTGTTCAACCTGACGGTCACATCGATATCAGCCGCTGCGGATAACTTAACGGTATACACCGCGTCGGTACCTTCGTTCACACCCACGCTGTCTTCAACGATAGAGACACTTGGACGGTCATCATCCGGATCGGGATCCGGGCCGTTACCACCGTCGTAAATAATGCCCAACGCGCTGTCACTGCCGAGCACGCCCGTGTCACCTTGTACCGCCACGGTGAAGGTTTCATCCCCTTCGTAAACATCATCGTCTGTGGTTGGCACCGTCACTTTCAGCTCGGTTTGACCCGCTGGAATGGTGTAAGTGCCGTCACTGTTGGCATTCACCACGGTCACGCCATCGGCCAGGGTCACCACAAAGCTACCAATGTCGTCCGCTTCCGCCGTGTTGCTGTCGTCGGTTGAGGTGTTCAACCTGACGGTCACATCGATATCGGCCGCCGCGGATAACTTCACGGTATACACCGCATCGGTGCCTTCATTCACACCCACGCTGTCTTCAACGATAGACACACTTGGACGGTCATCATCCGGATCGGGATCCGGGCCGTTACCACCGTCGTAAATAATGCCCAACGCACTGTCACTGCCGAGCACGCCCGTGTCGCCTTGTACCGCCACGGTGAAGGTTTCATCCCCTTCATAAACGTCATCATCTGTGGTTGGTACCGTCACTTTCAGCTCGGTTTGACCCGCTGGGATGGTGTACGTGCCGTCACTATTGGCATTCACCACGGTCACGCCATCGGCCAGAGTCACCACAAAGCTACCAATGTCGTCCGCTTCCGCCGTGTTGCTGCCGTCGGTTGAGGTGTTCAACCTGACGGTCACATCGATATCAGCCGCCGCGGATAACTTCACGGTATACACCGCATCAGTGCCTTCGTTCACACCTACACTATCTTCAACGATAGACACACTTGGACGGTCGTCATCCGGATCGGGATCCGGGCCGTTACCACCGTCGTAAATAATGCCCAGCGCACTGTCACTGCCAAGAACGCCCGTGTCGCCTTGTACCGCCACGGTGAAGGTTTCATCCCCTTCGTAAACATCATCGTCTGTGGTTGGCACCGTCACTTTCAGCTCGGTTTGACCCGCTGGAATGGTGTACGTACCGTCACTGTTGGCATTCACCACGGTCACGCCATCGACCAGCGTCACCACAAAGCTACCAATGTCGTCCGCTTCCGCCGTGTTGCTGCCGTCGGTTGAGGTGTTCAACCTGACGGTCACATCGATATCAGCCGCTGCGGATAACTTAACGGTATACACCGCGTCAGTGCCTTCGTTCACACCCACGCTGTCTTCAACGATAGAGACACTTGGACGGTCATCATCCGGATCGGGATCCGGGCCGTTACCACCGTCGTAAATAATGCCCAGTGCAGTGTCGGTACCAAGTACTCCTGTAGCACCTTGGACTGCAACAGTGAAGGTTTCATCACCTTCATACACATCGTCGTCCGTGGTTGGTACAAACAATTTGAGATCGGTTTGACCCGCTGGAATGGTGTACGTACCGTCACTGTTGGCACTCACCACGGTCACGCCATCGACCAGCGTCACCACAAAGCTACCGATGTCGTCCGCTTCCGCTGTGTTGCTGCCGTCGGTTGAGGTGTTCAGCCTGACGGTCACATCGATATCGGCCGCCGCGGATAACTTCACGGTATACACCGCATCGGTGCCTTCATTTACACCCACGCTATTTTCTACGATATAAACACTTGGACGGTCGTCATCCGGGTTAGGACCAGGACCGTTACCACCGTCGTAAATAATGCCCAACGCACTGTCACTGCCGACAACGCCTGTGTCGCCTTGTACCGCCACAGTGAAGGTTTCATCCCCTTCGTAGACGTCATCGTCTGTGGTTGGTACCGTCACTTTCAGCTCGGTTTCACCGGCTGGAATGGTGTATGTGCCGTCAGGATTCGCGGCGACGACCGTCACGCCATCAGCCAGAGTCACCACAAAGCTACCGATGTCGTCCGCTTCCGCCGTATTGCTGCCGTCGGTTGAGGTGTTCAGCCTGACGGTCACATCGATATCAGCCGCTGCCGACAACTTAACGGTATACACCGCGTCAGTGCCTTCGTTCACACCCACGCTGTCTTCAACGATAGAGACACTTGGACGGTCATCATCCGGATCGGGATCCGGGCCGTTACCACCGTCGTAAATAATGCCCAGTGCACTGTCACTGCCGAGCACGCCTGTGTCACCTTGCACCGCCACGGTGAAAGTTTCATCCCCTTCGTAAACATCATCGTCTGTGGTTGGTACGGTCACTTTCAGCTCGGTTTGACCCGCTGGAATGGTGTAGGTACCGTCACTGTTGGCATTCACTACGGTCACGCCATCGGCTAAGGTCACTACAAAGCTACCAATGTCGTCCGCTTCCGCTGTGTTGCTGCCGTCGGTTGAGGTGTTCAGCCTGACGGTCACATCGATATCAGCCGCTGCCGACAACTTCACGGTATACACCGCCTCGGTACCTTCATTCACACCCACGCTGTCTTCAACGATAGAGACACTTGGACGGTCATCATCCGGATCGGGATCCGGTCCGTTACCTCCATCGTAAATAATGCCCAACGCACTGTCACTACCGAGCACGCCCGTGTCACCTTGCACCGCCACGGTGAAGGTTTCGTCCCCTTCGTAAACATCATCGTCTGTGGTTGGTACGGTCACTTTCAGCTCGGTTTGACCCGCTGGAATGGTGTAGGTACCGTCACTGTTGGCATTCACCACGGTCACACCATCCGCCAGAGTCACCACAAAGCTACCAATGTCGTCCGCTTCCGCCGTGTTGCTGTCGTCGGTTGAGGTGTTCAACCTGACGGTCACATCGATATCGGCCGCTGCCGACAACTTAACGGTATACACCGCGTCAGTGCCTTCGTTCACACCCACGCTGTCTTCAACGATAGAGACACTTGGACGGTCATCATCCGGATCGGGATCCGGGCCGTTACCACCGTCGTAAATAATGCCCAACGCGCTGTCACTACCGAGCACGCCCGTGTCGCCTTGTACCGACACGGTGAAGGTTTCATCCCCTTCGTAAACATCATCGTCTGTGGTTGGTACGGTCACTTTCAGCTCGGTTTGACCCGCTGGAATGGTGTACGTACCGTCACTGTTGGCACTCACCACGGTCACGCCATCGGCTAAGGTCACTACAAAGCTACCAATGTCGTCCGCTTCCGCCGTGTTGCTGCCGTCGGTTGAGGTGTTCAACCTGACGGTCACATCGATATCAGCCGCTGCCGACAACTTCACGGTATACACCGCCTCGGTACCTTCATTCACACCCACGCTGTCTTCAACGATAGAGACACTTGGACGGTCATCATCCGGATCGGGATCCGGTCCGTTACCACCGTCGTAAATAATGCCCAACGCACTGTCACTGCCGACAACGCCTGTGTCACCTTGCACCGCCACGGTGAAGGTTTCATCCCCTTCGTAAACATCATCGTCTGTGGTTGGTACGGTCACTTTCAGCTCGGTTTGACCCGCTGGAATGGTGTACGTACCGTCACTGTTGGCACTCACCACGGTCACGCCATCGGCTAAGGTCACTACAAAGCTACCAATGTCGTCCGCTTCCGCCGTGTTGCTGCCGTCGGTTGAGGTGTTCAACCTGACGGTCACATCGATATCAGCCGCTGCCGACAACTTCACGGTATACACCGCCTCGGTACCTTCATTCACACCCACGCTGTCTTCAACGATAGAGACACTTGGACGGTCATCATCCGGATCGGGATCCGGTCCGTTACCACCGTCGTAAATAATGCCCAACGCACTGTCACTGCCGACAACGCCTGTGTCACCTTGCACCGCCACGGTGAAGGTTTCATCCCCTTCGTAAACATCATCGTCTGTGGTTGGTACGGTCACTTTCAGCTCGGTTTGACCCGCTGGAATGGTGTAGGTACCGTCACTGTTGGCATTCACCACGGTCACGCCATCGGCCAGAGTCACCACAAAGCTACCAATGTCGTCCGCTTCCGCCGTGTTGCTGCCATCGGTTGACGTGTTCAACCTGACGGTCACATCGATATCAGCCGCTGCGGATAACTTAACGGTATACACCGCGTCAGTGCCTTCGTTCACACCCACGCTGTCTTCAACGATAGACACACTTGGACGGTCATCATCGATTAAGGTGCCATCGTCTACAATGGTCGCGGTTCCTGTGTCTTGCCCCTGAACGACTCCTATGCCAGTCACGGTCACACTGAAGTCTTCAGGTCCCTCATACACATCATCTGACGTAGTGCCTATGCGCACATCAAATTCCGTCATGCCCGCAGGTACGGTGACTAGGCCACCTACTGGCACTTCTACCCATCCTGAGCCAGTGTTGTATTCCAGGATACCCAAATCGCCGACTTCGGTCTCATCTGGGTTTAATGCCAACTGAACCTGGACCGCATCTTCAGACGCATTGCTTAACGTCACGGTAAAGGTCGCAGTGCTACCTTCGTCAATCGTACCAGCATCGGAGATCGATACGCTTGGACGGTCATCGTCTGGATCCGGCTCAGGACCACTGCCATCATCGACGATGGTTGCCAGGCCAGTGTCGCTGCCCTGAACGGCACCAATGCCGGTTACGGTAACGCTGAAGTCTTCCGCGCCCTCGTAAACCTCATCCTGAACGGAGGCAACACGCACATCAAACTCGGTCATGCCGGCTGGTACGGTCACCATGCCATCGACGGGCACGCTCACCCAGCCAGAGCCGGTATTGTATTCTAAAGTACCCAAATCGCCCGCTTCGGTTTCCCCTGGATTTAGAGTGAGCTGAACCTGTACTGCGGCTTCCGAAGCATTACTCAAGGACACCGTAAAGGAAGCGATATCGCCTTCATCGACAATACCCGCATCTGAAATCGACACGCTTGGACGGTCATCGTCTGGATCCGGCTCAGGGCCACTGCCATCATCGACGATGGTAGCAAGCCCGGTATCGCTGCCCTGAACAACATCAACGCCAGTCACGGTCACACTGAAGTCTTCCGCGCCCTCGTAAACCTCATCCTGAACGGAGGCAACACGCACATCAAACTCGGTCATGCCAGCAGGTACAGTCACCATGCCATCGACGGGTACGCTCACCCAGCCAGAGCCGGTATTGTATTCTAAGGTACCCAAATCGCCCGCTTCGGTTTCCCCTGGATTTAGAGTGAGTTGAACCTGTACTGCGGCTTCCGACGCATTACTCAAGGACACCGTAAAGGTTGCAATGTCACCCTCATCGACAATACCCGCATCTGAAATCGACACGCTTGGACGGTCATCGTCCGGATCCGGCTCTGGACCACTGCCATCATCGACGATGGTGGCAAGCCCGGTATCGCTGCCCTGAACAACATCAACGCCAGTCACAGTCACACTGAAGTCTTCCGCGCCTTCATAAACCTCATCTTGAGTTGAAGCAACACGTACATCAAACTCGGTCATGCCTGCTGGTACGGACACCACGCCATCGACGGGCACAGTCACCCAGCCAGAGCCGGTATTGTATTCGAAAGTACCCAAGTCGCCCGCTTCGGTTTCCCCTGGATTTAGAGTGAGTTGAACCTGTACCGCGTCTTCCGAGGCATTACTCAAGGACACTGTGAAGGAAGCGATATCGCCTTCATCGACAATACCCGCATCTGAAATCGACACGCTTGGGCGGTCATCATCCGGATCCGTTCCCGGACCGGTTCCGTCATCTAAAACAGTTGCAGTACCAGAAACAGGCGTCGTTTGGTCTGCGGTTGTGCCAGTTAAGGTAAAGGTTTCTGGACCTTCATAAATGTCGTCATCAACCGTATCTAAACTGACCGTGAAAGACTGCTCTCCGATTGGGATAGAAACTGTGAACGTCCCGTCTTCATTCACTTGGATTTCTTGAGTCGTACCATCTGATAATGTGACGATTACGGTGGTATTTACGTAGTCAGTTCCCTCTTCACCAGCAGAGCCGCCGACTGCTGAGCCATCACCCAAAGTCATTTCAATATCCGTAATGGCTTCGGTTGCCTGATCTAAAGTGACGTCAAAAACGACTTGGTCACCTTCATTGACTGTTGGGCTGGATATTCCTTGAACGACGACCTCTGCAGGCAGTGGTGTTACTTGAGGAGCAGGTGCTTGCGGTTGGAAAATATCCAACAGTGTCTGAACTTGAGTACTAGAAAATCCTGTTCCATTTATGCCAACTGTCTCAAAATTAGTACTAGCTAGTACTTCAGTACCAGTTCGGTTAATCGCCCCTGTAGTTTGAGGGCTCGAACCGTTTACTCCACCAGCAGCTGTCTCAAAGTCTTCACCAAGCTGTGTAGGGTCCTGTCCCTGACCGATAGCTTCAATCAGGGCGGTAATGTCATCCGTCACATTGATCGAGCTGCCTTGCGGTGTAACTTGCTCAACAACTAGCTCCGAAGTATCTGAAACCTCTTCGATTATTAATTCACCAGGCTTTGGAGACTCTCCTTTTGCAAGGGTTCTTATATTCCCATCAAGCCCGATCACGACTATGTTGCCCATTAAAGAGCTCAAAGTTACTCGATCCATACCTACCTCGCCCCAATTCAAACTAATCCAAAAGTTTGTCACCTTTTAATTTACGACTATAGTTTAGACAAAATCATCATATTTTTCGTTGTATGTTTGGTGCTTACGAAGCTTTTCAACTCAAGGGGCGGGGTTTTCTAAAAGCGGGTAAATGCACAGTCTTCGGACCGTTATGATGTTCAAAATTCAAGCTTTTTTCCTGTTTTGGCCTATTGGTTGGTTAAGCAACTATTGACCTATGCGCCACGGTTTATACAGGTAAATCCGTGGGTTTTCTAATCAAAAGCCTTGGTTTAACAGTAGGTTGATCTATTCCTAACTCAAACACTGTTAATTGTGGTGTTCTGTCTCACCAATGAGATAAAACAACAAAAAGAATCACGATTTTTAGGAGAATTACCGTGAAATGGAACCGACTCAAATACGCCTGTTGTTGCAGCTTAATGGTGTCTATACCCGTTTTCGGTCAAACGTTAGAGCAAGCAGTGACATTGACGTTACAAAACAACCCAGATATTAAAAGTGCATTCAACGAATTTACGAGTAAGCGGTACGTAAATGATGCTTCTACAGGTGCTTACCTACCATCTATTGATTTGGATGCGGGGATTGGTTACGAAGGTCTGGACCCGTCTGACGAGGTAGCTCGCGGCGACACAGACTACACCAGAAAAGAAGCGTCGGTCACGTTGACCCAATTGATTTGGGACGGCAGTGCGACGCTGAATGACATTGACCGAACAGCTGCCGATGCAGAATCGGTAAGGTTCCAACTCTTAGCTGATGCGTCAGACAAGGCACTTGAGGTCGCAAAAGTTTACTTAGATGCCGTAAAAGCCTATGAAGTATTGAAACTATCAGAAGACAACCTTGCGGTTCACAAAGATATCTATTCAGACATTTCAAAGCGCGTCACGTCTGGCATTGGGTCAACCGCTGATTTAACCCAAGTGGAAGCTCGTATCGCTAAAGCACACGGTAACCTTGCCGCAGCACAAAATAACCTGTACGACACCCATACGATGTTTACACGCTTAGTCGGACAATCACCTCAAGGGTTAATCTTTCCTAGAGCTGATGAAAACTTCCTCCCTTACACGGTCGATGAGGCGGTAAGTACGGCATACGAACTCCATCCTGTGATTCAAGTAGCTCTTGCAGATGTCGACTCAGCGAAGTTCCAGTACAAACAATCAAAAGGTGTGTACTACCCAACAATTTCGATAGAGGCATCGCAAACATGGCGAGATGATGCGGATGGTCTTAAAGGCCGAAGTGATGAAACCTTAGCTATGCTTCGACTTCGTTATAACTTGTTTAACGGCGGCAGTGATGTCGCTAACGCAGACAGTTTCGCTTACCAACTTAACAAAGCGAAAGATTTACGAGAAAGTGCATACCGAAATGTGGAGGAAGGGTTAAAACTTTCTTGGACAGCGCTAGATTTAACACTCCAACAAAAAGAATTTTTGTCGGATCACGTAGATTCTGCTTCTGAAACGGTGATTGCCTACGAAAAGCAATACAAGATAGGTCAACGAACCCTTCTTGATGTTTTGAATACACAGAATGAACTGTTTGAAGCGCGTAAAGACTACCTTGACGCAAAATATGCAGAGCAGTTTGCAAAATATCGAGTAATGAACGCAACAGGTCAGCTTCTCAGTGCATTGAGAGTCGAAGTTCCACAAGAATGGCTAGATAAGGTGGAGTACTAATTATGAAATACATAACTATTATTGCACTATCATTCGCAGTGGCTGCGTGTAGTTCTTCACCAGATGAAAACGGTGACGAATATGAATACATGGATACACCTATTGCTGAGCAGAGTGCCGATCACCTTGATGATGATAGTGACGGTGTGATCAACGAAAGGGATTTGTGTCCGGGTACACCAGAAGGTTCTGACATAGACAACGATGGTTGTGGTGAATATGAAAACTCATCAGAGAAAATGCAGCTCCGAGTTCTGTTTGCCAATGATTCAGATGTCATCAACCCTGTGTTTTCGCAGCAGATATACGAGTTGTCTAATTTTTTGAAAGAGTATCCTGAGACCTCTATTGAAATTCAGGGTTACGCGAGCCGTACAGGTACGCCAGAACACAACTTGGACCTTTCTAAACGACGCGCAAATAACGTTAGAAGCAAGCTGCTGAGTAACGGAATAAGCCCTGAAAGAGTGACTATCGTCGGCTACGGAGATACTGTTCTGGCAACATCAGGAACCGATGAAGTAAGTCATGCTCAAAACCGACGAGTGACGGCAACCGTGATCGGGTATAAAGGCGAAGTAAAAAAAGAGTGGACAGTCTTTACGACGCTACCAAAGAACTAACCTGAATATTGCCACCATTAAATTAAACAAAGGAGCTTCGGCTCCTTTCCTTTTAGCAACGATGCAAACCGTATTATGCTTTAGGAATCCGCCCTTTAATGTTAACCTAGCTACGTCATAACAATGAGAGTTTTGAAATGAGCAAACTTACATCAGATATCCAAGAAAACCTTGACCTTTTCGTGTCCGAAACTAAAGAAAACCAGTTAGTTTGGGGTCTGCGTAACGAAGAAGGTTGGCTATCCTGCGATTCGACTGAATTCGAAAATAGTGAAGTTATGCCTTTCTGGTCATCGAAAGAAGATGCAGAAGCACATAACGTTGAAGAGTGGGCTGATTTCGATGTCCTGGAAATTCCTTTGGATATTTTTGTAGAAGATTGGCTTCTTACTCTTGCTGAAGATGGTGTTCTTGTTGGCACTAACTGGAACGCGCAGTTAGAAGGCAAAGAAATGGAACCACAAGATCTAGCAAAACTTTATGTAGACTAATTGATGAGACCTCAGCCCACAAAGCTGGGGTCTTTTAATTTAGTATTTTTATAGCTTTCACTCCAAATATCGACAAAGCGCATAGTTTTTGTCACTCTTTTCGCCTTTACATACTTCACTGATTCATACAACTCAGTAGATAATGAGTAATCTATCCATACAAAAGTAATATCGATAACATCATAATATGCGCACGCTGTATCTCCTGCTCTGCCTCTTGCTTTTTTGTAGTCCGGCCTATAGCCACCCTCACTACAGCCAACAAAATCAGAATGTTACTCAATGGCATTCAGTTTATCAGGCCACATTAAAAACCAATGCCAAGTCAGCGCTCAGCCTGCTTCAAAGCCGCTATCACACCGCAAAATATGACAGTGAGAAGCTGTATGTAAGTGGTTTGATTTATGAATACATGTCTAACATGAAACAGCCCTATTATGGGAATAGCCAAGGGCGAAACAATGCGTTTGCCACGCTCGAAGCCGAATACATTCTCGCTTTAAATGAGCGAAGACAAGGCAGCTATGATGCGTCGGTAAAGAGCTTTATCTCGCTAAGAAATAAGATGAAACAAAGTGCTAGCATCGAGGGTGAAGCCCTGATGAATTACCAACTTTGTTACACCTTGAATCAACAAGGGCGTTACCACAAAGCGCATTTTTTCTGCTCATCGTTAGAAAGCCATTTTGATAATAAGCATCAGGAGAACTTCCCGAAAGATCTCTCGCTTCGCGTCATCGCCAATAACTACAATTTTCGTGGCGATTATGAAAAATCGATAAGCGTATACCGCCGACTTCTTGCAAATATGCCCTATCAGAGCGACCCGTCTGGAGTCTATAACGATGTTGGTAATTTATTGGCAGAGCTCGGGCAGTTTGAGCAATCTGAACAATATCTAATACAGGCCCTGCTTGCTCGTCAACAAGATGGCACACCAGTCGAAGTAGCACAGGTCGAGCACAGCCTTGCTGCCATGTATGCTAAAGCTAAAGACTTTGATAAAGCCATTACACACTATAAAAACTCACTCACTATCTTAGAGCATTTTGAGTATCCATACGGTCAAGGTTTAGTTTATCTTGGCCTTTCATCAGCTGAAGCCGAATCTGGCAATGTGGAAGAGGCGCTCAAGTATGTTAATCAAGCTTTGGGGCTTGGTGAACGGTACGAAAACAACCATCTTCAAACCGAAGCGCACTTAGCCGCAGGTTTTGCATACCTGAAAAGTTTGGATGCAAAGACTGCGATTGAGCACGCTAATTCCGCGCTAAGATTATCGACGGACAATTCACGGCCATTACTGCAAGCCAAGGCGCAACTGCTGCTTTCTAAGGCTTATCAGGCCCTGAATAACTTTCAAGCCGCTTTGTTACATTACGAAGCGTATTCAACATTAGAGTTGGCAAATCGTGATTCAAAAAACATGAAAGCGATGGAAGCTCTGGACCTCACCAAAAATGAGTATGAGTACGATCTTAATCTTGCTCGCTTAAACATTGAGCGCAATCTAAAACAAACTGAATTTGAGAAACTTACAGAACAAAAAACCATCTATAACTTTATTGTTTTCTGTTTGGTGGTTTTACTCATACTGACACTTGTCGTGCAGCGACAGGCTAGGAAAAAGGCGCGTTTAGATAGTTTGACCAGCGCTTTGAATCGTTCCACCAGTATTGAAACGATAAAGAGACAGGCAACAAAAACAGACGGAGAATTACGCTATGTCCTCGCGTTGGTCGATTTAGATAACTTTAAGTCAATTAACGATGCTTACGGACATCCGGCAGGAGACTTGGTACTCAAGCAGGTTTGTCAGAAAATCAGCACGAAGTTGAACAAAGATGACTTTATTGGGCGCTTAAGTGGTGAAGAGTTTGTTCTGCTACTTAAGAATGTTGATGAAATAGATGTCCCATTCCGAATTCAGAGTCTACACAAAACGATATCAGAACTAAGCATCAAAACAGAAAAAAATGAAGAAGTCGTTGTGACAGCAAGCTTGGCCTATCTCGCGACATCAAATCCATTAACTCATTTTGATGAACTTTATTCGATTTTAGACCAAGCGCTATCTCAGGCAAAAAGCGGCGGCAGCAATGTGCTTGTCGATGCTTACGACCAGCCTATCAACCTGAGTAAGGGATAATACCAGTCTCACTGGAGTTATCCCTCATGTATCAAGCTTCGGAATTTTGTTTTTCAACCAATGACTGCATAACCGCGTCTTTGTTATTCAGGTAGTCCTCTAAACCTGCTTTACGCAGATCACAGGATGGACAATCACCACAACCATCGCCGATGATGCCGTTGTAACAAGTAAGCGTATTTTCGCGAACCAGTTGCAGCGCATCATACTGGTCAGCTAGCGCCCAGGTTTCCGCTTTGTTCAGCCACATCAATGGAGTTTTAATCGTCAACTCACGATCCATACCTTTTACCAAAGCGGCATTCATTGCTTTCACGAAGTCGTCACGACAGTCAGGATAGCCACTAAAGTCGGTTTCACAAACGCCAGTGATAACTGTCTCTGCACCAATCTGATAGGCATAAATGCCCGCTAGTGTTAAAAACAGAATGTTGCGCCCAGGAACGAACGAGTTCGGCAGGCCATTTTCTTGCAGTTCATGCGAGACAGGAATGTCATCACGAGTCAGAGAGCTAATAGCCAGTTCGTTTAACAAGCCCACATCCATCACTTTATGCGCTGCAACACCCAAATCTTTCGCTACCTGTTGAGCTACCTCGATCTCGAGTTTGTGACGCTGACCATAGTCAAAAGTGATCGCGTGTACTTCATCAAATTCTTTCAGTGCCTGAACAAGACAGGTAGTTGAATCCTGCCCTCCACTAAAAACAACGACGGCTTTTTTCATGTTACTCTCCGAGCTTAAGCAATACTTAGGTATTTATGAGTTTGAATCGACAAACGCCAATTACGAGCAACACAGGTATCAATACACAATTGAGTCGCGCGAGGCTTCTGGCTTATCGGCTGCAGAGCAATGATGGTCTCCGGTTTAATCTCAGCGGACGCTAATAGCTCATCAAGATGGTCGATATCTTTCTGAGTTCCTACCGGATGCTTGATTTCATTCGCTCTTTCCAATGCACTTTTCAGCACGGGCAATTTGCCTTTCATTGCCACTTTTGGTGACACTGTCACCCAGGTTTTCTCTGTCGTAACGACTTCTGACGTCCCGCTGGTCTCAATCTGGCACTGGCAACCCATGTCTTCAAACGCTTGTGCTAACGGGCGTAAATCGTAAATACACGGCTCACCACCAGTAATAACGATATGCTTTGCGTTGAAACCTTGCTTCTTATATTGCTCTACGATGTCTTCTGCCGTTGCAACACACCACGTCGGAGAATCTTCCGTCTTTATCAGAATATCACCAATCGAACGTTGGTCCTCTTCTGCCGCCTCCCAGGTCTGTTTCGTGTCACACCATGAACACCCAACCGGGCATTCTTGAAGACGAACAAAAACAGCAGGAACGCCAGTAAAGACCCCTTCTCCTTGGATGGTTTCAAACATCTCATTTAGCTTATACAACGTAGAACTCACTCACTCATAATACTTCGAGGCGAAGACCTTAATGGAGAGCTGTGTCTAGGTCAATTCAAACCAAAAATTAATTGTTAAAATAGACCATTTTGTAGTTTCATAGGCAGGACGCGTTTTAGTGGTTGTTAATAAAAGGTTGTTAATAAAATCACGCCGCAATTTTGAATTTTAAGGTAAGTAACATGTATAAACTGATCGCCCTAGACATGGACGGCACGTTGTTAAACAGCGAAAAAGTAATTTCAGATGAGAACAAACAAGCGATCGCCAAAGCTCGAGAGGCAGGCGTAACCGTTGTTTTGGCCTCTGGTCGTCCAATCGATGGCATGCAAGATAAGTTAGATGAACTGGACATTCGTTCAGACAAAGATTTCGTTCTCTACTACAACGGCTCAATGGTGAAAAACATTGGCACAAATGAAATCATCCACCAGCAAATCATTGACGGTAAAGCAGCGAAGTTGGTCGCTCAAAAAGCAAAAGAACTCGGCGCTTATGTGCATGCGTTTAGTCAGGTTCACGGGTTGATCACGAACGAAAACAACCCTTACACCGATATTGAAGCAAAAATTAACGGCCTTAATGTCACCGAAATGTGCTTTGAATCTCTGGAAGATGACCACCCAATTATCAAAGCGATGATGGTTGCAGAGCCAAGCAAGCTAACCGAAGTCATTGCTGCATTGCCTTCGGAAATGCGTGACAAATTTACCGTCGTTCAGAGCGCGGCATACTTCCTGGAATTTCTTAACCCATTAAGTAATAAAGGCATTGGTATTGCTGCGATTGCTGAGCACTTATCTATTAAACCGGAAGAAGTGATTTGTATGGGTGACGCAGAAAACGATCATCATATGTTGGAATTTGCGGGCTTAGGCATCGCGATGGAAAACGCCATGGAAGAAACCAAAAAGATCGCCGACTACATTACGGCAAGTAACGATGACCATGGTGTGGCAAGAGCTATCGAAAAGTTTGTTCTGAACGCTTAATAAACTCAGCTTTAACATTTCAGTCCAAATAACAAACGGCACTCAATCTAAGGGTGCCGTTTTTTAATCTTGTTATACCGAGCATCGGATAACTGTACGCGATAATTTATCGAGCGGCTTTACTCTGGTGGCTGTGGCCATTGAATATATGGTGGATTCGGTTCCTCTTCAGGAGGCACAAACGATGGAACCGTATTTTTTACACTTCCTAAACTCTTAACGTATTGGTAGACAGCGCGTAGGTCATCTTCTGTCATGGTATTTAAAATCCACCAAGGCATCGGAGGCCTGGTTTTGAGCTCTTTTGCTGTGGCTACCCATTCTGATTCACTCAGATTACCAATGTACTCTCGCAAGTTTATAGGGTAAGTGGTTCCCCATGGCCCTCGAAAACCGAGCTGTTCGCCAAGTAGCCATTGAGACTCGGGTATGGCTCCACCACTCGGTGCATAACCAGCGGTATGACAATCGTTACAACCACCTATTGTTACCAAGTACTTTCCTTTCGCCTTGTTGTCATCCCCCATATCACTTGACGTAGCCACAGGAGAGATAAAGATAGTCATCAATAGAATTACGGAATGTATTCTTCGAATAGCCATAATAACCATACCTATACTGTTTTATATTGGCTAATTATAGTTCTATCGATAAGAAGCGCGATTATTAACTGTTGAACACGCTAATTATTCTCTTTCTGAAATAAACTTACTCGCCTCTTCTTGATTATTACCCCTTTTAAATGAGCGAAATGCTACATATTTACAGCCATTTAGTTCATGTCTGAGTTCTGAAGCCTTCTCTATACTGTCTTAAATAATTTATCACGAGGCTATGTGAATGACGGACTACGAAAAAATGGTGGCTGGGGAGCCGTACTTAATTAACGACCCTGAACTAGTAGAAATACGCTATCAAACCAGAGATAAAACGGATCACTTCAACCAGCTAAGTTCTCGCCAGACGGAAGAAAAAACACAGGTTATCAAAAGTATTTTTAAGCACGTGGGAGAAAACGTGCATATAGAGAAAGGCTTAAGAGTTGACTATGGCATCAACACAACGCTTGGGAACAACGTTTTTATTAACTATAACTTTGTGCTGTTAGATTGTTGTCCAACGACGATTGGTGACAACGTTTTTATTGCGCCCAATGTGCAAATTTATACGGCCATTCACCCACTAGACCCTCGCGAACGTAAAGAACATATTGGACAAGCAAAACCCATTACCATAGAAGATGACGTCTGGATTGGTGGAGGCTGCATTATTCTGCCTGGAGTAACGATAGGAAAAGGCAGCACAATTGGTGCTGGAAGCGTTGTAAATAAGTCTATCCCAGCAAACAGTGTGGCCGTAGGTAATCCGTGTAAAGTGGTTCGCTCGCTCGAATTTGTATAATCAAGGCTAACTGGTTTAAACAATGATTTCGTAAGCCTCGGATTGCCATACGAGGCTTTACTTCATCTATATGCTCATCAGCCTTGCGACTCATTTAAATTCCTTCAGTCGCTTTCAGGTCTGCTCAAAGGCTGACTTAAATGGTGAGTTGAAACTGGCCATTTTGATTATTGAAACCCAGCTTCTTAAACAACGCCCGAGAACGAAAGTTACCATCATCTATATCTGCATATAACTTTGTAATTCCCAGCGATTTGGCATGTAAAAACAATACACTGAGTGCTTCAGACATATAGCCTTGCCGCCAGTAATCCGAATTAAGTAAACAACCTACCTCACATGCTTGACCACTATCACTAAAAGTGTGTAAGCCGCAAGTACCAATCACTTTATTGGTGCTTTTATCGGCAATTGCCCATTCTAATGATTCACCTGACTTCTCTAAACGGGCGACGCTCTCCAACATTTGCTGAATCATGTCTTGCGATGTAAAAACAGCATCGGAAGCAAACTCCATTGTTTGAGAATCACCATATATTTCAAACAGATCGTCTGCATCGTGCGCTGTGATCGCCCTTAACGTCACCCTACTTCCCAATAACTCAGGATTCATGCTTAGCCCTGATTGTTATGGTCTGAGCCATTTGTACATGACTAAACTGTCCACATACCCCAAACGACCATGTCTGTAGGCTTTAGGTATCGTACCAATTATACTGAAGCCAAGTTTTTGCCAGAGCTTAACCGCGACTTCATTCGTCGAGACAACGCAATTGAATTGCATCGCTTCAAAACCAAGTTCTTCGGCTAGCTGTTGCGAATGCTCACACATCTTGCGAGCGATACCTTTCCCTCTCGCTTCGCTTGCAACCATATAGCCGCAATTACAAATATGATTGCTTGGGCCCATAGCATTAGGCTTCAGGTAGTAGGAACCTAAAATCACGTCATTTTCTACATAAACGTACGACTTCAACGGAACTTCACACCAGATGCGGTAAGCCTCTTCCAACGTCATTTCTGGGTCAAACGCGTAGGTTTCCTGAGCGCGAATAACGGCTGAAAAGGTTGGCCAAAATAACTCAAAATCAGCCTTCGTTGTTTCCCTGAACATTCAAATTCCTCTCGAACATAATACTTAGCGAAGACGTGCGCAACGCAAACTCTAACCTTTATATACCTTTTGGTAGAGTGAGTATCCAGCTAGCAATAAACACGGAGTATACCAAGACATTGAGGTTACACTATATTTATTCGCCAACATATAAATCAGGTTGACAATTACAGTCACCTCACAGGATATATAGGCAATAAAAAAGGTTTTTATCCATTCAGCACATTTGTAAGTGCCTGATTGCAGCCAGGTCATTTCGTCAAGAATAAACGTCCATGAAACGAGAAATGAAACACACAAGCACGAGGTTCTCGCACTTTCCAGCTCAAACCAATCTATAGACAAATTCAATAAAAAAATACTAACGAGAATAATGTTGAGAACCGACATCTCGGATACCATGCAGATAAATTCTGCAACAATAACAGACCATTATTTCTAGAAGCATACTTTTGGTACTACTGTTTGCGAGCAAGCTAACACCACTTAGAATTGAAGATACCAAGCGTTAGAAATCATCTTAAACGCTTGGCATAGTGCGTTACTCGTAGTTTCGCTTACACCAGTTTTCCCAGTTGTTTTCACCCAAACTCTTTCTAGCCTTGATAATTCTAAATATGGTGATAAATCCCATTAAAATACCAAACAAGGCGAAGCCAATAAGATAGAACCTCCAATGTTCAGGCTGTTTATGCCAAGAAAATACCCACATGAACGCTCCCCATAGTGGCCCCAAAAGTAAGCTATCCATTAAAAACACTTTTACTAGCGACTGGAATACTAGTGGCTTTTTCGAGAGGTCTTTGTATTTTGGCCAAACAAATATTGTTGGTTTAGTTAAGTCCACGGGAACACCTTTTTCAATCAAGTGCAACCGGATGAATTCTGCCTTTTCCATAAAAACCCCACTAAATATATGCTATTGGAATTTTAAGGCCATCAAGTCATTCGCCTGAAAGGATAAGCTAGATGTTGCGACTGATTTCAAAACTTAATTATTTAGTCGCTGGACCGAGCGCGAGCAACGCAAGGATAAAAATGTGGGCTTTCCTGAACCACGGGACCCAATAACCGCAATTCTCTTTATGGTGCTCATCTAGCCTTCACCCAGACCTATCAACTCGTGTAAGGTGAACTCGTCCAAGAAAGGAAAGATTCGCTAGCTTGCTTTCGGGGGTCTTGGCAATACGAGAGCATTTCTTGATACGATACGGGCTTGCTGTAAAGATAGCCTTGGTAAAAATCAATGTCGTTTTGTGCTATAGAATTTAGCTGCTCTTGTGATTCAATACCCTCTGCGATCACCTTAGTACCGATCGTATGAGCCATCTTAGTCACCGCAGAGACTATGCTTTGTTCTTTTTCATGCAGACAAATGTTATCAATGTATGATTTGTCGATTTTTATATAATCTATTTTTAAATTTCTAAGCACGGAAATAGAAGAGAAACCCGTTCCAAAGTCATCGACTGAAATCATCACACCGATCTCTTTTGCACTCAAAATACTTTGAGTTAGCTTCTCAATATTCGTGATCATTGCGGTTTCTGTGATTTCCAAATGAACATTGTTTGGATTTACCGAATACTGAGAAATGAACAGTTTTAAACTATCCAAGAAGGTTTCATCTTCGAACTGAATAACCGAAACATTGATTGATATGGAAATGTACGGATGCATCTTGTTGACAGCAGCTAACGCTTCAATAGCCATTTTTAACACTAACCGCCCAAGATCGATTATCAATCCATACTCTTCAGCCACCTTTATAAATTCGTCAGGCGAGACGCGTTGCCCTTTTAAATCCCACCTAACTAATGCTTCAAAAGAGTGTATTTTATCATCTCTGACGCTTGCTATTGGCTGATATTGCATATAAAAACTATTGTCGTTAATCGCTTTTTTTATAGCTTCACATAGATACTCTTTTCGTTCATAATTTTCTTGTATATTCTTGCCAAAACAACTAACACGTAAGTTATTTCTTTTGCCATGACTAACAGCCAAATACGCATTTCTGATCGCAGTATTGATTGGGACGCTATCATCACAAATGTAATAGCCAATATGATAGTCCGGTTTAACACGAATACTTCCTGACTGAAAATACACGGTTATCTGTTTCTTTAAATTATTAATAAATTGTTCTAACTCTACTTTTGAAAAAACGTAAGTATGGATAATAAATTCATCACTCCCATACCGAGCAGAAATTGAACCGTGAAGTTTATCATTATTTAATAATATCTCACCAACTTCCGAAATAATAAAGTCACCATACTCATGACCATAGTTATCGTTAATAAGATGCAGATTCTCTATATCAACATGTATAAAGCTATTGAGTAGTGCAGGATTGTTTTTATTAATGCGTTTTATAGCAATCGCTGGGGCGAAATTATTTCGGTTATATAACCCGGAAAGCATATCACGACGTTCTAATGTAAGTATTCTACTGGTCCTAGAATCAACCTCATTTTCAAGGCTCGATACTAAGCTTTCAATTTTAGTTTGATTATCGATTGATGCGTAAACAAAATTGGCGCTTCTTATGGCTGTCAAACATAGTGCAATTCCATAAACTATCCCCATTACCCCAAAGTTTCTTAGCGTAACATCGTTTCCAGTAAGTAATATAAAGCTGTATGGAAAGATGGTAATAGCTACGTACACCAGAGCGGAACGTCGATCAACAGAGAGTAATGTGACGCTACCGCCCGACATCCCACAAAAAATGACTAATGTGAACATGACTTCTTCTAACGTCATTGTTTGATGAAATATATAAGGGTATGCAGCCCATGCAATTGCTGAGACAGTGACACCAATAAAATGAAAGTCTAATTTATATTGGTTGTCGTTAGAAATACCATAATGAACCCAATAACGTACACCGGTAATTACATAGATCAATAGCAACCAATAAATTTTCTCATTAGTAGCATGAGGCCCATATACATTAGTCATTACTAAAATTGACGCAATGCAAACATTGATCGCCAGTAAGGTGACAATATTAGAGGAAAAGACTAATAAATGGCTGCGTTTGTTCATATAAAACACTAAGCAATTGGTTGCACTATTCTATTTAAACTAGCTTGTCTAACCAAATAAGTCTATATATTTACTCGATTTAATTGCACAAATAATATTTGTTAAGAAAATTACCATTTTGAGAATGATACCTTTCTAAGTTTACAGTAATCTTAACACTATCAGGTAAAAGCTCGCCGACTCAAACGACGGACAGAAGCGTGTCTGAGTTTCCTAACACGCTTAATTACCGATATTCACACGAGATGCATGGACAAAGTCAGTTCGTTTGATCATCAACACGTTCGAGTGCAGTACCTAGAACCCATTAATCCTTTCTATCAGGCTGAAGAAAATCGCTCGCCCGACAGGGGTCAGCTCATCAGGAAAATCATAATCAGGGTTATGCAGCTGCGGACTCTCTCGACCTGAACCTAATACAAACATGGCGCCCTGTTTCGCGACTTGGGTAAACTGACCGAAATCTTCTGACCAACGCATTGGCTCATCAAGCAACGTATAAGCCGTCCCAGTATCGCGGCAAGCCTGCACGACGAGCTCACAACCCTGCTGCGAGTTCACGCTGGCCTGAAATACATCCTGCCATTCCAGTGACCAATTTAATCCATAGCTGTCTGCATTTTGCTCGGCCAATGCGCTTGCTGCTTCGACTAAGGCTTGCATCGTCTGATTACTTTCACTACGCAGTGTGGCCATCACGACCGCTTCCCCAGGAGCAGTGCCAAACGCGACTTCCCCTAATTTTGCATGAATCACTGTTACCCAGCAGCGCTCGCTAAGAGATTCGGGCAGAGTATTCAGTTGCGAGATAATATTACACATCGCCATAGCCGGACTTACACCATTTTCCGGGTGTGCCGCGTGTGAAGTTTTGCCCTGCAAACGAATGATCATTCCCCGCGAGGCGCAGTTAAACGGGCCGGATTTTACGGCGACGTGTCCGAGAGGCAGACCGGGGTAGTTGTGCAGAGCAAACGCATAGTCGGGCATCATATCGGTAAACTTCGGGTCATTCACCATGTTGATCGCCCCTTCTCCCGTTTCTTCCGCAGGTTGAAAAGCAAGAATCACTCTCCCACTGGCAGGACGGTTTTGATTAAGTATCTCCCCCAACGAGGATACAATCGCCATATGCCCATCGTGTCCACATTTATGAGAAACACCGTGGTGAACAGAGCGATGATCGAAGGTATTCGTCTCATCAATCGGTAGCGCATCCAGTTCGCAACGAATCAGTGTCGTCGGTCCCGGTTTATTGCCTTGGTAAATAAAAGCCAAACCACTTCCACCAAGGCCGGTGACGACTTTATCCGGTGCAAAATGGCGGAATTGTTCCATAATGCGATGCGCGGTTTCTGTTTCCTGATTGGATAACTCCGGAAATTTATGAAGCGTGTGGCGAAACTGGGTCCAACAAATATCAGCCATAAAACAATGTCCTCCGTGACCATGGCATAAGATTGAGTAAAACCAGAAAGTAGCGTAACTCAACCTACTATATCATTCCGCACATTTCACCTGTCGTTACGTGTAACGTTGAGTATTCCTATGCCACAGGTCGGAATAACGATAATGTTCAGTTCACTATTCTCGACGTCTCACTGCTTTGAAGCTTTGTATTTATGCTGCGAAAACACAATTTATAGCAATCAAATGCGTTTGTGTTTACCATGAAGACAAATGTACCAACCGCGTTTTCACTCTATGGGCACGACAGCAATCACACGACTCCAACAAGACTTATTATTCAAAGTTATTGCAAAACTAAAGGCAGACAATGCGCTGGCTGGTTGTAGTTTGAATGAATCGTCTTTAGCGTTGCAGTTCGACGTATCAAGAACACCAATCCGCGCCGTGCTTAAATATATGGCCGATCAAGGCATCACTAAAGCGGTTCCTAACAAAGGTTTTGTGCTACTCATCGACGCTGAAAATATTGCGGAGATGGGAAAAAACACCAATCAGCAATCCCGTGAAGAGAAACTTTATCTTCGAGTACTTATGGATCTGTTTTTTGGTGAGCTGGAGTGCCCTATATCAGAGAAAGAGCTTCAAGTGCGTTATGACGCCAACCGAGGTGAGATACAAAATGTTCTGCGACTGCTGGAAAGTGACGCGATCCTCCACCGAAGTCCAGGCTACAAGTGGCAACTTGAAGGTGTGCTGAATACACTCGACAGGCATACAGAAAGCTATCGATGCCGCCTTATATTCGAACCCGCAGGTCTGCTCGAACCAAGCTGGAAGCTGGGTCGCGATAAACTTGAAGCTCTACTGGACCGTCACCTACAAGCCATTGCCGAACCACAAACCGTAACGGCAAGCCAGCTATTTAATTTAAGCGCTGAATTTCACGAACTACTCGCCGCTTGCTCGGGTAATCGTTTTTTGTTGAGTATCATGCAGCAACACAACCGTCTGCGCAAAGCCACCGATCTGGTATCCATGCATATTCAATCCTCTGTGACTACCTCTTGCCAACGACGCGTCGAGATCATTGAGCTGTTGTTAGAGGGAAATAACGCTCAAGCCGCAACAAAGCTCGCTCAATTGCTGGAAAATGACATTCGCGTTATGAAACGAACCTATCAAGATGTGATGAATGTACCTCGTGCGCAGCGAGAGAGCCTATTAAACAACATTGCCCACAAACTCAATTAGCTGGACTCCGAGTTCAGCACTTGGCCCCCACTCGCTCCAACCTTTCGTTTTTCTGCTAGCTAAACATTCCGTAGAGCCTGACTAACTGTGTACAGGCTCTTTTACTCATCCCATAGCTTTGCTTGTTCATTCTTATTTTGATCAACGCTTCGCACTGAAAACACTCAACCAACGCTAGCGTAAACAAAAGTTGCACTTGCATATTGTATTTCTGCATCAAAAATACAATAATAATGATTCTTATTTAGAATAAAGAGTTGTCGCAGTGAAATTACGCGGTTTGACGACGTTCAATTAACCGCTAACACCACATCGAATCTGCCCGACTTGTAGCAATCTAAGTTGCTTTGTCTTTCATTCACCAGTGACAGACGAAGGCTTATTTAATTAAAACAAAATCAAAGGTCAGCGAGCCTATCAGAGGATTTAAGAGTCCTTTTGTTGATAAACATAGAGAAGAAAATGAACAATAAAAAAGGAAGTTTAAAGATTTCCACTGTTGCACTTGCCGTAGCCGCTGCAAGTACAGTGTTGGCAGCTCAAGCAGAAGAATACGTCACTGATGAAAAAGTGGTCATTGTTTCAAGCCGCACTCCTAAAGCGATCAGTGATATTCCGGGCACAGTTTGGTATATCGACTCCGAACAGATCGAACAAGAATATCGTGGAGGGAAATCGCTTGGTGAGATTCTGGCGTCAACCATTCCATCGTTAGATGTAAGCAGCGGTGCAAGAACCAATTACGGCCAAAACCTGCGTGGACGTAAGATGCTTGTCATGATTGACGGTGTCTCTTTGCAATCATCCCGACAAATCAGTCGATATTTAGATTCCATTGATCCATTTAATATTGATCGCATTGAAGTTCTTTCGGGGGCAACCTCTTTGTATGGTGCTGGCGCTTCAGGTGGCGTGATTAACATCATAACGAAAAAATCCCAGAGCGAAGATATTGAGTTTGAATCCTTTATTGGTGGGTCTTCAGGCTTTAACTCCAGCGAAGATTTTGATTATAAAGTAGGTCAAGCCATCTCTGGTGGCAGTGAAAAGGTTCAAGCCCGCGCTTCTGTTATGTACAGTGAAACACAAGGCTACTTTGATGCTAATGGCGACATTGTGACTCCGGACATTTCACAGGGCTCGTTACAGTTTAATAAAACCGTTGATTTTCTAACAACCGCTGGCGTTAATATTTCTGAGACAAAGAAACTGAATCTTTTGGCACAGTACTATGACAGTCAACAAGATTCGCCTTATGGTCTGTACATTGTCGGTGGCGATTTTGTTGATGTGCGAAAAGGCTTTGATTCAGACCGCGAACATGGAACCGAACGTATGATGATTAGCGCTTCTTACGTCGACGAGCAGTTCCTCGGACATCAGCTGATTGCAGAAGCTTCCTACCGTAAAGAAGACCAAACTTACACACCTTATTATCAATCTTCTGGTCAACAAATTACCGATGTTGTTTCGTTAAAAGCGGCGCTGGCGAAAAGCTTTGACCGACTAAACATCGTTTATGGCATCGACGCTTATCAGGATAAACTCGACAGCAATCAAGCGCTCTACGATCCAACCATCGCTAACAATTCGGGCAATCTGATCAACAAAACTTACGCGAAAGTTGGCCGATATCCTGGTATCGAAGTCAGTTCCATTGCTGGATTTGTGCAAACTGATTATGCAATCACTGATGACTGGACCGTTGAAGGCGGTATTCGTTACCAATACATATCAAACGAGATTGACGATTTTATTGGCTACAGCCAACAGAAGAAAATAGCAGCAGGCAATGGTACTTCCGCTGATGCCGTCCCGGGCGGTGAAACCGACTACAGTGTTAGCCTATTTAACTTGGGTACGGTTTATCATTTAGATAGCGATTCGCAAATTTGGGCGAACTTCTCTCAAGGCTTCGACCTAGCAGACCCGGCTAAGTACTATGGACAAGGAGACTACACACTTGTTGGCGATCACTGGCAGCTTAACGATAGCATCAACGTAAATAAATCTAAGATGTCGGGCATTAAAACCAACAGCTTTGAACTTGGTTACCGTCTGGATACTGGTGATCTGAATGTACAAACCGCCGCTTATTACTCACAGTCTGATAAGTCAGTGACATATAACAAGACAACCATGCTCATCGATGAAATTGACGACAAGAAGCGTGTCTACGGTCTGGAAGCGATGGCGTCTTACTGGATGAATGACAATATTCAGCTCGGAGCATCGGGTCATTATGTCATCTCAGAAGTCAAAGGCGACGACGGCTGGCAAGACTTTACCGCGGGTGAAGCGAGTACCTCAAAAGCGAACGCGTGGGCGGGTTGGGTTGACTCGGAGCTATCAGTAAAAGTCCAAAGCCAAACCATGTTTGACTACAAAGATGACGATAAAAATGAACTCAATGGCTACACCGTGTTTGATCTCGTCGGTAACTATCAACTTCCCGTTGGTAGCCTAGGCTTTGGTATTCAAAACCTGTTCGATAAAGATTACACCACCATCTGGGGTCAGCGAGCTCAAATTGTGTATTCGTCTCATTACGAATCAGCAGCCTACGATTACAAAGGCCGTGGAAGAACGTTTGTTCTGAACTATCAAGTGAAGTACTAATCCGTACAACTTGAAAAACCATTCAAATAGAATAACGAAAAAGCCTCACAAAGATGTGAGGCTTAATTGTATCTGGTTGCAAGTGAGTCCTATTCGACGTCCAGTACTCTGCTTTTCAAACGCTTGGCTTGAGTCAATTTTCTTACCAGAAGCGTGAATAACAGCATCAACATTGGATATTGCAGCGTGATAAATACCAGAGACCAAAAGCCGCTGTACGATACGCTCGTTGCTGAATACAGGTACAACTGCTGTGCCAATATCAAAGCCAAAATAACAAAAACGGCCTGTCTGGTACTTAACTGCACTTGGGATTTATCAAACGTCAAAACGATCACAGAGGCCGCCATCAGAATAGCGAGCCAGTTGCCAAATACAGGTAACGGCCAAACAACACAAATCACCGCCGTAAATACCGTCATAGCCAACCACACTCCTTTCGAGGTGAGCAACTGATCAACATGTATCTCCGGGTTTACTTCCAAACGCAGAATATGCCAAGCGACCAAAATACCCAACAACGCCCCCAGCAACATATCCAAGATAAAAGCCGTACCAAGGAAGAACTTAGCCAGCACAACAAGCAGCGTCATACCAATAATCAGCCCCGTTGAACCATTAACGCCAAAGTTACCATTTTTGTGGAATAGAAAAGTGAGCACACAGCACCACACTGCGATAGGCAAGCTTGGAAAACTGAAACCGAAGCTGTGTGTAAGCTCGACCACTGGCATATAAACATGCGGTCTTGGTAATGAAAACCCCTGCTGCGCGACAAGTATCATTACTGACGTTACTGAAATTGCGAAAAATAGTCGAAAAACAAACCGGCTACCAAATCGCATCATCACGAACGGGAACAAAAACAGTAAAATGGTTGGTGCCGTGAGCTCTAAAATCATTTCGGCAGCCTGAGAAGCCGTCTGAAAACTGGTTGCTGACAATGAGCCGACCCAGTTTTGTAACTCCATCATCCAATCCAGTTCGATCTGACGAAACGATGGAGCAGACTCAATCAAATGATTAATGTAATGCACTGGTTGATGCGTCGCATCGTTGAAATAACCAACGACCGTTTGCCACTGTGCGGGATAACGATAAGTAGAAACGGGAAGCTGTTCTGGTGTTAGCAACATTGCTGACGCAATTTCGACACCATAATGTGGCGCAAACCAAATTGGTAGCTCATTTCCCCCCATCGAATTGATCATTGAGTAAGAAATGATCTCCGAATCTGACACACAGTCAAAGAAAACGGCCGTCTCAGTGCGGCCTAACTCTTTGCCCACCGTTACGACTAATCCGGTTTCTTCCCAAGTTTCCCTTTGAGCAGCGGCTCTTGGTTGTTCGCCTTCAATTATTGTGCCTCCGGGCAAAGAAATTCGATTGGTTAGGATCTCGTGAATCAATACCAATTTATCATCTGCTCGCACAACACATAGTGCGCCTTTTACTGACTCTGAAGACGACGACGCTGCAATAGCGGGGGAACTACCCAGTAATACGCAGTAAAGAGTGAGGAAAAATAACTGTCTCAACACAAAATGTAACCTTTAATAATAACCGACGTGTGAAGGCAGCGATACTGATAGAATTTGAAAAACTTAGTGATGCCTTATGCGTATGATACATAAGACCGGGGAAGTTAGAGATAAAAAATTAATCTAACGCTGACATTACCCGGACATAATGCGTAATTGCGATGGCAATTCTGACAGTTATATGGGTTCATGTCAGGAAAATTTCTGCTCCATGTTTAAATTCTCAGTTCTGCAACTGAGATTAGGCGCATTTGTTTAAAATGAATAATTTCTAGCAATGTTTTGGAAATACGCCATCCTTCATGAAATGCAACTAAATGCACATACATATTGTTCTCCGAAATAAGGCCGTTCGGATTTAATCAGAGTCACCGGCCCTTATCAGGCAAGATCAGCCGTATTCTTAAGCAATGGGTTTTCTTAAGCAATGAATGTGGTGACCAAACCCCTGCTTTTCATAGAGCGCTAACGCTTGTTGATTAAAGTTCCATACTTCGACAAACATCTGCTTCGCGCCATAATTAATAAAAGTGGATTCAATTCTATCAAGCAGTGCTTTTGCGACCCCTTGCTTTCTGAACTCAGGCAACACGTACAGTTCATCAACACTGCCCATCATCACAGGCTTACTGACGACAGAAATTAGCTCACAGAAGTGCCCAGAAACAAACCCTATAATTTCATCGTCCTTTGCAGCGACATAAACCAGACATTCTGGGTTATCTATATAGCGTCCGATGCTTTTCTCTTCTTCAATTTCTTCTGCCGTTTTAAACAGTTCCGGTGATTGAACATGATGCTCATCATGCAAGTCAAACATAAGGTCATTGAGAATAGAGATGTCGTCAAAACACGCCGATTTAATTACAAATGCACTCATAAAAAAGCTTACTAAAATTTGAACCTTTGTAGTTTGTGACCAAAGTAGAGGGATAGCAAGTCACTAGGATCAATAAAGTCGTTATTTGGTTATTCTTACTGCGACCATATTGAAATTACCACCCGCCGGAAAGAAAAAAGCCCCTGCAGGGATTGCAGGGGCAAAACATTAAACGTGGAATAGATTAAACGCTATCGACGAAGAACACGCTCGATTTCACTCAGACTGGTTGGATCGTCAATGGTTGATGGAACCGTGTACTTCTCACCATCAGCAATTTGGCGAATGGTTCGACGTAAGATTTTCCCTGAACGCGTTTTCGGTAAGCGATCAACGACCAGCGCATGCTTAAAGCAGGCAACCGCACCGATCTCACTACGTACTTTTCCAACCAACTCACCTTCCAGATCCAACTCGTCAACTTTAACGCCGTCTTTCAGTACCACAAAGCCAAGTGGAAGCTGCCCTTTCAGATCATCGTGAATGCCAACTACAGCACATTCTGCGATGGCTGGGTGACCACCAACGATCTCCTCCATCTCACCAGTAGAGAGGCGGTGACCAGCGACGTTAATCACATCATCAATACGTCCCATGATGAATAGGTAGCCGTCTTCGTCGAGATAACCACCGTCACCCGACACATAGTAGCCTGGGAACTGGCTCAGATAACCTGTCTCAAAACGATCATGGTTACGCCATACGGTTGGTAAACAGCTTGGCGGCAACGGACGTTTTAGCGCAACGAAACCTTGCTGATTGGCTTTCACTGGCTCACCAAGTTCATCAAGAATTTCAACTTGATAACCCGGAATTGGCTTTGTCGAAGATCCGGCTTTAACTGGCATCATTTCAATACCTGTTGGGTTACCCGCGATAGCCCAACCCGTTTCGGTTTGCCACCAGTGATCGATAACCGGTTTGTCGGCTTTGCTTTGCACCCATTCAAGAGTTGGAGGGTCCAAACGCTCACCAGCCATAAAGATGGTTTTGAGATTAGACAGATCGTAATGTTTTAAAAACTCACCTTCCGGGTCTTCTTTCTTAATCGCGCGGAATGCGGTAGGTGCAGAGAACAAGGCATCTACTTTGTACTCATCACATACCCGCCAGAAAGCTCCCGGATTAGGCGTTCTAACCGGTTTGCCTTCAAACAGTATCGTTGTACAGCCATGAATCAATGGTGCGTAAACAATGTAAGAGTGCCCTACTACCCAGCCAACATCAGATGCAGCCCAGAACACGCCACCCTGTGGAATATTGTAAATGGCACTCATTGAGTACTTCAGCGCTACCGCATGGCCACCGTTGTCACGAACCACGCCTTTCGGTTTACCCGTCGTACCTGATGTGTAAAGGATGTAGAGCGGATCGGTCGCCAGTACTGGTACACAAGCGTGTGGAAGTGCTTGGCTGTACTCTTGCTGCCAATCCAGATCTCTTTCTTGGTTTAGCTCGGCTTCACATTCCGGACGCTGGAAAACAAACACTTTCTCTGGCTTCCAACGGCTATCCATGATGGCTTTGTCCACCATTGGCTTGTATGGAATGATTTTGCTGATTTCGATACCACACGATGCCGTCATGATGACTTTAGGCTCGGCATCTTCAATACGCACTGCCAGCTCATTTGGTGCAAAGCCACCAAACACGACTGAGTGAATCGCGCCTAAACGTGCACACGCAAGCATCGCCATTGCCGCTTCTGGGATCATCGGCATGTAAATAACGACTCGGTCGCCTTTTTCTACACCTTGAGCAGACAACATACCGGCAACTTTCGCGACTTGATCGCGCAGCTCAGTGTAGGTATAGGTCTTTTTATTCCCTGTCACTGGTGAATCATAAATAAGAGCGGCGGTATCACCTCGACCTTGTTCACAATGGTAATCCAGTGCTAGCCAAGACGTGTTCATCACGCCATCTGGGAACCAACGCTCAATACCGTTTTCATCAGTATTCAAGATGGTCTTTGGAGATTCGAACCAGTCGATATTCTCCGCTTGAGCGCGCCAAAAACTCTCCGGTTCGTTTTTCGCCCATAAATATTCTTTTTCGTATGAAGACATATTGCTTCCTCCAGTATGTCCTGACATTGCTTCTCTATTCAAAGACATTGGAGGGTACACGCACAAATCCCTCCATTAGTATTCTCGCACTTCGGCTCATGATGGCTTTTTGTACCACCCAGCCCTGTTCAGTTTGCTTCGCTTGTGCCCCAACTTTTAACGTTCCTGATGGGTGGCCAAAAGTCACCGACTCTTTTTCACCGCCACCAGCTGCTAGGTTAACTAGCGTTCCCGGCACACACGCTGCAGACGCGATAGCAACGGCTGCTGTTCCCATCATTGCATGGTGAAGCTTGCCCATCGACAACGCGCGGACAAGCACATCGATATCCGAATCATTCACCGCTTTGCCGCTTGAAGACAGGTAGCTTTTCGGTTTGGATACAAAAGCGATTTTTGGTGTGTGCTGGCGTGTCTGAGCTTCTTCTAGTTCAGAAATCAGACCCATTTTTAACGCGCCATGAGCTCGGATCGATTCAAACATTGCCAATGCAGCGTCATCGTTATTGATATCATCTTGTAGCTCAGTACCCTGATAGCCAATCGATTCAGCATCAATGAAAATGGTCGGAATACCCGCGTTGATAAACGTGGCATTGAAGGTGCCTACATCAGGCACCACCAAATCATCGACTAAGTTACCCGTTGGGAACATACTGCCTTCACCGTCCGCCGGGTCAACAAAGTCCACTTGAATCTCTGCCGCTGGGAATGTCACGCCATCGAGTTCAAACTCGCCGGTTTCTTGCACGAAACCATTGACGATTGGCACGTGGATCAAGATGGTTTTGCTGATGTTCACCTGCCAAACGCGCACAGTTACGATTCCATTTTCAGGAATGCGATCTTGTGGAATCAGGCCAGCATGAATGGCGAAGGGACCAACTGCCGCAGACAAATTGCCGCAGTTACCACTCCAGTCTACGAATGGCTTATCGATCGACACTTGGCCAAACAAATAATCAACGTCATGATCGTCTTGGCTACTGCGCGAAACAATTACCGTTTTACTGGTGCTTGAGGTTGCGCCACCCATACCGTCGATTTGCTTTGCATAAGGATCAGGGCTGCCGATAACACGTAACAACAGATTGTCACGCGCGGCTCCAGCCACTTGCGCTTCTTGAGGCAAATCTTCGAGGTTGAAAAAGACCCCTTTACTCGTGCCGCCACGCATATACGTCGCCGGCACTTTGATTTGGCTCATTTGATTCGGAGTATTGTTTTCCATAACCACTCCTTATTGCGCCAAGAAATCTTGCGCGAAACGCTGCAGTACGCCACCCGCGTTATACACGTGAACTTCATCAGCGGTGTCTAGGCGACAGGTAACAGGAACGTCGACTTTTTCGCCGTTGCTGCGTGTGATAACCAAGGCTAAATCAGCGCCCGGCTTAATCTCGCCAACTACGTCGTAAAGCTCAGTACCATCCAGTTCTAGCGTATTGCGGTTAACACCTGGTTTGAATTGCAGTGGCAGTACGCCCATGCCAACCAAGTTAGTGCGATGGATACGCTCAAAGCCTTCAGCAACGATTGCTTCTACACCTGCCAATCGAACGCCTTTTGCAGCCCAGTCACGGGATGAACCCTGACCGTAATCCGCGCCAGCTACAACAATCAGTGGTTGCTTACGGTTCATGTAAGTTTCAATGGCTTCCCACATGCGAACAACCTGACCTTCTGGCTCAATTCGAGCTAGAGAACCCTGTACCACTTCGCCGTTTTCTTTCACCATTTCGTTGAACAGTTTCGGGTTAGCAAAGGTCGCACGTTGCGCGGTTAAGTGGTCGCCACGGTGGGTTGCGTAAGAGTTAAAGTCCTCTTCAGGAACGCCCATTTTCGCTAGGTATTCACCTGCCGCACTGCTCGCCATGATCGCGTTCGATGGCGATAGGTGGTCAGTCGTGATGTTGTCACCCAGAACTGCTAAAGGACGCATGCCAGACAGCGTTCTTTCACCCGCTAGTGCACCCTCCCAGTAAGGAGGACGACGAATGTAAGTGCTCATCGGACGCCAATCGTATAGCGGATTCGAGTTTTGCGCCGCGTCATCCAGTTTGAACATCTGGATGTAAACTTGGTTAAACTGCTCTGGTTTAACGTGTTTACCAACTACCGCATCGATCTCTTCGTCGCTTGGCCACAAATCATTTAGGTAAATTGGTTTGCCGTTTTGGTCAGTACCAAGCGCATCACGCTCGATATCAAAACGAATCGTACCCGCTAGCGCATAAGCGACAACCAACGGTGGTGAAGCCAAGAAAGCTTGCTTCGCGTAAGGGTGGATTCGGCCATCAAAGTTACGGTTACCAGACAGTACCGCTGTCGCGTACAAATCGCGATCGATGATCTCTTGCTGAATTTTTGGATCCAACGCACCGCTCATACCGTTACAGGTGGTACATGCGTAACCGACGATACCAAAGCCAAGCTTTTCTAGCTCTGGTAATAAGCCTGCTTCTTCCAGGTAAAGACGCGCAACTTTAGAACCCGGAGCAAATGATGACTTCACCCAAGGTTTACGTACAAGGCCAAGCTCATTGGCTTTCTTCGCGACAAGGCCAGCAGCCACAACGTTTCGTGGATTACTGGTGTTAGTACACGATGTGATCGCAGCGATGATCACCGCGCCATCTGGCAACTCGCCTTCTTTCTCTTCCCAAGCACCAGAAATGCCACGTTGTGCCAGCTCAGAAGTAGGCAAACGGCGGTGAGGGTTTGAAGGGCCAGCCATGTTACGGCTTACTGATGACAAATCAAACTCAAGTACACGCTCGTAAACCGCAGTATCAAGATCATCTGCCCAAAGGCCGGTTTGTTTCGCGTATTTCTCAACTAAGTCGACTTGCTGTTCATCACGACCAGTCAGTTTCAGGTAGTTGATGGTCTGTTCGTCAATGTAGAACATACCTGCTGTTGCACCGTATTCTGGCGTCATGTTGGAAATGGTTGCGCGGTCACCGATAGTCAGGTCTCGTGCACCTTCGCCAAAGAATTCAAGGTAAGAAGAAACAACTCGCTCATTACGCAGGAACTCAGTGATCGCCAAAACGATATCCGTTGCGGTAATGCCCGGTTGACGTTTACCCGTCAGTTTTACACCGACAATATCCGGCAGACGCATCATCGATGGTCGGCCAAGCATTACAGTTTCTGCTTCCAGACCACCCACACCAATCGCGATAACACCAAGCGCATCAACGTGAGGCGTGTGACTGTCAGTACCTACACAGGTATCCGGGTAAGCAATGCCCTGCTTCGCCTGCACCACTGGAGACATTTTTTCCAGGTTGATTTGGTGCATGATACCGTTACCAGCTGGGATTACGCTGACGTTTTCAAATGCGGTTTTACACCACTCGATAAAGTGGAATCGGTCTTCATTTCGGCGCTCTTCAATCGCACGGTTTTTCTCAAATGCGTCCGGCTCAAACCCTGCGTGTTCTACCGCAAGTGAGTGGTCAACAATAAGCTGTGTTTCAACCACTGGGTTTACTTTTGCAGGGTCACCGCCCTGATCGGCGATCGCATCGCGAAGACCAGCCAAGTCAACCAGAGCCGTCTGGCCTAAGATGTCGTGACATACGACACGTGCTGGGTACCAAGGGAAATCGAGATCACGCTTACGCTCAATAAGCTGTTTAAGGCTGTCGGTTAAAACGTTTGGATCGCAGCGTCGTACAAGCTGCTCGGCAAGAACGCGTGAGGTATAAGGGAGCGTTTCATAGGCTCCAGGAGAAATAGTATTTACGGCTTCGCGGGCATCAAAGTAATCAAGTTGAGTCCCCGGAAGCGACTTACGATATTGGGTATTAATATTTGTGCTCATGGTTTGCTTCCATTCAATCTGTACATCTTGGCCTTCTCCCCATCACTCTAGAAACGTTACTCTAGAAAAGTTGTTTGGAGACTTGATTGGAGAACTGTTTTTGAGATGTAGTAGTCGTTCTAGTCACCTTTGTGATGAGAAATACTCCTTCCCCCATGTGGAGAGAATCGCATAGAGGAAGGAGTAACGCGCTAGCGTTTTTCGATAGGCACCCATTCTTGATGGTCTGGACCTGTGTAATCTGCGCTTGGGCGAATAATACGGTTGTTCGCGCGTTGCTCATACACGTGTGCAGCCCAACCCGTTAAACGGCTCATCACGAATATCGGAGTGAACAGTTTGGTCGGAATGTCCATAAAGTGGTAAGCCGATGCATGGAAGAAGTCCGCATTACAGAACAGACCTTTCTCACGCTTCATCACCGATTCAACACGCTCAGATACCGCATATAGGTGTGTGTCACCCACTTGCTTCGACAGCTCTTCTGACCAGCGCTTGATCAACGCGTTGCGAGGGTCGCTTTCGCGATAAATCGCATGACCAAAGCCCATGATCTTGTCTTTGTTAGCAAGCATTTGCATGATGTTCGCTTCTGCTTCATCTGGCGTCTGCCAATCTTCAATCATTTCCATCGCCGCTTCGTTTGCGCCACCGTGAAGTGGACCACGAAGCGTACCGATTGCCGCAGTAATACAAGAGTGGATGTCTGACAATGTTGATGCACAAACGCGTGCAGCAAATGTTGACGCATTAAACTCATGCTCTGCGTAAAGGATCAATGAACAGTGCATAACCTGTTTGTGCAGTTCCGTTGGCTCTTTACCAGTCAACAGTTTCAGGAAGTAACCACCGATGCTGTCTTGAGTCTGATCTTCAGTGTCGATACGTACACCGTCATGACTAAAGCGGTACCAGTAACAGATCATTGCAGGGAATAGCGCAAGCATACGCTCCGTTGATTGCAGCTGCTCTTCAAAGCTCATTTCCTGCTCTAAGTTACCCAACATTGAACAACCTGTACGCATTACATCCATTGGGTGCGCAGTCGCAGGAATTAGTTCAAGAGCTTGTTTTAGCTCAGTTGGCAAACCACGAAGACTTAACAGGTGCGTCTTGTAAGCATCGAGTTCTTGTTGATTTGGTAAGTGACCACGTAACAGCAGGTGCGCCACTTCTTCAAATTGAGCATTATTGGCAAGGTCAGTAATATCGTAGCCGCGATAAGTAAGACCTGTTCCCGTTTTACCGACAGTACATAAAGCTGTGCTTCCAGCGCTTTGACCACGTAGGCCTGCGCCACCTAACTCTGCTTTCTTTGCTTCAGTTTGAGGCATTGTTTGAACTCCTTTTCTATCTGGCTTTGCTCTCTTTGGAGCGTTTTTATTCACCAGATAATTTTCACGTTATTGGATTGGATAAATTCCGATTATCTCTATCAAATATTTTTCTTGGGCTTCCGTTTATTCTTTACTTCCCCGCTATTTCCCTTCTGAGAATAGCTGGTCAAGTTTGTCTTCGTATTCGTGGTAATTCAGGTGCTGGTATAGCTCTTTACGTGTCTGCATAGAATCAACCAGCGCTTCCTGATTGCCTACTTCTAGCAGGTGCTTGTAAACCGTTTCTGCGGCTTTGTTCATGGCACGGAAAGCACTGAGTGGGTAAAGCACCATGTCCACTTTCGCTTTTGCCAACTCATCACATCCGTAAAGTGGCGTTGCACCAAACTCGGTAATGTTCGCCAGAATCGGAACATGTTTGCCGGTAGCTTGTTCAAGCGCATTTGAGAACTGTAGGTATTGATCCAGTTTGTTCATCGCTTCTGGGAAAATCATGTCCGCGCCCGCTTCCACGCAAGCAATCGCTCGTTCAATCGCGCTGTCCATGCCTTCAACCGCAAGTGCATCGGTACGAGCCATAATCACGAAACTTTCGTCGTTACGCGCATCAACCGCCGCTTTAACACGGTCTACCATTTCCTGCTGGCTAACAATCGCTTTGTTTGGACGGTGACCACAACGTTTCTGCGCTACCTGATCTTCCATGTGTACTGCAGCCGCGCCTGCTTTTTCCATTTGTTTGATCGTGCGAGCGATATTGAATGCACCACCAAAACCCGTGTCGATATCCACCAACAATGGCAAATCACAGGCGTTTGTAATGCGGTTAACGTCCACCAACACGTCATTGAGTGTGGTGATGCCTAAGTCTGGCAAACCGTATGAAGCATTTGCAATACCGCCACCAGACAAGTAAATCGCTTGATGCCCCAGGTTTTTCGCCATCATGGCGCAGTATGGGTTAACGGTACCGACAATTTGTAGCGGATTGTTTTGTTCAATGGCGAGTCTGAACTTCGCCCCCGGTGTTAAGCTCATGACGAATTCCTTCTAGTCTTTATCTAAACTTTCAGTTTCTGTATGAATAATCTGCGATTGGATGAGTTTTCGACTCCCAGAGATGTGTCGTCTCATTAACATTTCTGCAAGTTCTTCATCGCGATTACGAATGGCTTCCAAAATATATTTGTGTTCGTTGAGTGCTTCGTTTGGACGAGATTGCGAACGTGGTGACTGATAACGATACATGCGCAGTAAGTGATACAACTCATCACACAACAAAGTAATCAACTTGCTATTTCGGCTTGCCTGAATAATGCGATAGTGGAAATCAAAGTCACCATGCTGGTGGAAGTAGGAAGAGCCTTCTACCTGGTCAATATGCTTCGAATGTGTCGACAATAGCATTTCTAAGCTCAATAGCTCTTCTTGGGTAATATGGCGAGCCGCAAGCCTTGCAGCCATCCCTTCTAGCGCTTCTCGTACCGAGTAAAGCTCAATCAGCTTTTCTGGTGAAAAGGTCGTGACTCTCGCTCCAACATGCGGGATACGTTCAATCAGACCCAAACCTTCCAAACGCATCAGCGCTTCACGTAAAGGCCCTCGGCTGACTTGATATTTCCTGGCAAGCTCTGGCTCTGAGATTTTACTCCCCGGCGCAACATCACCGTTTACGATAACTTCTATCAAAGACTCCGTCAGTGTTTCAGACTTGGTGTGTTCTTTCTCAGAAGCTATCACTTTATAACGAGCTTTTAACTCAGAGTTCATATTCAGGCACTCACATCAATGACACCGAAATGTCTACAATTCCTTAACCTAAATATAAAATAAACGATCAAAGTGTCGACAATCAAGTAAATTGTCGACACTTTAGACTAAGGTCTTATTAAAAAATCGGATATAAACGAAATATAAGCGGGATGATAGGTAAAATTGTCATACGAAAACCTTGATTGTCGACAATTAATCTACTGTTATCTATTTGATTATTAATAATTACGTTTGGGTAGATAAACAGATATTGAGTTACAACTTCATTCTTTGGGCTCAAATTGCTCAAAGACTTGTTGCCCGGTCATCGTTTTGGAATCCGGATGGAGTTCGTAATACCCCGGTTTTTCGTCGGTAAAGATTTCCAAGGTCAGCTTAAAATTGGGGTTGTCGAACAATCCCGCAGATAAGATGTACTCATTGCTGGACAGCAAATGGTAGAACAGGTTCGAGCCACACTCGCCACAGAAACCTCTTACTGCCCACTCAGAAGACTGATAACGCTTAGGTTCCGAGCCTTTAAATGTGACGTCTGAGCCACAGTGCACCGCATGAAATGCACCGCTCGTCCATTTTCGGCACATGGAACAATGACATAAGCTGACTTCATTATTTGGTTCTGCAATAACTTCAATTGCACCACATAAACATGTCCCTCTCATCATTTCGCTCCTTTGCTATTTTGGTGCGTTTATTATGGTTGGTTTCTGTTCACTTCGCGTGTTCTGGCGTGAACTTTATGAACAAAATCCCCACTATGCCCAATATTCTCTTTATCTACCTTTTGCAGACATGTCGTTAACACTTAATTAACCTTTCAACAAAGTTCAGATTCAATGCTGAAACAACAATAAGACTCATCAACAGAATAGAGTCACTCACATAAGGAACGTGAACATGTTAAAGGTAATCAAACCAACGCTCGCCGCATCTATCATCGCAGCTTCATTTTCATTTAACGCTTTTGCTGCCGATATAGAAAAAGTGCATTTCCTCATTCCTGGTGGTGCCGGTGGCGGCTGGGATATGACAGCACGCGGTACGGGTGATGTTTTAATCAAATCAGACATCGTTGAAACCGTATCATTTCAAAACCTATCTGGTGGCGGCGGCGGTAAAGCCATTGCTCACTTGATTGAAACGGCGGATCGCCAAGAAGACACGCTAATGGTGAACTCAACACCAATCGTAGTACGATCTCTTAGCGGTATTTTCCCACAATCCTTCCGTGACCTAACCCCTGTTGCTGCAACTGTTGCAGACTACGGTGCTATTGTTGCGTCTGCAGACTCGCCATATAACTCTTGGGAAGATGCAGTAAAAGCGTTTGAAGAAAACCCACGTAAAGTGAAGATCGCTGGCGGCTCAGCTCGCGGTTCGATGGACCACCTAGTTATTGCGGCCGCATTTAAAGGCGAAGGTTTTGACGCACGTAAAGTCCGTTACATCGGCTACGATGCGGGCGGTAAAGCGATGGCTGCGCTACTTTCTGGCGAAACCCAACTCCTTTCAACGGGCTTAGGCGAAGTACTTGAAATGTCTAAATCTGGACAAGTTAAAGTGCTGGCTATTACTGCTCCTAAGCGATTAGATGCAGCGCCAAACATTCCAACTCTGACTGAATACGGCAATGAAACTGTCTTTGCTAACTGGCGTGGTTTCTTCGCTGCACCAGGAACCAGCCAAGAGAAAATCGACGAATGGAATTCTGCATTCACCAAGATGTACAAAACGGATGAATGGCAAGTCGTTCGTGACCGTAATGGCTGGATCGACAACTATAAAGCGGATAAAGATTTCTTCGCGTTCCTTGAAGATCAAGAGAAGCAAATGGGTGATCTAATGCGCGAATTAGGTTTCCTTCAGTAGCAGTAAACGGGGCTATTTCTCCAATACCAAGCCAGTAATGAAACCTGATTTGGTAATAGCCCCACCTGTATTTGCACTCTAAGTTTCACCGTGTATGGGCATTGTCGACAATTATTTCGGCATACACACTCCTTTGTTTATTGATTGATAAGCGGATCGGCTAGCAGCGAAATGCTTAATTGTTAATGAATTACCTTGCTCATTAACGCCCATATACGGTCTTTTCTACCTTCGTTAGGAGTTGAAGATGTCTCGTTCAACCAATTTTTTTACCAAAGAAAACTTGCTCTGCCGCGATCGCGTCGGTGCGATGATCTTTTTACTTTTCTGTCTGGGCTACGGTTTCCAAACTTCTCAAATCGCATTGTTTCCTGGAGATGAATATGAACCGTTCACCGCTCGCACATTGCCGACAATTCTGACGTACATCGGTATCGGTTTAGCACTTTTACTGTTGGTCACCGGCCAGCCGGATAAGAAAAGTGGTGCTGTGTTGACGTTCAACTGGAAGCTGCTGATCTCATTTTTAGTGTTAATGGCACTATATGGCGTTGGCCTAACTTATCTGGGATTTGTGTTGGCGACCGGTTTCTTCCTTCTAGCAGGCTTTTACTTACTTGGTGAAAGACGTAAGCCGATTTTGTTTGGCGCTTCTTTCCCGTTTGTTATCGCCTTTTATTTATTGCTGACTCAAGGTTTAGATATCTACCTTGAGCCTGGTTTGATTTTTACCATCTGGTAACCAAAGAAAGGAAAGAGTTATGTTAGATGGAATTTTACAAGGTTTATCCACTGCGGTAATGCCAATGAACATCATGATGGTGATTGTTGGCTGTTTCGTTGGTACGTTTATCGGGATGCTACCGGGTCTTGGGCCTATTTCAGCTATCGCGTTGATGATCCCAATCACTTACGGTCTCGAACCTTCATCTGGTTTGATTTTGATGGCTGGCGTTTACTATGGCGCGGTATTTGGTGGCTCTACGTCTTCAATTCTGATTAACGCACCGGGCTGTTCTTCAACGGTGGTAACGGCATTTGACGGTTACCCAATGGCGCAAAAAGGTCAGGCGGGTAAAGCATTAGCACTAGCTGCTTACTCTTCTTTCACTGGCGGTACACTATCGGCGATCATGTTGTTGGTTGCGGCTCCTGCATTAGCAAGTGTGTCGCTAAGTTTCCAATCCTCAGACTACTTCGCCTTGATGCTTCTTGGCTTGTCTGCGGTAGCGGCATTCGCTGGTAAAGGTCAGGTAATTAAAGCCTGGATGATGACTATTCTTGGCTTGATGCTGTCTACAGTCGGTATCGATAAAGGCGTGGGCGTAGAGCGCTTTACGTTCGGACTTACTGACTTGATGGATGGCTTTAGCTTCTTGTTACTTGCCATGGCGACCTTTGCGCTGGGCGAAACGTTGATGGGTATTCTAAAACCTTCTGCAGATACGAGTGACGAAGAGCAAGACAAACTAAGTAACATCGGCTCGATGAAAGTTACCAAAGAAGAAATTAAAGAAGTGGCACCTGTTTCTATTCGCTCTTCGATTCTAGGTTTCTTTACTGGCGTACTTCCGGGCGCAGGCGCAACGATTGCCGCATTCCTAAGCTACGGTTTGGAACGTAATCTGGCACCAAAAGACAAGAAGGAAGAGTTTGGTAAAGGCAGCATCCGTGGTCTGGTAGCACCAGAATCGGCGAACAACGCAGCATCAAGCGGCTCATTTGTACCACTGTTGACATTGGGTATTCCAGGCTCAGGTACCACCGCAATCATGCTAGGCGCTTTGATCGCCTATGGCATTCAGCCAGGTCCTCGCCTGTTTGTTGAACACCCGGATGTATTCTGGTCAGTGATTATCTCTATGTACTTTGGCAACATCGTACTAGTTATTCTGAACTTGCCACTGATTCCGTACATCTCGAAACTACTGGCGGTACCGAGAACCGTACTGCTTCCGATGATTTTGTTCTTCTCAATCACGGGCGTGTATTTGGTCTCATTCAATACCATGGATGTGTTTGTTATGCTACTTGTGGCGATGGCTGCTATCGCACTCCGATTAGCAAACTTCCCTCTTGCTCCGTTACTGCTTGGCTTCATCCTTGGTGGTTTAATGGAAGAGAACTTACGTCGAGCATTGATGATATCGGATGGTGAGTTGAGTTTCTTGTGGGAACGTCCTATTACTCTAACCTTTACGGTATTGGCAGTACTTGTACTAGGCAGCCCACTGTTTGTAAAACTGTTCCAAAAACTACGAGCTCAACCAGTAAAAGTTGAACAATAAAGTTTATACCCATGATTGACTCCTAAAAGCCACCAGCTCGGTGGCTTTTTTCTTTGACCTTTCGCTACTATCTTTCTTGCATCAAGTTCAGTAGGGTTAACGCCTTAAAAATAAAACATAAAAACAAAAATCAAGGAAGACTTATGCTGCTGGAACTGACGTTGTTATTCGCTGCCGGAGTGATTGGAGGGATCATGAATTCTATTGCCGGAGGTGGCAGTTTTGTCACTTTTCCTGCGCTAATGGCAGTGGGTGTTCCTCCCGTCATCGCAAATGCCACCAACACCTATGCCTCTTGTGCTGGCTACATTAGTGGTGCAATAGGCTTTAGAGAAGAGATCCTCAAGAATAAGCAAGAGTTGCTGTTTACCATCAGCTTAAGCCTTATCGGTGGTGGCATTGGTGCCTACCTGTTACTGAATATTCCTGAGTCCGTGTTTTTGGAAGCTATTCCCTGGCTATTATTGTTTGCCACCTTACTGTTTATCTTTGGCTCACGTTTAACTAGGGCAATAAAAGCCTTAACCAAAGACCATAAACACGCCGGTATTTTAGGTGCAATCGCATTAGGCATTCTTTTAGTTGGGGTCGCTGCGTACGGTGGATTTTTTAATGCGGGATTAGGTGTGATTGTACTGAGTTACCTGGTGATCGCAGGTCATCAGAACATCAATTTAATGAACGGATTGAAGCTGCTGGTATCAACCTCTGTTTCACTGGTCGCTATCGTTGTTTTTGTCGCGAATGGCTCTATCGACTGGAGCAAAGGCAGCATCGTCATGGCAGGTACGTTAGTGGGCGGCTATCTCGCAGCCCGCGTGTCACGTCAACTGAATCCGAATCACGTTCGCAATTTTGTGGCACTTTTTTCAACGGCCATCACCGTCTACTTTTTCATTGATATCTACGCATAACCCCCTCAAACAAAAAAGCGCCATCAAATCGATGGCGCTCTGTGTATTGTAAGTTTGGACTTTATTTAATCAATCCCACTTCTTTGTAGTACTTCAATGCACCTGGATGAAGTGGTGCTGAAAGACCATCCTTCACCATTTCTTCTTTCTTCAGATTAGCGAATGCAGGATGAAGACGGCGGAAATCATCAAAGTTTTCAAACACCGCTTTCACAACGTTGTAGACCACATCTTCTGGTACTGCTGTTGAAGAGACAAACGTAGCACCCACACCAAATGTGTGAGCATCTTTTTCAGTTCCACGGTACATACCACCTGGAACCGTTGCGACACGATAGAAACTATTATCGGCAATCAGCTTAGCAACGTGTTCGCCTTCAATCTCTACAATATTGCTATCACATGAAGTGGTCGCCTCTTTTATCGCACCACTTGGGTGACCAACGGTATAAACCATCGCATCAATCTTGTTATCACAGAGTGCTTTAGACTGCTCAGAGGCTTTCAGCTCAGAAACCAGTTTGAAGTCATCATTTGTCCAGCCGTACTCTTTCATCAGAACTTCCATCGTACCGCGCTGTCCTGAACCAGGGTTACCAATATTCACACGTTTGCCTTTCAAATCATCAAACGAATTAATATTGGCATCTTTACGTGCAACGACAGTGAATGGTTCTGGGTGAACAGAGAATACCGCGCGTAGTTCTTTGAAAGGGCCTGCATCCGCAAATTGGCTGGTACCATTGTAAGCATGATATTGCCAGTCTGACTGAGCGATACCCAAATCTAATTCACCGGAACGGATCGTATTAATGTTGTAAATAGAACCACCAGTACTTTCAACAGAACAACGAATTCCATGGTCAGCACGTGACTTGTTCACAAGACGACAGATTGCACCACCCGTTGGATAGTAAACCCCGGTTACACCACCCGTACCAATCGTTACGAAGGTGTCTTCAGCAGCGACAGAGAAGCTCGCACTCAGTGCCGCAAGAGATGCCGTTATTGCAACTTGCTTAAACTTTAACATTGAACATCCTTTTTCCTTTTGTTTGTGACGGTTCAAGTATAGCAAGCGTTAATCGATTGATTATGCATGAGTTCACAGCATATAAAATTCGTTTACATGTTTGTATACAACAAATTTATTAATTGATAACAAAAAGCCCCGAATGTACGGGGCTTGAGTTAATACTGCTTTTTCTTAGTTACTGGAGCATTTTCTGATTAGAAGAAGCTAATTAGAAGAACCCTAGTGGATCGACGCTGTAGCTGATCAGTAAGTTCTTGGTGTTTTGGTAATGACCCAACATCATCTTGTGCGTTTCACGTCCAATACCAGACTTCTTATAACCACCGAACGCTGCGTGAGCTGGGTACGCATGGTAACAGTTGATCCAAACGCGGCCCGCTTCAATGTTACGACCCATACGGTAAGCCAGGTTTTGATCACGCGTCCAAACACCTGCACCTAAGCCGTACTCAGTATCGTTAGCAATCGCAAGTGCTTCAGCTTCGTCTTTGAAAGTCGTAATCGCGATAACAGGCCCAAAAATCTCTTCCTGGAAAACGCGCATCTTGTTGTGACCTTCCAATAGCGTTGGTTGAATGTAGTAGCCTTGCTCCAGATCACCTTCTTGTTTCGCAGCATCACCGCCAAAGACAACTCGCGCGCCCTCTTGGCGGCCAATTTCCAGATAGCTCAGAATCTTATCGAACTGTTCTTGTGATGCTTGTGCACCAACCTGAGTCTCTGTATCTAACGGGTTGCCTTGCTTGATTAACTTCGCTCTTTCGGCCACTTTAGCGACAAACTTGTCATAGATAGACTCATGAACCAACACACGTGATGGACAGGTACATACTTCACCTTGGTTAAAGAAGCCCAGCAGTGTACCTTCGATACATTTGTCGACAAACTCATCTTCATGATCAAACACATCTGGGAAGTAGATGTTTGGTGATTTACCACCCAATTCAACGGTAGAAGGAATCAGGTTATCAGCTGCACATTTTAGAATGTGGTTGCCGACTTGCGTTGAACCTGTAAATGCCAGTTTAGCGATGCGATTGCTGGTTGCTAGTGCCTGACCCGCCTCTGAGCCATAACCATTTACCACGTTCACTACGCCTGGTGGAAGTAAATCAGCGATTTTTTCCATCAGAACCAAAATCGACGTTGGCGTTTGCTCTGCAGGTTTGAGTACCACACAGCAGCCGGCTGCTAACGCTGGCGCAAGTTTCCATGCCGCCATCAAGATTGGGAAATTCCAAGGAATGATCTGACCTACCACACCGATCGGTTCTGGAAAGTGGTACGCTGCCGTTGTCTCATCAATTTCAGCGGCGCTGCCTTCCTGAGCTCGAATACAACCTGCAAAATAACGGAAATGGTCGACAACAAGTGGGATGTCGGCTGCCAGTGTTTCACGGATCGGTTTACCGTTTTCCCATGTCTCGACCAACGCTAGCTCTTCAATGTGCTGTTCAAGACGATCTGCAATTTTTAAAAGAAGATTAGAACGCTCTGCAGCGCTGGTTTTCGCCCACTTTTCTCTGATGTTGTGTGCCGCATCCAATGCTAAATTGATATCTGCTTCACCAGAACGAGCCACTTTACAATAAGGCTTTCCGTTAATTGGAGAAATATTGTCGAAGTACTCTCCTCCGGTCGGTTTCACCCACTCTCCACCGATGAAGTTGTCGTAATGTGATTTGAAGTTCACGATGGCATTTTCACTACCTGGTTGTGCGTAAATCATAACTCTTCCTTTTGTTTCTCGTTCAGTTAGTGTTTGAAACACTTTGTTTTTCTGACAGTGTCATAGTCACTGTTAACGAAGAGTAATACGCAAGTCACAGGCCAAGTAAGAGATACTTGTTGTTAATTAAATGTAACACTATGATTACCAAGCGATAACAAATTAAGTGAGTGTTGTTTGAATAGATGTATGGTGTGAACACCAGTGTTCAAGTGTTCCAAAATGGCACATGCTCACTGTGACAAAATGGTACAGTCATGGAAATTCAACCTATTACGGATAACAATTGGCTTTCGACTTCTTGGCTTAGAAGTGAACAAGCGGGTCTAAAACAGCGCCGACTCCCTGAAGATGTCCGTGTCAACTCGGCGACACTTAAGGACAGACGTCACCAATTGAATTTTCTGCTCGATGCAGTTAAGCAATTTGCGCTGCCTCTGTTTAACCAAATTTTCGCACACAGTAATAGTCGACTGATTCTTACGGATGCAGATGGCGTGATCATTGGTAGCTGGGGAAAACCAAGATTTAGAGAGAAGCTGACCGAAATTGCCCTTAGCTCAGGTGCCTGTTGGCAGGAAAAGCTGAAAGGCACCAATGCCATCGGCACTGCTTTGATTGAGGCTAAACCAGTCTCGGTAATTGGCGATCAACACTTTATTCAGCACCATCGTTTCATCAGTTGCTCTGCAAATCCTATATTCGATCACCTAGGTAGGCTCCTTGGGGTCTTAGACATTACCAGCGAACAGGAAAAGCATGACCTATCCACTCAAGTGTTAGTTCAGAATATGGTTCAGCTGGTCGAAAACCAAATGTTAAACCAGATTCCATGTGGTCATATTAGGGTCGATTTAGCCTGCGACAAAAATCTCTTAAACAGCGGCTGGCAAGGCATAATTATCGCCGACGAAGCTGGTGAGATTTTGGCACACAACCAAGTTGCCTCTCAGTTACTCGACCGCAGTACAGTGGTGGGTCAATCATTAGAAGAGATTTTAGCGCATCAAAACTCAGACCAACCTATCGTATTCAAAACGGCGCCACTCTCAAAAACAAAAATCCAGTCCCGCTCCTTAAGTGCCTCCAATGATCTTCATTTTGGCGACTCGAAAGTTGAACACTGTTGGCAACAAGCAAACCGCGTTATCGATAAAGACATCAGTTTATTGATACTGGGTGAAACTGGCGTGGGTAAAAACGAGTTTGTGAAAGCGCTGCATAAAAATAGCCAGCGAAAAAGTGGCCCTCTGGTGGCAGTCAACTGTGGCGCACTGCCTAAAGATCTGATTGAATCCGAGTTGTTTGGCTATGTTGCGGGAGCCTTTACCGGGGCAAACAGCAAAGGCTATCAGGGTAAGATCCGTCAAGCGCACAAAGGTACACTATTTCTCGATGAAATTGCTGACTTACCAATCGCTGCACAAAGCCGCCTATTACATGTACTTCAGGACAAAACCGTACTTCCTGTTGGGTCCAATCAAAGCGTTCAGGTGGATACTCAGATTATTGCGGCAACACACAAAGATCTTGAAGCCTTGGTTGAACAGGGCGAATTCCGACAAGATTTATATTATCGCCTGAATGGGTTGATCATCGAGTTGCCTAGATTGGAAGAGCGACAAGACAAGCAGAAGCTGATTGAAAGTCTTCACCGCCGACATGCGGAACCAAATCAACACTTATGCCCTCACCTATTATCTCTGCTGCTCTCATATTCGTGGCCGGGTAACTTGCGAGAGCTCGATAGCCTAATTAAAGTTTCTGCACTAATGGCACAAGGTGAGGCGGTGTTAGAGCTTGCTCATGTCCCAACTCACTTATCTAAGAAACTTAGCCAGATACAACAACAGGCAAGCGCAGAACCGACTACGGATATACGTACTACAGTCGAAGACAAACTGGTAAAAACCTACCAGGCAAATCAAGGGAACATCAGTAAGACATCTCGTATGCTCGGTGTGAGCCGGAATACGATTTATAGGAAACTGAAGAGCATGGGAATGATTAAGTAGTCAATCATCGTTAATGATGGCTATGATGGCGTTTTGAAGAGCACCCTCAATGGGTGCTCTTTCTTTTTATTGTTGGCGTTAGAGTCCGCCAGCTTGTTGTGCCTGTTTAACCAATGCCTGACGTTGAGTTTCCTTTTCAGATACCACTTTATTGTTCTTTTGAGTGTCCTGCTCCAATTTGGCAGGGTTGAAAACAAAGTACTTGTTAAGAGTCATCTTGAGAACCTCAATGAGTTGTGATTGTTACCTTTAAGCCTTTAAAAAGAGAATCAGTGAAAACGGGTTTCTCTGTCGGCTTGTGGCTGATGTTGAAGATAGTGTGTATTTAAAAGTGACACATCCTCCATTTACGAGGATATTCCGGGCGTAGTTCAAGGGCTTACCTAATACGACTGTCAGAGTAATAGCACTAATAACAGCTGGCGTGATAACGGTTCTTATTACTTGCTTGGCAGCAACTTATTGTCTCAAAAAGAAAAAAAGCATACCTCAACGACCAGACGTAAAGGATGAGTTTTGCTCTGGATTGAAAGTACACTTGCCCTGCATATCTCTTCATTTCAATGAAAATTTTGTCTACAGGTTCAACATTCAACCTTTTTTGAGAAATATTTAGCTGTTTTTTAGGCGCTAAAGCAAAGAAATGGAGACAATCACAATGAAGTGAGAGCTCTCTTGACTCTACCCACTAAAATTTGGGAGGCGTTATGAAAAGTAACAAGCTAGGTCATGTGATGTCATTTAGCAGAATGTTTTCTTTTATTGCGTTTTTGACCGCCACACTCGCTTGGATTCTGAGCATGTATGCGTTATTTACGGTCTCCGCTGCAGCTCTGGTTATCAGCGTAATCCTGTACTTAAAAGATAAATTTCTCCACCCTAAACGTCACACTAAAGGAAAGAGTGCCTGAAGACTCTCGCCTTGGTTTTTCCAATACAAAATGGATGCCACTTGGGCATCCATTTAGATAGTGTCGGTGTACTTAAAACGTATTAAACGTCGTAAGTTGTAGACGCTGTGTCACCGCCTGTACCAGTCCAGTTAGTGTGGAAGAATTCGCCACGCTCACGGTCGATACGCTCGTAAGTGTGAGCACCGAAGTAGTCACGTTGAGCTTGAAGCAGGTTAGCAGGTAGACGAGCAGTTGTGTAACCGTCCAGGAAAGTTAGCGCAGAAGTCGTACATGGCATTGGGATGCCTGCTTCTAGAGACTTAGCTGCAACTTTACGCCACGCTACCAGGCTGTTTTGTAGGATGCCTTTGAAGTAATCATCAGAGCCTAGGAACGCTAGATCTGGGTTCGCTTCGTATGCATCACGGATGTTGCCTAGGAACGCAGAACGGATGATACAACCACCACGCCACATAAGAGCAACGTTACCGTAGTTTAGGTCCCAGCCGTTTTCGTTAGACGCTTCGCGCATTAGCATAAAGCCTTGAGCGTAAGAGATGATCTTAGACGCTAGAAGCGCTTGACGTAGTGCGTCAACCCACTCTTGCTTGTCGCCTTCAACTGGAGTGATTGTCTTGCCGAATAGTTTTTCAGCTTCAACACGTTGGTCTTTCAGAGCAGACAGGCAACGAGAGAATACAGACTCAGAGATAAGCGTTAGAGGAATACCCAGGTCTAGTGCGTTGATACCCGTCCATTTACCTGTACCTTTTTGGCCAGCCGTGTCCAGGATCTTCTCAACTAGAGCTTCACCGTCTTCATCTTTGTAGCCAAGGATGTCAGCTGTGATTTCTACCAGGTAGCTGTCTAGCTCAGTTTTGTTCCAGTCAGCAAATACAGCTTGCATCTCGTCTGCAGACATACCAAGACCGTCTTTCATGAACTGGTAAGCTTCAGTGATCAGCTGCATGTCGCCGTATTCGATACCGTTGTGAACCATCTTAACGAAGTGACCTGCACCATCGTTACCAACCCAGTCACAGCAAGGCTCGCCAGCGTCAGTTTTCGCAGAGATACCTTGGAAGATAGGCTTAACCGCTTCCCAAGCTTCTGGTGCGCCACCTGGCATGATAGATGGACCAAAACGTGCGCCTTCTTCGCCACCAGATACACCAGTACCGATGAAGTGGATGCCTTTTTCACGTAGTGCTGCAACGCGACGGTTTGTATCTGGGTAGTTAGTGTTACCACCGTCGATGATGATGTCGCCTTTGTCTAGCAGAGGAACTAGCGCGTCGATGAACTTATCTACAACGTCACCTGCACGAACCATCAGCATTACTTTACGTGGTGCTTCTAGCTTTTCTACTAGCTCTTCAAGAGAGTATGCGCCAACGATGTTAGTGCCTTTTGCTGGGCCTTCCAGAAACTCGTCTACTTTAGCTGCAGTACGGTTGTGAGCCACAACTTTAAAGCCGTGGTCGTTCATGTTTAGGATAAGGTTCTGACCCATTACCGCAAGGCCAATTACACCGATATCACCTTTCATTGTTTCTCTCCAATTGTGTTCTATTGACGAGCAGCTTATTTAGCAATTTTTGCTGCTGCGTCTAAATCTAAATACCACTCAGTCAGGCCAGCTTTTGACTGTACCTTCGCTGCCGGATATGGCAATTCTTCTGCAGGTGAGTTGTTAATCTCTTCAACGATATCCGCTTTACCTGCGCCAAGTACCAAGTAACTGATGCGTTTTGCTGCTTCTAGAACGCGCGCTGTTTTCGACACGCGAAGCTGACCAGATTCAGGATGCGATGCAATGACAGACAAGTTTGTGTCGTCATAGTTGGTTTGGCCTGGGAACAGAGATGCCGTGTGACCGTCCGCACCAACGCCAAGCAAAATCCAATCAAATACTGGTGCACCGTGTAGAGATGGGATCGCATCCAGCATTTCTTTTGCAAATCGCTCAGCTTCAGCTTGTGGATCATCTTCACCACGGATGCGGTGGATGTTCTCAGCAGGTAAGTTTACCTGGCTAAAAAGAAGTGCGTTCGCTTCGCCATAGTTACTCTCTGCATCGTCAGGAGCAACACAACGCTCATCACCCCACCAGAAGTGCAGGTTTTGCCATTGAACTGACGTCGCGTAAGCATCCGATGCTAGAAGTTTAAACAGCATTTTTGGCGTGCTGCCACCTGAAAGCGAGATGTGAACAGGTCGGCCCATTTCGCTAAACGCTTTCATGTCGTTTGCTAGGCTTTCTACTACCTGTTCTGCTGTTTGATAGATCTTATGGTTGATCATAGTTCACAGTAGTCCGTATCTGTTAAGTTTTTACATGGGAAACGCCAAGCACGGTCATCGCGCTGTAGCAAGTCATCCGACTCTTTAGGGCCCCACGTACCACATGCGTATCCAAAGAGTGATTGCGGGTCTTGTTTGAAGTCCAGAATTGGCTGCACGTACTGCCAGCATGCTTCAACTGCGTCACTACGCGCAAACAATGTCGCGTCACCGTTTAGTGAGTCAAGCAGCAAGCGCTCGTAAGCCGTCAGCATTTGCGTTTCTTCTAGAGAAGTGTAGTGGAAGTTCATCTTCACTTCTTTGGCCTTAAAGCCTGCACCTGGCTCTTTTAAACCGAAACTCATCTGGATGCCTTCGTCTGGCTGAATACGGATGATCAGTTTGTTTTCTGGTGCATTTTGGCCAAACACTGGGTGTGGCGTCGCTTTAAAGTGGATAACCACTTCTGTTACGCGCGTTGGCAGTCGTTTACCTGTGCGCACGTAGAAAGGAACACCGTTCCAGCGCCAGTTATTGATGTGTGCTTTCAGGCCGATGTAAGTCTCTGTACGAGAGTCATCAGCGACGCCGTTTTCTTCACGGTAGCCCAGTAGGTGTTGACCACGAACATCAGATGCCGTGTACTGACCTAGAACAAGGTCATTACGAAGCGCTTCTTCATCCAGAGGTTTCAAACACTGAAGTACTTTTACGACTTCATCACGCATCGAATCAGCATTGATTTGTGCTGGCGGCTCCATACCCACCATTGCTAATACTTGTAGCAAGTGGTTTTGGAACATATCACGCACTGCGCCAGAGTTATCGTAGTAACCACCACGCTCCTCTACACCCAGGAATTCCGCACCTGTGATTTCGACGTAATCAATGAAGTTACGGTTCCACAGTGGCTCAAACATCGCATTTGAGAAACGGAAAACAAGCAGGTTTTGAACCGTTTCTTTACCTAAGTAATGGTCGATTCGGTAGATTTGATGCTCTTGGAAATGCTCGTGGATTTCTTTGTCCAGAATACGGGCTGATTCTAGATCGTAGCCGAAAGGCTTTTCGATGATCAGACGTTTCCAGCCATCTTCTTCGCTGTTTAGACCATGCGCTGCAAGACTTGCCGGGATCACGCTGTATAAGCTTGGAGGGGTCGCTAGATAGAAAAGCGTATTACGCTGCTCTAGCTTGTATTCGATGGCTAGTTGATCTAAACGAGTCACCAACTTGCCGTAATCTTGGGTGTCAGAGGTATTGATTGCTTGGTAGTGCAGATGGTTAATAAATGCATTAAGCGTTTCTGGCTCTGTTTTTTCCATCTCCTGAAGCGATTTCTTCAGCTTTTCACGATAAGATTCATCACTGTATTCAGTTCGACTTACGCCCAGAATCGCAAAGTTATCTGGAAGCTGCTTATTCGCATAAAGGTGGTATAAAGCAGGAATTAACTTACGGTATGTAAGGTCGCCTGAAGCACCAAAAATAACGATGCTGCTGTTTTCTGGTATTACCATCATCTTTCCCTTAAAAACGAGGTACTTATTGTGTGCCAGGATATGGCTCAAGGATTTGCCTACCCTATCAATGGCACTTCAAAATAGAAAATTGCTCTTACCTATTACGTTGATAGGTAAGTCAAATTAGGCCCAAAGAACCTCAATAAGTGATGCTCGTTTACCACTTCAAAGCACGACTTGCTGAGGTCATTTAGGTCAAGGAGCCCTCCGTCACTTAGGTTAAGGAGAGTCCGACACGGTGCAGTATTGTCTACGACAATTTGATTTACATCAACACTTGCCAGTGCAAACGTTTAAATAAGTTGCAGAAAAACGGTTAACTCATTGTATTTTATATATAAAAAATCTCTAGCCAGAACCACCCGCAATTTGAGTAAAAACTCAAAAGTGGGCAAAAATTATTCTTTTAATAATCAAAGCAGTAGTTACTTTGATCATGACACTTATCATTTACCTTTAATCATTGTTGATAATCATTCTCAATAATAGATAATATGGCGCATGTCTACCTACAACGATAACGCAATGAATGCTGGCGTAACCCGCACACACCCCATAAACCGTATTCAGAATGTGCTTGATTACATCCATAACAATTTGGAATTGCCTCTGAATGTTGATCACCTTTCGCAGCAAAGTTGTTGGTCCCGATGGCAATTACAACGAGTTTTTCAGCAACACACTGGAATGTCAGTGGCTCATTACGTTAGAGAACTAAAATTAAGCTACGCCGCTGAACGCCTGGTCAGTAGTTCTGAACGCTCGCTGGATATCGCGATGGATCTCGGCTTTACTTCAGAAAATGCCTTCAGCCGAGCTTTCAAACAGATGTTCTCTGTAAGCCCCAGAGAGTATCGCCAAAAACAGCAGTTGTCTGGCCTTAGGCAGCCTCTGAGTTTGGTGTTTGCCCCCGAAGCTTCAAGACTAGATGCTCACTTTGCCGATGTAAGAATTGAAACAAAACCGGCGTTTTACCTAAGAGGTGTTCACCAGTCCATCAATGGCCTGTTCTCCTCCGAGCCAGATTTTCAATGGATCGTGCCCAAACTATGGGACCGTCTTTTTTCAGTCAAAGATCATCTCTATCAAGATGCTTGTCTTGGCGTAATTGACGTGACGAATGCTCATGCAAGTTGTTCTCAACTGGAATATTGGGCGGGGTACCCATTCGAAAATGATCAAGTATTCAAGAGCAGTGATGAGACTTTTTCTCCGTTGGATTCTTTGTTTGTCCCGCAACAAAGCTACGCCGTTATAACTCACAATGGCAAAGCTTCCAAGTTAGCGCAGACCCTGGAATGGTTTATCCTTCACTGGCTGCCGAACTCAAACTACCGTGGTATCGACGGGTACGAACTGGAAATTTATCCCAGAGACTACCAACCTGAAAGTGAAGACGCTCAAATGCAATACTGGCTCCCGGTAAAACCCTCAGATTCAAAGTAAAGATTTGCTGCAACACGCAGTGACAACGCTATCTTTGCACCAAATTGTTAACTTTTCTCTTTCCCCTGCCTATAGAATACAAATAACAATCATTATCAAATAAAAAGTAGTGGAATAGATATGAAATGCCCAGCCCGATTTCAACGCTCAGCCCTCGCTGCCGTTGTTTCTGCACTTGTCTCTGGCTCTGTCATCGCCGATGAAAGCCAATCACAATACGAGACCATCACCGTACTTGGCGAAACTTACCGCAATACCGCAACAAAAACGGCACTAGCACCAGAAGAAACGCCTCAGGCAATAACCATACTTACCAAAGAAGAAATGGATGTACGTGGTGTCAGTACCATCAGTGAGGCGTTGCGTTACGCGTCCGGTGTCAATACTGAACTGCGCGGCGGGGCCGTTTCTCGCCTCGATCTGTTTAATATTCGTGGTTTCATTAACTACACCAATTTTTACGATGGTCTTCCCCTACTCTTTAATGGCTGGAACCTTCAGCCACAAATTGATGCCGTGGCATTGGAGCAGATTGAGGTTTTCAAAGGGCCAACGTCGGTTCTGTATGGAAACATCCCGCCAGGTGGCATGGTGAATATCATTGCTAAAACGCCACAGTCCGAACCTGAAAATAGTCTCGCCATAAGAACTGGTTCTAATAATCTAAAAGAGGTGAGTTTCGACACAACTGGACAGTTAGGCGACTCTGGCGTGGATTATCGCTTGGTCGGCTTGGCAAAACAGCAGGACGGACAGGCCGAGACTTCAGAGGATGAGCGCTACGTTCTCGCTCCTTCATTCAACTGGCAAGCGACCGAGAACACTCTGGTGAATGTAAATGTCTACTATCAGAACGACCCTTCTGCGGGAATATATACCACAGTGCCAGCAGCGGGTTCGGCGTCGAATAACCCACTCGGCTCAATGTCTTCGAACACTTATTTAGGCGATGAAAACTGGAACACATACGAACGTGAAGTTCTTATGCTGGGATATAAAATTCAGCATGACTTCAACCATAGCTGGCAGTTTTTGCAAAATGCTCGCTACATGACAGCGAACGCGTATCAGGAAAACACCTATAACAGTGCCCTCGCTGCTGATAACCGCACCGTTGGACGTAACGCCTACCTCACCGATGAAGAATCAATGTCATTTGTTGTCGACAACCAATTGTCAGGTTTTATCAAGGCTGGCAACTGGGAACATAACCTGCTTTTTGGTTTGGACTATCAATACTTAGACTCGGATGTGAAGTACAAAGATACGCTCGACTACTCGTTGACACAGGACATTTTTAATCCTGACCACAATCAAATTGATAGGAATGCTCTGAATTTCCAGTATCAACAAAACCTTGATATTCAGACCAAGCAGATTGGTGTCTATTTCCAGAACCAAGCGCGTTACGACAAACTAGTAATGATTGCTGGTCTACGTTGGGATAAGTACGAGTCAGATACGGATACCACCAGTGATTACCTTGGTTCTATCTCCAACAGCAAAGAAAAGCTGGATGACACCAATGTTGCTTTCCGCGTAGGCGCACTGTACGAACTTGATTTCGGAATGTCACCTTACCTGACCTACTCCGAAAGTTTCGAACCGATTGCCGGAGCAGATGCGAATGGCAATGCATTTGAGCCTTCAACAGGGCATCAATGGGAGCTGGGCTTTAAATATGCACCATGGGGAAGTAACATTTCGGGCAACTTAGCGCTCTTTCATATCACCAAGAAAAATACTATCTTGAACGACCCGAACAACCCTTATGCGCCAAATTATCAAGCGGGTGAAGTCGTCTCTCAAGGTGCCGAGTTAGAGGCAAAATGGCAGGCAACGCAACAAGCAGACGTAACGCTTAATTACACCTACATTGACATGGAGATCACCGAAGACAGTTATTACGGTCAAGAAGGTAAAACTCCCGTCTGGGTGCCAGAGCAAATGGCATCGCTGTGGGCGAATTACTACTTTGAAGGCGCGTTGTCCGGGCTGCAAACCAGCGCAGGCGTTCGCTATGTTGGAGAATCGCAAATGGACGCACAGAATAGTGAGCAAGTTGCGGATTATACACTGGTAGATGTATCGGCAAGCTACGACTTCTCTTCTGTGTCTAAATCACTTGAAGGTGCCGCGGTTACGCTGTCTGCATCGAACCTGTTTGATAAAGAGTACTACTCTTGCTACGACAAAAGTAACTGCTGGTTTGGCGCAGAGCGCTCTGTTGAAGCCAAGTTAGAGTACAAGTTTTAGTTCTCTGGCAAGGTTTCAACTTTGAAATAAAAAACGGTGGCTTGAATGCCACCGTTTTTGAAGATCTAACTGGCCAGAATAGGTTACCTTGTCACTTTCTTATAACAGCGCTCAGGACGCCCCACTGTGCCGTAATTTAAATCCGCCTCTAATTCACCAGAGCTAATTAAGTATTCCAGGTATCGTCTTGCCGTGGTTCGACTGGCTCCGATTTTTTCTCCAGCCTCATCCGCAGTGAGCATTTCTTCACCCGGAAACAAGTCTCGGATTTTATCCAGCGTCACACTATCAATCCCTTTTGGCAGACGTTTTGCGCCTGTGTCAGCAATATTGTTCGACTGAAACATCTTATCAACCTGACTCTGATCCAGGCTGCCAGCGATATCAAAACGCTCACGCTGCGCAAGATACTTTTTCAGTGCTACCTCTAACCTCGGAAACATAATCGGCTTAAGCAGGTAGTCAACAACACCACCACGCATGGCTGTTTGCAGCGTATCAACATCCCTCGCAGCGGTAATCAAAATGACGTCGCAAGTTTGATTTTTAGCACGTAACGTATTGAGGATCTCCAGCCCTGTCCCATCGGGTAGATACACATCCATCAGCAGTAAATCGGGGTTGAGTATCTCCAATTGCATTTCTGCTTCCATTCGCGTTGTAGCTATGCCCACCACCTCTAAGCCGGACAATTGGCTGAGGTATTTATGGTGGAGTTCTGCAATAGCGAGATCATCTTCGATGATCATGACACGCGTTGCCGTCTTCATATTTGTTCTTCCTTAGGCAAATACACGGTTATTCTCGTTCCATATTGCGTATTCGGCAGCATCTCAACATGACCGTGATAGCGTGTGGCGAGTTGATTGACCAAGTGCAACCCCACACCGCGATTATGGAGTGCTTTTGTTGAAATGCCCTTTTTGAAAAGTGTTTGTGGTTCAATGTCTTCTGGCAGCCCACAGCCCTGATCGCTGACTTCCATGATCACTTCGTTACCGTAGTCACTCAGCGATACCTCGATGTCACGTCGTTCAATCGCCACCGTCGACTCTTCACGAATCGTCGATAACGTCGCATCAAAAGCGTTGTCAATTAAGTTACCCAAAATGGTCACCAAATCCTCTGCGTTCAACCATTCAGGTAGCGGCTCTAAGCGGCTCCCTTCTTCCACAACCAGGTTTAAACCAAGCTCACGAGCACGTTCTGTTTTTCCCAACAACATACCCGCAATCAGAGGATCTTTTATCGTGTCCCGCAAAAACTCGATCATCGCTTGATAATGTGCGGTTTCTTGCCCTATCAGTTTTTGCACCGCATCAAGCTCCCCCATTTGGACAAGCCCGCTAATAGTGTTGAGCTTGTTTCTGTGCTCATGTGTCTGCGAACGTAACAGTTCCGCGTATTCCTTTGTCTGAGATAACTGTTCTGTTAGCTCACTGATCTCGTCACGTAAGCGAAAACTGGATACCGCACCCACGACTTTTCCATCAACGTATATTGGGGAACGATTGGCAATTAAGCGTTTGTGATTGAGGTAAATTTCAATGTCGTGATCTTCTTGACCCGTTTCAAGCACGGTATATAAATCGCTATCACGTAATGTGTCTGTTAACGGTTTATTAAGCGCCGTTTCTCTGTCTATTCCCAATATCTGACACGCGCTGCGGTTTATTGAACGAAGGACGCCTTGAGAATCAATGCTTAAAATCCCTTCTTTAATGGTCCCCATCGTGACTTCGAGCTCACCATACAAACGGCCAATTTCTTCAGGTTCAAAGCCCAGGATGGCACGTTGAAACTTTCTTGAGGCATAGTTAGAAACCACCGCATTTGCGATAACCACGATAATTACCATCAGAATTAAGAAAGTTAAGAATGGCTCGATGCGGTCTTGTAAACGTTCAAGCAAATAACCTACCGACACGACCCCAATGACTTGGCCTTTATCGTCAAATATCGCGGCTTTGCCTCGAATGGAGTAACCCAATGAACCCTTCGCTGTCGATATATATGACTTGCCTTCATCGAGCGCTCGCTGATTATCACCGCCTTTCATTGGCTTTCCTATCCGCTCATCGATAGGGTGAATCACACGTACCCCATTTCGGTCGCCAATGACAATAAATGCCGCACCGATAGCTTGAGTCAGCTCGCGAAAACGTTCTTGATAACGTTGTGGATCATCACTCTCAATGATTTCACGCACGATCTCGGAGTTTGCTAAAAACTGAGCAATACCGAGCGCTTTCTCACCCATTTCCTGCTCTTGATTGACTTTCAGGTACGTAACCCCTGCAGCGACAAGGAGCAGTAACTCAATGAGACCAGAAAGTGTCATAATAATGAGCATTCGCTTACGAAAGCTAATGGTGCTCCAACTCATTATTTACTCCTCATCAACACCTTCCAAGCCACATAAGTTAACATTGAGTTAACAGTCAGGCTGTTATCAGATAGCAAATCTGTGAACAACACAAACAAACAGCAAAGTTTGTGCTCAAATAATAGACGGCATGAAAGCGTTAAAGACAATCATTCACCAAAAAATGGGGAATTACCTTATATTCAACAGCATACATAGCACTTACTCGGAAACATGAATTCGATCACGCCAATTTAGGCGATTTTTAAAGCGCCCTTAGGTTTTCAAGCGTATAATTTTTAGTCAGGGAGGCCGAACAGAGCCTCTCACTTATAAAGCAGTGAAACCGGAAGTCTATAAAGAGCTCAACATCATTGTCAGTAAATTCGAATAAAAAACTAATAAAAAGAAATACTGCGATATGACAAATAGTTAGACACCCTCTGAGTACTAAAAAACCATAAACAGAGGTGTATTTATAGTTAGAAGGAACACTTAAAAATGGAACGTGATAATTTTGGAATTTGTCTTAATAAGGCCATGTTGTCAGAAAATATGTATTCAACTTTCACGCATGTCCGTGCTTATGAGAAAAATGGAGGTAGCGCGTCAGAACTTAAAGTGCTGCTGTCATTCCCTCAGATGAGTGGAAAGGATCTATTGAATACAATGTGTGGCTCTCGCCAGTTAGAGTGGAGAGCAGAGTTCCACTGCCCGTACCAAAAATAAAGTTATACTAAGTTGGCGTCTGGTAAGCATTAACCGGACGCCGTTGTAGCCCGCTTTTCTCGCTTTAACCACTTAACATCGAACGATTATTCCTCTATATTAGAGCTAATACTCTATAACAAAGCAGCCACTATGAAACCAACTGGAAAGTTTTGGGTACTTACTCTCATCAGTAGCTCGATTTCTTTCGCCTGTCATTCCACTCCTATTACCCTAGATAGTGCATGGCAATTGCTATTAGAAAACAACTATTCTCTGAAAGCACAACGCTCAAATGTTGAAAGTTATCAATATCAGGAGAAAGCAACAGGCAACCTTAATTTGCCGCAAGTTTCTCTTGGCGCAAACTACACTCGCTTGGATACCGACATCACCCTTTCTGGCAAGCAGATTTTCGACAGCACAGGTGCTGAGATCGCGGTTCCGCCTGCCTTTCAAAACATTCTGGGTACGCTAGCGAACACCACGTCGACCATTACTGAGCGTGATATTTTCTCTTCTTCTATTCGCGCGATCTGGCCTATTTTTACTGGCGGTCGTATTTCTGCCGCGCAGACTGCCGCCGAAGGGAAAACCGATGAAGCAAAAAGCCAACTCGCGATGGAACAACAAGCGCGTTTTGAAGATCTGTCGAAGTACTATTTTTCAGTTGTGCTGGCAAAAGAAGTGCTGGCGACTCGTCAAGCCGTAGAAAAAGGGCTGAGAAAACACCGCGACTTCGCGATTAAACTGGAAGAGCAAGGACAAATTGCCCGAGTAGAACGCTTGCAAGCTGAAGCGTCATTAGATAAAGCCTCGGTTGAAACTCGTAAAGCCTTGAGTGATCTCACCATTGCTGAAGCAGCATTGGGAAAAATTCTCGCCCAAGAGCAATCTGTTGAGCCAGCAGAAACGTTATTTATCAACACGAGCCTTCCGCCACTCAATGCCTTTATTGAGCAGACATTACACACCTACCCTGGTTTGGATCTTCTCGATGCTAAAGACAAACAAGCACGAAGTTTAATCAAAGCGGAAAAAGGTAAGTACTATCCCGAAGTCTTTTTATACGGTGACTACACCTTATATGAAGACGACTCTCTCGCAAGCCAAATGAAACCCGATTGGTTGGTCGGCGTTGGCGTGAGTGTCCCATTGATAGAATCAACTGGCCGAAGTGAAAAGACCAAAGCGGCGCAAAGTATGGTTTCGCAAGTCGACGCATTGAAATCTCAGGCGAAACAAGACTTATCACTATTAGTTCAGAAAACCTATCTGGAAGCTCAACAAGCGATTGATGAAGTGCAAGGGCTAGAATCCAGTATCGCGCTTGCAAACGAAAATCTGCTTCTGCGTGAAAAAGCGTTTACCCAAGGCCTGTCTTCTTCGCTCGATGTTGTTGATGCGCAGCTTTATGTCGCCAATATAGAAACGCAACGTTCGGCAGCGAGATTCCGCTACCTAATCTCTTTAACCAAGTTATTGGCATTAAGTAGTGAAATCGATAGTTTCCAACAATATAAAAACACCGCCTATACCCCAGCTTTACCGTCTAAAGAGGTGCGATAAACCATGGCAGCAAAATCATTAAAACCCATTTTATTATCACTTTGCGCTGTAGGTGTTACCGCCTGGGTTGGCTTTCAGTTTTATAGGGCTTATCAGCCAGATCCGGTTCGTCTTCAAGGCATGATTGAGGCACAGCAATACAGCATTTCCTCAAAGGTGCCGGGTCGTATTGATCAAGTCATGGTCCGTAAAGGAGATGATGTTGAAAAAGGCCAGCTAATTTTCACGCTACACAGTCCAGAAATCGCAGCAAAATTAGAACAAGCCAAAGCGGGTGAGAAAGCGGCAGATGCCTTGGCCCAAGAGGCAGAAAAAGGGGCTCGTGAACAGCAGATCCAAGCCGCTAAAGATCAATGGTTAAAAGCGCAAGCCGCTGCTAATCTCATGGAAAAAACCTATAACCGAGTTAATAACCTGTACCGAGATGGTGTCGTTGCTGAACAGAAACGCGACGAGGCATTAACTCAATGGCAGGCAGCTAAATACACAGAAAGCGCGGCTTTCCAAATGTATGAGATGGCGAAAGAAGGCGCTCGCAGTGAAACCAAAGTCGCTGCAGCAGAAAAAGCACGCATGGCGTCTGGCGCGGTTGCTGAAGTAGAAGCTTACGCCAAAGACACCCAAATACACAGCTGGTTTAATGGCGAAGTGTCTCAGGTTCTACTGCAAAGTGGAGAACTTGCACCACAAGGTTTTCCTGTCGTTACGGTTATCGATACACAAGACGCGTGGGCAACGCTGAATGTGCGTGAAGATCTTCTGAAGTATTTCAATGAAGGGACAACCTTTCAGGCTTACTTACCCGCTTTGGATAAGAAAGTAGAATTTAAAGTCACGCATGTTGCGGTAATGGGCGACTTCGCGACTTGGCGTGCAACGGATGCGGCTCAAGGGTTTGATTTACGTACTTTTGAAGTCGAAGCGAGACCAGTCCAGCAAGAGTCTGACTTGCGTATGGGCATGAGTGTTGTAGTTGAACTCTGAACACGGCCTTAGGTTAACGTTATGACGATTCAGATTTCACAACGCCATATAGTACGACGCGATAAATGGTTGGCATCCTGCCTTACTTGGGTGCCCATTCTGCTTGCTCTGACGATTTGGGGAGTCTTTTCTGCTGGTATCGCACGTGATTTGCCCATCGGTATCGTGGACATGCAGCACTCACAGCTTTCACGTAAGCTGATCCAGTCCTTAGATGCGTCTTCGACTTTGTCCGTGGATTACCATTACGCCAGTACCACCGAGGCGAAAAATGCCATGATCGAAGGTGACATTTACGCTTATGCCGTGATCCCGCCAAAGTTTGATCAGGACATACTTCAGCACCGTCAGCCTCAGCTGTCTGTTTTCTTCAACAGCCAATATATTCTGGTAGCGAAGTTAATAAACTCGGCCGTTGCACAAGCGCAAGGCTATTTTGATGCTCAGGTGCAAACCATGGGTAATCTCGCCAAAGGCAATACCACTTCGCTTGCCACTATCGGGCAGGCCGTGCCTGTTTCGACACAAATTACTGCGCTTTTTAATCGCAATACCAACTATGCACAATTTCTGGTTACGGCTATCGTGCCCGCTATTTGGCAGATTTGCATCGTAGTAAGTACGATTTTAATTCTTGCTGCTCATTTTCGTATTTATGGAGGTAAAAATAGGTTCGAGTTTCTCGGCGAAAAACCTTGCTTACGACTGGCGTCAATTCTAAGCCATTACATTCCAGTATTTATGATCCAAGGTGCTCTATACCTCTACTGGTTTTATACTCTGCTGAACTGGCCAATGGAAGGCAGCGTAGTAGTTATATTACTGGCACAGCTGGTGACGATTATCGCCTGTATTATTATGGGTGCCCTGTTTTTCTTTCTGTCTATGGATCCCGCTCGCGCGATGAGTTTCGCTGGTGCGTTTACTGCGCCAAGTTTTGCCTTTATGGGCATTACTTTTCCAGTCACAGACATGAGCACGCTTGCTACGGCTTGGCGTTCGCTATTGCCAATCAGCCACTACATTGAAGTTCAAGTAGGTCAGGCAAGCTACGGAGCGTCAGCAGCTCAATCACTAAGTTCACTTTGGACAATGATCGGTTACACCGTACCGTTGCTACTCACTGCTGCGTTAATCCACAAACACCGAAATGCCACAAGCCTTAATCATAGTCAGGAGAGCGCATGACACTCTGGCAACTGATTAAAGCGGAAATTCGCTCAGTTTTTACCAACCCGGTCGTCACACTAACCGTCTTTGGTGGTGTGATATTTTATTCATTCCTATACCCACTGCCCTATACCCAGCAAACCCCACGGGAGCAGCCGATTGCAGTTGTTAATTTGGATGACAGCCAGACCAGTCTGAAATTAGAGCGTATGGTGGATGCGACACCTCAGGTAAAAATTGTATCCAGGCTACATACCATCGAAGACGCCAAACAAGCCTTTTTGAACCGCGATATCACCGGTTTTTTAGTCATTCCTGAGCACTTCTATAAAGATTTGATGCTAGGTAAAAGCCCAACTCTTGCCTATGCCGCGGACGCTTCTTACTTTTTGGTGTATGGCACAGTCGTAGAAGGTTTGGCACAAGCTGGCGGGACGCTAGGTGCGCAGGTAAAAGTCAGTAAGCTAGTGATTGAAGGTGTGCCTTTGAGTATGGCCAGCCACAACTACTCGGCGATAAAACTAAATATGAAACCGACCTTTAACCCCACCATGGGTTATATCGAATACGTAGTACCCGCGGTGTTCGTCCTGATTCTACAACAAACGTTGATCATGGCGGTTGGGTTGCAAACGGGATCACAGCGACATGGTCGAGGTTACTGGTCACAAGTTACAACGACCTCATTGTTGTTTGTGCGAACGCTTATCTTTGTCGCGATTTATTTCCTGCTTAGTACGTATTATTTTGGTGCCAGCTTTGAAAGGTTAAGCGTTAATCACATCGCTCAGGCAACTGAACTGCTTTCCTTGCTGGTTCCGTTTCTGTTGAGCTGCTGTGGTTTGGGTTTTTGGCTCGGTTACCTTTTACCACGCAGAGAACTGGTCACCTTAGTCGTATTGGTCAGCTCAATGCCACTTATCTTCCTTGCCGGTTTCATTTGGCCAGTAGAATCCATTCCGGCTCCCCTGCTTTGGGTTGCTGATTTAAGCCCGAGTACTTGGGCGATTAAGGGCTTTCTCGCCTTAAATCAAATGGGCGCAACATGGCAACAAGTGGCTAAACACTGGACTGCCCTTTGGCTGCTAACCGTGTTCTGGGGCGGTATCGCGTATTGGATAGCCAGACGCCACTCAAATCCTGTCGTGACAGAAAGTGTAAGCTAAAGAACGGATAAGCATACGCACACAGCCCGTGTGTTATCGTCCAAATAAGCCGCTTTTCATTGCCGAAATAAACACAGTAAAGCCACAAACAACAAAGGAGCCTAGAAAGGCTCCCTTTGTATCACGTCTTGTTGTGTAATTGACTTACGCAACGTCTTCTATCGACTCAGCATTCTCAACCGGTTCGAAGAACTCATCGTGCAGTGCACAAATTGCTCGCTGATACTCTTTATCACCCACAACGAATTGTACATTAACATTTCGTAATGATGAGTGCAGAGCCACTGGCGTCACACCACTATTCATCAGTGCCAATACACCTTTCGCCAAGGTTTTGTTGGTGTCAATCTGAGAACCAATCGCTGAGATCAACGCTACCATACGGCCTTTAATTGATGCTTTCGGGTAACATTTTTCCGCTTTATACAGAACTTTGTTTAAGCTGTCTGCATTACCGCCCAGGTAGTAAGTAATCGAGTTGGCGTTCATTTCTTTACCAACCAATGTCACGTGTGCATCTGAGATGATTTCCATCAGCTCGTAACTCACGTTATCTACTTTACCAACCATCGCTTGGTCAAAAAGATGCAACGCAAACACTTTCTGCTTACCCGCGATGATCTCCACTTTGTCTTCCTCTGGACGGTAACCAGAAGAAATCAAAGTACCTTCATGTTCAGGTTCAAATGTGTTTTTAATCTGCAGTTCGATACCACTTTCGCGCAAACCCGCTGCTGCGTTAGGGTGAATAGCTTCCATTCCCAGGTTAGCCAGCTGGTCAGCCACATCGTAGTTCGTGCTGCCAATTGGCAATACTTTCTCAGGACCAACAACACGTGGGTCAGCAGAACTTAAGTGATATTCCTTGTGGATTATCGCTAAATTCGCTTTCGTGATCGAAGCAACTCGGCTGAAAGTCATCTCACTGTAGCCTCGGTCATACGTATGCATAAGACCTTCTTTACAATATGCATAACCCGTCACGATAGGTAGTTCTTTTGATACATCGATATCAGCAAAAGCTTCACTGATTGATTCATCAAGACTCTTCGGCTCGGTTGTATCCCAACCTGACAAGTCGACAAACTTAGCGTTAATGCCCATGTTTTTCAGTTTCAACGCGGTGTTATAAGCACTGTGCGCTTCACCAATTGAAGAAAGAAACTCACGGATTTGAGGCAAGTAGTGACGCAGTGAAAACTGGCCGTACTGGCACGTTTCTAAAATATTAGCGATACAGTTTTTCGCTTCTGAAATGCGTGAACGAATAAACTTATCCGCTCGCATTCGATTCATTGGATCGGCGAAAATATTCTCGTTTGTCAGCAACATACGATTCTCTACGTATGCCAACGCTTCTTCCCACGAGTCATCACGCTTAGCAACCAGTTGGTATACGCCCGCTTTACTGGTTTTTTTACATTCTAATAGCGCGTCAGTCATACCACCGTACGCCGATACAACAAATACTCGGTTGTATGGTGTCTTGGGACGAAGAATAATATTGTCTAGAACAGCATCAAATGCTGTCATTGAAGTACCGCCGATTTTTTCTACGGTAAAAGTCATGTTAAGCCTTTTTTGATTGGTAACTTAAAAAATAAAGAAGAGAGAATTGAAATGTGAGGTGGAAGCCCACCTCACAGTGACTATTTAGTTTTAGTCAACAAGAGGGTACACGCCGTTCTCATCGTGTACTTCCGCACCTGTGATAGGTGGGTTGAATACGCACGCCATTACCATTTCTTTGTTTTTATATGCTCTTAGGTAGTGCTCGTCGTTTTTATCCAGAATGTACAGTGTACCTGGTTTGATTGGATAGGTTTCACCACCTACCACTTCAATCTCGCCTTCACCACTCATACAGAAAACTGACTCTAAGTGGTTTTTGTAGTGGATGTGCGTTTCCGTACCTTCGTAGATAGTTGTGATATGGAAAGAGAAGCCCATCTTGTCGTCTTTCAACAACATACGGACACTTTCCCAAGTATCTGAAACTACACGTCGCTCACTGTTGCGACACTCTTCGAGTGTTCTAACGATCATTATTAATTTTCCTTATTAAGATGCTTGTTTGAAGTGTTTTGCAGCGATAGTTTCTACTGCATTTTCAAAAATGCTTAGTCCTTGATCGAGCTCTGATTCGCTGATGGTTAAAGGACAGAAGAATTTAACCACTTCGTCGTCTGGACCAGCAGTCTCGATGACCATGCCGCTGTCAAAACACGATTTAGCAATTTCTGATGCCAGGTCACCACTGTTACACTCGATACCAACCATCATGCCGCGACCTTTTTGCTTCACGAACATTTGTGGGAATCGACGTACACAACGCTCAATAACGCTACTTACACGCTCTGAACACTGCTTGATGTGCGTTTCAAAGTCTTCGTTAGCCCAGTAGATTTCCAGCGCTTTAGCGGCAGTAATAAATGCGTGGTTGTTGCCACGGAATGTACCGTTGTGCTCACCTGGTTTCCATTGGTCAAGCTCTGGTTTCAGAAGCACAACCGCCATTGGTAAACCGTAACCACCAATAGATTTCGACAAGGTTACGATGTCTGGCTGAATGCCTGATGGCTCAAAACTAAAGAACGTACCCGTACGTCCACAACCAGCCTGTATATCATCGACAATCATAAGAATGTCGTTTGCTTTACAAATTTTGCTTAGACGTTGTAACCACTCGTTTGAAGCGGCATTCAAGCCACCCTCACCCTGTACTGTTTCAAGAAGTACAGCGGCAGGCTTGTCCATACCAGCAGAATTGTCGTTAAGCATGGTTTCAAACAGAGCCAAACCATCCACGCCTGCGTAACCTTCGAAAGGAATACGAGACACGTTGTGAAGGCTAGAACCATTGCCTTGTCTATGATGCTGGTTACCAGTTGCCGCCAATGCGCCGGCTGTACAGCCGTGAAAACCATTGGTGAAAGCGACGATGCTGCTGCGGCCCGTTACTTTTTTAGCCAGCTTAAGTGCTGCCTCAACGGCGTTAGTACCAGTAGGCCCAGTGAACTGCACTTTGTAGTCCAGTTTTCTTGGCTTAAGAATGTAGTTGTCTAGCGCTTCAAGAAACGTTGCTTTCGCTTCTGAGTGCATGTCTAGACCATGTGTAATACCGTCCATTTCAATGTACTCAAGTAATGCTTGCTTAAGTACAGGGTTGTTATGGCCGTAATTTAGAGATCCCGCTCCAGCAAGGAAGTCTAAATAGCGTTCGCCCTGTTCTGTTTCCAGCCAGCAGCCTTTCGCTTTACGAAATACGACTGGAAAGTTGTTTGAATATGAGCGTACGTTGGATTCCTGCTTTTTGAAAATATCCATGATGAGACCGTTTTTTAATTCCTATTGTTAGGGGATTATTTTAGGGGAATTCGATACAAGTACTCTGTATCGTGTTTGCCTTTAAAGTGAGCTTTTTCATCCAAAAATGTGCTTACTTGGCCTGAATTGCCGTTCATCGCATCTAACTTTTTGAATAAAGCCCAAGAAGCTTTGTTGTCTTCCGTGATAGTCGTTTCTACCATCTTCACGTTACTTAGACCTTCTCTGGTCAGAAGCTCTTTTAACATGCGAAACGCTAAACCGTGTCCTCTGTAACGAGGTGACACTGCAACCTGCCAGACAAATAACACTTCTTGTTCGTCTGGTTTCTGATAACCCGATATGAAACCAGCGATATCGTTATTGCACTCAACCAGAATACTGGTCTTGCTGAAATGTGTTGACTGAAGGAAATTGCAATAAGAAGAATTCATATCCAACGGCGGACAGTCTGCAATTAAGCTGTAAATGTCGTCACCGTCAGAAATCTTAGGTTCACGAAAAATCCATTTGGTTCTTGTTTCCTCTTTAATTTCTGGATAGAGGACCCAAGGTGCTGATGTGATCATGTGAAAATTCATATCCTTTGAGGTCTAATTAAATTCGCTATTATTATGGGCATCCCTCACCACCAAAAATCAAATATTCGCGGATTATAACCTGATAAATGTGACACTAGTCACACTTTATAGCCATTTAACCATATATTAAAATATTTGAGTTCTAATCTTATTCAGAAGCTGTTAATAGCGCGGGGGATCGTAAATTAGAAAATAATATATCGCGTACACTCTATTTTTCGGGATAACCTAAAGCCTATCAACGAATAGAGACGCACTGTTTTGCCGCTACCATGCATGAAAGCGCTCAAATTCCTTACTGTTTAATCAACCAATCTAAGTTCCAAACAATTTTCTCTACCATTTTCCTAACCAATCCATCCCAAATCAAAACAACAAGCCAGCCATTTGTTATCTAAACATTTGACCTCTAATCTCTATTTCTTAAGCAAAGCGGCCTCATCTTGATTAAAATACACTCAACGCCTGTACACAAATATGTCTAATAAAGTTCAAGATTAATTTAGCACCGTCTATTAGACCCAAAAAATCCAGATAAAATTAAACATAAATAACTGTTATTAAACAATTTAATGGTTATTAAAAATATCAAAGAAAGCACCCAAAACCAGTTGGAACCAAGATCACACACAACCCTAGTTCGTTGATATTTTTTCAAAAATTAATTAGAGTACAAAACGTTTAACACAAAAAAGGACGATTACATGGACCCCATACTGGAAGTTAAGGGACTTTATAAAGTGTTTGGTGAGAACCCAGAGCGTGCTTTCTCACTTATCGACAAAGGTGTCGATAAAGACAACATCTTTGAGCAAACTGGGTTAACTGTCGGTGTAAACGATGTTTCTCTATCTATCAATGAAGGGGAAATCTTCGTCATTATGGGCCTATCAGGCTCAGGTAAATCCACTCTTGTCCGCCTCCTAAACAGATTGATTGAACCAACCAAAGGGAGTGTTTTCCTTAAAGGTAAAGACATTGCCCACATCTCTGAAGACGAACTAAGAGAAGTCCGTCGTAACAACATCTCAATGGTTTTCCAAAGCTTCGCACTGATGCCACATATGACGGTGATTGAAAACGCCGCCTTTGGTCTTGAGCTGTCCGGAGTTAATGTAGAGAAAAGACGAGCCAGCGCTCTGTCTGCGCTAGAGCGCGTAGGGTTAGATACTTACGCTGAGTCATTTCCGGATGAACTGTCAGGCGGTATGAAGCAACGTGTAGGCTTAGCAAGAGCACTTGCCTGTGACCCTGACATTCTTCTGATGGACGAAGCATTCTCTGCCCTCGACCCGCTTATTCGAACTGAAATGCAAGACGAGCTTATCCGTTTACAGAATGACGATAAGCGAACAATCGTGTTCATTTCTCACGATCTTGACGAAGCGATGCGAATCGGTGACAGAATTGCGATCATGCAAAATGGTGCGGTTGTTCAAGTTGGTACACCGGATGAAATCCTTCACAACCCCGCTAACGACTATGTAGAAGCCTTCTTCCGCGGCGTAAACATAGCCAGTGTTTTGACGGTTAAAGATATCGCTCGTAAAAAGCCAGCAGCCGTGTTTAAAAAATCGGATAACGACGGTCCGGGATCTGCAATGCAGATACTCATGGACCATGATCGTGAATACGGTATTGTCATCGACAAATCCAGCCGCTACTCCGGCATTGTTTCGCTCGAGTCATTACGCTCAGCGCACAAAGAAAATCGCTCCTTAGCCAGCGCACAGTTAGAGAACGATGTCACCCTCCAACCACACCAGTCGATTAACGATATTTTAGGCGTGGTTGCTGACGTTCCTTATGCAGTACCCGTTGTCGATGAACAAGGGACTTACTTTGGCGTTGTGACGAAATCACGTCTTCTGCAAACACTAGACAAGGAGTAAGGCAATGTCATCAGAAGAAACAAATAACGATCCGTGGGCTCAGCCAGCTCCTGCGCAAGATGATCCCTGGGGTCAAACTTCGGACGCAGCCACCAGCAATGACTGGCTCAGCTCGGAAACAGTTGAACATGCACCGTTCGATATCATGCACCCATTTGAGGAAGCTGTACTTCCTCTCGATGACTGGGTAGAGACAGGATTAAACTGGTTAGTGGATCACGGCCGTCCGGTTTTTCAGGCGATTCGAGTTCCAATCGACTTTATTCTGACCTCATTTGAAACCACACTTGTGTCAACGCCAGCACCAATTATGGTACTGGTTCTGTTTCTACTCGCGTGGCAATTCTCAAACTTCAAACTGGGCGTATCGACCGCTCTATCTCTCATCTTCATTGGATTGATTGGCGCTTGGTCTCAAGCGATGACCACACTGTCACTGGTCTTAACAGCCGTATTTTTCTGTCTGTTGATCGGGCTACCTTTAGGGATATGGCTTGCAAGAAGTGACACCGCGGCAAAATTTGTCAGGCCGATCTTAGATGCCATGCAAACCACACCTGCGTTCGTTTATCTGGTACCTATCGTTATGCTGTTTGGTATCGGTAATGTTCCTGGTGTTGTGGTTACGATTATTTTCGCACTTCCGCCCGTTGTTCGTTTGACCATTCTGGGCATTCAACAAGTACCGGAAGAACTGATCGAAGCGGGTCACTCTTTTGGGGCAAGCAAAAAACAGATGCTGTATCGCATCCAATTACCTTTGGCACTCCCAACCATCATGGCAGGTGTAAACCAAACTCTGATGCTTTCGCTCTCTATGGTGGTTATCGCCTCCATGATCGCTGTCGGAGGCTTGGGTCAAATGGTGTTACGTGGTATCGGGCGACTTGATATGGGTCTAGCGGCTGTAGGTGGTATCGGTATCGTAATCCTTGCGATTCTTTTAGACCGAATAACTCAGGTATTAGGCGTAAACGCAGGTAATACCAAACTGCGCTGGTATCACACGGGTCCTGTTTCATACCTGTTAAAACTGAAAACGAACCAAGACGATAAAAAACTTAGGAGAAAAACGAATGAATAGTTCATGGAAGACAACCCTTTCTATTGGGGCACTAAGTACCATTGCTTTTTCGACAAGTGGTATTGCAGCCGATCTACCAGGTGAAGGTGTGACTGTTCAACCAGTGCAGTCAACCGTAGCAGAAGAGACGTTTCAAACGTTAATCGTAAATCGTGCGTTGGAAGAACTTGGCTACGACGTTCAGCCAACCAAAGAAGTAGACTACAACGTTGGCTACACTTCCATTGCTAAAGGCGACGCGACGTTTCTAGCCGTTGGCTGGTTCCCTCTTCACGCCGACAAGTACACCATGTCTGGTGGTGACGATAAGTTCTATCGCAAAGGCCAGTACGTTAGCGGCGCGGCCCAAGGCTACTTGATCGACAAGAAAACCGCAGAGAAATATGGCATTACCAATATTGGCCAATTGAAAGATCCAAAACTGGCGAAACTGTTTGATGCCAACGGTGACGGTAAAGCCGATCTAACTGGCTGTAACCCAGGTTGGGGTTGTGAAATGGTGGTTGAACACCAGATGGATGCTTTCAAACTTCGTGACACCGTCACGCATAACCAAGGTAACTATGCCGCGATCATCGCAGACACCATTTCTCGTTACAAGAAAGGCGAACCAATCCTTTACTACACTTGGACGCCATACTGGGTAAGTGGTGTTTTGGTTCCGGGTAAAGACGTCGTTTGGTTAGAAGTACCATTCTCTTCACTACCTGGTGAGCGTAACGATATCGACACTACCCTGCCAAACGGTAAGAACTACGGTTTCGAAATGAACTCTATGCGCATCGTTGCGAATAAAGAGTTTACTGAGAAAAACCCAGCGGCAGCTAAGCTGTTTGAAATCATGAAGCTCAACATTAATGACGTAAGTGCACAAAACATGATGATGAGCCAAGGTAAAAACAGTACCGCGGATATCGAGTCTCATGTTAACGGCTGGATTAAAGCGCACCAAAAAATGTTCGATGGCTGGGTAGCCGAAGCTAAGAAAGCGGCGATGTAAACCATCAGATAACGACTTTTAGAGTGCGATGTAACAGCACAACTCACGACAATAAGAGCCATTGGTTGAGCCAACTGGCTCTTATTTTTTGACCTTTCCAGCCTAAACATGCCACTCCCTACTTCTTCTAAGCTACTGAAACTGCATTTGTAAGATAAAATTCAGTTAAATTTCATTCCTTAAGAGTTTCTTAAGTTTCGCGTTTTATTTTGTTGGTGACTAAACAACAAATGGAAGCGCTAATGAAAAAACATGAACAGACTTCTATTCAGGGTTTTACTTTAGACATCGTAAGCCCGACTCATCCTCTTTGGCATGATGTGATCGAGCATGTTTCTCTTCGTTATCAAGAAGCATTTTTTGCCGAACTTAAAGTTTTCATGCCTGCGTATTTAACGCTCATCGATAACGACAAAATTATTTCAGTTTGTGGGTTTCGTATTGCAGAGCAAGAGCCTCTATTTCTCGAACAATATTTAGAGGACGAAGCGCAAAACCTTGTCTCAACCGTTTTTCAGTGTGACGTAAAACGCTCCAATCTGGTTGAGTTTGGACACCTTGCCTCATTTGCGAAAGGCATGTCTGCCCTGCACTTTTACCTGATTGCTCAAATGCTGGTAGATCTTGGCTTTGAGTGGTGCATTTTCACCGCAACAGATCCTCTTCACGCCATGATGGCTCGTCTTGGATTAGAACCACAAACCCTCGCTCAAGCCGATCCAAACAAGGTTCCGGATTCGCTATCGACTTGGGGGTCTTATTACGATCATCAACCGCGTGTGCTCGCTGGAAACCTGGTCAAAGGGTTAGAGCGTCTTCGTTTAGTTCACGAACGCAAAAGCAAACAAGCGTAGGTAAAATATGAATATTCTTTTCGATACTCTTAACCAGTGGGCTAATACAAAACCCAATCAAATTGCACTTGTTGGTACCGATGAACAGGGACAAAGCGTTCAATTTACGTATGCTGAACTGCTGGAGGAAATAGAACAGACTGCTGAAGCGTTAAAGGCTCTGAATATAGAAGCACTAGCGCTACGTGCTGAAAACAGCGTGAACTGGGCAATTATCGATTTGGCGGCAATGGCAGCGAATATCGTCGTTGTCCCTATTCCTACTTTCTTTTCGAATGCACAAGTGGCGCACACGTTAAAAGAGTCTCGCGTCGACGCACTGATTGGCGACTGGCAAGATGTCTCACTGCCAGCATCTATAGAGCCTCAAGCGAACCAAAATACAAGCACCAAAGTCGCTGGCTTGAATGTCTTACGCATAGCCGTTCAAGGTTCCACTTCTTATCTAGCAGGAACGGGGAAAATCACCTTCACCTCGGGTTCAACAGGTCAGCCAAAAGGTGTCTGTTTAAGTAATGGTCATCTCTGTGCAGTGGCACAATCGCTAGCAAAAAGTGTTGACGGTTTAGCCAAATCACATTTGGTTTTACTTCCCCTATCGACATTGCTGGAAAACATCACAGGGATTTATGTACCACTTTTATTGGGCGCGACTTCCCATATTCTGCCCGGCGAAAAAACCGGTTTGTTGGGCTCCAGTCAGTTCGACGCGGGGTTATTTGCCAAAGTGTTAGCGGAGATTAAGCCAGACAGCTTAGTACTCACTCCTGCGCTGTTGCTCGCGCTTACCCATATTGTCAGACAGCAGCCAGATCTTGCTGCTTCGCTGAAATTTGTCGCCGTTGGAGGCGCAAGAGTGTCGTCATCTCTGATTAACGCAGCTCACGCGCTGAACATTCCCGCTTTTGAAGGCTACGGCTTATCGGAATGTGGCTCGGTCGTTTGTTTAAACACGCCTTTGTCTTTCAAAGCTGGGACGTGTGGAAAACCACTGCCGCATACACAAATTCGTATCGCAGAAGATGGTGAACTGCATGTAAAGGGCAACATCGCACTGGGCTATTTGAATGAGCCTTTTAGTCAAGAATGGCTAGCAACGGGCGACTTAGCTCAGCTCGATGAACAAGGGTTTGTCACCTTATCTGGTCGCAAGAAAAACCTTATCGTCACCGCTTATGGACGAAATGTGTCACCTGAGTGGATTGAGTCCGAAGCATTGGCATTTCTGCCTAATGTTCCGCTCATTGTCACAGGTGACGGACGGCTTGCGTTGTGCGCCATTGTCGCCACCAGCGAGAACCTGGTAGAAAAAATTTCCGCATTAAATAGCACACTGCCTGATTACGCGCGAATCCAGACTTTGCTGGTCATCAAAAATCCTCGAGCCATCGCAAGTTGGTACACCGAAAACGGCAAACTTAAACGCAGTGAAATCGAACACAGTGTTAATCAACTAATCACGAATACGAATCCAGAATTCATGCTGCAAGGTCAAAAGGTTCAAAAACTTGACCTGCCTTTACCGCAGCCCATCGCATATTAAGGAGAAGGTTATGACCCTTTTTTTCGAACAACTAAAACAACAAACTTCAGCAGCTCAACAAGTTATGCTTAGCGCGCCAGTAATTGGTGACGTGCAGCAAGGTCAAATTTCTAAGCAGATGTATATCGCCTTTCTTACCCAGGCTTATCATCACGTTAAACACACCGTGCCACTGCTGATGGCTTGTGGAGGCCGACTATCTTCTGAATATGAATGGGTTCGTGAAGCCATTGCTGAATATATTGAGGAAGAAAAAGGCCACCAAGAATGGATTCTCAATGATATCCAAGCCTGTAGCGGTAACGCTGACGCTGTGCGTAACAATCAGGACGAAGGCCGAGTCGGACAAGCAATCGAGTTGATGGTGTCTTACCTCTACCACAACATTGATCGAAATAACCCATTAGCGCTGTTTGGCATGGTCTGGGTTCTGGAAGGTACAAGTGTTGGTATCGGCGGGCAGATGGCAGAGAAAATCCAGTCTGTGCTGGGCCTTCCTCCTTCTGCAATGACCTATCTCGTTTCTCATAGCGTGTTGGATCAGGATCACCTGCAGTTTTTTGAGTCATTGATGAACAAAATAACCAAAGAGGAAGATCAGCAAGTCATCATCGACTCGGCAAACATGGTGTTTTCTCTTTATGGCCAGATGCTTCGAGCATTGCCATCTTACTCGAATCAGCAAGCCGCGTGAGGTAAGCAATGAACATCAAAGACAGCAAAATTCTACTCACTGGTGCAACAGGCGGGATTGGTCAGTCTATTGCAACAGAGTTGGCCAATCGCGGTGCGACATTAATACTAGTTGGAAGAAATGAAGAAAAGCTATTCACGCTGATGGCTTCTCTCGCTAATCCAGATTCCCACGACGTATTAGTCGCAGACATTACCACTACCGATGGACTGAATGCCGTACGTGATCTAGCCCGACAAAAACAAAAAGTGGATGCGCTAATCAATAACGCCGGAAGTAACGACTTCTCTTTATTAAGTCAAAAACGTCCGACACAGATTGAAGCGGATATTCAACTCAACTTGGTGGCACCCATGCTGCTTTGTCAGTCTGCACTTTCCTGGCTGAAGCAACCAGGCGTTATCCTAAACATTGGTTCCACATTCGGCTCCATTGGATATCCAGGTTATACCTCTTATTGCGCAGCAAAAGCGGGACTGCACCGTTTCACTGAAGCGCTGGACCGTGAGTTGTTTGCGACTGGAATTCGGGCTCTGTACCTAGCACCTAGAGCCACCGAGACGTCATTAAACAGCGACACGGTTAATGAACTGAACCAGAAATTGGGAAACAAAACCGATTCACCACAGGTGGTCGCTGAGCACGTAGTCACCATGCTGGAAAAAGAGATTTCAGCCAAATGGATCGGCTGGCCAGAAAAGCTATTCGCACGCATTAATCAACTGCTGCCAAACATCGTGTCATCAGCGATTAGAAAACAGCAAGACACCATCCATGAATATGTAAACCGCGCCAGCCACTAAAAAGGACAGAAACGATGAATACTAAACAACTACTATGCACTTTAACTGTATGTTCAGCGTTAGCTTCAACCGCTGCGTTGGCAGGAAACAGCCCGCTTCAAGATGTGCAAAAGAAATGGGCAGAGTGTCAGTACAGCACACCTAGCAGTGATGAAAAGGAAAATTGCTTTAATCGCGCAATTGCAAAAACCAGTATTTACTTAGACAGAGAACCGGGCAACCCAGAGCTGACGGTTTGGCTGGCTATCAATAAAGCGTCTCTTGCGGGAGCTAAAGGTGGATTGGGTGCACTGTCTCTAGCGAAAGAAGCGAAGTCTCTGCTTGAACAAGTCATTAAAACTTCACCACAAACTCTTGATGGATCAGCTTACACCAGCCTGGGTTCGCTGTATTATAAAGTTCCGGGGTGGCCAATTGGGTTTGGTGATGACGATAAAGCTGAACAAATGTTGAAAAAAGCTTTAGAGATCAACCCAAATGGCATCGATCCTAACTATTTTTATGGTGATTTCCTTGCTGAGGAAGGAAGAGATCAAGAAGCGAAAGTGTATCTGACTCAAGCGATGCAAGCCTCTCCTCGCCCTGACCGTCCTTTAGCTGATAAAGGCAGAAGACAAGAAATCGAAGCAACGCTAGGGAGACTAAAATAATTTATGCGCTTATTGCTGGTAGAAGATGACAAACTACTCGGCCAATCCATGGTGACTTCACTTAGTCGCCATGGATACACCGTGGACTGGTTGGAAAAAGGGGCGGGTGTGACTAGCGCACTTAAAACTGAAGCGTTTACTGCCGTGATTTTAGACCTCACTTTGCCCGATATTGATGGATTAGAGGTGCTACGTAACATTCGAAAAGGCGGATTTAAACTACCAGTCATGATACTCACGGCACGAGATGATATTCGCGATCGTGTTCAGGGCCTGGATAGTGGCGCGGATGATTACCTCGGCAAACCATTTGCATTGGAAGAACTACTTGCGCGGTTGCGTGTTGTCATTCGACGTCAATCAGGCAGTGCCGACGAGCTTATTCAAGTAGGATTATTATCTCTGTCATTATCTGAGCAGAACATTCGTTATGACGGCGTGCCTCTCAAACTGACCCGCAATGAGTTTAAAATTCTAACGAGTTTGATCACCAACGCAGGTCGGGTACAAAGTAAAGAGCAGCTGCAACAATCTCTGCATGGCTGGGATGAAGGCGCGAGTGACAACGCGATAGAAGTACACATACACAACTTACGTAAAAAAGCGCCAAACGTAGCGATTAAAAACATTCGTGGTGTGGGGTACATTCTTGAAAAATAACAAGCCCTACTCTTTAAAACGTAAGCTTACCGTCTCTGTTGGCTTGCTGGTCTCGACCTTACTCCTGATATCACTTTATTTCAGTTTTGAATCCGCCAAACATGAGGTGGAAGAGGTTTATGACGCAAGGCTTGGACAATCCGCGAAACTGATGTTTCTCACCCTTTCGGTATCGAAAGAAGAGAGCACACTTGCTAATCATAAAGAGTTGTTCCAGCAATGGATGCAAAATATCAAGCAGTTAGCAAAAGCCGATGGTGATGAAGCAACCAAGTTCGGCCACCCCTACGAACAAAACCTCGTGTTTCAGTTTTTCAGGAACGATGAACTCATTTGGAGTTCGTCCCCCAGCCTGCCTCCGCTTTCGACTTCATCAAACAACAACGGCTACTTTGACATTAAAGTAAACAGCACAGCGTGGAGAACCTTCCAGCTCTCTTTCCCTCATACCACCCATAACAATGAGTATGTCGTGGTGGCTGAGAAACAGAAAATAAGACAAGAGATCATTCGTGAAATTGCTCTGTCGACATTGATTGAACAGATCTTGCTGATCCCAACGTTATTGCTTTTGTTGATTTGGTTGATTCAACGCTACTTTCGCCCCATCAATGAGCTTCGTAGTGCCATCACACAAAGAAATGTACATCGATTAGATCGAATACACGTAACGGACCACACGGTAGAACTAGACCCTTTGGTAAATGCGCTAAACTCGCTGCTGTCTGAGCTGGAACAGGCATGGCAACGTGAAAAACGCTTTACTCGCGCCGCAGCTCACGAGTTGAAAACACCGCTCACTATACTGCGCCTAAACGCTGAAAATGCGCTTCAGAGTAATGATCCGGAACAACTGCGCGGTGACCTGGAAAATATCCTCAAAGGCATAGAACGAACCGACCGGCTTATTCATCAGCTTCTCACTTTAGCCAAAGTAGACAGTCTCTCAGAACGTGTATTTAACACTATTGAGCTTACTCCTCTGCTACAAACGGTAGTAGCCGATCTGGCTCCGCTGGCATTGAGACAAGAGCAAGACATCAGCCTGTCCTCTCTGGATGTTCAGGTGTCAGGAGATCCGATGTTGCTCGGTGTCCTGTTCCGTAACCTGATAGATAACGCTATTCGATATTCCGGTGCGAATAGCGAAATTCAGGTGCAAGTGACCCAGAATAAGAATGCCATCAAAGTGTCTGTATCGGATACAGGGCCAGAAATTGCTCAAGAAACTCGTGAGAGAATTTTTGAGCAATTTTATCGTGGTCACTCAGAAACCGGCGATGGTGCTGGTCTCGGTATGTCAATTTGCAAAGACATTGCATTACTGCACAATGCCACGATTGAGATTGCTCCTCGGGAAAACGGGATGAATACGTTTGTGATCGCATTCCCCAATACCTAACAAGCGAACCAACCGCGTCAAGTTGCGCATAGCTTGCGCGGTTATTGACCCAACTATCAGTGAGGCTCGTCGCATTCCCAAATAAAAACTCAGATACTTCTCCTTTCACATATAGATTGCGGTTATGTTTCACGTTTATTTCACGCTACCCGTGATAAAAACTGCGTCGCACAATTTTTAAATCTATCAAATAAGTAAATATGAGAAGTACTTTTAATAGACCCGTTTTTGGGCCACTACAGCCAATTGCTGTTTTTTCCTTGTTTTCACTCGCTTTCTTATCACTTTCACGAATTCTGTTACTCTTTTGGCAATCAGACCGAATCGAATCATTTCAAGATCTCATTTATATTCTTGGCCAAGGTGTTCGCGTAGATTTCGCTACATTGTGTTGGTTATTTATTCTCCCTGCTCTGCTGTCTGCACTGCTGCCTTTGAAGGGCAAAATAGGCAATGGCTGGAAGTGGATACTGCGCCTGTGGATGGTCGCTGGCCTATGGATTCTGGTCTACATGGAATTGGCAACCGCTCCGTTTATTCAGGAGTATGACCTGCGCCCTAACCGCCTGTTCATCGAGTACTTAATTTATCCTAAAGAAGTCATGAGCATGCTCTGGACAGGTTATAAGCTAGAACTGTTCATTGGTGCCGCTGGTACGGCTATTACTCTTATTTTAGGTTGGAAATGGAGTAAAAAACTGACTGATTCTGCACAGCAGATCCACTGGAAGTGGCGTCCTTTGTTGGCGATTTTGGTTGTACTGATTGGTGTCGCAGGCGCGCGCTCTTCTTTGGGTCACCGTCCTCTTAACCCAGCGATGGTAGCCTTCTCTAGCGACCCTCTATTGAACGACCTGACCCTCAACTCTTCATATTCTCTGTTGTTTGCCGTCAATAACATGAAATCGGAAAAGAGTGCTGAGCAGTTTTACGGCAAGATGGATAGCCAAAAAATGTTGGAGATCGTTCGCGAATCGTCGAAGAAATCGGATTTTAACCCTGAACTCTTGCCAACAATGAATCACAACTCTGCGACTTACAAAGGAAAACCTAAAAATTTAGTTATCCTGTTGCAAGAAAGTTTAGGTACGCAGTTTGTGGGCTCTTTAGGTGGCCTGCCATTGACCCCAAATCTGGACAAATTAACAGAGGAAGGCTGGTTATTTACCCAAATGTACGCCACGGGGACACGATCAGTACGAGGCATTGAAGCGGTGACAACTGGTTTTCCACCATCCCCTTCACGTTCGGTTGTGAAACTGAGCAAAAGCCAAACCGGCTTCTTTACTATTGCTGATTTGTTGAAAAATCAAGGTTATCACACACAGTTTATCTATGGCGGTGAGGCAAACTTCGACAACATGAAGACCTTCTTCTTTGGGAATGGTTTTGAACAAATTGTTGAAGAAAAAGATTACCGAAACCCCGGCTTCGTTGGATCATGGGGCGTAAGTGACGAAGACCTTTATAACAAAGCGGATGAAGAGTTCGAACGCCTGTCTAAGGATGACAAACCATTTTTCAGCTTAGTGTTCACATCAAGTAACCATAGCCCGTACGAATACCCTCAAGGTAAAATTGAGCAGTATGATGAGAACTACATGACGCGTAACAACGCGGTGAAGTATTCAGATTACGCGCTTGGCACCTTCTTTGAAAAAGCAAAGAAATCTGGCTACTGGGATGACACCATATTTATCGTGATTGCCGACCATGATGCTCGTGTATCAGGCGCTAACTTAGTGCCGGTCAAACACTTCCACATCCCTGCATTGATCATTGGTAAAGGGATTGAGCCTCGAAAAGACGATCGGATTTCTAACAACATCGACATGCCGCCAACACTGCTTTCTCTGATTGGCGTTGATGCCAAAAGCCCGATGATTGGACGCGATCTGACCAAGCCGTTAGCACGAGAAGACGAACGCGCTATGATGCAGTACGACAAAAACTTTGGTTACTTAACGCGTGATAACTTGGTCGTGTTCTCTCCTGGAGAAAAAGTGACTACTTTGTCATACGACTTTGAAAACAAAACAATGCAACCTTTGGATGTTGAAGAAGCCATTGTTGAAAGAGCGAAAGCCAATGCGCTATTCGCTTCAAAAGCGTATAAACATGATTGGTACTCATCTCAATAAGAAGAAGATTGGGGGTTAATACTGATTAAAAGAGGAGCCATTTGAGCTCCTCTTTCTACTTGTAAAAGATCCTTAGCTTTTCGACATCGAATGTAAAGTTCGTAGCGGAAAAACCACATTTTTAGTCTTCAACCCAAAAATGAATTATTATTCACCAAAAAAGACTAAAAATATCATTTTAATTTCCATTCAACCATTCCCATTGGGACTTCAATAAATTAGACTCAAGTGAAAACCAACAGCTGTGTAGAAGACAAAAAAGGAATGGCAATGAGCTCAAGTATGATCCTTAGCGAGTCCCTAATCGAAAGCGGACGAGATATCCCACTAACCGAACTCCTGTACGCAAAACGCGTGCTTGATAACTACATGGCAGTGGCAAAGGATAGTAGTCCTCTTGAACTACTGACAGAAATGAAAGCAGCAGCACAACAAGTTGAATATTTCAAAACCGTTGATAACCCGTGTGAAGCTCGTAACGTCATCAGCGGTATGATCGATGAAATTGCCAAGGCGACAACGTTCGCTGAATTCAAAACATTCGCGGGTAAACCTTCCCTAGCGTTAAACGAATTAATCGAAGATCGTGCGCAATTGATTAAACGCGAAAGAGAGCTACTGCTGGCGTCTGGCTACGACGCGTCACGTATTTAGCTTTTTAAACAAACAAGAGTACGAAAAAAGGAGCACTTATTGGTGCTCCTTTTTGTTTATGCTTATGTGAAGCGATAGTCAGACTAATTAGAGTCCCATGTCTTCACTCATTTCTTTGATCTGCTTTAAATCCATTTTGTGGACTTCAATCAGCTGATCAACCTGGCTTAAGCGTGATGTGGCTTCGTCATGTTTGTTGCACACATCAGATTTTACATCCCAAGACTTGCCTTCTAAGTACACATCGCACTCTTTCTTTAGCTTACTAATTTTCGGCAGTAAACTTTCACGCTCTTTTTCTAAAGATTCTAATTCTTGTGAGACTTTTAGCTCTTTTTGGAAAACTTCGCGCGAACGTTCCAGCATTGTCGCTTGTATACCACTCTGGCGAGTCAATTTTTCGTTTTCTGATTTAGTGGTACTAATCTTGTCGTTCTGTTGCTTAACCTGAGATTCAAGAGACAAGTTTACCTTCTCGACTTCGGTAAGTTGTGACTGTAGCGCTTTCAGCTCTTTTTGATGCTCCGCTTCTTTTGCCGCAAGAAGAGCCGCTACTTTGTCCTCGACTTCTTTTTCTAAGCCCGCTTCGCGAACTTGCACTTGCGATACCAGCTGAGTTTTATCCTGAGCAAGTACCTGATATTTCTCTTCTAAACTTTGATACGCCGATTCCCATTTGTACGCAGTTACAATGGAGCCGACTAAGCCACCCAAGGCAATGCCCAAGACCGCTGCAATTGCGATATAAATTTGAGTACGCTTGTCACGCTGCTCTATCACAACCACGTCTTCATGTTCTTCAATGTTATTCTGAGAACTCACCGTATATTACTCCAAGGAATCTTGTTATTTTGCTAGCGAATCAGTTCCGCGACCATTATTGATGCGGTGTAAATCAGGAATGCGCCTATCAAAATAATGATGGTCGCTTTTTGGACTTTTTCATTGGTTCGATAACGAAATAGCACGAATGCAAACACGATCAAAACCACTATGGCTAACAATCTGGTCATACAGCCTCCTTGTCCGATTGTGACTTCGTCTAAATCCATAGACAGTTTCACAAAAGTTTATTGTAACCTATTTCTATATTCCTCAACGTCAACATAGCGTAGATTTTAAGGTGAGTGCGGGTGTTTTGATCAATTTTGTGCTCTTAATTGAACTACTTACCTAGAGTCACAGAATAACCATTACCTGACGCTATGGAACATCTGGTCGACATTACGCTGCAAAATAGTGAAGTTTATACGGTGTATAACGCAAAACGATTAGCTAGCCATGATTACGCACGCTCTTGGCAAATAATTATTTGAAAAATAAATCCGCATTGGGTGTTCAAAGTCAGTCAAGATGCATGAAAAGGTTATCGGAACATTTAACGAGCGTGAGTTCTATTGGTCGATCCACTTGTGAGTCACGACCCTTTTTCTTGGGCTCATTAATAAAAACGCCCGCTAATTCGCGGGCGTATACACGGCGTAAAGGAAATTACCTTGTCAATGTAATTGGATGTGATTCCCAAGTTTCAATGTCTGGTGACATGTCGTTTTCACCAAGTAACTTATGGAATTCCAGCTTGATTATGTATTCTCCCGCTGGAGCATCGGTGCCATCAGCGAGTTTACCATCCCAGAAACCGAATTCTAATCCAGTACCTGCACCACTAGTACGCACCATGTACTGAACATCTTCCATCGTCACGCCTTCAGGCATATTACGCCAACCCAGAGGAGCAATAACCTTACCTTTGTTGTTTAGCACTTGTGCTTTAAATTTTCGCAACATAGGGAAGGCTTGTGATATCCCCATGAACACCGTATCGTCTTTTGCACTGTCGTTAGTAAAGTCTAAAGTGACAGGTACACCCGGACCATATGAAGGACCACAAGAACCTGCAATTTCGGTTTGGTTACAACATGGCGATTGCGTCCAAACAGGGCCACTACAGTTCGGTATTGCTTCTGGACGTGTAAAGAATGAGCTCATACTTGGGTTAATTTCAGTCAATGTCTCATTTTCTATAGGTAAGGCGTGATAGTCGCCTTTTAAACCTAAATAAGGAACACGAATGATTTGGCCCGTCTCAACTGCATCAAATACGATCCAACCTGAAATCACTGAACCCTCTGGCACGTCGGTAGGCTCTGTAATACTAAAATAGACTGTACCGTTACCACTTGCAGATACTTCAATTTGATCAACGTTAAACGTTACTTCAGCCGCTTCTTTCCTTGCAATCCATCGCTGAGTCATAGGTGGCGCTGCGGTTAATGCTGCTTCATGACGAACATTGAACGTTAATGTTTGATCAGAGTCGTTATTTAGCTCAATTGACCCATCAAAACTATGACCGTTCAAATCACCGATAGCAAATTTAGCAGGTAACGCAGTAACTTCGGTGGTTAATGCTTGAATAGCGTTTACCATACCAGCGCCTTGCAATGCTGTTGATGCAGGTCCAACTTCGCCAGTCCAACCAATGACTTGTGGCTGTGCAGTATTCATAAGGATGTTGCGAATATCGCCAGGCTTAAGTTTAGAGTTTGCTGACTTCATTAACGCTGTAATACCAGCTACATGGGGTGAAGCCATTGATGTCCCAGTTAAAAAGCCGTAATGCGCATACTGGCTTGGCATCGCAGAATAAATTCTTTCTCCCGGAGCCATTACTTCCGGCTTGAAGTCTAACTCGTGTGTTGGACCCCAAGTAGATGTAATTGAAGGAGTATTTGCATACGGGTTATCTATAGATACATAGTCACCCCAAATCACTGTTGTTTCTCCGGCTTCAATTTTGGCCTCTAAGGCCGGAACATCAATTGGTCTGATCTTCGCTACAGGAATCGATAGGTTTTGTTTATATGGAATCATATTGCTGGCCCAACGATACAACCAAAAGTCTGTATCATACAGCGGTTCATCCCACCAAATAATTGCCCCTGCGCCTTCTCTTTCCAACAAAGCAGCCTGTTTAGAGGTACATGAATAAGGGATGGATCCTTTCGGCTTTTTAACTAATACTGTTTTGCCTTCAAAAGGGCCAACCGGTTCAACATCACAGTCAAATGCGCCATAGTTAATCACTTCACTGCTGCCACCTAGAGGGACAGATGAATTATTCGCAATAACAAATGGTACTTTTAAATCATCTATTTTGAACGCTAACGCCGCATCATAGTAACTACCAATAGCAGAGGCTACCGCTGTTGACTTTTTAGCAATTGCGGGCGCTGCAGGAAGGAAAGGACCTGCAGACGCATTACCAATAGATACGACCGGCGCTATATCTTTTACCGCTAGTTTATCAACCGCTTTCGGTAAAATAGACTTTTGAATCACCCCACCACGGATTGAACCTAAACTCATGTTAACAACATCACAATCATCAGCAACGGCTTGCTCTAGCGCGTTCAAAATTGTTGATGTATAGCCACTGTTTTCACCACCAAATACTTTATAAATACGTAATTTAGCATCAGGCGCTACACCCACCATATTTGGGCCATTACCAGCAAGAATACCTGCGACGTGGGTACCGTGGTAGCCGGAGTCTGAGTAATCAGAATCACCCTCGGCAAAGTCATAACCACCTAAAATTTTACCAGCGAATGCCGGATGTTCGGCATCAATACCAGAATCAACCACACAGGCAGTAATACCTTTACCGGTAAAACCTGCAGCATGAGCCTCTGGAACACCCGTAAGGTTAGTTACTGTTATGGTTTCACGAGTAGCATCAGGTACTGCTTCTTCGATTTCTTCGCCTGAGAAGTAAACGTATTCAGGGTGAATAGCCTTTACCATTGAAAACTGTTCTATTGCTTTAATCGTTTCAGAATCTGCTTCAATCGAAACACCATTAACCAATCGGTTAAATTTGGAATGCTCTTTAAAATTAAGTTTCTTTTTCTTCGCTTGGCTACGAAAAGCGTTTTGTTCTTCCTGTATATCTTCTAGGTGAGAGCTTTCATTTGCATCGGTAACATCAGCAAGTGACTTACCTTTAAACTCAATGATATAGCGATCTTTTACACGACCATCACCGTCTATTTGATTCGCTAATGCTGTTGTTGAACAACAAGATAGCGCGACTATACAACTAGCTAACCTAGCTTTAAAACTAAGACTTTCCATTTACTTTCCTAATCCATTAGTTGTCGTAATTTTGAGACCTAGGCATAATTTTGATACCGAGGTCTATTTTTATGCTAAGGCGATATGCTAATCCATTCAATGCATTGGAAATGAATACGTAGTGTTATGATGTAACAAAATGAAGCGTTATCACAGAACTCGATAGTGGTTGCAAAATGTTACCTTAATGTAATGAATCCACATCCCCATTACTTTTTCGCAACAAATAAAAACCAAGTGAAAGGATGAAGAGAATGCAACATCGCCTGTCATGAGTATCTTGCTCCAGGAGCTATATCGTGACTTCATCAGAATGAATAAAGAGAGATGGAATAACTCAGAGTCATATTGTGCAAATGATAAGGAAGGCATCGGCAGCGCTGAACATATTAGGTTTAAACGGTAACATAACAAGACGCTAAGAGAAGCCTAACTGGTTTGTACCCAGTTTCGAACTAGCTTCGGGAAGTGGCTAGCTCCACAAAATACGAGCTATGATCTGGTTCTAATGAACTGTTATTTTCTAGCTTTTACTCCCCCTGATTTGATAGGAACATCATGGTCAACTCCAACCAAATTCTGCTGTTTGTCGATGTCGTACAGCAAGGCTCGTTTTCCAAAGCGGCAGCGCTCAATGAGATGGATAACTCCTCGCTCTCTAAACAGATCAAGCGTCTTGAGAGCGATCTGGGCGTGCAGTTACTGAATCGTTCTACGCGCTCATTTTCAATGACCTCAGCCGGTGAGGAGATCTTCCGTTACGGACAAACTCTGCGCAATACCTTGCAAGAGATCCAACTCTCCGCAGATGCCTATCAGGAAAAACCCAAAGGAGTCTTGCGTATCACGTCGCCCAGTTATTTTGGTCATCAATATTTACGGCCAGTGATCACCGAGTTTATGCGCGCCCACCCCGATGTGCAGATCCACCATTCGTTGGACGACAGAAAATCTGACATTATCTCTGATCATTACGATCTCGCATTTCGCTTGAGCAAATTGTCCGACTCAAGCTTGATCGCTAAAACTATCGCCAAATCTCACTTTATCTTAGTGGCTTCAAACCGCTTTGTTAAAGAGTATGGTTTGCCAACCTCGCCGAAGGAACTTAACGCTTTGCCTGCGGTGATCTACAGCAATAATGATGTCACTTTGGATACTTTTACTATCAGTGAAACTGCCAATGGCGAGGATTATCAAGAGTATAAGATGCAAGGACGCTATCGGGTTAATGATGTGCGCACCCTGATTGAAGCGGTCAGAGATGGCGTCGGTTATGCGCGTCTTGATGCCTCAAACCTGTCGCAACCACTCTCTGAGCTTGGATTGGTACAACTGCTTCCCAAGCACAACATTGTCACGCAGGATAAGGCTATTTACGCCCTCTATCCGCACCGTAAACAAACTCGGCTGGTTCAAGCGTTTATAAGCGCAGTAGAGGCATACATAGGCAACCCACCACGCTGGCTTGAGTATATCGAGGCCAAAACTCCGCTAAATGAAGATAAAAAAACCACCCAAGCTGAATGACTCGGGTGGCTTAGTGATTCTATCTTGTTTTATTAATTACAGGGTAACCAGAACATCTTCTGCTGCAAGGCGAGATTTAGGTAAACCGTAGTTGTAGTCTTCGCCTTCAAGATGGTAACCCATCGCCAGTGCAAACTCACATACGTAGCCATCAAGCTCTTTCTCGAAGATTTTGCCGATCATTTCAGGATCGACGCCCTCCATTGGTGTTGAAGCAATGCCAAGGCGTGCCAACACATGCAGAGTATTACCTAGGGCAATGTAGGTTTGCGCTTTAGTCCAGTGACCATTAAAGCCAAGTTCATTGGTTTGTGACTCTGCAAATCCGAATGCTCCATTGAGCATGTTGTCATACATCTCTGCTGGTAAGTGACCTGAAGAAACTTCCACATCGACGACTTTGCGATAATCATCTTTGGTAAACTTCGGGTTGTGCGCAAACAAAATGATGTGTGACGCTTCTTTCGCGTGCGGTTGATTAAACTGGTGCATGTTCGCGAAAGTATCGTGAAAACGTTGCTTCGCTTCATCGCTCTCAATCACGATGAACTTCCATGGCTGTGAGTTGATCGAAGATGCTGACAAACGGATCGCTTCTTTGATTACATCCATATCTTGTTGTGAAATACGCTTACTTGCGTCATATTTTTTCGCTGTGTAGCGACGATTCAAATCTTGGATGATTGGATGTGACATTTATAATTCCTTATTGCGTTACCGATGCGGTGCATATTACCTATCACGAGGTAACAGAAACAGAGCCATTTTGGCCAATCATTATGGAATAAATTGTCCATAATTTCTTTTGATCAATCTATGTAATAGCCGGGTGGGATTCTTCAGTTGGCAATTTACCTGTTGTCGAGGTCTACCGCCCCACTTCAGGCAGTTTTTCTGCCTCTCTAAGGGTAATTATCAATTAATTAACGGAACCCAGTACTATTTGTTGCTTATTAAGGTGACTACTCAAGACTTGCTGAACCGTGCTCAAACCAAGTTTAAATTGGCATACAAACTGGGGTACAAATTGTGCTTTTCACTCAAAAACAACTTGAAACCTACATCACACTTTTGATAGATTACCTGCGTTAGCGAAAGCTAACTATCTGATTATCTGAAACTTTTTAACATTTTAGTAACATTCGCTAAGTTTGTGAATCATTTCAGGTAATTGTTCCGATGAAGACTGCAGGAGAGTGGTTATTAATCAAAATTTAATTTTTGATTAGCATAACCTGCCGAAGAATTAACTATTTCAGGTGCTACTTAGGTAGCGGGGACTGTAGTTGGAGGAACCTCTGGAGAGAACCGTTTAATCGGTCGCCGAAGGAGCAAGTCCTGTGTCATGCACAGGGTGAAACTCTCAGGCAAAAGGACAGAGGAGTGGAAAGTTGTAACCTAACTATTTGGCGTTCCCGTCTTTTAAATAGCTTTGTTCTATTAGAGATCTTGTATCTCGCCCTTTCCCTCTTCTCCTTATTAGTTGTTTTATTAAGGGGAAATCATGAACGACCTACAATCTTTACTTCAAACCATCGATAACTTTGTCTGGGGTCCACCACTACTGCTTTTGCTTGTGGGTACCGGTGTTTACTTCACTTTTAGCCTCGGCTTAATCCAGTTTAAACATCTACCGACCGCGTTAGTGATGGTATTTAGTAAAGATAAGTCATCTGATAAACAGGGTGACGTTTCTAGCTTTGCAGCATTATGTACTGCACTTTCAGCCACTATCGGTACTGGTAATATCGTTGGTGTTGCTACTGCAATTAAACTTGGTGGCCCGGGGGCCTTGTTCTGGATGTGGCTTGCTGCACTATTCGGAATGGCAACCAAATACGCTGAGTGTCTACTTGCAGTAAAATACCGCCAAGTTGATGATAAAGGCCAAATGATCGGTGGCCCGATGTACTACCTACAATATGGTGTAGGATCTAAAGCACTGGCGATCATGTTCGCTGTATTTGCTTTAGGTGTGGCTTGTTTTGGTATCGGTACTTTTCCTCAAGTGAACGCGATTTTGGATGCGACAGAGATTTCTTTCGGTGCTAACCGTGAGCTATCTGCTTTCATCCTGACTTTATTAGTCGCTTTTGTCACTTTAGGTGGTATCAAATCTATTGCTAAAGTCGCTGGTAAAGTTGTACCAACCATGGCTGTATTCTATGTATTAGCGTGTCTAAGCGTGATTATCATGAATGCAGACCAACTACTGAATGCTATTGAATTAGTGTTGGTATCAGCCTTCACTTCTACTGCAGCAACCGGTGGTTTCCTGGGTGCAAGCATCATGCTGGCTATCCAATCGGGTATCGCTCGAGGTGTATTCTCAAACGAATCTGGCTTGGGTAGTGCACCAATGGCGGCGGCAGCAGCGAAAACCGATTCTTGTGTCAAACAAGGTCTGATTTCCATGACAGGTACCTTCTTCGATACCATCATCATTTGTACTATGACCGGTCTTGCTCTTATCCTGACTGGCGCATGGCAAAGTGACTTCTCTGGCGCAGCAATGACGACCCACGCTTTTGCGGTTGGTTTAAATGCTGACACATTTGGTCCTATGCTGGTATCAATTGGTCTGATGTTTTTCGCCTTTACGACCATTCTTGGTTGGAACTACTACGGTGAGCGTTGTGTCGTGTTCTTGTTCGGCACTAAAGCGGTACTGCCATACAAACTAATTTTTGTTGGTTTAGTCGCTTCAGGCGCGTTCCTGCATCTGGACATGATTTGGATTCTGGCTGACATCGTAAATGGACTGATGGCCATTCCGAACTTGATCGGTTTGATTGCACTCCGCCAAGTCGTTGTAGAAGAAACCAAAAGATACTTTGCGCACGTTACATCGGCTATGGGCGATAAAGTGACGGCATAGTTCTTTACCAATTTAGAAACGTTAGTAACATGATGCGAAGCCTACCAGCTTCGCATTTTTTATTCCTAGTTACTCAGACTGAAACAAATACTTCACCAAACCAACATTCAACCCGTTCTACACTTATGCCAGTCTGGACAAATAGATGATTTCGTTTTCGTCAAGGAAATCGATTAGTGCAGCGGATCGTTATTCGAACAGCAAGTGCAATTAGGCAGTGTGCTACGTTGTCAACTGACGATAATGATCAAGTCTTTATTTTGAATGGTATCACTTCAAACCCTATCTGAGCATCGAGATGACTGGACACATTCTTCGTGAAATACAGCACATAGAGCAACTCGCGGAGCAATACCCTCAGCATATACGCCTACACCTTCTTGACGACGTCTATTATAAAGATAAATCGCTACCGATTTATGCGCTTGAATTAGGCTCAACCAACAACGATGCACCTTGTCTGTTTTTTACCGGCGCGATCCACGGTGTCGAACGTATCGGTAGCCAGATAATTCTCGCCTTTCTGAAGAGTTTGCTAAGAAGATTGGAATGGGATGGGCAACTTAACGAGTCTCTCAATAATTTGCGAATTATCGCGGTTCCCGTTGTGAATCCTTGGGGTGTGGCACTTAAAAAGCGGGCAAATCACAATGGCGTGGATTTAATGCGTAATTCACCGATTAATAGTGATAACCCTGTTTATCACCTTTATGCCGGACAAAGTTTTAGCTCCTGTTTGCCTTGGTATCGAGGAAATCCAAACGAAATGGAGCATGAGCTCCAGGTATTGTCACGTTACGTTTTAAATGTCACAAAGCAGTCTCGCACCACCATTCTTTTGGATCTGCATAGTGGATTTGGTACTCGCGATCGACTGTGGTTTCCTTATGCCCATCACACAAATCCTCCGAGCAACCTAGCTCAATATTATTTACTTTACCGGCTATTTCGCAAAAGCTATCCACACTATGAACTCTATCAGTTTGAACCTCAGTGGCATCAATACACCACTCATGGTGATTTCTGGGACTGGATGCTGATCCAACATCAAGCGCAATCCGAGTATCATTTTTTGCCGCTAACCCTAGAGTTAGGGTCATGGCTGTGGGTGAAGAAAAACCCAATTCAAATGCTGCGATTTAGTCAGCTTTTTCATCCGACTAAATCCCACCGTATTAAACGAGTTCAGCGCCGTCATAGCACATTTTTAAGCTATTTAATTCAGGTGCTTAATAATGATTTGATAGCAAACATGGATGCGAATGTAGAAAAGAAATATACGGAAAAGGCAACAAAGCTATGGTACCGATAGTATTAGTGAGAGGGTTGCTAAGAGAGAGTGGTCATTGGCAAAGTATGCTCAATGCACTGACAAAAATCTCACCAGAGTTGATTATCATCACACCTAACGTACCTGGGAATGGTGAAAAATATCGTGAACTCAGCCCGCTGAAGATTGAACAGATGCTCCCATCCATGCTCGAGCAACTCCCTGGCCAGTGTGAACATTATCATCTGGTCGCCATTTCAATGGGATCAATGCTTGCAAGCCACTGGGCACATACCCTACCCGATCAAGTTGCCAGCTTAACCCTGATCAATCCGAGCTTTTCTCGTTACAGTCCGTTTTGGCGCAGAATCAACATCAAAGCGCTGTTCAGCATCGCAGTTTCTAGGTTAAAAGGAAACGAGGCTTTCCAACAATCGATTCTAAAATGGACCAGCCCAGTCAGTGTCAATCAGCCAGACGCTCTCGCACACCATATCAAGCTCGCTCAACAACATCCCGTCAGCGTCCGTAATGCTATTCGTCAGCTTTGTGCGGCAGCACAATTTAAAGGCCAAAGTTCGCCACCTGCTTGTCCGAGCCAAGTTATCGTCAGCACAGCAGATAAACTGGTTGATAGCCGATGTGGGGAAGCCATTGCTAAAGCCTGGCAAATCGAAATAGTACATTTTGATTGTGATGCGCACGACTTACCATTAGCACAGCCCCAAGCACTTACCAATTACCTGCTCCATTGGCTAGAGAGGGTTGAACTGGCGAAACATGATTCCTAGTTGGATTGGTTTGATTACACTGCGAATTTCTTCTAAGCATATTCCTTAGTGATAACCTGATTGCGTTTCATTGACGAATTAGGGGTTTATTTCGTACTACAAAGGCTCCACTTTATATGAACGAAGAAAAAAACTCTGAGGTCATATGCCATTCCTACGAATCTCCATCTTAGATCTAGCGCCCGTTGCAGAAGGCTCCAACTATACGGAAACCTATAAAAAGTCGGTATCCCTAGCCCAACATGCAGAAAAACTGGGCTACCACCGTTTTTGGCTGGCAGAGCATCACAACATGCCAGACATAGCCAGTGCAGCGACTTCAGTGCTGATGAGTCATATTGGCGCTCAAACTGAAAGCATTCGTCTTGGTTCTGGTGGCGTCATGCTTCCAAATCACGCGCCTTTAGTCATTGCAGAGCAGTTTGGCACATTAGAAGCTCTATATCCGGGGCGTATTGATCTCGGACTAGGACGAGCGCCAGGAACCGACTACTCGACCATGCATGCCCTGCGCCGAGACCCGGAAAGAATGGACCCGGACTTCGCTGAATTACTCGAAGAGTTACAGTTCTTTATGGGGCCAGTTTCTAAATCACAGCCAGTAAAAGCCTGCCCGGGCGCAGATTCTTCGGTTCCAATTTGGTTACTGGGCTCAAGTACGTATAGCGCGCACCTTGCCGCCGTTAAAGGACTTCCCTTTGCCTTTGCTGCACACTTCGCACCAGATGCAATGCTACGCGCGTTGGACATTTATCGAACGAATTTCCAACCATCAGAGCAACTTGATAAACCTTACGTGATGATTGGCGTTAACGTGGTCGTTGCCGAGACCACTGAAGAGGCCAATTATTTAGCGACGACGGAATATCAGAAATTCTTGCAGTTGATCCGCGGTGGCCAAGGTAAAATTCCTGCCCCTGTTACCGACATGGATCAGCTCTGGCAACCACATGAAAAACATCAGGTCACTCATCAGCTCAGAGAGTCGATTCACGGTGACAAAGCCCTTGTATTGGAGAAACTCAACTCGCTGCTAGAACGTACTCAAGCGGACGAAATCATTGCCCACTCGATTATCTTTGATCACGAGAAAAAGCTGCGTTCTTATGAACTGCTCGCTGAGCTAAAAAGCGAACAAATGCAGTAACCAGAATAAAAAAGAGCGACTAACCAGTCGCTCTTTCACTTATCTGTATGAAGACTACTTGTCTTCTAACATCAACTTAATGCCAAGCCCCACCAGCACTACACCAGTCGTGCCTTCCATCCAGTTCATGAAACGTGCGCTTTTCAGTAAGTTTTTCGCCGATGTTAACGCCCCTGCCAAACCACATTGCCAAACCATGGCGATAACAAAATGGATTGCCGCCATAAATGTCGACTGTAAAAATGCCGAGCCTTCTGGGTTGATAAACTGAGGTAAGAATGCGAGATAGAAAACCGCAGTTTTCGGGTTTAAAACATTAGACAAAAATCCCTCTCTCAATGAACGAGAGAAGCTGAATTCGTGACGGGTAATTCCCCTAGAAGCATCTTGCGGTGCTGCCGTGTTGTTCCATAACCCTTTCAGCGTCGTAAAGCCTAAATAGATAAGGTAAGCCGCACCGACCATTTTAACCATATGGAACAATTCTGCAGACTGGGCAAGGATCGCAGAAATACCGATCGCGGAAAATGTCGCGTGAACAAATAACCCAAGGCAAATACCAAGGCTAGTGACCGCTCCATCAGTAAATCCACCCCGAGACGAATTACGAATGACTAACGCGGTATCCAATCCCGGAGTGAGCGTCAGTATGGTTATAGCGATTAAAAACGCTTCAAAATTTTGTATCAAGCTTACATCCACCAAGCAAAGAGAGAAACTTCTCCTTTATTGTCATATTTACGCTGTCATTTCAATGAATTTTGATTGCTTACCCGTAAAATCCTTTCACAGATGTTGATAAAACAAATTGGAATAAATCCAACTTTCTGCGTGAATAACTTGGTAAGCCTTTGTAGGGTTGGTAAACTTTTGTTTTCTATAGTCATGGAAGGCGGCACATGAGCGCATTCGAAAAACTCAAAAAACACTCATTAAAACTCTCAAACTTTCAACACCTCGCGGCGATCTGCGGCTGGGATCAAGCGGCAGTTATGCCAAACGGTGGCAGTCAGGCTCGCTCAGAAGCCATGGCAGAGTTGTATGTTCATATGCATAACTTACAAACGCAGCCACAACTATCAGACTGGTTTGCGCAGGCAGAGCAAGAGACGCTAAACGCTCAAGATAGCGCGACGCTTCGCGAGCTAAAACGTAACTGGCAGCAAGCGAATGTTCTGCCAGAAGACCTGGTGCAAGCAAAATCGCTAGCGGGTTCTAAGTGTGAACATGCCTGGCGTACTCAACGTGGTGAAAATGATTGGCAAGGTTTTGAAAAGAACTGGGCAGAAGTCGTCAAACTGTCTCAGGAAGAAGCCCAAATCCGCGCTGAAGTAACTGGTCTTTCAGCTTATGATGCAATGCTTGATATTTATGAACCGGGCACAACCACTGCATCATTAGACGCTTTATTCAGCGACGTAAAAACTTGGCTTCCAGAAATGATTGACCAAGCGATCGAAAAGCAATCTGCTGAGAATTTCATTGAGCCTAAAGGTACCTTTTCGAGCGATACACAAAAAGCCCTGGGCTTGGATGTGATGAAGCTTCTGCAATTCGATTTCGAACATGGCCGACTCGACGAAAGTGTCCACCCATTTTGTGGTGGCGTTCCAACAGATGTTCGTATCACCACGCGCTATGATGAAAGCGAGTTTGTTCAATCTCTGATGGGTATTGTTCACGAGACAGGTCATGCTCGCTATGAACAAGGCTTGCCGAAATCTCTGGCTGGGTTACCGTCTGGTCAGGCTCGTTCTATGGGAATTCACGAATCTCAATCTTTGTTCTTTGAGATGCAGATTGGTCGTAGTAATGCGTTTATTGAGCACTTAGCACGTCTTGCTGGCGCTCACTTCACCGACCACGACCCTAAGTTATTCTCTCAAGACAATTTCCAAAAACTGTACACGCGAGTGAAGAAAGACTTCATCCGTGTCGATGCCGATGAGATGACCTACCCTGCTCACGTTATCTTGCGTTACGAGATCGAACGTGACTTGATGAATGGTGTGATCAAGCATACCGACGTCCCTGAGTTGTGGGATCAAAAGATGCAGGCCTACTTGGGCTTATCAACCAAAGACAACTACAAAAACGGCTGCATGCAGGATATCCACTGGACTGATGGCGCATTCGGGTACTTCCCAAGTTACACATTAGGTGCGATGTATGCGGCTCAGTTCATGGCGGCGATGAAGAAAACGGTGGACGTTGACGGTGCTATCCAAAGTGGTGATTTAAGCCCTATCTTCACTTGGCTGTCAGATAATATCTGGAGCAAAGGCAGTCTCTTCACAACTGAAGAGTTAGTGCAGCAAGCGACGGGTGAAACTCTGAATCCAACCCACTTCAAACATCACTTGGTCAATCGATATTTATAAGAGCCAGTAGTTAGGTGTCCTACTGGGCACCTAACTCAGAAATTACATTAGGCTTGAGTCAAATACTGACTCTCCACCCCAATAAAATGGCGTACGCCGGAGCTTTCTGGCGGTCGATGCTCTGGATGAAAATCGATTCAGAAAAAATACTGAAATTACAAATACAACAGCGTTAGTAAAAAGGAAATACCATGAAATTTGCGATGTTAGGTGCAGGAGGCATCGGTTGTTATTTTGCAGCCCGACTCATTGATGCTGGCCATGAGTGTGTATTAGTTGCAAGGGGTGAGCACTTAGAAGCATTACAAACTAATGGACTGCATCTGGAGCACCCTGACTTTCAGTATCATTCTTCGGTTGAAAGCACTGACGTGACAGGATTATGTCAAGGCTATTCTTGTGACCATTTTGATTTGTTAATCCTTGGCGCAAAAAGTGGCGCAACAAGTTCAATGCTTGATGAAATGAAGCCTTGGTTAGCACATGGAAGCACGCCTGTGTTGTCCATTCAAAACGGAGTAACCAATGAGGAACACATTGAGCTGCAAGTGGGACGAGAACGAACAATTGGTGGGTTAGGAAATTATATCAGTGGCCATATTGAAAGTCCGGGACATGTAAAAGTACAAGGAGCGGGACAAATCGAGTTTGGCGCGTGGCCGAATACAGAAAGTAATCCAACAATGGCTGAGCTTTGTCATACATTAGAAGCTGTTTTTAAGGGGGCTGGCATACAGACTCGTCTTTATGAAGATGTCCGTTATGCGCTATGGCGAAAACTCGTTTTGAATAATGGTGTCAATCCTCTGACCGCATTGACTGCTCAAAAAACAGGTTTTGTAACCACAGACCCTATTTTAAGTCGTACCGTTCGCAACATGATGGAAGAGACGGCTCGCGCTGCAAATGTGGCTGGCGTAAAAATATCCGCTGCTGATGTAGAAGAAATGTTTGACTTAATCAGCAATTTTGGCGACATCAAAACTTCCATGCAAGTTGATATGGAACGTGGTCGTAGTTTGGAAGTAAACGAAATCTGCGGGCCGGTGATCGAGTATTGTCGAAAAATCAGCCAACCTGCAGAAACGACTGAACTGATTTACAGGTTATTGGTAAACGCCGACGAGTTAAACATAAAACCCATACAATTCTGAGGTCAACCTTTCGGACTAGTTGACGGCAACAAAGCCTGAAACATCATCTGCGCCGATATCGCGTTTACAAAATCAGGCCGGTAGTAATTTGAGAGTAAAAGTCCTCCTGAGTAACAAAGGACATCCAATGATGTCCTTTGCCTTACACATCTCTAGTTAGGCTTTTTCTGCCGCGATGGCTTGTGCGCTACGTTCAAGAGTCAGTTGAATGCGTTCACACATACCAGTCAGTATGTCTTTCTGCTCCTGCAAAAAACCAAATTCATCCAATCTCGACAACAGTGACTCATTGGCAAGCTGAAACCTCGGGTCTTCTTTACCATGAAAAGCGTTAAGGTACGCATTCGCCAAAGCTTCCTGCCAGAATTTCAAAGATGAATCCAATTGATTATCTGCGACTCTTCGAACAATACGATGTAAACGCATGGAAACATGACCAAAATTTAATCCGGTTAACGCCAGGTCTGTAACGTTTCTCTCTGAACTGAGTGCTTTATCATAAGTCGAAATTCTTAATAACCGATCCCCCATGCGCGCATTGAACCACAGCTCTGGCGCGGTGTGCTTATCCATATCAATAAGATCACGTTGAGTCGCTTTCATCAGGCGCGACTGCATGAGTGGTAAACTTGGGCCTGTGACTAATTTGAAAATCCAGTAAAGCACCGTTACACCAACAAAAATGGCCATCCCATTACTGATCGTCGTGTTAATGGTTAGTGCCCGGGTCATATCTGTACTCGGCATAACGAAGGTAGTAAACGGGATACAAATTCCAAGACCGTACGGTAAGGTTGCTCGATTCGCTAACGCCAGCAAGCCTAAGAAATATGGACCAGCCAGTATGAGCACTAGCAGCTCAAAATCTTTACTGCTTGCCGCGACTAACGGTAGTGCATAAAAAATGGCCAATGGTAAGGCGATAACAATACCTACCAGTAACCGCTTCAACACTGTGGTAAGAATAGCCATTGGTAAGCGAGCCATCATGATTGAAAACACCACCGGCAGTATCATAATCATCATGACCGAGGATGAGCCCGTCCCCACCCAGAGCCCGGCGCCAACCAGAAATAGCAACACACTGCGAAGCCCGGTAGTAATGCCAACTAACGGATCACGATGGCTTTGGAAACTCGGAGCATTCAAATTGGTCGTCTCTTTGCTGGATAACTTGGCGTAACCTTTCAACAAAACAATCAACTCAGCACTCAACTCAAGAGCAATCTTAAGTAACCGTTTTTGCAGCGGAGTTTTCTCACTAACCTGATTGGCATATTCCATCTGCTTGCGGCGCAGTGACTGGACAATAGCGTAGCACTCATCATAATCTCTTGAGGTTGCCATTTGCGTAAAGCTCGTGCGCATTGAGTCCAGTACTGGCTCAAGAACCTCGCCGACAAGCTCCGGATGGCGTCGCTGTAAGCGCCCGAATATCTGCACCAGAGCCAATAGCGACAACACGCTATTACCAATCGCATTGGCAGCTCTGCTTTGACCTAAACCTTCCGGCCCTTCAAAGCTCACTGCACTGGAGTCATCACTCAGAGCCGTCACCGATTCGAGTATGCTATCAATTGTGTGGTGACGTTCCTGGTGAGTACCATTTTTATCCAGCTCAATGACTAAATAGCCTAACGTCTGGTTAATCACGTTCCTCGCGTTGACTACCAGACCATCTTTCACTTTCACTGGCCAAATCAGTTTACTGACCAGAGTCGCACAGATAACACCAATGACTATCTCACTAATTCGGGCCTGAGCAATGTCGAAAACGCGCTGGCTGCTCGCCATCTCTGGCTGAATCATAACAAGCAAACAGACTAAACACGCTGTCATGCCAGCCATCGCAAAGGCGTAGACTAAATTCTGGCGGCGCACCATTGCTGATAGTCCAGAGTTGATGCCCAACCAGAGCGCCAATAAGCCGAGTGCTATTTCAGGGTAAGGTGCGAACCATTGAAGAATCGTGATACCGACAAAACCGCCAACCAGTGTGCCGATAATCTGGTACATGCCCTTTTCAACAACCAAACCACCCTCAGGGCGGATTTGCAGAAATACCGCACCAATTAACGCCCAATACGGTCGGTCCAGATTCAGGAACATGGCGATGTACAGAGACAGCGCCATCGCAATCACGCCCTTTATAGCAAACTTTATCGCCTGTTTGTCAGGGAAAATTAGACTATTAAACAGTGCTTGCATGGTTACTGCATGTTCTCATCTAAATGAATAGAAACGGTCATCCCGGCACTAAGATTTAAATCATCAGGGTATTCATCCAATTGGATATCCACCGGGATTCGTTGCGCTAAACGGACCCAGTTAAAGGTCTGCTGAACCTGTGGTAACAATTGGCTGTTAGCGGTCGTGTTACTGTCAGCAATCGCGTCACCAATACTCGTAACCGTTCCGGTTAATGCTTTACCGCCACTCATTAGGGTGATCTTTGCCTTTTGGCCAAGTTTGATCAGTGGTATTTTTGTTTCTTCAAAATACCCCGTCACATAAAAAGAGTTCGCTTTGACCAATGAAAGTACGGATTTACCCTGACTGACATAATTACCAACGCGAAGAGTCAAATTGATGATACTGCCATCCGCTGGCGCTTTGATAACGGTACGATCTAGGTTGATTTGGGCACTGGCAAGTTGGGCCTGCGCCAGTTTGTAATTGGACTTGGCAAGTTCCGTAGTGATACGGGCGCTCTCCGCTGTTTCTTCACTAATCAATTGCTTATTGGTTAATGTCTCACGACGTGAGTACTGATGTTTTGCTAATTCCCATGCATATTTTTTATTTTCAACCTGCGCTTCCAGCTCGGCTATCGCCGCTTTATAACGAGCATCGTCAACGGTGAAAATAACATCGCCTTTTTTGACATCCTGATTGTCACTGACCTTAACATCATTAACCCAACCAGAAACATCCGGAGCAATCGTTATCACGTGAGCCCTTATTCGTCCATCACGGGTCCAAGGCGAATACAGATAATGTTGCCAAATCCAATGGCCAAGAATAACGGCAATAACCAAAGTCGTAAGAGTGAGGGAGATGCGAACGAATTTTCCCATAGATGATTAGCTCCCAAATAGATAAATGACTAACGCGAGATAACAGACATACAAGCTGACTTCAAACCAAGGTGCCTTCCACAGTTTTGCGTATAAGCCTGATTTATGCAGCACAAAACGCGTACTCCATGACAGTAAAAAAGCAAGAGGCATAAAAACCACCAACGGACTAAACAGAAGCCCGGCAAAAGCTAACTCGTCAAACATAGGGCATAGTTCTCGATTCTTGGTGTTGGCTTGATAAAAACGGATTGTTAGAAAAGCTTAGTACATTCACTATACAACCCAATGAATGTAAAAAAAATAGCAGATTAAACAGGTTAGAAATGACAGGCCTCAGTGATCTAGCCTATCGAGAGAAAAGAGGCTCAATCCCCGTATCGTTTCACTTATCCAAATAAAAAGCCCCCAATAATCGTGAACGATTGGGGGCTTCAAAATGTTAAACCACTACTTAGCATTAACAGCTAAAAACGATTCACTAACTCATCGCAGGGATTAACTGAGGATTGTACAAACAATCTTCACCTTGCGGTCTGGTTTTAAATCGGCGGTGCAACCACATGTATTGACTAGGGCTAGCCATAATCGACTCTTCAACAATTTTATTGATAAAAATCGCCGCGTTTCTGGTATCACCTTTAGGAAATCCGTCAACTGGCTCCCTGATCGTTAATGTGTAATGGCCATCATCCCCTCTTACCATGGTAAACGGCACAATCGCACAATCTGTTGCATCAACAAGTAAACTGGTGCCTGTTGTGGTACAGGCGTTTTTGACAGCAAACAAAGGCGCAAAGGTCGATCTTCTGGTTCCATAATCATGGTCAGGCGCATACCAAACGCGATTGCCGGAATTCAAAGCGTCCAGCATTCCTCTAACATTTTTACGATCGATCAAAGTACGATTGGAACGCGAACGACCCTTGTACTGAAAATAGTCAAAACAAGGATTGTTATTCGGTCGATAAACACCCATTCCAGATTTTTGAATGCCAAATGCACGTGCACCCAGCTCTAAGTTCATGGAATGAACGGCAAGCATCAACACCCCTTTGCCGTCTTTTTCTAACGCTTCTAGGTGTTCCATCCCTTTTATCGTTACGTGTTTATTAACCCTGCGATCCGGCCAGAACCAAGCCATCGCTGTCTCAAACAGTGCAATGCCAGAATTATCGATGTTAGCTTTCAGTATCGCTTCTCGTTTGCTCTCGTCCATCTTCGGGAAGCAGAGCTCTAAATTGCGACGAATGGTGACCTGACGCTTTTTCATTAATCGCATGGCCAAACGGCCAATACTGCGTCCCAGGAATAATTGAAATTTGAAAGGTAGAAGGCTAAGTAAATACATCACCCCGATGATGAGTAGAGTTCCCCAGTACCGAGGCATTAGGAACCGAGCCTCGAAAACAGGCTCTTTTTGTTTGTTCATGAAAGAATCGCCAGATGTGCCCATCTATAAGTAATTAAAGTTAATGATAATTGCATAAACGTTTATCATTGTTTGCACTTCAAAAAAAGTTAAAGCGCGGGTATTTTATGGATCTTCGACACACTACACAGGGAACCCAAACTGACTTCGAATTAAATTGTAAAGGCGACAAAAGATTTGAGCACGTTAACATTGGTTAGAGTAAATTACCTACATACTTTCATGAACTTTTGAATAAATAGAATTTTCCTACCCGAAAATGCAGCGCATACGCTTTGGAAAGGACGATAAAGAAAGGTGTTAGAAAAATGTGTTGGAAAAACAAGCTAGAAAACTGTGCCACGCTATTGAAAACAGTTGCGGCACAGTGAAAGGATTAATGTAGCGTATTAGCCGCTTTGTGATGCTCCTGAGAAATAACAAAATAGATATGCATATCAATAGGCTCGGGAGTATTGAGTAGCATCTTCCCAACCTCACGCTGAAAGTGTCTGTAGTCTCCAAGCTCATCGATTAAACCCAGCTGTCGATAACTCGATTCACTACTGAACATGCCATAAGCATATTGGTGATGGTGGATATCTTTCTGCTTATCGTAACCAAGTTGCAGCAAGGCAATATCAATTTCATCGGGCGCATAAGTGCTTTTATCGCCAAACATGCTGAGCAGTAAACTGGGAACTTCTTGAGCGATGCTCTGGATTTTCGTTTTTCGCTTAAAAATACCGAACATAGTGTCCTCCAATGACGATTCATCTCAAACTGCAAACCACAGTATTATTTTGAGATGGATAAGTTTTACATGACTCGAATTTTGCTTACTCAGTCAACAAAGCCATATTAGCGTGATCACATAATGACCTTCAAATACAGTTCACTGTGTTTCAATGATGTCTCATCAAAACTTCTGATTTAGTCACAATTAGCCAGCCATGAAGGTATACCAGACACGAAAAGCGCAGATGTATTTATTGTTCAGATCAATGCGCAGGCATTAAACTTGTTTTAAGTCACATTTCGTATCGACATCTATAACGATTTGAGTTAGCTTTAGATGTATAGACGTCTAGATGACTAGAATTAGGGAGAGAAAGTCGTGCCAATTAGAATTCCAGATCAATTACCAGCAACTGACATACTAAGGACAGAGAACATCTTCGTGATGAGTGAGACTCGAGCGGCTAGTCAGGAAATACGTCCGTTGCGAGTACTGATTCTGAATTTGATGCCTAAAAAAATTGAGACTGAAACGCAGTTTTTGCGTTTGCTTTCAAACAGTCCTTTGCAAGTCAATGTCGAATTATTGCGGATTGATGATCGCCCGAGTAAAAATACGCCTACCGAGCATCTGGACAATTTTTATCGTCAATTTGAGATGGTTAAAAATAAGAACTTTGATGGCTTAATTATCACAGGCGCGCCACTTGGCCTAGTACAGTTTGAAGATGTGCTTTATTGGGACCATTTAAAAACAATCATGGAGTGGGCTAAAGATCATGTCACCTCTACCCTTTACGTATGTTGGGCAGCTCAAGCTGGGTTAAAGTTACTTTATGACCTGCCGAAAAAGACGCGTAAAGAGAAGCTTTCAGGTGTTTACCACCATCAAATTCATAACCAGTATCATCCAATATTACGCGGCTTTGATGATACGTTTTTGGCTCCGCATTCTCGCTATGCAGACTTTTCACCTCACTTCCTTGAGGAACATACGGACCTGGATATCTTAGCGACTTCTGATGTGGCTGGCGTTTACCTAGCAACAACCAAAGACAAACGAAACGTATTTGTGACGGGCCACCCTGAGTATGACTCTCATACTCTCCACAATGAGTACATTCGTGATTTGGGCGAAGGAATGGAGCCGGCAATTCCGGTGAATTACTACCCGAACAATAATCCAGACAATGTTCCGAGTGCAAGCTGGAGAAGCCATGGTCACTTGCTGTTCGCAAACTGGCTAAACTACTGTGTTTACCAACAAACACCGTACGATCTTGACCATTTCAGTGAGTCTGCTTTCACTAAAGATGACTAATCCAATGCGTTAACTTTGTGAACCGAGCCGCCATATGGCGGCTTTTTCATATCAGTTTGCAAACCCGCTCGCATAGTAATTTTTCGTCAATAGGTTTTTATCTCGCAATTCTTATCATGCTGTGAGATTTAGGGATACAGGGACGAGAAATGAAAACGATTAAGCTGGGCACACTTTTGCTGATGACTCAATTTTCACTGCTGGGATGCGTTACCGTAAAAGAAGACGGCTCTCCGATCGTTAAGCCCGACCCTATCGCTATGGCAGAGTCCCGTATCGCTCTCGGCTTGGGTTATCTGGAAGGTGGCAGCACTATCCGTGCTCATGACAATTTGCGACAAGCGCTTACTCACGCACCTAACTACTACCGTGCACAACTTTCTATGGCGCACTATTACGAGTCCGTCGGCGAAGAGTCAAAAGCCGAGGAAATGTATAAACGGTCACTCAACCAACATGCCAAAAACGGTAACGTGCTCAACAACTACGGCACGTTTTTGTGTAAACGTGGAGAATATAAAAAAGCAGATCTGATGTTTACACGAGCCATTGAGCAACCCTACTACTATTTGATCCCCGCGAGCTATGAAAACGCCGCGTTCTGCTCTCTTAAATCCAAAGACAACGATAAAGCAAGATATTACTTTACTCGCGCTATTGAGCACGATCCTCACAGACCAAAATCAATACTGCAACTCGCGAAGCTGGAAATTGAGTCGGGTGACTTTACCGATGCCAGAATTCGCTTAATGCGATTCAATCAAATGTATGGGGTAAAAAAGCCCTCATTACAACTTATGGTTGAGCTAGAACGTGTTGCTGGAAACGAGGCTCTGGAAAAAAGGTACAGAACACAACTCGACCAAATGTAACAAATCAGATGAATCAGTTTGAAAGTCCCTGTTTTTAATAGGGAGTCTATTTGAAGTCTTGTCACACTTCTATTCTCTATTTAGTCAGAGTTCTGTTTACCAGGCTAACTATTTAGTTAGATAAACTACACTTTTCATATCAACTTTATGAGTATGGAAGTGTACTGTGAGCGGAATTTTTTCCTGGGATAACTTGTCTGTAAAGCAAAAACTATTTGGCTTAGTTCTTTTGCCAATTGTGCTTTTGCTTATACTGGCAGGCCAGCACGTACACCGCCTTTCAACCCAAGCCCAAGAATTACATAGAGCACAACGATTTACTGACTATATCGATATCGTCTCCTACCTTTACGACTTACCTAATAATCCGCAAGTTAGCGATAAATCCGAGGAAGCGCAGCGACTCACTCTTGAGCTTAAAAAGTGGACGCCTGCGATTTTCGGATCAAATGCCGAGATTTCTAGTCTGTTAACGAGCTTTGAAGAAGCGAATGCCTCATTACTGTCTGCCAAAGAAAATGATGATCGACTGGACGCTATAGAATGGCGAACGGATCTTTATGAGCAGATCCTTCTGAGCTTAGATCAAATCTACTTTAATAATATCAGCCATGAAACCAGTAACGATCTGTCTTCTATTCTCCAGCTGGAATGGCTTATGTTTTGGTCAACCAAAGAGCATCAACTCAGTCATTTTCTCATCCAGTCAGTTGAAAAAGATCAGCACTACGACTCGGATATTCGTGACGAAATTAAGTCACTGGTTCAGAACCAGCAGCTATTGATAGAGCGCTTCGTGACACTGAACGCCAACCAAAAGCAGGTCAACTTGCTCATTGATACCTTTACCGACGATGTGTTTCGAATAAGCCAAGAGTTTCGAACCAGTTTACTTCAAGAACAAGAACTCCAGATGCTTAGCCCTCAACAAATTTCTGACGGTTTGGAAGCGCTAAACAAACGGCTCTCTCTCATCCACGAAATCGACAACAAAATTGAGCAGCAGTTGCAAGCGAGTATCAGTCAGTCGATCACTAGAACAACTCAGCATCGTTTAGTCTTTATCGCTGCCATCTCGCTCGTTACTATCTTGGTGATTAGCCTGACGATCCGACTTATTCGTAAAGTGACCGGAAATTTAAATGTCGTCCTCGAATTCCTTGCTCGCGAGAGTTATAACTCAGACTCACCGCTATCCGAATTGATAAAAGGCAAAGATGAGCTCAGCAGATTTGCCCGTGAAGTCGATAAGCTCAGCTTTGAGCGCGAGCAAACCAAACTGAAATTAACTCAAGCGAAAGAAGACGCAGAAAAAGCAAAAGATGAGGCGATCGAAGCGAGTAAAGCCAAAAGCAGTTTTCTGGCTAACATGTCACACGAAATACGAACGCCGTTAAATGGTGTCATTGGCATCTCTGAAGTCTTGTCAGATACACCTCTGACAGCGGTACAACGCGACTACGTCGATACGATAGAAACCTCATCACAACTGTTGCTGGGCCTTATCAATGACGTACTGGATTTTTCTAAAATTGAATCCGGTATGCTTTTAATTAGTCCACATTCAACGTGCATTCGCGAGTCAATTTACGACATCGCCTCCATCATATGCCCTAAAGCGAAAGAGAAAGGCATTGATGTAAAAGTCAATATCAGCCGAAATACGCCCTACCATGTCATGGTTGACGATCACCGCTTGCGCCAAGTCATCATGAATTTTCTGTCCAACGCAGTAAAGTTTACGGAACAAGGTTATGTACGGCTTTCTGTTACCACTAAAGCGCTCACCGACTCTTGCGCCACCATTGAGTTTGCCGTTGAAGACTCTGGCATTGGGATTGATGAGCAACAGCAACAAATTATTTTTGCTCCCTTCGCTCAAGAAGATAACTCCACAACACGACAATTTGGAGGCACAGGTCTGGGACTCGCCATCAGTACTCAACTTGTCGATTTAATGGGAGGAACGATACAACTGGAATCAGCGAAGGGACGCGGAAGCCGCTTTTTCTTTGAAGTGACCGCCTCGGTTGCTCAGCAACATTTTACTCCTCACCATACGTTAAACCAAAGTCAGATTTGGCTTGTGTGTGATGACGCCGAAATGGAAATGAAACTCCGTGATGAGATGAGCGTCTATCAGATCGACATTCATCAGTCGGTCAATAAACTCAGCGCCTTACCAACCTGGATTAACGATAACGAAAATATCATCATTGTTTACGCTGAGGGCGCACCCAATGTGGCGATCACAACATCAGATTATATGCGTAGGCTTGAAAACCAAAACATTCGCATCTGTTTAATTAAACATTTGCATAGTGACCAATTTGATTTTGGCAAAGTGGTCAGCGTCATTATCACTCAGCCACTACTCGGCCAACGCCTTCTCGCAGCACTTGAAAGATGTGAAGCAAGTTTCTCAGAACCTAACTCACTTCATTCTGCTCCCCTTCACGTTCCCACACTGCCGAACGTCTTGATTGTGGACGACAACACCGTTAATCAAAAGATAGCAGGCCTGCACCTGACTAAAGCGGGGTTTAACTTTGATATTGCCGAGAATGGTGTGGAAGCCGTCGATATGTTCAGAAAGCACCAATACAGCTTGATACTGATGGATTGTATGATGCCAATAATGGATGGTTTTGAAGCCACCGAACACATTCGTCAAATTGAAGCCAGTGAACAACGACCTTTTCGCATCCCGATCATCGCGCTCACCGCGAGTGTGGTCGATGATGATATTCAAAAATGCTTAGCTGTTGGAATGGACGACTACATTCCAAAACCCTTTAAAGCCGACATGTTAAAGGAGAAGTTGGATAAAGCATTTGGTCTTCGCTTTAAAAAACCTTTGAGCGCCGAGAATATACCAGAAGTAAAAGACGTAACCGAAGCCTCACCTTTGCCTGCTCAACGTGTGGGTGAACCAACGATTAATGCTTTGTCACTGAAAACAGAACGAGTTTTGCTGGTAGAAGACAACCGGGTCAATCAAAAAGTAGCGTCGTTACTGTTGGATAAGGCAGGCTATCAATATGAAATTGCAGAAAATGGCCAGGTAGCGGTGGAAAAATTCCAGCAAGATTCCAACTTCGCCGTCATATTGATGGACTGTATGATGCCAGTGATGGACGGTTTCGAAGCAACAAGGCAAATTCGTGCTTTTGAAAAGGAAAACGGGCTTAAAAAAACGCCCATCATCGCGTTAACCGCCAGTGTCGTAGATGATGATATCCAGCGTTGCTTTGACTCAGGGATGGATGCCTATGTGCCAAAACCAGTGAGAAAAGAAAAGCTACTGCATCAAATCGAAACGATGATTTAGGTTAACGGCTTATGGTGAGTCTCGGTCCTCGTTATCGCCCTTCCTCTTGGTCGCTTGCGACAAGCACGTTGATACTGGTTTATCTTCTGATCCTGAGTGAGCCCTTGTACGCCGCTGATAACTACGCCATTTTTTCATTTAACTCAAAGTTTGATGCGCTAACAATAAACAAGGCAAGAAAACTCTACAGAGGTAAAACAAGCCTGTTACAAGGAGAGCGAGTTGAGCTTTCTGACTGGCCAGAAACGTCAACCGAACGGACAGAGTTTTACCGCTACCTTCTTAATAAAAACCTTGCCCAAATGAACGCACATTGGGCGAGTTTGTCGTTCTCAGGTAAAGCCCGCCCGCCCAAAGTCATCGAACAGCCAAGTATCGATGCTCTATTGGCATGGATGCAAGAACAACCCAATCGAATTGGCTACGCACCTGTAAACAGTCTGCCATCTAACGTCCACATTCTATATGTTGTAAGCTCGGAGAATTGATATGAAAAAATATCTGACCACAATACTACTTACCAGCATCGCTTTTCCGAGCTTAGCAACCATTGAAATAACAGATAACCTCTCATTGAGTGGGTTTGGTTCAGCCTCTTGGGCGAGATCAGATAACCACACGCCATTACTGATCAACCGATTCATCAAAGACGAAAGCTGCTTTGATTGTGATACAACGTTTGGTGTGCAGCTAGATTATTTCTCCGGTGCATTGCGGTCGTCAGTACAAGTGGTAAAAAGGCCACAAGATCACTGGAGTGACCCGCAGCTCGAATGGGCGTATCTTGCCTATACGTACAAAAACTACGATATTTACGCAGGCCGATTAAGGCTGCCCTTATTTTTAGCGTCCGAGTATTATTACGTCGGGCATGCGCTCACGCCCGCTCGTGCTCCCACAGAAGTATATGATAGTTTACTCGGTATCACGGCCTATAATGGAGTTTCAGTTCGTTGGCTTTATGACCTCAATGACAAAGCGATGATTACTGCCATGCCATTTGTAGGCTTCAAAGACGATAGCAATATCACCATCAATGACAATACAAAACTTAAAGTGGATGTGAATGATGTCGTTGGCATCAATGTGACGCTAAGTGGTGACCGCTATCGCTGGAACTTTGTTTATTTAAATGGAGACTATGACCAAACCACCATTCTTTCGAACACCGAACAAGACGTTCCAGGCCTTGGCACTATTGTGGTCGACCGTTTAACGCTTACAGAAAATGACTCAAAGATAGACCTGTATTCGTTGGGGGCTAAGTATGAAATAGATCGATTCACTCTAGCGGCAGAAGCCCAAACCAGTGATATCTCAACCACTTGGTACGCCACCGCCAGTTATAATAGGAACAAATTCACACCGTACACTGTCTACGGGCAAATCTTCGATGAACATGAAAATAAAACCGGAGATAGCTACCTGTTGGGATTAAGATATGACATTACATACAACGTATCTCTTAATGCAGAATGGCAATATTTTAAGGCGTTTGGTGATGGGTTAGGTACCTTCTCATCAATGCCGGAAGACGATAATGCCAACATGTATACGTTAATGCTCAACTTTGTTTTCTAGTTTTGCTTCTGTTGATTGGCACTTTTCTGCTTCATTTTGAGTTGCTTATCTTTTCGCCTTAACGCTCTAAAAAATTTCGACTCTTCGTGATACCAACCTAATACGCTAATAGGGAATCCCACCAGCATCATGATAAACAAATCCGCTGGCAACTGTTCAATGATATCCATAAAGGAGTGCAAGTCGCCAAAAATGAATAAACCAATTACTTTACCGACCAGCAACGCACAACAAATCATAAAAAACGACTTTAAGATGTAGTGCCATTTGCCTTTTTTACGTTCCTCTTTCCAGTAACTATATTTGTGCTCGCGGTTATACATCTCCCCTCCATACGTGACATTGTCACTCAGCACATAACCACTTGGTTTCAGTGCGCCACATCACTTTAAGCATAGTGTGAATAACAAGGCATTGCTGTCCAAACCAGCCGATCAGCCTAAATATTTTGGACAGCGTTATGGAGAGCATGAAGCGATGCAGGCTAGTGGCAAAACAAGATATAACCCAAGCCTTTGCTCATGCAGGGTTAACCAGATGCGTTGTGGTTATTGCTTTCTAAACACCCAGACAGGGCCAATAAGAAGAAATTGTAAGTCTTCGTAAAATGAAGGCTTGGTTCCTTCTATTTTGTGCCCGATGAATTGCAACATCCAGAGAACACCAAAAATAAGTAAAGAGATATACAGAACCGGAAGTTGGAGCACTTCCAATGACCAGATTAAGCCAATACACGCCAATGTATAGCCCAGCATCATCATGAAGACACTGAGAGACAACCGGTAATAAAATATCCAAACAGGAATGACGGCTAACCATACCCAATTTATTTGATAACCGAGGATAGACAATTGAGGAATCGACCAAATTAACCCAACGACAGAAAGATAAATGCCGGGCACGGCTATCGCGTGAATTTTTCGATTGATTGGGTTTTGATGACTTTCCCCGTAGGCTTTAAGCCAGTCAGATAGTGCTCGCATAGCATTTCCCTCTTTGCCCTTATACTTTTTATATAGCCTGTACTTAATAAAGGCGCGAGTTTTTCTGAAACACGAGCTAATAATTCAATTCGGTCATGGTGATAAGAGCGAGATATCCGTCACTTTCTCCTGCCAATACTCTGATTTATCTGTGCTCTAACTACGCGAAACCTAACGAAGCACGCTGAGCTTTCGTCAACTTAGCAATGACAAGCTCGTATGAACGTTCACATAAATCCTGGATAAGTCCATCCTCGACATCTCCATTGAAATACACCGTGACCCAGTGTCTTTTATTCAAATGGTAACCGGGGGTGATATCAGTGAACTGAGAAGTCAGCACTTCACCATCCTCGGGTTTTACTTTTACACTGACGTAGTCTCGACCCTCTCTTTGGGCAAGTATTGCGAACATTTTCCCTTTGATCTTAAAGACTAAAGCTTCAGGTCCAAACGGAAAGTCGCTTTCCGCGCACATAAACGTATTAAGGTACGTTTCTAACGCTTTGATTTGCATCCCACACCCCGCAATTGATTTTATTCAAACTGTGGCAACAAGCTCTTTAATGCCTCATTAAGCTTTAACTTTTCTTCATCAGACAAGCCATGCATAAAGCCTCGTTGAACCTCAACATGTTCAACAATCAACTTATCGATAAGCATCAAACCCTTAGCCGTCAATTCAACCGTAACACTGCGTCTATCTTCCTTACTATGTTCTCTGACAATTAAACCTTTCGTTTCCAACTTATCTAATCGGTTAGTCATCGCGCCGGAAGTAAGCATCATTGACTCGATCAAGGCAGAAGGCGTCAAACAGTATGGTGCTCCTGCTCGACGCAACGTCGCCAGTACATCAAATTCACCCATTTTAAGGTCATACTGCTTATGAAGCTCTGCGACTCGAGTCTCCATGTGTTTGGCAATTCTCATTAATCGCCCCATGATGGCCATCGGCTGTGTGTCGAGCCCTGGCTTTTCTTTAAACCACTGCTCTACCAGTCTATCAATTGCGTCCATTTCTTACTTCTCTCCAAAGCAACGCGGCTTGTCTAATTACTTTAACATGAAGATACTTTACAAAAAGTAACCTAAGGCGTATCTTTGCACTTAATTATCTTAACGTAAAGATATTTGACATGAACATTTTACTCGCCATGATCCCGGCGTTTTTCTGGGGCACGACTTATGCGGTTACGCAGTATACGGTGCCAGATTGGCCTCCTATTCTGCTGGGTGTCCTGCGCTCGCTGCCTGCGGGCTTACTGCTGCTCGCGATAAAGCCGACATTGCCGAAAAAGCACGAGTGGAGAGCCCTGCTTGTATTAGGCACGATCAACATCGCGCTGTTCTTCTGCCTTGTCTTTGTCATGGCACTCACACTGCCTGCGGCGATTTCAGGCGTGGGTATGGTTTCATTACCCGTATTTGCGATGCTGTACAGTTGGGTGGTCTATAAACGCCCACCTAACGCGTTACAGGTATGCCGAGGCCTTGCTTTGGTTGCCCTCGCGTGGCTGCTATTTAATCCGGCAACCATCACACTGAATCCGGTTGGTTTGATTGCCATGATTTCCGCAATTATGTGTATTGTGATCGGCAGCAGCGTTACTAAAGCACTCGGTACAAGAATGCATTGGTGGACGGTCCTGACTTGGCAGTTGATCATTGGTGGAGTGATTCTGACGATTGTTTCCACTGTGATGGCTAGCCTTGATCCTGAGCCATATCTCAGTGCGGTACGAAATACATCGCTTACTAACATCCTGGGGCTGCTCTGGGTGATCATTCTTAATACCGCATTAAGCTACACCATGTATGTCTGGCTTCTGCAAAGAATGTCTGTGGTTGACTTTACCTTTGGCAACATCATTAATCCGATTGCTGGTATTTTATCTGGCTTGTTACTGCTTGGAGAAAGCTTCACGCCTGTTCAATATAGCTTGATGTTGGGTATGATTCTGGTATCGCTACTACCGCAACTTGTGATGAAATTTTTCAAGTAGGCATGACCAACCTTATTTAGGACGGTACAGATTGATCAAAAAGAGGAAGTCAGCTGACTTCCTCTTTGAATTAAGGCTCGATTTGTTTACTGGGTACTACGCCAGCTCAAGAATGATTTTTTCCAGTTTGTCTAAACCTTCTTTCAGTACTTCTGACTCGATAGTTAGCGGTGGAAGCAGACGAATAACGTTCGCTTTTACCCCACAAGAAAGCAGAATGAGACCGTTCTCTTGCGCTTTAGCAATGACCGCTTTAGTCATATCTTGCAGAGGCTTACCCGTTTCTGGATCAGTAAATTCAATCGCCATCATTGCACCAGTGGTACGGATTTCACCAATCGCAGGTACTGATTTTTGCAGCTCAGTCATACGTGCATTAACCACTTCGCCAATGCCCATCGCTTTCGCACACAAGTCTTCTTCTTCGATGATTTTCAAGACTTCCAGACCAGCAACACAACCTAGTGGAGAACCAGCATACGTGCCGCCTAAGCCACCTGGAAGTGCAGAGTCCATGACATCTGCTTTACCAACCACAGCTGAGATTGGGAAACCACCCGCAATGCCTTTCGCCATCGTCATTAGGTCTGGTTCAATACCCAGGTATTCGGTCGCAAACATCTTACCCGTACGGGCGAAGCCTGTCTGGATTTCATCGGCAATCAGCATGATACCGTGCTTGTCACACAACTCACGCAAGCCTTGTGCAAACGCTTCAGGCGCTTTGTAGAAACCACCCTCGCCTTGTACAGGTTCAAAAATGATCGCTGCAACGCGTGAAGGCTCGATATCACAAGCAAACAGATCATCGATCGCTTGTAGGCTTTGCTCAACGCTGATGCCGTGGAACGCATTTGGGTATGGTGCGTGGTAGATTTCATTTGGGAAAGGACCAAAGCCTGCTTTGTATGGCGCGACTTTACCCGTTAGACCCATTGTCATGTTAGTACGACCATGGAAGCCACCTTTAAACGCAATCACGCCGCTACGGCCAGTGTGAGCACGTGCTACTTTCACGGCGTTTTCAACCGCTTCTGCACCTGTTGTCAGGAAGATGGCTTTCTTCTTAGTCTCACCCGGAGCAAGTTCAGTTAATTTTTCCGCCAGCTCGACGAATGATGCGTAAGGCGTCACCATTGCACAAGTGTGTGAGAAGTTATCGAGCTGAGCTTTTACCGCTTCGCTGATGCGCTTATGAGAATGACCAGTATTAGTCACCGCAATGCCCGCCGCGAAATCGATGTACTTGTTACCTTCAATATCCCAAACATGCGCGTTTTCTGCTTTCTCTACGTAAAGCGGGTATAGCGCACCCATACCTTGAGCAATTACCTGGTTTCTTCTTTCGTGTAGTTGTTGGTTAGTCATTGTTTTTATCCTTAGTTACCGCCAAAGCAGAGATATTTCACGTCCATGTATTCATCGATACCCTGTTTTGCTCCTTCACGTCCGATGCCGGACTGTTTAACGCCACCGAAAGGAGCCACTTCAGTAGAGATCATGCCTTCGTTAATACCCACCATGCCGTATTCAAGCGCTTCTGCGATCTTCCAAACACGGTGAATGTTCTGGCTGTAGAAGTACGATGCTAAGCCGTAAATCGTATCGTTCGCCATTTCGATAAGCTGTTCATCAGTATCAAAGCGAATCACTGGCGCGACAGGGCCGAAGATTTCTTCAGAGACAATCTTCATGTCGTGAGTCACGTCTTTTAGCACCACTGGCTGCATGAACAAGCCATCAAGCTCTTTAAGCTCAGTGACTGGCTTCGCACCTTGCTCGATAGCACCATCAATTAACGCCTGGATGCCCTGCTTCGCTGACTCGCTGATCACCGGGCCGATATTCACGCCCTCTTCCAGGCCATTGCCAACTTTAAGCTGCTGAACGGCGGCATCAAACTTAGTGACAAACTCGTCATACACTTTGCTGTGTACGTAGAAACGGTTCGCACAAACACATGTTTGGCCAGCATTGCGGAATTTAGACGCCATCGCACCAGTTACTGCGGCATCGATATCTGCATCATCAAATACGATGAATGGTGCATTGCCACCCAGCTCCATAGATGTGCGTTTTACGTCACCCGCACATTGCTGCATCAGCACACTGCCGACTTGAGTGGAGCCGGTAAACGAAAGCTTGCGGATCAGTGGGTGTGACGTGAAAATCGCGCCAATCTGACGAGAGCTTTCCCCAAGAACAACTTGAAGTACGTCTCTTGGAATACCCGCTTGATAAGCGAGTTCAGCCACTGCAAATGCAGAAAATGGCGTGGCTTCTGACGGTTTCACGATAAAAGTACAACCTGCCGCTAATGCCGGACCCGCTTTACGGGTGATCATTGCAATCGGGAAGTTCCACGGCGTGATGGCACACGCTACACCAATTGGCTGTTTAATGGTCACCAAACGCTTGTCTGCACTTGGCGATGGAATGGTTTCACCGTAAGTACGTTTCGCTTCTTCTGCAAACCATTCGATAAAGCTTGCACCGTAAAGGACTTCGCCTTGAGCCTCTGCCAACGGCTTGCCTTGCTCTAGTGTCATCAGTCGGCCAAGATCTTCTTTATTTTCTAGCAGAAGTTGGTACCAACGATTAAGTAAGCCAGAGCGAGTTTTCGCTGGCAGCGCCGCCCATTCTTTTTGTGCAACGCTAGCGCGTTCAATACCGTCCAGAATGTCGGTTTCAGTCGTCACTGGCGCGTAGCCAAGCACTTCGCCCGTGGCTGGGTTGGTTACCGCTGTACCTTGCACTTCACTCGCCACCATGAACGAAAGAAGGCTTTTGTTTTTAATCTGTTCCATGGTTATTCCTTTTAACCGCTTTTCAACAGCGCCACACTAACGAAGCAACTCGTGGCGATGTATTTCGCTTTTTAAGCTGGGATCTGCTGTGTAATGCAGTGAATATTTCCACCGCCAAGCAGCACTTCTCTTGACGGTATAGCAATGATTTGATGCTCTGGCATCGCGTTTTGCAAAATTTCGATTGCGATCGCATCCGTTTCTTCGTCGAGCATCGGCAAAAATACATGGTCGTTCACAATGAGGAAGTTCGCGTATGACGCACTGAGGCGCTCACCGGCTTGTCTGCTCATTCCTGCACTCGCATCAATGCCATTGGCTTCAGCTTCACTGTAGTGCAGTGGCCCTGGTATTGGTAGACGGACAATCTCGATATCGCGTCCCTTTGCGTCTTGCTGTGACTTCAGCGCTTTTTCAGCTTGTCTGGAAAGCTCGTACTGCGGATCGCTAGGATCGTCAGTCCAACTCAACACGACTTTACCCGGTGCAATCACATGCAGCAGGTTATCCACGTGACCATCAGTTTCGTCATTGAATAAACCATTTGGAACCCAAATGACTTTTTCGATGCCTAGATAAACTTTTAACTGCTCTTCAATTTCCGTTTTGCTCAAGTGAGGGTTACGACCCGGACTAAGCAGGCACTCTTCTGTCGTGTAAAGCGTCCCTTCTCCATCGGTATGAATCGAGCCACCTTCAAGTACAAACGGGGCGCGGTAGTAATCAATACCGATGATGTCGCACACGGAACCTGCAACTAAATCATCTTGCTGCCAGTTTTCATACAAGCCGTTGTATTCTCCGCCCCAAGCATTGAACTTCCAGCTAATACCACGGCGATCACCCGTTTGATTCACAACAACCGTTGGGCCAATATCTCGCATCCATGCATCGTTAAATGGAATTTCTACCAAACGAACGTCGGGATGAAGCAACTTTCGCGCACGGTCAAAGTTGTGAGAACACACTGCAACACTGACTTTTGTCACGTCGACAATTGCGTTGGCGATTCTGGCAAACGTCTCCTGTGCAGGAACCGCACCGTCACGCCAGTTATCACGTCTTTCGGGCCAAGCTAGCCAGACTTCACTTACCGGCTGAAATTCAGCCGGAAAATAGAAGCCATCTTGTGCTGGTGTTGTAGATAACTTCATAGTAACGCCTCTTTAAACAGCCAACTTTCCAACGCTTGTGTATAGCTCAGGACGACGGTCGCGGAACAGACCCCAAGCGTGACGAGCTTTTGCTGTTGCTTCTAGATCGATCTCTGCGTAAATTATCGTCTCGCCTTCACGTGGCGCTTCCGCAATTTTTGCACCCGTGTGGTCAGTAATGAAAGAAGATCCGTAGAACGTCGTTTCAATGCCGTCATCCACTTCTGTACCGACTCGGTTTGAAGCGATTACCGGCACTAAGTTTGCCGCAGAGTGACCTTGCATCGTACGCTGCCAGTGGTCACGAGAGTCCAATGTTGGATCTTGTGGTTCAGAGCCGATTGCCGTTGGGTAGAAAATCGCTTCTGCACCATGCAAAGCCAGACTACGTGCTAGCTCTGGGAACCATTGATCCCAGCAAATGCCCGCACCAAATTTACCAAACTTGGTTTGCCATACTTTGAAGCCAGTGTCACCAGGGCTAAAGTAGTACTTTTCGCTGTAGCCAGGGCCGTCAGGGATGTGAGATTTACGGTAGTTTTCCAGTACCGTGCCGTCAGCATCGATCATCACTAGCGAGTTAAAAAAGGTATTACCCGCTTTTTCAAAATAGCTAACAGGAATAACCACACCCAGCTCTTTAGCCAAAGCACTCATCTCTTTGATAAGGCGACAATTCTCTGTTTCTTCCGCTAATTCAAAGTATTTCGCTTCTTGTTTTTTGCAGAAGTAAGGCGCTGCGAATAGTTCCTGAGGAAGAATCACATTCGCACCATTTTGTGCCGCTTCACGAATCGCCTTTTTTGCTTTTTCTAGGTTATCTTCCAGATCCCAGCTCTTAGTTAGTTGAAGAGCTGCAAATTTAACTACTTTGCTCATTGGATATTCCTTATCTCTTAAATCGCTAGTTTGTCACGTAAGTTGTAGTAAGCCGCACCCATTGCTGTAAATGGAATTTGGAAGTGACGGCCACCCGGGAAGGAGTAGTGTTTTAGTGCTGCAAACGCATCAAAGCGTTCCGCGTGTCCGGTTAAAGCTTCAGCTAGAAGCTTACCTGCAAGGTGTGTACACGTAACGCCGTGGCCACTGTAGCCTTGTAGGTAGTAAATGTTGTCTGCAAATGAGCCGAACTGAGGCATACGTGAATAGGTCAGCAAGAAGTTACCTGTCCACGCATAATCAATCTTAATACCCTTCAATTGAGGGAAAACTTTTTCTAGTTTTGGACGAATCAACGATTCTACGTTTTCTGGATCACGAGCACCGTAAACTACGCCGCCTCCGAAAAGCATTCGCTTGTCTGCCGTTAAGCGGAAGTAATCCAGCAGGTAGTTACAGTCTTCAACACAGTAGTCACTGGTCAGTACTTGCTTTAGCTGCTCTTCATTCAGTGGTTCCGTAGCAATAACCTGTGTACCACAAGGAATCGCTTTATTACTGATATTCGGTGCCAGGCCACCTAGGTACGCGTTACCTGCCAGCACAACGTATTTGCTCTTAACGCTGCCTTGCGCCGTTTTCACTACTGGATTAATACCTTTATCAATCGATAGCACAGCAGACTGTTCAAAAATTTGGCCACCCAGAGAAACAAAAGCCGCCGCTTCGCCTAACGCCAGTTTAAGCGGGTGGATGTGGCCACCACGCATGTCCAGCAGACCGCCAGTATAAACTTTCGTACCTACGGCCTTTTCAACTTCACCTGCGTCCAGCAGAGTGAGCTGATCGTTGCCGTAGCGTTCCCAGTTTTTCTTATGCTCTTCAAGACCTTTAAGCTGTTTCTTAGTCAGCGCCGTGAACAAGCCACCTTGTTTTAAATCACATTCAATGTCGTATTTATCAACCAGACCACGGATGATGTCGCCACCTTCAAAGATCATGTCGCACAGTGCTTTTGCCTGGCGTTGGTCGTAACGGCTTTCAATAACATCAACATCTCGGCTGTAACTGTTGACGATCTGGCCACCGTTACGACCAGTTGCTCCAAAACCTACTTTTGCACTTTCCAGCACAACTACTTTGAAACCTTTTTCTGCGAGATGCAGTGCAGAAGAAAGACCAGAGAAGCCTGCGCCAACCACACACACATCACACTCGATGTTGTCTTGAAGTTGTGGGTAGTCCGGCATGTTTGGCACAGAGTGCGCGTAGAACGAATCCGTATGCTTGTTCATATTGATATTCCTTTATTAATCGTCAGCTGGGTTAGAACGTGTGCCTTTTTAGGCGTGAAGGCGAATCCAAGTGGTCTTGGTTTCTGTGAATTTCTCAATGGCGTGCAGCGATTTATCTCGCCCATTTCCGCTCATTTTGAATCCACCGAATGGAACCGTCATGTCACCTTCGTTGTAGTTGTTCACCCATACCGAGCCGGCTTGTAGTCGTTTAGCGACTCGGTGAACACGGTTGATGTTGCTGCTCCAAAGTGCCGCGCCCAGGCCGTACTTAGAGTCGTTGGCAATTTCGATAGCTTGTGCTTCATCCTTGAATGGAATCACACAGAGTACTGGTCCGAAGATTTCCTCTTGAGCAACGCGGTATTGATTATCCACGTTATCCAAAATAGTTGGCTCGACGAACGCACCTTGACCTTCAACATTGCCACCACAGCGCAAAATGGCGCCTTCAGACTGGCCTAATGTAATGTATTCCAACACTTTTGATTTGTGTTCTTGGTCGATAAGCGCACCCATAGAAGAACTAGGATCCATTGGATCTTTTGGTGCAAAAGCTTTAGCCGCTTCGATCACTTTTTCGATGAACTGCTCTTTAATGCTTTCATGAATCAGCAGACGCGTTGCTGCCACACACACTTCACCCTGGTTATAGAAACAACCCGCTGCCGTTTCAGCCGCCGCGCGGTCTAAATCATCACAGTCTTCGAATACGATGTTGGCATTCTTACCACCAGCTTCTGCGAAGACACGTTTCAGGTTACTTTCGCCAGAACGAACCATCAGCTGGCCAGCGATGCGCGTAGAACCAGTGAAAGCGATACAATCCACATCTTGGTGTGTTGCCAGCGCGTCACCCGCTTCATGACCAAAACCTGTGATGACCTGGAACACACCCTTTGGCAAACCAGCTTGTTCTGCAAGTTGACCTAAGAAGATAGCAGTGAGTGAGGACTTTTCTGACGGCTTCAGGATCACGCTGTTGCCTGCCGCAAGCGCTGGACCAAGCTTCCAGCAAGCTAGCCAGAGTGGGAAGTTCCATGGAACAACCGCCGAGACAACACCAATCGCTTGGTGAGAAATAAACGCGTGAACATCTTTTTCTGTTGGTGCGACTTCGCCATAGACTTTATCGATCGCTTCTGCGTACCAGCGTAATGATGAAGCCGCGCCAGGGATATCTGTAGAGAAGCTGTGAGAAATAGGTTTACCGGTATCCAGAGTTTCAAGCAGAGCCAACTCTTCACGGTTTTGGTCTATCAGATCAGCGAACTGTTTTAGAATCGCTTTACGATGTGCAGGGCTGCTTTCACTCCACTGACCTGATTGAAATGCTTTACGAGCGTATGACACCGCAAGATCGACATCTTCACTTTCACAACGAGCAATTTCGGTAAATATTTCGTCTGTTGCTGGATTAACGACAGGGATCGTTTTTCCACTTAATGCTGCGCTGTATTCACCGTTGATGTACGCCCTGTTTTCGATGTTTAGATTGTTTTTAAGTTCAATCCATTGTTCTTGAGTTTTCATACGCTCTCCTTGTTATCACACAAGGCAAGCACCACTTAGAATGTGGTTGGCGTATGCGCGCTTATCATTCGACAAGCCTTGTCTGTGTGATTCGTAAATCTGTGTGGCTGAGTCGTATCAATAACGTACGACTCGCCTTCTTTGATGACGAACGAACGGCCTTTGTATTCGAGAGTGATTTCTCCCTCTAGTACCGTGCCAATTTCTTCGCCTTCGTGTTTTATTTCAGCTGAACCTGTTGTTCCGTGTGGTGCATATTCTTCGATCAGGAATCCAATCACCTGCTCTTTCGTGCCGTTGGTCACCAGTTTCATCGAAACGGTTTCGCTGCCCATTTCGACCAGCTCTTCTGGCGTAACGACAACTTTCACTTCATCATTCTGAGTTTGTTCAAAAATGAAAAACTCCGACAGAGATAAAGAAAATACGTTCACTATTTTTTGCAACGAGCTAACCGAAGGGCTCACTTTGCCATTTTCAATCGATGAAATAGCACTGTGAGTAATGCCCGCTCGCTCGGCTAATTCTCGTTGTGACAATCCATGTTTTTTTCTTAACTGAACAATATTTCTACCAATCTCTTGATTGTCCATTCATGTGGCTCCAAAAATTAAAGAGAAGCCGCCATAATAAATTCTTTGAATAAAATTTGTGAGAAATGATTGGTTTTTGCTTTCCATTCTGGGTGCCACTGCACGCCAACGAAATATTTTTGCCCAGCCAGGCTAAAAGCTTCTATCAAACCATCGGGTGCTTTCGCTTCAACTTTAAGCTGCGGCGCTAGCTGATCAACACCTTGATTGTGCAGCGTATTGACTTCAAAGAAGGTCGTATTTTCCCAATGATTTTCAACTAACCATTGTTCAAATAAGCTCTCCTTTTGAACTAATACTGCATGAGCAGGCGCGTATTTCTGTTCGAAATCATCAACAGGTGCTTCGCGGTGATCATTAAAACCAGAATCGTGAACCGCAGGGTTAAGAGTGCCACCTAATGCAACGTTCATCTCCTGGAAACCGCGACAAATACCAAGACAAGGAATGTCTTTATCTACCGCGTGTCGAATCAGGTTCAGTGCCAATTCATCGCGTGCTTCATCTTTCTTATTCTCAGTATGGCTAGCGTTGTAGCGATGTGGCGCAACATTTGAGTGGCTGCCCGGGAACAAGAAACCGTCACAAAGCTCCAGGATTGAGTCGACTTCATCACTCGACATATCCGGCGCTAACATAACAGGCAGACCACCAAAGTCTTTCACTGCGCGTAGGTAAAAATCATTGACCGCCTGAATTTGGTAACCACCTAACTCCTTGGTGCAGCTAACAACGCCAATGATGGGTTTGCGTGTCGTTGTCATAACATATCCGTGTTCAATTTATTTAACATCAACACTACAAATCGTGTACAAAATTATCAACATCGACGTTCGATATTATCGCCACAATGTGACACAGAGCACTTTTTAGGCCATTAAATTGAATATTTATGCTCATTATATTGAACAAAACAAAAACGACTGTTACAAAATAGTTAACAACAAAGCACAAAAATAACCCATTAAAAAGTCAGAACACAAGATAAGTGGTTGTTTAAATTAAATATAACTGAATTAACACGCACATTAATTAACGCTTTGTAATTTAATTGTTAATTTAGCTATCTCTAATTTCTACTCATCTGGCTATTGGAGAAAAAAATGGAATCGTATCTACAGGAAGTTCAAAATTTTAAACAACAGTGGCCCAACATCGAGTTCGTCGACCTCATCTTTACCGACATCAATGCAACACCAAGAGGCAAACGTATCCCGGTAGAGGCTCTGGAAAAGCTTAACAAAGGTGTCGCATTACCTCTTTCAACCATTACGCTCGATACGAAAGGTAATGTGGTAGAAACGGCAGGGTTAGGCGAAGACTTGGGCGAACCGGACAATCTTTGTTTCCCGATCAGCGGTACATTGATGCCAACCGCGAAAGAACAAGTTGGCCAATTGCTACTGAGCATGATGGATGATTCAGGAAAACGACCAAATCCTTTGTTCATTCGCAATATCCTCGCTTCGATACTTGAGAAGTTAAAAGCTAAAGATCAGTACCCTTGTGTTGCTCTGGAACTGGAATTTTACTTAATTGATAAACAGCGCGGTGAGAATGGCACACCTTTAACCGCCATCAACCCTACTAAGAAAACACGTGAGAAAGATACCGAGGTGTACGACTTAGATGGGCTTGATGACTATGCTGACTTCTTATCGGATCTCAACAAAATCGCATTGGAACAGGGCTTAAATACCTCAGGCGCTCTTTCGGAATCGGCTCCAGGCCAGTTTGAAATCAACTTTAACCATTCAAAAGATGTCCTTCGTGCGTGTGACGAAATCATCATCGCTAAGCGCCTGATCCGTCAGGTGGCCCACCAGCACGGGTTCGATGCAACCTTTATGGCTAAGCCTTTCGGCGAACAAGCTGGTAATGGTATGCACATCCACTTAAGTTTGATGGATAGCGCTGGCAACAACCACTTTAGCCAACAAGATGGCGAAGCGAGTCCCCTCTTTTATCAAACTATGGCGGCGATGCTTGAACAAACATCAGATGCCATGGGATTAATTTGTCCTAATGTTAACTCTTTCCGCCGTTTTGTTCCTGGTGCTTACGTTCCTACAAAAGCGGACTGGGGCGAAAACCATCGTGGTGTCGCATTACGTGTTCCTATCAGCGATAGTAAAAACCGTCGCATCGAACATCGTATCGCGGGAGCTGACGTTAACCCTTACATCCTCGCTGCAGTAGTACTTTCCGCGGTATTAGCGAGCGAAAACTATACCAAAGACCAATGTCCATCAACCTTAAGCGACGACGCGATTGACTTACCTGTGCGTATGTCAGAAGCTCTAGAGCAGTTGGAACACAGTGAGCTGGCTCAGTACATTTCAAGGGACTTTATCGATATGTATTTAGCTTGCAAACGCAGTGAACTCGCTGAATTTGAGCGCGCTATCACGCCACTGGAAATTGACTGGATGTTGCACTCGGCATAAACAAAGGAAATGTAATTTATGACTACGCAAACAAAGGCGATGGATGCGCCGTTAAAATTCAACATGCAACATATGATTATCTCGTTAATTTGTGTTGCGACATTCGTACTATTTACGACGATCGGATTAAATCACGAAGAGGGGCAAACCTACGGATGGATGAGCCTTCTTCCAACCGCATTGGTTTTAGTCTTCGCGTTAACGACGCATCGAACTGTAGAAGCACTGTTTAGCGGCGCAATTGCCGGGGTTCTATTACTTAACCCAACTGAAGCAGTAGAACAAATCGTTGATATCTCAATGACGGTGATGATGGACGAAACCATTGCTTGGATCATCCTGGTATGTGGCTTGATGGGCGGCCTGATAGCTATCCTTGAGAAAGGCGGCAGTATCCTAAGCTTCTCAGATATGCTGGTAACGAAAGTTAAGAGCCGTAAACAGTCGATGGTAATGACGTTTTTGCTCGGTATTGTCATCTTTATCGACGATTACTTAAACGCGATTGCTATCTCTTCATCAATGAAGAAGGTAACCGATGGCTACCAAATCTCTCGAGAAAAACTATCGTACCTTGTTGACTCAACGGCGGCACCAATCTGTATTCTTGTACCAATCTCGACTTGGGCTATCTTCTTTAGCTCTCTTCTTGAGTCAAATGGCGTTGCTGAGACAGGTAAAGGTATTCAAACCTATATCGAAGCGATCCCATACATGGCTTATGGCTGGGTAACGTTAGCCATCGTTCTGTTGGTTGCGATGGAAAAGATTCCAGATCTAGGTGCGATGAAAGCAGCAGAACAACGAGCGAAGAATGGTCAAGTTCGTCCTGACGGCGCGACCGATGTAGATTTTGGCTCTGATATTGCGGCTCATACTAATCCAACAATGGGTCTGATTAACTTCCTACTGCCTATGGTTGTTCTGGTTGCAGCAAGCTGGTACTTCGGTATTGACCTATTGGCTGGTGTATTCGTAGCAATTATCTTCACTGTATGCTTCTACGGTCTACAACGACTCATCTCGATGAACGACATGTTTGAAGCTGTTTATGACGGCATTAAAGTCATGTTACTACCGCTTGCGACAGTAATCGGCGGCTTTATGCTGAAAAATGTCAACGACTCGTTGGGTGTAACACAATACGTGATCGAGACAGTTAGCCCATACCTGAGCGCTTCTTACTTCCCTGCAATCATCTTCCTGATTACTGGTGGTCTGGTATTCGCGACAGCATCTTCTTGGGGCACATTCGCAGTAGCAATGCCTATCGTTCTGCCATTGGGTGAGCAACTTGGCGTACCACTGCATCTAACAGTTGCGGCTCTGCTTTCTGCATCTGCTGCGGGTAGCCATTCTTGTTTCTTCAGTGACTCAACCGTACTTTCTGCACAAGGTTCTGGCTGTACTTCAATGCAACACGCAACAACCCAGTTCCCTTATGCATTGATCGGTATTATAGCAACAGCAATTTTCTTCCTTGTTATTGGATAATCACTGACCTTTAATACCAAAAGCCCCGCTGACAAATAGCGGGGCTTTGTTTTTTCTCCCCACCCCACTAGCCCATCACACAACGGCTAAACAGTATTGAGTTCAGCCACCGCCCTTATGCTCCTGACAGAGTGTTACCCTCTTCAATTTTTGACAATTTGAGCACGAGTTCCTAACGCATAGACTTAAACTTGCATGCCTCTGCCTAACGTAGGAAGAGAATTTAGTTTTTGCGCAAGCAGTGACAAAATGGGTCAAATCGTTGTAGTTTTATGTTTAGGAAGAATCGTATTAGTGTTACGAGTTGGACAATAGCTCGCCGCAGGGTAACAAATCGAAATCGAGATGTCTTACTAAATCAGTAGCACAGGGACGTAATAGGAGTGCATCATGCAATATAAACTTAAAGTGAGTTCTTTAATTAAACCTATTGTGTTAATTGCTTGCATGTTACTTAGCGCCTGCACTCAGGGTGACTGGCGAACTGCCAGCCGCGAGCCTGCAGGCATTGCTCCTAACCCTACTGATGTTAAACAAGCGGTGATCGAATTCTATGCTGCGGATGCTTTTGGATGGCGTGGCTGGTTTGCCGTACACACCTGGCTAGCGATTAAGCCAGAGAATGCGAATGAATATACCGTCTATGAAGTGGTTGGGTGGCGTGTCGGCCGCGGACAACCCGCACTTTATACCTATCAAACAGCTACACCTGACCGTTACTGGTATGGCGCTCGTCCCGAAAAAGTGCTCTCTATTCAAGGTGAAAAGGCCCGTAATCTCATTCCTAAAATTCAGCGCGTTGTAGAGCACTACCCTTACGCGAACGAATACACGCTATTTCCGGGTCCAAACAGTAATACTTTTCCTGCGTGGGTCGGTCAGCAAGTTCCCGAGCTTGATTTAGACATGCCGTTTCGTGCTATTGGTAGTGGTTACATTAACTAAGTGCTGAGCAGGGAAGCCATCGATTAGTCATCACATTACGAACAAAAATGTCTTCCTCCTCGAGTGAGTTGTTACGTCACTATGCATTAAGTTGGTGACTTCATCTCTATAGAACAATTCACCCTATTTCAAACGAGCTTATCTAACACTCCCTTTCTTTAAAAGGCACAAATCATTTCCTCAACACAAGTAAGTAAAGCTTTTTCCTCCGCCCAGTAAACAGAGTCATTGTCTTTTTCAAACAAAACGACATAAATCTCTGGCTCACATGGACAATACGTAAAAAGCAGAGTCACCTCTTCTTTTCCACGGATTGCACCAATAACGTCGCTTTTTGTCACCGTAAATGAAAGTAACTGGCACTACCCAGCAACAGCTTAGGTTTTCTATCGTTAGTCGACAGGTACTTACCTAACATCTTGGAATCAAAAGGAGATTGATATGACAAACCAAGGAAGGTTCACCTTAACAGCGCTAGCATTGGCACTTTTATCCGGATGCAACAATGATGATGCAACCCCAGAAATCGAGGCTGATACCGTATTTTACAACGGTACGATCGTGACCATGGATGGGGATCAGAGCGTAGCGAGTTCTTTGGCGATCAAAGATGGCAAAATTGTTGGATTGAATGTCGAAAGTGACGACTACTCATCCGAAGATACCCGACTTATCGACCTCAACAATCAAACCATCGTTCCTGGTTTCATTGACGCACATGGCCATTTGTCGATGGTTGCACAAACGGTTAACTTCGCGAACCTTGCCCCATCTCCGATTGGAAACAGTGACACTATTGCCCTGTTGGTCAACGAAATGCAGCAGTTTTGGGACGGTAAAACTTTAGCTGAAGGACAATGGATGGTCGGGATGAGTTACGATGACTCCTTACTGGCAGAGAAGCGACATCCAACAAGATACGATCTAGACCAAATTAGTACTGAGGTACCGATTGTTATCGTTCACGTATCCTTTCATCTAGCGGTTGTGAATAGTAAAGCACTCGAGTTGCTAGGTATTGATGCCACCACGGCTAATCCAGATGGCGGTAAAATTGTTCGAGTCTCTGGAAGCAATGAGCCGAATGGGGTTCTAGAAGAAACCGCAATGTACTTAGCTATGGGCGGACTGTCATCCGCACCTCAGTCAGCCGATGCAGTAAAAACAACTTTTAAAGCCGCGCAAGAGTACTACGCTAGTTTTGGTATCACCACCATACAAGAAGGTGCAGCGAGTCATGAATCAGTTTTACTCTATGAAGATTTAGGAGCGTCAGGTGATTTGTTCTTAGATATCGTCGCCTACCCGACTTGGGATGCGTACAGCATGATGAAACTGGATGGCTACGCACCAAGCAAGACGTATACAAATAACTTTAGAATTGGCGGTGCTAAAATTGTCCTTGATGGTTCACCACAAGGCAAAACTGCGTTTATGACTCAGCCATATTTAAATCCACCAGTTGGAGAAGCGGCCAGCTATGTAGGTTATCCCACCCTGACCAGCGAGTTCCTCGAAACTAAGCTGAGAAGTTACCTAGACGAAGGCACTCAGTTCATCGTTCACACTAATGGTGATGCGTCTGTCGATGTGTATTTGGCCGCGCTCGACGCAATTTCAACGGAAAGCGATGACTTTAGCAAAATTCGTCCGGTTTCCATTCATTCTCAAACCACTCGAGATGATCAACTAGAAGCGATGGTCAAATATCAAATGATCCCATCATTCTTTAGCGCACATACCTTTTTCTGGGGAGATTGGCATCGCGACGAAGTGTTTGGTGAAGAGCGAGCAATTCGAATCAGTCCAACCCGCTCTGCAAGTAACTTAGGCATTAACTATACCACTCATAACGATGCTCCCGTTGTTGACCCAGATATTATTCGACTCATCTACAACACGGTAAACCGAGTTACACGCTCTGGTCAGACACTAGGAGAAGACCAAAAAGCAACCGCGTATGAAGCCTTGGCATCAGTCACTAAAAACGCCGCATATCAATATCTTGAAGAAGACCAAAAGGGGACAATTGAAGTTGGAAAACTAGCCGATCTTGTGGTCCTTTCAGCCAACCCTCTAACCATCGAACCTGAAAAAATGAACACCATAGAAGTGTTAAAGACCTACAAAGAAGGTCAACTCGTCTACACTCAATAATGATTAGACCTAAAAGCTCAAAGAGCTAATTACCAAAACGGCGCAAGATACCTGCGCCGTTTTCTTTTATCACACCACAAATACAGAACTCACCACGCATCACTGGATGACTAGTCAATGAAAAATTGAGTGCCTTAAGCAACGTGAGTGAGGTCGCGCCTCAAACTACGTTCCTAACTTACAAAAATGAATTTTAAATTAAAACAAAATCCAAACTTGATCACATTAAAAAACCAAACTACGTTTTAATCATACCAAATGGTAATTTAATTACATTAAAAGGAATTATTATGTTGTCAGCTATCAAGGAAATGTTGGTTCATCCCAAAGATTACTCTGGTCACGATGTAAATACGGTGATCTCACAACTCGCCGCTCAAACAAGTACAGAGCCTTATGTCTGGTCTTATATCGAAGAACAATCCGTTTACGAAAACACCTCAAATGGAATGCGCGTCTACCCGCACGAACTTCGACGATATATTTACTAAACCCTTACCAGCTCCACAACATGTGCCCTACGGTGTACTTCGGTTGTAGGGCACATTCTCATTTGAAACGATTACTCTTAAGGTTAATAACAATAAATAATCAGAGCGTTATTCATAGATTTTTGACTGAGCAGGCTCGTTTGAGCCGCCCCAACCGCGATACATACCTTCGGTGTTAAATGGAAGGGTCAAATTACCCTGGCTATCGACAGCAATAACCCCGCCACTTCCACCCGTACTTGGCAAATCGTCAAATACCACATGTTTAGCCGCCTGTACTAAGCTCTCACTGGCTAATGACATGCGAGATGAAATATTGTGACCAACGACATGTCTCAAAAAGTGCTCACCGTGCCCAGTCGCAGATACTGCACAGGTCTGGTTGTTTGCGTACGTGCCCGACCCAATTACAGGAGAGTCTCCGATTCGGCCATACTGTTTATTAGTTATGCCGCCTGTTGATGTAGCAGCCGCGAGATTACCATGTTTGTCTTTTACCACAGCACCAACGGTACCGTATTTGTAGTCGTTATCGGTTGGCTCCAGGATAACTTCTTGGGCTTTTAACGCAGACTGGAGTTGCTGATAACGCATCTCCGTAGAGAAATACGTATTTTCAACCTGTGCTAAACCTAGATCTCTTACAAACTGCTCAGCTCCTTCACCACCTAAATAAACATGTGGCGATTTATCCATTACCGCACGCGCGACATCGATTGGATTTGGACTAAAGCGTATGCCCGATACAGCGCCTGCATCAAGAGATTTACCGCACATTATCGACGCATCTAGCTCATGTTTTCCTTCATGATTGAATACCGCGCCTTTGCCAGCATTGAACCAGGTACAATCTTCAAGTTGATTTACCGCTGCCTGCACCACATCTAATGCATTTGCGCCATCTTGGAGACTAGCTAAGCCAGCTTCAATAATTCCTTTTAAAATGTCTTCGATTTCTTGCTCTTGCTCAGGGGTTAGTTTCCCTTTAGACATAGCACCAGCACCACCATGAATGGCGATGGAATACTCATTAAACATATACTTCCTTAGTGGTGAATCAGCTGATTTAAAAATTCGCGAGTGCGTGGAGATTTTGGTGCTGAGAAAAATTCTTCTGGATTATTTTCTTCTACGATCTGTCCTTGATCCATAAAGATAACGCGGTCTGCGACTTTACGAGCGAAACCCATTTCATGAGTCACGCAAAGCATGGTCATACCTTCACTGGCCAAGTCGGTCATGACATCCAACACTTCAGAGATCATCTCTGGGTCAAGTGCTGAAGTCGGCTCATCAAACAGCATCACTTCCGGGTTCATACATAACGCACGAGCGATCGCAACGCGTTGTTGCTGGCCGCCAGAGAGCTGGCTTGGATATTTGTTCGCTTGCTCTTTGATCTTAACCTTATTAAGCAGTTCTAACGCTTTCTCAATGGCGACTTCTTCGTTAGTACCTAAGTTAGAAGTCTGTGGTAAAACACAGTTTTCTAATACCGTAAGGTGAGGAAACAAGTTGAAAGACTGGAAACACATGCCTACCTGTTTACGCAACTCAATCAGATCCTTAGGTGTATCGCTCACTTCTTGTCCAAAAACATTAAGTGAGCCAGACTGGTGCTTTTCCAGTTGATTGATACAACGGATCAACGTCGACTTTCCAGAGCCTGAAGGACCGCAAATCACGATGCGCTCCCCCTTCTTAACGCTAAGGTTGATGTCTCGTAAAGCATGGTATGAGTCGTACCACTTATTGAGGTTTTTTGTGTTGATGACTTCCATGTAATTACATTCTCCTAATAATCTTTATTTCAAGCGGCGTTCTAAGTGAGCAGCGTATTGAGAAAGTGAAAAACAGCAGATAAAGAAAAAGACAGCCAGAAAAGCGTACATTTCATTCTCTAACCCTACCCATTTCGCGTTTGATAACGTGCTTGAAGCGACACCAACGATATCCAACACACCAACAATCATCACTAGCGTAGTCTCTTTTAAGATGCCAACAAAATGATTGAGCAGAGATGGTATTGAGTTCTTCAACACTTGAGGAAGAATGATTTTCCCCATCATTTTCCAGTAGCCAAAGCCTAAAGCTTCTGCGGCTTCAAATTGCCCCTGAGGGATGGATTGCAATCCACCACGGATGGTTTCAGCCATATAAGCGGCAGTGAATAACACCAGAACCGCAACCACACGTAGCAGTACATCGAACTCTTGCCCTGGCGGTAAGAAAAGCTGAATCATCAGAGATGCCATAAATAGCAAAGTGATGACCGGCACAGAGCGGACTAATTCAATGTATGCGACACTCAACCAGTGGATAACCGGACGCTTAGAACGTCTACCCAGAGCTAAAAGAATGCCTAATGGTAACGCAAACACCATACCGAAAATTGCCAAAAACAAAGTCAGCATAATTCCGGCAAATTTAGTGGTAGAAATAGCTTCTAAACCGAAAGTTCCGCCTTTGAGTAACATCCACATTGCAAACGGCAGAACAGCGATATAGCAAAGCATCACCAACTTGTTAAAACGCTTGATATATAGCATGGGAATAGCAATAGCTGCCAAGCCGAAAGCAACATCAACTCGCCACTGCTGATCGTCCGGATACATGCCATAAGTAAATAATTCAATGCGGTTCACCACTGGTAACCAGCAAGCGCCAGACGATGTACAGTCAGCTTGAGACGAACCAACAAACGTTGCATTAAAGATAAACCAGTTCAGTAAAGTCGGTACTAGCCAAAGTACAAACAACAACCCAACCACCGTCAGCACAGTATTTAGTGCGGAAGAAAATAAATTTTGACGGCACCAAGTATTCCAGCTTGATTTGATAGTGATGGCTGGCTTTGGTTCGATATATTCCATGATATTTTCACTTTGCATGATCATTTCCCTATCGCAACGTGCGAGTTGTACCAGTTCATCAGTAAACTCGTGACCAAACTAAATACGCAGTAAGTTCCCATTACAATAAGGATGCACTCAATTGCCTGACCTGTATTGTTGAGCGTGGTTCCTCCCGTTGAAGAAACGAGCTCCATAAAGCCGATCACCACACCCAACGAAGAGTTCTTAATGATGTTGAGATACACACTCGTTATTTGCGGAATCATTGGGTAAACCGCTTGAGGAACGATAAGCTTCCACATAATAGAAGGTTCACTAAACCCAAGAGCTTTGCCTGCTTCGTGCTGACCTTTCGAAATAGATTGGATGCAGCCTCGCACAATTTCAGCAATATAACTCGCGCTGTACACCGAGAGTGCAACCCAAAGAGCAACTAGCTCTGGAATAACAATCATGCCACCCTGGAAGTTAAAACCAGTTAGTTTAGGTGTACTGAACTCGAGGTGCCCACTAACCAACGCGGCTAGAACGACCAAAAACGGTGGAACGACAACGATAGCGAGTAATCGCGGCCACAACACCGGGTGGAAACCAGTCCACTGAACCTTGTTGATTATTGAACGACGATGCATAAACGCCGTAAAACAAGAAGCCAGCAATACCAAGAACACGTATCCGCCCCATCCTTCAAGTGACAAATGAGGAATCGCTAACCCACGGTTAGAAAGATAAACGTTGTCTGCAATTTGGATGCTGTTTCGCACCGCCGGCAAACTCAGAAACAGTGCATACCACCACACAAGTTGCACGACCAGTGGGACATTTCGTATGAACTCTACGTAAGCTCGGCTTAATCTGTTAATTACCCAGTTGTTCGATACTCGACCAACACCAATAACGAAACCTAAAACGGTCGCTAAGACGATACTCAAAAATGAAACGAGTAGTGTATTGGCCACACCCACATAATACGCTTTGAGGTAAGTATCATTTTGGTCATAATCGAGAAGACTGAAGGTGATATCGTACCCGGCACGATCACCTAGAAAATCAAAACCGGTTGTAATGCCAAGTTTGGCAATGTTCTCGGATGCGTTTGTACCAAGGTACCAGAATAATAGAGTGACCGTGATTAAGAGTAAGGCTTGTTGCCCCCAGTTAATTAAGGTCCCTTTAGTCAATTTCATTTTTCAATTCCTTCCTATCCGTGGATGGTCAGCCTACGGTTGATGTAGGCCGACATGCATTAATAATTAACGGAAAGGAGGGGCATACATTAAACCACCTTCTGTGTATAAGGCGTTTGCACCACGTTCGAATTTAAGTGGTGAGTTTTTACCAACATGGTGAGCAAAAATTTCGCCGTAGTTGCCCGTTGCTTCAATCGCTTTTAGTGCCCAATCCTGACTAAGCCCTAGATCGGAACCTAGGCTACCCTCGGTACCCAATAGACGTTTGATTCCAGGCTTATGAGCGCTTTTCGCTAATTCGGCGGCGTTGGCTTGAGTTACGTTAAGCTCTTCAGCCTCAATCAGTGCGTTACCAACCATAGTAACGATGTCACGCCATTCGTTGTCACCTTGCTTAACGTACGCACCTAATGGTTCTTTAGAAATTACTTCCGGAAGAATCACATGCTCGTCAGGTTTTTTGAACAAAGTACGGCGAGCTGCCAATCCCGTCACATCATTGGTTAATGCATCACAGCGACCTTTCTGGTAAGCGGCATACAGCTCTTCTGTTTTTTCAAAGACAACTGAACGGTAGGTTAGCCCCTTAGAAGCAAAGTAATCGGCCAGATTGTGTTCTGATGTCGTGCCAGGCGATAAGCAGAATGTTGCACCATCAAGTTCCGTCGCCGATGTAACGCCCAAAGATTTACGCGTCATAAAGCCCTGTCCATCGTAAAACCAGATTGTGGTGAAATCCGCACCGAGTTTAGCGTCGCGAGAAACGGTCCAGGTTGTAGAGCGAGAAAGGATATCAATTTCACCGGATGCAAGAGACGTAAAACGGTTTTTAGATGTTGTGGTGATGTACTCGACTTTCTCTGGTGAACCTAAAACAGCAGCAGCAACGGCGCGACAATAATCAACGTCCATGCCTGTCCACTTACCCTGGTCATTGATGTATGAGAAGCCCATTTTATCGCTCGAAATACCGCATTTAAGGGTACCGCGCTGAATAACGTCATCTTTAAGATTTGCATAACTTTGTGTAGCTACACTACTAGCCAACAACCCCGAAACGATTAACCCTACTGTTTTCAATTTCATGATAAGTCCTTTTATTACGTAGCTTCCGATGAAGATTTAATTAAATTCCCATGTTTACTGACATACAACATATGCGTTTATTGGGGGTAATTGGAAGGATTTAATGTCTTGTATTTTGCATGGGTTATGCAAAAATTCGATAATGCATTCAAATGGAGTATTGGAATGAATATTAGATGGCTGAAGGATTTCATCACACTGGCTGATTGCCAAAAATTCTCGTTAGCAGCACAAATAAATGCCTCATCTCAAGCGGCATTTAGTAGACGCATTCAACAATTAGAACAACACCTTAATGTTGAATTATTTGACCGAAGCCAAACCCCTGTGAAGCTCACTCCAGAAGGTAAACGTCTATACCCAGTAGCATCAGAAATGGTACAAATGGCGGACAGATGTGAGGAAATGGTGGCGAACAAACCGAACCCAATGACAATTGCATCTTTGCATACTCTTGCCTGTAACTTTTTCCCACAGTGGTTCACGCAAATCTTAAAACATATGGAGAACCCTATGGTGACCAGCATAGACTCTGGTGTGCGGTCTGTTACAGGCTATCAAGCTGCCCTTCAGTCTCAAAGAGCGGATTGTTTGTTATTTTACCGTGGTTCTGAAGGTACCAAATATTTTGAATCTGAAGAATTTGAAGTCGTAAAGTTAGCTGATGATGCGCTTATCTGGGTTTGTGGGACCACATTTCCGTTGGAGCGATTGGAAGACAACCTTATTCCTCACCTCACCTATGCACCATCATCACAATTATTAGAACTGTCTCTCCCTTTGCTAAACGCGACCCCACAAGCAAAGAAGCTTTCGGTAATATTCCAGTCGACAATTTCAGAGTCTCTACTGCCAATGGCAATCCAGGGAAACGGTGTCACCTGTATCCCTTATTCAGTAGCCAAGGAATACATTGAAGATCATCGCCTGATCCATATCTGGCAAGAGTATAGTCAGCCACTCGAAATCGTGCTCATTCGTTTGCTCGAATCGAAAAACCCTCATCCTTACATAAACCAGTTTTTTGATACCGCAAAAGTAATTTATCAGGAAATGTCGGGAGTAATCCCGTAAAGCTTAAACAACTCGAACTATACAGACCGTGCCCCTTCTGTATTAAACTCGCACAACGCTTCAATTGCAGCATCAGCTTTTGAAGATTGTACAAAGATATGATCGTGGTAATAGGCCGCGATGACATTAGCACTGATGCCTTTTGAAGCAAGTTTTGTGGCCACCGCAGCGGTTAGTCCGACGGCTTCGAGGCTTGAATGAACCGTCAGTGTAATTTGCTTAAACGAGCCTTCAAACGATAAACCAGCTTCTAGCGCAGCCGATTTTTCGATCACCAAAGTGAGCCCTTCAGCTTCGGTAAAGGTCGCAACAGGATTAAGTGACAAATAGTTTTTAAGCTCACCTGAAACGGTACAAAACACAAACTCAGAGTCGATGAGCTTAGGGCGTAGTGATTTAAGCAAATCATCTAATTCGGTTATCCCTGCCATTCAGATATTCTCCATAACGCTTAATAAATGATGAAACTCAAGCTTTCTTGACAAATTTCGCGGTGACCATCATTTCACCAGCGCCATCTACTTTGCAATCCAGTTGATGATCTTTACCTTCGACGATGCGTCTAATCACGGCTTTAGTGCCAATCTTTAAAACAAGAGAACTGCCTTTAACCTTGAGATCTTTCGCCAACGTGACTTTGTCCCCTTCTGCTAGCAATGTGCCATTCGCATCATTGACACTAAAAGCTTCTTCAACTTCAGACGGATTCCATTCATAAGCACACTCAGGGCAAATGAGATGGTTTTGGTCTTGGTAAACGTATTCGGATTGACAATTTGGACAAGGAGGGAAAGCCATAGTTATCTCTTTTCTATTAAAATCTGGATGCTATGTTAATACGTCACGCTAAAAATGCACGCAATACCTAGGTGTCTTCCCTCACTAACGTTATCTCTACCCGCTCTTTTCCTTTGCCAACGTTTTTACGCTTTAAAGCGATTTTACCCACTTCCGACGTTCGTTTCAGATGCGTACCACCACAAGGGACTTGAGCGAAACCTTCTACCTTCCAATAACGCCTTTCTTTTGTTTGGTCAGAAAATTCACTTGTAATGATCGAGTCAGAATCAATTAAAGCTTGGGCTTTGTACTGAAGTGCGGGCAAAAGCGGAGCGATGTTTTCCGGCCATTCAAAATCGATGCGACTTTTGTCTTCTGAAATATGCGCGCCAATCTTAGTTATCGAGTTAAAGTTTTGCGTAAACAGCTCAAGCACAACCTCTGCCGCAAAATGTAACTTCATAAGCGCATAGCGTCGAGGCCAATCAATCTCAGTCACAACCTCATCGCCAACGGCAAAAGTTGGTGTGGTTTCAAGAGTATAAATAATACGCGAGCCTGATTTTTCAGCCTTAACCACACGAATACCAGCGATGGTTCCTTCATCGCTTTCCTGCCCGCCCGACTCTGCGTAAAAAATGGTATGAGAGAGTTCAACGTTATTACCTGTAATTTGCGTAACGACGGAAATAATCTCGGGTTGATATGGATTGTTCCAAAACACCTTTTCTGTCATTTGCCTTCCTTTGCGTATTAAGTAGACTTATTCGCTAGCCATGCTAAACCAGCACTGATATTAGTCAGCGTAGCTAATCTTATAGGAAAACTGCTAGTAACATCCTAATCGCCAATAAGGTGAGTAACGTTTTGATTATCAGAATGACTTTCTTATTGCCCGCGCTAAATCTCGCCTTTGTACCAATAAACGAGCCGAGAATCGACCCTAGCACCATATAAACAATAACATTTAAGTTAGACACGAGATCACTTGTAACCGCAGCGTATACAGGGATCTTAGCCAAATGACTGATGGTTAAAAACATAGAGCTTGTTGCGATAACAGCGTCATTCGATTTCAACTGTTTGGTCAGTACGGCGAGTGACAAAGGGCCCACAGCACCAACAATAAGCCCCAATCCCGTTTGTAGAAAACCAATCAGATAGTAGCTTTCGTACCGACGTATAAAGTGCGCAAATCGCTTACTCCAAAGATTCAATAAGATATACGAACCGATTGCGACAGGGACATACTCGAAAGAGAGTTTCGATAGAAAAAAACCAAATACCAGCATACCGATTAAAGAGCCAACCAAAAACTTGGGGAGTAACGACCACTTTACATGAGCGAGCGAGAAGAACATGCGCGATGAATTGCTGGCTAGCTGTGTCACACCATGGATTGGTATGATTAAGCTCGGGCTGAGAAAACTGGGAAGAACGGCAATCAATAGCATCCCTCCACCAAACCCAATAAACCCGGCAATCGCCGAGGTTACCATCGCAATGAACCCTAAAATAAACTCTACAGGCACAATGTTTCCTTCGTGTTAGCGCTCACTTCTTTTTAAGAATCAACGTTTAGTTCACCCAATGCCGCCAACCACTGATTAGGTTCTGCAATGATAAACTCAAAGGCACGTTGATCAGATAACGTAATGCGAATTGCTTCACTGGTAACGGGCATGATACCTGCCCCTTTTCCAATGCACTTTTCTACCGAAACAATTTCATCACGCTTTAAAATGTAGGGGCCAAATGCAAGTTTCTGACTATAGGGTTTAAAAATGACCTCTGTGTCTGTCAAAGACAACTTTCCATCTGCTCTTGCTACACCAACCTGTATCGTAGCAGCCGCTGATTTGATAATTTCTCCAGCCATGATATCTCCTTATATTCTGACCGATTTGAATAACGCCTTATTAAACACCGCCATTTTGAGCACTACCCGTTTACTACTCCGATTAGTGGTTTAAAGACAATTTCGTCACCAAAATCATCATTAAACGCATTAACTATAGAGTATCAAGAGTTTGCCCGGGACATGTAGTAGAACCTGTCATCTTCTTTTTCCACTTTAAAACCGCTCCTCTGGTACAAGTGGTAAGCCGGACTAATTTTGAAAACTTTGAGCCTAACAAGAGCTAGTTTTGCTTCGTTCGCCAATCTTGCTGTTTCAGCCAATGCTGCCGCGCCAATTCCCTTATTTTGAAATGAAGATCGGACTTGAAGGTCACGTAAGTAGCAGTGCCCATCATCATATTCCAGACGGATTGCGCCAACAACCTCACCATCAAACAAGATATCCCAACTTTCCAGTTTGACGATGTGTTCCAATATCTGCTGTTGACCCCAGTCAACCGAATAATGCTCATAATAAGAACGCATATTATTAAAAGTGATCTCAGCTGACTCAGAAAAATCAGCCGTTGGCCGAAATGAAATGTTCATAATTCTCCTTTCTCCAGCGAAACACTAAAGGTAAACCACAGCTTCGACATTGTTGCCATCAGGATCTAACAAAAAGGCGGCGTAATAGTTAGGCGCGTACTTTTTTCTCAACCCTGGTTTCCCATTACAACTTGCTCCATGAGTTAAGCCTGCTTGATGAAACTCGATGACTTGTTCTTTATTAAGAGCAGAAAAAGCGATGTGGCTTTTCGCGTTGTTATCACCCTTTTCAATTAGAAACCTGACGTTTGGTTCTGTGGTTAAGCCAAAGCCTGCAGCAAAGTCATCTGCCCACTTTAACTCAATACCAAGTGGAGACAGTACATGTTGGTAGAAGTCGCGGCAATTTTCAAAATCAACGACTTTAATTTCAAAATGATCGATCACTTTAATTCCTTGTGATGTGGTTTTTACGTTTCCTTGTGAATTCTATTAGGCATTAACTCTCTGTAAATTAAAACTTTAACCCAAGTGATTTCAAGTCTGCCTCACACTGCCCGGCGTTTTCAAACTGAATCGCCGCCATGCCAACCGTTTCAGCGCCTTCGACATTATATGGCATATCATCAATAAACACGGTTTCTGACGCCTTCAATGCGTACTGAGTTAGCAAAGACTGATAAATTTCTGGTTGCGGTTTTAATAACCCTAGCTCAGCCGAGACTGCGGCCCCTTCAAAGAGATTCCAAAACGCATAAGTCTCTTTCAAGTACGAGACAATTTCATGCACATTATCCGTGAGTGCAAACACGCAATAGCCAGCCGCTTTAACTCGCCTGATCAGCTCGACCGAGCCATAAATTAGAATCTGGGTTTGCTTCACGTAATAAAACAATCGCTCGCAATCAAGTTCGGAGAAACCAAGAAGTTGTTGATATTGAAGTTTTGCTTCACTTTCAGAAATAATGCCTTTGTTCAGATCTAACCAAGTGTCTGACTGAAAGATACTTTTCACCTTTTCTTCTGCGGAGTCGATGCTTCCAAACGTTAACCTAACGATTTCTAGCGGCGCCCAGCGAACAACCACATTTCCGATGTCAAAAACGACATTTTTAATAGTGTTCGATTCCATTTTGTACTCCTCTCTTACTGTCTATTTCAGAAGAGGATACACGATGTAACGCTCTTCAAAACGAAATAAGCACCACTATAAAAACGGAAGTGCCACGAGTGACGAATCTCCATCAATAATCTGGCAAAATTTATCTCTTGGCCATTGGATGGTCAGGGTTCAACTGAAGAAGATCCCAGAGGTTTCCGTACAAATCTTCAAATACGGCAACGGTGCCATAATCTTGTTCTTTAGGTTCACGGACAAAGTTGATTCCTATGGATTTCATTCGTTCGTAGTCACGCCAAAAGTCGTCAGTATTTAAGAAAAGGAACACTCGCCCACCCGCTTGATTGCCAATAAAATCGAGCTGTTCTGGTTTTGAAGCTCTTGCCAGTAGCAATGCCACGCCATGAGAATTAGGTGGAGCTACGACGACCCAGCGTTTATCTTCTTCCGGCTGGTATGTGTCTTCGAGAAGCTCGAATTGAAGCTTGTTTACGTAAAAATCGATGGCTTCGTCGTAGTCTTTCACTACTAACGCTATATGGACAATATTTTGCTTCATTTCGATTCCTAATGGTCTGATTCGTTACCACACCAAGTGATAGTTTATTGAATGCTTACCGTCTAGCTGCCGCAGACCGAATGAACAAAAATGTATTCTTCATGTGAGCATCTAATAATTAGAGCAATGCGAGACGTACAACTCTTACTCAAAAAAACTGCAGCACCAAACAAGTCACAAATGCTGGTAAGCCCGCGATAAACAACACTAGCCCTGTTTGATAATTAAGTCGACGTTGTTCCTGCAGTTCTTTGTCAAAATCATGGCCTTTGACCATTTTGTAGACTTTATCAGTTCTGGGATTGGCGAGTCTGGATGCTTTACTGTCTACACCCGGCTCCCACATAAGCTTCGCCAAGATCCAAATCACGATGACCACAAAAAATAAAAAATCGACGAGCTGTGTTGCTGCAAAGAATGGCACAAACTTTGACAGAACAAACACAGTTAATGCGGCAACCATGTTAATGAGCAGTACCTTTTTAATTAAATCAAGCAACCCTTTCTCCTAGCGTTAAATCCGTTTTTAAGTGACATTGAGCTCACGACTAATAACCGTTCCATTAAAAGTATTTAACGACACATCACTCACTGTTCGATTCCACATCAGGTATCTTTCGAGATTTTGTATAAGCAATGTCTTTCCAGTGGATGCCCTTTTTCAACCTTAGGATGATTGAAGTTTTGCTTTGTATCGACCATACCAATCTTCAGCATAACGCGCTGCGAAGGCTCATTTTGTAAAGCCGCAAACGCATAAACAGATGGCGCATCCAGTTCTTTAAAAGCAAATTCTAAAGCTTTATTCGCGGCTTCAGGCGCGTAGCCTTGTCCCCAAAACTCAGATGACAACCGCCAACCGATTTCAATAAACGGCGCATTGGGAAAACCACTGTTCTCATCTTGCTGATGCAGCCCAACAAAGCCTATAAACTGGCCTGTTGATTTGAGTTCAACCGCCCAAAATCCCCAGCCATTGTCAGCAATAAGGTTTTGAATTTTTTCCGCTTGTTCAAAGCTTTCCTGCTGGGAAAGTGTTGAGAGAAAATACCTCATCACATGGGGGTCTGAACATAGTTCAGCATAAGGCTGGAAATCTTCACTTTTCCACTGACGCAGAATCAATCTGCTGGTTTCCATCTTCATTTATTTTTCTCTTAATGGACTTTACGCTTCGATGCACCAAAGCTAGTGACACCGTCACTTACAAGCCACCCAATATCTGGCCAAAAGATTGGGAAACACCTTACCCATTACTACATTCTCAAGTTGACCACCGTTGGCTTCGATAACTTTTCGTGACGCGAAATTGTCGTCATCTGCAGTGATTAACGCTTGCTCAATGCCTAGCTCTTTGGCTTTACGCAAAGCCAGCCTTAACATGTACTTTCCATGACCTTGAGACCGATAGGAAGGCGCAATGTCGTAGCCAATATGGCCTGCTTCTAATGTCAGAAAATCGTTGTTGATATTATGACGGACACGAATCGCACCAATAATGGCTTTGTCTGAATTGACGAGCCAAAAATGACTACAGGGTACATATCCTTCTCTCAGGTTAACCCCATTCGCTTCATCAGTCAGTCGTTGAACGTAATGAACGAAATTGAATTTACCCTCTTGGTAGTACTCCGAGTTTTCAACATCATGTTGAGAAAAGTCATCGTAAAAATGCGCAAAGGAAGACTCAAATTCTACTGATGGTACAACTAACTCCATGAAAAAATCCTTTTAAATGAGAGCTCCTTAAACAGAAGCTCAGACACAAAACGGCGCCGCACGTAGCGATTCAATCTTCAATCGTTATGCTTTCGTTTTGATGTGATACTGCATTTCGATGAGCTGATGTTCACCAACAATTTCAACTTCTCGAATAAACTCAAAACCAAATTTCTCATAGTAATTGCGTAAATAACCATGAGCGTGAATTTCGATAGAGCTTACTCCATCATTTCGAGCGTAATCCATTAGCGCTTGGACAACTTTAGACGCGATTCCCATTCCTCGATAAGGCTCTGTAACCGCAACTCTGGCCATAACGGAAGAGCCGCCCTCTTTTATCGTTAATCGTGCCGTTGCAACTAGAGCGTCCTTGTCCTCTACCAAAGCGTGAATGGAACCTTCATCTAATCCATCTAGGTCTAACTCTCTCGGTATCTGCTGCTCAACAGTAAACACCTGATAACGAATAGCTTGTGCTTTTTGAATGATCTCTGAGCTGTTCCCAGTAATGATTTCCATGCCAACTTCCTTTAAGCATATAACGAGGTATTTAGAGAAACAGGCTAACACGCTAACGGATTCTTAGCCCGCTTCTGGATGTTTACTTTTTACGCTTCAGGGACAGGTATCAAATTGAATGTAGCATCAAAGATTGCTTTATCCTCTTCAGATAGCAGCCCTTGAAATGCAAGCGCTCGTTCATAGCATTCCAGCGCATTGGTTTGTTCACCCGCAATCTGAAATGCATGACTTAAGACGGCATTGGTAAACGCCTGAATCCAATCAGCACCTGTTCCATCAAAATAGTCAAAAGCAATTTTTGCGAACTGAAGGCTTAACTTCGATTCATTCACGCACAGTGCTCGCGCAACGGCTAAATGAGCGAGGTGTTTATTCTCATCGGTGCCTACTTCTGACCAATGATATAGTGATGAAAACGCAACGGTTAATAGTCTCTGTTTCTCTTCTGCATTTGCTGAACTCTCAGACAGAGACCAAAATTCATTGTTACTCTCAATAGCAAAGTATCGGTGTAAACGTGAGATATCTTCATTACTTGGTAGAGCCATAAATTATCCTTATTTTTTAATTACCTAATGCCCATTCAACGCCATGCGCTGCATGAATTTCCGTGGTGTCATACAAAGGGACCGTCGTGTCACTTTGCTTCACTAATAATGCAATTTCAGTACATCCCAGAATCACCGCTTGGGCGCCCTGAGCGTGTAAATTGGCAATGATTTTCAAGTAACGGTCTCGGGACTCGCTTTTTATTTCCCCCAGGCAAAGCTCTTGATAAATAATATCGTGAACGACGGTTTGCTCATCGGCAGTAGGAACAACCACGTCTATGCCAAATTTCTCTGAGATTCTGCCCTTGTAGAAATCTTGCTCCATTGTAAAACGCGTTCCTAACAGACCAACTTTGGTGACACCGTCTTGAACCAAGCTCTCTGCGGTCGCATCAGCAATATGTAAAATTGGAATAGATATCTGCGACTCAATTTCTGGTACAACTTTATGCATTGTGTTCGTGCATATCATTTAAAAATCTGCGCCACCACGTTCTACTGACTTGGCTGCTTCGGCAAGGATCAAAGCGGTTTCTGACCATTTCCCTGGATGCTGGAGTTTTTCAATTTCGTCAAAGTCGACACTGTATAAGCAGATTTTTGCTGAGTGCAAGCCACCTAACCTTGACTTCACGCCTTCATTCAGTGCTTTGTAATAACTGGCGGTGGATTCCCAGCTCATTCCACCTACCATGCCTACTGTCTTCATTTTTCTTCCCTTACTTGAACCATCAATCGCTCAATTATGATCGTTCCTGCCACGTATACTCCATTTGACGCGCGACCAAATCGGCCAGCTCACGACTATGTAGCTGTGAAACCAGATATAAGCTCATATCGATACCAGCAGAGATGCCTCCAGAAGTGGTGTATTTTCCTGATGTGACCCAGCGTTGATCGTCAATCACCATTAGGTCAGGAAAGCGACGCGATAAATCAGGTATGTCTTCCCAGTGGGTTGTGACCGTTAAGCCCGAGAGAAGTCCGGCACTGGCTAATAAAAATGCACCGGTACAAACCGATACCACCCGACTTGCACCTTGATCAACCGATTTGATCCAGTTCAATACCGGTAACTTCGTCATTTCCTCAGTGTGTACACCGCCCACAACAACCAACAAATCAATATCGGGATGATCATGAATAGAATAGTCAGGTAAGACGTTGAAGCCACCTCTTGCGACAACGGTGTTTTTAGTTTCTGCGACGAGAAACACATTCCAATCACTTGTCTCTAATCGCTTTGCGGTACTAAACACTTCGAAAGGCCCGGAGAAATCCAGCACCTCTGCCCCGTCATAGATGTATATTCCTATATTCATAGTGCCTCCATGCACATAAGCTATTGTTAGCACTTTAGCTTTTTACCCATTGCCTGAGCAACCCTTGCATACTCTTTCCGACTAACACAATAAGAACGGCTCCAAGTAAAACAGGAGTAATAAGGAAAGCCCATCCCTGCCCTGACAGCATAATCAACAACGGATTTGCCCCTGCTGGCGGATGCGTGGTTTTCGTCACTAACATCAGACTCACTGCAATCCCAGTAGCCAGTGCCAGAGTCAGAGGTGAAACACCAATATATTGAGTAAAAAACACCCCTACAAATGCAGTAATTAAATGCCCAAAGATGACATTTTTAGGCTGCGCCAACGGACTCTCGGGTACGCCAAAAACCAGTACAGCCGTCGCTCCAAAAGGCGCCATGAGCAGCGCGACATCGCTCATTGTGGAATCAAAAAATGAAAGCAACCCTATTGCCAGAAATGCCCCAATGCCTGCGATAACAGATAAACCAAAATTCTTCATACTATTCTCCGAATGAAAGTAGACCGATTTGTCTACCAAACTAAAATAGACAAATCGGTCTACTTTTGTCAAACTACTTTTACAGGAGGAGCCTTATGAGTAAAAAACGTCAGTTATTAGTTGATACCGCGTTATCGCTTTTTTATGCCAACGGAATTAACACTATTGGCATCAATGAAATTTTGAGTGTCTCTGGCGTGGCTAAGCGCACACTTTACACTCACTTCTCAAGTAAAGAAGCGCTGGTGCTGGCCGCTTTGCAGCAAAGGCACGACACGTTTTCTAACTGGCTAGATCAAAAACTAGCAGGCTCGAAGTCAGATAAGGAGTTGATAAATAGACTATTTTCAGCATTAGTAAGCTGGTTCAACAATCAGGAACAAGATTTAGGGAATTTCAGAGGCTGCTTTTTTATCAACACTTCGGCAGAATTCAGTGATTTGAATAGTGAGATCGCACGTTTCTGTGGACATCACAAAGAAGAAGTCCGACAAATCATCGCCAGCCATCTAAAAAGTACGGAGAGTACGTTGCTAAATGCCATTTGCATTTTAAAAGAAGGCGCGATTGTCACTGCGCATGTAAGTGGAAATAGCCAAGATGTTACCCATCAATGTATTCAAATTCTGAACAAAATGATTGACGATTAACAGCAGTTGGAGAGAGTAAATAAAGTTCGCGAGCTTATTGAGTTATGACGATTCGAACGATGCCCCATCGCAAAAACACGGCATCATCAAGGAGTAACTAACCTATAGAAACTTTACTCTCTCATCAATACACTCATAAGACCCCATTTCGAACTCGCGACATATCCAGGGCCGGTTTTCATATATGGAGCACATGTACGTTTCTCTGTCTAAAGCCGCACACCAACCATCATCCAGTCTCATCATGGTTTCACCACCATACTGGTCGCGGGAAATGAATTGTTCTGGAACACCTGTATCTGAAATGATCATGACTTCGAGGCGGCAGCAACACGCTTTGCAGTTTGAGCAAGACGGTGCTTCTGGAGAGGTATTTTTAATCGGTATATTCATGGGTAACTACAATTTCGTCAATTGTGCATGATACCTTAAATCTAATATGACTTTCGGAACTTTATAAGAAATATTTACGCTAGCATTGATTAAGGATGGCTAATTTATAAATAAACTGCACAGCAAACACGCTTTTAGGCTCGCTCTACCTTAGTGACAACAATTCTTTACTTGGTTTGTCAGAACTTACCTGAGACAATGGTCACAACTTACTACAGGCGAAACAATATGAAACTTTTAGTCCGCAATCTTGCGCGAACCACGACCGAACATGAAATTCGTGTTCTTTTTTCAGCCTACGGCACCGTCACTGAGTGCAACCTAGTATTAGACCAAGAAACTGGGCAATCTAAAGGCTTCGCATTCGTTGAGATGCCAGATAAAGATGAAGCGAAAAATGCACTTGAAAACCTTCATCACACTAGCGTAGCCAAGAGCAAAATCCGAGTTAAATTCGCTCAAAACTAAGCAGCCTTCGGAGCCTGGTTAACCACGCGTTATACAGGTTCCTTTGCTTAACTTCACCAGTTTTAACCTTGTTCCCTGTCTGATATCTTCGCCAGACAAAATAAAAACGCAACGCACACCTAAAAGCTACACGTTGCGAAATCAATTTAAGTACTAACTTTTACGTGATATTACCTAAGCCATGATATGGGTAGCGCAAAGCTTATTACCCGCAGGATCACGTAAATAGGCAAGGTACATTTCGCGAGGACCAACCGCTCTTACACCTGGTGGATCTTCACAGTCAACACCACCACTTTCCAAGCCGGCTTTATGCCACAACTCGACTAATTCCGGGCTTTCCACTTTAAAGCCAATAGTCATACCATTTCCTGAAGTTGCAGCTTCACCATTTATCGGCGCGGTGATAGCAAAAGTCCCCTCAGGATGAAAATAGAAACAGCGTCCATGTGGGTCTAAGACACCTTCTTGGTAGCCCAGAACGGCTAAGATGGCGTCATAAAATTGCTTGGATTTATCGATATCATTCGAGCCAACCATAACGTGACTAAACATTTATTTGTCCTTTTTAGAGTGTTGTTGAACTAACCTACTCTGCTATATCAACTTTCTTATGTCTATTGATGCTTTGTTAAGGATACCGTATTTTCCATTGGGTAAATACGCCCCATAAGCAATCACACACTATGTCGGTATCTTAAATTTACACTTCGTCTGACCATGTAAAGATAGCGTATTAATACATATTCAAAACTTACATGCCTGAACCCATCAGTTTTTCTGGATAAAATGAATAAGACAAAGATGCGTTCCAAAAAGCATGAAGTAAAATAGTGACAAATGTGGCCCAACAATGCCCATATTTAACTCGGAAGTATTCGTAAGTCACTGCAAACGCCACTCCCAGACCTAACGCATTTACCGCGTTTGCAATATTATTAGTCAGGTGAGTTAGAGAAAATAAAAAGCTCGCAATGAGTATAGATAAAAACAGACTACTTGTAATTTTACGAGAAATATTTTGAATAATGACTTGGAAAATAATTGTCTCAATAACAGGAGCTAATACAACCAATGAAAAATAATCATTGCCAGCCCACACTTCAGCGTATGAATAAATAGAACTTAAATCGATATCAAAATAATGGTCGATTGCAGTAGAAACAGATAGCAGCGTATTATGCGTCAAACTAGACCAAGTACACATTAGCGCGTAAACAATAAAGATAAACTTAGCATTGGAGAAGTCGTAAATTTTCATCAACTTCTCATCATAAAACAGAAAGTACTTCATAACTCTCCAGGAAATAATTTAATAAACCCATTAAAAACCTCGACTTGAGTTAACATCAACTACGACTCACTTTTTGTCTTTTTCTTTTTCATATCGAGCTTCTTGAATGACCCATGAGCACCAAAATGAAAAGGGTAAAACTAAAAGAATGACTACCATCTCGAGTAATTGTTCGAAAATAAAGTCTATCATTGACACTTCATCGCTATTTATTGAATGCACGATAAAACGAATAGCGAAGACGACGAATAAGATAGAGATGCTATTAAATAATACATATTGGAGAAAACCTTTGGTCCGCGTTTTTGACCAATGCTCAAACTGTGATTTATTCATTTCTAACCATCTTTAGCAACCTGAAATCAAAGACATGCTAGTAAGTTGTTAGAAAATCACTACTACAAAATTCCAAATTTTCGACCGGATTAAAAAAGTGATAGCTCCGAATAACAACAGATGATTTAAATCATAAAACCAAATGTTTATTTTTAATTACATAATCATTCAGTAATTGAAAACATTTGAAGTCCGTCGCATTCCCCACAGCCTGTGATAAATCATCCATAAAGGACGGACTTTTTGACATTCCCACCACCTTGATCACCTTAGTCTTATTTGCCGGTGAGCACGTATGCGCTGACAGCATCGACTGAACATTTGTTTGATCAGGCGATGGAATTTAAAAGGATGCGATCAGGTTATGGGTTGCTAAGAAACTATGCTCTTGTTTGCCCTTACTTTTTATATGACCATACAGGCATATTGTTTATCAATATCTAAAGAATGGTATTGAGCAAGCGGATGGTTTTTGAACGCGCGAATAGTGACTCCGATTTGGTGGTTTTTAAATAATAAGGTTATACGACGTTTAAGGTATTCCACATGAATGTAAATATTAGTGCCGTTGCGACTGCAATTTCACTGTCTCTTTTGGCAGGTAATGCTTATTCTTCAGAACAAAATCAACAAAAGACAGAAGTAATACAATCGGTAGTCGATACTGTCGCCTCTTCGCTTGAAGTTCACATCGCATCAATTGAACATCAGCCAGCTGATACCAAGGCGAAATGTCCCGGAGGATATTGCTATCGCGCTGAGATCACCCTGACAAATAAAGGCAAAAAAGAGATTGGTGGAGACTGGGAAATCTACTTCTCCAACCTTCGCCGTATTTTGGATACAAAATCAGATTTATTCGAAATTACGCACGTGAATGGCGATCTTCATCGAATCGTACCAACCAGCAAATTTAAAGGCCTGAAACCAGGTGATTCCGTCGCAATTCAGTTTGACGCCGAGCACTGGAAAATCGTCGATTCTGACTACATGCCTCGCTACTACGTGGCAGCACAAGGAGCTAAAGCTCGAGTTATTCCAAACACCATTCCACAGGAAGGAGATGGCTTAGCCGACTTGTCCGGTTACCTGGATTTGATCAGTAACGCACCGGAAGACGCCAATATGTGGCAACGTTACCCAGAAGACAGCAGCATCATGGCAACCGCTGGAACACGATATGAAAGAAATCTTGCGGTAAAAGATCTCGGCTTATCATCTGTCTCTGCCAAAATCATCCCTTCCCCTATCGATATAAAGGTGCATAACAGCAGTGTTAACATCAGCTCCGGGCTAAATTTGAAAATAGAAGAAGATAGCCTGACGGCAGACCAGCTAGATGCGCTCGAACACCGCTTCAACCAGCTTGGCGTCACCCCGAATAAAGGGATCCCCGTTGTAATTTCTGTCGACCCTAAACACAAGGCATTTAAAGGAAAGACTAAGCAGGAAGCCTATACCCTGAAGGTGACACCAAAAGAAGTCCGAGTCGTTGGGGCTGACTCATCAGGTGCATTTTATGGTGTACAGTCATTAGCGGCGCTCGTCACAGTCGGCAGCCCGACTATTCCTGAAATCACTATTGATTACGATGCACCACGATTTGAACATCGAGGTATGCATTTGGACGTAGCTCGCAATTTCAAATCAAAGGCTGAGATCAAGAAAGTACTTGATCAAATGGCCGCATACAAAATGAATAAGTTTCACTTCCATCTCGCAGACGATGAAGGTTGGCGTTTGGAGATTCCCGGCTTGCCAGAGCTCACCGAGGTTGGCGCACAACGTTGTCATGATTTGAGCGAACGTCAGTGCCTGTTACCACAAGTTGGCTCAGGTCCGGATGACACCACATCTGGCTCTGGCTACTACAGTGTTGACGATTATGCGGAGATCTTAGCCTTCGCTTCAGCACGTAATATTCAGGTTATCCCGTCTATGGATATGCCCGGCCATGCGCGAGCAGCCGTAAAATCAATGGAAGCGCGCTATCACAAATATGCGGAACTTGGAGATATGGCTGCGGCTGAAATGTACCTACTTACTGACAGGCATGACGGCTCGGAATATTTCTCGGTTCAAAACTACACTGACAACACGATTAACCCTTGTATGGAATCGAGCTTTGTCTTCATGGACAAAGTCATTTCAGAGATTGCTAAACAACATAAAAACGCGGGGCAACCTCTGGTGGACTATCATATCGGCGCTGATGAAACCCACGGAGCTTGGGTTGATTCCCCGGTGTGTCGAGCACTGTTTGTCGATCCGACCAATAATATCGATAACGTGGCCGACCTTGGTGGATATTTCATTGAACGAATCAGCCATATCCTGGAAGCCAAACAACTAAACCTCGCCGCATGGAATGACGGATTAAAACATGGCAGTTATATGGACCCAACCAAGCTTGCTGGTGACGCTTCAGCCTATACCTGGTCAGCCCTATTCTGGGGTGGTGCGAATGAAGCCCACTCCCTAGCCAATGCAGGTTATAACGTTATTTTGTCATTGCCTGAGGTCACCTACTTTGACCACCCATACGAAGCCGATCCAAGAGAACCGGGGAACTATTGGGCAGGACGCTATACCGATACGCAAAAAGTCTTTAATTTTATGCCGGAGAACTTACCAGCCAATGCTGAGACCATGACGGATAGAGACAATAACCCATTCGAAATCCCTGCCAGCACAGTAGCCCTTCAGGATGGTAAGCGCTTTAAAGGTATGCAAGGCCACGTATGGACAGAAATGGTTCGTACTGATGAACAGTTGGATCACCGTGTTTTCCCTCGCATTTTAGGCATTGCAGAGCGAGCATGGTCAAAAGCGGACTGGGAACTAGAGTACGATGCTGAAAAAGCGTATCGAACCAATACCTCAGGATATAAAGGCACTGACCATATGGGTAAACGAATAGTAAACCGTGATAACGACTGGACCGAATTTGCCAATACTCTGGGTTATAAAGAGTTTGCGAAGTTGGATGCCGCAGGTGTGGCCTACCGCCTTCCAGTTCCCGGGGCGAAAATCGACAAAAGCGGAAAGCTGTCAATTAATAGTGCATTCCCTGGTGTTACCGTTCAATACTCAGTCAATGGCACAAACTGGCAAAACTACGATCATTCAAACAAACCATCAGTGAAAGCTGGCGTGAAGATACGCTCGATAGCCAGCACAGGTCGTGCAGGTCGGGAGATTGTCGTTAACTAACCTTTAGTAGGCTACCTGATGGTAACCCCTCAGGTAGCCTTTTTCCATGCACATCATTTGATTTTCGGAGGAGATGGATGCGTGTATTGATCGTCGAAGACAGTATTCAAATCGCGGCGAATATTGGTGAATACCTTGAAATAATGGGTCACTCGGTAGATTTTTCTTACACAGGACAAGCAGCTCTCGAGTTATTATCCGAGAACCAATTCGATGTAATGATCTTGGATGTTATGATGCCTGGCTTAGATGGGTTATCTACGTGCAGGAAAATACGGGAACAAGGTCGTGAACACCTGCCTATTTTGTTTCTCACCGCTTGCGATACGTTGGAAGATAAACTGGCTGGTTTCGCCGCAGGTGGCGATGATTACTTAGTCAAACCATTTGCTATGCAGGAGTTACTGGCAAGGCTCGAGGCGCTCACATTAAGATCCAAAGGTGGCAGAAGTCACGAGATCACTTTTTCCGGTTTAACCCTTTCCACCGAAACAGAACAAGCTTTCTTTCAAAACAACCGATTAAAGCTGGACCCATTGTTGTTCAAGCTATTAAAAACCTTACTGCTGTCCGCTCCCCGTATCGTACATAAACAAGATCTTGAATACGAACTTTGGCATGGAGAGACCATCGATAGTAGTGTTCTGAGAACACATATTTATCGGCTGAGAAAGGTACTGCCTGAAGGATTACTAGAAACCGTACGAGGAAAGGGTTATCGCCTCAATGAGATTAACTAGTCAATATTTTCAAAAGCGGCTTTATAACCGAGTTTTCGCTTTGATTATGGGGCTGGTCTTATTATTAACCCTTAGCCTTTTACTAATGGCTTGGATAAACGCGCAACTGCACACAGACAGCCTGGTCAATCAAAAGTTGAATCAGCAAATGCGCTTCTTACTAGATGATTCCATCAAAAAAGGTCGCCTGGTCAAAGTCAATTCGCCGATGTTTTCCAGCTTTGTGGGGTCGGATAAAGGCTTACCACTTTATTTGTCAGGCTTAACAGAACAAGGGGTATTCGAAATTGAACACCCGAAAGTGCACGTGCAAGTAGTCAGTTCTCCATTTTCCGATGGCTTGCTTTATCTGCTCTATTTCCCTGAGAAAGATCTAGAGAGAAGCCTTTATCAGAATAGGCTCAAATACTATGTTGTTATCGGTGTAATGGCGTTAATGGGCATAGGACTCATTGCCAGTCTTTACATCACCCGGATTATTGTTAAGCCCATCACCACTCTGCAGAAAAATATTGAATGTGCCAGCCCTGACTCACCTCCTGCTGTATTGGACAGACAAGATGAGCTAGGTCAGTTGAGTCGGAGTTTTACTAACGCATTTCAGCGAATACGAGCATTCGTCGAGCGAGAACACAACTTTACCCGGTTTGCCAGCCATGAGCTCAGAACGCCAGTCACTATTATACAGGGGGCATTGGAAGTCATCGCCTACTCACCGGATCTTGCTAAAGCGCAGCCAGCGTTGAGTAGAATTGAAAGTGCAAATAAAGATATGCAGGCCTTAATTCACACTTTTCTTTCTATTAGCCGAGAGTCCAAAACCGAGCAGGTAGAATTATTGTCGTTACAAGAAAGTCTGGACTACTGCTTACAACCGTTAAGAACAGACAAGGCTGACATACTGTCGGTTCAATACAGTCTCAATTCAAAATCGGTGAATAAAATACTGGCCCATGTCGTGATACAAAATGTGTTAAGAAATGCCTTTAGTTATAGCGCCAATAGTGTGGCAATAGAATTAAAGTACGATCGACTGGTAGTTTCGAATGACATCGACCCCGACTGCCACTCTGGCTATGGCCACGGCATCGATATTATCAATGCCATATGCGAAAAAGCCGATTGGTTGGCTTTCTATCGGTGTCACAACAATAGGTTTAGCTGGCTCATCTATTTTTGATAGTGGTGAAGTAGACATGTCACCTAACCCATTAAACCGTAGATAGGAATGCTATTTTAAACCCATGCCTTGGGCGCCACTTTCACACGCGTGTTATATCCAAAGCGATTTGTTTAGCACCCATTTTTCGAGTTCTTCGTTATCATCATCAACCACCATACCTGTAAACACGAAATTATTAGCATTGACAACATTCCGTGAAGCCAGATTCGTGGACGAAATCAAAGCAACTACGTTTTCAACGGCACCAGAGCCGAACGCTAAATTGCAAAGTTGGTTAACGGCAGACTTTGCCAACCCACGACCTTGTTGTTGTGGCGCAACATTGTATCCAATTTCCACCTCACCAGCGTTGGGAGCATCTTTAAAGCCGCAAAAACCAACGACATGATCTTGGGATAACATCATGTAAGGTAATGACCATATATCAGCCATCGCGTTTTGAGCGTGTTGAACTGAACGATTGAGAACATGCTTTGGCGGGATAGAACCGTTACAAAACTCAATGTCTATACCCGATGCATCCGCGATCAATTGATGAAGTTGTTTTTTATTTATCTGCTGAAGTTCCATTATCTACTCTTGAGAAAATGCCTCTGATGTATCTAAAAATGAACGCTGCCAGAAACCACCTCAAATCTACGCTATTCATAGCGAGGAGAATAAATAAGCTCCCACACCGAGTGGAATAAGCGTAATTACGCACAAAACAGCACTTCCGATTTTATCAAAATGTGAAGTAAGACTCTGAACTTTAATCGCCTTACGCAGCCTGATTAAAGATATCACGGAACCACAAAACCATACTGCAGTGAACATTATGATGTGACGATCGCTACCTTGGAGCCATACATTCTTTAGCGCAATGAAAAACACACCATGCATCAGCAAGGTGATTACAATAACAATTCTTGCCACTTTCATATCCCCAGCCAAAGCTTAACCCCACATTAAGAAAGGATTTGCAGCAGCAAAATATCCGCAAATCACGTTATTATAATCAATTGAATCTGGCACATCGGATAGAATAGACAACTGACACCCTGTGTGAACCCATCCTATGTCAAAGTATTGTTACTTTTAACATTAATAGCAGAACTTATCATGTATTGGGAAGCCCAAGCGGCCATATAAGCAAATAAAATCAAGCTGCGTCGATACCTTGCTCATTCCAAGGTTGGACAATAGAGTATGCGGTCATAGCGGGATGAGATGCAAAATTGCTTAGTTCAACAACAGGCATAGGTTTGGGTTTGGGCAACGGGAGATTAACCAGCCTTTATAGTGAATCTATAAACCCTGGAAATATTCTTAATGGCATAAAAAAGCTGGCTATTCGCCAGCAAAAAGAAAAAAAGGTAGCGCGCTCTGCCACGCGCTAACCCATCCGGGCCCCTACCATGCCCTACCAAAACGGATAAAAGGTTTGATTAGCCTAATGTTGGCATATTAAATGAGCTTGAGTGTTGCTCTAGGCGAACATCACTTGCAGGCCAGCGGCTAGATACTGTTTTCATTCTTGTGTAGAAACGAACACCGTCATTACCGTGCACATTTAATGGACCAAAAACAGAACGTTTCCAACCACCAAAGCTGTGGAATGCCATTGGTACTGGGATTGGGATATTGATACCTACCATGCCAGCTTGGACATTTTCACTAAACTGACGAGCCGTTTCACCATCACGAGTGAAGATAGCCGTACCATTGCCATATTCATGACGGTTAACCAGTTGGATAGCCGTTTCAAAGTCCGGAACACGAACAATCGCAAGCACAGGGCCAAAGATCTCTTCTTTATAGATAGTCATCTCTGGTGACACATTGTCGAACAATGTTGGACCCACAAAGTATCCATTTTCAAAACCATCAACACTCAAAGAGCGACCATCGATAAGCAGATCAGCCCCCTGCTCTACACCTGAGTCGATGTAACCAATGATTTTCTCTTTGTGAATTTGAGAAATCACCGGCCCCATATCATTTTCTTTACCTTCGACAATGCCAGGGCCAATGGTCATTTCATCAACGCCGGTACGCAGTTTATCGATAAGGTGATCCGCTGTTTCGTCACCAACGACTACTGCCACAGAAAGAGCCATACAACGCTCGCCAGCCGCACCAAATGCTGCACCGATAATCGCGTTCGTTGCCATATCCAAATCTGCATCTGGCATTAAGATACAGTGGTTTTTAGCGCCACCCAAAGCCTGACAACGTTTACCATGTGCTGATGCCGTTGAGTAGATGTACTCAGCAATTGGTGTTGAGCCAACAAAGCTAACCGCTTGAACACGTGGATCCGTTAGTAGTACATCTACCGACTCTTTATCGCCATTCACTACATTAAACACGCCGTCAGGAAGACCCGCTTCAGAAAGTAGCTCAGCCAAAATCAAAGAAGTTGTTGGATCCTTTTCTGACGGTTTTAGAACGAATGTGTTACCAGTCGCAAGTGCAATAGGGAACATCCACATTGAAACCATCGCAGGAAAGTTAAACGGAGTAATGCCCGCACAAACGCCTAGTGGTTGCATCAGTGAATGGCTATCAACACCAGTACCCACGTTAGCTGAATGCTCACCTTTTTGAAGATGAGGAATGCCGCAAGCAAACTCAACCACTTCCAGGCCTCGAGTTAGCTCGCCCATTGCATCTGAGTAAACCTTTCCGTGCTCAGTAGAAATCGTTTTGGCAAGCTTGTCCATATTAGCTTCCATTAACTCTTTGAACTTAAATAGGATTCGAGCACGTTTTAATGGCGACATTTTCGACCATGCAGGAAATGCCTTAGCAGCAGATTCAATTGCCAGTTCCGTTTCACTCTTTGAGCTAAGAACGACTTGGCGAATTTGTTCACCAGTAGCTGGGTTAAAAACTGGAGCAAATTTGCCGCTTTGGCTTTCCTGAATGCTTCCACCGATATAGTTATGAATAGTCTCCATGACCAACTCCTATTTTAGACTGACTGAGCGACTTGTTTCGCGTTGTACTTATGGCTATTTCTGTTTTAAAAAGCGGTTTCTAACGTCAAATTGAGCTTCGTTTATTGATGTCAGGTTTGCTTTTCCTTATCGAACGAAACCATTCTATGAAATTAATTTTTCATTTTCAATATATATGAAAAATTTAATTTACACTTTTGAAACGCCAGATCACAAAAAGAAACATACGTCAGCTAGAAACAGAGTAAGTCCTTTACAACTAGGTTGGTTTCTCTAAGGGAGTGAAGGGTAATATTTAGGGATCACGGAAAGTATTTTGAAATAGGGACACTTTTTAAGTGTGGGTTCGCAAACGACTGAAACGCTGTACTCGTCGAATCTGTACACTGAAGTCAGAGCGTTTAATTAAATGTGAGTGGTTGGTGTTCGCTACAATGACTGACAGCAGGAACGTCCTTGATTAAATTGGAAATGAACAGACTCTGGCGAGTCGTGTTTTGGGAGAGATACGTTATGATTCTTCTCGAAGTACATCCAGTATTTCATAGTGGACTGTGCCACTATTCTGCCCTGCTGCTTCTATCTGGTGGTAATTTAAGTTCATCATCAACACTAACATTGGCGTTTTAGTTCACCTGACTGTTGTGCTGTCCTTTGGTCATAGTGCCACCAGCTTTGAGACTCGCCTTAACACCCTAGTCGGGTAGACTACTCAACTTTCCACTATTCCCGCGAAGTATTACTGCCTATTTATCTATTAAACTACTGACAGCATACGAGGTAAGCTTTTTATATACCTCTAAATTAAAAAATCATTTAATCAGCTGTTTTTATTAACTTTTATCCATGTAACACTGTAAATGATGTCACCAAAATTAGCAGAAAATACAACTCACTACCGTTACTCTTGGTCAACATCGGCATGTTGTTTTGTACAAATTCATTAAAAAGAAACGCTAAAGACTTTTGGTCCGCTTTCATCTTAATGTTATTGGTTTCTGGGTTTTCTTCCGCGTCTTTTACCATGTAGTACGCGTTGTAAGCGACTGCTCCGTACATATCATTCTCCTCATAAAATTTGGGTTGCTTGTGGTTCAGGTACTGCTTTTTTGAAAAAAGCCATAAATGAAAAACGCTTTTTCTCTGTCTTCACCGCTTCGACTTCTGAGACAGCTTGATTTTCGCGCGCGTCTTTAACCATGTAGTAAGTGTTGTATGCGATTGCTCCGTACATATCGTTATTCCTTATACAGTTTGAGTTGTTTGTGGTTCTAGTACTGCTTTGCTGAAAAGTGCTTTAAATGAAAAACGCTTTTTCTCTTTCTTCACGGCTTCGACTTCTGAAGCGACTTGATTCTCGCGAGCGTCTTTAACCATGTGGTAAGTGTTATATGCGATAGCTGCGTACATAATTTATTCTCCAAATGTTTGTAAGTTTCCTACATCAACGGGAGTAAATATAGATCCAGCTCACACAAAATGCAATAGATATTTTAAATTTACAGGCAAATAAAATAAACATTTCCATGCCAGAGCATAATCAATTGAATTTATTGCACAATTCAATTTAAAGCCTGCCGAAGCTATGTTTCATGGCGTTCAGGACAACGAAAACAAAGCACTTTTTCAGCTAAAGAATGCCAGGCCGTGTAAGCGCACAGCCAAAAATTAAGCCGGAATGCCTTCTTGTAAGAAAAATACATTACGTAATTGGGCGAGCTTGAAATGAAAAGTTTGTTTATCAGTGGGCAAAATTGCAGGAAAGCACCATCTATCAACGAGTAAAGAGAAGTAATACTGAGTGGCAAAGCAGTGAGTGTAAGTTAGGCAAGAGTAAGCAGGCTTAGGGTGATAGACGCGCTCTTCAGCTGCTGGAAAGCAATTTGGAAGAGCGCGCTACATGATTTGAAATAGTATGGCTTAGTCGGTAATCGATTGTCGACTTCGGACTATTCTATTCGCCTTCATTCCAAACCGTTTTGTAAAGCTCGATGGTTTCTTCTAAAGAAGGAACGCGAGGGTTATTACCTGGTGACCCAGAATCCAGTGCTTGTTGCGCCATGGTTGATAGAAGCTCAAAGAAACGCTCTTTATCAATACCATATTGAGACGGCGTAGGAACGGATAGCTCTGTATTTAGTGCACGCAGTTCATTGACTAACTTCTTACATGCAATTGCATTGGTGTCAGACATAGAAGCAACACCAATAGCGCGAGCGCACTCTGCGTAACGTTGTTCAGCGCTTGGAATGGAAAACTCGGTGATAGCAGGTAGCAACATTGCGTTTGATAAGCCATGAGGAACATGGAAAAACGCTCCAATCGGTCGGCTCATGCCATGCACTAATGCCACTGATGCATTAGAGAATGCCACTCCAGCCAACGTCGCACCAAACATCATATCAGAGCGAGCGGCCTCATCTTTTGGATTGTGATAAGCCTGACGAATACTCTTACCAATTTTTTCCATCGCGATCAGAGCTTGAGTATCTGAGAATTGGTTCGCTTTTTGACTAACATACGCTTCAATAGCATGAGTCAGCGCATCCAGGCCACAGTCAGCAGTGACGCGTGGAGGAAGTGACATAGTTAGTTCGTAGTCCACCAGCGCAGCAATAGGCATAAATCCAAGGCCAGAGCACAACATTTTTTCGTCATGTAGATCGTCTGTAATCACCGTGAAGCGCGTGACCTCAGAGCCGGTTCCGGCAGTAGTAGGAATAGCAATGATCGGAAGCCCTGCTTCGCTAACATCGCGAGGGAATTTGTAATCTCTTACTTGCCCACCAAATTTACCAACAATTGAGATGGCTTTGGCACTGTCGATTGGACTTCCTCCACCAATAGCAATAATGGAGTCAAATCCTCCTTCACGCACCATTTGTACACCTGCCTCGATTGAGCTTACTGTCGGCTCTGGAATCGTATCAGAAAATACGGAAGCCTCGATGCCCTGGGCAATTAGCGCCTCTTGAACTTTTGCTACATAACCTAGTTGAACCATCATCTTATCGGTGACAATTAACGGTCGAGATGCACCTACGCTTGCCATTACATCCGCAGCCTGAAGTGATGCCCCTTTGCCTACATGCATAATCCTTGGTAATACGATTCTTGCGCTCATTCTATTTCCTTAATCATTACATTGGTCGTGAATTCTAAGAGTAGATGAAATACTTGCTCTTAAACGTACCATTCGAAACAAACTTATTGAAATGAATTTTTCATTTTATGTGAAGAATGAACAGTCCAAATACGCCTTATCTAGTGTTTTACTGTCTTTGATCAATATATCGGATGATTTACCTACATGAACTCAATCTTTCACTTTATTTAAAATAAAATGAATGTTTCAATTTATACATATTTTGGAAATAACATTTGATTACATATTGGAGATTACCGTGGACGTTGGAATATTGGGCATATTGCTGTCGTTAGTTTTGTTGATGTACCTCGCGTACCGAGGCATGTCAGTCATTTGGTTAGCACCTATTTTAGCATTAGTTGCTGCTCTGTTTTCTGCCGGAACGTACATGATGGCCAGTTATACAGAAGTCTTCATGTTAAGCGCGGCAAACTATGTAAAACTCTATTTTCCCGCCTTCTTGCTTGGTGCGATTTTTGGCAAAGTGATGGATGATTCTGGCGCAGCAAAGTCAATCGCTAAAGTCATTGTGAATAAGGTTGGGAGCAATAATGCGATCTTAGCCGTGGTGCTCGCCGTATCGGTGTTGACCTACGGCGGTGTATCGATGTTTGTGGTGGTATTTGCAGTCTACCCTATTGCCGCTCAAATATTTAAAGACAGCAATGTGCCTAAACGTCTGATTCCAGGGACGATTGCGCTAGGCTCCTTCACATTTACCATGACCGCTTTACCAGGGTCACCACAAATCCAAAATACCATCGCGATGCCTTTTTTCGGTACCACGGCATACGCAGCGCCAGCGCTTGGATTAGTTGGTGCCGGTGCCATGTTTGGCTTGGGCATGCTTTGGCTTAAACGCCGTGAAGCTATTGCTCGAACAAACGGAGAAGGTTATGGCATTCACGATGAGTCGGAAAGTGACGATAGCGAAGAGAATAACAACATTCCTTCAGCGACCATTGCCTTTATCCCGATCGTTATCGTGCTGGTTTTAAACTTTCTGATCGTGACTTTCTATTTCCCAAGTGTCGATACCAGTTACCTAGCCAACTACGATACTACGCTGCAAAAAGTCAATGGCATGTGGAGCCTTATCATCGCGCTAACCACCGCCATTATCGTCGCACTCTTATTGTTTAAGAAATACATGAAGGACATACGCTTTTCTCTTAACGAAGGCGGTGAAAGCTCCATCATGCCGATCATGAATACCGCCGCCGCTGTCGGGTTTGGTAACGTGATCAAATCGCTCTCCTCCTTTGAATTAGTCAAAGAAGGGATACTTTCGATACCAGGAACCCCACTTTTATCCTTTGCGATGTCGACCAGTTTACTTGCAGGTATTACAGGGTCAGCCTCAGGAGGCCTGAGTATAGCGTTGGATGCACTTGGCCAGGTTTATATTCAAAAAGCTCTGGAGTTAGGGATTAGTCTTGAGTCTTTACACCGTATTGCAGCGATAGCTTGCGGCGGATTAGATTCACTCCCTCATAATGGCGCGGTGATTACACTGCTTGGGATTTGTGGCATGACTCACCGCGATTCGTACAAAGATATTTTTGTCTGTACGCTGGCGATTCCTGTCGTTGCGACTGGTGTTGTTTTAATTTTCGCGTCCATGGGCGTGGTGTAAATCGACTCTAACTATCAGTATCGATAGAATTCTTGAGTCCTTCATATACCTAAAAGCAGAGTATTCTTACTCTGCTTTTTTGTTTCCATTTCATTCATTTCCTATAAACGATGTTCTTATTCAGAATCTGAGGAAAAGGCTAGGTCCGGTTACTCAAATATTTTTCATAATCAGGAATTTCGATTTCCACCTCTCCCGACATACACTCAGATGCAAACAAAAAATCCGCCGTCGCTTGATTTGTGGCAACAGGAATATTCCACACACTGGCAATACGAAGTAACGCCTTAACATCAGGGTCATGTGGCACCGAGTTTAGCGGGTCCCAAAAGAAGATCAGCATATCCAGACTCCCTTGAGATATGAGGCTTCCAATTTGCTGATCGCCACCCATTGGACCGCTAATCATGCTAATAACGGTTAAGTCGGTATTCTTCTGGATCATATGCCCCGTAGTACCAGTGGCATAAAGTGTGTGAGGTTTCAGTTGCTCTTGTTTTGCGCCAACCCACTTCAGGAGTTGAGCCTTACAGTTATCATGCGCAACTAACGCGATATGTTTACTCGCAGGTATGATTCGAGTTGTCGTATTCATAACAGTCTTCTTCTAAAAGTAAAAGGGAGTACTGAGCAGGTGTTCACTCAGCCATCGTTGGTGGGTATTTTCATTATTGATAAGAGCAAAGAAGCCATGAAAATCATGGCTTCTGGAGCGAACTTATTCTGCGTGATTCAGTTGGAGCCGAGACAAAATCGCCCTGCTCTATCGCAGATTAATCATGTTTTGCCGCATACTCTGGGCCATTAACCCAGTTATGGTCTTCTTCCCAAGTAAATAACCACTTACGTGAAGGGCCGGCCATAACATTGAGGTAATAGCTATCGTATCCCGCAATCGTCGCAACAGGGTGATACCCTTTCGGTGCCTTCACTACATCTTTGTTATAAGCAGCCATACACTCGTCTAATGAGCGGTCATCGGTATAAACACGTTGTAGAACAAACCCTTGCTCTGGGTTTAGTCGGTGATAATACGTCTCTTCAAGATAAGTCTCATTTGGCTCGTTTGCCGTGTCGTGTTTGTGGCTCGGGAAGGAACTTGTGCAGCCTTCATCAGTGTAAACCTCCACAACCAGCAATGTGTCTGCTTCGGCATAGTCAGGAAGAATGTTGTGAACATAGCGTTTGTTGTTACCAACGCCTCTCGCTTCAGCATCGATATTTTCTGGTGCAATCAATCGAGTAGGATAAGTGCCTTTACTTGGCGAGGTACATACTGCCAGCTCAATATCTGTCAATGCCTTCACTTCACAGTTATCACTTGGTGTCACATAAACTGCATAAGGTTTTTTGCGCTCGAATGGACACATGCGATCACCAATATTCTCGTATGTTGCCGAATCCGTCACCACAGTTGCCTTACCAGCAACCAATACCAGGCAAGTCTCTACTTCTGAAGCTGGCAGAGAAAGGCTTTCACCTGCTTTTAACTCATAAGCTTTAAATCCAACATATCCCCAATCAGCATTTTCTGGGGTAATGTTTTGAGTACAACCGTCAGATGGAGACGCTTGATATTTCGATAGTAGATTAGACATTCAACTGTTCCTTATGCGTATTAATGTGCACTTCCCAAATGGGCTTTACATTTCAATTTTACCCATAATATGAAATGAAGATTTCAAAAACAATGATAAAGATCGGCTAATACCCTTATGTAGAGTCTTCTTTAAGATTTTTCCCTTCACAACTGAACATAGATCACAAAATGATGCCCAGCCTCTATTAACACATTTTATGAAATGAAATTTTCACATCGAAAGATAACTTGAAGGCAACCAGGTGACTGATAACACTTAGCTTCTGGTCGTCGTCTGAACCATCGTACCTGTATAATGTAGGCCAACCATGGGTAGGTATAGATAAATAGCGTCCCATATACGCTGTATTTAGAATCAATAGCAATATTCTCGCTGCTATCAATTCACTGTGAAAACCCGTCATGTCCAGAAAACAAGCCTTATTGCGCAACTGAGTGACTATTTGCGAGGCCACACAATCAGAATTTTCTTACTCTCCTTTCAGCTTAAGATCACATTTTGAACAAGCGGTTTATTGAAGAGAATACCCTTACCCCATTACTCTGTTTAGGTGCGGAAGACACCGTTATATCTAGCTATACGCTCTACTTTTAAGTCAGCGATTTAATGAAATAGAACATTCACTTTAAATAAAAAACAAAACAAATATTCCATTTTAAGTTCTACTTCACATTTGCTTGGCAACGCGAATGCTATATTAGCCTCCAGATTATCGGTAAATGAGTAAGTTACTTACTAATTCAATAATCAAAGTCTGAATGGTGAAACAAAAAAATCACTATCCGCACAAAAACATAATTAAGGATGAATATCATGTCTTTAAACATTACTGATCTAAAAGTAGGTGTAATTGGTGTTGGTGCTATCGGTAAAGAGCACATCAAACGTGTGAACTATCTCACGGGTGCTCATGTGACCGCGGTATTTGACGTGAATAATGACCAAGTACGCTCATGGCTGACTCAAGAAAATATTGAAGCGGAAGTTTTTGATAATGGTGTTGACCTAATCAATTCCGATATGGTCGATGCAATCGTTGTCGCATCTTGGGGCCCAACGCACGAAGAGTTCGTACTAGCAGCAATCGAAGCTGGTAAATACGTAATGTGTGAAAAGCCATTAGCAGTAACGGAAGAAGGCTGTCGCCGTATCATTGATGCTGAAATGGCTTGCGGTAAGCGCCTTGTTCAGGTTGGCTTCATGCGTCGTTACGACAAATCATACCGCCAGCTCAAATCCGTACTTGATCAAAAGATCATTGGTGAGCCATTAACGCTAAATGCCTGGCACCATGCACCAGAAGCACCAGGGTTTAGCGGTGACATGGCGATTACTGACTCATTCGTTCATGAAGCAGACGTTCTTCGCTGGCTATTGGATGAAGACTACGCGACAGCACAGGTTATTCTTCCTCGTAAAACTCAAATCTCTTCTGAGCCAGAGTTACAAGATCCACACATCATGATTCTAAGTACTAAATCTGGTGTTCATATCTCGGTTCAGAGCTTCGTATTCTGTCAGTATGGCTACGATATTCAATGTCAGATTACCGGTGAGAAAGGTGTTGCTGCCCTTCCTGATCCTGCGACAACTGTGATTCGTACCAACGCGTCACTACAACAAGAAATTTTTGTAGATTGGAAAGACCGCTTCTTTGACGCCTTCGACGTTGAATTCCAAGAATGGATTGATGGCGCTCGTGCTGGCCAATTAACAGGCCCAACGTCATGGGACGGCTACTGCGTATCAGTAACGATCGATGCTTGTGTGAAAGCAAAATACTCTGGTGGCATTGAGAAAATCGAACTTCCAGAAAAACCTGAATTCTACAACTAATCAATGATTTATAAATCATTAGGTTACAAATTCAAAATCTAAACAATTTATATCGAGTAATACCTACAGTGTATACGGGTGCAGGGATTTGCACCCGGTTGCAACAAAGCAGTTCTGTTGCCCTACACAGAAAAATAAAATTCATTTAGGAGGATTCATGTCCACTAATAATCAAACTGTAGATACAAGTTATAATTTACGTTATATCCTCGTCATCTGTGCTGTTGCAGCGCTTGGTGGCCTGCTACTAGGTTATGACACCGCAGTAATCTCAGGAGCAATTACCCCAATTGCGACCTACTTTGAACTAAGTTCTATCGGCGTCGGTTGGGCTGTATCAAACGTTGCCATTGGTTGTATTATCGGTGCGTTCTTATCCGGTAAGGTCGCTGATAAATACGGCCGTAAAAAGGCCCTCATTTTATCCGCCATTTTATTTACTATTTCAGCGATTGGTGCAGCCCTTGTTGACACGTTCTTCTGGTTTATCGTTTATCGCATGATTGGCGGATTAGCGGTTGGTATTGCGTCTTCGGTATCACCGATGTACATGTCAGAAGTCTCACCGAAGAAAATCCGTGGTCGTGCGTTAAGTTCGCAAAACTTTGCCATCGTATTCGGTCAAGTGGTTATCTTCGTTGTTAACTTCTTAATTGCTCAAGGTATGACTCACGAATGGCTGGTTGATGTAGGCTGGCGTATCATGATTGGTTCTGAAGCTATCCCATGTGCGTTGTTTGTTCTTGCATCATTCTTCATCCCTGAGTCGCCTCGTTGGTTAGTGCTGGTAGGACGCGAAAAAGAAGCGCTTGAAGTCACTGGTAAAATCTTCAACCCTGCTTATGCGCCTACGGTTATTAACGCGATTCATAACTCTATCCACGAAGAAGCAGAAAACAAAGCGCAAGTTGAAAAGCTTCAAGTTCACAAACAACGCCGCTTTTGGGTTTTCGTTTTCATCGCAACCATGATTGTTATCTTCCAACAGGCAAGTGGTGTAAACGTAATGATGTACTTCGCACCAGTTGTACTTGAAAAAGTAACAGGTAACAGCCAGGTCGCGCTCTTCTTGACTATTTGGGTCGGTGTGATTCAGCTAGTGGGTACCTTAATCGGTTCTCTGCTCATGGACAAAGTTGGTCGCAAACCACTGCTAAAAATTGGTTCATTGGGTGCCACGTTCGGCCTTCTGTTGACGTCTTACTTCATTTACCAATCTGCAGGTTTGCAAGGTGAAGCCGCTATCCAAATGGGTTACTGGACACTGTTTGGCATGATGGTATTCATGATTTGCTTTGCGTTCTCATGGAGCTTAGGTGCATGGATTGTCGTATCTGAAATCTTCCCTAACCGCTACCGTGGTTTAGGTATGTCATTTGCTATCGGTGGCCTTTGGGTAACTAACTTCCTGATCGGTCTAATATTCCCGGTAATGAATGACAGCCCGCTTCTCAATGAGATGTTCCGTGGCGCATTCCCTATGTGGGTATTTGCGTTCTTCATGATTGTTTCTTATTTCTTCGTAAATCGCTACCTACCAGAAACCAATGGTGTAGCACTAGAAAGAATGGAAGAGCATGTTATGACTAACTGGAACGGCCAACAGACCAAAAAAGTAGACGTACCTGCTTAATAGGTCCAATAAACCCACTGGCAATTTGTCGCTCATACTTAGGAATGTATCGATGAGAGACAAATTGCCAGTCTAACTAATAACGACTTAATAATTACACGTGAAATCAATAATAGGTTGATTGATATACACTTTATTTGGAGGTTTTTATGAAAATCGCATTCGACGTTGATGTACTAGCAAAACAAATGAGTATCCCGGATATGGTGCACAAAGTTGCAGATTGGGGTTACAAGTATATCGAGCAATCGCCTCATCCACGTATCAACCCGTTCTACAAGCACCCACTATTTTCTCGTGAGTGTGAAAGAGAATACAAAACTGCCCTACGTCAGGCTGGCGTTGAACTCTCTTCTTTTATCGTTGTTTATCGTTGGTCAGGCCCAACTGAAGAACAACGTAAACATGCAGTAGCAAACTGGAAAAAAATCGTAGAAATCGCCGTTAACATGGGTGTAGAAGTAATCAACACAGAACTTTCGGGCGATCCAAACCAACAAGAAATCTGTAACGGAATGTGGTTCCGCTCTATGGATGAATTACTACCTCTATTTGAAAGAGAAGGCATTCGTGTCGAAGTGCAATCGCATCCATGGGATTTCTGTGAACTGAATAATGAAACGTGTGACCTGGTTAAGTCCTACCGTTCAGACAATCTAAAGTACGTATACTCTGCGCCTCACGGTTTCTTCTATGATCAAGGCAAAGGTGACGTTCGCTCAATGCTAGAGTATGCAGGTGACGATCTTTCTCATGTATTGTTCGCTGATACCTTCAACCAAACATTGGATTGTCGTTATATCGCCAACCCACCTTGGTTGAACAATCAAGGTCGCAGTGATGTGGCAATCCACCAGCACTTAGCGATGGGTGAAGGCGATGTAGATTTCGATACTATGTTCTCAACACTAAGAGATATGGATTTTGCGAATAAGAAATTCGCAGTCGGTGGTGATTCAATTGCTTGTGTCTCTTATTTTGGATTCCCAGAAAAGATGGACGTGCAAGCACCAGCGGCAAGAGAGCGTTTAGAAAGAGAATTCTTACTTCGATAATATAATAGTTATAACTATTATCCAGGTACGGGGCAATATTATCTGTCCCGTACCATTAAAACATTATTATTGTCGATTTATTAAATGTGATTGACGTGTTATTAGCGTTCCAGGCATAAGTATTTTGTTGTTACTATTAATATCAGAATTAAGTAGTTCAACAGATTTACTAACCAAAGGTATAAGTTCCTGCCTGAATGTCGTGAGGCTATATTTAGGGGATGACGCTAGATCTATATCGTCAAATCCTACAATAGCAATAGTGTTATCAATTTTGTGGTGATGTAATGCATCCAAAGCACCTATGGCTAAAATATCATTCTCACAAAAAATAGCGTCAACTCTCTGATTAACATCGGTTGTTTTTATGTAGTCAGAAAGGCAATTAAATGCGAGGTCTCTGGCATAGTGTTTGATATTAAATCTGTGCTCGAGTGGTATATCACACTCAGAAAGTCGACTGTTAAAACCTTGAAAGCGTAGCAGCCCTGTTGACTTTTGTTCCGGGCCTGACATGTAAGCCATTCTTTTATAACCTAATTGGATGAAAAGATTGGCAACTTGCTGACCCGCCGTTATGCCATCAGTACTGACAGAGTGAACGTTTGGCGTATCACAATGACGATACAGAGAAATGAGAGGAATATGCTCAATGTTTTTTTCAACGATTTCTTGAGGTAAGTCAGTACCAAGAAATATGATGCCGTCGACTTGCAACTGACCTGCTAACGTAAGGGCATTCTTATAGTCTTTTTTAGAATGAATATTGAGAACTATTGGAATTAACCCTTTATTTTGTAGTTTTGATGTAAGTTCATCAAAAACAGTCAATACAACTGGAGATCCTAACTCTGAAATAAGTATAGCGACCATGTTAGTTTTATTTTTTGCTAGGCTTCTTGCAAGTAAGTTAGGCTTATAGCCAAGTTCTTCAGCGGCTTTTAGCACTTTATTTAAACTAGACTCAGAAATTGAAGAACCCTGAGTAAATGCTCGGGAAACAGTCCATTTTGATACACCTGCAAGTTTTGCCACATCACGAGCAGTGATATTTTTTGTGACTTTGTCTTTATTTTCTTTCATTGGCTCAACAATTATATTGACAGTTTATTTTTATAGGATTTAAATTGATTTTAAAATAATCATGACTCTGTGACTATATAAAATCACGAAATAATACAAAGTGTCATTAATCGCACCGTTGATCAATCTTTTTGGTCAACAAATGCGAAACTAACCAACTTTGCACCCGGTTGCAAAAAGGTGCTAAGAGATTTATCCAGTTTTTGAATCAAAAGTGAACAATTTAGAATATCGAGGTTAATACTATGCAACTAGCAATTTGTACTGATGTATACGCAGATCTTTCATTTACAGACATGTTAGATAAAGTAAAGTCAATGGGTATTGACGCTGTAGAAATGACAGCCGGTGGCTGGGGTGCGCGTAAGCATGTGAACACTCAAGAGCTTCTGGGCGATGAAACCAAACTTCAGGAGTTCCAAGCTGAGCTAGAAAAACGTGGTATGCGTATTTCTGCTTTGAATACATCTTGTAACCCGCTCTGGCCATCAGAAACGGGCGAGCAATACGCGAAGAGCATGTACGAGTGTGCAACATTAGCTGGTAAACTTGGCGTGAAGAAAATTGTTGCTATGGCTGGTTTGCCTGCTGGTTCTCCTGAAGACAGAACACCAAACTGGATCACATCGACAGTATCTTGGCCTGATTTCATGGCACCAGCTTACGAGTACCAATGGGAAGTTACCATCAAGTTTTGGTCTGAATATGTCGATCACTGCAAGCAGTGCGGCGTAGAACAAATCGCGATCGAAGAGTTTCCTGGCACTATGGTTTGGAGTGCGTCAACGCTGCTTAAACTGCGTAACGCCGTTGATCCAATGATCGGTATCAACCTTGACCCATCTCACATGATCATTCTTGGTGCGGACCCGATTGCCGCTGCTCGCTCATTAAAAGGCTGTATCTACCACGTACACGGCAAAGATGCTCGTATCGAACGTGGTCTAGCTGACATTGATGGCCTGCTAGAGCCACGTCCAGTTGAAGACAGTGCAGACCGTACCTGGAACTACGTTGCAGTAGGTTGTGGTCAAGATCTTCAGTGGTGGAAAGAGTTTTTCTCTGTATGTCATATGATGGGCTACAACGGTGATGTGTCACTAGAGATGGAAGACCTGACCATGACAGTGGATGCAGGTGTTGAAACCTCTATCGACGCTTTGAAAGCAACAATCAGCCAGTAATCGCTATTCTTGTTTAGGTGCTAATCTATCTTTGAAGCCCAAGAAACAAGCTGAATGAAATTACATCGAATGGAGTAGCTCATACGAGTTGCTCCATTTTTGCGTAAGAGGGTTTCGAGCACTCATTTGGTCCCCTTCCCTAGCTGGCAGAAAGTAGTGAACCAATCTCTACTCCAACCTAATTTGTACGATATGGAATAAAAATTTCATCATATAATTTGTGAATTCAACACCCATCACACAATAGGAGTTTAATTTCACTTAAAATTAGTAATGAAATAAAAATTCCACAAATTTAAAGCAGTTCGCTTGTTAACGCGATACCGTGAGAGGCTCAAAGTGAAAACTGAAAAGAAATTAGACCTGATTTGTATGGGACGAATCGCTGTTGACCTTTACGGCCAACAAGTCGGCTCTCGCTTAGAAGATATGGGCACGTTCGCCAAGTATCTCGGTGGGTCTTCCGGTAACGTTGCTTATGGAACTGCCGTTCAAGGCCTTAAATCTTCAATGCTTGCCCGCGTTGGCGATGAACATATGGGACGTTTCTTACGTGAAGAACTGGAAAAAGTGGGTTGCGACACCAGCCACCTTATTACCGATAAAGAACGTCTTACTGGCCTAGTCATTTTAGGCATCAAAGACGAAGACACATTTCCACTGATCTTTTACCGTGAAAACTGCGCTGACATGGCAATCAGCAAAGAGGACTTTACAGAAGAGTACATCGCATCAGCGCGCTGTCTCGCTATCACTGGTACGCACTTATCAAACCCAAAAACGCGCGACGCTGTTTTAACTGCCCTTGAATATGCCCGCCGTAACGGAGTTAAAACCGCGCTTGATATTGATTATCGTCCTGTGCTGTGGGGCCTAACTTCACTGGGCGACGGCGAAACCCGTTTTATCGCATCAGATAAAGTGACCGAAGAACTGCAAGACGTTTTGGGGTTATTCGATGTAATTGTCGGAACAGAAGAAGAGTTCCATATTTGTGGCGGCTCCACAGATACCGTTGAAGCACTCAAAGCCGTACGTAAGGTTTCTGGCGCAGAATTGGTTTGTAAACGCGGTGCTCTTGGTTGTTCTGTCTACACGGATTCAATCCCAGAAACTCTGGATGAAGGCATTACTGTACACGGTGTGCGTGTGGATGTGTTGAACGTGCTTGGCGCTGGTGACGCATTCATGTCTGGTCTTCTTCGCGGCTACCTCAACGGTGAAGGATGGGAAAAAGCGTGCACTTATGCCAACGCTTGTGGCGCACTGGTGGTATCTCGTCATGGCTGTGCTCCCGCAATGCCAACCAAAGTCGAGTTAGACAACTATTTAACTCGCGCTAACGATGTTAAGCGCCCTGATTTAGATCCTCAGCTTAACCACTTGCACCGAGTAACGACACGTAAAACAGGGGCATGGGACGAATTATGTATATTAGCGTTCGATCATCGCAGCCAATTGGTCGATATGGCGAAAGAAGTCGGTGCAGATGTTGGAAAAATTCCAGCGCTGAAAAAGCTCATTCTCGAAGCGAGTCGTCAGGTAAGTAGAGAAGCCGGTTTAAAAGGTCAATCAGGACTCCTTTGTGATAGCACCTTCGGTCAGGATGTGCTTAATGACGTAACGGGTGACAATTGGTGGATCGGTCGTCCAATCGAAATGCCTGGCTCTCGCCCTATAGAGTTCGAACACGGCAACATTGGATCGCAACTGATCGACTGGCCTTTAGAGCATGTGGTGAAATGCCTGGTGTTCTACAGCCCGGAAGACGATGAAAGCATGCGCACTCTGCAAGAGAATAAAATAGCGGAAGCGTACCACGCCTGTCTTAAGTCTGGGCATGAACTGCTACTCGAAGTCATCCTGCCTGAGGGTGTAGTGAAAGAAGATCGCTTATACATTGAAGCTGTAAGCCGCTTCTACTCTTTGGGCATTAAGCCAGATTGGTGGAAATTACCAGCGCTTGAAAGCGATTCATGGAACACGATGAACAGCTTAATCATCGAACAAGATCCATATTGTCGTGGTGTTGTGATTCTCGGTCTGGATGCGCCTGTAGAAGAGCTTAAAAAAGGCTTTGACCAAACAACTGGCCACGACTTAGTTAAAGGTTTTATGGTTGGCCGAACTATATTTGGCGAGCCATCTAAAGAATGGTTGTCTGGGAATATTAATGACCAAGCGTTTATAAACAAAATAAAATCAAATTACCTAGAAATAATCCACCTTTGGAAGAATAGAGGATAATATTCCTGAAGATGATGTGCCCTAATATTGCACATCATCTTATCCAAACAGCTAGAGCGAAAAAGAATTGAACAAGTAAATGGGAAAACAGGTGTGAAACTCAGACTACTCAGAACGAGGCGCGCCTGAACTTTTACAAGCTTAAGCCATTGTTATTATGATATTTAATCTGCAAACCCTACCCTTCAGCACATTTAAAGGATAAGGCGTCATAAGCTTAGTAAAATTGGACATTCGTTTTCCTATAAACCGTGAATATTGATCACCCCATAACCTCTGTGAAAACAAGGCAAATTCCGTATGGGTAAAATAATTAAACAAACAGAAACTTTCTTATTTTAATTATTTAATTTTCTGAATTAAACAATGAATTAACGAGGTCTGAATGTTTAAGTTCGGGCCAGTAACATGATTTTTAGAAATGAAACCTTAAATTATTGGAGTAATCTATGCCAGTCACTAATATTAAAGAACTAGATGCCCTCGTCACTCGCGTTAAGAAAGCGCAAGAAGAGTTCTCTACTTACTCTCAAGAGCAAGTAGACAAAATCTTCCGTGCCGCTTCTCTTGCAGCTAACCAAGCTCGTATCCCTCTAGCGCAGCAAGCGGTTGAAGAATCTGGTATGGGTATTGTTGAAGATAAAGTAATCAAGAACCACTTCGCTTCTGAGTTTATCTACAACAAATACAAAGACGAACAGACTTGTGGCATCCTGGAAGAGGATGACAACCTGGGTACGATGACTATCGCTGAGCCTGTAGGCATCATCTGCGGTATCGTACCAACCACTAACCCAACTTCGACTGCGATCTTCAAATCTCTTATCTCTCTGAAGACTCGTAACGGTATCATCTTCTCACCACACCCACGTGCGAAAAACTCTACTAACGATGCAGCGAAACTTGTTCTGGATGCAGCAGTAGCAGCGGGTGCACCAAAAGACATCATCGGTTGGATTGACCAACCTTCAGTTGAGCTTTCAAACGCTCTAATGAAACACGATGACATCGCACTTATCCTTGCAACTGGTGGTCCAGGCATGGTTAAAGCAGCATACTCTTCTGGTAAGCCAGCAATCGGTGTAGGTGCAGGTAACGTTCCAGTTGTTATCGATGAAACTGCTGACATCAAACGTGCAGTGGCTTCTATCCTAATGTCTAAAACATTCGATAACGGCGTAGTGTGTGCTTCTGAGCAGGCTGCAATCGTGGTTGACGAAGTATACGACGAAGTGAAAGAGCGTTTCGCAACGCACAAAGCTTACGTACTAAGCAAAGCAGAAGCAGAGAAAGTTCGTAAAGTTCTGCTTATCGACGGCGCACTAAACGCGAAAATCGTTGGTCAACCAGCGGCAGCAATCGCTGAAATGGCTGGCGTTAAAGTGCCTGCGGACACTAAAGTGCTTGTTGGTGAAGGTCTAGGTAAAGTATCTTACGACGACGCATTCGCTCACGAAAAACTGTCTCCGACACTAGGTCTGTTCCGTGCTGACAACTTCGAAGACGCCGTGGCTCAAGCGGTAACAATGGTTGAAATCGGCGGTATCGGCCACACTTCTGGTCTGTACACTAACCAAGACGTTAACGCAGACCGTATCCGTTACTTCGGTGACAAGATGAAGACGGCTCGTATCCTAATCAACATCCCGACTACTCACGGTGGTATCGGTGACTTGTACAACTTCAACGTTGCTCCTTCTCTAACGCTAGGTTGTGGTTCATGGGGTGGTAACTCTATCTCTGAGAACGTAGGTCCTAAACACCTAATCAACAAGAAAACTGTTGCGAAGCGAGCTGAAAACATGTTGTGGCATAAACTACCTAAGTCAATCTACTTCCGTCGCGGTAGCCTTCCAATCGCACTTGGCGACCTAGAAGGTAAGAAACGCGCATTCCTGGTAACTGACCGTTTCCTATTCAACAACGGTTACGCAGATGACGTAGTGAAACTACTGAAAGCACAAGGCATGGAAGTTCAAACGTTCTTCGACGTTGAAGCTGACCCAACGCTATCTGTAGTAGAAAAAGGTGCCGCTCAAATGGCGAGCTACCAACCAGACGTGATCCTAGCTCTAGGCGGTGGTTCACCAATGGATGCTGCGAAAATCATGTGGGTAATGTACGAGCACCCAGAAACGCACTTCGAAGAGCTTGCAATGCGCTTTATGGACATCCGTAAACGTATCTACAAGTTCCCTAAAATGGGTCAAAAAGCTGAGCTTGTTTGTATCACAACTACTTCAGGTACGGGTTCAGAAGTTACTCCATTTGCGGTTGTTACTGACGACAAGACTGGCGCTAAATACCCACTAGCGGACTACGAGCTAACTCCTAACATGGCTATCGTTGATGCGAACCTTGTTATGAACATGCCTAAGTCGCTAACCGCATTCGGTGGTTACGATGCAGTAACTCACGCTCTGGAAGCTTACGTATCTGTTCTAGCGAACGAATACTCAGATGGCCAAGCTCTTCAAGCACTTAAGATGCTAAAAGAGTACCTACCATCTAGCTACGCGAACGGTGCAAACGACCCAATCGCTCGTGAGAAAGTACACAACGCAGCAACTATCGCTGGTGTGGCGTTTGCGAACGCATTCCTAGGTGTTTGTCACTCAATGGCGCACAAATTAGGTGCTGAGTTCCACGTACCACACGGTTTGGCTAACGCACTGCTTATCTCTAACGTTGTACGTTACAACGCGAACGATAACCCAACTAAGCAAACTGCGTTCTCTCAATACGACCGTCCACAAGCACGTCGTCGTTACGCTGAAGTTGCAGACCACCTAGGCCTAAGCCAAGCAGGTGACCGCACTGCTCAGAAGATTGAACGTCTACTAGCATGGATGGATGAGCTAAAAGCTAACCTAGACATCCCAATGTCTATTCAGGCGGCTGGGATTAATGAAGCCGACTTCCTGAATAAGGTCGAACAGCTAGCGATAGAGGCGTTTGATGACCAATGTACTGGTGCCAACCCTCGCTACCCACTCATTGGTGAGTTAAGAGACATTCTCAAAGACTCTTTCTACGGACGCGCTTATACCGAGTCAGAGACAGAAAACGGCGTGACCGATAAAGAGGCCGAAAAGAAACCCGCAAAGCGTAACGTAAAAGCAACCAGCAAAGCTGCGTTGGCATAACCACTAAAACACGCCTCCTCTACGTCTGAGGGGGCGTTAATCTTACGCTACATACTTTCCATCAAAGCGGTCTCTCTGATAAGTCACAGCTCCACCAAACATTCTTATCAATGTACATCATCGCTTGCTTCTCAATGTCCACCACGCCTATACGTTACCTATCTCATTAAAAATCGATGCCTTGATACATGACACTATTGTCGTCGCTTTTAATGTAACTTTTTAACGGCTTCAATCGACTTTATTAATGCCTTAGGAAATCGATTTTTCACACGCTCTAACGTCAAGAAGTTGGCAAATGTAAATTTTCACCCTCTTTTATCTCATGAAATGAAAATTTCGCAATTTTGCAAAAAGTATCATCCATCACACCATTATTTTGTTTTTAGTGAATCAACACGCCACAATCTAATCAGGATCACAAAAGCTAACAACATTTCAGAAAAACATTGCAATGAAATAAATGTTCCATAATATCTAAATCATTAGATTTAATATGCTAGCAAGGCATCAGGTCACAAGTTTCGTCTCACCTGCTGTCGACTAAATTATCTGGAGTAAAGTGGTTATGAACACGATTAAAATGACAACCGCACAAGCGCTGGTTAAGTTTATGAATCAACAGTATGTTGAGTTCGATGGAATAGAACACAAGTTTATTCATGGCATCTTTACCATCTTTGGTCATGGCAATGTTGTCGGTCTGGGACAAGCACTAGAAGAAGACGCAGGCTCACTTGAGGTATACCAGGGCTGTAACGAACAAGGTATGGCTCATATCGCGATGGGTTACGCGAAACAAAACAAGCGCAAAAAGATCTATGCCGTCACCTCTTCTGTCGGCCCTGGCGCAGCAAACATGGTAACAGCAGCAGCGACAGCAACAGCGAACCGCATCCCAGTGCTTTTCCTACCGGGAGATACATACGCGACTCGTCAGCCAGATCCAGTTCTACAACAGGTTGAGCAATATCACGATGCATCAATCAGCACCAACGACTGCTTCAAACCCGTTTCACGTTACTGGGATCGCATTACTCGCCCAGAGCAATTGATGTCTGCAATGGTTAACGCGATGCGTGTATTGACGGATCCTGCCGACACTGGCGCAGTCACGATTTGTTTACCACAAGATGTACAGGGCGAGGCCTACGACTTCCCAGAGTACTTCTTCAAAAAACGCGTACACCGCATTGAACGTCGTCCGGCAACAAACCCAATGATTGATGACTCGGTAGCCCTAATTAAGAGCAAGAAGAAGCCGATGCTTATTTGTGGTGGTGGCGTACGTTATTCAGAAGCACACGATGCATTCCGTCAGTTTGCTGAGCGACACAATATTCCTTTCGGTGAAACTCAAGCGGGTAAGAGTGCGATTGTCCACGACCACGAACTCAACTTAGGTGGCGTAGGTACCACTGGTTGTCTTGCTGCTAACCGAATTGCGCGTGACACAGACTTAGTCATTGGTGTGGGTACTCGCTTTACCGATTTCACCACATGCTCTAAATCACTATTCCAGAACCCAGATGTGGATTTCTTAACCATCAACGTCTCTGAGTTTGATGCAAGCAAATTAGATGCAACGTCGGTTGTCGCTGACGCCCATATCGCTCTCGAAGCAATCGGTGAAAAGTTAGCTCAACTTGGCTATGTGAGTGGCTACAGCGACGAAATTAAAGCTGCTAAGCAAGCTTGGGACAAAGAACTAACCCGCTTATTCAATGTTCAAATAGGCGAAGGTTTCGTTCCGGAAATCGGTGGTCACTTCGATGATGAGTTGGCGGAGTACCGTGAAGCACTTAATACCGACTTAGCCCAAACTTGCGTACTAGGCTTGCTAGATGAACATCTTGAACCTGATGCCATTATTGTCGGTGCAGCGGGCTCTCTTCCTGGCGATCTGCAGCGTGTTTGGCGACCAAAACGTCCGGACACTTACCACATGGAGTATGGCTATTCATGCATGGGCTACGAAGTGGCCGCCTCGATTGGTGCAAAAATTGCGAATCCAGAGCAACCGGTTTACACCATGGTCGGTGACGGTTCCTACATGATGCTGCATTCAGAGCTACAAACATCGATTCAGGAAGGCGTGAAAATCAACGTACTCTTGTTTGATAACGCGGCATTTGGCTGTATCAATAACTTGCAGATGAACCATAAAATGGGCAGCTTCGGCACCGAAAACCGTTTCAAAGACCCGAAAACAGGCAAGATGAGCGGTGGATTAGTGCCTGTTGATTTTGCAAAAAACGCTGAGAGTTACGGCTGTAAAGCCTACCGAGTGCATACAGAAGAAGAGCTCATCGCCGCATTGGCTGATGCTAAACAGCAAACGGTATCAACCCTGATTGATATAAAAGTGCTACCGAAAACCATGACAAACGACTACGAGTCATGGTGGCGCTGTGGTACGGCTCAAGTCGCTGCGAAACCAGAGATTGAAGCTAAAGCTCAGGAAAACGTAGAGAAATTGAAAAAAGCGCGTCAGTACTAAACGATCCAGAGCTCGGGGTAAATAAAGTCTCACTCACTTCCTCACCCTGAGCTCAGGATAAATACTAACAATAAGTTTAATCGAGCGGTTTGCCCGTCCAGCGTGACTCCTGAGACGGGCTTTTTTATTTGTCGTAGTTCGAAATATCGCCTTGGCTAGAACGAGCCACCAGCACTTAAACCCTATCTTTCATCTGCACGAATCCATTTTTTCAACTTCCAATAACATTTGAAATTTATTTTCCGACTTGATCACAAAACGAATCAAATATCCCACTTTAAATTGAAAATGAAACAAATATTCCGTATAAAGGTTTTATTGAAACGTGAAACGCATATGGGCATTGCCTTAACGCAGACACAAAAACTTTAGCATTGGAACCATCCTAGTGATGACGGTAAGAGTTTAAGCTCTGAGGAGAAGAATGTGAGTATTGAGAAAAAGCTAGATGTCATTTGTATGGGCCGCATTGCGGTTGATCTTTACGGTCAACAGATCGGCGCTCGTTTAGAAGACATGGGATCTTTTAATAAGTACCTTGGTGGCTCATCAGGTAATGTGGCTTACGGCACAGCAGTACAAGGATTGAAATCATCAATGCTTGCGCGCGTTGGTGACGAGCACATGGGCCGTTTCCTACGTGAAGAACTCGAGCGTGTTGGCTGTGATACTAGTCACTTGATCACTGACAAAGAGCGTTTGACAGGTCTGGTTATTCTGGGCATCAAAGACGAAGATACTTTCCCTCTGATCTTCTGCCGCGAAAACTGTGCTGACATGGCAATCAGCAAAGATGACTTTACTGAAGAGTACATCGCGTCTGCTCGCTGCCTGACAATCACTGGTACTCACCTATCCAATCCAAAAACGCGCGAAGCCGTACTTACCGCATTGAAATACGCTCGTCGCAATGGTGTAAAAACGGCGCTAGACATCGACTACCGCCCAGTACTTTGGGGTCTAACTTCACTGGGTGATGGCGAAACTCGTTACATCGCTTCAGACAAAGTGACTCAAGAACTGCAAGAAGTACTTGGCCTGTTCGATGTTATTGTCGGCACAGAAGAAGAGTTCCATATTTGTGGTGGTACAGATAACACTATCGATGCACTAAAAGCCGTACGTAAAGTTTCTGATGCTGAACTAGTGTGCAAACGCGGTGCACTGGGCTGCTCTGTATACAGCGAAGAAGTGCCAAACGATCTTGATGACGGTCTGACAATTCACGGCGTTCGCGTTGACGTGCTTAACGTTCTTGGCGCTGGCGATGCATTCATGTCTGGTTTGCTACGCGGCTACCTAAACGATGAAGGTTGGGAAAAAGCATGTGCATACGCTAACGCCTGTGGTGCGTTGGTGGTTTCTCGTCACGGCTGTGCTCCGGCAATGCCAACTAAGTTAGAACTTGATAATTACATCACTCGCGCTGCTGATGTGAAACGTCCTGACCTGGATGTAGAGCTCAACCACCTACACCGCGTTACGACACGTAAAGCTCCTCAGTGGGATGAGTTATGTGTAATGGCATTTGACCACCGAAGCCAACTTGAAGACATGGCTCGTGAAGCAGGTACAGACACGGCACGTATCAAGACGCTGAAAAAACTTATCTTTAAAGCAAGCCAACAAGTCGCACAAGAAGCGAACTTAGCGGGTAAAGCAGGCTTACTGTGTGATAGCACATTCGGCCAAGATGTACTGAATGAAGTGACAGGACAAGGTTGGTGGATTGGCCGCCCTATCGAGTTACCGGGTTCACGTCCACTGCGCTTAGAGCACGGTAACATCGGTTCACAATTAATCGACTGGCCTCTTGAGCACGTGGTGAAGTGCCTAGTGTTCTACAGCCCAGAAGACGAGCTAGATATCCGTACAGAGCAAGAAGAACTGGTACAAGAAGTCTACCAGGCATGTTGTAAATCTGGTCATGAGTTGCTACTGGAAGTCATCCTGCCTGCTGGCGTGAAGAAAGAAGACAGACTTTACATTCAGGCTCTGGAGCGTTTCTACGACCTGGGTATCAAGCCAGACTGGTGGAAACTGCCTGCTCTTGAAGCCGATAGCTGGGACACGGTCAGCGCAGTAGTAACAGAGCGCGATGCATTCTGCCGTGGCGTAGTCATCCTGGGCCTAGATGCACCTCAAGAAGAGCTACAAAAAGGCTTTGATGCAACTGCGGGTAAAGAGATCGTTAAAGGGTTCGCGGTTGGTCGTACGCTATTTGGTGAGCCATCACGTCAATGGCTGGCGAATAGCATTAACGATGAAACGCTGATCGAAAATATCAAGCAAAACTACCACAACCTGATTGCACTTTGGCGTCAGCGTGGTTAATTCCCAATAAAAACGCTAGATAGGTATGAGAGCTTTTTCTGTTGGGCTTAAGTACCTGCTCTTAGCAACCCCAAAGCGCCCGTCTGGGCGCTTTTTACATGGAGCGAAGAAATGATCATCACAGACCCATGGTTTTATATCGTATCCATACCCGCAGTCCTCATTTACGGAATCGGTAAAGGGGGACTCGGCGGCGCTTTAGGTGTCATTTCAGTACCACTGATGGCTTGGACTATCTCACCAACCCAAGCCGCTGCGATACTGCTGCCGATCTTATGTGTTATGGATTTCTTTGCCGTTAAACACCACCGCCATTTTGCAGATATGCGGGTGATAACACGCATGTTGCCAGCATCGGCCCTCGGAGTAGCTCTGGCAGCGTTGTATTTAGGAAGTATGACTGAGTCTAGCGTAAAGCTGATTGTTGGGCTGTTATCAGTACTATTCTTCTTTATGCACCTGTTTCAGCGCAAACAACCAAAACCCGGAGGAACGTTTTCAGCCTGGTTCTGGAGTACGTTATGTGGCTTTTCCAGTACCGCCATTCATGCCGGAGGTGGCCCTGCCAGTCTTTACCTGCTCCCGCTACGGCTCGAAAAAACCACATTAATTGCAACGATGGCCGTCCTGTTTGCCATTATCAATCTTTTTAAACTGGTACCATTTACTTTACTTGGCACCTTCGACAGCACCAACTTACTGACTTCTTTGGTTCTCATGCCATTGGCACCAATAGGCGTAAAAATGGGGGTGTGGTTACTGGATAAAGTCCCTCAGCAAACTATCTACCAACTGTGTTACGGCTTCTTACTCTTATCCGGAACCAAATTGCTCCTTGAAGGGATAAGCTAAAACCTTTCTTTCACCCGAAAATTCTTATTACAAAACGAAATGACAATGGGAGCCTTGTGGTTCCCTTTTATCGTATCGGCGAGAAATCAAGACGATTAACTCACGCCCACTATCGAAAAACCTCGATAAATCATCTGAAAGTAAATGGATGCCAACAAGGTTTGTGTCATCAAGAAACTTATCTAAAAACTATCAACGAGCACCGAAGATGATTTGAATTGATTCATTAGAAGTAAATGAGAAATAGATCGAATTTGTCAGATATGACAGCTATATGAACGATTTCATTTTTAAGCTAAAATGAAACACTTAAAGCAAGTCACAGAATGAATCTATGGAGAACATAATGTCAGCACCAACCACACTAAGTGAATTGCAAGACCAAATCAGGAATCGCTACGGTGATTTAAGTAAACGTCTTCAACAAGTTGCAGCTTATGTACTTGATAATAAAAGCAGTGTCGCGTTTGAAACTGTTTCTGTTATTGCTGAACAAGCTGATGTTCCGCCATCGACATTGATTCGTTTTGCCAGCGCTTTCGGCTACAGTGGCTTTAACGAAATGAAACAACTATTTCGTACAAACTTACTTGAAGAGACGTCTAGCTACACTGATCGAGTGAAACTTTCAAAAAGCATGGATGCCGACGAAGAGCCACCAGAGCGCCCTATTGATATTCTGCAAGCTTTTGCACGCGCCAATACCAGTGCAATACAACAACTGTCGACTCAAATCGACGAAGACAGCCTCAACAAAGCGGTAAAACTGCTCTCTGAAGCAGACAATATCTACGTCATCGGTCTTGGACGCTCATTCAGTATCTCTTCATACTTAACGTACGCATTCCGTCACCTGAACAAACGTGCGTTTCTTATTGATGGGCTTGGTGGCATGTTCAAAGAGCAAATCAACATGATTCGCGAGAACGACGTAGTCGTAGCGATCAGTTTCTATCCATATGCACAAGATACGACTGATGTGAGTGATGCGTTAGCAAACACAGGCACAAAGCAGATCATTCTTACCGACAGCCAGATCAGCCCACTTGCAGCCTTTAGTGATGTCTGCTTTGTCGTCAAAGAAGGCAAAGTAGATGCATTCCGTTCTCAGGTGGCGTCACTATGCCTGGCCCAAACGTTAGCGGTTTCACTGGCCTTTCAGGAAAGCGAAAACAATTCGGCAGCATAGTCCACTCGCAAATGCAGGGCGTATTGAGCTACGCCCTGCATTCACCTCTCCCCTTTTTACTCCCGCTTTGTTTCGCTATTTGTTGTTGAGCTCCAACACAAACACATAAAACAAATGAAAAAATAATTTCATTTTAATCTATAATTGAATATTAATTCCCCTTAAATATTTTCAATAGGTAGGAGAAAGATGAAGTTATTTGTTTTTGAACATTGTCCATTTTGCATCAAGGCAATGATGCTCGCGAACTTAAAGAACATGCCTGTCGAGTTTGTGTATTTACAAAACCACGATGTGGATGCACGGATCGAAAAAGTGGGCGCGAATATGGTTCCCATACTTGAAAATGAAGATGGTACCTACATGGCAGAAAGCCTTGATATTGTGAAATATTTAGATGAATGGGATGGCAAGCCTGTATTATCAGAGGCTGTACATCAAGCTGATATTGATCGTTTTAATCAGGCAGTCAAAGGTGTTGAAGGTCCACTTGTACATCCACGCTGGATGGAAATCACTTTGCCCGAGTTTGGTAGTGCAGAGGCCAAAGCTTGGTTTACCACCAATAAATCGAAAATGATCGGAATGTCATTTGAGCAGGCGATGGCGCAAAGTAATGAGTTTCTCATTCAACTGAACCACGCTCTGCGTAATCTGGAATGGCTGACGCTACCTTCAAGTCGCGATAATGTTCTCAGTTACGATGACATTAATTTCTACCCTACTCTGAGAAACCTTACCGTAATCAAAGGCGTGGAGTTCCCACCAAACGTTCGTCTCTATATTGATGAAGTGACGGCGTTAACCAACATTCCGCTTTATGACCACGTAGCGGTATAACTAACTTAGCGCCCAATCACACGGGCGCTGATTGTTTTTAAAAAGCACATTGTTTTAAAAAGCACGCAGCCTCTTCACCTTCACTCGTACTAAGTCCCAGCATCGATAAACCATCAACGCGGTTAAAATAAGTACGATACCCAGAATTTTATTGGTCGACATCACTTCATTTAACCAAACGACGCTGATCAATACGGTCCATAGAGGCTCTAATGTCATCAATAAAGCAGCATTGGTTGCATTTGTCCCGCTCTGACCTTTGATTTGAATGAAAAAGCGCAGACATGTCGCCGGAATGACACTAGCGGCAAACCAACCCAACGTACTCATACTGATTGAAGTTGGCCAAGACTCTATACAGGCAGAAAAAAGAATTGCCAATAGGCCGCCAGTAAAGAACTGAACACAAGTGAGGTATAGCACGGGAATAGTTTGAGAGTGATGACTATTACAAATGAAATGTAACGCCACAAAAGCCGCCGAAATAAAAAAGAACAACTCACCCGTCGACATTGAGAAACTACCCGAGAGGGATAGAAAATAGAGTCCCGCGCTGACGAATGGAAGAGAAGCCCAAAAAGGGCATGTTGGCCGCTGTTTAAACAGCATCCACCCCCAGATAGGTACAAACAGCATAGAAAGGCTCATGATAAATGCGCCCACACCCAGTTCATCACTGACTGAGACGGCATAAATCCACAAAGATAAAGACAAACCTTGCAGTAGCCCTATCCATCCCGCTGTGACAAACTGCTGGCGATCTCCACGAACCAGCTGCTTCATGCCGAATGGCGCGATAATCACAGCGGCGCAAACAAACCGAAATCCAATAAACGCGAGTGGTGGTAGCTCCGCAACAGCCTGCTTAGAAAACAACCACCCCAGACCCGCTAATATGGTGGCAGAAAACAGATACAGTTCCGCTTTTTTATTTGAAGTCATTACCGCCTCTACGTTTATGGAAAACCAGCTACACCCTATTAAATATCCAGAGCGTCGACCTGCGTCTCTTCATTTGTGTTGTAAATCAGTGCAACCACAAGCGACTGAATCAAACATTGGGTTGCGGATAAAGTCCGATACTTTTCTAACTGCGACTCTTTAATCACAAAACAGGCATCGCTATTGGTGGCGATAGGGCTTACCTGGCTGTCAGTAATCGCTATCTTCTTTACGCCTTTTTCTTCAACGACTTCACTAACCATTACCGATTCGTCAGAGTAAGGTTCACTGCTGATGATGACGACCACATCACCTCTGTGTATCGTCTGCATTTGCTGCAGATAAATTGCCCCCAAACCATCAACAAGAAACACGCGGCGGTCAATACGTCTCAGTGCGTAAACAAGGTATGATGCCATGCCAAAGCTCTGCCCGAAGCCAACCACATATATATTATTCGCCTCATTAAGCAACGTAACCGCTACTTGGAGTGTGTCTTGCTCAATTTGCACGTTTAAATCTTCAAGGGAGTTGATGTTCGCCTTAGCTAACTGAGCAAGAATATTCGCTGGAGTCTCGATATTCTGATCATCATCTAAGCCCGCACCAATCCGGGCATAGCCGGTGTAACTCTCCGTCTGTTCAGCTAAATTAATACGAAACACTTTCTTGATGTCATTGAATCCACGATAGTGAAAAGCGTGCGCAAACCGAGTCAGCGTCGATGGCGGAACCTCCGCATTACGTGCTATTTCGGACACCGAATCGAACGCGATACTTTCTGGTTTTTCAACGACATACTTAGCAACTTGTTGTAAGCGTTGACTCAAATCTTCATACTTTGCGTATATGTCCCTTTGCAGTTCTTTCACGCTTGTTGCTGCAATCATATTCCCTCCTTGGAATAAGCTGTACTTTATGGACAAGGCAATCATCAACCATCACAACAAATACCATCCCAGCCATAAAAACGTGTTGTCGAGAAGTTCGGGATTTACACAAAAGATGATCAGGCTATATCAATTCATAGTTCTCATGGAAATTTTATTCCATTTTAAATTAAAAATGAAATATCAGTCAATATAAATGATTTTCTGCGATGAAAGCGAGAAAGAACCAAACATGAACAGATCTGCGAGCTTGGAACTTCGCACTTGGTCAATAGATGGTTAGTTGATACTTACGTTATTACACAAAGATTGATGCCATAAATAAGCGTCGTTTTCTGATTGTCATTTTGAAACTTCCATTTTCTCATTTTGAGAACCCCTTCCAGCCACAACCTAAACCATTGATATTTAGATATATAAACTTTGGCACACTCCCTGCAATCCTGCTGTAAACACTAGCAGGAGATACGATTATGGAACTTCGTAAAATTGAAACAAACGACACTATCGTGACATGGGTGATCAACGGGAACCTTGACGCAGACGGTAGCCGCCAGGCACAGCCACACATTGATGAAATTTTGGCTGAGCCCTCAACTCGAGAAATAGAAATTGACTTCAGCCGAGTCCAGTTTCTTGATTCATCAGGCGTAGGTGCGATCGTGTACCTGTATAAACGGCTTATCGAGAACCAGAGAAGCATGCGTATTGAAAACGCGTCAGGCCAACCTCTCGAAATAATGAATCTACTGCGCATTAACCAAGCGATACCAGTTAACTCTCGAACTTACTAAATAACGATCACTGACAAAGGACGTTGGCATGAACTTTTCTTTCAAACACATAGCCCTAGCTGTATCTATGACTGCCGTGGTTGGATGCAGTAGTTACCCAGAGGAAGGCCGTGGTGGTCTTGGGGAAAACTACATCCAATCAAACTTTACACCCGTAATGCCAGATGAGCCCCTCGGCCCTGAGCACGGACTTCGTTTTGACTGGCAACTGACTAAGCTGCAATTAGACTCTTTGATCAGAGAAGGCGCGCGTTGGTGTTTCCCAGCTGCAGTTGTACAAGCGTTGGAGAAACAAAACCGAATCGCTAGAGAGCTTGAAGGTGGTTTACTGCTTGATGCTGCCAACGACATTGTTATTCAGCGCAAGCGTCTTAATGAGCTAGAACTTCAACTGGACTATGCGACCTCACAGACCAAGTGTGTACCTCCTATGGATGAAAACGCATTTCAGAAGCGCTTAGCTATGATTGATCAACTTTATAGCTTGCTTAACGTCGATAATCAGTTTGCATTTAATTCCACAGAAGTAAATCCAAAGTACATGGGCCATCTAGCCCAATCCGCGAACATCTTAAATGAGCACCAAAGTTTAAACCTCAAAGTTACTGGTCACGCTGATTCTGTAGGTGATGGTCAGTACAACCAGGAACTTGCCATGGGACGTGCGAATCAAGTCAAGCGCTACCTGACCATTTTTGGTCTCAATCCAAAACGTATAGAAACACAATCGGTCGGCGACACGCTTCCTCTCTATGAGGGTGAATCGGAAGGTGTTCGTCTTACCAACCGCCGCGTAAGCATCGAAGTGGTGGATACTCAAGAACAAACCAAGCAGCGTTTGCAGGGAGGCTTACAATGAAATGGATTAACCTAATTGCCCTATTTCTTCTTACTTCAATTTTCTCTGTGGCGCACGCGAATGAAGAACGAGTACAAATTGGCGATCTCATTCAGGTCAACTTACCCGGTGAGTCATCGTTAAATAAAGGCTTTCAAGTCGACAAGCGTGGCCGCATCACTCTGCCTGAAGTTGGCGCGCTATACGTCGCGGGTTACAGTGAAGCTCAGCTTGAACAAGTCGTTAAAGAATCTCTGGAGAAAGTGTATCGAGACCTATCCTCTGCATCTGTCTATATCGCTGAGCAACAAATTTTAGTCTCGGTACAAGGGTATGTGACCTCTCCGGGCGAATACACTTTATCTAAGTCTTCTGATGTCCAAATGGCCATTCACGCAGCGGGCGGATTACGCTCCGGCGCGCAGCTCAACAGTCTGTTTATCAAACGTGGCAAAGATAAGATCACCTTTAACTACAAAACGTTTCTCGATACAGGTGATGAATCACTGCTACCTGAGCTGGTTTCACTTGATACGATATTTGTTCCTGCTTCTCCACTGGTCGGTAACATCGAGCAAGAGTTCGATGCGAACAAACTCGCTAACGCAGGTGACAGCGCCGACGGCCGAACAGCAATTAAAGTGTTTGGAGAAGTAAACGCGCCGGGTTCATTCAGCTTTAAAGCCAATAGCGATCTGGTTGACATCATTATGCGAGCTGGCGGCGTTACTCGCTATGCCTCTGTCGAACAAATACGTGTCATTTCAGACAATACCCCTAAGCTGTTTAACCTTAAAACCTATCTCGATAGCGGTGATATCTCATTGCTACCGCCACTAACACCGGGAACCACCATCTTCGTTCCTAAACAAGAAGAAGAGATCAAGGCAGGCGCGAACGTGGTTTACATTATGGGTGAAGTGGCAAGCCCAGGTGCCTATGAAGGTAAGAAGAATGCGTCGTTTATGGATATTCTGGCTAATGCAGGCGGTCCTACTCGTTACGCAGAATCACGCCAGATTCGAGTCATTAAATCCAACGGTCAGGTGATCAAATTTGATTTAACCGCGTTCACTGAAGGCCTGACCCGTAAAAGCCCGCCTAAGATTGGCCCGGGAGATGCGATCTTCGTTCCTGAGAAGACAGACATGAATGAAAAGTCTTGGCTGAAAATTGCGCCCAATCGCGCCGTCAGTGTGATTGGAGAAGTAGTTCGCCCCGGACGTGTTGAGTGGTCAGATGAAATGGATCTTATGGACTTGCTATCTCATGTTGGCGGCCCAACCCTTCGCGCGGACACCTCGAAAATTGAAGTGGTCGCCGCTGATAATCAGCTACACATATTCGATCTCGATGATTTCATTCTAAAAGGCGCGCCGAACAGCGAATTACCTAACATCAGTGCTGGTGCGATTGTACGTGTACACGATCTACCGCAAGATCCTTCCGACAACAAATCGCAATGGGTTCGCCAAAGCTCAGATGCATCCATTTATGTCTTTGGACAAGTCAATGCCCCTGGCCGCTACCGTTTCACTAAGGATATGCATTTCCTCGATATTTTGTCTGCGGCTGATGGCCCAACAAAAGACGCGGATATCCACAACATTCGTATCACACATCGCGACAAAAGCTATTCCAAAGTAAGTAAGCTTAACCTATCGTTATACTTTGAGACTGGGGATGAAAGCTTACTTCCAAATGTCACCATGGGCGACACCATTTACATCCCTGAAAAAGATAAGATTTGGTTGGATCGTTCTAAGGAGTCAACAGTACGCGTACTAGGAGCAGTCAATAATCCAGGTCGATATGTATTTGACGACAACATGACCTTGCTGGACTTACTTGCCGAAGCGGGCGGTCCGTCTGATCGAGCCTACTTAGAGAAGATCTCGATCGTCAATATGTCTTGTTGCCAAGGACAAGCAAGAACCTTTGACCTGGTAGACTTTAGTAAAACTGCCAACATTTACAAACTTCCGGTACTACGAGCTGGCGATACCATCTATGTGCCCGATCGAAACGAAAGTATCATCGAAAAAGCACGCGTGGGTCTTGAAGACATTCTGCGCCTAACGACAACCATCGTGTTAATAGGAGCTCTGTAATGATTATTCCTGCAACTCATACAGAAATAGAGCAAATCTATCTTGCAGCAGAAATGCGTGACAGTCGCTCACTATGCATTACCGCATGTCAATCTGGCGATGGCGTGACTTCCGTTGTCGCTGCACTGGCTGAGCGTTATCTGCTCGCGGGTCACCGAACCTTGGTGGTGGATCTTAATACCTTCCACCCAGCTTTCGAATGCATTGATATCACACCAGATATCGACAATCAGATTGGTTCTTTGGTCGCGCACGCTTCAACGCGACAAATGTTTACCGGGTTAACCGTGCCGAACAACCAATCAGCAGTTCTGGCGTACAAAGATCCCACACATCTGAGAGCCGCGGTCAAACAATGGCTTTGCCAATACGACCGCGTTATTTGCGACACGTCACCGCTGCTTCAAGTCAATAGAGGAAATATTCCTGCACAAGTCGTTGCGAGCGCTTGTGACCAGACAGCACTCGTGGTGATGGGTGGTAAAACGTCTTCCAGCCAACTTGAAAAAGCCATGCAATTGATTGATTCGCCTTCAATCACCTTGTTAGGCTCGATACTCAATTTAAAAGACCAGGCATCACTGGCTCAGGAGATGGTGCGCGAGCTGAATCGGCTTCGCTTTATCCCCAAAAGTTGGCGAGAAAAGTGGTCGCAGAATATTCTTACCAACGAGTTCCTTGCTCAGTCTGCTTAGGAGTTGCCATGAGAAAAACCTTTATCGCGCTTTCGACTCTGTTACTTTCGGCAGTAACCGTTGCTGAAACTCTTACATTTGGCGTTGTCCCTCAGCAATCTGCCAGCCGACTTGCCGAGCAGTGGGAGCCTCTCGTTGCTGAAATAAGCAGAGAAACCGGTTACGACATTGCCTTTAGCACGGCTCCTAACATTCCGGAGTATGAAAAGCGTTTGTCGGCGGGCGAATACGATATCGCTTACATGAACCCATATCATTACACCGTCTACAGCAAACAGCCGGGCTATCGGGCCTTCGCCAAAGCCAAGGATAAAAAAATAAGCGGAATTCTGGTAGCAAGGAAAACCAACAATATTGAGTCTTTACAAGCGCTACAAGGACAACGGCTCGCCTTCCCTTCTCCTGCTGCCTTTGCTGCAACGGTATTAACGCAAAGTGACTTGAGAGAGGCTAACGTCGAGTTTGAGTCTGACTACGTTACATCACATGACTCGGTGTATTTGTCTGTGGCGAGAGGTTTTTACCCAGCAGGCGGCGGTGTGATGAGAACCTTTAACTCATTACCTGACGAGGTTAAATCTCAGCTAGAACCGATTTGGACAACAAAACCGTACACACCGCATGCCATAGCCCATCACCCGAGAATGACTCACGAACAAGTCAAATCGATCCAACAAGCGCTCAAGTCTATAGATCAAACACTCGAAGGGAGAACGTCCCTAAAATTATTAAATATCAACGGATTTGAATCAGCTATCGACACCGATTGGGACGATGTAAGAGCACTCAATATCAAAGTACTGGACTAACCGGAGGCTTTAATGACGTTGCGTTCTAAAACAATTCTTGGCATAGCTCTCATCGAAATTACGGCACTCATCATTCTCGTGGCTAATGCGATGAGTTTTCTCTCAGATTCCAACGAGAAGCAGTTACTCCAAAGAGCTCATTCAAGTGCAGTTATGTTTACTCATGCTGCGAAAGACGCGCTACTTTCTACTGATTTAGCGACGTTGGACGACTTAGCTCAAGAGTTCATCAAGTTAGAAGATGTCGCTTACGTTCGTGTGTTACGCGGTGGCAACCAAATGGCCACTGCAGGAGACCCAGCGCTACTCGCACGCTCAATGGTCAGTGACGAAACTTTAAAAGACGTGAAAGACGGTATCTTTGATCTGCGTACACCCATTGAAAGTAACGGTAATATCTATGGGTATGTAGATATGGGGTTCGAAACGCACCCTATCAGCAATATGCTCATTGACGCGCAGCAAGCTATCATCAGTATCGCAACCATCGAAGTCGTATTGGTGGCGTTTTTCTCCTTTATCCTTGGAACCTATCTGACTAAGAATCTCACCCGTTTAGCCTCTGCCGCCCAAACACTTCGGGAAAAAGGCCCGGGGTTCCAACTTAACCACTATTCCAAAGATGAGCTTGGTGAAGTCACCAAAGCATTCGATGAGATGTCGGCTAAGTTAGAACAAGACTATCAAAACCTCACTGCGGCACGGGAAGGTGCCGAACTGGCAAACGACTCTAAAAGCCGCTTTCTCGCCTCCATGTCTCATGAGATACGCACTCCAATGAATGGCGTATTGGGCATATTAAATATCCTCGAAGAGACCAAACTCACCAACGAGCAAAGAAAGCTGGTCGCAACCGCTACTGAATCGGGCAACTTCCTACTTTCCGTCATTAATGACATTCTTGATTTCACTCGTATGGAGTCCAATACGCTCATTCTGGAAGATAAACCTTTCGACTTCAGACAGTGTGTCGAAAGCGTGGTGAATTCATTTTTGCCCGCAGCCAAGAGTCAAAACCTGATTTTACATTGCTACATTGAGGGCACTGTTCCAAGCAAAGTCAGCGGAGACAAAAACCGCGTCAAACAGATACTGCTCAACCTGATAGGCAATGCCATCAAGTTTACTCATGAAGGCAGCGTCACGGTTAAAGTTGGGTCGGAGGCATTGGAACAAGGGCGAGTAAAAATCACCTGCCAAATTCAAGACACAGGAATTGGCATCAAAAATAGCTCGATTGATTACTTGTTTGATGAGTTTACGATGGCGGACCAAACCTATTCACGCAGCAAAGAAGGTTCGGGGCTTGGCCTCGCTATCTGTCGCCGACTCTGTACCCTTATGGATGGTGACGTCACGGTCGAGAGCACACCCGGCGTAGGCAGTACATTCACATTTGACATCACGCTCTCGGTAGCCGATGAGTTATTGACCTCTCCAAATATTGATTCACTCCGTCAGGAATTGATTCGTTCGAACGCTCGTATTCTTGTTGCAGAAGATAACAAAGCAAATCAGCTCGTCATACGAGAAATGTTCAAGCGGGTTGGTCTATCTATCGATATTGCCGAAAATGGCAAACAAGCGGTTTCCATGGTTCAGGAATATCAATATGACCTGATTTTTATGGATATCTCCATGCCTGAAATGGATGGCATGCAAGCCTGCAAAGCGATTCGGAGCCTTGATGACAGTAAGGCGTGTGATATCCCAATTATCGCCCTAACTGCACACTCACTGGCTGGTGATAAAGAAAAGTTTCTTGCATCGGGCATGAACGACTACTTGTCAAAACCCCTAAGGCTGTCACAACTAATTGAAAAAATTAACCTATTCTTAAATGATGACCAAGAGGAAAACCAAGATCTAAAATCAGGCCCCTGTCATTTGATTAAGCATCAGAATTCATATACAAATACAAGCGTAGGTCAATCGAACCAACGTGAGGAAGCAGTAAATTTGGATTTAGTCGACGAACAGATTTTGCAGCAAATGATCGCAGACACGAGTGCCGATGTCATTCCATTGCTCATAGAGCATTATCTTGAAGAATCTCAGCAGCGTTTAGCAAAAATATATCTGGCTATGGAGTCTCAAGACAAAGAAACATTAGAGTTTGAAGCGCATACCCTAGGTAGTTCAGCTCTGGCACTCGGTAATAGAACTTTGTCCAATTTCGCGCGAAAAATCGAGCATCTTTGCTTAGACGGCAAACAAGAGCAGGCTTTCAGCTACAAACAAAAACTTGAAGTTGTTGCCTCAGAGTCACTAAAAGCATTAGAGGAAAGGAAACAGCAAGGGTTTATTGAACCAACACAACTATAAAGGCTTAAGAGAGGAAAGCTCCAATGAAACCAAAAGTACTACTTATCGAAGACTCAACTTCTCTTGCTATTTTGTACAAACAGTATGTACAGCACGAGCCCTATGACCTGTTTCATGTAGAGACAGGTAAAGAAGCCATCGCCTTTATTGAAAGAAATGTTCCCCAATTAGTTATTCTGGACTTTAGACTGCCCGACATGGATGGTGAGCAAATTCTGGATTGGATTAACGAGAACCAAGTCCCGACATCCGTCGTCATTGCCACGGCGCATGGCTCAGTAGATTTGGCGGTTAGCCTTGTGCAAAAAGGAGCGAAAGACTTTCTGGAAAAACCAATTAATGCTGATCGTCTTAAAACCTCCATCGCTCTGCACTTGCAACAAGTTAAACTGGAGAACCTTGTCGAAGACATAGAAAACAAATTCGATCGAAACCGATTCCACGGCTTCATCGGATCTAGCCTTCCAATGCAAGGTGTGTACAAGATCATCGATTCAGTGGCACCAACGACAGCAAGTGTTTTTATTGTCGGTGAAAGTGGCACAGGTAAGGAAGTGTGCGCCGAAGCCATCCACCGTGAGAGTAAGCGTAAAGATAAACCGTTTATCGCCATTAACTGTGGTGCGATTCCAAAAGATCTCATGGAGAGTGAAATCTTTGGTCACGTCAGGGGCGCATTTACAGGCGCTACTGCCGATCGCAAAGGTGCGGCCTCAATGGCCAACGGTGGTACGCTTTTTCTTGATGAGCTGTGTGAGATGGAACTTGAGATGCAAAAGAAATTACTCAGATTTTTGCAGACAGGTACCTTTACCCCACTAGGCGCAAATAAAGAAATGAAAGTCGATATTCGTATCATCTGCGCGACGAACCGAGATCCTCTTGTTGAAGTAGAAGAAGGCCGTTTCAGAGAAGATCTCTACTACCGCGTGCATGTAGTGCCTATTGATATGCCACCATTACGCGAGCGCGGCAATGATATTACGACATTAGCGACTCACTTTCTTAAGCTGTACGCTAAAGAAGATGGCAAAAAGTTTAACGCAATCCACCGAGATGCAGAGCCAACGCTAAAACGCTATGCGTGGCCGGGTAACGTCCGTCAGCTTCAAAACATTATTCGCAATATCGTGGTCCTTAATGACGATAGTCATTTGCGCCTTGAGCATTTGCCATCTCAGGTCACATCAAGCCGTGCGCCAAAGCAAAACAGCGTAGCTAAACCTGAACCAGTCATCACTCCACAACCCGTCGTGATCAATGAGGCTCCTGAAAATAGTCACGACGCGGTTACTGAGCCGCAAATTGAAAGACCTGTAGCGATAAGGCCAATGTGGCAAATTGAACGTGAGGCAATACAGCAAGCCATTGATTACTGCGACGGAAACGTGCTGAACGCGGCGGTACTTTTAGAGCTTAGCCCTTCTACGGTATACCGTAAGAAGCAAGCCTGGGAAGCTGAAGATGAGCAACAACTCGTGTAACGAAGTCTGGCTAGTCATCGACAGCCTGACTTTCGGTGGCATTGAAACACATGTGCTTGAGCTCGCAAATGGGCTCAAGCATTTTGAAATTCCTGTCAAAGTCATGTTTCTGCGCTCTTATTCCAAACCGCAATTGCTCAAAGACAAGCTGGAATCAAGCGGCATTGCTTTCCAGTTTTTGAGCTCTACAGGCACGAATTACTTTAGCGACTTAATTAGCCAGGTACGAAAGCAAAAACCCGCTCTTCTCCACGCTCATGGCTATAAAGCAAGCTTAGTTTGCAAGCTAGCAAGAATAATGACCGGAGTTCGCCAAATATCTACGTATCACGCAGGAGAAACTCCAACGGGTAAGGTGTGGTTATATGACTGTGCCGACCGGTTCACCACGTTTGTGTCAAATCACTCAATCGCCGTGAGTGAAAGAATCACCCAAAAGCTGATAACCAAATCAGAAAGTTTCAATAATTTTATTGATACCAAGACGCTGTCTACCTCAACAGGAAACCAAATCGCGTTTGTTGGCAGGCTAAGCCATGAGAAAGGTCCCGACCGATTTATTGACTTGGCGCGCCTAAATCAAACACAGCGGTTTGATCTTTATGGCTCAGGGGCCATGCAATCGGAGCTAACACAAGGCGCTCCGGCAAACGTCAGGTTTCATGGTCACCAAAACAACATGGACTCCATTTGGCAACATATTGGCATTTTAATCATTTGCTCTCGTTATGAAGGCTTACCCATGACAGCGCTCGAAGCGATGGCGAGAGGTATCCCTGTTGTCTCACTTAATGTTGGCAATATGTCGAAGCTTATTCAACACGAAACCAACGGGTACTTAGTCGACAACGTCAATCAATTGAATGAGGCTTTAAACACCTATCTGTCCCTCGCCCCCCACCAGCAATTAGCGATAAAAAAGCAGGCGATTGATAGCGTTGAACAGCACTATTCTCAATCTGCCGTCATCCCAAAAATGATGAAACTCTACTTCCCCAATAGCTCTCAATCTGATTGTCAAATTGAGAAACAATAAAGCCCCACCTCAAGCCTCCTATAAAGAACCTTAAAAACAATCACATAGAACCACCGCCTTCTTGGCATCACATTTGCGTTAGTCCTATCGAAAAGTGCAATTAACGGTTTTATGCAAATGCGATGTGAGGGGTTGGCATGAAGAGAAAGATTCTATTTGTACATTACGGCGATGACTGGATCCGAGGAAGTGAGAAATGTTTGCTCGATCTCATTAAGTACATGGAACATCATCACTACGCTTGTTACGTTTGGACCAATAATTGCGAACTCTCAAAACAGTTAGAACTGATGAATGTTCCAACTCAGCTTAATCATTTTCCACTGCTGCTTGGCTGGAAACCACCTAAATACAACGTATCAGGTTGGCTTGGTCTGATTAAGCATGGTTGCGAGATCATCGAACGCGAAAAAATAGACCTTGTACACATTAATAGTGGTGCGCCCTGCCAGTGGATGTTGGCCGCTGCACAAATGAAGAAAGTGCCCGTCGTTACCCAGCTCCACTGCCCTTACCCAGCACGCGACCGCCTAACGCTTGGCCTGCACCTTTCTCCGCACATTATTTCAGTCAGTCAGTACGTCGCTGAATTCATGACTAAAGATGGTTACCCTAACGAAAAAATATCGGTTATTCACAATGGTATTGATACCGTCTCCCTCTCCGCGCAGCAAAAAGTCGATGTTAGGCAAGCGTTATCCATTCCGGAGCAGGATTTTGTTTTTGCGACGGTTGGCTCTCTGATTCACCGTAAAGGTGTAGACCGGATCATAACCGCAATGCGTCACGTGGCTTTTGAGTATCCTAACGTCAGTCTCGTTGTCATTGGCGATGGCGATTTAATGGGCAAGCTTGTTCAGCAAGCCAGTCGTCTGCACCTAAGCAATCATATTCACTTTGTTGGCGAACAATCCAATGTCGTTGGATGGCTCAAGGGATGTGATGCCTTTATCAGTTGTGCTCGCAGTGAAGCCTTTGGGCTGGCTGTTGCAGAAGCTGCTCTTGCTAAGATCCCGGTTATCGCGCCGCTTGAAGGTGGCATTCCTGAATTCATTACCCATGGCGAAACTGGAGTTCTGTATCCGAATCAGGGCATTGGCCCAATAGCAAAAGCGATGCGCGTGCTAATCAATAATCCTGAACTATGTGAACAGTATGGAATGAGCGGTTTTGTTCACATTACCCAAAATCATGATCTATCTGTCAGTTGCCGAAAAATAGAACTTCTTTATAGAGACTTATTGGAACAGCCATTTGTAGCCAATCGGTCTCTAATAAGCACTTTATCCCCCCTCAAAACCTATGTGGTAAATCGTTTGTCGTTTGGAGGCCAGCATGACTAGTCAAAACAAGAAAACGCTTATTTTTGACCCTATCGCATTTAAAGGCGGCTCTAAGATTGCCACCAGTGATGCGCTCAATGTATGCCGTGTTGAGTCCAATGATTTCATTGTCGCAACAGTAGACACGGAATTCTGGAAGCAAACAGAGTTCTACGCCAAACACAATGTTACTTTGATTTCCATTTCCCCAGTTCCTTGGTTAATGAGTCAGCACAATGGGATTCTCTACTGGCTAAACCAACTGTATCTTCTATTGGTATTGCTAAAGACTTTGATTGGGCATCGCGGCATTACTACGTTCATCGGCGCTTCAGGGCCAGGTATGGATATGCCAGTCTATTTGTTACAGATGGTTCTTAATATTGAAGTCGTTCAGTTTATCCACGGCAACGTCGGGCTGTCACGCTCTATTGGCTTCTGTCTTACCCGAGCGAACGCCGTGTTTTACTTACCCTCTACCCGTTGTAGCCTCAAAGCGGCACTAGAAACTTACCTTAAAGCCGTGACCAAAATAAAAGACGCCTCGGCAATGGCTGAAAGTTACTTAAACTCATCTCAATATCAGTCATTTGTGAATGGCATTCCGGCATCTCGTTGGCCACAGGAATGTCAAAAAAACACGCCAGTTTACTTTTGGGCTGCATCGCTGCTGAAATGGAAAGGTCTGGAAACGTTAATAAAAGCATCCAAACGTGCCGCTATTAGTCAGTCTGTCGTACTCAATGTTTGCTACATTCGCCCCGTCGATACGTGTTTACCAATCTCCAACGCTCCGGTTTTGCTCTCCCACACCATATGGTATGAAGACCCTGAAAACTTGGATGATATCCGGAGTCAATCCAACATCTTTGTTTCAACCAGCGGTAATGAGCCATTCGGTTTATCAATTCTAGAGGCTCTGGCTGCGGGTATGTGCGTTGTCATTCCTCGAGATGGCGCATATTGGGACAAGACACTGACCCACAATGAAAACTGCATTAAGTATCAACCGGGAAACCCTGATTCTTTGTGTGATGCTCTGCTCTACGCCAGTAACGACCAGCAAGCATTTCATCGTTGCAGCCAGCGTGCGTTAGAAATAGCGGCCCGCTATAAAGCTGAACATTGCTACCAAAAGTTTGCACAACACATTAATGGTGACGTGGTTACATCCGCCCTTCACGCATGCAACTAATTCAGTTTGAATAGGAAATATTGCAATGAATGTTAGCCATCTGAAAAACATCAGTTTATATGCAGTCAGCCTGTTTCTCATTAAAGGTGTGTCCCTATTCACTTTACCTCTTATGGCCCAATACTTGTCACCGCAAGAAATCGGCCATCTCGAGTTGCTCGGTATCACAACGGTATTCTTTAGTCTGATTGTGGGCATTGCAATGCACGAAAATCTTTATCGATTTATAGGCACAATCAGTCGCTTCACGGTGCGAAAAAGAAAAGCTTCTCAACTGTACAGTGCATCGCTCGTTGCTTCTTTCAGTCTGAGTTTGTTTATCTTGTTCATTTATTACCTGGTCCCTTTTAAGCTTTCGACGTTCACCAGTGAGCAAATCCTATTTATGGCTTTGGTTTGGTGTTACGAAGCGCCCCTTGCTATCAGCCTTGCCTGGTTAAGATTGCATAATCAAGCAAGCTTGTTCTTTAAGATATGTGTCGTGACCGTATTAGCTCAGGTTTCTTTACTTGTTGTCGTCCTGACATACAAACCGGACGTGACACTCGTTTTTGCCCTCAATATCGTGTGTACCTTCATACAGTTTTTGTTTTTGCACGTTTTCATCAACTTTCCATTTTCCCTACCTAACAAACAACGCTTTATTCGTTATATCCGCTACTCTGCGCCGCTTATGCTATCCGGTGTTGTGGCTTTTGGTTTAAGTGGTGCAGAAAGGTGGCTGATCGCTGGAGCAACCGATTTAGAAACCTTAGGCATGTATGCGATTGCGGCTAAATTCGCGCTTGGCGTCGGTATTCTTATCCAACCTTTTCATATGTGGTGGATGCCAAAACGTTTCGAAACCATGGACAAAAATGGAGGAGAACATGTCGCTAGCGTGACGACTCAAGGGATACTGCTGTTGTGCGTTATTTCTGTCGCTGTGGCATGGCTTAGTCAACTTTTTATTTCGTTCTCTTTACCGGACTCTTACCAGCCTGCTATCAATTTGGTTGGAATGACCATAACAATGATGCTATTCAAAGAGCTGGTCGAGTTGACCAACTTCGGCATTCTCTACCAAAAGCACACCTCTCAGCTTTTGTACATTAACCTCGCCTCCACCGCATTGGCGATGGTGATTTGTATCCTTTCTGCTGACCTCGGCATTGAAGCAATGCTTTACGGGTTGATCGCGGGGCAATTAAGTCGATTCATATTCACAATCTGGTTTAGCCAACGTGCGCATTATCTGGATTATCAAACCAGCCCTATTTGTGCGCTGACAGCGTTAACGGTGCTGTTTCTATTAACCAGTCGGTATCATCAAAGTATCGAGGTGTCCGCGTTAATGCTGCTGCTTCAACCGTTAGGCATTATCGCTTTTGCCATTCGGTTCCAGTTGATTTCAGGTGCTTCACTCAAACGTCTTTCAATTACGTTAACTCGTTACGTGGGTCGCTCACTATGAATAGTGTCAAACACGCCAGGCCAATAATGATAATGACGCTGGTTACGTTTACGCTAGCCATGGTTTGGTATGTTATACCTCATCCAGCCATTGTCGTTGTGCTCTGCTTTTTACCGCTTGCGGCATTGTTTGTGCTCCATCAGACATTCTGGTTGGTGAGTCTATTTGTACTGTTTTCCTTCTTTCGAATTCACGAAGCCTTACCCGCACTTTATTCATTAAAAATCCCTTTACTCCTCTCTTTAGGAGCACTTGGCGCTTTGATTTGGCACACCTTGATCAGTCGCCAGCTACAAACTTTCTGGCACCCGAGTATGACGTGGCTCGTCCTATTTTGGGGGCTTGTTGTCATAGGCATTGTCTTGTCCTCTAACCCGGGCGTTGCGATAACCTATTTTAAAAATATCTATTGGAAAATCATCATCATGACTCTAGCCATCGCTTGGTTGGTGAATACGGAAGATGCAGTGCGAAAAATCGCAACCTTGATTATCTTAGCGGGTGGATTAATCGCCGTAGTTGCTTTGTATAACTCGGCTTCAGGGATTGGTTTAGTTGAGGGGACGAGAGTCACCATCGGTCGTCAGTTGGGCTCTGTGCTTGGTGATCCGAATGATTTGTCGCTGGTATTAATGTTCCCTCTGGCGTTTGCGATCAGCTTTGCCACCACAAAAGGTATAGGCTTCTCACGTATTCTTGGTATTACCGGGCTAGTACTGGCAATGGCAGCCGTTATCGCGACACAAAGCCGTGGTGGGCTTTTGGGATCAGTTGCTGTATTTGGTATTTTTGGTCTGCGCTTGATTCGCTCAAAATCACTATTGATCTTCATCGCTGTAATTGGGTTGCTGGGACTGTTTGCCGTAGCCGGAATTTCCGACCGTCAGTCGGGCGGCGCAGCAGAAGACGGCATCGACGCATCAGCCATGGGACGCTTATATGCATGGGAAGCGGCGTTTAAGATGGCGGTGGTGAACCCGTTTAGTGGCGTGGGTTTAAACAATTTCTATTCGAATTACTACTATTACAGCCCACATTGGGACGGGCTCAACCACGCGGTTCACAGTACTTGGTTCGGCGTGTTGGCTGAGACCGGGTTTCTTGGCCTGGCTGTGTTTATTGGTATGATCATTTCGCTTATCAAAACGAGCCGACAAACGCTTTCTATCTTAAATCAGCGAAAAGGCTTGGTTTCCCCTTATCTCACAGCAACAGCGCTTGCGGTGTATGCAGGTGTAATAGGCACTGTGGTTTCCGGTACTTTCCTAACCCAAGGCTTCACGTGGCCGATTTATATCCTCGCAGCGCTTTGTATCGCTATCTCCCGCATTACTCAAATCCGTTCTCAAATTGAGAAAACCAAAGAAACACTCAACAAATAATTCTTATATTACTGTTTTTAAACAATTAATTTTTTGGCACGCAACGTGAAATAGTCTCTTTATCACCTCAATATAAGGGACAGTATCATGTTGGCTCAGCAGTTAAATGACTTCAAAGTGTGGTTACAACACCACGAAAACCCTTCATATCGCAAATTGTTTCTCATTTTGAAATCGATTCGTGCATGTGATCTTCCTACACCGATGTGGATGAACAAGACGGTTCGCACTGTTTATTCAGCGAGTACCTCCATTTGGAACAACTTGGTTCGGGTATTTATCCATACCCCCGCCTTTAAAGGTCGACTTTCTCAGTATGGTCGAGGGCTTTATCTCTTTGGTGGTGTGCCTTTTGTTTCCGGGCCACTTTCCATCACTCTTGGAGACGATTGCCGCATCTCTGGTCAAACAACGTTTAGCGCCAGACCCCAATCCAGTGATCCACAACTGATTGTTGGCAGTAACGTCGATATCGGTTGGCAGAGTACTTTTGCGATTGGGAGCCGAATTGAAATTGGTGACAATGTTCGAATTGCCGGTCGCGCCTTTCTGTTTGGGTATTCTGGTCACTCACTTGACGCTGATTTAAGAGCGAAAGGCTTTGGCGATCTCGATTGCGATGTTGGAGATATCGTACTTGCAAAGGACGTATGGCTAGGAACAAACGTCACGGTTTGCCCCAATGTCACGATTGGCGAAGGGACCATCGTGGGTGCTGGTAGTGTGGTCACTAAAGACCTGCCTGCTTTTGTTGTTGCTGCAGGTAATCCTGCCAGAGTGATACGTTCACTTAATCACTAAGGAGTTCACTATGCGAGATCTTATTGTTTTTGGTGAAGATTTTGGTGGCTTACCATCGAGTACACAACATCTGGTTACCCGGTTAGCAAAACAACGCAAGGTACTTTGGGTTAACTCGATAGGACTCCGTCAACCCAAGTTAAATATGCACGATGTTAAACGTGCTTGCGGTAAGCTTGTGGGTAAAAGTAAAGGTGGTTACACCGACCAGCGAGAGCATCACGTAAATATTACGGTGATCAACCTTAAAACACTTCCTGCTCCTAAGTCAGCATTCGCGCGTTATATCGCCAAAACCTTGATGCGTCTGCAGCTGAAACCCGTTATCGAGAGGCTTCAGCTGCACAAACCAATTTTATGGACTTCACTTCCGACTGCAGCCGATTTATGTGGAACTCTCGGTGAGTCATCGGTGGTTTACTATTGCGGAGACGATTTCTCATCGCTTGCCGGTGTCGATCATAAGGTGGTCAAACAGCACGAAGACAAACTCGTGGAGCACGCGGACCTGATACTCGCAGCCAGTGCACCCTTGCTAGCAAAATTTCCGCAGTCCAAAACTCACTACTTGCCTCATGGCGTAGATACCTCACTTTTTAGTCGGCCAAGCCAGCGTGCCACGGATTTACCCTCTCCAAATCACAAGATTGCTGGGTTTTATGGCAGCCTGTCTAACTGGCTAGATTACGAACTCATCGAGCAAGTTTGCCTCGCGAACCCTAGCTGGCAATTTGTGTTTATCGGCCCAATTGAACTCCCAAACTATCCGCTACCGAAACTGGCAAATGTGCACTACCTTGGCCCTAAGCCACATCGCGACTTACCCGGTTACAGTCAACATTGGGATGTGAGTTTACTTCCGTTTAAATCCAATGGACAAATTGCTTCATGCAGCCCTTTAAAATTACTGGAATACTTTGCGGCAGGCTGTCCCGTCATCACTACGCCTTTTCCCGCGTTATCGCCTTACAAAGCCTTGGTTTCAACCGTCACTGATTGCGAGCAATTCACAGAGGCATTAAATCAGTTAGATCGTCAATCAACCGATGAGCGACAAAAGTCAGTTATCGACGAAAGTTGGGATGCACGTACGCTTAAATTGAACTGTATGTTGGAGTCACTATGAACGAGTTAAAACGGAGATTTATCGTCATACTCAATTCAGCATGGCGACAACGGTATGTGATTGTCGTACCGATTCTTATCCTTCCATTCGTTGGATACTTTATTGGTAAAATTGCACCGACTAACTACGTGTCGCATACGTCAATGCTGATTCAGGAAACCGCGAAGATGAATCCGTTTCTGGAAGATATCGCGGTCTCAACCATGCTAAAAGAACGTCTAAATGCCTTGAGTACGCTACTGAAAAGTCGCCATGTACTCACTGCGGTGGCGAATGAGCATCAGCTGATTAACGACTCAATGCCACCAGCCAAGCGTGATTACATCATCAATCAGCTTTCAAACAGTTTAACGATCACTCAACCGGGCAAAGACTTTCTTAAAATCTCACTGACCGCTCCCCGTCCGGACGGTATGAAAGAGTTATTAGAGTCTATCAGTGAGCATTTTATTGAACAGCTTCTCGCACCAGAGCGTTCATCGATTCAGGACTCGTCAGAATTTCTCGCTATTCATATTGAGAAACGCAGACAGGAACTCGACATTGCGGAAAACGAACTGGCTGATTTTAAAAATCGCTTTGCATCGGTAACGCCGGAAATGCAAAGTCAGTCGCTAGGTCGCCTTGCCTCTCTGAAACAAAGCTACGCAGAGAAAAAAGCCGAACTCGCTGGGGTTGAAAAGAGCCTGGGTTCTCTCGATCAACAACTATCAACAACCAACCCCGTGGTCGGAAAAATTGAAGATCAGATCATCGAGATTCGTAGCGAACTGACTCTTCTCAAAGCGAAGTACACAGAGAGTCATAGTGCTGTTCAAGGCAAAGAACGCGAGTTACGCCGTTTAGAAAATGAACGCGCCTTATTATTGAAAATGGAGCAACCTAATATCAGTAGCGATCAGCTTTGGGATATAGCCAGCAGTAATAAATTAAAAGATCTTGGAGAGATTCAACCTTTACTCGTCACCCAGCTACAAAGCTTGCAACTCGTGCGAGGTCGTTATGAATCCCTCACAGAAGAAACAAAGAGTTTAAAAGAAATGATTTCCAGCCTGGAGCAAGAAGCCAATCGATTCGGTGACAACGCGAAAACCATGCATCGTTTAGTTCGCAATGCTGAAATTAAGCGTCAACTCTATGATGAATTAATTCAACGTTACGAAATGGCTCAGCTCACTGGTTCTTTAGGGGTTTTCGAGCAAAACAAACGCGTCAAAATTATTGACCTTCCCTATACCCCTAGTCGCCCGGCGAATCTTCCGGCGATTGTATTTGTCATTGCGGGATTGGTGGCGGGAATTGGTTTAGGTGCTGGTGTTGCGTTATTGATCGAGCTGTTTGATTCATCGATAAGACGCAAAGAAGAGATCGAAGCCATTACACATGCGCCTGTACTCACGCACATTCCAAGAATAAAGCCGTATTAATCATAACGATTTTCAAATTGACTTTCAGGTTGAGAAATACGACAAAAAGCTCGTAAACCATTGTATTGATTAAATAATAAATCTGGCACACATAATGCTAATACTAGTTCAGAGCTAAACATCCGTTAGGAGCGAGTATGAGCATAAAGTCCAAAACGATTATTCACGTGGTTCAGCACCTTTCCCCTGGTGGATTAGAGGCGCTCGCACTCAACATGCTGGCGTTTTCGTCCCCACACCAGAAAGTACTCATTGTTAGTTTGGAAGGTAAAAAACAAGAAGCAGTATTGAAATGGTCAAAACTGAAGTCGGTTGAAAACCAATTAATCTTTCTTAACAAGCCGTCAGGCTATAGCGTTAAGACGCTGATACAACTTGTTAAACTGTTTCTCACGTTAAAGCCAAGCGTTGTTCATACCCATCATATTGGTCCGATTCTATACGGCTCCGTTGCTGCTCGCTTGGCCGGGGTAAAAGCTCGAATTCATACCGAACATGATGCATGGCATCTATCAGACCAAAAGCACCGCGCTTTACAAAACCTGGCACTAAAAATCGCTAAACCCTGCGTTGTTGCCGATGCACTTCTGGTAAAACAACGAATTCATCAACATTTTGATTATCAGGATGTCAGGGTGATCAAAAACGGTATCGACTGCGAGAAATTCACCACTGGCTCCAAGCACCTTGCCCGTCAGCTTTTTGGACTGCCTGTGCAAAGCACCATTATTGGTACGGCAGGTCGATTAGAACAAGTCAAAGGTCACGACATTTTGATCAACGCGATGGCATTACTGCCGAACCATATACAGCTAGTTATCGCTGGGGATGGTAGCCAACGTATCAAATTAGAACAGCAAGTGCAGCAACTTGGGTTAAGAAGTCGAGTAACCTTTCTTGGTCTTGTTGATGACATGACGCGATTTTATCAAACGCTGGACTTATTCTGTTTGCCCTCACGTCGTGAAGGTTTCCCGCTCTCTACTTTAGAGGCCCAAGCATGTGACATTGTCACTTTAGCAAGCGACGTAGGTGCAACAAAAGAAACCCTTTGCCCAAGCACCGGAGTGTTGTTTGAAAGTGAAAACTCACAGCAGTTGGCCGCCAGTGTAAAAACCGCCTTAAACAAACCAGTAAAAGCATCCCCAAGACAGTTTGTCTTAAAGCATAACGACATCAGGGACATGATGCGTGCATACGAAATATTAGCTGAGGAGAAAAGCGCATGATTGATTTACTACTTACCACACTGTTTATTATCAGTTGCGTGTTGGTTATCTATCACCACGTTGGCTACCCTGTTTTACTGTCTTGGTATTCTAAAAATCACCCTTACAAAGCCCGCAGCCATAGAACGCGTGGATACAGAAGTATCAAAAGCGATCGGGGATGTTCAACCATCACTATCTTGGTACCTGCCTACAACGAAGAGCAGTGGATAGCGGACAAAATTCGCAACCTATCTGCGCTTGATTACCCAAAAAATAAGTACAAAGTCATCATCGCATGTGATGGCTGTACCGATAAGACAGTGAGTATTGCAGAACAAACCATTCAAGAAGCAATTTGTTCCGATACACATTTTGAAATCCGGGCATTTAAAACCAATCGTGGCAAAGTTGCCCTGATAAATGAACAGATGAAAACCATCACCAGTGATATTACGGCATTGAGCGACGTGTCCGCCCTTATTTCCATTGATGCGCTATGGATTGCAAATACACATTTTCAAGACAGTAAAGTCGGCGTCGTCAATGGTCACTATCAATTGTTTAAGCCGGGTAATGCAGGGGAAGCCAGTTACTGGAAATACCAAAGTCAGCTTAAGATGCGTGAAGCCTCACTTGGCTCAACGCTTGGGGCGCATGGCGCATTTTATCTATTCCGCACGCACCTGTTTGAATCTATGAGTGCCAATACAATCAATGATGACTTTATAATTCCTATGTCGATCGTACGTCAGGGTTATATTGCTGAATATGAGCCTGATATGGTTGCTCTGGAGATGGAAGCCACCAACGAGAAAGATGACTTTAGCCGAAGACTGCGTATCTCTGCTGGCAACATGCAGCAGGCAATCCAGCTTTGTGAGATGTTCTTACCGAAGTACAGAGGTGTCGCATTTGCATTCTTTTCCGGCAAAGGGCTACGGCTCATGACCCCTTACCTACTTCTATTTTGTTTTGTTAGTTCTATCGCCATGATGGACAACCCACTTTTCATGGCTGCACTGGTCACTCAAATCACGATCTATTCACTGGCGATTGTAATTTATCACCTACCACATATATTTTGTCACAAAGCCTGCAAGCTACTGCTTTACATCGTTGCTGGTCATTGCGCAAATTTCATCGGTGGTATGCGATACCTATTTGGTCTTGAATCAGGAAAGTGGTCTCGTGTGGGCCAAAAAGGAGATGCACTATGAGTAACGTATCCGCACATATTTCAATTTGGTTTGCAAAACGTCTCTTTGATTTGTTCGGCGCGCTATTTGGTTTACTGCTTCTGTCACCAGTAATGCCTTTTATCGCGATAGCAATCAAACTCTCCTCTTCGGGCCCTGTGTTTTATAAACAGCTTCGAGTCGGTAAATCTACACCAGAGAAAATGATGTTTTTCGAAATCATTAAATTTCGCACCATGTACCAAGACGCAGAACAACATACAGGGGCAGTCTGGGCGACGGAAAATGACCCAAGAATCACGCCAGTTGGACGATTTTTACGTAAGACTCGTTTGGATGAAATCCCACAACTTTTTAACGTAGTTAAAGGTGACATGTCACTGATAGGTCCACGACCTGAACGCCCTAGTTTCTATAGCAAACTGGAGAGTGCGATCCCTTATTTCGCTGATAGAACCTATGGTGTGATGCCGGGTATTACCGGATTAGCGCAAGTCAATCAGGGTTACGATACCTGCATTGATGACGTGCGAAGAAAAGTCGGCTATGACCACAGTTACGCGCTTTCTCTATGCTCGATGAAGTCTTGGCTCAGTATGGATATGAGCATCATTACCAAAACCATTGTGGTGATGTTTGATGGTCGGGGGCAATAGTATAGATAGACACAGGATTTAATCATTGTGACACACAGCGAATATCGAGTTATAGGGCATTGGTTAATTACGCAGAGGCTCAAAGGTTAACCCCTTTGCGCCTCTACTGTGCTTGAGACAACTTATTGAAACGCCCTGCCATGATTAGCTAGAGTTTCTTTAGCACACTTAATACATACGATTTATCCATCCATTGACTCCAGAGACGCCCCTGCGCGATGTGTCGCTGACACTATTTAGTTCTATCTTCAATTTCGTCGAATGCTTCAACGGAGATACGTTCAGCAATTTCACGCATCTTCTGCATTTTTTCTGGATTGCGATTTTCCCAGAACCGTTCCCAATTTTCGCGCGTTTGCCATTTGGCAATAGTGAGAACCTTTTCAGGCTTATCATAGGAACGAAGCATAAAGCTACCGAGCGCACCTTCTACCGAATGGTGGATGGATTCGGTCGCCGAACGCCAGGCATCTTGAAACTCGTCCATTTTCTCGATTGGTACACGCCACTCATACACAACTCTAAACATAAAACTCCCTGTAAGATACGCAGTTTCTAAATTCCAAAACAATACTGAAGCCGCTGCAGCCACCTTAAATACAACTAGTACATATAACCTAACCAGTCCATGTGTCCAAGTGCCCAAGTTTTGCCGCTCATTGACTTTATATACAAATCATTCACCCGCTCTACTGCGACACCATAATTTCTGTGTTCAGATAGTCGCAACCATGAACTGAGCGTATCAACACGCTGATAACCATTTTGTGTATAAAAGCTATGTAGATCAGATATTAAGACTATGAAATCGACATCTTTAGTAGAAGCATAATCTGCAAGCTGAGATAACATTGAAGAGCCAATACCTTTACCTTGATGAGCGCTGTCGATACAAAAATCGATCACACCTAAGACTTTGTAGGTTTCTTCTCCCACGGCTATCACTCGATAGTCTAAACCCATGTAACCAACAAGTTGATTACCTTTATATTTCAAGGCTCTCATGTGAGGAAGTTGCTTGTAATATGAGCGTGCCACTTGATCTTCAGGAAACGACTGGTTTCGCAAAGACTGAATCGCAGAATGCTGCTCTCTCGATAATTCTATTTCCGGGTAAACATCCATATTTGACCTTTAAAAGCTACCACTGTGTTAAAGCCCCGCATAGCTACATTATCAAAACTTAACCCACAAATGAGTAACCCTGAAACATCAACATCACAGCTGTGTCCATTCCAGTAGACTCTGCCATCAGCTCTGTTACGACTTAGCTGCTTGTAATATCAGCTGAGGTTTTTGACCGCAGGCCATCATACGAAGACCCTAGCGCATCAGCTGCATAAGACAGAGCATCAATTGTCAGACTGATGCTCTGTTCACTACACTCCTCGGCAGTTCCTCCTTAAGAACTTATTTCACCGGCTCTTCCAACTCACCTTGGATTAGCAGCTGAGGGGTATATTTACCGCCACTGTGCTCTTTGGTAGATAAACCGACATAACCGCCTTGACCTTTCTCGTCGATATTAACCAGCAGCAGATCCAGTGAACGCTTACTGTCCAATTTGTTGACGATATCAGTTACATCCAGCTCAATCCATTTTTGGCTTTGACCATGGCTGGCTGTGGCAATGCCAGATGCTGTGGCGCCATCGGTGGAAGGTAGAGTATTCCAAGTGATGCTTTCTTTTTCAACCCAGTCGCCGGCGTCTGCAGCAAAGGCCTGCAAGCGGGTATCTATATTACCGCCAGTTTTGTCTGGACGGGTGTCAACACCTCGGATATGCAACTTTAATTTGGCGGAAGTCGCTTTTAAGCCCGTCAGGCCGTTTGTATCAAAGCGAAGAATACTTATATGATCCAGTGCCGGGTTATTGTAGTGATTTTCTACCCCCATGAACCCCCAAGCAATACCGTCGAATTTGTCAGCCTGATTACCACCGCGCACATAAGCGTCTTGAGTCACTTTCAGCTCTAGTCCGCCAGCTGCCAGATCTTGCTTAGCCTTAGCTCTGGCTTCTGCATCAGCTTTTGCTTGGGCTTCAGATGCCTCTTTGGCTGCAGCTTCCGCTTTGGCAACAACTGCGGCCTGGGCTTCAGCTGCGACTCTTGCTTCTTCTTCTGCTTGCTTGATTTCATCCCTGAAAGCTTGGTTTATCTTCTCCGCACCTTGGTAGAACGGGAAGGTTACGCTGTTACCTTGTTCCGCAGTTTTGCCGTGTGTCATCACCATGCGAGTTACCGCTTCGCCCTTGGCTTTAGAGTCCAGCGTCAGCTTAACTTCAGCGTAAGACAAACCTGGAGTGGATAAGGTTATAATCGGTTCAGCACCACTTTCATCTACCAGCAATACGCTCGGTTTATCTACAGAAACCGTAAGATCGTCGCTGATCACTACGCTGCCGGCCTGATGGAAAACGACACCAGCGATTTTAAGATCGGAATTACGCACGGCCTGCACGCTGGTGCTGTTCTGCAGTACGGTCACTGGCATCATCTGCTGATAGGACGCCGTCTGCTCTGCGGTCAGCTCAGGCACAATAATGTACTGGTAGTCGGCGTCACTTGGCTTCACACCGTGGCTGATATGCAGGGTGAAGACATCCTTAGAGACTTCATTGGCGGAAGATCCACTGCGGATCCGTTTCCAGTTACCTTTCTGCGTCTGGTTGGACAGGTGGCGTTCGCCGTTTTGCGGGAATATATAGCCAACGCCATCATGGTGCACCCAGTTGGCAGAGCTGATCTCGCGTACACCGTTTTCAACTTCCACACCATCAACCGTCACCTTACCATTGAGTAGGGTCTGGTTGAGAGTAGTGTTCACATTTTCAGCCGATGTTGAAGAGATGCCAGCGCCCAACGCAACTATCTCGTTTTTAAAGCTGAACCATGATTTCTTCGCTTTAGTGTTGAATGCATCGCCTTTGGCTGGACTGGTATCCAGGTTCATATCCATGGTTGTTACGCCATAATTGCCGTTAGACACGCCACCCACGAAAGCAACTTCTGGCTGTTCAACCTTACCCCAGTCATCCGGCAAGCCTTCATATTCAGGCGCGGTTACGCCCGGCACCAACTTCCAGTTCCATACCGGGAAAATGTTGTGGTATTCGTCGCCGCGCTGTTCCAGAAATGTGCTGCCGAAGCCCAGCCAATAGCCCAACAGGTTTTCACCGTTACCACTTTCATTAGGGTAGGTTCGCTGGGAGTTCATGCGAATGCCGAAGAAGTGACCATCGGCCATTTTGGTGGAATAGTCACTGCGCCAGAAGTGTTTAAAGCCATTCAAACCGGAAGGTACGCCATGTCTGGCACCTGTAACGTGCGCTTTAAAGGCCATCGCTTCAGCCGCACGTTCAGGAGTTAATGCAGCCACCATATCCATCTGGGTGATATTATTGCTTGGTTTTAACGGCGGTAACTCAGCCAGAGGAGTCAGTTCTGGTTTGCTACGGCTGATACCGCGTCCCCAGGTGTTGTAGTCCAGACGGCTGCCGCGCTTCATCCAGCGCCAGCCATCCAGGAAGAAGTTGGTGAGAATATCCGCCTTCTCTTGGCTAAACCGCCATTCGGTATCGCGGACCATATAGGCGACTCGCAAGGTTGCGCCAAACCAGACTTCGCCATAGCCAGCGCTGTACAGTTGAGCGCCGTGCTGATGGAAAGAGTAATCCGCCTGAATGCCTTCGCCATTGGTGAGTTTGACGGTATTTTCCATGTCTTTTACTGCGGCGCCAACCAGAGATTTGCTATGAATCAGCAGGCCGCGGTAGATTACGACCAGGTTGATGTCACTGCGGTTACCACCGGTTGTCTCAGCATTATCACTCTTACGGACCCCAGGAGTATCTGACATGATCATCGCGGTTTGAAAGCGCTGCTCCATCGGCAGCAGATCACCCAACATCAGAGCAACTTCACCCAGGAATTGAGGCTGACCAATGTCTGCCCACCACCAACCGGTTTTGAAATCTTGTTGATGCCAATAGGTCAATCCACGGATAGCGGCATCCGCCAAATCGGCATTATTTGATTGCACGAAAGCGGCGCCAATCATCCGCAGGCGTCTTAGGTGATCTCCGGCTTGCCAACCAGTTGGATCTTCGTCGGCATATTCAATATCTTCCCAACTGCCATTCGCGGCCATGCTGTCAGCATACTCTTTCGCTAGTACCGACACTGATTTCTGTTGTTTAGCGGCTATGTCGGTTTGGCGCTCAACAAAACCACTCAGCATATTCTGGCGCACCAGCTCGAACTCATTGGCTGCCTGAGATTGAACTTCGGAAGCATGTTGACTTTCGACTTCTTTGATTATTCCATTACATCCAGTAATGGCTAGCACCGATGCGGTAATTACCGATAATTTGAACTTCTTCAACTTCAACTCCACATTTATTCTGACAAAAGAACAAAGGAAACCTGAAACAACGTTTCTCTTGTGGTGAAACAATAAATGTTTTATTAACTTGTATTAGTTCTGATGAAGATAACGCGAAGCAGATCAAATCATCCTGGCCATCTGCAGTGATTTTAATCACAAAAGGTGCCGTGTTGAGTAACAACCTCTTTTTTGAAATGTGCCATTTACGGATAAAATGGGCATCATACATTTCTGATCACCAATATATTCTGTGGTAAGTTGCATTGCCTCCGATTTGCACAAACTCACCCCTCCCAAAAGTAATGGACAAAAGCAAGGGACTGATCAGATTCGAGGCTTTTAGGATAACTTGTGAAATATAACGTTCTATTTAGGGGTGAACGACGCAATACCAAAGCCGCCGCATTCCACCTAAAACACCAAACGCAACGCATAGTAAAAATGCCACGCGTTGCGAATCCCTCTTAAACAGTTTGTTATATTTAAACTATCTGCTTGGCATAACTGTTTCGGTCTATATCTACAACCTCTACTGTTAATGAAGCACTAACCAACTGGATTGATTTCAGCCTGGACATGACACTATTAGACAAAAGTAACTTGTCTTGTTCATTACGACCAGAAAGAATACGCAAAGTTACGTGAATAAAGTCTTCTTTAGCGGAGCCTGTTTGATAGTTTTCATATGCAATACTTCTAACCTTTATATCGCTACCATCTGGCTCAAACAAATTCGACTCTAAAGCCCCCAGAAACACTTTCTGATTCAAGTCTACCGGTTCGATAGATGATGAATGCTCAATAATACAATGAGGCAAAACTTACTCCTTAAATATAACGCCGCATAAAGGGAGGGAACAACGCCACCACCTAGCCTAAATCATTGTGCCGTAAACACTAAAGCTTAATCAAACTGAAAATGCCAAGCGTTGAGAATCCCTCTTAAACGCTTGTTAAGTGCAATTTTTGCCCACTTCCGCTGAAAAAGTGATATCGATCGTGGGGCTCAGCATAAGACAAACATGACAATGCTTTTCCACCGCATCTTGAGCTGCTCGCAAAATGTCAGATTCCTTAAAACCACTGCCATTTACTGTAAAGTGTAAGTTTGCCGATTTGTATAAACGAGGTTCTGATTCCGTTAGGGCAAAAGTAACCGTATTTTCTAGGCCTTTAACTTCAAAACCTTGATCTTGTAGTAACAAGACGACATCCGTAGCACTACATGAACCTAAAGCCGACAATAGAACTTCTGTTGGACAAGGGGCTTTCTCACTTGTAGCGTCAACATTAAACGTAAAGCCGACTTCAGTTGACACTTTAAAACGACAATCACCATCCCACTTTATATTAATACTCATACTTCCCTACTTTTTGATGTAACTCTCGTTGATTGCACTTAACGCCCGCTTAAGTGGTGAACAACGCTTCCACAAAACTAAATTATTACACCGTAAACACAAAAGCCAAATCAAACCAAAACCGCCGAGCGTTGCGAATCTGTCTTAAACGCTTTGTTAGAAATTACTTGTGCACTAACTCAAACGTTACAAGAACCAACTCTGTTGAGTCGTTGAATTCTAAACCATAAGCTGATTTACAGTCTCTAGTGAAGAAGTCGTTATGTGCTTTATACCACCACTCATAGGTGCCATCTCCTTCCCCCTCAGATTCAGCGAATTCTCGACTAACCTGTCCAAAGGGACAAAAGTCCACATTGGTTATTTTTACTATACAAACCGGGTTCTTTTCCCAGTCAAGCACGATTTGGTACTGCCCTACTTTAGGAAACTCCTCACCTTCAATACGGTACGCTTCTTTGACGCTGCAAGTTGCACGTTTTTGACCAATAGAGACAAGACGAGCGCACTCATTTGTATTGTATTCATCGTCACAAAAGTAAGTAGTTTCTAACTCTCCAATCTCAGCAAGTTGAAATTCAGACAGTGTACTTGCATAGGCTTGGAAATAATCCACATACCTTGCATCCATAATAAATTCTCCATGTAATTTCTAACGCCCAAATAAGTAGTGAGCAACGCAATATGAAAGCCACCGCATTACGCCTTAAACACAAAACTCAATTTGAACTGAGAATGCCACGCGTTGCGAATCTGCCTTAAACGCTTTGTTATGACCGAAATCCAAAGTCGGCAAAGATACGTTCAAAACTTTCAACAATAGTTTTATTGGTTAATTGGCTGAAACCTCTCACAAAGTTTGCCGTGGAGGCTCGAAGTTCTTTTAACCATGCCTCGTCAGTGACATCAATTGGTTCCTCTAGAATAACCCCAACTTCGCCAGCAACTGAGTTTTTGAATGCTTCGACAGGGCTGTATCCCGTATGTGCTTTTCTTATTTCAAAGCACATTGAAACCTTATATTTCTTATTCCTTTTTCCAACAGCGCTAATCACCCAAGCGACACCACCTTCAGATCCTTCTACATCATTATTTGTATACGCTGCTAGTAAACCAATTTCTTTTACGGACTTACGAATCTTATCTTCGTTGTGATAAACAAAATAATTATTCATAGCTGAACTCCAAAAATGTACGATAGGCCATAACGCCCAATTAAGGTGTGAGGCACGCAATACCGATGCCGCCGCATACCACCTTAACCACTAAAGCCAAAGCAAACTAAAAATGCCAAGCGTGCCGAATCACTCTTGAATTGTTTGTTAGGGCTGTTCAAAAGTTTCCCACTCTTACTTTATTTATGACATCACTATTTGAAATCTGCCCACTTCGCTCGCCATTATTATCTATGCCATAAGAAAAATACGTTCCTCCAGCAAACTTAATTCGCCAAGAACGAAATTCGTGTTTATCACCAGTTATGTGGAACAGCCCTACATTGGCATGATTGGCTAAGTGGAGCATTCCTTGCCATTCCATAACATCATTTTCTGTATCCCAACCATAATTTCTAACAAGTTCCATCTCTTGTTGAAATGCTAGATTAGTAAATAAGATACTAAATTTAGGCTTAAAGATATGCCCATTGAGGTTAAATTCGCTGTCGTTATATGAAATCGTTTGCCAAAAAGCACGACTAGACTTGCGGGTAAAACCCTCTTCTTGCCTTATATACTTGACCTCTACCGCAAAGGGAGAAGGTTCAAAGCCATTTGCAACTAAATGAGCTTTAGGTACAGCTATAAAATCGACCCTAACATTTATATTTTCTGCTAAATGCCGCCCCCAAACTTCCGCGTAAAAATCAAAATCAACGCTAAGATTATTAACTAGCCAACGTTTCAGTTCACCTTCATCTGAAAAACGTTCTGTGTTTTTAACTTTTTCTAGGTATTTTTGCTTGTTGATCTCGACTAATGAGCGCATCAGTATCTGCCTTGCTGATGTTTCCCCAAATTCGTCAGCAATAGCAGAAATCACAGTTTCCAGCTTTTCCTTCGCTTTATTCTTTTTTTCTTGTATCTCATGAAAGTTAGGAAATAAAGATGGTGACCGACCAGACATTTCTAATTCTAGCTCCATCTTTTCTTTCCACAGCTTTGACCTCGTTTCTGCACGTACTTTGTAGTGATTGTCGTAGACTTCTTCTATGGTGGGGTCGAATACACGTGGAGTTTTTCCATTTAAAGCTATTAAAGCATCTGCTTTTTTAATTGAGCCTCCTTTTTGACGCCCACAATTATTGCATTGCTTAACGTAATGCTCTCCACCGCCAAACGCCCTTATTTTCAACTCTAAAGCGGCACAATCACAAGGTTTATAATCCCATTGTTCAAGCGCTTCATTTATAGCTAAATATCTTTTTTCGAGTGTCTCATCTGACATATAACCTCCTAAGCCCTAACGCCCAATTAAGTAGTGAGCAACGCAATACAAAAGCCACCGCATTGCGCCATAAACGCAAAATTCACTGCAAACCAAAACTGCCACGCGTTGCGAATCTGCTTAAATTGTTTGTTATGCGATTTTTCGGCAAAGCTAAATTGGCTAACGAAAACATTACCTTAAACACGAAAAACTACAAACGCACATATGACTTTTTGTGATTCAAGAACCAACGAGTTCAACATTTCGTAAAAAGGTCGCCACAAGCGCGGAGCGCGACATTAAAGCGAAGAATAAGCTTTTGCTTGCGAGAAACTTAACGAGCCAGGACTTCAGCAAGCACCGGCTTTTCGTAAACTTGCCCTTTCCACACTTTGCACCCGAGAAACTTTCTGCGACCAAATGCGATTTTTAATGAGGCAACTTTGACTTTAGGCAAATCCGAATCACAAAGGCAATCCCAAAAAGCATCCCAGTTTTTTCCATAATAATCTGGAAAACCAAAGCAATTAGCCATCAATTCATGAAGTTGATTTTCATTCTCTATCATTGTTAAATCAATGCGCATAGTCCCTCTTCTGATAAATACCGCTGCGCTATAACGCTTTGCTAAGGTGTGAGTAACGCAATACAAAAGCTACCGCACGACGCCTTAATCACTGAAGACACCGCATACCAAAAATGCCACGCGTTACGAATCACTCTTAAGCAACTTGTTAGTACGCTGCCCGTAAACCTTTTGCATACGCCAAGATATTGAAATATAGCACGAAACTTCTGGCTTGAAATGCTGAAGCTAAAGGGACAACAGCCAAACTAGAACTCACTCTCAAAACGTAAGTTGGCGAAAAGAAAAATATGCTTAACTGCCCTATTGCCGCCGTTTTCAAATTAGCAAAGGATACAGGTTGCAAAACTAAACAGCAGCGCCAGAGAAATAGCCCGAAAGTTAGACGCCGTAAACGGTGAAGTCACAGCAAACACAACTCATATAGTGCCACCGGAAAGAACGTGAAAGGCACATTTGACCAGGTGTAAAGCCAGGAAAAGAAACCAATAAACACCGAAAAATTTACCGTTGATGCCAATCCAGTACTAACGCCCAATTAAGGTGTGAACCACGCTACCACAACACTCAATTTGGACGCCGTAAACACTGGACTAAACACAAACCAAAAATGCCAAGCGTGGTGAATCTGCCTTAAACGCATTGTTATGTACGTTTGAAGGCAACCACCGAATAAATGTGCCAATGCTTTGATTTACCTACCATTGTTGTGCCATCTTCATCCCTTTCATTGAACTCGATGATTTCAAAGTTAGAGAATAAGTTTAACAACTCATCTTTAGAGAGTGCAGTTAAGGGGGTGTGGAAGTCACTAGCCCAAGAGTCGTTTTTACCCATGAAATCACCAGCAAAAACACCACCCTTTACGAGACTAGCATCTATGCTTGTCCATACTGCTTGAAACTGCTCAGGGTTCACAAAAAATAAACTCGCGTTAGCGACGATTAAGCTGGCATCAGCATAATCAAACTCACAAAATGATGATTGAGCTACATTTACACTCGACTCACCACCAAACCTATCTCGGCATATTGCTACTGAGTCAGGATTGATGTCAAAGCCGAAGACTTTATAGCCGTGCGAGATTAAATACTTTATATCGCTACCCGTACCGCAACCACAATCTATTGCTACTTTAATTGAAGAAGCATCTAAATTTACAGCTCGTTCAGTTCTTGTGGAATGTGGTCGATTTAATGCCTTTTCGTAAAACTTCCGCCAATTTTCTCTATGTTTCTGATCATCCATAATCTTCGTTTTACCTTAAAGTACATAACGCCCTGTTAAGGGGTGAGCAACGCAATACCGAAGCCACCGCACACCCCCTTAATCACTAATATCAACGCATAGTAAAAATGCCACGCGTTGCGAATCCCTCTTGAACAGTTTGTTAGGTGCGTAGCCAAAGTTGGTAAAAGTCTGTTTCATTGTGCTTGGGATTCTTGCGCACAAACTCCCAACCATGGCGCTTATAGAATGTGAGAGCTCGATGGTTAGTTCGGCTTACTGAAAGTACAGCACGCAAACAACCCGCTTTACTCAAAGTGCTTACAATATAATCCTGCACTTTTGGAGCGAGTCCTGAACCACGAAAATTCGGCTTTAAGTAAATGAGATGCACATAGCCAGTTTCCGGCTCAGGTGAAAAACTGCGAAACTCTAACTGCCCTGCAAACTGACCATCCACAAATACATGGATATAAAACCATTCTGATGTTGCTAACCGGTCTAAGACTCGTTCACGATAACCGCTGATGAAGTCGGCGAAACCATCGTAATGCCCAAAACTACAAAAGTATGCATCTTTTCTCGCAGCAACGCATAATTCGAAATCATCAATGTTTATCTGCCGAAAAGCAATTTCCATACTTACCTTTTCCTTCAAGCACCTAACGCCCAATTAAGGGGTGAGTAACGCAACACCGATGCCACCGCAAACCACCTTAATCACTAAAATTAACGCATAGTAAAAATGCCACGCGTTACGAATCCCTCTTGAATTGTTTGTTAGTACGCTGCCCGTTAACCTTTGGCACATGCCAAGATATTGAAATATAGCACTAAACTTCTGGCTTGAAACGCTGAAGCTAAAGGGACAACTGCCAAACTAGAACTCAACCTCAAAACGCAAGTTGGCTAGAAGAAAAACTTGCTTAACTGACCTATTTTCACCGTTTTCAAATTAACAAAGGATACGGGCTTCAGAACTAAACGACAGCGCCAAAGAAACTCGGTGTTTGACAAACATTTCCCAGCATCAAAGAAACCACGCCAAAGAAATAGCCCAAAAGTTAGAAACCGTAAACGGTGAAGTCAAAACAAACACAACTTATATAGTGCCACCGGAAAGAACGTTAAAGGCACATTTGACCAGGTGTAAAGCTAGGAAAAGAACCCGATAAACCCCGAAAAATTTACCGTTGATGCCAATCCAGTACTAACGCTTTCTATACGGCTTTTTGCAGCCTTTCAGACGTAACAACGCCTTATTTCTCTTAAGCATATTTATGAATATTAGCACTTATCTTTATGAAAAATATAGAAACGAGGTATGAATATGAGTGCTGGTACGCGCAATTAGACGGCAAAAAGCTGGTTAGTCAACTGAGTGATGCTAAATTAACAAACCTGTATAAATAAACAGGTTACATATCGTTATGAAATCCCAATTTTTACTTAGTGTAAAAGAGCATATGCTAATGCGTCATTACTCAAATAAAACGATTGAAAGTTACCTATTTTGGATCAAGCGTTATATCGTTTTTCATCAGTTTGCACATCCATCTAAGTTGTCAGAAGAGCATGTAGTTCAGTTCCTTAGTCACATTGCTGTCAAAGATAAAGTAGCAGTAAAAACTCAAGCGTTAGCGCTTTGTTCAATTGCATTTCTCTACCGAGATTTCTTTCAGACACCGCTCTCACTCGAAATGCGATTTCAAAAGTCACTAACTGAGAGAAAACTTCCTGTCGTATTAACACGAGACGAGATTCGTCGATTTATTCAACATATCGATCCCAAATACAAGCTTCAAACACTTCTACTCTATGGTTCCGGGCTTCGCTTAATGGAATGCCTGAGATTAAGAATTCAGGACATTGATTACGATTATGGTGCAATCCGTGTCTGGCAAGGTAAAGGCGGAAAGAACCGTACGGTGACATTAGCAAAAGAGCTACATTCTTCCCTAAAAGCACAAGTGGATCTCGCTCGAAGTTATTATCAAAAAGATTGTCACATGCCTGGCTACGCAGGTGTTTATATTTCAGAGGGTCTACAACGTAAATACCCAAACGCACAGTTGGACTTTAACTGGCACTTTCTATTTCCATCAGCAAAACTAAGTGTTGATCCGGAAATGGGAGAGTTAAGAAGACATCATATCAACGAGAGTGCTCTACAAAGAGCCGTCAAACGCTCTGCGAAAGACGCGGGAATCGAAAAATCGGTAACGTGCCATACGCTAAGACATAGCTTTGCCACGCATCTACTCGAATCAGGTGCCGATATCAGAACAGTTCAGGAGCAGTTAGGGCACTCAGATGTAAAAACCACACAAATCTACACTCACGTTATCGAAAGAGGAGCAAGTGGTGTCCTAAGCCCTCTATCAAACCTTTAAAAAGAAAAAGCCACCAAATTGGTGGCTTAATATAATAATTTCAACAGATTACTAATGGCGTTCGCCCAGTTTAACATTGCCTTTTGAGTCAAACCAAAGAGCTTGAGCGCGACGGCGGCCAAGCAACATTGGGCCATCATCATAGAACAGGAAGTTCTTCCAATGCTTTTTGAAGATAGACCACTTGGTTTCGATGACGTTGTATTTCTCGTAACAGAAATAAACGGTCACATCGTCTTGCCAATCAATATGTGTTTCCACTTCGGTTGGCATGTTTGGCTCGTCTGATTCCCAAGCGGCCATCCAGTCGACAGTTTCTGACCAGTTGGACTCTTTCATCGGCCAATCTTGAGAGCTCAAACGGTCCATATCAGGGCTTTGCGCACTGATGTTCTCTTTCCAGAACTGAGCGGAGCGAGCCTGACTCATCGGCTTTATCTGCGCTAAGTCTTCTTCTGGTACCGGCATCGACTGGTGAGTAAAAATCCATTTTCTTTGGTATTCGTCCAAAGGCAAATAAGACATTCAGTCTCCTTTATTACGACTTCAGCCAACCTTTATCGGTGGCATCTTCAATTATTTCTTTCGCTTTGTCCCACAATGTGACAGAGCCAAGTTCAATTCTTTTGTTAATAGTAAGCGCTTGTTCACGCGTTACGCCATGTTCTTGCCAACTTTGACCGTCATTATGATAATTTAGAAGCATTGGTATTAAACGGTCGAGGGCTTTTGCGTACTTTGCATCGTCAGTTTGTGCCGCTTCAAATTCATGCCACAATGCCAATAGCTCTTTGCCTTGCTCGCTTGGCAGCATTCCGAATAAACGTTCTGCGGCTTTGATTTCTTTTTCCGCCTGCTCTTTTGAAGCGGCCGTATCATAAACAAAGGTGTCGCCCGCGTCGATCTCTACGACATCGTGGATCAACAGCATTTTCATGACTCGGCAAATATCGACCGGAGCATTGGCATGTTCTTCCATCAAGACGGCCATCAGGGCTACGTGCCAACTGTGTTCTCCGCTGTTTTCCAGTCTGCCTTCCGCGCATTTAACACGGGTTCGACGAAGCACATTTTTCAACTGATCCAACTCTATTAATAGCTTTAGCTGCTTCTCTAGTCTTTCCATATCATCGAGCCTTTGGTTGCCAGTCAGGTTTAGTCAGTGAGGTTAAGATATGATCTTGCCACTCGCCATCTATCAAAAGATAGTCCTTCGCATAGCCTTCTTTACTAAAGCCAACATGTTCCAGAACGGCTTCGCTGCGTTTGTTGTGTGGCATGTACCCTGCCTGAATTCGATGCATATTTTGTACGTCGAACATGTAATCACAAGCCATTTTAAGACCACGACGCATGTATCCGTTACCCTGCGCCGTTTGGGCAAGAGAGTAACCAACGCTGCATGAGTGAAATGGGAAACGAACCAGACCGCTGAAGGAAATTGTGCCTAACATGCGTTGTTTTTGGGTATCAATGAGAAGACAGTAATAGCCAAGCCCCTGACGGTGGAGTTCGCTTAGTTTAATGAGTTTTTGTAGCCAACCATTGACGGTAAAGAAGGCGTCCTCGCGGGTTGGTTCAAACGGCTTTAAGTACTCGCGATTTACCTGAAAATATTCGGCAATCATATCAGCATCTGCGATTTCAGCAGTACGCAGAAGTAAGTCGCCGTCCAACTTATGAACGGCGACGGATGAACTTTTATCTTCCATTACAAATGACAACGTCCGTTTTCTCTTCGTTCAGGATTAATTTTTACGAATCCCATAGTCACGCAGTTTATTGGCAATTGACGTATGTGATACATTCAAACGCTTCGCCAGCTTGCGGCTTGATGGGAATGACTGATACAAACGCTCAAGGATCTGAGACTCGTAATCACGCATGATCTCATCCAAAGAGCCATCTAAATTGAGTGTCGCACTGCCACCACCGACCGATTGAGGTTGTGGCAAATTAAAGTGTTCAACCTTCAATAAATGCCCATCCATCTCGGTTAACGCTCGCAGAACCATATTATCCAGCTGACGCATATTGCCTGGCCATTGGTAGTTTGCGAGTCCGTCGATCAAATCTTCGTCGAAATCAGGTTTATCAATACCCAATTGCTGCGCGTGCTTAGTCACAAACAGCTCTAATAGTGGAGCGACATCATTAGAGCGCTTGCGTAAAGGAGGAATCGTCAACGTAAGAACGTTCAGGCGATAGTATAAATCTTCACGGAACATGCCCGCTTCCGACAGCTCAGCAAGGTTATGCTTGGTAGAGGCGATAATGCGCACATCAACGTGCATTTCATCCTCTGCGCCAACTCGACGGAAATTACCATCCTGAAGAAAACGCAGTAGCTTGATTTGCAAGTGGGAGCTCATTTCACCAATTTCGTCCAAGAAGACGGTGCCGCCATTCGCTTGTTCAAAAATGCCTTTGTGCCCCTGCTCGTGGTTAAATGAGCCTGGCGCATGGCCGAACAGTTCAGTTTCAGCCACATCATCCGGCATAGACGCGCAGCTCAGTACGAGGAAAGGCTTGCTCGCTCGGCTAGATCGGCTGTGACACGCTTTTGCCAGCATTTCTTTACCAGTGCCAGTTTCACCTTCAATCAGTAAAGGCTGATCAAGGACAGACAGCTTCTTGGCTTGATTCATCAATGCTTTATGGCGGTTAGATAATCCGACAAAGTGTTCAAAACCAAGCGGGTTATGCAGCGGCACGGCTTCTTCAATTCGCGAAACTTGCTGGCTGGAGCGAATCGTGATCAACGTACTCGCCAGTGTCGAGTTTTGCGCTTCATCTTTGATATAAACTGGCATTAACTCAAGAATATAATCCAGACCATCAATCACCAGATTTTCACGAGTTCGGGCGTTCACTCCTTCAGACCAACGAGAGAAACGCATGCTTGGTAATAGCGTACCAATTTGTGTGCCGATAACTTCTTGCTTGTGCAAACCTAGCAGAGACAACGCAGACATGTTGGCCATGTCTACCGCGCCTTTAAGATCGATAGCAAAGACAGGATCCGGCAGATTATCCACGAGAGAAAGCAGCTCGGTATTATGGCGTTCCATAGGCATGAACTGAATTTTACGTACGTCTTTAACCCCCGAAATACGTCGGATTTCGGCCATTAATTCGCTAAAGGTATCAAAATCAATATCCGGGCAATTCAAATATATAATGCCGCTGATATCAATCTCAATACCACGCAAGTCGATACTTTTAGATGCTAAAATATCGAGCAGTTCTCGGGTAAGACCGAGTCTATCTTCACATAAGACTTCAAGACGCACTGAAAATATCCCAATTCACAACTGTCAGGAAAAGTTGACAGTAGTTTCTATCAAGCTTGGAATGGCGTCAAGCAATCCTATTCATCAATGGTGATATTGGTTACGGTTTCATCGTAATTGATGCAACTTTCGCCACTACCGCTTTGCGAATTGTACCCAGTTTAACCTGACGCTCAGGATACCAAGGTAATGGGCGCAACAGTGTCATTGCTTTTAAGCCTAAACGAGCGGTAAGAATACCGACACCAAGCCCCTGACCTGCGCGAGCTGATACTTTGCCCGCAAGATCCATCGACATTAAATCCATGCCAGCATCAATCGCTAGCTCACTCGCACCAGCGGCAGCCATATTCACAAAGACCGCTTTGAGCAGTTTTATTCGCGACGCATAGCCCAACTCAACGCCATAGACTTTGGATAAGTTGTCGATCATTTTGAAGTTACGCCAAGCTACCAAAAACATATCTGCTGCGGCGAGAGGGCTGACTGCAACTAACGCAGCGGATTCGGTGGCATGTTGAGACACGATCTTTGTAGCCAGTTTGTCTTGCTGACTAACCACCATTGAGTCGTACATATCGAGAATTTCAGCGTCGCTGTGTGCAGGGTTAACACTGTTTTTCCAGCGGTCAAAGCCCGGATTTTCTGCCAATACCCCACTTTGTTCAGCCACTTTTTCACAAAACGCTTTGCCCTTGCCCACGCTATCACTGCCAACAAGCAATTCACTCTCTTCTTGGATGCTGAAGTGGTTTCTCAGTTTACGCAGCTTCCACAACTCCTTGCCTAGCGCGCCAATACCAAATGAGGCGATGGTTGCAATAAAACCTGCCCATCCCAATGCAAGCCAATCGGACGTTTGAACCGCCGTGACAACTGAATCGATCGCCTGCCACCCCACCAGACCAGAAAACGCGGTAAGTAACCCTGTCGCCAACCATTTTCGACCAGATTTAGGGCGAATCACATGCTCAAGCTGCAATTCCTGCTCCGTTTCTTGCGGCTCTTCTTGCACAGTAACAGGCACAAAGGTTTCTTTGTCACTAAAGGCCTTTTGAGCAGTTAACTCCTCTGGTACAGAATCCTTTTCTTTTTCTAGTACATTGTCGGAGAAGACCTGCTTTTGTTTGAATTCACTCATTTCAACTTATCTCCGATCAGGTAATCCAGTGCTTTGTCTAAACGTATATGTTTCATCGGTTCATCACTTGCTGACGGCATTGGACGGAACGAAGTGAAATCAAAACCACTGTTTTGCCAATATGCCGCATTCGGTAGTTTCCTTGGTACTTCACCAGGGAACATCGTCATTGGTTCGCCATCCAGTGTTATGCCCTGCAAAGCCGGAACGGTCTTGTCGCCGGTGGAAATAAACCCAGGCGTCGTGGCCTGAATCGAAGCAATACTCATACAGCTCATTTCAATGTTCTCATAAGCGGCCGTTTGCCAAGCGGGATGCACCATCTGCTGGAGCAAAGAGACCAAATTCGGATGCTGTTCTGGCGTAACGTGGTCTGCTTTGGTTGCAGCGAAGAGAACTTTGTCGATTTTGGGAGAAAATAGCCGACGAATAAAACTGCTGCGTCCGTAGCGGAAGCTATGCATGATTTGCTCCAGCGCCTGACGCATATCGTAAAACGCCTCATCTCCGGCATTTAAAGGTTGTAAGCAATCCACCAGCACGATTTGGCGGTCAAACGTCGCAAAGTGATGTTTATAGAACGCCTTCACTACTTTTTGCTGATATTCATGGAAACGCGCTTCTAGCATCGCTAGATTACTGCCTTTAACAGGCTTGGTCTCTGCCTCAACCCGACAAGGAAAAAATTGCAGAACCGGTGCTCCGGCCAATTCACCCGGCAGAACAAAACGCCCCGGTTGAACCCAATGCAACCCAGCGTCTTTACAACCATGTAGATATTGCGTGTAAGAATACGCAATGCTCTCGAGCTGCTTTTCATTAACACTCTCGTTAAGGTCCAGGTTTTCCAGTTCTTCTAACCACGTTTCTGCCAACTGACTGCGTTGACCTTTTAGCGCATTAAACTGCGTTTGCGACCAGGTGGCGAAATCCATATCCAGAAGCGGTAAATCAAGCAACCACTCTCCCGGGTAGTCAATGATATCCACGTTAAGAACAGCGGTTTTGCTCAATAACTTTTTGGTGGTTTTATTCGGCTTATATTTCAGCGCCAGTCGAATTTCACTAACATCACGCGTTGGCACTGGCCACGCTGGAGGCGTGGCATGAATTTGAGCGATGGCTTCGTCGTAAGCAAAACGGGGAACCATCATATTCGATTGAGGCTCACGTTTAGCGCCTATCAATCGTTTGTCTCTGGCCGCGGCCAATAATGGCAAATTGTCGTGCGTCGCCGTATAAAGCAGCTGATCGACCAGGGAAGTAATAAACGCCGTTTTGCCCGCTCGGGATAAGCCTGTAACGGCGATTCGGACATTAGAGTCCATGCCGCGGTTGATAAAGTCATTCACTTCTTTTGTTATTCTTTTCATGCTTTTTATTTATCTCATTAGTAAACGACGAAGGTATGAGTCTAATTTTACATACATTAATCAAAGATGAACAAACGACTCACAGCAAAAGGCATTGCCCAAAAACACAAAAGCCCCTGAGAATTCTCAGAGGCTTCGGTATTCTAACTATCGATCAAACGATTTAAGCGTAAACGTTCTAATCTTCTTCAATCAGTTTGTAGATAACGAATAGCGCCACCTCTAGCACTACCCACAGTACACAAGTAATCGTGACGTATTTTTCATCAAAGATACTGATACCGTGAAGAATCAAGTCATAGCCAACAAAGCCACCCACCACAACAGCAAGAATAATTTGTAGAATTTGAATAAAACGAGGCATGCCGTCTCCTAATTATTATTGTTCGCATAACGTCTGTTGCTATGCCCAAAGGTTAATATACCTAGTATATAGACAAAAAGTGCAGTTTTCGCTGCACTTTTGTCAATTGTTTGCTAGGTAAATCAGCACCTTGTCACATTCTCAAGACTGAGACGTCCTCAAAGTGCCATTTACATTAAGCTTCCATCTCTTGGATTTTCACTTTCCAAGTGTCCGGACCAATCTGGTGAGCGTTCACACCGTTTGAGTCTACCGCGACTGTTACTGGCATGTCTTCTACTTCAAATTCGTAGATCGCTTCCATACCGAGATCTTCAAACGCTACTACGCGCGCTTTCTTAATCGCCTTCGCAACCAGGTAAGCCGCGCCGCCAACCGCCATCAAGTAAACCGCTTTGTGCTTCTTGATAGATTCAACGGTCGCAGGGCCACGCTCTGCTTTACCGATCATGCCCATAATGCCCGTTTCATCAAGCATCATGTCGGTGAATTTGTCCATACGAGTTGACGTAGTCGGGCCAGCAGGACCTACAGCTTCATCACCTACAGCGTCTACAGGGCCAACGTAGTAGATAAATTTACCTTTGAAATCGACACCTTCAGGTAGACCCTCACCATTTTGCAACATAGTCTGGATGCGTTTGTGTGCCGCATCGCGACCAGTAAGAATCTTACCAGAAAGAAGAACTGTCTCGCCTGTCTTCCACTGCTCAACATCAGCTTGTGTCACTTCGTCTAAGTTAACGCGACGAGTATTCGCGCCCGCTTCCCAAGTGATATCTGGCCACTCTTCAAGCTTAGGCGGCGTTAAGTCTGCCGGGCCTGAGCCATCTAGCGTGAAGTGTACGTGACGAGTCGCAGCACAGTTCGGGATCAAGCATACTGGTTTAGACGCTGCGTGCGTTGGCGCTGTTTTGATCTTAACGTCAACTACGGTAGTCAGGCCGCCAAGACCTTGCGCACCGATACCAAGTTTGTTTACGCGATTGAAGATATCAAGACGAAGCTCTTCTTCTGCGTTTTGTGGGCCACGGTCGATAAGCTCTTGAATATCGATATGCTCCATTAGCGATTCTTTTGCCAGTACCGCTGCTTTTTCAGCCGTACCGCCGATACCAATGCCAAGCATGCCCGGAGGACACCAACCAGCGCCCATCGTTGGCAGTGTTTTTTCTACCCACTCGGCAATATCATCAGATGGGTTTAGCATCACCATCTTAGTTTTGTTTTCACTGCCGCCGCCCTTCGCCGCGATCTGAATTTCAACTTTATCGCCCGGTACCATATTGATGTGTACTACCGCTGGCGTGTTGTCTTTAGTGTTAATACGTTTACCAGCAGGATCCATCAAAACCGATGCACGCAATGGGTTATCTGGATTCGTGTAGGCCTGTCGAACGCCTTCATCTACCATTTGCTGAACCGTCATGTCCGTCGAGTCCCACTGAACGCCCATGCCGATGTTGACAAAACACGTCACGATACCGGTGTCCTGACAGATTGGGCGGTGGCCTTCTGCCGACATACGGGAGTTAATTAAGATCTGCGCAATCGCGTCTTTCGCGGCTTGGCTCTCTTCGCGGTGGTAGGCTTTTTCAAGGGCTTGAACAAAGTCTAGCGGGTGGTAGTAAGAAATGTACTGTAGCGCATCAGCAACACTGCTGATGACATCCTGCTTGCGAATTACCGTCATTACATGCCTCGTTATAGTTATGCTTCCATTACTGGCTTGGCTTCAATCGTGTTTGTTGAGCAAGTTGCTCTTTTGAGCTTCATTTTTATAAACACATTATATAAACAGTTGTCGGATGGCTGATCTCGACACACGAGTTACTGAAGTCGCCTTCTTGTATAGTAAAACCTCCTCAGAACCCTTTGTATAGAGGAAGTTTGGCTATACGGTGGAATATGATACTCTTGCTGCCCATGACATGCCATGCAGTGAACGATCTCTTTGTCACAAATTACACAAATGAACAACATGGATAATCAATTCATTGATTTTAAAGCGTTGGATTACGCACCAGACTTAGCACTTCACCTTTTTTCGCATATTCAGCATCAGCCTTGGGCGATGTTGCTGCGTTCTGCGTCAGAAACTCACATCGACAGCCGTTTCGATGTGCTTGTTGCAAACCCGGTAGCAACATTAGAAACCATTGCCGATAACACATGCATCAAGACACCATCTGACGATTATGTGTCGGGCGACGACCCCTTTTCTCTACTCGATCAATTGCAACAGCAATGGCTACCGAGTGTTGAGCTCGATTCAGAGTGGGATCTGCCTTTCGTAGGCGGTGCGCTTGGCTACTTCAGCTATGATTTAGGTCGCCGCGTTGAAGCTATGCCAGAGCTTGCGGAAAAGGATTTGCAAACAGCGGATATGGCGGTTGGCCTTTATGAATGGGCGATCGTTGTCGATCATAAACTCAGCAAGGCCTGTATCGTTGGGCAAAATATTGCTCAAGCGTGGGATTGGCTCGATAAACAAACCGCCGTACAAGACGCTGAATTTAGTTTGACTGGCGCTTGGCAATCGAACATGACCGAGCAATCTTACGGTACTCGCTTTAATAGCGTGCAAGAGTACTTGCTAAGCGGTGACTGTTATCAAATCAACTTAGCGCAACGCTTTAACGCGCCATACACAGGCAGCGAGTGGCAAGCCTACCTGAAGCTCGAATCCGCCAACCAAGCGCCTTTTTCTGCATTTATTCGTATGCCTGAGTCTTCGATTTTAAGCATCTCACCAGAGCGTTTTCTGGAGCTAAAAGAGAGAGTCATCGAAACTAAGCCAATCAAAGGCACGCGACCTCGCAGTCTGGATGCAGCGCAAGACAAGGCGAACGCCTATGATTTGCAGACCGCAGAAAAAGATCAGGCTGAAAACTTAATGATTGTCGATCTGTTGCGAAACGATATTGGCCGTGTTGCCTCACCTGGCAGTGTTCATGTACCAAAATTGTTTGATATCGAGAGCTTCCCGGCGGTTCACCATTTGGTCAGTACGATTCGTGCAGATTTGGATGAACAGTATTCGCCTGCGGATTTGTTGCGAGCTTGCTTCCCTGGCGGTTCAATCACTGGTGCACCCAAAGTGCGTGCGATGCAAATCATTGAAGAGCTAGAACCTCATCGACGCAGCGCTTACTGCGGCAGTATTGGTTACATATCTCGCCATGGTCGCATGGACACCAGCATTACCATTCGCACGTTGGTTGCAGAAAAAGGCAACTTGTATGCTTGGGCTGGCGGTGGCGTAGTGGCAGACAGCGAATGCGCGGCCGAGTATCAGGAGACGCTGGATAAGCTGTCGAAAATTTTACCAGCATTGAAGTAACGCCAGTGATATTCTTCAAACCATATCTCAACGCCTCCTCAACTGGAGGCGTTTTTGCATTAGCGTTTTTACATTAGCTTTCTTACCCTAACGTCTGATTTACTCCGATTCACCATCGTTATAATCTTGATAACACATTGAGAGAGGATACTGCTCCTCTATAATTATCAATAGATAGTAGATAAAAGGACGCAATTTGGTCATCAATAAAACGAAGCTACTGCAAAACTTTCAACTGCAGTTGCCTACTGGGTATCACAAAGAATCACTCGCTCGATTAAGCTTTTTAAAAGACAAGCCACTGCGTGACGCTGCGGTATTGATTGGATTTGTCGAACGCCCGGAAGGATTACAGGTGATTTTGACCAAACGAGCTGAACACTTACGCCATCATCCGGGACAAATCAGCTTTCCCGGCGGTAAATTTGAACCTGAAGACATTCACTTAGTGAATACTGCGCTTCGTGAGACAAAAGAAGAAATTGGTATCGCAAATAACGACATACATGTCTTTGGCCAATTACCTAAACTTCCTACCATTAGCCGCTTTAATGTCACTCCATTTTTAGCTTTTGTATCGCCAAACTACAAAACGCACATTGACCCCAATGAAGTTGAGTATGTATTCGAAGTTCCTGCAAACCATATTTTGAACCCGAGCAAACTCTACAGCAGCAAATTTAATCTTAAACAAACTAGCCACCGTGTATTTGCTATTCCTTACCGCCAGCACTTCATTTGGGGTATGACCGCTCAAATTATTGAGTCAATGCAAAGGCACATCATCGCTAAGTAACGGTGATTTACAAATATGTATAATTTCCGAACAAGCATGAGGCTACTTAGGGGCACTTCCATCCAACATTTCACTTCAAAAAACCTATTCGTAACCTCTCATTTACATTAGTTTAATTTGTCGTTTTCACCGCAAGCGTTTGCGCTGATAAAAATATGTACAAATAAGACTATCAATTAGATTTTCTAATTCCACACATTAGCATTAATCACTAGTAGCACATCATTTTCGTGATAAAAAACAGGTTTTTGACATATTATTCAATAAGCCCGAGCAATACATGACTTAGATCTAATTTTCCCAATGCAAAATCTTGCAAAATTGCACCCGACTTATTTCCTGTTCCCAAAATGAGTAAACATAAAATGAATTCAATCAATTCTGCGGTTTCTACCGCACAATCGTCTAGTAAGTTTTCTTACAAAGACTTCACCTGGTGTCTGTCGCTGTTCGGTACAGCCGTAGGTGCAGGTGTATTATTCCTTCCGATTAAAGCGGGTGCTGGTGGTTTCTGGCCATTAGTAATCCTAGCCCTAATCGCAGCACCAATGACTTGGTTCGCACACAAATCTCTGGCTCGCTTTGTTCTTTCAGCTAAGAATCCAGAAGCAGACATCACTGACACAGTAGAAGAGCACTTCGGTAAAACTGGCGCAAACCTTATTACTTTCGCTTACTTCTTCGCTATTTACCCTATCGTACTTATCTACGGTGTCGGCATCACTAACACGGTTGACTCATTCCTGGTTAACCAAATGGGCATGGAATCTATTCCTCGCTGGCTACTGTCTGGTGCTCTGATCGCAGCAATGACTACAGGTGTGGTATTTGGTAAAGAGCTCATGCTGAAAGCAACATCAGCAATGGTTTACCCACTGGTATTCATTCTACTAGCGCTGTCTTTCTACCTGATTCCTGAGTGGAATACTTCAATGATGGAAGTTTCACCAAACTGGGGTGAAATGCCTTCAATCGTTTGGCTGGCAATTCCAATCATCGTGTTCTCATTCAACCACAGCCCTATCATTTCTCAGTTCTCTAAAGAGCAACGTCGTGTTTACGGTGAAAATGCAGTGAAGAAAACTGACGCTATCACTGGCGGTGCAGCAATGATGCTAATGGGCTTTGTTATGTTCTTCGTGTTCTCTGTGGTTCTTTCTCTGTCTCCAGAGCAGTTGGCTACAGCACAAGCACAAAACATCTCTGTTCTTTCTTACTTAGCGAACGTTCATGAGTCTCCACTGATCTCTTACTTAGGTCCACTGGTTGCGTTTGCAGCAATCACTTCTAGCTACTTCGGTCACTTCCTGGGTGCTCACGAAGGTCTGGTTGGCCTAATCAAGTCTCGCTCTAACACTCAAGTAAGCAAGATTGAAAAAGCGTCTCTAATCTTCATCGTACTAACTACTTGGGTGGTTGCTATCGTTAACCCAAGCATCCTAGGTATGATTGAAACGATGGGTGCGCCAATGATTGCGGCAATCCTATTCCTGATGCCTGTTTTCGCTATGCACAAAGTTCCAGCAATGGCGAAGTACAAAACTTCAGCACCTGTGCAAATTTTCACAGCTATCTGTGGTCTTGCAGCGATTAGTTCTGTAATCTACGGCGCTCTTTAATCTCAGCTGAAATACCAGCGTGATTAATCGAAAAATATAACGATAAAAAATTAAGCCTCCCAAATCCCCTTGGGAGGCTTTCTTCTGAGGTAATCGATATGATTAGTGTATTTGATATCTATAAAATCGGTGTTGGACCTTCAAGCTCACACACTGTAGGCCCAATGAAAGCGGGTAAAGAGTTTATTGATGATCTTCGCGCAATGGGAAAATTACGCGACATCACTAAAATCACCGTTGACGTTTATGGATCGCTATCACTGACAGGGAAAGGTCACCACACAGATATTGCTATTATCATGGGTCTTGCAGGCAACTCCCCTGAGAAAGTAGATATCGATTCTATTCCGGGCTTTATTGCTCGCGTAGAAGAAACTGAACGTCTTCCTGTTGGCATGCACTGTCATACAGTATCGTTTCCGCGCGAAGGTGGAATGAACTTCCACAAAACGAATTTGGAACTTCACGAAAATGGTATGCAAATCCACGCTTGGATTGATGACGAAAAAGCATACTCAAAGACCTACTACTCTATCGGTGGTGGTTTTATCGTTGATGAAGAAAACTTCGGTAAAGAGGAAGAGAACCCGATCAAAGTTCCTTTCCCATTTACAACAGCAGAAGAACTGGTAAATCAGTGCCGTGAAAGTGGCCTTTCTATCAGTGCGCTAACCATGAAAAATGAACAAGCGCTTCATTCTGACGAAGAGACTCGTACCTACTTCGCGAACATCTGGCGTACCATGCGCGAATGTATGGATCGCGGTATGAACGAAGAAGGCATTCTGCCTGGTCCACTGCGTGTGCCTCGCCGTGCTGCAGCGCTTCGCCAACAACTGCTTACTTCTGAAAAGACAACCAACGATCCTATGTCTGTGGTTGACTGGGTAAACATGTTTGCGTTTGCTGTAAACGAAGAAAACGCAGCAGGTGGTCGTGTTGTAACAGCACCAACGAACGGTGCGTGTGGCATTATCCCTGCGGTACTGGCTTACTATGACAAGTTCATTCAAACCGTATCAGAGAAAGACTACATCCGTTACTTTGCAGCTTCTGGTGCAATCGGTGGTCTTTACAAGCGTAATGCATCTATCTCTGGCGCAGAAGTTGGCTGTCAGGGCGAAGTTGGCGTGGCGTGTTCAATGGCAGCTGCTGGCCTTGCAGAGCTGATGGGTGGTAGCCCAGAGCAGGTTTGTATGGCAGCAGAAATCGCAATGGAGCACAACCTGGGTCTGACATGTGACCCTGTCGCTGGTCAGGTACAGGTTCCATGTATCGAGCGTAATGGTATTGCGGCTGTAAAAGCGATCAACTCGACTCGTATGGCTTTGCGTCGTTCTTCAGCTCCTACCGTATCTCTGGATAAGGTTATCGAAACCATGCTAGAGACAGGTAAAGACATGAACGCGAAATACCGAGAAACTTCTCAAGGTGGTCTGGCAATAAAAGTTATCTGCTAATCCTACCTTCTGAACACCAAGCCCGAGCCATCTGCTCGGGCTTTTTTGTATCTGCGTTTAGCGTAGTTTTCATCTTCCAGATACAACAAAGGCAAGCCGGTAAGCTTGCCTTTGTAAATGACGCTAGTTGCGATTACTCGCCTTTGTAGATACAACCTGCTGTGCAAGTTTCTTTGATCTCTACTTTGCTTAGCAGCGGAAGGCTTGGTTTCAGTTGCTGCCAAATCCATTTCGCGAGCACTTCGCTGGTTGGGTTTTCCAGGCCTTCAATATCGTTTAAGTAGTAATGGTCTAAACGATCGTAAATTGGTTTGAAAGCGGCTTTGATTTCTGCAAAATCCACAACCCAACCCGTATGTGGGTCTACCTCACCTTCTACATAAAGACGAACAAGGAAAGAGTGTCCGTGCAAACGACCACACTTATGACCTTCGGGTACATGTGGCAAGTGGTGTGCCGCTTCGAACATGAACTCTTTGTACAATTCTGTTTTCATCTTGATTCTCAGGCTTTAAAAAAGACGCGATATACTAAGGAAATCACTGCCAAGAGACAAGCATTAGTCCATTATTGAGCCATAAATCAGTATTTTTATTTAAGTGAATGATATCCGAGCGTCGAGTTTTGCCATTCGCCAGTTATTTGATTACATAATAATCACGTTATGAATACACAAAGAAAACAGTGTGATTAACGCGGCATGTGTTTAAAAACGTAGTTTCGAACTCCCCATAAACGGAATATCAGTGTCTACTTGCATTTCTGTCTGAACGTTTTTCGCTATTCCTGCTTTCATCCGGGGTAAAACTAAGATGAAATCATCTTTTTCTGACCTTCAAAATGAATATAAAGGTTGAAGCTGACGAATTGACAGGTAATATGTCTCGTTGAATCTGTAAAATTCTACCCAACCCGGCGCTTTGCTTGTTTTTTAAACAAAAAGATTATGAAACAAGGACTTTAAAGAGCGTTGCGTTGAATTTTTACCTCTATGGAGAATATTGAAAACATGACTTACGCGCCTGTATCAGACGTTTTGAAAGGTCAGCTAGCAGTAGACAGTGAAGTGACTGTTCGTGGCTGGATCCGTTCACGTCGTGATTCCAAAGCTGGAATCTCTTTCCTTGCCATTTATGACGGCTCTTGTTTCGACCCGATTCAGGCCGTGGTCCCTAATAATCTTAATAATTACGACGACGAAGTATTAAAGCTGACTACAGGCTGCTCTGTTGAAGTAACTGGTAAGATTGTTGAGTCTCCTGCGAAAGGTCAGGACTTCGAGCTGGCAGCAACTGACGTTAAAGTTGTTGGTTGGGTTGAAGATGCTGAAACTTACCCAATGGCAAAAACTCGTCACTCGATCGAGTACCTACGTGAAGTAGCGCACCTTCGTCCACGTACAAACGTGATCGGCGCGGTAGCTCGTGTACGTAACTGCCTGTCTCAAGCTATTCACCGTTTCTACCACGAGCAAGGTTACTTCTGGGTATCTGCGCCACTAATCACCGCTTCTGACGCAGAAGGTGCGGGTGAAATGTTCCGCGTTTCTACGCTAGACATGGAAAACCTACCTCGCACAGACGCTGGCAAAGTAGATTACAACGAAGACTTCTTCGGTAAAGAGACGTTCCTGACAGTTTCTGGTCAGTTAAACGCGGAAGCTTACGCTTGTGCAATCAGCAAAGTTTACACTTTCGGTCCTACTTTCCGTGCTGAAAACTCAAACACAAGCCGCCACCTGGCTGAATTCTGGATGGTTGAGCCTGAAGTTGCGTTTGCAGAGCTAGACGACGTAGCAAAACTTGCTGAAGACATGCTGAAGTACGTATTTAAAGCAGTACTTGAAGAGCGTCGTGATGACCTTGAGTTCTTCGCACAACGCATCGACAAAGAAGCGATCACTCGTCTGGAGCAATTCGTTTCTTCTGACTTCGCACAAGTAGACTACACAGACGCAATCCAAATCCTTCTGGATTCTGGTCGTGAGTTCGAATTCCCAGTTGAATGGGGTATCGACATGTCTTCTGAGCACGAGCGTTTCCTAGCGGAAGAGCACTTCAAAGCGCCAGTAATCGTTAAGAACTACCCGAAAGACATCAAAGCGTTCTACATGCGTATGAACGACGATGGCAAAACAGTAGCAGCGATGGACGTTCTAGCACCAGGCATCGGTGAAATCATCGGTGGTTCTCAACGTGAAGAACGTCTAGACATCCTAGATTCACGTATGCGTGAAATGGGTATCGACCCAGAGCACATGAGCTGGTACCGCGACCTACGTCGTTACGGCACAGTGCCACACGCAGGCTTTGGTCTAGGCTTCGAGCGTCTGGTTTCTTACGTAACAGGCATGGGCAACGTTCGTGACGTGATCCCATTCCCACGTACACCACGTTCTGCGAACTTCTAATCACTTTTAGTGAAACAGAATTAAAAAGACCTCCCAAGTGGAGGTCTTTTGTTTTATCTGGCACTCACCAAATTAAGAATTACTTTCCTCTTGATCGGCTTTCACCGCATACCTCACACCGACAAAACACAAACCAAAGATAACGAACGGAATGACCGCAGCGGTGTATTCAACCCACGCATAATGTGCAAATGACTTGGCCAAAATAAGGTGTCCAAACACCAGTAAGAAAGCGCTAAATATCGCCACAATGATCAGTGTTAATTCATGTTTCACCAACTGCTTTTTCATCATCACTCCGAGGTAAGAAGTTGTTACTGCATTGATTAAACCACAATCCAAGTAAGATGAACTGGTACAGTTAACGTGATAAATGCCTAAACAGTTGTCAGTAACTCGCCTATTTTCTTGATGGCATTTTCTAATGCCCCATCGAGAGGCATGGAAGTATTTAGTCGCAGGTAGTTTTTAAACTTGGTATCGCTTGAAAACAACTTCCCATATGCCACAGTTATCTGTTGTTGCAACAAAGCTTGATAAATCGACTTGCTGTCCGTCCCATTTGGCAACTTAACCCATACAAAGTAGCCACCTTCAGGTACGTTATAAATCAGGTTTTGGGGCAAGTAGCGTTGTATAAGTTCAATGAACAAGCTTTGGCGCTGTTGCATGATTTTTCGAAGCTTTCTCAAGTGATTGTCGTAGCTGTCATTTTGCAGATAATGGGCGATACCTTGCTGAATCGGTGCACTACCCGACAAAGTAGAGATAAGTTGTAGCTTTTGGATCGGCTCGTTAAAGCGATGGTTTACGACCCATCCTAGCCGATACCCCGGACAGAGACTCTTAGAGAGTGAGGAGCAGTGAAGCACTCGCCCTTGCGTGTCAAAAGTTTTAAGAGACGTCGGTTTATTTGCCGTGAAATAAAGCTCGGAATAGACATCATCTTCAATCAAGTAGACATCGTGTTGTTCCGCCATCCGGACAATCCGTTCCTTTTGTTCATCTGACAGCAGTGCACCCGTCGGGTTGTGAAAATTAACCATCAGCCAACAAGCGCGAACAGCATGTTTTGCAAATATTGCTTCAAGCTGTTCAAGATCATGCCCGTTTTGGCTGTCTACAGAAACCTCGATTGCCTTCAGCCCAAGACGTTCTATCGCTTGAAGCGCACCATAAAAAGCCGGTGACTCCACAACAACCGTATCTCCGGGCTGAGTAACCGCTTGCAAGCTCAGATTCAACGCCTCGAGCGCGCCAGAGGTGATCACAATATCTTCGTGCGTAATCAATATGCCTTGCTGTATGTACCGTTGCGCGATCAAACGACGTAATGACTCACTCCCCGGAGGCATGTTATCAAGCAAGCTTTCTGGCCCCATTTTACGGCCAGAGCTGGCGAGGTTGCGGTTTAAGGCTTCGAAAGGAAATAAACTGGCGTCGGGAAACGCGGAGCCCAAACGCACTGCATCGGGCAATCCTTGATGTTTAAGATAATCGTAAAGCTCATCATTGAAGCTAGAGCGATAAGCTGGCACGACTTCATTGCTTGCCTCAAAACGCTCTAATTCGGCCGTAACATAATAGCCGGATTGAGGTTTAGCACTTACCCAGCCCTGAGCTTCCAGTAACTGGTAAGCCTGTAATACCGTCCCCGCACTCACTGAATGATTACGGCTGGTCACACGCACAGATGGCAGCTTCTCCCCTGCTCTCCATGTATTCTGCTGAATCTGAGTTTTAAACAGCTCAGCTAATTGACGGTATCGATTCATCATTCTCTCACTTTGACTTCGGGTGAACCTTAGCATACTTCGCGCCGATATTCTGATAGCTGACTTATCGTTCTTGCAAGGTAATTAATCAATCTTAGTAAGATGAATTCGCGATCCGAAGTGTAGAATTATGTTCCATACTTTCAAAGAAATGACGTTTTTGGAGGAAGTTATGAAAGTGTTTACCATGGATGATCTCTCATACCGAGGAGCGCATAAAGGTGTCCATAGCTGGGACCACCCTGGTGCGTCCGATCCTTATTATTGGCACCCAGACTGGTTACATATTGCTGAAGATGCAATGGGTGTACACAAAATGGCGGATCTCGTTGTGCCACCAGGTGAAACAGCAACGGAAGAACATGCTAAAGAGGCGATTGTAAAACACCTCAACGAGGAAAACGCTAGCAAAGAAGAAAAACAAGACGACTAGACGCGCACATCGGTAAAATTAGGTGCATCATCATGGGCCGACTAGCGGGTCGGCTCACTGGCTATAAGTGCTATCTTAAATATGTTGGTTGTATTGAGTCATTGATGATGCACACCTCCGGGTCAAAACAACGAAAGTGTTTTCGTTAACCAGCTATGCTCTGTTAAGTTTGCCAATATTCCACCCAATGACCTCTAGTTGACGTAATTTTGAATCAAATAAAGACATCCTGACATAGAAAAAACAACGTCTAATCTGGTTTCTCGTCCAATCCAGTCAAACCCGACATTAACCTCAAAAATCCATTAAAAAAGAAGAACAAGAAATTGAACCCAAAAACATCTCTATCTGATTCTCCGGTGTTAGTTTTGCGTTCTTGTTTTGTAACGAGTTTACCTAGGCTTTCTATGCCATCAGTTAAGCAGAACCATGTAACTTTTCCGTAACAATTTGGCACATAGACACTTTCGAAGTAAACGATTGCATTCGATGTACAAAACAGCATCAATTCTCGATAAAGCTTGCTTCTAACTCCCCTTCTTAGCACTGTTAGCATGCCAAAAGTCTGGTTTATCTTTGAATTCGATTTCTAATAGCATCTTTTTTAGGTTTTCTTATCAGAAGGTGTTGTAACAAGTAATGCTGAAAGGTATAAATACGGGCACACCCTTCGATTAACATGGATGAAGATTATGTTTGAAAAAGTAGTAGCCGCTCCGGCCGACCCTATTCTTGGTCTTACTGAAGAATTTAAAAAAGATACTCGCGCAGAAAAAATCAACCTTGGCGTAGGTATTTACAAAAACGAACAAGGTGAAACCCCTGTTCTTGCTACGGTAAAGAAAGCTGAAGCAGCTCTAATTGAGACTGAGAAAACTAAATCTTACCTAACCATCGAAGGGACTGCAGAATACGCTCTAGCAGTACAAAAACTGCTATTCGGCGAGAGCGCTGAAGTGGTTGCAGACAAACGTGCAAAAACAGCTCAAGCGCCAGGTGGTACAGGTGCACTGCGTGTTGCTGGTGAATTCATCAAACGTCAGCTAGGCGACGTTAAAATCTGGATCAGCAACCCTACTTGGGCAAACCACAATGGTGTGTTCACTGCGGCTGGCATCGAAACTGCTCAATACAGCTACTACAACGCAGAAACAAAAGACAAAGACTTCGATGCGATGCTTAACGATCTTCAAGCGGCTTCTGAAGGCGACATCGTTCTTCTACACGGCTGCTGCCACAACCCTACTGGTATCGATCCAACAGCAGAAGAGTGGGAAACACTAGCTAAGCTAGTGGCAGAGAAGAAATTGCTTCCTCTATTCGACTTCGCATACCAAGGTTTCGCGAAAGGTGTAGAGGAAGATGCAGCAGGTCTACGTACTTTTGCCAAGTACAACAAAGAAATCCTAGTTGCTAGCTCGTTCTCTAAAAACTTCGGTCTTTACAACGAGCGTGTAGGTGCCTTCACTCTTGTTGCTGAGTCAGAAGAAGTGGCAACAACAGCATTCTCACAAGTTAAAGCAATCATCCGTTCTATCTACTCGAACCCACCAGCTCACGGTAGCGCTGTTGTTACGCATATTCTAAACGATGCTGACCTTCGTGCAGAATGGGAAGCAGAAGTAGCAGAAATGCGCGATCGTATCCAAGAGATGCGTGAGTTGTTTGTAGCGACACTGAAAGAAGAAGGTGTAGATGCAGACTTTAGCTTTATCGAACGCCAAAACGGCATGTTCTCTTTCTCTGGTCTATCTAAAGAGCAAGTGAACCGTCTGAAAGAAGAATTCGCTATTTACATTGTCGGCTCTGGCCGAATCAGTGTGGCTGGTATGACTAAGTCAAACATGGGCCCACTATGTAAAGGCATTGCAGCAGTTCTTTAATCTGCAGCGATAAGATAAGAAAAGGTCAGCACTTGCTGACCTTTTTTGTATTCAATTAAGACTTTAAGCTAGTAAACGAACCTGAGGCTTAAACCCACCTCATTGATGTAATCAGAGGGTGCTCCCGAGTAGTCCGTATCTCGGTATTGGTAGTATAGACCGGTACCAATGACGTCATGCCACTGATAGTTAAAGCCGATTTTATATTTGTTTTCGTCAACAATATCACTGCGATTGGCTTCAATCTCAGCGTTAACAATCAGCGTTTCACTCAGCAAGTAGTTTGCGCCAAATACTGCCGCGTGTAGGAATTCCGATTCGGATACCAGTGTTTTATCCGTATCGTCATCCGTTGCTTTTGCCTTAATTGCACCTAAACGATAAACACCGTAAAGGTCGAGTTGTTGGGTTATGCCATATCGGTAACCACCACCAACCGTTAAACGATCGATGCGCAGCGTGTAAGTATCTGGATGAAAAAACTGTGCGGAATAGTCTGCATTAAACAGCCAGTTATCCGTGACTAAATAGTTACCACCCAAATCAATCGTCGTAACATTCGCATTTTCTAACCATTCTTCGTTGGTTGTCCCTGCACCAACGTTTAGATAAATATGTTCATAACCAAATTTGTCCGCTTGTTCCGCCTCTGAAGCAACGCTAAGTGCAGAAAAAACACAAAGTGGCACAAGTAATAAACTTCTCAACATTCGATTTCCTTTCATGAGAATCAATAGATGCTTTCGTAACCCGATTTTACTCATTCGACATCCACGATATTAGCCGAATGACATTACTATTGTCGTGTTACACGTCGGAATCTTATGATTAAGTGCTCAAAACAACGAACGAGTAAGACTCTGTTTTAAAACTAAGTTAAGATTACTTTATTACTTGAAAATCAAAAGGCAACCTTATGGATGCAGAACTTCTCGAGATTTATAACTTTCTCGCCAAGTATCCCCCTTTTAACGAACTCCCAGAAGAAGCACTAAGCAAAGTCACCGAAAGTGTCGAAATTTCGTATTATCGAGAAGATACTCCGATTATCCACTTTGGAGATGAAGTTCAAGAGCTCTTCGTCGTGAGAAGTGGCGTCGTTGAGGTTTACCGACGTAAAGGTGAACTTTATAGCAGACTGGATGAAGGCGATCTTTTTGGTCAGATGGGCCTGCTTACCAATAATAAAGTTCGTTTTCCTGTAAAAGCGATCGATGATGCCCTGATCTACTGTATCCCTGGCGACGTTTTCCAGGAAATGTACGATAACTACGACTCATTTGCTGACTTTGTCGAAGTTGAAAACAGCGCTCGCCTGCGCATGGCTATCTCTGAAAATAAAGAAGCCAACGATCTCACGACTTCCAAAGTGAAAACGTTGCTAACGCGTGACACTCCGACGATCGAGCGTGGCCAGTCGATTCAGGAAGCAGCAAAAATTATGGCAGAAGATAACGTCTCGTCACTGCTTATTATTGACCCGGACTTTGTGCGAGACGAAGACGACCCACAGTCTCCAGTATTAGGTATTGTCACCGACCGAGACTTGTGCGCGCGTGTACTGGCCGAGGGTTTATCCCCACATGAAGATGTTGCAACGGTAATGACTACCGAAGTGATCTCACTCGATCATAACGCTTACATCTATGAAGCCATGCTGAAAATGTTGCGTTATAACGTGCACCACCTCCCTGTTGTGAAAGATCAACAGCCAATCGGTATCATTGAAACGACGGATATTGTTCGTTACGAATCACAAAACTCATTGCTACTTGTAAGCAGTATTTTCCACCAGCACACCATCGAAGAGCTGGCCGCCGTCGCTGAAGAAGTCAAAAGCAGTTTTGTTCGTTTGGTGAACGAGGACGCCAATTCTCACATGGTCGGCAGTGCCATGTCCGTAATCGGTCGTAGCTTCAAACAGCGCTTACTGGAAATGGCCGAAGAAAAGTTAGGTCCACCACCTGTCCCTTACTGTTTTCTCGCGCTTGGCTCCATGGGGCGTGATGAGCAGCTTCTGGTTACCGATCAGGACAATGCCATCATTCTCGACGAAAGCTACCAGGAGTCGAAGCATGGTAAATATTTTGAGGAGTTAGCGCAGTTTGTCAGCGATGGCTTAGATGCCTGTGGCTACAAATATTGTACAGGCGATATCATGGCAACCAACCCAATGTGGAGAATGACACGTTCACAATGGGAAGAGTGTTTCGCCGACTGGATCGACGATCCAAACCCGAAAGCCTTGCTCAACGCATCCATCTTCTTTGATTTGGACGGCGTGTACGGACGACTAAAATGGGCAGAGCAGTTAACCAGCTTTATCGTCCGTCGTGCACGTAAAAACAATCGCTTCCTGGCTTGCCTTGCACGTAACGCACTTAACCGAACGCCTCCACTCGGCTTCTTTAAGAGCTTTGTGGTGGAAAAAGATGGGCAGCATAAAAACTCCATCAACCTCAAGCGTCGTGGTACAGCCCCGCTGGTCGATTTGATCAGGGTTCACGCGTTGGCTGTTGGATCTCGTACACAGAACTCATTTGAACGCCTAGATGACATTATTGACGCCGGTATTCTGCCAAAAGGTCGCGCTCAAGATTTAAAAGATGCGTTAGAGTTCATCTCCATGGTTCGAATTCGCCACCAAGCGTACGATGTTGAAATGGGCATTGAGCCTGACAACAATATTGAACCGGAGAATCTGTCGGACTTTGAGCGCCGAAACCTTAAGGATGCCTTCCAAATTCTGAGTAATGGCCAAAACTTCCTTAAGTTTCGCTATCAAGCAAACAAGAGCTTTAAGTGAGGCTTAACATGTTAAAAAAGCTCTTTCAAAAGCCGACTATCCAATGGCACACGAAGTTTAAGCAAAAAGTCGAGATGGCGACGGATGAAAATCTGGTAGCCTTTTACGGCACTGAATTACCATCGCCAGACACACCGATTTCAGACGTTGAGTTTGTCGCACTGGATTTAGAAACCACGGGCTTAGATCCTGATAAGAACGACATCATTACGATTGGGCTGGTCCCTTTTAACCTGAAGCGTATCTTTTTGCGTAATGCTCGTCATTGGAAAGTAAGACCGAAACAAAAGCTGGATGAAGACTCTGTCATCATTCACGGTATTACCCATAGTGAGCTGATTGATGCGCCTGATTTAGGGGATATTCTCAATGAACTGTTGCCCTGTTTAAGCGGTAAGATCGTAGTGGTGCATTATCGTCGCATAGAGAGGGAATTTCTCGATAAAGCATTGCGAGATCGCATCAATGAAGGCATTGAATTTCCGGTATTGGATACTTTCCAGATAGAGGAAGACATTCAGAAAAAGCGACCGGGAAGTCTGTGGGAGTCGTTAAAAGGCAAGAAACCAGAATCGTTGCGATTAGCTCAATCACGACGCCGTTATGGCTTGCCGGACTATACTCCTCATCACGCTCTGACTGATGCGATAGCTACTGCTGAACTGCTTCAGGCACAAATCGCGCACCATTACGATGAAAGTCAAGCAATCAGCGAATTCTGGCTTTAGCCTACAGCCAGAAAAACAAAAAGGAGCCAATGGCTCCTTTTTAATTTAACGCGCTCGAGATATTTCGAAATTATAACTTAAAGCGTTTGATTTCCTGCTCAAGCTCATGTGATAGCTCAGACAAGTAAGCGGCTTGTTCAGCAGCTTGATGCGCTTCTGCTGAAAGCTCGTTAGAAACATCACGAATGCCTTCAGTGTTACGAGTAATCTCTGTCGTTACCGACGCTTGTTCTTCAGCAGCAGAAGCGATCTGTGTTGCCATGTCGTTGATTTGCTCAACTGCGCTATGAATTTGAGTCAGACTCGCTGCTGCTGAGTTCGCATCATCAACGCTGGTATCAGCCAGAAGACGGCTATCACCCATGATACCCACCGCTTTCTTGGTCGTACCTTGCAGCATCTCGATGGTTTCTTGAATTTCTTTTGTTGAAGCGTGTGTGCGTTGGCTCAATACACGAACTTCATCAGCAACCACGGCAAAGCCACGTCCTTGCTCACCTGCTCGTGCCGCTTCAATAGCAGCGTTAAGTGCCAGCAAGTTTGTTTGTTCTGCGATGTCTTGAATGGTCGATAGAATCGTATTGATGCTATTACCGTGCGCTTCCAAATCCTGAATAACATCGGTCGCAACCTGCACTTCTTTGGCCAGATTCTGGATTGAAGATTGCGTCTGCGAAACTTGGCTAGAACCGTGAGCGCAAGCGCCTACCGCCTCTTCTGAGTGGCTAGCCGTGCTTTCTGCGTTACCCGCAATTTCTTGCGTAGCGGCCGCCATTTCATTAACCGCAGTCGCCACCATGTTGATTTCATCTTGCTGATAAGAAATACGCTGACTACGTTCCTCTGCTTGCTGAGCCGTGGTACGAGCCTGTTCAGACAGTGATGAAGAGACATGGCTAAGTGTGGTCACCATGGTATGCATGTTGCCAACAAAGCGGTTAAAGTTTTCTGCCAGTTTACCAACTTCGTCGTCACTGCGTGGTTCCAGACGCTGAGTCAAATCACCTTCACCAGAAGCAATTTCTTCCAGTGCATGAGATACTCGGTTTAGATCGCGGAACAAGAAGCCAACTAGCCAAGAAACCGCAACAATCACCGCGATTGTGATCATCACAGCAGTGATCAGCAAGTCACGCAACAGTACTGCATTGCCCGCCTCTTCCGTCGCGCGGTCCATCTCAATGGCGAACATCCAATGCGTTCCCGCTACTTTGTGGAAGTAGTAGAGTTTTTCTACCCCTCTGATGATCGTGCTTTCAATTTTACCTTCGTCAGCAGCGCGCTCGATCGCCTGTCGTGAAAAGTCTGTCGATAAGCTGCTGATTGGCTTTAACGTCAAACTTTTATCCGGATGAGCAAGAAACGTCCCTTGGTTCATGTCAATCAACATCGCGTTGGCATTTTTACCAGCATCTAAGTTGATCACATCACTGATAAGCTGATCGATAAGAACATCGGCCCCGACTACCCCGATAAACTGACCATTTTTCATAACCGGCTCTGCGATAGTAACCAAAAGCGCATTGGTGATCGCGTCTTGATAAGCCTCAGTGATGATCTGTTTACCCGCGACATTGGCATCTTTATACCAAGGGCGAGTTCGCGGATCATAATCAGCACGGTTTCGCTCAGGATGAGAACGGTACATCTCTCCTTTTGGCGTACCAAGGAAGATATCATCAAAGCCGCCAGCTTTGCGTGCTTGCTGTAAGAACGGCACAACGTCCTGTTCGGTCGAGTAATCATTAAATGCGGTGGCGATTTCTTTACGGATGGTAATCCAGTCAGAAATCCCTTCCGATGCAACGGCACTCAAGCTTTGTGCTCTTGAATAAACACCAGCAGAAGTCTGATCAAACAGTTGACCAGCCGACAACCAAGTCAGTGCAGCAGCCATAATAACCACAGCCGAAAGACTCGCGCCGATAAGTTTTTGTTTTAGTGAAAATTTCATATTTTTATATTATTTGGGAGGACAACCTAGGAGCGTGAATATTACACACTTTCTTGGCACTAATCACCAAGTTTCAAAACAATCAATTACATTGCTAACTTATTGTAAGATATAAACTTTAACAGTGTCATTCTTTTGTCTGTCGTCAGAAAAACAACACAAAAAAAGCCAGCTAAGCTGGCTTTTTAAACATAGTATTTTATTCCGACTATTGACGCTCGGTTCTCATACCCATCAATAAGCTCACACACATCGCAAGCAAGATGATAGTGAATGGCAACGCCGTAGAGATGGCACCGGCTTGCAGAGCCTGAACGGCTTCCGAACCACCAATCCAAAGCAGTGCAACCGCAATGGCACCTTCCATCAATGCCCAGAAAATTCGCTGTGGCACTGGTGCGTCAACTTTACCACCTGCCGTGATGCTGTCGATAACCAATGAGCCTGAATCTGAAGAGGTAATAAAGAACACCAAAACCAGAACGATAGCAATAAACGACAGGATGTTACCAAATGGCAGTGAATCAAACATTTGGAACATGGCCAGTGACACGTCAGTCAGACCATTCGCACCTAGATCGCCCACTTTATCAACCACCTGCTCGATAGCCAGACCACCAAATACAGACATCCAAACCACCGTCACTGCGGTTGGAACAAGCAGAACCGCGGTAATGAATTCTCGTACTGTACGGCCACGGGAAACACGCGCGATAAACATACCTACGAATGGTGACCAAGAAATCCACCAAGCCCAGTAGAATACAGTCCAGCCTTGGAACCACGCTTCGTCAGTACGGCCAAACGGGTTGCTCAGTGGAATGATGTTTTCTACGTATGCCATCAATGTGGTTGGAATAGAGCCCAGGCTAGCCGCCCAGCCAATTAAACCAACAAGGATAAGTAGTAAGAAAGCAACAATCATGTTGATGTTACTGATGACTTTCACCCCGCCATCAATACCGCGAACAACCGATACCACTGCAAGTAATGTCACCACAGTGATGACAATTACCTGCAGCCCGATACCAGCCTCGATACCAAACACATGGTGAATACCACTTGCGGCTTGTTGTGCTCCCAAACCCAGCGATGTTGCCAGACCAAATAGTGTTGCCAGTACCGCTAAAATATCAACAATATGGCCAGCCCAGCCCCAAGCACGATCACCCAATAGTGGGTAAAAGATCGAGCGCATCGACAATGGAAGCCCTTTGTTGTAAGCGAAGAAAGCTAAGGAAAGCGCAACAACACCGTAAATGGCCCATGGGTGCAGACCCCAGTGGAACATCGTTGCACCCAATGCCAATCGCGCTGCTTCAGGGGTGTTTGCTTCCACACCTAATGGTGTTTCATACCAACCTGTGAAGTAAGCAACGGGTTCTGCCACACTCCAGAACATAAGACCAATACCCATACCTGCAGCAAACAACATAGCTAACCACGATAGGAACGAGTAATCGGAAACTGCGTCTTTACCGCCGAGGCGGATTTTCCCCATCGGGGATACTATCAGTACCAGGCAGAATATAACGAAAATGTTACCTGAAATAATGAATAGCCAATCAAATGAACCGATGATTTGCCATTTGATTCCATCAAGTACCGTCTTAGCAGTGTGTGCATCTAAAACCAATGCAGCCACAAGAAACAGTGCAATTAAACCCGCACTAATCCCAAAAACAGGGTTATGTACATCAAACCCCCATTTTTGAACGTTATCCTGACCTACCGTATAGTCGGTACTATCGATACTGTACTTATCTATACCCTTTGTCATCGTTCCTCTCTAATTCTTGTAATCTTTACGCACCAAACAATAAAATCATTCGAACACGATACGTTTTAAATTCCGTGAAGGGTCAAGATCCTAACATTTGAGGTGTTTTTGTCTAGATTTTCCATAAAAAATCCACATTTATTACCTTTCAATCAGAGATTTCTGACCAAATAAATGCAACACATTGCATTAATAATTAGACCACAAACAATTGTTGCTATAATAATTTTAGAGCGTAGTGATTCACTTCCACCATGCTGTAAATGGAAATTGGAATCATCAAAGAAGTGCCGGAAGAGAAACGACGGAATTTTTTTACACAGCTCTTTAAATAACAAAGCATTTGAGTTAGTGTCGCCTCGTTAAATGTTCCTACAGACTGGATGAATAAATTGGAAAAGTACGAAGAAGTATTGGTCTCGATTCGTCAGATCATCCGCGCTATTGATTTACACTCTAAAAAGCTGAGTAAAGAGTCTGGTCTGACTGCACCTCAGCTAATTTTAATGCGTGCTATCAACGAGTTAGATAATGTCACTATCAAACAATTGTCTAGCCATACCAATATGAGTCAAGCCACAGCGACCACCATTCTCGATCGATTAGAGCGTAATCAGTTTGTAGAACGTCGCCGTAGCGTTGAAGATAAGCGCAAAGTGCACGCTGTACTGACAGAACAGGGACAAGAAGTATTAAAGCAAGCACCGACGCCGCTACAAGAGCATTTCATTAATCGATTCCAGAAGCTGGAAGAATGGGAACAAACACTGCTACTTTCTTCAGTACAGCGTATTTCGACCATGATGAATGCAGAAGATATTGACGTTGCCCCAATGCTTGAAATTGGCAGCATTACTGGTACCGTTCCTAAAGCTGAGTAATCACTCCCGTCAGTGCTCGCCTGACGCGGGCACTGTGTTATTTGGTAAGTCCTGTCTCAAATGCATATTTGGCCAACTCGGCGGTCGAATGCAGATCTAGCTTGTGCTTAATATTATGACGATGTGTTTCAACTGTTCTATAACTGATACTCAGTAATGTAGCGATTTTTTTGCTGCTATTCCCCTGCGCAACTAATTTGAGCACCGCTTCTTCTCTGCGACTCAGTGGGTTAGGCCTTTGATTGATTGGGGTAACATCTTGCGTGAACAACGTCTGGGTGACGGACTCACAAAAATAGGTTGAACCCTGATTAACCGTTTTGATCGCCTGAACCATTTTCTCTGCTGAAATCTCTTTCAACATGTACCCTACTGCCCCGGCTTGCATCACTTTCATGATGTACTCTCGGTTGTCATGCATGGTTAACATCAAAATTCGGCTCTCAGGCACTTCCTCTTTTATGATTCCCGTTGCCTCAATGCCGTTCATTATGGGCATACTGATATCCATAAGGATCACGTCAGGATGAAGATGCTTGGCCACTTCTATTGCTTCCAAGCCGTTACTGGCGGTACCTATGACTTCAATGTCCGGCTCTAGTTCCAACCGTGCCATAAAACCATCTAACACCACCTGATGATCATCGACAATCAACACACTAATCGGTTTATCCATAAACACCTTCATCCAAATTTAGCAGCACGGTTATTTCGGTCCCCAGACCGAGTTCACTCATCAATTCAAATTCACCACCAATAAACTCAACACGCTCCTGCATGTTTCGCAAGCCAATCCCTTGACGATGGACCGCTTGGTTGACGACAAATCCAATTCCGTCGTCACGTATCAGTAATTGCAGCATATTGCCCATTTTTTGCAAAATCACCGTCACTTTTTTCGCTTTCGCGTGCTTTTCGATGTTATTCAATGATTCCTGAGCAACGCGATATAAGGTAGTGGCGACTTCCGACGTCAATTTTTGCTGCTGGGTATCAAAATGGCTATCAATATCAATCCCAGAGTGAGAGTGAAAATCCTGTAGTAATGTGGTAAGCGCCGCTTCCAAACCAATATCATCCAGCGCACTTGGCCTCAACTGGTGGGAAATATGCCGGACTTCATTGATGGCGGTAACTAACGAACGTTGAGATTTATCCAAGTGCTGCTTGAGTTTTTCGTCTTCCAAACGATGACTCATCAGATCTAAATGGCATTTGCTAGAGACCAACAGCTGATTGATGCCATCATGAAGCTCGCGCGCCAAATGTTTTTTCTCATCTTCCTGAAACATCACGGTTTTATACGCCAGTTCTTTCAGGTTTTTATCTGCAAGGCGATGTTCGTGCAAGTTAATGGCAAGGGTTAATACGATGATCACGGCAACCGTAACGACCAGAATCACAACGACCGAAAAGAAGGTCGTTTCGATATTTTTGTTCACTGCCGCGCGCATGCTGGCCACTTCCTGGCTGACATCCTCTATGTACAGCCCGGTTCCGACCATCCACTCCCACTTATCTAACCAACCCGCATAACTGAGCTTTGGAACAACCTCACCTGTCGACGGCTTTTGCCATAAGTATTGGTGAAAGCCACCACCCGTTTGCGCTTGATATAACAGCGCCTCAATGAGTCGATCGCCATTCTCATCTTGGAGGCCAAGCAGGTTCTCCCCGACTAAATCAGGTTGTGCTGGATGGACAAGGTTAGTGCCATGTTTATCGTAAGCAAAAAAGTACCCATCAGACCCATAGGTTAAGTGGTTTAAAATCGCTTTTACACGAGCTTTGGCAACGTCTTCTTCAATCGTTGTGTCGTTATAGATGTGAATGATGGCGTCAAAAGCAACATCGACGGTATCCTTTAGCGCCGCTTCTTTTGACTGAATGAGGTTTTGGTGGAAAAGCTCCACTTCTCGCTGACCAAGGGTCTTGGCTTGGTAGATAGAAATCCAACTGATACTGGCTGACACCAATACCACAGGTATCAGTGTCAGCAGAATTAACTTTGCTTTGAGAGGCATCCCTTCCCTCCATGAAACGCTGCTCCAAGCGTCAACGCATAAGCAGCTTAACAACTTGTTTCAAAAGGAGGAAACTCTCAGGTCACAAAATCTCCTTTTAGCCCATGCCGTAAAAACCAGGAAAGAATAAGAGCGACGCAAGCACGGCTATCTGAATAGCGATAAACGGCATCACGCCCTTATAAATATCACGCGTTGTTACCCCTGCTGGCGCTACCCCTTTCAAGTAGAACAAACTGAAACCAAATGGTGGCGTTAGGAAAGAGGTTTGTAGGTTCATCGCTACCAGAATCGCAAACCACGTCATATTAATGCCTAGCATCTCTGCAACTGGGGCGAGGATTGGAACGATGATGAAACAGATTTCGACGAAGTCGATGAAGAAGCCTAGAATCAAAATGACAAGCATGGTGATGATGAGGAAGCCCCATTTTTCACCTGGAATACTCAACATCCACTCTTCGACTAAGTAATCACCACCAGTGTACGTAAATGCCATGGAGAATGCGGTCGCACCAAGCAATATCGCAAATACCATCGCGGTGACTTTTACCGTCTCTTTTGAAGCATCATAAACCATCGACCAGCTGAACTGCTTGTACAACACAGCAAGTACGATCGCACCAGCACCACCCAATGCCGCCGATTCTGTCGGCGTGGCAACACCTGCGAAAATAGAACCTAATACCACGATGATTAAGGCCAGAGGTGGCAGAACCGCTTTGAGCGCGCTAATGACTTCTTCTTTTCGGCTGACAGACTCATCACGCTCGATAGGCTGAGCGGCTTGCGGGTTCAACTTTGCATACACCAGAATGTAGATCACGTACGCTACAACCAGTGTGATTCCCGGCCATACCGCTGCTTGGAAAAGATCACCAACAGGTACACCTAATACGTCCCCTAGTAGGATCAAAACAATCGATGGAGGGATAATTTGCCCCAGCGTACCTGAAGCACAGATGGTGCCGCACGCCAGACCTTTGTCATAGTTGTACTTGAGCATCACAGGCAGGGAAATAAGCCCCATTGCCACAACAGAAGCGCCAACAACACCGGTAGATGCAGCAAGTAACGCCCCTACCAGTACAGTAGAAATGGCGATACCACCACGAACGCCACCGAACAGACGCCCCATTGACTCTAGTAGCTGCTCTGCAAGCTTGGTTTTCTGTAAAACCAGCCCCATGAACACAAATAACGGCACAGCCATTAGTACCGTGTTTTGCATAATCGATTGAATTCGATATGGCATAAAGGCAAACATTTCAATGCCTTCTGCCCAAACACCAAAAATCAGTGCGATACCACCGAAGGTAAACGCAACGGGGAAACCCAGAAGTAGCGCAAATAAGGCTACAAAAAACATGACTATACCGATCATAATAACTTCCTTTTACGACTTACCGTTATTACCGGCATAGATAAGATGAGGGTTAACAATTTTATTGATAGAGTGCAGCAACAAACCAATCCCACTCACTGCCATAAAAAAGAATGATAATGGGATCATTGCCTTAATGATCCAACGGTAAGGCAAACCACCTGGGTCTCCAGAAGTCTCCCCTAGTGCATAACTTTCTTTGGCAAAGTCGATACCGAACCAGGCGACCAATAAGCAAAAAGGAAGCAGGAAAAATAACGTGCCTATTATGTCGATAATGGATTGCGCTTTATAAGATAAACGCTCGTAGAAAATGTCGACTCGAACATGACCACCAGCTTTGATGGCGTATGGTACACCCAGCAAAAATACTGAGGCAAAAAGGTGCCATTCCATTTCCTGAAAGGCGATAGAAACATCGTTGAACACGTATCGCATAACAACGTCGTATACCACATTTAGTAGCAGTAAGATGAAGAGGATGCTGGACAACCACCCCAAAAAATCACTGAAGCGGTTAAACATCCGCTCAATATAAATAAGGCTTCTCATTCCTGACTCCGTGGAACGTATGGTTGAGCTCCGCTAAGTGGCGGAGCATTTTATTATGAGTTTTTTCTTGGGCTTCACTCGCTGCCCAAACCAATTCGCTTGGGCAGCATACTGACGTATTAGTCAGCTTGGCTGTTTAGATAAGCACGTTGTGAGATATCAGTCCATTGACGAACTTGCTCCATGTAAGCAGCTTGAGACTCTTGAATCTCTTTCGCCAAGGCATCTTCTTCCGCGTGTTTCTTCAGAAGGCGATCATTAGCTTCTTTCATTGCTGCCATTACTTCTGGCGGGAAGTCCTTCACTTCTACGTTCGGGTACTCTGACTTGATCGTCGCCCAGTTTTTACCACTTTCGTGTTTAGACTGCGTGTACATATCGTAAGCTGCAGTTTTCATTGCCACTTTTAAGATCGCTTTAAGATCATCAGGCAGTTTTTCCCAAGTACGCTTGTTGACCAGGAACTGAAGCTCTGTCGCTGGCTCATGCCAACCTGTGTAGTAGTAAGGCGCAATTTTGTGGAAGCCCATGCGAAGGTCTAGCGAAGGTCCAACCCACTCAAGTGCATCAATGGTGCGACGTTCAAGAGACGTGTACAGTTCACCCGGTGCGATATTGGTTGGCTTAGCGCCCAGTTCAGCCAAAATTTCTCCAGCAAAACCAGGGATACGCATTTTCAGACCTTGAAGGTCATCCAGTGTTTTAATTTCTTTTTGAAACCAACCACCCATTTGAGTATCTGTGTTACCACCAGGGAACGACATCAGGTTATGAGGAGCGTACACTTTGTCCATCAACTCCATGCCACCGCCATAGTAGAACCAAGCGTACTGCTCTGTAGGTAACATACCGAAAGGCATAGAAGAAAAGTAAAGTGTGTTTGGCACTTTTCCTTTCCAGTAGTAAGACGCCGAATGGCCCATGTCGTATTGACCTGATTTCACCATGTCAAACACACCAAAAGGTGCTTTGTGCTTGTTTGCTGAGTCAATACGAATTTGCAGACGGCCGTTTGACATTTCTTCTGCCATTTTAGCCATATTTTTCGTGGTATCGCCGAAGATAGGAAAGTTAGGTCCCCATGTTTCTGCAAGTTTCAGGCGGTAGACTTTTTCCGCAGCATTAGCAGAAGTTGCAGCGAAGGCCATCGCGGCAACCACAGCAGTAGTTTTCAGCACTCTTTTAAGAGATTTTTGGATCAAACTCATCGTTCACGTCCTTTGTCACCAAGGTTATTGTTATCATCCATTTCACAAGGATTTGTATTACACCAAGTAACGAACAATGTGCTTGTCTAAAGTTGACTCTTAAAATAGCGCAGCATCATTTGAGTTACAGGGCGTAACTTGATGCTAAAGATGTATCAATAACGTTGATTCTTAAATGGGCAGGAACACGCAATTTTTACTGCCTACCACTCATACATTAGCCATTGGTAGTACGTATTTATACGTAGGAGATTAACCCAATTAAAATTTCAAGCCTAAATTAAACAGTTAGTTAGGAAGAGATTAAAAATATCGAAAATAGAAAACCACGTAAGTAGTAACTTTCCAAAAAATTTACAAAGTATTTAAAGAATTGTGACATTTGCCATTTTGACGTCGCTAGACTTGCCAAAGAAGGAGCAGAAACACGGAGTGACGGGACGTTAGGTCGCTCAAAAAAATACCCCGACAATAGTCGAGGTATTAGAGAGCTGTATCTTAATAAGATTGAGGATTTAAAAACTAAATCGCTTTGTAGATAACTTTGTTACCTGCCAATTGCTCTTTTTGAACCAGGTTTTCTTCAAGAAGCTTCTTCAGAGCGCCAGTTGCCCATGATGCCGCTTTAGTGTCTTCTTGACCTGCAGCAAGGCCGATGCCTTTAGGGTTAATACCGTCCGCATTTGCGACAACAATATCTAGCACTTGTTGCTGTTTTGGAGTTAGCGCAACTTCTACTGTTTTCGCTACAGCTACTTTCTTCTCAGCTACTACTTTCTCGGCAACAGCTTTCTCAGTAACAGAAGGTGCTGCTTTCTCAGCAACAGGCTTCGCTGCTTTTTGTACTGCAGCAATGTTTGCTACTGTCGCTTTAATGCGCTTTTGCAATTTCATTTGCACTTTACGCTTATGAGCAAGTCTCATTGAATATGTCTCCAGTTCACTGCATATCAGCAGGGATGAAAATTTGAAGCGCGTTTTATACCAAAATTCACAAGCAATTTGTAGGTTTTAGCGCCGAAACGCGATGAAAAATGCGCTCAAAACGCAGAGCGTCTAGAATTTATACAGGTAATTTGTGAACTGTTTTATTGAATACTGGGTATAAAAACAGAGGTTTTTTATCCACCAAATGCATTTTGTTTCACACCGGACAAATGAAGTAATCGCACCGCAAATAGCCTAGAAGCACAGTTAAATTAGATCGTGATCAACGGGAAAGCATTTGGGTATTTTGTTGACTCTATGAGGTTAAATGCATGGAAACGCTACATCTCACAAATTCACATTTTAAACCTGGTTCTATTCTTACCCGAATAACCTTGTTGGTTGTCGCTTTAATAACTTTTTTTCTTGTGTTGATATCACCTGGATGGAAGCAAGCGATATTGTCTGTGGTATTAATGGCGGTTATTGTCGGCTTTGCAGTTATGATGATTAAGAAAAGCCAAGTCTCGTTTACGCTAACCGCAACCCACTTTCAACAACACCTTTTTAAGGGTGGTTGGGTTGTTCGCTGGTGCAATATTGAATCGATAGGTATTTGTAGCTATCAACAAGACGGATGGTACCAACCACTGCCCTGGATTGGCGTACGGTTAAAACACTACTCTCCTTACTTGGATGCGATTTGCCCTCGCATCGCGACAGAAATCCTCCTGAGCCAACGTGCGCTTCTGTATTTAGGGGCACGACAAAATCAATGTGAAGAAAAGTTCGAAGATATGGTGCTCGATCCAAGGCCATACCTGAGCAGTCAGGGAAAGCAATACGATGGCTTGCTTGCGATGCTTGCAAACAGAATGAAATATCAGCGAGATTTTTATGGCTACGACGTGTTTATCTCAGCCAGTGATTTGGATAGAGAAGCCGAAGATTTTGTCGGGTTAACTCGGCGGTATTTAGCTGCCGCCGAGCCAGACTTACTCGAGACAAAATAACTTTGTTCTGCCCGAGTCAGACTTCGCTAGTAAAGCGGCATCTCATCGGCAACAAATGGGTTGGTTTTACGTTCATGACCAAAAGTAGATTGTGGGCCGTGGCCTGGAATGAAGGTCACATCGTTACCCAGTGGCCAAAGCTTCTCTTTGATCGACGTGATTAAGGTATTGAAATCACCTTGAGGGAAGTCTGTACGACCGATACTGCCGTTAAACAGGACATCACCCACAAATGCTACGCGAGCTTCTTCACTGTAAAGCACAACGTGACCAGGTGTATGACCCGGAGTGTGGATCACCTTCAGCACTTGATTACCAAATGTGACAGTGTCACCCTCATCAAGCCATTGATCAGGTTCAAATGCTTCAGTTAGCGGGAAGCCAAACATTTTGCTCTGCCCTTCTAAGCCTTGTAACCAGAAATTGTCCGCTTTATGAGGCCCAACAATTTCCTTTCCACCAAGCAAAGCCGCTAATGGCTGAGTGCCACCAACGTGGTCCAAATGTCCATGCGTCAATACCAATTGAACAACATCAACGCCTAACTCTTTGATTAACACAGCAAGCTGCTTCTCATCACCGCCCGGGTCAACCACGATGCCTTTCATCGTTTCATCACACCAGACAATAGAACAGTTTTGAGAAAAAGCTGTCACCGGGACAATTTGGTATTTAAGAGCCATGGATAACCTATCACCACATAAATTTTATTAAGACTTCCGCAACTATGACACTAAGCCTAAATGACTTCAAGACTTGTGAAAACCTTGCGCGTCAAGACTTTCAAGGTGACTTGCAACCTCACCTACCAGGAGCGAACCGCACCAGTGTCAATATGAACGAAGTTACTGCCCGGGTAGTAGCCAACACCACCAGCTTTCAGACTTAAAGCGGCGTCACGTACAGTAGACAACTTTACGCCGTCTAAACGAAAGTCGATGGCTTTACCTTCCATGTGAAGGCTTTTCTTTGCCACACCAGAAGAGTTGTTACGCAATGAAGAGTTCGTCTTTGGTGAACGATACCCAGAGATCACAATGACTTCTGACTCCGTACCAATAAGCTTTTGGATTTGGCTGATCTGATCAAACAAACGTCGATCCATAGGGAAGGTTTCATTACGTCTGTGATCGCGACAGAACTCATCTAACCTTTCAAGCTCACTTTTTACGTAGCCACTTCCATCAAAGTAGCACGTTTCCAATTGCTCACCAGTATTCAGGTTATTCATCGCTAGTACGCGAGGTTCATCAGGCAATGAAGCCCATGAGAGAGTTGGCATTGCAGACGCCAATACAACACCACCAGCGGTCATTTTAAGAAAATCACGACGGGAAAAATTACGACTTACCATATAGAAATACTGCTCAAAAACTACACGAAAGGCGGACATTAACCAAACTGGTGCATTTCGTCAAACGCACAAATCAGTCTGGAATGTCCTAATCGACTATTTTGGATGGATTACTGGTTGAACGACAAGTAAATTTTCTGCAATGTAAATTTACTTAAAGTTTTGTGTGCCGCTACCCTTGATTATCGTAAGAATAAATATCATCACGGTAATACAGCGTACCTTCTTCTAACCACGCAGTTTGGTAGATGATGTGGACCGCAATACGCTCGCCTAAAGGAACCGACGTATTAGAACGACGGGCACTTTCGCGTTTTTTCGCGAAACGCTCTTCCAGCCCCTGCGTTTTGAAAAGCAGTTCAGCTAATTGATCGGCATTTTCCACGCGAACACAACCAGAACTGAATGCTCGACGATCTTGCTCAAACAAGTTTTTACTTGGCGTATCGTGTAAATAAATGGCCTGCGGGTTTGGCATGTTGAACTTATACAAGCCCAACGCATTTTGTGAACCCGATGCCTGACGCATTCGGTATGGGAAAGTTCGAGGATTAACCGTCGCCCAATTGATAGTGGTAGGATCGATGATCTCTCGTGAAGTCCAAGATCGAATGATTTGAATGTTATTGTGAATCAAATACATTGGGTTGCTTTTTACTTTAGGAATGATGTCTTTGACCATGATCTTCCATGGCACATTCCATGTTGGATTCAAAATAACCGAATCCATATTGACCGTCATTATCGGCGTCTTTCTTGAACTCTTACCAACCACGACTTTCGACTCAAACAGTGGCTGTCCATCATGCCAGTATGTAACTTGATACCCTGGCACATTGACGAATACGACATTATCTCTCTCTTTCGCCCATATTCTTGAGCGCTCAGCATTTAAAGCAAGCAAATGCAGCCTCTGCTTAGGAGAAAAGTTAATCCAACGGATCGTATTTGGCCCGATAACGCCGTCTTGCTTCAAACCATGAATACGCTGAAATTCTTTTACAGCCAGTTCAAGGTTCTCATCATATCGCGCCGAATTTGGGTCAACATAGCTGACATCCACGCCCACTATCGCAAGGCGCTCTGCCAAAGAGGCTTTATTGGTTATTGGATCGCCAAGACGAAGCAAGCCTTGTTGCTCGTATAAAGGGTATTGGTATTGCGCGTGCTCAGATAAGGCTGAAAAAGCCGAGTTGAAATCTCGATCCATTTGCAGCGGAGAACGCAAACTGGACAAAAACTGACCCAGCTTACCAACAGTCAGCTCATTGCTAAGAACCGATAATGTATCGATACTCGGCGGAGGAAGATCAACTTGCGTTTTATTGGCAAATAGCCAGTTAACCCCTTCGTGAGGCAACTGCTCCAGGTAACTTAAATACATCAGCAATGAATCTGTCATCACCAAATCAAAGTCGAGGTTGTCACCTTGCCATTTGATCTGGTTGATTCTATGCAGCTGGTTATCAAACTCTTTAGTGACGTCTGCAAGCGCGACAACATTCAGCTGAAAGATGAACTGTTCAACGTCACTTTCATTCTGCCAGTTCAAACGGTAGTTTGTGCTCTGGTACAATTGCTCCACCACAGATGGATAGTGGATCATTTTTTCAATTGAGAGCTGCTTAACCGCTCCCTCTTGCTCCACTTGTGAAGTATCGTCAAGAGAAACTGCGGTAGAAAAGCTGCAAAACGGCACTAAAAGTGCCGTCATTATTAGAACCCTAGCAAACACTGATACAACCCTTACCTACTTGCCTTATTAGAAAGTATGGCAAATATCTCACAGGTTGCTGCTTTAAAAATAAGAACGGGACAATATTTTTTCCGATAAGTTTCACATAAAACTATCAATAAGGTTGTTTTTCACACAATTCTAGACCAATGATTGTCCCACTGTATACCTGTTGAAAATGTATTCTTAAATTCTATTGGCTGTTGCTCGACAACTTTGCCTGCACCAGAGCTAATGCGGAACTCATCCCCGTAGATCACAACACCCGATGCATCGGGTAACGCGTTCAACTCAACCAACTTGCCCGTCGCTTTGGACCAAATGCCATAGCAGCTTCCCGGAGGAGAAGTGGCTAATATCCACTCATCAGTCGCCGCAATGCTGGCAACGTAATGATTGAAACGCGCCCATTCTTCAGGTTCAGCCTCAAGCTCCAGCATTTTTTCACCCCGAGTGTGCATCGCGATAAGAGCCGGGTATTCATCTGGCTCACCTCGATATTGCTGGCCGCATAGCACTGTCTCTGAGCCATCGTGCGCAAGATGACGAATGCTCAGCTTGTGATCGGGCAGAGAAACTTGATCGAGCAACTCACCATCTTGAGACAGGTAGCTCAGACTTGGGGTCATCGAATCGAGGTTTAGAGGCTCTCTTCCATTAGTATGCACACCGCCAACACCGGTCGCTAATGCACCATCGGGCATCATGATGACTTCATGTGGTCCGATACCAAAGCCTGACAGCTCATCCATCTTTTGATACTGCTTGCGCACATCGTAAACGCCAATAATACCTCGGCTTGTTCCCCTTTCACCTTCTGTCGCAAACAGATAGTTCCCATCGTGGGAATACACGCCGTGACCATAGAAGTGACGATTTGCTTTTGCCGTGTGCAGCTTTATCGCTTGCCCATTCCGATAGTCAAATACCATGAAGAAGGTACCCGGCCGACGACCAAACACCGTCGCATGACCGTGTTGGTTGATAGCAACACCATGACCACGTTCTGGAATTGGCAATTTGGAAATCGGCATCCCATGTTCATCGGCAACAACTGCTGCATATTTGTCACGGCCAATGATTGAACATCCAATTAACGCTGGCGTTCGCGGAGTCGTACTAGCACAACCAAAAGGCAGTAATGGGGCTGCCGCTCCAAATAGAGCGGCTTTAAGCAATGTGCGTCTTGTTTGATCAGTCACCATCGGTAGCATTAAATCCTATAACCACGCCGAGTTCGATTGCTACCTCTTCATGAATGAGGTACTTCAATTGCTCTAACTTGTTGTATTGCGCCAACACCATGCGGTAACCATCTACCGTTTGTAGTGCTTCGAATAAGCTATTCTCCTCAGGCCAAGTCTCAAGTGTCATGTCAAACTGACGCGAAACTCGATCGGCGAGTTCCAACTTGCCCTGTTCGCGCAAAAGAGCGTCTAAGCCATCGCCATTGGCCAAGTATAAAGCTTGCATGCTTTGCACGTTTGCTTTCAAATTCGCGAGTGAAGTGCCTGAACGCCAAGACTCAGAAAAGTAAGGTCTCGGATGACCAATTTTCGCCATCGGGCGGCTCAACTTTTTCATGCTGTATTCAAGCTGGTTGGACAGTAGCGAAATATATTCCGACTCCCACTCCGTCTTTTTCATTGCTTTCCACGGGTTCTCGGCCCAAGCGTTCGCAATCAAGTCGGCTTTAGCGTTGAGGTTTTGAGAAATTGATACCGCTGTGGAACAGGTATTGCTGTTTGTTTCCAGTGTCGAACCACTATCGTAAAGTAACCACTCTAGTGCACCCAAGCCCTGTACCGTCACGCTCTGCGTTGAGATCTGTTGTGCACTCCAGACTTGATCCGATTTGGTTAGTGCCGACATTTTTCGTCCGGTGGTATTCTTTTTATCTGGCCAGAATTGCACATTCCAGCTTTGCTCCAACGCACTCGCAGGCCCGCGCTCCTGTCCTTGTAGAGCCATCCAGGCGCGCATGGTTTCATGCCATTGTTGTTTTACTGAAGATGGGTCTTTATCCCCTGATGCACAAAAATCATTAAAAGCACGTTCTAATGATGCGCTCTGTTCTAAAAAGGTATGAGCAGATTGATACTCGATTTCATACACACTTTGCGAAATATGGCTCGTTTTCTCTGCCTGATCATCGGCTGAACTCAATGTCGATTGGCAACCCGTCAGACTCAGCGCAGTAACAACGGCACACACTAATAGTTTTTTATTCACATTCGATTCCTTATAACGAGTCCAGGAAAGCCACCAGCGCTTCACGCTCGCTCTTGCTTAACGCCAATACGCTCTGTTTTGAATTTTCTGCTTCGCCACCGTGCCAAAGTACTGCTTCCATAACGTTACGTGCACGACCATCGTGCAAATAGTAAGTATGACCATTAACTTCTTCGGTGTAGCCAAGCCCCCAAAGAGGTGGGGTGCGCCATTCACGACCATTCGCCAGATATTCAGGTCGGTGGTCTGCCAAACCTTCGCCCATATCGTGTAACAGTAGATCGGTATATGGGTGTATTTCTTGTTCTGAAAGCGCAGGTAAACCAGCTCGTTTAGCGGTTTTAACGTTAGTTTTATGGCAGCTTTCACAACCTGATGAAGCAAAAATTTTCTGACCTAGTTGCACTTGCGGGTCTTCGACATTACGACGAATTGGCACGGCCAGGTGCTGACTGTAAAACTCCACGAAGTCGAGAATATTCTGGCTAACTTCTGGATCACCACCATTTGGCAGCTCATTACATATTGTCTGCTTTGAGGTACAGTTTTCATTTGGGAACAAATGACTTGTGAGGCCAACATCACCATTAAAGGCGGCTGCATTCTGCTGCATCAATGTTGGTTGACCCGCTTTCCAGCCGAAACGACCGAGCGCGAAGTCACCTTTTTCGATGTCCCAAACTTTGTTTACCTTCCCAGAAATACCATCTTTGTTAGTGTCGTTTTCGTCCGCCCAAGCAAGTAGAGTGTCGTCAGGAATGCTTTCCAGCAGCCCTAAACCTATCATTGGTGGCGCAACACGCGCAGAAAATTGGGTATCCGGGTGCATGTCTCCATAACCCAGATCAGTAATCTTTAGCGTTGGTTTTCGTAACGTTACCATTGTGCCATCGTTGAATTGCACCGGAACATAACTATAAGTAATCGAAATTTTACCTTCGGGAGTTTGATTCTGTAGGGCAAAATCTTGTAACTGGCCACCATAGGTTGGCTCTGGAATACCACCATCAATGATGAACGCTTTTTTTTGCTCTGGCGTTACAGCAGGAATGCTCAAACGCACCAACATTGAAACAGCGTGGATATCCCCTTCTTCAGGCGGATGACCTCGGCCATCTTTGATATGACAGTTCTGACAACCATTGGTATTGAATAGTGGTCCGAGTCCATCTCGCGCTTCTGTAGTCGCTGGCGCTTGTACCCAAGGGTTTCTAAAAAAGCTATTCCCGACACTAAAGTCGAGTCGCTTACTCATCGGTAAATTTGCCGCAGGAAGGGAATAAGCATTCGCACCGTCTTTTTTAACACTGGTTTTTCCGCCAGAACGCACTTCATAGGCAGTTACAGACGTAGAAAATGCAGCAGTAAAAAGTAGCGCTAAATGGGAGTAATTTAGGGATGATGGCTTCATATCATTGCTCTTAAATGAATTGATAACAGCGAGCGCAAACAGCAAAGGGCTCAGTCCGTAAAATGAGCCCTTGATTGGTTATTATATTTTTTATTAGAACTCGTGGTCTGCTGTATCTGGGCTTAAGCTTTCAATGCCAATGATGTTTGCAGCACGTTCAATTGCTCCCGTTTGAGCCACCAGCGACATGATGGTTTCGTTCACTAGCGCATTACCTTGAACGTTATCAGCAGCAATCAGTTGGTCGAAGTGTTGGTTTTTCTTCTCGGCAGAAGTCACCAACTCACCTACTTGACTACGAGTGTCATCAAACTGCTTTTGAATCTCTTTCGCCGCTTGCTCATCTTGTTGTGCAACCAGGTCAGCAATACTTGGACCAGTCAGTAACGTACCGTCTTGGCGCTTATAAAGCCCCATGTACACGTTGTAGATACCCTGCTCGTTGTAGTAGTGAGAGTTGTGCGTGTTATCAGAGAAACAATCGTGCTCATCTTCTGTTGAGTTCGCTTCTAACGCCACTTTCATGCGCTCACCGGCCAGTTCACCAAGAGACAGCGAGCCCATACCAAACATCATTTTGCGCAGGCCATTCTCTGCTGAATCTGCCAGTAGTTCCTGACGGTAATTGTCTTTCACATCCGCAGACCACTGTTTCTCCATCCATTCAAGATCCTGAACCAATAGATCAGCTGCCGCTTTCAGGTATTCACCACGACGGTCACAGTTGCCATTGGTACAAGCAGAACCGACAACAAAGTCCGTGTAAGCACGTTGACCTGCGCCAGCATTTGTTCCGTTAAGATCCTGTCCCCAAAGTAGGAATTCAATCGCGTGATAGCCAGAAGCAACATTCGCCTCAGAACCACCAACTTCATTCAGATCAGCAATCAGTTCAGGTGTGATTTTTGATACGTCTAGTGTCGTAGCACCAATAGTCAGACTTTTGTTAGCCACGATGTTTGCCGCAGCGCCTTCGTTACCAAGTTCATATTGGTAATCCGTAGCGACGTAGTCGATTAAGCCTTCATCCAACGGCCAAGCGTTAAGCTGACCTTCCCAATCATCGACGATCGCGTTACCAAAGCGGAATACTTCAGACTGTTGATATGGTACGCGAGAATCAAGCCATGCTTGTTTAACCTCTTCTAGCTTTTTCGCTGAAGGGGCTTTGAGGAACTCATCAATTTTCACGTCTAGCGCTTTAGCCGTGTTTAATGAATCTGCGAATACAGCATGTGCGACGTCTGCATAATGTTCGACAACGCCTTGTTTGGTTACTTGAGCAGCAACCGCAGTACCACTGGAAATAAGAAGTGAAGCAGCAATAGCTTGAACTAATACTGTTTTTGCATTCATTAGAAGCATCCTTGTTGAGCAAATTGTTTTTTGTATTCGAAGTGCTAATTATTCTTATTTGCACTTTTAGTCACGAGATAATACAAATTTACAATTTTTTTGCAACTTAAGATGAAAAAAAAGCCTCATCAATGTGAGGCTTTTAACATGACTTGTTAACAGTTCTGTTTTTAAGGCTAAACCTTGAGATTGTGTTTGCCGTGAGAGACTTTTGCTTTGAGGTAATTCTCGTTACCATCTTTGACGTGAGCAGAAGTGTTTACAACTTCAACAATTTCGACCCCGTACTCGGCGAGCTCGCGGATTTTTTTAGGATTATTCGTCACAAGGCGGATCTTGCTCACACCTAAAGCTTGCAACATTTGAGCTGCTTCAGTGAAGTCACGCAGATCATCATCAAACCCTAAGTGGTTATTCGCCTCGTAGGTGTTCATACCCTGACTTTGTAGTCGGTAAGCATCAATCTTGTTGTACAGGCCAATACCTCGACCTTCCTGACGTAAGTACAGAATAATACCGCCCGATTCTCCCATACGTTGAATCGTTTCTTCTAATTGCTCACCACAGTCACAACGAGAGGAGTGAAAAACATCGCCGGTCAGACACTCAGAATGCATACGCACCAGTGGCGTTTCTTGAACTTGGTCTGCTTGTTTAAAGATAACTGCTACATGCTCTTTATCCGTCTTCAAACCACGGAAAGACAGGATTTCAGCATCAATATTACTCTTAGCCCCGACTTTAAAATCTACTCTGGCACGTACTTCAGCCATATCTACACTCACTCGATTTATTTCTTGATGCACTTTCGTTATTACATTCATGGGATGAACTCATGCTCTTCAACTATGGGGATTGATACCACATTTTTCAATGCATAGATCACTATATCTTAGATCTTTTCCTCTCAACGATACATGACGATGGATGACCTCCGTCACGTTGACGAAGTGTTATAATATAACATTTCCGTCAAACTACAATAAAAAACCCCAGACAAATTTTGCCTGGGGTTGATAAATGCGAGTGTAAAAAAGAGGATTAATGTGTTTGACGACGCTTCCAGACGGCAAACTCTACCCATACGGTTTCGAGTTCTTGAATTTCTTCGTCGGTCAAAACGGCGAGAGTTGAAGTAACTTGTGGCAATCTTAGTGCCTGCATAGCGCGAATATGCGCATGAAAGTCCTTTCTTAACTGCGATATAACTGAATCCACTCGTTTACCTATTGAGATCTTTTATTACGTACCCAGCGTAACGTTTTCATTTTATATATGCTGGAGCCTTCGAAATCTTAAGAAAGAATAACACTCTGCTTGTTATTTTCACAGATTGTTTCAAATTATGGAATTACAGTCACACAACTAACACTAATTTGACTTGTCTTTATTCTAGCCAATGATTAAAAGCTGAAATCAATCACCGACATATTATGTTATTCGACATACGCTAATTCCCCTCTAACTCATCCACTCTCATATATATGAAGCGTCCAATTGCCATAATGAGCCCTTACCACATCTGAGGATCGGTTCATTCTCAGCGAACCAAACACTTAGAAGTTATTTGGCTATAAAGACGATCACGAAATATGCAATAACTTTAACACTATACACACCGACTCTATACAAACGCCGTTATACATGAGACAAACTCCAAGTTAATCAGTTTCGAATAGCTACGAGGATTTATATTAAAACCTCAGATAATGAAAAACATATAAGTAGCAACAGAATATAAGCAGTAACTATATCTCTCATTTATTAAAATCAAAGACACTCGTTATATTCGTGTGAGTTAATACCAACAAGAACAATATATTGGGTGGATTTTAGGGTAGGCACTAAAAAGCCGAGTAAAATACTCGGCTTTTAGTTAGAAGAGATGCAGAATTAAAGATTAATCTTCGCTATCTTCCGCAGCAGGAGACTCAGGAGCTTGTTGCTCTGCACTTGGTTCCGTTGACTCGCCGTCTTCACCTTCTGGTAAATCAGCGTCTTCAATTTCATCAATGCGTTGCAGGCCTACTACTGTTTCATCTTCAGCGGTTCTGATCAGTGTGACACCTTGAGTGTTACGACCAACCTGGCTAACTTCTGCTACACGAGTACGAACTAGAGTACCAGCGTCGGTGATCATCATCATCTCGTCGCCTTCTTCTACTTGTACCGCACCAACCACAGGTCCGTTACGTTCAGAAACTTTGATAGATACTACACCTTGCGTTGCACGACCCTTAGTTGGGTACTCGGCAAGCTCGGTACGTTTACCATAGCCATTTTCGGTCACAGTCAGGATGTCACCTTCGTTTGAAGGAACAATTAGAGACACAACTTGGTCATCTTCACCCAACTTCATACCGCGAACACCAGCAGCAGTACGACCCATAGCACGTACTTTATCTTCGCTGAAGCGAACAACTTTACCTGCTTTAGAGAACAGCATGATGTCGCTGTCACCATTGGTGATATCAACACCGATCAGCGAATCATCATCACGCAGGTTAACGGCGATAAGGCCGTTTGAACGAACGTTGGCAAACTGGTTCAGTGGTGTCTTCTTAACTGTACCGTCACCCGTCGCCATGAAGATGAACTTATCTTCAGAGAACTCATCTACACGCAGGATAGCCGTGATACGCTCACCATCTTCCAGAGGAAGAATGTTAACGATAGGCTTACCACGAGCAGTGCGGCTCGCAAGCGGTAATTGGTAAACTTTCAAACGGTAAGTTTTACCACGCGTAGAGAAACACAGGATGTTGTCGTGGGTATTCGCCACTAGAAGACGCTCAATATGGTCTTCGTCTTTCATCTTAGTTGCGCTCTTACCTTTACCACCACGGCGCTGTGACTCGTAGTCGCTCAGTACTTGGTACTTAACGTAACCGCCGTGAGACAGAGTGACTACTACGTCTTCACGAGCAATCAGCTCTTCCATGTCAATGTCATGGCTCGCTGCAGTAATTTCAGTACGGCGTTCATCAGCAAAACCGTCACGAACGGCTTCTAGCTCTTCACGAATCACTTCCATCAAACGCTCAGTGCTTGCAAGAATGTGCATTAGCTCAGCGATTTCATCTAGAAGCTCTTTGTATTCCGCCAGAATCTTTTCGTGTTCCAGACCAGTCAATTTGTGTAGACGTAGATCTAGGATTGCTTGCGCTTGTTGCTCAGTCAGGAAGTACTGACCGTCACGGATACCATATTGAGGCTCTAGCCACTCAGGACGCGCAGCATCAGTACCAGCACGCTCTAGCATTGCTGCTACGTTGCCAAGATCCCAACCACGTGCGATAAGACCTGCTTTTGCTTCTGCTGGCGTTGGTGCTTTACGAATTAGGTCGATGATTTCATCGATATTTGCTAGTGCAAGTGCCAAACCTTCTAGGATGTGGGCACGTTCACGAGCTTTACGCAATTCGAAAATAGTACGGCGAGTTACCACTTCACGACGGTGATCCACGAAGCACTTCAACATGTCTTTCAGGTTGAATAGCTGTGGCTGACCGTTGTTCAGCGCTACCATGTTGATACCGAAAGTCGTTTGCAGCTGAGTTTGAGCGTAAAGGTTGTTCAGAACCACTTCGCCTACTGCATCACGCTTACATTCAATAACGATACGCATACCATCTTTGTCAGATTCGTCACGTAGCGCACTGATGCCTTCTACTTTCTTATCTTTAACCAGTTCAGCAATCTTCTCGATCAAACGAGCTTTGTTCACTTGGTAAGGAATTTCGGTAACGATGATGGTTTCTTTACCGTTTTTCTCTGTTTCGATGTCCGCTTTTGAACGCATGTAGATCTTACCGCGACCTGTTTTGTACGCGTCTACAATGCCTTTACGACCACTGATAAGTGCTGCCGTCGGGAAATCTGGACCAGGGATGTAATCCATTAGTTCATCAATAGTGATGGCTTCATTATTGATGTATGCAAGGCAGCCATCGATCACTTCGCCAAGGTTATGTGGCGGGATGTTGGTCGCCATACCTACTGCGATACCAGAGGCACCGTTTACCAATAGGTTTGGAATTTTTGTTGGAAGAACCGCTGGAATCTGTTCAGTACCATCGTAGTTAGGTACGTAGTCTACGGTTTCTTTATCTAGGTCAGCCAGAAGCTCGTGGGCAATTTTTGCCATACGTACTTCGGTATAACGCATTGCCGCAGCAGAATCGCCATCGATTGAGCCAAAGTTACCTTGGCCATCGACCAGCATATAACGAAGTGAGAACGGCTGAGCCATACGTACGATTGTGTCGTACACAGCACTATCACCGTGAGGGTGATATTTACCGATTACGTCGCCGACAACACGGGCTGATTTTTTATATGGTTTGTTCCAATCGTTGCCTAGTACGTTCATCGCGAATAAAACGCGACGGTGCACTGGTTTTAGACCATCACGCACATCTGGAAGAGCACGACCCACGATTACTGACATCGCGTAGTCTAGATATGAACCTCTAAGCTCGTCTTCAATGTTTACGGGCGTGATCTCTTTAGCTAAATCGCTCATGGAGCCATTATCCCTCTATTATCTGATCGTAATTACGATACGTGTAAGGCGAAAAATATAACACACATTTCATCACTTCGGCATCCCTTTCCCTCTCCTTTTATCAGGTTGTGAGCTTTGTTGAGATTCAAATGTCGAGAATTTGCACACTCATCCGATATCCTTATGAAAAGTGACTATATTTCGTTCAATATTAAGCAAAAATAGAATTCTGGTGAACAAAACGGGGATTAATCAGTTTAATACTGATAAAACGTTAGAGTATACTGACGCCCTCTAACGGACTCAGATTGAATGCAGTACAACCATTATGACTAAAGCACAAAACGTCGACCCTAGTGAAATTAAGAAATTCGAGGACATGGCTTCTCGTTGGTGGGATTTAGAGGGTGAATTCAAACCACTTCACCAAATTAACCCACTTCGTTTGAACTATGTACTCGAAAAAGCAGATGGTTTGTTTGGCAAACGCGCACTCGATGTTGGTTGTGGTGGTGGCATTCTCGCAGAGAGCATGGCAAAAGAAGGCGCAATCGTAACCGGACTAGATATGGGTAAAGAGCCACTAGAAGTGGCGCGCTTGCATGCTCTGGAAACGGGCACAAAGCTAACCTATATCCAAAGCACCATCGAAGATCACGCTGCAGAAAATGCCGCGACTTACGATGTCGTCACGTGTATGGAAATGCTTGAACACGTACCGGACCCTCTTTCTGTTATCCGTTCTTGCGCGGCACTGGTGAAACCTGGTGGTCACGTGTTCTTTTCAACCTTGAACCGCAACGTAAAATCTTACTTGTTTGCCATCGTTGGCGCAGAGAAGTTACTCAAGATTGTTCCGGAAGGCACTCACGACCATGAGAAGTTCATCAAACCAGCAGAAATGCTGAAGATGATTGACCAAACCGATCTGACTGATTTAGGTATCACAGGTTTGCATTACAACCCACTTAACGACACTTATAAACTTGGTCGTAATGTGGATGTAAACTACATCGTTCATACTAAAAAATACTGAACGCCGTAACGTTAAAAAAACCTTGTTCTAGTTGACCATTCAGTTAAGAAAATCGTCAGAAGCGGTAGCACAAAGTTACCGCTTTTGTGTATAAGATTTGTGCTGTAGATAGCATTTTAACCAACCTATTTTTCGCAAATAAAAATGTCCAAAGATCAAGGAAAATATTTTTCCGAGCGGTTATTTCTAAACCGATCTCAAAACTGTGATTTTACCTATTCAAGTCTGCCCTTTTCTCATCGGTTAGTGTTCACTTACTGTTTTTTTTCATTTGGGTAGTTATCCACAAGTCATCCCAAACATGTACCTTGATCAATCTGAGCAATAGCACTATCTTGTAACCCGCAAACAAATTAACCCCTATATATTGTGTTTAAGCTACAATATATAGATAGACTTTGATCACAAAGCCACCGCAAGACTCAAAAGCTTTGCATATAAATAGACAAAAACACGGCTTTTATCAGTTTTCTTAGGGAAATAAAGCAGAATGAACCAACAACTTACCGTCACCAAGCGTGATGGCCGTAAAGAAATTATCGATCTGGATAAAATCCACCGCGTTATTACTTGGGCTGCAGAAGGTCTGCACAACGTTTCTGTCTCTCAAGTAGAGTTACGAGCTCACATCCAGTTTTATGATGGTATTACAACGTCAGACATACACGAGACTATCATTAAATCTGCGGCCGACCTTATCTCAGAAGAGACACCGGATTACCAGTACTTGGCAGCTCGTCTAGCTGTATTCCATCTACGTAAAAAAGCGTATGGCCAATATGAGCCACCTAAGCTTTTCGATCACGTAGCTAGACTCGTTGATATGGGTAAGTACGACGGACATCTGCTAGAAGATTACACAAAAGCAGAGCTAGACGTACTGGATTCGTACATTGACCACAAGCGCGACCTGAACTTCTCTTACGCTGCAGTTAAACAGCTTGAAGGTAAGTACTTTGTACAGAACCGTGTATCGGGCCAAATCTACGAAAGTGCTCAGTTCTTGTACATTCTTGTGGCTGCATGTCTGTTTGCTAAGTATCCGAAAGAAACACGTCTTGATTACATCAAACGTTTCTACGATGCGACGTCAACATTCAAGATTTCTCTGCCTACACCGATTATGTCAGGTGTGCGCACGCCTACCCGTCAGTTCAGCTCTTGTGTACTGATTGAGTGTGGTGACAGCCTGGATTCTATCAACGCAACAGCAAGCTCTATTGTTCGTTACGTTTCTCAACGTGCTGGTATCGGTATCAACGCAGGTCGTATCCGTGCTCTAGGTTCAGAGATCCGTGGTGGTGAAGCATTCCACACTGGTTGTATTCCTTTCTACAAGTACTTCCAAACCGCTGTGAAATGTTGTTCACAGGGCGGTGTACGTGGCGGTGCTGCAACTGTTTTCTACCCAATGTGGCATGGTGAAGCACGCTCACTATTGGTGCTTAAGAACAACCGTGGTGTTGAAGAAAACCGTGTTCGTCATATGGACTACGGCGTACAGCTAAACAAGCTGATGTACCAGCGTCTGGTTGAAGGTGGTAACATCACGCTATTCTCACCTTCGGACGTGCCAGGTCTATACGACGCATTCTTCGAAAACCAAGAAGAGTTCGAGCGTCTGTACGTTAAGTACGAGAACGATCCTTCAGTTAAGAAGGAAACCGTCAAAGCGATTGAGATGTTCACTTTGCTAATGCAAGAGCGTGCGTCTACAGGTCGTATTTACATTCAGAACGTGGACCACTGTAACACTCACAGCCCATTTGATTCTGAAGTAGCGCCTGTTCGTCAGTCTAACCTGTGTTTGGAAATCGCACTTCCAACCAAACCACTGACTAACGTAGAAGATGATTCAGGTGAGATCGCACTATGTACGCTGTCTGCGTTCAACTTAGGTGCTATCAAGTCTCTGGATGATTTTGAAGAGCTATCTGATCTGGTTGTTCGTGCTCTTGATGCACTATTGGACTACCAAGATTACCCACTACCAGCAGCATACAAGTCGACAATGAACCGTCGTACTCTGGGCGTTGGTGTGATCAACTTTGCTTACTACCTAGCGAAGAACGGTGTGAAATACTCTGACGGCAGTGCAAACGGCCTGACTCACCGTACATTTGAAGCGATGCAGTACTACTTATTGAAAGCTTCAGTAGCGCTGGCAAAAGAGCAAGGTAAGTGTCCTTCGTTCAACGAGACAAACTACGCGAAAGGCTTGCTGCCAATCGATACTTACAAGAAAGATATCGACCTGATTTGTAACGAAGAGCTTCACTACGATTGGGATAGCCTACGTGCAGAAATCATGGAACACGGTCTACGTAACTCAACGCTGACTGCGCTGATGCCTTCTGAGACCTCTTCTCAGATTTCGAACGCAACAAACGGCATTGAGCCACCTCGTGGTTTTGTGTCAGTAAAAGCGTCGAAAGACGGTATCCTGAAACAAGTTGTGCCAGAATTTACTGAGCTAAAAGACAATTACGAGCTGCTTTGGAACATCGGTTCTAACGATGGTTACTTGCACCTTGTCGGTATCATGCAGAAATTCGTTGACCAGGCGATCTCTGCGAATACTAACTACGACCCATCACGCTACGAGACGGGTAAGGTTCCAATGAAGAAACTTCTTCAAGACCTGCTGACTGCGTACAAGTTTGGTGTGAAGACGCTTTACTACCATAACACTCGTGATGGCGCTAAGGATGAACAGAAAGACGCAGTTCAACCGGAAGAAGAAGATTGTGCAGGTGGCGGTTGTAAGATTTAATCTACACGACCCTAGCAATCCGCAGTAACTGAATAGTAACAGAATATCGAAAACCTCCCCTACACGGGAGGTTTAAAAGGAATTGAGGCATTATGGCTTACAGTACTTTTAACCAGAAAAAAAATGACCAACTAAAAGAACCAATGTTCTTGGGTCAATCAGTAAACGTTGCTCGCTATGACCAACAAAAATTCGAAATTTTCGAAAAACTGATCGAAAAGCAACTTTCTTTCTTCTGGCGTCCAGAAGAAGTTGACGTATCTAGCGACCGTATCGACTACAACAAGTTGCCAGATCACGAGAAGCACATCTTCATTTCTAACCTGAAGTACCAAACGCTTCTCGATTCAATCCAAGGCCGTAGCCCGAACGTTGCGCTGCTTCCTCTTGTTTCTCTGCCTGAACTAGAAACATGGATTGAGACTTGGTCTTTCTCTGAAACGATTCACTCTCGTTCGTACACGCATATCATTCGTAACATCGTGAACGACCCTGCTGTGGTATTTGATGACATCGTTGAGAATGAACACATTCTAAAGCGTGCGAAAGACATCGCGCACTACTACGACGATTTGATTCAAGCGACGAATGACTACCATCGCTACGGTGAAGGTGAGCATGTCCTTAACGGTGAAACCGTTAAAGTCAGCCTGTACGACCTTAAGAAGAAACTGTACATCTGTCTGATGTCTGTGAATGCACTAGAAGCGATTCGTTTCTACGTAAGTTTCGCATGTTCATTCGCTTTCGCAGAGCGTGAGCTAATGGAAGGTAACGCGAAAATCATCAAACTGATTGCTCGTGATGAAGCGCTTCACTTAAACGGTACTCAACACATGATCAACCTGCTACGTAACGGTCAGGATGATTTCACTTTCATGCAAATCGCAGAAGAAGCAAAACAAGAGTGTTTTGAACTTTTCAAAGAAGCGGCAGAGCAAGAGAAAGAGTGGGCAGAGTACCTGTTTAAAGACGGTTCAATGATCGGCCTGAACAAAGACATTCTGAGCCAGTACGTTGAGTACATCACCAATATTCGTATGCAAGCGGTAGGTCTACCAGCAGCGTACCCTGAAGCGACAAGCAACCCTATTCCATGGATTAATGCTTGGTTGTCTTCTGATAACGTTCAAGTTGCGCCTCAAGAAGCAGAGATTTCATCTTACCTTGTTGGTCAGATTGACAACGAAGTAAGCGCGGACGACTTTGAAGGATTTGAGCTGTAATGCCGACAATCAAAATCAACAAACTTATCAGCATTGAATCTAACCCTTCCAATACTATTTTGGAGACAATGGAACAGTCTGGCTTATTACCAGAATATAACTGCCGTGACGGCCACTGTGGTGCATGTCGCTGTACGTTAGAGTCTGGTGAAGTTGAGTATGTTGGTTTTGCTATGGCTTACACTCAAGGCGAAGAAATCTTGCCTTGTATCTGTAAAGCGAAGTCCAATGTTTCACTCAGTGGCGTTAACTACACGATGAAAGAAAAACAGCGTGCCTGACGTCAACTGAGTAGCATCGAACGTAACAAGACAAAGTAAACACCTTTGTTTGTTTTCAGAACCCCACCTCATACAGGTGGGGTTCGTTTTTTGTGAGACTACACATTGATCAGCGGACATACAAAGATTGCATGGTCTCTCTAACAACCGTCTCTGCCGCTTTAGGTGAATGGCCGAGATGCATCAATGAGTTGTGCAAATCAAACACAAACTTATGTTTGAGGGTACGTGCCACATTGCTGCGAATGATCTTAGGCCGAGTATTCGTGTTAAGCGCTTCCGCTTCAGCTTGATCAACAAGTGCGTAAATCTCATTTTCATCCAGTATCTTCGGAGCAACGAGAGACGGGTTGATCTCGCGGGCAATATCAATGATTTGTTTAGTGGAAATGGTGGAAGTGTTGGCTAAAACATAGCGATGCCCACGAACGCCTGTTTTTGCTGCGCTAATCATTCCTTTAACGACATCATCAACATCAATAGGGCTTAAGTATAACTCGTATAAGAATGGCATTTTACCATTCACGATTGCAGAGAAAGCGTCGAGCGATTCAGTATTCGGTTTGTATTCCCCGCCTAGAATAGTGGAAGGTAGTACCGTCACCATATCCAAATCTAACTCTTCCGAAACTTTCCATGCCTCTTGTTCTGCAAGGGTTTTCGCGCGGCAGTATGGGTTGACCTGGTCAGAAACATTGTATCCTTCAACAATAATTTCGCCGTTTTCGTTGCGATGTGTTTGTTCTAAAGAAGCGATGGAGCTTACATAAACGACTCGTTTTACCCCTGCTTCTTTTGCGGCTTCCAGTATGTTTCTCGTTCCGATCAGGTTCGGGGTTACGATTTCAGCCTCCTCATCTTCTGCCCAATGTTTAAAGACTGCTGCAACCTGATAGAGGGTATCAATGCCATTAAGCGCTTCTCGCAGTGACGCTTTATCTAATAAATCGCAGTAAACAACATCACAATCGATTCCCTGCAATGAATCAGACTTCTTCAAGTTACGGATGCCTGCACGCACGTAGTCTCCTTGTCGAGAGAGAGCCCTGACAAGGTTATTACCAACGTGACCACTTGCGCCTGTGACTAAACATCTATTCATAATCTTCTCCTTAAAGTTTTCATCGACTATTGGTTCAAAACTGAGCGATTTCGAGGTTGCTGTTTGCTGATTGCTCTAGCCACCAACGATTCTTAAGTGATGGCGCATCAAGTACGACTTGTTCACCGAAAGCAGGAGTGACGAGTTGAACGCCACGATTCGCAGTTATTGCGGATATACGTTCAAGAGGCTCGTACCATGGGTGCATGGATAAATCGAATGTACCGTTATGGATTGGGATCATAAATTTCCCTTTCAGGTCGATATGTGCTTGCACGCTTTCTTCCGGCATCATGTGAATATCGCTCCAAAGCGAGTTGTAAGCCCCCGCTTCCATTAGAGTGAAATCAAATGGGCCATAACGCTCGCCGATAGATTTGAAACCAGAGAAGTACCCGCTGTCTCCACTAAAGAAAATACGATGTTTGCTGCCTAGAATAACCCAGCTCGACCAGAGGGTTTGATTACGATCCAACAAGCCACGACCTGAAAAGTGCTGAGAAGGCGTTGAAACGAGTTCAATGTTGTTCAGCGACACCGATTGCCACCAATCTAGCTGGATGATCTTTTCTCTCGAGATGCCCCAATTTTGCAATCGGTCACCCACTTTAAGAGGCGTAACAAATACACCAACTTTTTCATCGATCGCTTTTATCGTCGCTTTATCCAGGTGGTCATAGTGATCGTGACTGATAATCACAATGCCGATGTAGGGCAACGAACTTGCTGTGATTGGAGCCGGATGAAAGCGCTTCGGTCCAGCCCACTGTATTGGAGAAGCACGCTCACTGAATACAGGATCCGTAAGAATCCAAGTGCTATCGATGTGCATTAACACGCTTGAATGGCCGAGACGATATAAGAAGTCGCTCTTCGGATGACGAAGATCGTTAGGATTGATTTCATAATTGAGAAGCGGTGTTTTTGGTACGGCATCAACACGTTTTGCAGTTAAGAATGCATGAACGATCTTCACCGAGTCGCCCAGCGTCGATGAATATCGCATTTCGCTGTTGTAAAACTTTTGTTTATTAGAAGCTAAGCTCGCTAGCATACCGACCACCAATATTCCTAAGAAGATAAAAGTAACTGACTTCATTCTTTGTCACCAAAAGTAAACTATACGGTGTAGTTTACTTAACTAGATTGAAAAGTAAACTATGCAGTGTAAAATTGGATCAAATAATTACGAGCAATGATCTTTATGATGGAAAAAAAGCTGAGCCGAAGTGAGTTAAAACGGGAAGCGATAGTTGAGGCAGCCATTGAAGCTTTTCGTGAAGAAGGCGTGAAAGCGACGAGCATGGATAAATTAGCCGCGTTAGCCAATGTGTCAAAGCGCACGATCTACAATCACTTTGAAAGTAAGGAAGCGCTGGTTCTACATTTGCTTTCTGAACTATGGCAAAGAGCGATAATACAAAGCAACGTCACATACAGTGGCAAGCAGCCATTGAGTACTCAACTTGCGTCACTACTGACCGAAGAGTTGGAATTTCTATCTTCGCCACAATATCAAGACTTGGCTCGAGTAGCATTTGACTATCTGTTCAGCAACCCGGATATGTTGCAGGAAGAATTGAAGAAGCTGGCAGAAAAAGAAACCGCAGTTTATCGCTGGATCCTTGCTGCGAGTGATGACGGCAAACTGATCGATCTTGATGCCGAGTTTGCTAAAGAACAGCTGCATAGTTTGATCAAAGGAAGCGCGCTGTGGCCACAGTTGATGCGTATCAAAGCACCACTAACAGAAAAAGAGAAGCAACGTTTGGTCGAAGAAACGACACGACTTTTCCTTGCTCGTTATGAAAAATCCCAACGTGAAGAATAGGCATATTTAAAAAGCCAACAGAGTTGGCTTTTTTATCCAAAAGTCGTGTAAAAACCGGCACTAAATTAAACTGGATGGAATGTGCATCTCTTTCACTTTTTCTAAAAATGCATAGTGGGCAAACATCGGCTTACCTTCCAGATAACGGCGCAGTAGATCGAGAGCAGCCGTACTGATAACTTTTACTTGATCATCGCGCTGATATTTTCTGGACAGCTTGTAGACAGCTCCCCATTCCCCTTTAGGCGTCGATAGCGCGACAGAAAACAGACCATCATCGAGTTCGCCTGTAACTAACGACAAATCAGTTCGGCATTTTTCACGAGTGGCTCCCGATAGTGCAAACGTTGCGGCTAATGGGTCACCTTCGTCTTTGATAGCTTGATTATTGCCTGATAAAACCCAGCTGTGGCCAAGTTGCTTTTCGGCGTTTTCATCACCGTTGAGCCAATAGGTCAAATACCCTGCACTGCTCTTTTCAGAAACTGATAGCGTTAACGCTTTCTCTACTAACACCTGGCCGACATGCTCGATCATAGGCTGGTCGATGCTGACTGTATTAGCCTCCAGATGTTGATTGATTATCTGCAATAACTTTAAACGCTGATCAAACTGATCGTTAGGACCAAACAGTTTCACTTCAATGAAAGGTAAGTAAGAGCGATAACCAAGCTCATACCCCTCAGGTAACTTTATCGGATCCAACTTATCTGAGATGCCCGACTCTGAGAGTCCAAATGTATAAATGCGGCTACATGAAGAGCCTTGAACATCAGGGAAAGTGCGCTTCAAATCAGGCAAAATCTGCGTTTCTGCCATCAGTTTAAATTCGCTGGGTACGCCTGGCGTAAAATAGAAAACCGCATCGTTAATCAACATTTTAAAACCACAGGCAGTACCGATTGGGTTATCGAGTATTTGAGCAGTTTCAGGGAGCATAGCTTGTTTTAAATTACTATCTGGCATAGGTTTGCCACGTCGCGCATACATGCTCTCTAGCTGCTCAAGCCATTCTTTAAACAGCACCAACTTACAATCAGCCGCTTTTGCTGCTGCCGCGGCACTCAAGTCGTCGGTCGTTGGCCCTAAACCACCATTAACGATAACAACGTCATTATTAAAACTCAGCATTAAAAACTCTTCAATCAAGCTCGATTGCTTATCACCGACTGTTGAGCGTTTAGTTAAGCCAAATCCTTGCTGATAAAACAGACTAGACATCCAGGCCGCATTTGTATCAACAATATCCCCGTGAAGAACTTCTTCACCGGTACTAAGCATTGCAATTTTCACAACTGACTCCTCACCATGAGCACATTTCTAATTTTGTATGCTGTACTCATATCATGTTCTATTTATTGAATTAGTTTTACCTGCACTGGTGTTAACTATACACAAATCCGCTTGAATTGCATGGTTCAAACTGGGTAACCGGAACAAAAGAAGCCACCACGACAGCGCTTGAGGGTGATGAAAAAGGACACATGCCGACGCTCTAATCACGTTGATAATTTAAGCCGAACACCTCTAGGTGCAAGCTAGTGTAATGAAATCATTTTGATATAAATTAACATCAAGTATTTAAATGGTTTTTTATTTAAGGGATAATTTGAGTTAGATCATCAAATCAATTACTCGGAGACCTTTGTGTCAAAATCATCCATATTCAAGAAGACTCTAGCAGGACTCGGCTTTGTAACAACAACCGTTGCAAACGCAAGCCAATACGATATGGCCAGACATTCGGAGTTTTCGTACGCCCCTGATTGCCTGTCCGGCTACTGTGCAACGACCAATCTATACACCTTTGAAGCTCAAAACCGCAGTCTGGCTTTTGAACAGGATAATGATGATTCTTTAAATCTTGACGCTGGTCTTCAACCCAAACATCTTATCGTTCCTCAAGATAAAGACTGGGATTACCTCATGGGCCAAACGTACACCATTCTTGGCTTGAGTGTTGCGACTGTCGGTTTGATGACCTTCCTTCCAGAAAGTATCACTAAGTGGGATGAAGAAGACCGTGATATGAGTAAGCTGGGGCAGAAATGGAAAGATAATGTCTCTGATGGTCCGGTTTGGGACCGAGATGAGCATGTTCTCAACTATATTATGCACCCTTATTTTGGTGGTGTTTACTATACCGCGGCCCGCCACTCTGGTTATAACGAATTTGAATCGTTCTTGTATTCCGCTACGATGTCAGCGTTCTTCTGGGAGTATGGTGTGGAAGCTTTTGCTGAAGTGCCTTCTTGGCAAGACCTTTTCATTACGCCGTTTTTTGGTGCTGTCGTTGGTGAGATGATGGTAACCGCTGAGCAAGATATCCTGGCAAATGGTGGTGAAGTATTGGGTTCAGAAACGGTGGGTGATATATCACTTTTCTTCCTAAACCCAGTTGGTCATGTCCACTACTGGGTCACCGACGCATGGGGTGGCAGTGCCGAACTTCAATTTAGTTCATCCCCTTGGTTTGGTAATCAGGATGTAGCCAAGTTTGCGATGAACGCAGGTGCCAGTTACGACAGCCAGTTCTATGGCATGGAATTAAAAGTCACGTTCTAATCTGACGTAAACCGATAAAGCAGCCGACTGGCTGCTTTTTTGTGGTTCAAACACAGTTTTAAATATTCGCTTCAAGAATTAGCCCAAAAAATTGACCTTCATCAAACATATCCCCCACCTAACACCTACACTGAATAAAAGGATTTATTCCAATAACTTAAGCGCTACGTAATCCCGTGCCGCGTCCAAACCTTTTTCCAGGAGGGGACCATATGAACACTGTGTTTATCGTTAATTTTGCTGGTCAGGCATCACCTGCGACCATCAAGGAACTTGCTGCCATCACTCATGAAAATGGAGGTAAATGGTTAATCAGTAAAGTTAACTTTATTGAAGACCAAGTGGCGGGGGTGATTAAAATTGAATTACCAAAAGAAAAAGCCGATATCGTTAAAGACGCATTTTCCGCATGTCAGACATTAGTGGTTAAATTCGTCGATTCCGAACCATACTCGCATAGTGCCGACACTATCTTCCAGCTCAGACTCGACGCCAACGACAGAGCTGGCATCGTAAATGAGATAACCCATATTCTTGATGATCAAGGCATCTCGATTTTAGATATGGACTGTCAACGTGTCTTTATTGCTGGAGGTGGCGGCGTCAGCTCAAGCCTGTTCAGTGCAAAAATCGCTATTAAACTGCCAAGCGAAATGGAAATTGAGGATGTAGCGAATGAGCTAGAAGCGCTGAGTGAGGATACTCGGGTTATCATAGAAGACTAGGGTCTATTGACCTGCCCCGCCTCCTATAAAAAAGAGCAGCCTCAGCTGCTCTTTTGCATTGATATAGTACAGAAAGCCAGAACGCTTATTTCACTGACCATTGAGATAGTGAACGTTTAAAATCTGAATAATCAAACTCGTTCAGCTTTTGAATCTCGCCGTTTGAACGCTCACAGTAAACAGAAGGCATACGCAAACCGTTAAACCAGTTTAGTTTCACCATGGTGTAGCCTGCACTATCTAAAATGTGTAGACGTTGGCCAATTTCTAGCGGCTGTTCAAAGTTCGCCACACAGAATTGGTCACCCGCAAGGCATGAGCATGAACCGATCACGTATTCGTGCTCGCCATTCTCAGACGCTTCTAGAATTGAAGCCGGCTCGTTGTAAATCAGCGTATCTAAACGGTGTGCTTCAGTTGCAGAGTCAACAATCGCAGTTTTCTTAACGTTCTCTACGATATCAACCACAGTCACAACCAGATCCGTGGTCTTAGTAATGATCGCTTCACCAGGCTCTAAGTACATTTGTACGCCGTGTTTCTCAGAGAAGGCTTTCAGCGCAAGACCAAGCTTTTCAATATCGTAACCAGGCCAGGTGAAGAATACACCACCGCCCATGCTTACCCAATCAAGCTTGTTTAGGTACTCACCAAACTGTTCTGAAATCGCATCCAGTAATCCAATAAACGCATCTACGTCTTTGTTCTCACAGTTCATGTGGAACATCACACCATCAATACCGTCAAATACTTCTGAATTGATGTGATCCGCTTGTACACCAAGGCGAGAGAATTGACGTGCAGGGTTCGCTAAATCTTGACCTGCATAGCTCACGCCTGGATTCAAGCGCAGACCAATTGACGCTTTACCTTCAACGATATGACGGTAAGCAGCAAGCTGAGATTGCGAGTTAAAGATCATCTTGTCACAGATGTCAGCAACCTCACGTACGTCGTCTTCACTGTAACCCACACTGTATGCGTGCGTTTCACCGCCAAACGTTTCATGACCAAGCTTCACTTCAAACGGGCCAGAACTTGTTGTTCCGTCTAAGTAAGGCTTGATGATGTCGAAAACACCCCAAGTTGAGAAACACTTCAGTGCAAGAACCAGCTTCACACCTGAGATTTCTTTCAGCTGTTTCGCTTTCTCTAGGTTTTCTACCAGCTTGTCTTCATTGATCATGAAGTACGGGGTTTTTAGTTCGTTGTGTTGCATTGTAATACCTTGAGTCCCCTCGCCTAAACGAAGGCACTATAAAATCGAACAAAGCCGACGCATTCGCATCGGCTTAGATTTAAGTTAATTCCAGGTTTGCTACGAGCTTAAATAATTACTTTTTAAGTTCGTGGATAACTGGAAGTCCCTGACCTGCTTCAAGCTCTTGAACATGCCAATCCAGACCGATAGAAGGCATGGTTTCCAGGAACGGATCTGGGTTTAGCTGTTCCATATTGAACACACCTTTATCCGCCCACTCGCCACGGAAGAATTGCAGTGCCGCAGTGATCGCTGGTACACCTGTGGTGTAAGAGATCGCCTGGTGCTCTACGTCTTCGTATGCCACTTCGTGGTCAGCATTGTTATAGATGAAGACACTGCGCTCTTTACCGTCTTTCTTACCTTGAACCCAAGTACCGATACACGTTAGACCGGTGTAGCCTGGTGCAAGAGAAGTTGGATCTGGTAGTAGCGCTTTCAATACGTGCAGAGGCTGTACTACTGTACCATCGTGCAGCGTTAGTGGATCTGGGCTCAATAGGCCGATATCACGCATTACATTGAAGTAGTTTAGGTAACGGTCACCGAAACCCATCCAGAATTCAATGCGTTTTGCAGGGATGAATTCCTTCATTGAACGAACTTCATCGTGCGCCATTGAGTACACTTTGTGTGAACCACAGTTAGGGAATTCAAACTCAAGCATACGAGAGTGACAAGGTACTTGTTTCCACTCGCCATTTTCCCAGTAGAAAGAGTCGCCTTGGATCTCTAGCATGTTGGTTTCTGGGTCGAAGTTTGTCGCAAACTTCTTACCGTGGTCACCAGCGTTTACGTCCATTACGTCGATAGTATCGATTTCATCGAACAGATGCTTAACTGCGTACGCTGCAAATACCGATACTACGCCTGGATCGAAACCAGCACCTAGGATACCTGTGATGCCCGCTTCTTCGAACTTCTCACGGTAACCCCACTGCCAATCATAAGCCTGAGGTACTTGCTGACCTTCAGAACACAGGTCAACTGCCACTGATGTATCCAGGTATGACACTTTCGCTTGGTAACATGCTTCCATGATTGGCATGTTTACCCATGGAGGACCAGCGTTGATCACAAGATCAGGCTTCACTTCTTTAATAAGAGCAACAAGAGAATCTACGTCGTCAGCATTAACTGCTCTAGCTTCTAATTTCTTAGTTGAATCTTTCAGGTTGTTTTTCTTCTGAATAGATTCGATGATTTTCTCACACTTACCTACGGTACGTGATGCGATTGTGATATCACCCAGAACGTCGTTGTTTTGTGCTGCTTTGTGTGCAACTACCCAGCCAACGCCGCCTGCACCAATCTGTAGAATTGCCATAGTTTTCCGTTACCTTTGTTAAACTAGCTCAACTGCTAGCATATGGATTTTTGAGAGCAAAGATTCAAAGTCCGCCGTCGTTAGACACGGGTTCAAAATCGTAAATTTAAGTGCGGTTTTACCGTCAACAATGGTTTCACCCAGTACTGCGGTTCCGCGAGTCAGCGCCTCGAAACGCAACGCTTTATTTAGTTCATCAAGATCTGCGGATTCATGTGTCGCACGGAACAGAACGGTAGATAGTGATGGTTCCGCCAACAACTCAAAGTTGTCGTTATCGCGGATCATATCTGCTACTTCTAGCGTTTGATCAAGCAAATGGTCGTACATGTCGCCTAGAGCTTTTGGCCCCACGCTTTGCATTGTCATAAACACTTTTAAAGCATCAAAACGCTTAGTTGTTGCGATAGACTTATCTACCAAGTTTGGTAGTTCGTCGTGTTCGCGGTTCAAGTAATCTGCATGATGAAGCAGGAACTTGAAGTTTGACTTGTCATTAACAAGAAGCGCACCACAACTGATTGTTTGGTAGAACAACTTGTGGAAGTCAACGCTGATAGACTGCGCACGCTCAACACCTTTCAGGCGAGCTTTTTGGCTGCTAAGAATCAAAGCACCACCGTATGCGCCGTCGACATGCATCCACAGTTCATGTTTTTCAGCCATGTCTGCAATGAAGTCTAGATCATCAATCGCGCCGTGATCGGTTGTACCAGCTGTACCAACGATCGCAAATGGTATTAAACCTTCCGCTTTTGCCTGAGTCAGCACCTCATCCAACTTGTTCACATCCATCGTGCCGTCTGGATTAGCATCAACAGTCATGACTGCTTTTTCGCCAAGCCCCATCCAAGACGCTGATTTTTGAACCGTGAAGTGTGATTTCTTCGAACACACAATTCTCAGTTTGTCGGCGTACTCAGGAAGACCTAGCTTCTGAATAGAGTGACCGCTTAGTTTGTCTGCGATCCAGTCTCGCGCCAGCATCAAGCCCATTTGGTTACTTTGAGTGCCGCCGCTAGTGAAAATACCGTCAGCTTGCTCGCCTAGCTCGTATTTGTCGCAAAGCCAGTTCACCACTTTTTGCTCAACGTAAGTCGCAGAAGACGCTTGATCCCAAGAGTCCATAGACTGGTTCAGAGCTGCAATCATCGCTTCAGCCGCAATCGCAGGCATGAGCGGTGGCGTGTGTAAATGCGCAATACAATCAGGGTGCTGTGTAAAGATCGCATTCTTGGCAACAAGCTCTGCAGCGTCGTCAATCACTGATTTAAGAGGCGCATTTTTGTTGTCTAGGTCGACAGCATTGATCGCTTCTTCTAACGCTTTAGGGTCCATACCTGAGTATGGTGCACTTACTTGTTCGAATACAGACTTCATAGCTGCAGTCGTGTGGTTCATCACTGATGCAAACTCAGTGCTACCTAATTCACCAGTGTGAACGAAGTGCTTTTTCCACTCTTCCTGTGGTGAAGCTTCAACATGGCTACCGCCAGCAGCAATGATGGCTTCTTCAAGCACACGCAGAGCAAAGTCGATTTGCTCAAATGAAATGATCAGTGGTGGAAGGAAACGAATTACAGAGCCTTCACGGCCACCCTTCTCTACCATCAAGCCACGCTCTAGCGCCGCACGTTGAATCGCAAGCGTCAACTGACCATCAGCCACAGGCTCACCGAACTTGTTCAATTCGCCATTAGGTTTCTTAATTTCAACGCCCAGCATCAAACCTTTGCCGCGCACTTCTGCGATACAGTTAACGCGCTTCTGAATGCCTTCCAGACCAAAACGAAGGTATTGGCCAGCAATGTTTGCATGCTCGACAAGGTTGTCACGTTGAATAATTTCTAGCGCTTTCGCACCACTAACCATTGCAAGCTGGTTACCACGGAACGTACCCGTGTGCTCGCCCGGATTCCAGGTATCGTGCTGCTTGTTGATAACAAGAAGCGACATCGGCATACCACCACCGATCGCTTTCGACAAACACAACACGTCTGGAACGATGCCGGCTTCTTCGAAAGCAAAGTTGTAGCCAGATTTACCAACACCACATTGAATTTCGTCGAAGATCAACAGAATGCCGTGTTCATCACAGATACGGCGAAGCTCACGCAGCCAGAATGCTGGTGCAGGGATAACACCACCCTCACCTTGTACTGGTTCAACGATGATTGCCGCCGGCTTCATAATGCCTGCTTCGTCATCATTTAGAAGACGCTCGATGTAACGAATACTCGCTTTCGCACCTTCATCGCCACCAAGTCCAAACGGGCAACGTAAGTTGTATGGGAAAGGCATAAAATGTACGTCTGACATCAGACCTGTGCGACGAGCCTTAGTACCTAAGTTACCCATCATGCCCATCGTACCGTTAGTCATACCATGGTAAGCACCACGGAATGCGAACATAGTGTTACGGCCAGTCGTCTGTTTCGCCAGTTTGATCGCCGCTTCAACTGCATCGGCACCAGATGGTCCACAGAACTGAATCACACAGTTATCACCCAGCTCTTGAGGAAGAAAAGACTTCACAGACTGAATGAAATGCGTTTTCGCCGAGGTAGCAATATCAAGCGTCTGATAAGGCAGGCCAGAATCTAGCTGATCTTTCAATGCTTGATTGATTTCTGGGTGGTTATAACCCAGTGCCAAAGTACCCGCACCCGCAAGGCAATCCAAAAAGATTTGACCTCGAGTATCTTCTACTAAACAGCCATAAGCCTGTTTAATAGCAATCGGCAAGCGACGAGGATAAGAGCGAACCGCTGATTCGTGCTCAGCCTGATCAAGTAACACTTGGTCTGGAGTTAAGTCGTACGTTCCCTCAACAACTGGAACCTGTGATGAAAAAATGTTTGCGATATTGTTATCGACTTCAAAGGCAGTGGTCATACTAGGTAATCCCTTGAATTATATTAGTTCTTCATCCTGTTTTAATTATCATTAGAAAAAAGTTACAGGAGAAATAAGTAAACCTCCGCATTTGTCATGGCTGAGATGACAAACACAGATAATCCTGTCACGACATTCGTGACTTCTATATGCGCTGGGACGTAATCAAGGTTCCGTAATGCACCCGTTTTGTAAAACAGGACATTTCGGCAGTATGAAGCTGATTAGTGTGTGTTTATTCAAAGGTTGCAATGTTGGGTTTCCCATTAATATGCTGCACTTACAGCATTAGTATCCCGTCTATCAACAAAAGGCTTTGCCGATACCTACCCTACGTAGTGTCACAATCAGCTTGAATGTTCACTACGCGTATCCCCCAGAGAACCAAAGGCGTAAATTACGCTCCGAGATTGCGCGCGAATTTATCACAAAATAAAATCTCATGGCAATGATTTTTCATCATTGATTTATTGATCTCGGACGCAATTGTATTTTGCCAATGGCGGCAGAACTTGTAACCTTAGCCTATATAAGGTAATCGCAACGCACAACAGATACACATAACAAGCTGAAAATACGAATAAATTAGACCGCGAATAACACTGAACGATGTGATCAGAAAGTACGGCTGGGAAGCGAAATATGTGAGAGTTCCTAGAAACTGCTATTTTCTAGGGAGAGAAACGAAAAAACCCAGCATAATAATGCTGGGTTTTCGTATTTTGGAGCGACACACGAGGTTCGAACTCGTGACCTCAACCTTGGCAAGGTTGCGCTCTACCAACTGAGCTAGTGTCGCATGAGATGGTGCCCCGGGCCGGACTTGAACCGGCACAGCGCGAACGCCGAGGGATTTTAAATCCCTTGTGTCTACCAATTCCACCACCAGGGCACACAAATATACTTTGTGATGCCTTTACAGAAAAGTAAAACACCATCTGATACCGCTTAACGCCATATCTTTAAATTTTTGGAGCGACACACGAGGTTCGAACTCGTGACCTCAACCTTGGCAAGGTTGCGCTCTACCAACTGAGCTAGTGTCGCATTTATTCTCGAAAGCCATTTGCTCTCAAAAGAATAATGGAGGCGCCTCCCGGAGTCGAACCGAGGTCCACGGATTTGCAATCCGCTGCATAGCCACTCTGCCAAGGCGCCTCATTGCAAGAAAAGATAACCTTTTCTAACCACCCTTTTGAGCTGTGCTCTCTTGGGTACGGGATGCATTCTACGGATTCGAGCGATCGAGTCAACACTATTTTTATTTTTTTAAATCGTTTGACTAGAATTTGTGCGAAAGGCGGTAGATTGCTTAGTTTTAATACAAAAACTTGCTCAAATACACTTGTTTATCGTGAAACTTTGGCTACTCCCCTACCAGAGATACCAGAGAATCAGCTCACATCAACCGTTCATAATCAGGTTATTCGTTGTATCGGATAAGCAACACTAAGAAAAACAGGATCTAAATCACATTTATTTTTTGTACGCCAATAGCTATTAATTTCTAACGGGCACAAAAAAGCAGGCATTGGGTGCCTGCTCAGTATAAATACTTTTTATTAATGATGCTTCTCATCGAGCAAATCGTCTTTTGCTGCTGCGAGATATTGGATCATAGACCAATACGTCAGGACGGTAGCGATGTAAAGCGCCGCAAAGCCAACCCAAACCATCCATTCATCATAACGCCAAATCAACACCCACAACGCAAACATCTGTGCGAGAGTTTTAACTTTACCGACCCAAGAAACCGCGACACTGGCGCGTTTACCAATTTCAGCCATCCACTCTCGTAGGGCAGAAATAATGATCTCACGAGCAATCATGGTAACAGCGGGAATTGTCACCCATATGGTGTGGTAGTGTTCTGTAATCAAAATCAACGCTGTCGCAACCAGCACTTTATCAGCTACCGGATCGATAAACGCGCCAAAACGAGATGTTTGGCCAAGTTTACGAGCCAACATACCATCTAGCCAATCGGTAAAGCCTGCTACCCAAAACACCATTGCCGAAGCAAAAGGCGCCCATGAATAAGGCAGATAAAAAACAACCACAAAAACTGGAATTAAGAACAGTCTAAGAAGAGACAGAATGTTCGGGATATTCAATCGCATTTTATTATTCTCTTACACATTGCGTGCTAATGTTGCGGGATTTTCCTTATTGTTTCAATGCTTGGAAAATAATTTCTGCTAAAGAGTGACTAATCCCCGGTACTTTGGCGATTTCTTCGACACTTGCACGTTTAAGTTCCTGTAATCCGCCCATGTATTTCAGCAAAGCCTGGCGTCGCTTCGGTCCAACACCTTCAATCCCTTCTAGCGCACTCGTACGTCGTGTTTTGCCACGTTTAGCCCGATGTCCTGCAATCGCATGATTATGGCTTTCGTCTCGAATATGCTGAATAAGGTGAAGCGCCGGGGCGTCACTTGGCAGATTAAACTCATGGCCATCTACCGTGATTAACGTTTCCAGCCCGGGCTTACGCGTTACCCCTTTCGCAATACCGATCAAAATTGGTCGTTTTGGCCAATCTCCCCAGTGTTGTGAAATGATTTCATGGGCACGGTTTAGCTGACCTTTACCACCATCGATGAAAATGATGTCTGGGATCTTCTCCACATCCAGTTGCTTTGAATATCGGCGATCCAATACCTGCCCCATCGCGGCATAATCATCACCACCAGTAATACCCGTAATGTTGTAACGGCGATATTCTTGTTTAACCGGACCTTCATTATTGAAAACCACACACGACGCAATTGTGCTCTCTCCCATCGTATGAGAGATATCAAAACATTCCATGAGCGTTATCGACTCCATATCCAGCACTTCACGTAGGGCGTGAAAGCGCTGATTGATGGTCATCTTATGATTAATTTTAGTGGTAATTGCCGTTAGTGCATTGGTATTCGACAGTTTGAGGTAGCGCCCTCTGACACCAGTGGGTGATGTATGAAAGCGAACCTTACGTCCTGCAACTTCGGAGAGTGCTTTTTGAATCGGCTCAATATCCTCTGCCAGCTCCTGATTGAGAATAATCCGGGCGGGAATAGTACGCGCTTCGTTGTGACTCAAATAATACTGAGTTAAGAAGCTATCAAACACTTCTTGCTGACTGGTATTTTGCGGAATTTTAGGGAAGTGACTTCGACTACCCAAAACCTTCCCCTGACGAATCATCAGAATATGGATACACGCAATTCCGCTTTCCTGTGCAAAGCCAAGTACATCCATATCGTCCATACTGTCTTCGGAAACGTACTGTTGTTCCTGAACACGGCGGATTGCCTGAATCTGATCACGAAACTTTGCCGCATCTTCAAAGCGTAGCTGCTGGCTAGCATGCTCCATTTTCTCAATTAGCATCTTAAGTACTTGCTGGTCTTTGCCTTGCAAGAATAGGCGAACAAAACCCACCAGCTCCGCATATTCGTCGTCTGAAATGATTGAGCTGACACACGGTCCTGCGCAACGCCCAATTTGAAACATCAGACATGGACGAGTACGGTTCGAATAGACTGTATCTTCGCACTGGCGAACGGGAAATATCTTTTGCAGTAGATGTAACGTTTCGCGCACTGCACCGGAATCCGGATACGGGCCAAAGTACTCGCCTTTGCGCTTTTTAGCACCTCGATGCATCGATAAGCGCGGATGTTTATGTCCGCTGATAAAGATGTAAGGGTAGGATTTATCATCACGCAACAGTACGTTGTATTTCGGTAAATACTGCTTAATGTAATTGTGTTCAAGGATCAGCGCTTCGGTCTCGGTATGAGTGACCGTAACGTCGATTTTGGCAATATTGCGAACGAGTGCGCGTGTCTTTTCACTGTCGACTTTTTTACGAAAGTAACTCGAAAGGCGCTTTTGGAGGTCTTTGGCTTTTCCGACGTAAATAACAACAGCCTCGGCGTTGTACATTCTGTACACGCCGGGCTGATGAGTTACTGTCTTGAGAAAGGAAGCCGAATCAAAAGGAGGATTCACACTAAAGCGTCTCAGTGTCCAGCATTCCGTGACGAATCGCTAAGTGTGTTAACTCAACGTCGCCATTAATGTCCAATTTGCTAAACAGTCTATAGCGGTAACTGTTAACTGTTTTTGGACTCAAGTTAAGTTGTTCAGAAATATCCGTGACTTTCTGACCCTTGGTAATCATCAACATGATTTGCAATTCACGTTCAGATAAATCTTTAAAAGGGTTTTCAGAGGCAGGTGAGAATTGACTCAATGCCATCTGCTGCGCAATCTCTGGTGAGATGTAACGCTGCCCACTATTTACCACACGAATCGCGTTAACCATCTCGTCTGGGCCTGCACCTTTGGTTAAATAACCAGAAGCACCCGCCTGCATTACTTTGGTTGGAAACGGATTTTCTGTATGAACGGTAAGTACGATGATTTTTACATCAGGATTCACGCGAAGAATCTTTTTAGTCGCTTCTAAGCCACCGATTCCTGGCATGTTCATGTCCATTAAAACGACGTCAGCATGATTACTGCGACACCATTTTACTGCCTCTTCACCGCTGTCAGCTTCTCCTGCTACGTTCATTCCACGGACGTCTTCAATAATACGTCGTATCCCTGTGCGAACCAGCTCGTGATCATCTACAAGGAAAACATTTATCAAACTTGTATCTCCACACTTTCTATTGGTTCTGCACCCACATGATGTTCTATGTGGATATCAGTATGACGCCTAATACTAACGTATTTGACGAAAAATTGCTTTCTATGAATATGTGCTCAAACGCAAACTTTAGCAAGAACTTATTCATAAACCACTCTGTTATTTCAGAGCGTACTGCGCAGAACCGAAATATAATTGAAGATAATTAACAACATTAATCGTAATAAATCAAGCAACTAGATTTTATATTGCCCAACGCAACTCAATATCAGGGCCAAATGGTCAATCTATAAACGAGATACCATGCTCTCAGGTCAGATCCCAAGTGCCATCATGCAGGAATGCCATCGTTTGAATTCACCGCTATTCTTAGCAACAGAACATTTTTAGCATACAGACTTGATGCCTGAACTGATTCGGCGACAAAACCAGCAACGGCCACCACTACGCGTTTCCTTCTTATCTCTTAGTGCTAGAATATCCGGCTTAAATTATCGATAAGGTTTTTCTCACTTGAACATCCAGCAAGGCTTCCTACTCACTCGTCAGGCGCGAGATATCCAAGGTCAGACTCAGATAGAGCTATGGGTATCAACCGAAGCTGGACCAACTCAGTTGCTGATTCATGGCGAAAAACCAGTGTTCTTTATTGCTCAATCAGACCTAGAGCAAGCCAGAGAGCTCGCCCAATCAAACAAAATTCACGTCGAATTTCGTTTGTTAGAGATTAAAACGTTCGAGCTTACCCCTCTTGTGGCTTGTTATACACGACTTACCCGAGACGCCATGTCGTTACAAGGTCACTTTTCACATCACGACATTATCACGTACGAAGGCGACATTCGGCTTGCTGATCGCTATTTGATGGAGCGCTTCATCAGAGGTGGTATCGAATTTACAGGTAACCAGCAAACTTACAACGGATACCAACGCATTCAACATGCAAAATGCCGTTCTGGCGACTATGAGCCGAAGCTGCAAGTTGTCTCTTTAGATATCGAGTGTTCGGAAAAAGGCATTCTCTACTCTATTGGTCTGGACAGTCCAATGGACTCGCGCGTCATTATGATAGGCGATCCTGAACCTGCAGATACCCCTATCGAGTGGGTACAAAACGAGAAAGCCTTACTGGATGCTTTAGTCGCTTGGTTTAAGCAGTTTGACCCTGATGTGGTGGTCGGCTGGAACGTGATTGACTTCGATTTCCGCCTACTGCACAAAAGAGCGGAATGGCACAACATGAAGCTCAAGTTAGGCAGAGCGGATCAAGCGAGTTTCTTCCGCAGTTCCTCACAAAGCCAACAGGGGTTCATTTCTATTCCCGGCCGCGTGGTGATGGACGGTATCGACACGCTAAAAACCGCGACATACCACTTTCGCTCTTGGTCTCTGGAATCCGTTTCTCAGGAATTACTCGGTGAAGGTAAAGAGATTCACAACGTGCATGATCGAATGGATGAGATCAATCGCATGTATCGTTCAGATAAGCCTTCGTTAGCGAAGTATAATCTTCAGGATTGTGTGTTGGTAAATAAGATTTTCGATCACACTCACCTGCTCGCTTTCGCGATTGAACGATCACGATTAACAGGCGTAGAGCTGGATCGAGTCGGTGGCTCGGTCGCTGCATTTACTAATCTCTATCTGCCGCAAATTCACCGCGCGGGTTATGTAGCGCCAAATTTACACCCAGAAAACTGGATAGCCAGCCCTGGCGGGTACGTAATGGATTCAATTCCGAACCTTTACGACTCCGTTTTAGTGCTGGATTTTAAAAGCCTGTACCCGTCCATCATTCGTTCCTTCTTGATAGATCCGATGGGACTTGTTGAAGGGCTACAACTAGAGATCGGTAAACAAGACAATCAAGCGGTACCCGGATTTCGTGGTGGCCAATTCCATCGCACAAAACACTTTTTGCCCGAGATGATTGAAAAGCTCTGGGCAGCACGTGACGTTGCCAAAAAGAACAACGAAAAAGCCTTTTCTCAGGCAATTAAGATCATCATGAACTCGTTTTATGGCGTATTAGGCTCCTCCGGTTGCCGATTTTTTGATACCCGACTGGCATCCAGTATCACCATTCGCGGACACGAGATCATGAAGCAGACCAAAGTGCTGATCGAAGAACAAGGTTATCAGGTCATTTACGGGGACACGGACTCCACCTTTGTGTCGTTAAACCGCACCTACAGTCAGACAGAGGCCGATAAAGTCGGAAATCAATTAGTCGACCACATTAACAACTGGTGGCAGGAGCATCTTCGTTCAGAATACAACCTCACTTCAATGCTAGAAATCGAATACGAGACCCACTATCGTAAATTTTTGATGCCTACCATCCGCGGGGCGGAAACTGGCTCGAAGAAGCGATACGCAGGATTAATTGGTGAAGGTGCAAACGAGCGGATTATTTTCAAAGGACTAGAAAGCGCACGCACAGACTGGACACCGCTGGCGCAAAGATTCCAAAACACACTTTATGGCATGATCTTCCATGGTGAAGATCCAAGTGACTATGTGCGCGAAGTGGTTGAGAAAACCAATAACGGCGAATTCGATGACCAATTGATTTATCAGAAGCGACTGCGCCGTAAACTGCACGAATACCAAAAGAACATTCCGCCCCAAGTGCGTGCCGCTCGAATGGCAGACGAAATCAATGCCAAGCTTGGTCGACCATTACAGTACCAAAACCGAGGTCGAATTGAGTATGTGATTACCGTTAATGGGCCAGAGCCACATGAATACCGCAGTAGCTTAATTGACTACCAACACTATATCGATAAGCAGTTGAAGCCCGTCGCTGATGCCATTTTACCTTTTATCGGAACCGACTTTGAAACCTTGTCGGCGCCACAGATGGGCTTGTTTTAACAACCGGCTTTAGCTAACCGATGCGAAACTCTGTTTTTTGATACTGCTTGACTAGCCAGCTGCCAAAGCTATCTAAAAGCCCTATCACCGAGCGTTTTGGAATAGCCCGTCCCGCAAGCAATATACCCAGACGTTCGATCTCCAATTGCATTTCTGGATGGTAGGTCAAAAATACCTGACCACATTCCACAGGGTCGTCAAACCAGCGTTTATCGCGGTACATAATCAGAGAATACGACGCCCGCAACAACTTTTTGGCTATTACCGTCTGAGCTTGAGTTTGCTCTTCGACACTTTTTGCCTGTGCTATTTTCGCACGATACACGGAGAGCCACTCTTCCACATCCATGTTCCAATGTTTAGCAATCTCCCAGCTTGGAACATAATCGCCAAAGCAGTCCGCTAAATCATCACCATAAATACAGACACAGCAATGTTTAAGCATAAAGCCCCAGGTGAATATACTGTCGAGATTCGCAACATCACTAACCAGCGCGGTTCGGACTGAAACACCGTTTACTTGCGGGTAGCCTTGCTGTGCTCGCCACTTGATCGTGTTCAATAACGTGGCTCGGTTAGACTCAAATGCCGCTTTAGTTACAACCACTAAATCGAGGTTCGACTTACCTGCCACCGCTGTTTTACGCGCAACACTGCCATAGACATACACACTATGTAAGTTTTGCCCTAGCCCACTTGTAAGGCACGTAAGAACTTCTCTGATCAGAGGTTCGAATTCGGTTTGAAAAGGTTGTTTTGAGTCGATAACAGGAAGAGACATTGAAAGTAACGCGATCTAAAGCTTAAGATTCAAGAACATTATGATCTACCAGCACTGAATTTGGATCAAGCTTAATAACGCGTTTATTCATGAGAGATGAAGCCAATCTCAGCGATGAATTTTGATGCCAGCAAGACAACTTAACGCTATAATCATCAAGTTTTGCGTAATAAGTATCAATAGGAAAATACAATGCCAAAGGCAAGTGAAATCAAGAAAGGCTTCGCAATCGAGTCTAATGGTAAAACTCTTCTAGTTAAAGACATCGAAGTGACGACTCCAGGCGGTCGTGGCGGCGCGAAAATCTACAAGATGCGTTGTACTGATCTAACAACAGGTGCACGTGTAGACGAGCGTTACAAGTCTGATGATGTTGTTGAAACAGTAGAAATGAACAAGCGTGCCGTTGTGTACTCATACGCAGATGGCGATGAACACATCTTCATGGATAACGAAGACTACTCACAATACACATTTAAAGAAAGTGACGTAGCTGATGAGATGCTATTCATTAACGAAGACACACAAGGTATTCACGTTATCTTGGTAGACGGTTCAGCGGTTGGCCTTGAACTGCCATCTTCTGTTGAGCTAGTAATCGAAGAAACTGACCCTTCAATCAAAGGTGCGTCAGCTTCTGCACGTACTAAACCTGCCCGCTTTGCTTCTGGTCTTACTGTTCAAGTTCCAGAGTACATCGCAACGGGTGACCGAGTGGTGATTAACACTGCAGAACGCAAATACATGAGCCGAGCATAAGCATGTCTGATTTGATTTCTTACGACGACGTTATCGACGCTGCGTACGACATTTTTCTTGAAATGGCTCCAGATAACCTTGAGCCAGCTGATGTCATTCTGTTTACTGCACAGTTTGAAGATCGTGGTGCCGCAGAACTTGTCGAAACTGGTGAAGACTGGGTTGAACATGTAGGCTTCGAGATCGACAAAGAAGTGTATGCAGAAGTGCGTATCGGCCTGGTGAACGAGGAAAATGACGTACTTGATGACGTATTTGCTCGTATGCTAATCAGCCGAGACCCAGACCACAAGTTCTGTCATATGCTTTGGAAGCGCGACTAACGCTTCCCCTATCATGAATAAAAACACCAGCTTTATGCTGGTGTTTTTTTATCTAACTTCTTATCTACCAGAGAAGCTTCCATCCCTCGATTTTCAGATAAGAAAAAGGCTTGCCAATGGGCAAGCCTTTCTGATTTTTTAATAACGCTTAACGATGTTTGTTACGTACGCCTTGCTCACCCGCACTTTTCTTTGTCTTACGACGAGCAGGATTATTGCTGCGGCCTTTCGGCGTATTTACACGTTCTTCGTGGCGCTTAACTGCACGACGAATTTTTTGGCTACGTGCACGTTCACGCTTACGTGAAGTGTTATCTTTGTTCAGATCAAGCATGGTTTCTTTCTCTGGACGAAGTTCTACTAGCTCACGCAAGTAGTTTACTTCTTTCAGATCCAGTTCCATCCAACCGCCGCGTGGCAGTTTCTTGTCCAGGAAGATATCACCGTAACGAACACGTTTCAGGCGGCTTACCGTACAATCTTGAGATTCCCATAGACGACGGACTTCTCGGTTACGACCTTCGTTGATTACTACATAGAAGGTGTGGTTCATGCCTTCACCACCAGCGTAAACAACGTCTTCAAAGCGAGCCATACCGTCTTCCAGCTCTACGCCTTTTACTAGATTACGAACTTTTTGTTCAGTTACTTCACCGAACACACGTACTAGATATTCACGCTCAACCTGGCGACTTGGGTGCATTAGGCGGTTTGCCAATTCACCATCCGTAGTGAAAAGCAACAGACCTGATGTGTTCGCGTCCAGACGACCTACCGAAATCCAACGCGAGCCACGAATCTTTGGCAGGCGATCAAAAACAGTACGGCGACCTTCCGGATCATGACGAGTACACAGTTCACCTTCAGGCTTGTAGTACGCTAGTACACGACAGATCACTTCTTCTTGTATCTTCGCAGATACAATGTGACCATCGATACGAACCACGCTGTTCTCATCTTCAAGTCTTTCACCAAGCTTAGCAACATTACCGTTCACGCTTACGCGACCAGATTTAATTAACGATTCAATCTCACGACGAGAACCGTGACCAGCACGTGCTAATACTTTTTGTAACTTTTCGCTCATTTATCTACCTATGTGTCGTCTTCACAGACGTCTAGACCAGGATTGGTCTGTATTATGCAATTACCCATCTTCACGGGATTTTTTCAGTCGGCCATTATACGTAACTTTCTGGTTTAATGTAAGAGAAATCCTCTCTATTCTCCGCCTTCTGCTTGTAACCTGATTGAACTCCGATATACCACTTTTTTCCTACTGGCCATCAATATTCTGGCGAAGAACCGTACTAATTTAGAACTCTCTCGCCCGCTGCGTTCCAACTTCAGCTGATAAAATTATCACGGTTGTTACAACAACAACTTACTGACTTGCCCGCTAAGATAATCAGATAAAAAGGACAATGAAATGTCAAACACAGCGCTTACTCTCAATTGGATATTTGGCACCTGCGACGATGACAATATGACTGGTACCAAAGGCACCGACACAACCGATATCTTCTTCGGTTTTGGCGGTAAAGATAATTTCGTCGGATTCGACGGGAACGATTATGTTTTCGGTGGCTGGGGTGAAGACAGCTTGTTCGGCGGGCGGGGAAACGACTTCATCTCTGGTGGCTTCGGTAATGATTATCTGTCTGGTGGTTTAGGAAATGACTCGCTGTACGGCGGATTCGGAGACGACATCATTTTCGATTATTCAGGCAACAATTTTATTAGTGGCGGTTGGGGCAATGACACCATTGTTATCGGTGATGGTGAGTCCGTATTAAGTGGTGGCTTTGGCGCAGATTCATTCGTGTTCACCAACAGAATGGCGATTGGTGTTCCTGATCAACCTGTTTCTTCTAATGAAATCGAAGTGATAGCAGAAGTACTGGATTTCAGTATTTTCTCGGATAAGTTGGTTTTCGACTTTGGAAGAGATACTAACGGGGATGGGATTCGCGATACGTTTCTTGACTCAGCAGAAGATCTTGACCTTTCATACAATGAGTGTGGCTGGGCGGTATTCTCCAGCGATGAGTACAATGTTGAAGTGACACTTAATGGCGTCACATCGAGTTACATCGATTATGCGGATCACAAAGGCATCGATCTTTTCGAGTTCGCTTAAAGAATTTACTTCGTTTTCGAATCGATACGCCAGATACAAAAAAGGAGGCATCTCAGCCTCCTTTATCACATCAAGCTAGCACCACACTTATTCAAATGGCGCAGGGTCACCCGATCCAAGACGAACCACGACAGGGTCACCTTCACTAAAGTCGATAACCGTTGACGGTTGTTCACCCAAATAACCGCCGTTAAGTATTACGTCAACCGCATGTTCTAACTTGTCACGGATATCTTCTGGATCAGATTCAGCTACGTCACTGTTAGGTAAAATCAACGACGTAGACATCAATGGCTCACCCAATGCTTCCAAAAGATCAAGCGCGATTTGGTTATCAGGAACACGGATACCTATGGTTTTACGCTTTGCATTCATTAAACGACGAGGCACTTCTTTTGTACCTTTGAAGATGAATGTGTAAGGCCCCGGTGTATTGTTTTTCAGTAATCGAAATGCGCCGTTGTCTACGCGTGCGTACAGCGAAATCTCGGATAAATCACGACATAACAACGTGAAGTTGTGCTTATCGTCCAAGCGACGAATTTGACAGATACGTTCTAACGCCTGTTTGTTTTCCAGCTGACAGCCAAGTGCGTAACCCGAATCGGTTGGGTAAACCACGACACCGCCGTTACGAATGATTGCTACTGCTTGATTAATCAAGCGAGCCTGTGGGTTTTCTGGATGAACGTAAAAAAACTGGCTCATTGTAATTCCTCATTATCGAGCCTCTCGGCTCTATATCCTTATGGAGCGTGGACTTCGTTGCGATCCAACGAAGGGTCAATGCCCCAATCTTTCCAAACTGGTTCTACGCCTGACGGCAACCAGAGGTTTCGACCCAACTCCATCCAAGGAGACGGATAGTGAAAGTCGCTACCTTGGGACGCTAATAGTTTGTATTGTATAGCATAATCCGCCAGATTGCGTCTTTCTTGTTGTGCTTGTTGTGGCTGAGCGACTTCCATCGCGTCACCATTTGCTTCCGAGAATGCCGCAAGAAGACGCTTAATCCACTTTGCTGTCAACTGATATCGACCCGGATGAGCTAACACCGCGTGGCCACCAGCAGCGTGAATAGCATCTATCGCATCTTTCATCGAACACCAATTCGGCGGCACATAACCAGGGTTGTTACGCGTAAGGAACTTTTTGAACACCATTTGCATGTTTTTAGCGAAGCCATTGTCCACCAACCATTTCGCGAAATGGGCACGTGTAATTGGCGCATCACCTGCAATCTGCTGTACCTCTTCCAGAACGCCTTCACGAGTTGCTTTTTGCAGACGCGATGCGATCAGCTCTGAACGAGTGATTCGATGCTGTTTTTGTTGTTCAATAAGCGTCTTCAATGCTGGATTATCAGGGTCAATATTCAGACCCACGATATGGATATCTTTATTTTGCCAAACGGTTGAGATTTCGATGCCGTTAATAATTTTGATCGGCAACTGATTATCTTCTACATACTGTTTCGCTGGCACTAAACCGTCAACGGTATCATGGTCTGTAATCGCCAAAACTTCGATATCAAAACTCAGTGCCCTATCCACTAAATCTTTCGGTTCCAGTCGGCCATCAGAGGCTGTGGTATGGCTATGTAAATCAATTCTCATATTTTTTATCGTTTTAATGCTGTTTTGGGGTTGACTTTTTATCTCCGCACTAGTTAACTAGTACACAAATACAGAACACATTATTCAAGGCTCACTATGTTACAAGAATTGAAGCAAAACCAAAAAGCGAAAGTTGCAGTTTGTCTAAATAAGACAAGCTCGGCAGACGTTGCTTGGTGGCGCACTTGGACAAGTTCTTGGTGGGCAAACGTGTACTTCTAGTTTAGAAATTCAAACGTTAAAAAGCCCGCTGCCAAAGCGGGCTTTTTATTTTTTCGCCCTTTTTACGTTTAACTGCTTAAACATTGACCGGATCTCGTAAACTCTTAATTGGGCCAACGCCTAGTTTATGCCACTATGTTCAGCAGGAAGATTAAAATAGCTATAAGGAGGTCTTGTGAACAAGGCCATTGAAATCAAGAATCTTGGACAACTGGAAGTGCTAACGGCTTCTGTTCCTTACACTCAAGACCCAACCCGCTTGTTTCACACCCTGTGTGAAAATAAGACGGATAGCTTACTTCTGGAATCTGCGGAAATTGATTCGAAACAGGACCTGAAGTCACTTTTGATCGTTGACTCTGCGGTTCGCATCGTTTGTTTTGACCATACCGTCACCATGCAGGCATTAACGGACAATGGTAAAAACTTGCTTGCTCACCTCAATAAGAACGTACGTAGTGACGTTACTTCTCAATTTGATGGTGAGACTTTCACACTTGAATTTTCCCAGCCATGCGACACTCTGGATGAAGACTCTCGCTTACGTGAAGCTTCTTCATTCGATGCACTGCGCTTAGTTCAACACAGTTTTGATCTAGAAGATAAAGATAAGCACGCGATTTTCCTCGGTGGTTTATTCGCTTACGACTTAGTGGCAAGTTTCGAACCTTTGGGTCATGCAGATGCGACCAATCAATGCCCAGATTACGTTTTTTACGTTGCCGAGACACTACTCGTCGTTGACCATCAAACTGAGTCTTGCCATTTGCAAGCAACGCTATTTGTCGATAACTCGCAACAAGCGACTTTAGAAGCTCGCATTGCAGAGATCGGCGAACAGTGTAGCGCGCCTAAGCATCTGCCTAGTGCGGCCAAACTGACCGATGTGACAGCTCAACCAAGCATCTCGGATGAAGACTTCTGCCAGATTGTCAGTGATTTAAAAGAGTACGTAGTGAAAGGGGATATTTTCCAGGTTGTTCCTTCACGCCGTTTCACGCTTCCTTGCCCTTCCCCACTAGCGGCATATAAAGAGCTGAAGAAGAGCAACCCAAGCCCATACATGTTCTACATGCAAGATGAGTTATTCACTCTATTTGGCGCTTCGCCAGAAAGTGCTTTGAAGTACGAAACCGACACCAATCAGGTTGAGATATACCCAATCGCAGGCACTCGCCGCCGTGGTAAGCGCCCGAATGGAGAAATCGATTTCGATCTCGACAGCCGTATCGAACTTGAACTGCGTACCGACATGAAAGAAAACGCAGAACACATGATGCTAGTTGATCTGGCACGTAACGACGTCGCACGTATCTCTGAGGCAGGTACTCGCTATGTAGCTGACCTACTCAAGGTAGACCGTTACAGCCATGTGATGCATTTAGTTTCACGCGTCGTCGGTCAATTACGCGAAGATTTAGACGCCCTGCATGCTTATCAGGCAAGCATGAATATGGGCACACTGACAGGCGCGCCAAAAATTCGTGCTATGCAGTTAATTCGTGACGTGGAAGGTGTTCGCCGCGGAAGCTATGGCGGTGCAGTTGGTTACCTAACCGGAGAAGGCACGCTAGATACTTGTATCGTGATTCGCTCTGCCTATGTTGAAAACGGTATTGCCCAAGTACAAGCAGGCGCAGGGGTAGTTTTCGATTCAGATCCACAAGCGGAAGCGGACGAAACCCGCGGTAAGGCACAAGCCGTTATTTCTGCTATTCAAGCAGCACATGAGGAGTAGCAGAGCATGGCTAACATAGTATTTATCGATAACTTTGACTCTTTTACCTATAACTTGGTTGATCAATTTCGTTCGCTTGGTCATTCCGTCACCATTTACCGTAATAACATTGCTGCCGAGACCATAGAACACGCGGTCAATGAGCTAGAAAACCCAGTTGTTCTGCTCTCTCCAGGTCCAGGAGCTCCTTCTGAAGCGGGCTCAATGCCAGACTTAATTCAGCGCATGAAAGGCAAAGTGCCAATGATAGGCATCTGTCTTGGCCATCAGGCCATCGTTGAAGCCTATGGCGGCACGGTTGCGGGCGCAGGTGAGATCATTCACGGCAAAGTGTCGATGATGGAACATGACAATCACGCCACTTACGCCAATTTGCCATCACCACTGGCCATTGCCCGTTATCACTCATTGGTCGCAACCTCTGTTCCAGAAACGCTGACCATTACCGCTGAAGTGGATGGATTAACCATGTCAGTAGTACACGAACAGGACAAAGTTTGCGGATTTCAGTTCCACCCGGAATCGATCATGACCACGTATGGAGCAACCCTATTAGCCAATGCTATCGAATGGGCGCTTGAGAAAAACAACGCATAAAGAAATAGGGAGAGGAATTATGGAAGCGATTATCAATAAACTTTATGACCAACAGGCTTTGACTCAAGAAGAAAGTCAGCAACTGTTCGATACCATTATTCGTGGTGAACTCGACCCAATTTTGATGGCATCAGCGTTAACGGCGCTTAAGATCAAAGGCGAAACTCCAGACGAGATTTCCGGCGCAGCAAAAGCCCTGCTCGCCAACGCAAAGCCGTTCCCGCGTCCTGAGTATGACTTTGCCGATATTGTCGGTACTGGTGGCGATGGTCACGATACCATCAACATTTCCACCACGGCAGCATTTGTCGCTGCGGCTTGCGGCTTGAAAGTCGCCAAACACGGCAACCGCAGTGTCTCCAGTAAGTCAGGCTCTTCTGATCTACTGGACTCTTTCGGCATCAACCTTGCCATGAGCCCAGAAGACACGCGTAAAGCCATGGACGAAATTGGCGTTGCATTTCTGTTTGCCCCCCAATACCACGGTGGCGTGCGCCATGCGATGCCAGTGCGCCAAACGATGAAAACACGCACTATCTTCAATATTCTTGGTCCACTGATTAACCCTGCTCACCCTAACATTGAATTAATGGGTGTTTACAGCGAAGAACTAGTTCGTCCTATTGCAGAAACCATGCTACAAATGGGTATGAAGCGCGCCGCAGTCGTACATGGTAGCGGGCTCGATGAAGTGGCCATTCATGGGCCAACCACGGTGGCAGAAATCAAAGACGGTCAAATTGTTGAATACACTCTGACTCCGCAAGACTTCGGTTTAGAAACTCACCCGCTAGAAGCGATTAAAGGTGGCGCTCCAGAAGAGAATAAAGCAATCATCACCAATATTCTCACAGGAAAAGGAACCGACGCTCAGCTCGGTGCTGTCGCGGCGAACGTTGCATTGCTCATGCGTCTGTTCGGTCACGAAGATTTAAAAGCCAATGCGCAGCAAGCCATTGAGGCAATGAATTCAGGCAAGGCTTATCAGTTAGTTCAGCAACTTGCCGCACACGCTTAAGGAAATAATCAAGATGACGGATTTCAACACTCAAAAAGCTGATAACCTTTCTGAGCACGTGTCAAAAAAAGAAGCGGAAATGGCGGAAGTTCTCGCTAAGATCGTTCGCGACAAATATCAGTGGGTCGCAGAGCGCAAAGCTTCTCAGCATTTGAGTACATTTCAATCCGATTTAGAACTTTCAGATCGTAGCTTCTACGATGCGCTCAGCGGCGATAAGACGGTCTTTATTACTGAGTGTAAAAAAGCCTCACCTTCGAAAGGGCTCATAAGAGATGACTTTGATCTGGATTACATCGCATCAGTTTACAACAATCATGCAGATGCCATTTCTGTCTTAACCGACGAGAAGTACTTTCAGGGCAACTTCGACTTTATTCCACAAGTCCGCAGTCAGGTCACTCAGCCCGTACTTTGTAAAGATTTCATGGTAGACGCTTACCAAGTTTACTTAGCGCGCCACTACGGGGCTGACGCCATCTTATTGATGCTGTCTGTACTTAACGATGAAGAATACAAAGCATTAGCTGAAGTCGCTCACAGCCTGAACATGGGTATTCTGACAGAAGTCAGCAACGAAGAAGAGCTGCATCGTGCGGTTGATTTGGGTGCACTTGTTATCGGTATCAACAACCGTAACCTACGCGACTTAAGTACTGACCTTAACCGTACCAAAGAGTTAGCACCGTTGATTCGAAAGCTCGCGCCAAAAGCAACCGTGATTTCAGAGTCAGGCATTTACACACACCAACAAGTTCGAGATTTAGCGGCTTACGCGGACGGATTCCTGATTGGCAGTTCGCTTATGTCCGAAGACAATCTGGAGCTCGCTGTTCGTAAAGTCACATTGGGTGAAAATAAGGTTTGTGGTTTGACCCACCCTGACGATGCAGCAAAAGCTTATAAAGCGGGAGCGGTATTTGGCGGACTGATTTTTGTTGAACAGTCTAAACGAGCGGTGGATTTAGAGACGGCTCGACTCACCATGAGCGGCGCGCCACTTAAATATGTAGGCGTGTTCCAAAATCATGAGATTGATTTTGTAGCCGCAATTGTGACATCGCTTGGTTTAAAAGCGGTTCAGCTGCACGGCGCTGAAGATCAAACCTACGTCAACCAGTTAAAAGCTGAACTTCCTGCTGGCGTTGAAATTTGGAAAGCGTATGGCGTCAAAGAGAGCGCGCCAACTTTGCTTGCGGAAAACGTTGATCGCCATTTATTGGATGCGCAGGTCGGGAATAAATCTGGTGGTACCGGACAAGTTTTCGACTGGTCTCTTATCGGCGACCCAAGTCAAATCATGTTAGCAGGTGGACTGTCGCCTGAGAATGCTCAACAAGCGGCGTCATTAGGTTGCTTGGGATTAGATTTAAACTCTGGCGTAGAAAGCGCGCCAGGTAAAAAAGATGCACAGAAGTTGCAGGCCGCGTTTAACGCAATTCGCAACTACTAAAATTATTCGTAGCAAGAAAATTACGAGAAGGACTATCACGATGGCAAAACTGAATGCCTACTTTGGCGAATATGGCGGTCAGTACGTTCCGCAAATCCTCGTTCCTGCATTGGAGCAACTTGAGCAAGCATTTATTGACGCACAGGAAGATCCAGAGTTCCGTAGCGAATTCATGACACTTCTTCAGGAATATGCAGGTCGCCCTACGGCGCTAACGCTTACTCGCAACTTAACTAAAGGTACAAAGACCAAACTGTACCTAAAGCGTGAAGACTTACTCCACGGCGGCGCACACAAAACTAACCAGGTGCTAGGTCAGGCTCTACTGGCTAAGCGCATGGGCAAAACAGAAATCATCGCTGAAACCGGTGCGGGTCAACACGGTGTCGCAACAGCACTAGCATGTGCGCTACTTGGTCTGAAATGTCGCGTTTATATGGGTGCGAAAGACGTTGAGCGTCAAAGCCCGAACGTGTTCCGCATGAAACTCATGGGCGCTGAAGTCATTCCGGTACATTCTGGTTCGGCAACACTTAAAGATGCGTGTAATGAAGCACTGCGTGACTGGTCAGCAACGTACGAAGACGCGCACTACCTACTAGGTACGGCAGCGGGCCCTCACCCGTTCCCAACTATTGTTCGCGAGTTTCAGCGTATGATTGGTGAAGAAACCAAGAACCAGATTCTGGCTCGTGAAGGACGTCTTCCAGATGCAGTTATCGCTTGTGTTGGCGGTGGCTCTAACGCCATTGGTATGTTTGCTGATTTCATCGAAGAAGAAAGTGTTCGCCTTATTGGAGTCGAACCTGCAGGTAAAGGTATCGATACCGACCAACACGGTGCGCCGCTGAAACACGGTAAGACAGGCATTTATTTCGGTATGAAAGCGCCAATCATGCAAGATGAAAACGGACAGATCGAAGAGTCCTACTCCGTTTCTGCTGGTCTTGATTTTCCATCTGTTGGGCCTCAGCACGCTTACTTGAATTCCATTGGCCGCGCGGAATACGCCAATGTAACCGATGATGAAGCCTTGGATGCTTTCCAGGAAATTGCGCGTAGTGAAGGTATCATTGCGGCACTTGAATCGTCTCACGCACTTGCACACGCGTTGCGTATGGCTCGCGAAAATCCAGAAAAAGAGCAGCTTTTAGTCGTCAACTTATCCGGTCGTGGTGACAAAGACATCTTCACCGTAAACGCCATCCTAGAAGAAAAAGGAGTGATCTAATGAGTCGTTATGAGAAGATGTTTGCTCGCCTGAACGAAAAGAACCAAGGCGCGTTTGTACCGTTCGTAACGGTAGGTGATCCCAATGCAGAACAATCATACAAAATTATGGAAACCCTTGTTGAATCGGGTGCTGACGCACTTGAGCTGGGCATTCCGTTTTCTGACCCACTAGCAGATGGCCCGACAATTCAGGGAGCAAATAAACGTGCACTGGAGTCTGGCGCAACACCAAGTATCTGCTTTGAGCAAATAGGCAAGATTCGCGCCCAATACCCAGATCTACCAATCGGGCTATTGATGTATGCGAACTTGGTTTACTCTCGCGGTATTGAAAACTTTTACGAACACTGTGCCAAAGCCGGTATCGACTCTGTTCTGATTGCCGACGTACCAACCAATGAAAGCGCAGAGTTCGTCGCAGCCGCTGAGAAGTTCGGCATTCATCCGATCTTTATTGCGCCACCAACGGCCAGCGATGAAACCCTGGAGCAAGTGGCAGAGCTAAGTGGCGGTTATACCTACCTACTTTCTCGAGCGGGTGTAACAGGGACAGAAACGAAGGCAAATATGCCTGTTGGACAGTTGTTAGAAAGACTAAACCAATTCGATGCTCCACCAGCGTTACTTGGCTTCGGTATCTCTGAGCCAGAACAAGTGAAACAAGCAATAGAGGCTGGTGCCGCTGGCGCCATCTCTGGTTCAGCCGTGGTTAAAATCATTGAGACGCACGCAGAGCAGCCACAGATTATGCTGGACAAGCTTGGTGAGTTTGTTTCGGCAATGAAGGCCGCTACTCAAAAATAAGCCCTCTTCTTGATGTAAATAAACGCCCGCTGATAACTATAAGCGGGCGTTTTTATGTTTGGCGGATAAACGACTCGATTCTCTATTTAAGCCACTTACTTTTCATATCAACCGTTTCTCAAACCAACCACTGTCTAAATAAATGATGCGCACTCAAATAGAGACCCATCACAAATTCAGATTATTACCCTCTCCCGAGACAAGCGCCCTGAGTGCATCGAATTATAAAATGTTAAAATAGCTCAGTTAACAGTGCTGCATTAAGGTACCGACATGGAAGAGTTAAAAAAGTTGTTGCTTCAATGCCCCGTACTATCTGGATTACCTGAAGAGGGCATCAATGACGCGGTACAAATTGCAAGAACCCGGCATTTCGACGAAAAAGCGCTTATCTGTAACAAAGGAGACAAGCATTCATCTCTGATGGTGATTGCTAAAGGAGCAGTAAGAGTCAACTCGATAAGTACAAAAGGCAAAGAAGTCACGTTAATGATTTTTGATGCGGGCGGCTGGTTCGGAGACAATGTTTTCTCACCCGGTATGCCGCGCATATTCGGAGCTACGGCTCATTCCGACGTGACACTCCTGGAGCTACAAGGGGATAAATTCCGTCAGTTGCTGGCTAAGTACCCGCAAAGTTACCCAGTCATTCTGGATCTGATGAGTCGAAGGCTGTGGTCGGCAATATCCGTTATAGAAGACGATGCAATACGAGGCATTGAAGAGCGTATTGGTCGCCGGTTGCTCTTACTCGCGACTTATCAAACCAATCGGGCAATCAGTGCAGAGCCATGTATGGTTCGTGTCACAAGAGAACACATCGCAAATATGATGGGACTGACAAGACAAAGCGTACACAAAGTCTTAAAAAAAATGGAAAGCGAGGGAATACTCTCTCTGAGCTACGGGAGCATCACAATTCCCAATCCTCTGGAGATGGAAGAATATCTCAAACAACTTGAATAACCCATGCCCCTGCATCATCCCCTGTATCAGAAAATAAAAAGTATCAGAAAACAAAAAAAGCCAGCTAATCACTAGCTGGCTTGCATTTCATCATTTGTCTAAGCGACTTTAAGTTCAGATTTCAATTCACGTTTCAAAATCTTACCCGTTGCACTCATCGGAAGCTGGTCTCGAATCTCGACAAAGCGTGGGTATTTAAATGCCGCTAAGTGTTCACGTCCCCAAGCCTGAAGGTCGGCCGCTTCAATGTCCTGATCAGGCTTAAGCACTACGTAAGCTTTGATTTCCTCTCCGTACTCTTGATGAGGAATACCAATCACCGCGACCATCGCAACAGCAGGGTGCGTCATGAACACTTCTTCAATTTCACGCGGGTAAACGTTAAAGCCACCACGAATAATCAAATCTTTGATTCGATCCACGATGTACAAGTTACCTGCTTCATCAAAACGGCCAACGTCACCCGTGTGGAACCAACCGTTTTTCAGTACTGACTCTGTTACTTCTGGGCGGCCCAAGTAGCCTTTCATCACATTGTGACCGCGTACGATGATTTCACCCTCTTCACCCACAGGGACTTGATTACCCTCTAGGTCGACAAGCTTAACCTCAACACCTTGGATAGGTTGACCAACCGAACCAGGAATTCGCTCTTGATCTAAATGGTTAAAGCAGGCGATAGGACTCGTTTCAGATAAACCGTAGCCTTCCAGAATAGGCACATTGAACTTCTCTTCAAACGCACGGAACACTTCCGTTGGTAACGATGAACCACCACTTGCCGCCACGCGCAGCGACGAAATATCATAATCAGCATCCGCATGAAGCATACCGATGTACATTGTTGGTACGCCCGCAAAAATGGTCACTTTATGTTTTTCGATCAATTCAAGAACATGAGAAGGTTCAAATCGAGGAACAAGAACCAAAGTTGCACCACTCAAGACACTGGCGTTCAAGTGCACGGTTTGGCCAAATGTGTGGAACAGAGGCAAGGTCACTAAGTGTACATCATCACCTTGAGCAGCCATGATGTTCTGCCCAACAATCGCGTTCATCACGATGTTTTGTTGCGTTAGTTCCGCACCTTTCGGCATTCCCGTCGTACCTGAGGTATACAATACAACACAAGTGTCATCCGCATTACGAGGCACGTAATCAGCCAGCGGTTCAACATCACGAATGAAAGCGTTAAGAGTTGGTACACCACCCCACTCTAAATCAGCCTGCGACTGGGTCATGACAATCATGTTTTCGCAGGTTTCAACTTCCTTGAAGGCTTTCACACCTTCTCTGGCCATTGGTAACTCTGGTGTACCTTCAAAACAGAAGAAAAACTTAGCGTTTGAGTCTTCCAGGTGATATTTGATTTCTCTCGCTTTCAACAACACGTTGAGTGGTACGGCAACGGCGCCCGCTTTCTGAACAGCGAAATAAATAAACGCAAAGAAAGGCAGATTAGGACACGACAACGCGACTCGGTCACCCGGTTTGACACCACTATTGATCAAAGACGTCGCAATTTTGCCCGCGATCGCATCAAATTGAGAATAAGAAATTTCCAAGTCACCGCATATCAACGCTGTCTTATCAGGCTTACTGGCAGCATTTCGCTGCAGCGCAGCAGCAAGATTCATCATAATGACTCCACCTCTAGATTATTGGCATTCACGTTGTTCTTAAGGATTCAACAACAAAAAGTTAACGATAGAGTGGCTTTTTACGGTTATTGCATCTTCAACCCACCACTTGTTAACATTATATTTACAAGACTTAACATCCCAAGAATGTAAAATATTTAACATTTATAACCGTGAAATCACTAAAGTGTGAGCTTGCATCCTAATTATTGTCATAAATATCAGGCAATAAATACGCCCTCCCCCAACCCAAAAACAGGAAACAAGTTGTTAACAAATATTTCATCCTCAATCGCTAACCTCATTAACCAAATTAATGTAACAACCATTAATGCATTTGATAAACAAATAGCAAACGTTTGCTTTTGAGCAAAAAGTTAGCATTCGTCAATGAAATATCGATTTTTTCATCAATAACCCTGTTTAGCATATTGCCAATTGTGAATGATAAGTGTAAAAAGCGAGGGCGAAATTATTCTCCGTTTATTTATATGTGAACAGTGTGTAATTTTAGGATTTTACATTTTATTAGCACAGAGGTTATGGAAGTGTTAAAAGAAAAGAGTTTGCTAAACAACATTGGCGTGCAAGTCGTCATTGCAATGATCGTGGGTACAGCCGCTGGTGCTCTAATGGGTCACGACGCTACGGTCTTCGCGCCACTTGGTGCTATCTTTATCAACCTAATCAAAATGCTAGTAATCCCATTGGTTGCTGTCGCTTTGATTTCTGGTGCTGCTGGTCTTGGAAATAGCCAGTCTGCAGGTAAAGTTGGCTTAGTAACACTAGGTTACTTTGGTCTAACATCTGCTCTTGCAGTAGCACTTGCTCTATTTATGGGTGAAGTATTCCAACCGGGCATCGGCATCGACGTTTCTGGCGTTGAAGGCATGTTCTCAGCTGAATACGCTTCTAAAGGTGAGCTGCCAACTTTCTGGGCTACCATCACTGGTATGATCCCAACCAACGTTTTCCAGTCGCTGAATGATGCGAACATCCTACAGATCCTAGTTTTCTGTATGTTCTTTGGTATTGCGATTTCTCAACAAACTAAAGAACGCCGTGATCCTATCATCAACGGTGTTAACTGCATTGTTGACGCGATGGTTTGGATGATCAACAAGGTGATGATCATTGCTCCTATCGGTGTATTCGGCCTGATGGCTGAAGCTGTGGGTACATTTGGTTTCGGCGCACTGATGGTTGTATTCAAACTGTTCGTTGTATACACAGCCGCTATCCTAATTTTTGGCTTCGTTGTCTACCCTGCGATGGTTCATATCTTCACTAAGACCTCTGCGAAGAAATTCATCTCTTCAATGAAGAAACCACAAGCAGTTGCACTATCAACAGCATCTTCAATGGCGACACTGCCAGTAACGATGGATACTTGTGAAAAAGACCTAGGCGTTAGAAACTCTACCGCTTCGTTCGTTCTGCCTCTTGGCGCAACGATCAACATGTCTGGTAACGCAATTTACTACGGCTTGGTAGCAATCTTCTTTGCTCAGCTATTTAACATCGACCTAGGCATGGGCGCTTACATCGCGATCATCGTAACTTCTACTCTTGGTGCGGTTGGTCAGGCTGGTGTGCCGGGTCCATCATTCTTGGTTGTTGCGGTTCTACTAGCGGCTGGTATTCCAATTGAAGGTCTGCCACTACTATTCGCTCTTGACCGTATCTTCGATATGATTCGTACTGCTCTGAACATCACGGGCGATGCAGCATGTGCTGTTATTGTTGATGCACTTGTAGAAGAAGAAGTACAAGCAAATAAAGAAGTTGAGCTGAGTAAGCAAGAAGCTTAATTTTCCGTAATTCAACTTTTAAGAAGCCGCTCAAATTGAGCGGCTTTTTTTATCCAACTTTTGCATTAGGTAACCATACAAACAGAAACTGGTAGCATAAATTATTTATCATGATATAACGCACCTATAAAACATAAAATATCAGTGCTAGGTTGTCTCATGAGTCTAAAGTTGTCTTTAGACCTGATCTCCAATACAGATTGGTCTATTCAAAAAAATCAAATAGTTGTACATGAAATCATTCATCGTACGGCGTTCTGCCACCTGCTAGTAAACTTATGTTTTCCTAGCCGTGGCTTCACAGGCTGTGCCCGTATTTTCATCAAAGCGTGGCGCGAGAAATCTCAAACTTTCTTGTTAGAATTCAGTGGCAAGTATTGCGAACCACAAAACAGATGTTTTCAACAGGTGAACCAGAATGTTTGATTTTGGTTTGGCAGGTCTGCTCTATCCAAAAGCCATTACATTATATGTCACTATAGCCGCTGTTCTCTTGTGGCAGCTGTACTATTGCTATCGCCTGAAAAGTCGCAGCGAGCGCGTTTTAGGCACCCATCATGCGCCCTACATCGCATACTCTGCCTGCATCATTATCTGGATTGGCAGCAATGCCTATTTTCATACTGACCTATTGGTAAACTTTGGCTCAGAAGGCGGCGTTTTCATGGCGAAACTGGCTAATCTCGCGTCCTTCTTCTCTTTTGCCTTTGCTTATTACTTTTCCTGTCAGCTACTCGCCGAACAAAAAAACAGGGGTACAAAAAGATGGCAGCAACTGATATTTGTACTGCTGTCAGGGTATTCACTTTTTATAAATTTACGTCCGGATTTAACGGTAGAGAATGTCTCTATACAGGGACCCAGTGAGTTTGTGATTGAATTTGGCTCTCAGACCGCCTACTTCTTTAATTCCATCCTGATACTGATTACGCTTACACTCATCAACCTTGCTCGTATGCGAGTCAACAGTAGCAAACTGACACTGGCTAAAAGCAACTACATGATCGCAGGAATCTTGGTATTCATGCTGTCAACTACGGCCATCCATCTCGGCATGACCTATTTTCTTGGCGACTTTTCACTGACATGGTTGCCACCAGCACTCTCCATCAGTGAAATGCTATTTTTTGGCTACGCTTTACTCACCTCTCGCTTCTATAGTGCGAAATATCTCGCCTACATCGCCGTCACCACGTTGTTGGTGTGCGGTATTTTTGTATTGCCGTTAGGCGCGGTATTGATGCCAATAACCGAAGGCAACCAATGGCTTATTTCCATTCCGATCTGTGCACTGATTGGTGTTACCTGGCATTGGCTCTATCGTCGAGTGAGCCGCTTGGTCTCCTATTTTGTCTATTTTAAAAAGCAAACTCCGGTGCAACAAATTTTGGCTCTGGAAGAGGACTTTAAGCGCTCCATTGATGATGCGATGGAAAAGCTTGGGGTGCTGCTCGATATCCCCAAAGACAAACTGCAATTGGTCAACAGCCACTGCTCTGAGACGTTCTATGAAGACTATCTGCATTCTGATAAATCGGTTCTGCTTCTTGATGAACTGTCTGAAGAGATAAAGTACACCTCAGCCAACAGCAGTACATTGAGAAAGCTCTACAATAAAATGCGTTCCAGTGATACGGCACTGGTCATGCCGATTTATGGCCATAGCCGCTCGGTCTCTCACCTTTTGATTTCTTCCCATAAGCGAAATCAGAAGCTATTTTCTAACGAAGAGATTTCCGCCTTACAAACGCTGCTGACTCGTGTGCAAAGCACGATTGAGGCAGATAGAAAAGTTCGTCAAAGCCGAGCACTCGCCCACTCCATTGCTCATGAAATGCGTAACCCTCTTACGCAAGTACAATTGCAATTTGAGGTTTTGACTCAACATATTGAATCCCAGTTTCCACCAGAAACACTAAAAGGCGACATCAATAAGGGGCAAGCGGCAATTCAGCGTGGTCGGCAACTGATTGATATCATATTAAGAGAGGTCAGCGACACATCGCCCGAACAAGAGCCACAAGTAGCAACTTCTATTCACAACGCGGTGAATCAGGCGATCACTCGCTATGGTTTTGAGAACGAAAAGAGTCTCGATCGAGTAAAACTGCCTCAACAAGATGATTTTGTGGTGATGTTAAATGAAACCCTGTTTAACTTCGTTATTTTTAACTTGATCCGCAATGCGGTTTATTACTTTGACTCTTATCCTGCAAGTCAAATTGAAATGAGTACTCAAACTGGACCGTATGAGAACGTATTAATCTTTCGTGATACCGGGCCTGGCATCGATAACACCATTGTGCATAAGATCTTTGACGACTTCTTTTCCTACCAAAAAAGCGGCGGGAGTGGTCTGGGGCTAAGTTATTGTCAGCGAGTAATGCGTTCATTTGGCGGGCGAATAGAATGCCACTCTGTAAAGGGAGAGTTCACAGAGTTCTATCTTTACTTTCCTGTCGTACCGAACTCACCAAAAGCAGAAACGTTTAGGGTTAACTCGGAACATGGAAGCAGTGCAAAAGACGAAGCTAAGTCTAATGTAATGAAAGAGTTAAAAGTCGGCGAACATGCACCAACAGTGCTCATTGTTGATGATAAAGAGGTGCAACGCACATTAGTTCAGCTGTACTTGAAACAATTAGGTGTCCAATGTTTGCAGGCAAATAACGGCGCGAATGCAATAGAGATGATTCAATCTCACAAAGTAGATTTGGTTCTGATGGATGTGCAAATGCCGGTTATGAATGGTTTTGATGCCAGCCAACGTATTAAAGCAATCTCTCCTTCCGTCAAGGTCATCGCGTTATCAGGGGAATCAGGAGATTTAGAGCTCGCACAGATTTCTAAACTCATGGATGGTCGCTTGAACAAGCCAACAACCTTAAATGCGTTGCGAGAGGTAATACAGACGTGGCTCATTCAAAACCAACCCACTGAGTCAAACTCACTTTAAATTACTTGGCATAGCTTATGCTTATACAAGTAGAGCTACCTAAATCATAGCATTAGGCACGGGTAGAAAAATGTTAAAGGGAGATGACAATGTTACCCAGCAGAGACACATATCGCAGCTTGATTCATCATGGTATTAAAGCACTATTGTTAGATCGTATCGGTCACTATTCCGAAAATGAATATCACCAATACCTCAATCTAATGACGGGCAAGTCATCATGCGGCATCATGACCAATGACGAACTCGCTGCCACAGTAGATAACCTTTTGTGTGAAGGCTATTTAGAAGATGTCAAAACGCGTATCCCCCAATACCAGAATGTCGCCTAAACTATAAATTAGAGACAAGGATTGCCGCCATTGTCGCGGCAATTTTTGTATCCAATTGTCTCGAGCTATTCACATTGCGTCAGATTCCGCTAGACTGTGAACAACTCAATAACCAGGTAGTTTTCTGCAACATGAAGCAAATTCTTGATTTTATTCCACTCATTGTCTTCTTTGCCTTGTATAAGATGTACGACATTTACGTTGCGACCGGAGCACTCATCGTCGCGACGGCTATTCAAATCGTCCTGACGTTTGCGCTTTACAAAAAAGTGGAAAAAATGCAGTTAATCACTTTCGTGATGGTGGCTGTATTTGGTGGCATGACCATATTTCTCCACGATGACAACTTCATCAAATGGAAAGTGACCATTGTTTACATGGTATTTGCTATTGGTCTTGCGGTCAGTCACGCGATGGGCAAATCAGCAATAAAAGGGATGCTAGGAAAAGAGATCTCTCTTCCTGAAAACATTTGGACACGCATCAACTGGGCTTGGGTCGGCTTCTTCTCTTTCTGCGCAGGCTTAAACATTTATGTTGCCTACGAACTGCCACTCGATGTCTGGGTTAACTTTAAAGTGTTTGGTCTGCTGATAGCGACATTCAGTTATATGATCGCTACAGGTTTTTACATCTACAAACACATGCCAAAAGAGCAGAAAAATAGCTCCTCCGATGTTTCGGTTGATGAATAACGGCTCAGCTTTGCTATAATCCGCGCAAATTATTTTTAACAGCGACCTTCGGGTCGCTGTTTTGTTACTGTTCCAATTAATATTTGCGCTTGTTATCCATCGTAGTAACTAACAGAACATCCTGGCAGATTAAAATGCTTGGGAACTTTTACTTACTGAGATTGGTCCCATTTAAGCGCTGACGATGATTTAGGATGTCACAATGAGCCAAGAATTTAACTCTCCGAAAGGCCAACTACTGCTTCGTACCCTCGCAATGCCTGCTGATACAAATGCGAACGGCGATATCTTTGGTGGCTGGATTATGTCTCAGCTTGACTTAGCTGGTGCTATTTTGGCGAAAGAAATTTCTTCCGGACGCGTCGTCACCGTTTCTGTTTCGAGCATTACGTTTAGAAAACCAGTGAGCGTAGGTGATGTCGTCTGTTGTTACGGTGTATGTAAAAACATCGGCCGCACTTCAATGAGTGTCGACCTTGAAGTGTGGGTAAAACCGGTGAAAGTAGACGGCATTGAAGATCGCTTTATGGTGTGTGATGCAACCTTTAATTACGTCGCGATCGACAGCGAAGGTAAACCTCGCCCTATCGCAAAATAGGTTTGAAACGGTTCTAATAGAAGGAAAATTCTCACATTTTCTATTGTTAACTTGTGAGAGTCACCAAAAAGTCGTTAAATTAGGACTTCAACCTACCAATTAAGGAACTATGCTATGTGGTATGTCATCTTTTCTCAGGACATCGAGAATTCATTAGAAAAGCGTATGAGTGTTCGCCCTCAACACCTGGAACGTTTGCAACAACTTCAGGACGAAGGACGACTTCTTACCGCAGGCCCAATGCCAGCGATTGATTCTGACAACCCAGGAGAAGCGGGATTTACCGGTTCCACCGTCATAGCAGAGTTTGATTCTTTGGAAGACGCAAAAGCCTGGGCAGATAAAGACCCTTACGTGGCGGCGGGCGTTTACGAAAACGTGATCGTCAAACCGTTCAAAAAAGTGTTTTAATTTATGAAAAAATTACTGTGTTTGTTTCTGGCGCTTGGTGCGCTAGCAGGCTGTACGTCTACCGCGGATAAAGAGCGTCAGCTGGAACTGATGGCATCTAATCGTGCCGGTGTTCTCTCTGCTGGTCTACCTATGGAATATGGACCTCTGCAAATTATGCGGGTTTCTTCTAACAAGAATGTCGTTGAAATGATGATGATTTATAACGACGGCGCGATGGGAGCGAAACCATTAGCACAAATGCTTAACTCGAGTATCTACACATTCTGCCACAAACCAGAAATACGAGATCATATCAATATGGGTTTAATGTATAGAGTGAAAGTGCGTAATACGCGCGGTCAATTGATGGCGGATGAACTGATTTCAGAGCAACGCTGTAGCAATTAATCACAGTAATTTGCCGAGCGAGCTGAGTATTGGATACCGTCCAAGCATCGCATTTGAATGGCTGGTTAAAAGATACAAAAAAGCAGGGTCTCACCCCTGCTTTTTCTTTAACTGCTGTTTATGCTAGCTCAGTACGTAGCTTTTTCGCTGCTGAGACTAAGTTAGCCAACGCTGCCTCTGTCTCTGCCCAGTTTCGTGTTTTTAGACCACAATCTGGATTCACCCATAAACGTTGTACGGGAATTTTTTCTGCCGCTTTCTTGATCAGACCTTCAATCCACTCTTCACTTGGAATGTTTGGTGAGTGAATATCATAAACACCAGGACCGATTTCATTTGGATAATTAAACTCTTCAAACGCTTTTAGCAATTCCATATTTGAACGTGACGTCTCAATGGTAATCACATCTGCATCCAGTGCCGCAACTGAATCAATGATTTCATTGAACTCGCTGTAACACATATGAGTATGAATCTGTGTCTCCGGCTTCGCACTACCTGCAGAAATCTTAAACGCATCCACAGCCCATTCCAGGTAAGCTTTATGATCACGCTTCTTAAGCGGTAACCCTTCACGAATCGCAGGCTCGTCAATCTGGATGATATTAATGCCTGCATTTTGTAAATCAGAAACTTCATCTCGCAGCGCCAGCGCCAACTGTTGGGTGATCTCCTTACGAGTAATGTCTTCACGCGGGAATGTCCAACACAGAATCGTAACAGGGCCAGTCAGCATTCCTTTCATTTGTTTGCTGGTCAGGGATTGTGCATACGTTGACCACTCAACCGTGATTGGTTTTTCACGCTCAATATCCGCAACGACAATAGCAGGCTTCACGCAGCGAGAACCGTAACTCTGAACCCAACCGAATTTGGTTGTTTGGAAACCAGCCAGATTTTCTGCGAAGTATTCAACCATATCGTTACGCTCAGCTTCGCCGTGCACCAACACGTCCAGATCCAGCGCTTCCTGACGTTTCACCGCATCAGCAATATGCCCTTTAAGTGCGGCAACATAATCTGACTCAGAAAGTTGACCAGAGCGATACGCGCTGCGCTGAACACGAATTTCACCGGTTTGAGGGAAAGAGCCGATAGTCGTGGTTGGCAACAGTGGTAAACCCAGTACTTCGGCCTGATGCGCCGCACGCTCAGGATAAGGAGCACTGCGTTGTGTTAGCTCCGCGGTGATGCGATTAATACGAGCCTGCACTTGAGGTTTATTCACGTGTGTCGCCGTTTTACGCGCATTGATTGGCTGGCTGTAGGTGTCGCATGCCAGAATCGCATTTTGATCGCCGTCCAGTGCTTTACCTAGCAGGGCTACCTCGGTAACTTTCTGTTTCGCAAAGGCGAACCAGCTTTTGACTTCTTCACTCAGCGCTGTTTCAAGCTCTAGATCTACCGGGCTGTGCAGTAATGAACATGAGCTTGCAACCCACAGCTTATCGCCTAGCTTCTCTTTTACTGGTTGTAAGCTCGCCAATTGCGCACTTAGATCCGCTCTCCAAACATTGCGTCCATTGATAACGCCAGCCGATAACACCCAACCTTGTGGTAGTTTTTCCACAACGTCATCAAGCTGGTCTGGCGCTGCCGACAAGTCAATGTGCAAACCATCAACAGGTAAGTCGACAATTTTGTCCAGTGTATCGGTAACAGCGTCAAAGTAAGTCGTTAGCAGCACTTTTACATCACTGCGGATGATTTGATACGCCAGTTTAAATGAATCCGCCCATTGACTTTCCAGCTCAAGAGACAGAATAGGCTCATCAATTTGTACCCATTCCACACCCAAAGCAGCCAATTTAGCCAAAATTGCTTGATACGCGGTCAGCAATCTTGGTAACAGTGACAGGCGGTCAAAGCCTTCTTCAACTTCTTTACCCAAGTACAAGTAACTTAATGGACCAAGTAGAACAGGCTTAACCTTGTGTCCCGCGTTGACGGCTTCACTCACCTCTTCAAATAACTGCGGCCAGCTCACCTCAAAAGTATCGTCTTTGCTAAATTCCGGCACAATGTAGTGGTAGTTGGTATTGAACCACTTAGTCATGTCAGAGGCTGCTGCGCCTGCACAGCCACAACCAGCATGTGACTGGCCTCGACCAACCTTGAACAAAGTATCAAGGTTAGGTGTGCCCTCGGCATGACGCTTTGGTACGTGGCCCAGTAACAATGTTGTTGTCAGTACGTGATCATACCAGGCAAAGTCGCCGGCAGTGGCAAAACTCAAACCCGCATCGCTTTGTACTTGCCAGTTGTTTGCTCTTAGCTGTGCGCCAACCTGCTGGAGTTGTGCTTGATCGATTTCTCCGCGCCAGTATTTCTCCTGCGCAAATTTCAGTTCACGTTTTTCACCAATGCGTGGGTAGCCAAGTATGTGTGTGATTGTCGCCATTTCCCTAGTCCTTATTATTCAGTTTATTTTGGTCAGAACATCTCTGGCTTAACCGTTAGGATGTCTGGATGGCTAAACTATCTCTCTCAGACTAAAATTGGACAAGGTCTAAATATTCAACTTGTTTATTAAAAAAATTCATAATGCGCTCGTAAAACGCAACAATACCTTTAATTAATAGACGTCTAGACGTTTACATTTCTATATTTTGCAGTTAAGTTAATTAAGTTCATGGTGAGCATTAAAGGATGAAAGAGATTCATGATAGAGCTAAAACACTTGCGTACTATTACCTCGCTTCGAGATACGGGCTCGCTGACGGCCACGGCAACTGCGTTGCATTTGACTCAATCAGCTCTTTCGCACCAAATTAAGGATCTGGAGTCTCGCATTGGTGGCCAGTTATTTCTTAGGAAAACCCGCCCGGTGAAATTCACTTCAGAAGGTGAAATTCTATTGCGCCTTGCAGAAGATATTTTACCGAAACTCGCTAGAGCAGAGAATGAACTGGCAAGTTTGAAAGAAGACGTTAATGGCCGATTGCACATGGCTATCGAATGTCATTCTTGTTTTCAATGGCTGATGCCTGCCCTTAAGGAATACCAGTTGGCGTGGCCTAGTGTGACGCTGGATTTTTCTTCAGGCTTTGGATTCGAGCCTTTACCTGCCCTACTCGCCGGAGAGCTGGATCTGGTTATTACTTCGGATATTCAGCCGCGTTCAGAGGTGCACTACGAGCCTTTGTTTGACTTTGAAATGCGTCTAATCACGTCCACCAGCCACCCGCTGGCTGATAAAGCGATTATTGATCCTCAAGATCTTGCCGATCAAACCATGCTCTCTTATCCGGTTCAAAAACAGCGACTTGATGTGGTTAAACACTTTTTACAACCTGCTGGTGTGGAACCAGCTAAGTGGAAGCAAGCAGACAACACATTGATGTTAGTGCAAATGGTTTCGGCTGGATTAGGGGTTGCCGCGCTGCCGAACTGGGCCATTTCAGAGTTTTCTCGACAAGGATTAATTACCAGTAAGCCATTTGGCAATGGGTTGTGGCGTCGCCTGTTTGCTGCTGTGCGAAACTCAGAGAAAGACAAACGCTATTTACAGGCGTTTTTCGCAACCGCAAGACAACAATGTAAAAGCCACCTCGATGGCATCAAGATGGCTTAAGAATGGGAGATGTTGAACGTTGTTAGCGTTCGTACGATTTGAATTGGTTTGTGAGAGGGTCGTACTGGTAGCCAAGCATATCCAGCTTGCCTACTACCGACTCTGTATCCATTTCATAAGTCGATACTAATTCGTCAAAACTGTCACACTCTAAGCGTAGTTTTTCGTTGACGATACCTAACAGAATAATGCTATCCAGATTACCTACATTGCTTAAATCCATCGCGACACTCCTCTTCGACAAGGTTTATACCCCAATAACCTCAAGTGACCGGGTATATATACAGCGTAGACATAATCTGGCGAATTTAAAGTGAGCCCACTCTAGATCGTGAGCTCACAAACGGGATATTAAGCGATCATTGCAAACAAGCTTTGCAGGCTTGTCATAGAAACAATAGCAAATAAGAAAGCGATACTAAGCTGCACTTTCTCAGGTTTTTTATGGGTGAAAATGTGCCAACACCAAACCACAATAGAAGAGATCAACATCGCCAAGGCAATGAGTATTGGTTGAGTTGCGGCACTTAAAGCTGCCTCATCCAACTGGTAAGAGGAAAACAGCGTCGCAATCACCAACAACATGCCAGATACAATACCGGTTACTGGTAAGATTCTATGAAACGCTTGTAAACGGCTTCGCGCAATCGTAAGTAGCAGTTGAGAGAATGAAGCCCCAAGAAAGAAGATCATGAGCGCCATTGCAAACGCTGCTGGCCAGTTAGCCTGTTCAAATACTTGAATGCTGACATAGGCAAACGCCAAACCATTCGCTAGGTGCAATGCCCAAATTGGCCCTTTCTCACGCGTTTTTTTGGTCTGAACCTGAGAATAGAAATAGAAGATCGCAAACACCACCATAAACGCCTCAATGCGCAATGATGCGACTGCCAGCCACATGACTCCTATTGCAGGTAACATTTTGTGCAGACGACCTCGCTGACCCGGACAAATATCGCCCTTGATTAAAAGCAAAGTCAGTAGCGCTTGTGCGCCAAATAACATAGGAGGAAAAGTAACCAGCAATTGTTGAATCATGATGTAGCAAGCTCAAAAGTCGTTTGGGGTGGCGATAATAACAAATCACCTATCGCCAAACCACCTAAACCCTATAGGGCCATTCATCGGCTCTGTTCGCCTTTCGAACTCACTTCGACAGCATTTTCTGATTACGTACAGAAGGCAGAGGCTTTCATTACCCCGAGCCCAAGCTAAATAAGCTCTGGCAATATTTAGTTTGCTTCAGATCCGTGACTGGCACCGCCGGGGAAAACAAATACCCTTGAAGGTAATCGACCTCAAGGTCGGCCAGAATACGCCGCTCTTGTACTTGCTCGACGCCTTCTGCAATCACTTTTACTCCCAATTGGTGAGCCAGTTCGGTGATCATTTTAACAATGTAATAATTACTGCTGCCCTCATGAATATCCGCTACGAACTTACGGTCAATTTTGAGTAGATCAAACTGTCCTTTTCCGAGATAAGAAAAAGAAGCGTAGCCGGTACCAAAATCATCAATGGCGATTTTGATCCCTTCTTGCCTGATCTGCTTCAAGGCTTGAGTATGCGCTTCATCTTGCTCAAAGTAAGCCGATTCGGTTAATTCTAATGTCACCAGCTCAGGATTGACGCTGCTGGATTTAATCAAATCTAATGAACGTTGCAACACCTGTAATACATCTAACTTAGTGTTGAGAGAGCGGTTAATGGACAGTCCGACATCATCGTCATAGAAGCCTTGTAATTCAGACCAGCGCTCCAGCGCGATTCGACAAACCATATCATCTAATTCGGCGATTAATTCCAGATCTTCGATAACCGAGATCATCTCTTGCGTAGTGTAACTACTATTTTCATGGTGAAACCGCGCTAACGCTTCAAATTTAATGACTTTACCTGAGTAGGTGTCCACAATCGGCTGAAAATAGACATCTATAAGTTCACCATCGATTTTCTTTTGAAGGAAGGCTTCTAAGTGCTGGCGTTTTAGCAGCTCGGTATGCAGCGTGCTGTTATAGAAATTGAAGTATCCACCTTCACCTACTTTAGACGACACCATCGTTTGAACCGCCAAAGCTAACGCCTTTTTTGGACTGCTCGTATCGTAGCCAAGTACGGACACGCCAGTTTGTCCTTCAACAATCGTGTCATGAACCATTGTGCCCATCTCACTTTTTAATTCCGTGAAGAATCCCTTCATAGCCACTTCGATTAACTTGATGGTGCTTAGCCACTGGCAACGCGGTGTTTGCAAGCACACGACAAATACGTTCCGAGTTAACTGACCGGCTAGCTTTGTGTAGCGGCTGCGCGTGATAAAGTCAGCAAACCCTAGCTGCTGCTCCACTAAGCGATTCTGACTAAAGTTCGGCCTCAGCGTCATGATGATATTGAGATCTTGATGGCCGCTCTCTCTGGCGAAGTGCTCTAGTTTGTTTTCAAATTGGTCTTTTGTGGGCAAAAACGAGAACCAGTCTCGAGCCTGCTCACTGCGATTTTTCATCCATACCAAGGACGCAGAGATATCCGTAGAGAACCCGAGGAACAATACTCGCCCAGATTGAAAATTCAGCCGATAAGCGTAGAGATGGTGAGCTTGATGACCACCGTTCGCGGTTCGGGAAAAAAGATTGCCACTCCAGTAACCATCTTTCTCGATACGGTTCCAGATCTCAGCATAAAAGGATTGACTATGATGTGAGGAACGAAAAACTTCTGTTTTGAGGCCGATGAGATCGCTATTTCTATAGCCCATTTGCAGTTCGAAAGCTCGGTTACACCCAAGTATATTGGCGTTAGCGTCCGCGATTAAAACACCAACATTTGGTAAGTCGAACAGAGTCTCCAATATTTTAGCCTGCTCCCCTCCACCGGCAATGCTCATCAAAGGCGTGACGGTACCTTTCACCACGCAGTCATTTACCTTCTCGAAGTTCATCGTGGCACAAACAAGATCGATTTCGTTTGATGCTAAACAACACGAAAAATGGCCCTCGCCGCCGAGTAGATCCACTTCGCTGATTTGCTGCTGGAAGTTTTCCCTTTGCTCCGAAGACATTTGATCAAGCATGTCCTCAAAGCTTTGAAAACCAAAAACCTCGTCCATGCTCTGCTGGTCGCACTCATACTCACGTGTACAACGATTGTAAGACCACTCAATAACTGTTGTATGATTGAGTTTGGGTTGTACTCGACCTAGTGCTATCTTTGCTGAATCCCTCATTACCTAGCCTTTCCTTCTTAAACCCTAACTTCGACTGCTCTGGCTTAGCGTGACAAACATAACCGCCTGAATCGCGTTATATTGCTGTGCACAATCTGATTATATACAGGAACAAAGATAAGAACACGGTTGCTTATCTCTTGTATTAAGATTGGGACACTATTAGTCGCAACCCTAATAACCACAAGGGATTCAAGGTGATATTAGATAAAAATCCATCGTTAACTCCGTCCAATTTTTACAATCTAAATAAAACTCGATGAACTAAGCTTGAATAAACAAGTTTGGTATAGATACCTGATCATCAAATCGCTATAATTCGCGCTCCCTGGAACAGAGAGCAAAATATGACCAATAACATCACTCCTATTCATGAGTACAAAAAATACTGGGCCGAGTGTTTTGGTTCGGCACCTTTCTTGCCGACCAGCCGCAAAGAAATGGATGCCCTAGGATGGGATAGCTGTGACATTATCATTGTGACAGGGGATGCCTACGTGGATCACCCAAGCTTTGGTATGGCGATCATTGGCCGTCTACTAGAAGCGCAAGGCTTCAGAGTTGGTATCATTGCTCAACCAGAATGGCAGAACAAAGACGCATTCATGCAGCTTGGTCAGCCAAATCTGTTCTTTGGGATCACAGCGGGTAACATGGACTCCATGATCAACCGCTACACCGCAGATAAAAAACTTCGCCACGATGATGCGTACACACCGAATAACGAAGGTGGTAAACGTCCTGACCGCGCGACCTTAGTTTATTCACAGCGTTGTCGTGAAGCCTATAAAGAAGTGCCTATCGTACTAGGTGGTATTGAAGCCAGCCTACGACGCGTTGCGCACTATGACTACTGGTCAGATAAAGTTCGTCGCTCGATTTTGTTTGATGCGAAAGCCGACATTCTGTTATTTGGTAATGCTGAGCGTGCACTGGTGGAAGTGGCACACCGCATCGCAAACGGCGAAAACATTTCTGACATGACGAACATTCGTGGTACAGCGGTTAACCTGCCTGCAGCACCAGACAGCTATACCATCATCGACTCGTCTCGTATTGAAAAACCACGTAAAGAAGCGTTCGTACCTAAGAACCCATACGAGGTAGAAACGCAGTGCGACACCAAGAAAGACGAACCAGCTGCGGCGCAGCCAATCACTATTCGTCCGTCACGTCATGATGCTAAAACCACAGCGGTACGTTTACCTAACTTCGAAAAACTTAACAACGACCGTATTCTGTACGCGCACGCAAGCCGTGTGATGCACCTGGAAACTAACCCATACTCTGGACGTGCGTTGATTCAACGCCACGGCGACCGTGAACTTTGGGTTAACCAAGCCCCGATTCCGTTGACCACAGAAGAGATGGACTTTGTGTTTGGTTTACCATACGCACGTGTCCCTCACCCTATGTATGGTAAGGCGAAAATCCCTGCGTATGACATGATCAAAACATCGGTGAATATCATGCGCGGCTGTTTTGGTGGTTGTTCATTCTGTTCGATTACCGAGCACGAAGGACGAATCATCCAGAACCGTTCTAAAGAATCGATCATTAACGAGATAGAAGAAATTCGCGACAAAGTTCCAGGCTTTACTGGCACGATTTCCGATCTTGGTGGCCCTACCGCGAACATGTACCGTCTGGGTTGTAAAGATCCGAAAGCGGAAGCGAACTGTCGTCGCCCTTCTTGCGTGTTCCCAGGTATCTGTAACAAGCTAAACACAGACCACAAGCACACCATCGACCTTTACCGCGAAGCGCGCAAGGTTGAAGGCGTTAAGAAGGTAATGGTAGCGTCGGGCGTACGTTACGATCTTGCGATTGAGTCACCAGAATACGTGAAAGAGTTGGTCACTCACCACGTTGGCGGTTACTTGAAGATCGCACCTGAGCATACTGAAAAAGGCCCTCTGGATCTGATGATGAAACCAGGCATGGGTACGTACGACCGCTTCAAAGAAATGTTCGAGAAGTACAGTGCTGAAGCAGGTAAGAAACAGTATCTGATCCCTTACTTTATCTCTGCGCACCCGGGCACTGAAGATGAAGATATGCTGAACCTTGCTCTTTGGTTGAAGAAGAACAACTTTGAGTGTGATCAGGTACAGAACTTCTACCCATCGCCGATGTGTAACGCAACGTCGATGTACTACTCTGAGACTAACCCTCTAAAACGCGTGAAGTACAAACAGCGTGAAGACATTCCCGTCGCTAAAGGTGAGCGTCAGCGTCGTCTGCATAAAGCTCTTCTGCGTTACCACGATCCGGCAAACTGGCCAATGATTCGTGAAGCATTGGTTAGCATGGGCAAAAAACATCTGATTGGTGACAAAGCCACTTGTTTGGTTCCGGCTGAAGACATTGATGCGCAAACACCAGCGCAGCGTCGCAAATCCGGCCGCCATGGTGCAAACCGTTTTGCCACGAAACACACCAAGAATCAGCCTGGTTTTGGTGGTCACCTTGAGAAACGCTCTGAGGGTGGTTCTCGTGACGGCAAGCCTTCTGGCAACCGTAATGGCGCAGGTAAAGCACAAGGTGGTCAAGGGCGTGGAAATAACAACAGCCAGCGTGCAGGCTCTAACTCAAACCGTCCGAATGGCGGTAAGCCACAAGGCCAGGGCCGCCCTCAAGCTCAGGGTAAACCAGCCGGTCAGCGCAAACCTAAGCGTCGATAACCGTCGAAACAACGAAATCTAATAAAGGGCTCCAGAAGCAATTCTGGAGCCCTTTTGTTTTGCGTGTTACGCTTTCAATCAGTCACTTATACTGGTGAATCGTTTATAACATTGACAACTTTTTCACGCTTATAGTGAATAATGTTCGTCAAGGGCAAACCGACATTGCCGAGATTGGATAAGAATGAATGAAACGTGTACTTTTAGTAGAAGATAATCGAGAAATCGCTGGAATGCTGTTCGATTATTTCGAGTGTGCTGGCATGCAGCTTGATTACGCTGACAACGGAGAGCTTGGTCTTAAGCTTGCCCTTAGTAACTCTTTCGACATTATTTTGCTCGATTTAATGTTACCGCGTATGGATGGTTTAACGCTGTGTAACAAGTTAAGAGACGCAGGAAATAATACCCCTGTACTCATGCTGACCGCACTAGATAGTCGCGACGATATGCTGAAAGGCTTTGCCCATGGAGCGGATGACTACCTGACTAAGCCTTTTGACCTCGATATTCTCGAAGCTCGCATGACTGCGCTAATAAAACGCTATCGTGGTACCGTTGCCTCAAGCCAACTCCAGTACGGTGAAGTAACGATTGACCAAAAAACGCATCAGGCATATCGCCAAGGCAAGCAGTTGGCACTAAACCCAACTACTTACACCATTCTTGAAATGCTGGTACAAAGCGCTCCAGAAATCGTGACCCGAGAAGACATTGCCTTTCGTTTATGGCAAGAAAACGAGCCAAATAACGATGTGCTTCGCAGCCACATTTATCAGCTGCGCGGACAACTCGATAAACCCTTCGAGGAGCACTTGCTCAAAACCATTCCTAAAGTCGGCTTCCGCTTGGAGCCGGGAGCATGATTCGTCGCTTACTCGGTAATACGAAAAGTATGACCGGTCGACTCGAACTGTTTTTCTTGCTGGTTTCCGTCGTGATCGGATTGCTCTGCTTTGCGTTAGTAAGTGGATCACTGCTGTGGTCAGAAGATCGCGTCGGTGAGCGCCGAATTATGATCGACAAAAAAGAAGCAATCGAACATTTTAAACAGACGCCTTCCGAGGGAGTCATAAAGCTTGATCTTCTCACAACGGCATACAATGACATCAACCTGGTTCCCGATTTTTACCGCCCTTTCTTGCAAGATAAACACTATTTTTTAGGTGAAGCCGGCGAAGAACCCTATACACGCATGATTTACATGAGCACCTACATGCAGGATGGTGAGGAGCATCCCATCATCTTGATTTCGTTAATTGATGAAATCGAGATTACATGGAGCGAGTTTTCTTATGTTATCGGGTTGGTGCTGGCGGTGGTACTCGCACTGATTTTTGTCTTCGGCAGTTTGTTACTCCGCTTGTCTCAGCGATTAATTGAGCCGATTAACACTCTGAAAACGCAATTGGATGAGCACCAAGGCGATACAACAAAGAAGTTTGTTGTCCCGCCAGGTTCAGCGAAAGAGTTCGAAGCCCTTGCCTCTCAACTTAACGAGTATCGCAACGAGGTAAATCAGGTCATTAAGCGAGAACAAGCCTTTGCACGCTACGCCAGTCATGAGCTCAGAACGCCACTGACAGTCATGAAAGGCTCCAGTAGCTTATTAGCCAGAAATTCCAGCACACCATTTCAGGAACGACAGGTTCATCGTATTCAGGACGCAACGCAGCAGATGTCTACCATGGTCGACGCATTGCTGGGGTTAGTTCGGTATGAGCGAAATTCGGATGATAGCCCTGTGCGGAGAATTTCTGAGCAGGAGTTACGCCACATTGTTTCACTTAGTCAGGCACAGGCTGATGAAAAGTCTCTTGAGTTTGAAGTGACGGTGACAGGCAGCCCATATACAAGAGCAACAACCGCTGTGCTTAATATCGTTCTGAGTAACCTGATTCGAAATAGTATTGCCGCAACTTCTAAAGGCAAAATCTACGTTGAAATGAGCGACGATACTTTGTCTGTCCGAGATGAAGGAGAAGGCTTTTCTTCCGTTCCAGACTCTGACGGACACGGTTTAGGGCTCATGATCGTTGATGACTTGTGCCGTCGCTATGGCTGGCAGTTTGTGATCAATACGCACTCATCAGGCGGGTGTGAAGCGTTGATCAATTTGGCATCTGAACATACCGACGAATAACCTTGAAAAATCAATGGTATTTTTAAGCCTCGCCGCTTTTGTTCTCTTAGCGATAACGGTAAACTGTGCCACCTTTTAAAATGATCAGGTGACACGGTTTATTCCGTCAGGCATCACATGAAACTCTCTGAAAGCCCAATCACTCAACACAGCTTTAACGGTCAGACATTCTTTCTAAAGCGCGATGATTTACTGCATTCCCACTTTTCCGGGAACAAAGCACGTAAATTCATGATGTTATTAGAAGAACAGGATCCAAATGTTACGACTCTGATTAGCTATGGCTCAGCCCAGTCTAATGCGATGTATTCTCTGGCTGCACTCGCAAAAGTTAAAGGGTGGGCATTCGAGTTTTATGTCAGTCATATCCCGGAGTGGTTAAAAAGCACGCCTATTGGTAATTATCGGGGCGCACTCGATTTAGGGATGCAGATAACAGCGATGAAAGACGTTGGCAGCGAGCTTCACCCTAGCCAGTTCATCTCGGATATACGTGGATTGGATGAAACCACGCTCTTTATGCCTGAAGGCGGACGCTCTCAAATTGCCGAAGGTGGCGTAAAGCAACTTGCGCGCGAGATTCTCGACTGGACTCGCTTCAGGGCAAAAGAACAGTTTGCGGTTGCGCTTCCTTCCGGTACTGGCACCACCGCATTATATCTGCACAAGTATCTTAACCCTCATGGAATAGAAATCTTAACCTGCCCTTGCGTAGGAGATGAAAACTATCTAACTGAGCAGTTCAATATGCTGGGCGAAACCAGCCATCCGCAGGTTTTATCGGTACGGAAAAAACACCATTTCGGACGCCTGTATAAAGAAGATTATGAGACATGGAAAAGCTTGTACGAACAAACGGATCTGGAGTTTGATCTCCTTTACGACCCCTATATGTGGCAATGTCTGGCTTCGTGGCGAAAAGAGAACCCAGACAAGACACTGATCTATGTTCATCAAGGAGGGATACTTGGCAACGAGTCAATGCTGCCAAGGTATCAACGAGAATTTGACTAAACGCGCAGTCCTAGACCGCGCCTCGAAGACCTATTTGATCAACGCCAGAATATCTTTAAACTCTGGCACTCGACAATCTTCCACCATTTCGTAAAGACACATTTCCAGACCCGTTAATACGACACCATTGGCGGTTAACTTCGCCAGTGCAAGCGCCTTGTTCGCAGCCGTACGCGACGACACACAATCGGTCACAAGTTCAACGCGGTAGCCCGATTGACGCAAAGAAAGCGCAGTTTGATACACACAAATGTGGGACTCGATACCACAAACCAGCCATGTATCCACTTTGGCATTGTCTACCGCTAGCTTAAAACGTTCTTCTTTGCAGCCATCAAATGTGTACTTGGTAATAGGCAAATGTGCTGTCTCTAACTCCACTCGAATAGGCTCAGAGGTTGGCCCTAGCCTTTCAGGGTTCTGCTCCAGCCAGATAATTGGCAAGTTCAGTGCCTTAGCTCCTTTGACCAACTTGGCGACATTTTCAATCAGCTGGTCACTTTCATGCACTAATGTCGCGAGCTTGCCTTGTACATCCACGACAATCAACCCAGTGTTGTCTTTCGATAACATACTTACCTCCTTTATGTGGTGCTTGACACCCAATAAAACCAGTTGAATATCGATAATGACCTAATATGCGCTTAGGTTGGAGAACCTGCGACGGAAAGAGTAGGCTCGCTCACACTATTTTGAATCGCCATACCTCTTGTTATTTAAACTTTTCTCGAAACAGTTCAATTAACGCAACCACTTTGTTTGGCAGAAACAGAGCAGACGGATAAATAAGGGTCAAATGCTGCTTTGGGTGAGCGATTTCGGGCAACACTTCGACAAGTAGGCCATCTTGCAACGAGGGCTTTGAATGTGTCTGAGGAATAAAAGCAATACCATTGCCTGCGATCGCCATTGAACGTAACAGGTTGAGGTCATCAGACTTTAATGCAACATCCAGAGCAGGATCTAACAGGTTCGCGTTATAGCGATTAGTCAGCAAGCGATGATGCTTAAGATCGTCCAAAGACTCTATTGGAGGATGAGCCTCAAGGTAGGCTTTTGATGCAACAAAATGGCTGGTATAGGGCAACAGACTAAATTGAATATAGCTGTCATCAGTCACTTTAACGACGCTGGGCAAAAGCTGAAGATCAAACGACTGCCGTTTAAGATCGACACTCTCTTGATGGTTCTCGATCTCCACAGAGATATCTGGATAACGCTGAGTATATTCAGAAATAATCGCACTAAACGCAGCCGAGCTCATTAAAGCGGATGGAATAGCCAATCGCACCTTCCCTGAAAGCTCTTGCTGGTACTCATGCATTGCAATCAAACCCTGCTGGATATGATCGACCGACTGTCCGACCAACTCAAATAAGCGTTTACCGTGCGCGGTTAGTTCAATGCTTCTGGTAGTACGGATGAGTAATTGCACACCCAACGCTTTTTCAAGTTCCTGCAATCTGCGGCTCACTTTGGAGCGTTGCAATTGGTTCGCCTCAGCCGCCGCACTGATCCCACCATGAACAACAGTCTGGGTGAACAGATAAATATCATCTAAGCTTACGTTCATTGTCCTATTTTTAGGTCACTTATGTTGGTGTTATCATTCTACTGAATTGTTAGTGAGTTATCTATAATCGCTTTCTTTAATCTATCTCCGGAACTTTCAATGACTGCTGACCAACAATTCAGACACTGGATGCGTACATTAATTGTCCTGTTTATCGTTCTATTCTTATACATCGTCATTGCTGACCGTCACGCTCCATTAACCACCGAAGGTCGGGTTCAGGGGTATGTTGTTCAATTAGCTCCAGAGGTCTCTGGTAAAGTCACCGACGTTCTGATTTCCAATAACCAGGAAGTCCGCAAGGGCGAAGTGTTATTTAAGATTGACGATCGCAAATACAGAATCGCGCTTGAGCAAGCGAAGTTGTCGCTGCAAGCCGCATATGAAAAAGAGGCGACCCTATATTCTCAGCGAGAGGCAGCAATTGCCAATATTGCCAGAGCGCAAGCGACGTTTGATAATGCACATCGGGAATACGTACGCTTGCAGAAGCTATCAAGTAAGAAAGTCATTTCCCAATCAGCGCTCGATGATGCTTTCGCACAAAACCAGGTATCTAATGCTGCATTAAAAGCGGAAAAACAGAACTTAAAAGTCATTGAAGCCCAGCTTGGTGATCAAAAAGGTCAAAGTTCCGCCGTGCGTATCGCTCAAAATGGTATCGACAAAGCGATGTTAGACTTAGCCAATACCGAAATACTCGCGCCAAGTGATGGTGTGGTAACTAACCTACAACTGGAAGCCGGCACCATGGCGAATAGTAACTTGCCGCTTTTAACGTTCGTACCAACGGGTTCTATGTGGGTTGCTGCTGACTTTCGTGAAAAATCGGTCGCTGGCGTCGACAAAACCTATCATGCCTTAGTCACTTTCGATGCAAATCCCGGGGTGGTTTACGACTTTGATCTATCCAGCAGAGATTACGGTGTCGCCGCAGCGCAACAAACACCAAATGGTGCGTTGACAAAAGTGGAAGTGAATAACCGTTGGGTACGTGATGCTCAGCGCACACGGGTTAATCTCACTAGTGACGAAGCATTACCAAACGCCCTATTCGTCGGCTCTCGTGCAACCATCGTTTTGTATCCGGACAATAGTGTTTTCTGGCAGATGATGGCTAATGCTCAGATTTACCTCGCGAGTTGGTTCCACTTTATCTACTAGGCGGCAACATGAAAACCTTACGAATTTGGTTCGGCTGCTCTTTAGGTCTCGCATTGAGTATGCTGTTTAACTGGTCATACGGATTCTTTGCCATCATGGTACCGCTGTTTATTCTGGGAAGAATTGACCGTTTTGATCTCCCGTCGTTACTGATGGTGTTTTTCTCCGCCGTTTGGACGACGCTGCAGGCTACTTTCCTGTTGGAGTACTTACAATTCCATCCGGTGCTGATGACTGTAGCGGTCGGCATCATGATGCTGTTTAAATGTATCGCGATGATGAATCCTAAAACGTTCTTGTTCGGCTACATGGGACTGTTAGTTGGCTCCATTGTGTTGAACTTCGCCAGCTACGATTTTATGGATATCGAAGAGTTCAACGTCAACATGTGGGTCATCACCTTGTGTAATATTTTTGTTTGTGCACTCGCCTACTGGCTGTTTCCAGAGCCTGATTCACCAGCCGAAAGCATCGCAATCTCTACCCCCGTGAAAAGAGATATCGACTACATCAGTCAGGTCGCAATGGGTTGGGTAGTCGCTATGGCTGCATTTATCGTTTTCCAGGTTGCTGATTTGTATGATTCGTTGTCTGCACAGGCGTCCATATTGATCATCCTGACGCCAATGACTTTAGCCGGTTCAATGGGCATGGCGAAAATCCGCATAATAGGAACAGCGTTAGGCTGCATCGCAGGGATGGCTGTGCAATTAATCTTGGGCAGTTGGTATGGCCATGGCTTACTTTTCTGGCTGGCATTTACCATTGCGATGGGGCCTTTCTGCCTCTGGCTGACCAAGGGGCAAATAAAAGCTGCGATTGCGTTTTCCGCCATGTCGGCGCTATCAGTGCCCTTAACAACGTCATTGGTTCCAGAGCAAAAGGATGCCTTTTTCTCAATCCTGTACCGTTTCAGCTCCATTTTTGTGGCAGTGCTACTTACCGCAATGGTGATCTGGGTCGTCCATCACTGGATTCGAGTCATGTTATTGAAACACCCCGAAATGCTCCACAACAACGTCACCCAGCATTAGAAAGCACCATTTGCTGACTGGTTTTCTATACATCGCCGCAATCATGCGGCTTTTTTCTATATTAATTCGTTGTTATATAAATACATTACGAGCATAAAATAATAGTGCTCTCTAAATGAAAATTTAGATATAAAGATAGATATATAAAAACGTTTCCCAACATTAATATTTAATTGGCTTTAACAAGCGTAAAAACATTATTAGTGAAAGCTATGTTTCATATGTATATAGAAACAATATTCAAATTAACATAATAAACTTATTGCTTATGAGTATTCCGTAAAAATAAATTACCCATTGCTAATATTAATCTATAATTAAGTCACTCTCATTCTCATGTTGTATTAACTTGAGGCCATATTTATGAAGTCAGCTCTTTATATTTCAACTCTTATTTCGGTAAGTTGCGCTTTTAGTGTGTACGCAGCAGATGATTCACAAGCTTTATTGGATGACGCATTGAGTGCAGCCCCTCCAACCATTCGTGACAAAGTAACGGTGATGGACTGGAACAATAACGTCCTTCAAGAAGGGTCAAGTCAATATACCTGTTTCCCGACTCCCCCTCAGCTAGAGGGCACCGCACCAATGTGTATGGACGGAGCGTGGATGGAATGGGCAGATGCCTGGATGAATAAAAAGCCATTCCAAGCAAAAGCATTGGGTATTTCTTATATGTTGGCCGGTGATGGTGGCGCCAGTAATACCGACCCTTATGCAGAAGGAAAAACCGACGACAATCAATGGATAGTCGAAGGCCCTCACTTGATGATTATTACTCCTGACCAGGCACTACTCGATTCACTACCAACCGATCCCTATTATGGTGGCCCCTATGTCATGTGGAAAGGAACCCCATATGCTCATATTATGATTCCTGTTGGTGCTAGAAAATAGCGCCGTATTAAAAATCCGATATTCCAGTGTTGGAATATCGGATTTATTTTAGGAAATTAACTGGCTAACCAAATTCTTGCTAATATTCCCATCGGCGTGGAAATACCCGTTGTAATAGAGGTTATCTCACCATTTCTTAAAACATAAATGGTGGGGGTAACAACGACTTTCCAATCTTGCATAATTTTACTTTTAGGATCATTGATATTATTGAATCGATAATCTTTAGACATCATAAACTGTTTCACCCGCTCCTCATTTCCTGAAGAACCAGAAACCCCAATTACCGAATAGTGATCACTTATCCAATTCATACTTGGGCTAACAAATTTACATGCCGGACACCATGTCGCCCAAAAATAGACAACCACGGGTTCTTCATGACTTTTCTCGATGACATCAACATATTGACCACTGCTCATGAACGCGCTCAACGCTGGCGCGTTTTGTTTGGGTATATCTTTGGTGCGGTACCAATCCATACCAACTGAAACGACGGTAACAATGATCACAATTTGTAGGAGTTGGAGTAGCCAATGTTGCCATGATTTACGACGGCTTTTAGAGCTCATTAACTGTTTCCCCCACTCGCTTGTTTGATCGCACTGACGACAACATCCTCCGTAAGAATGACGGGCAAGGGGATGCCTTGGGGCGCTGCTGGCCCATAAACGATATTAAAAGGGACGCCGTAACGTCCATATAGACGTAGGAAATCCGTTACAGAACTCTCGGGGTGAGTCCAGTCCCCCTTCAATGTCGCGACACTTGGACTTTGTAATAACGAATACACTGGATCTTGCCAGATCACCCCGATCTTGTTCGCTTTACAAGTGATACACCAATCTGCAGTAACGTCCACAAATACGACTCTTCCATTTGCAACATGAGAGTCAATCGCTGTGTTTGACAGCCTCTGCCATGCAAGGTCTTGTGGAAGTGGTGTCGCCCACTTGCTGGCAGTGAAGCTAGCAAGAAGCAACCCACCAGCAATCAAAAATACTGAGGCGGAACCCGTTATCGCCAGCATTTTTTCGCCGTAAACGGTTTTGACCCTCGCCATGATAAAAATAAACCCGACCAAGCCAGCCAGAATGACCCAGAACAACGGTAAGTGATTAGCAATCAAGGTCAGCAACCAAATACTGGTTGCCAGCATCATCACACCAAAACCAAGTTTAACCACATTCATCCACTTACCTGGCTTTGGCAATTTACGCGCAATACTCGGAAAAACAGCGACCAGAATCCACGGCAACGCCATACCGATTGCCAACGCAGTAAAGACGGCAAATAACGTAAACACATCAGCCCCAAGCGCGAAGGCCACCGCCGTCCCCAAAAATGGCGCAGAACATGGTGTCGCAAGTAAAGTCGCAAACATACCCTGAACATAATGGCCAATAAGAGTGTTATTGCCTTTGGAAGCCAGCCACGTATTCGTGCCAGATGAAAGACGAATTTGAAATAGCCCCAGCATATTGGCGCCAAAAAGCCCAGTAACCAGCACCATCAAGCCAAGAAACCAAACGCTCTGGAACTGTACACCCCACCCGATCGCACTGCCTGTCATTTTAAGCGCAGTGATAAAACCCGCCAGAATCCAGAACGACGTCAAAATTCCCAATGAAGAAGCGACGAACTGTGCGCGAATCTGACGACGTTCGACCCCGTGAGCAGTAACGATACTACTCAGCTTCATCCCAAGCACAGGAAGAACACAAGGCATGATATTAAGAATCAGACCACCAAGCAGAGCAAAAACAAATACGCTTGTTAAAGACGTATCTGGTAACGCATCTACGATCGCTGCAGCTTGCGCTTGGCTAACCTCTTCCGCTAATAAGTTATCGTCCTTGATTGAAACAAACAGCGGCTGGTTATTAAGGTCAACCTCTCCCAGCCAGGTATTCACTTTATAACTAGCCGTCAGGATATTGCCTTGCAAATAAGTTCCTTTTAACTTGAAGCTGTAATCTCGCGTGGAGTCATCAACACCATCTACCAATACCTGCGGATGATTCCAACCTTGGGTATTTGTCAGCTTTACCTGCAGTATCGATTGATTGGCATCCCAATCTGCCTGCGTGACTTCAATAAATGGCGAAGGTTGCGGAACATTACTCAGTGCTTGTGCATAACGAAACATCACCTCTTCATCAACCTGTAAATCTGAAGGCAGAAACGTCAGTTGAATTGGATAGTCCGTCAAAACACAAATCGTGGTGCAGGAAGACAACGTTAATACCGCATCAATAGCAACGGGTTTGCTCATGTCTTCGATATGCAGCGTGATCGGGAATAATGTGTCGCCCTTGTAGCCCTGCGTCTCTATGCCCAGTAGTTCGAACTTTTGTGGGTAGGGCCAAAGCCAATCGACTTTGTTCAAATTGTTCGACGCTTGCCAGTCAATTGATGGGGCAACCCCACCTTCACCCGGTGAGCGCCAATAGGTTTTCCAATCTCCCGATAGCTTTACATCCAGATAGCCAGTGACCGTTTTGGCTTGAGGATCTTGCAAGCCGGTCAGTACAAAGCGTGTTTGTACCGGTGGATGTTGAGGGTTGCTCATCCAGCCTGTATCGGGTGTCTGAGCGGAAAGCTGGAAGGAAAACAAACTTAACAGTAACGTTGTCATGAATATCAACGCGACTCGAGTCATTTTAGTCATATGGTTCATAGTGATTCCTGATAAAAAACAAGTGTAGAAGTTCGCTGGCTACATAAGCCAGAAGTCACTTGTCATTCACGGAAAACACAAAATGTAAGATGAACCCGATGTTTATAGGGTATTGGTTCGGTCCATTGCCTTAACTGTGCAAATACACCACGTCGACAGACCGCCACCAATGTAATGCCCACAAACAAAATAACAATGAACAGCCCGAGATGGTGTTTAGCAAACTGAATGAGCTTCTCAGACAATTCACACTTGTTGGCACTTTTTGACTTAGTATCATGAACCTTTTCTACAGCGACCAAAGCGCTCGCAACCGCCTCTCCGGTCATGGAACACGACGATACAAAGCCGGAGTTTTGCATCAGGCACACGACAATGACCCAGCCAATGATAGCCAGGAGCCACTTCGCCTGCTTCTGCGGCGCGCGATGTCGTGAACCCAATAAGATCATAAAAAATCGAATGAAAGAAGAAACGCTGAGAATAATACGCGAGTCAGGTGAAAGCTCAAGTCAAACCGAATCAGCTCTATATGCGATGAGAGAAATCTCAACTTTGCATCGGCTGCATCGACCACAGTGTGATCCGGTTTGACTACAGAACGCCGACATCCGTATCACTTAGTGAAGTGAGTCAGATATGTACTTTTAGTATCAACCTTTACCTAACGTTCTCGTTCTGTAAGGTTTCGCGTTCTTTTCGATAAACTGAAAAATTAAATCTGCGACATCTTTTTTTGTTGCCGTTTCAATGCCTTCAAGTCCTGGTGAAGAGTTAACTTCCATCACAACAGGCCCGCGTTCCGCTCTTAGAATATCGACACCACACACTTTAAGCCCCATCACTTTAGCCGCAGCGATCGCAGTAGCACGTTCTTCTTTAGATAGTTTGACTAACGTTGCCGAGCCACCCCGGTGTAGATTTGAACGAAACTCACCTTCTGCGCCTTGTCGTTTCATTGCAGCGACAACCCTCTCACCGATAACGAAACAGCGAATATCAGCGCCACCCGCTTCTTTGATAAATTCTTGTATCAGGATATCGGCTTTTAGCCCCATGAATGCTTCAACGATAGCCTCTGCAGATTTTGCGGTATCCGCTAATACAACGCCAATACCTTGTGTCCCCTCTAAAAGTTTAATCACACATGGTGCGCCACCAACGTTTCTGATTAAATCTTTCACATTGTCTGGTCGGTTAGCAAACCCTGTACGTGGCAATCCAATACCTTTACGTGAGAGAAGCTGCATAGAGCGTAATTTATCTCGTGAACGACTGATAGCGACGGATTCATTGACACTAAAACTACCCGTCATCTCAAACTGCCTGACTACTGATGTTCCGTAGAACGAAATGCTCGCACCAATTCGTGGAATAATCGCGTCGTAATGCGGTAATTGCTCACCTTTGAACCTCACTGCAGGTTTGCTGCTGGTGATATCCATGTAGCAGTGTAACGTATCAATAACGTCTACTTCATGGCCGCGAGCCTCACCTGCCTCTTTTAATCTGCGCGTGGAGTAAAGGTTCTTATTCCTTGATAAAATAGCGATTTTCACTTTTACATCCTTCTTCTTGTAGAAATTGATGATTTAAAGTCGACTCCAATAAACCAATGGTTAAACACCTTTTGAACTTTCCAAGACTGTGTACAATCAGCATAACCGACGTACAAATTTAAAAGGTTATACAAACAATAGCCCACCCACAGGAGCATACAACGTCGCAGATCAACCTGAGTTAGAAGATCTCATACCAAATGTACCGCAATCACTACCCTTACCTGATATTCCGATCTATTTATTTACAAAAATCATTGAAAATTAAGTGATAAGCCAACGCCCACATCTTTTACGCTAGAGTATTTAGATAACTTAATTTTGTATTCCAGATTGGTGCAATGGCATGGATGTATAGCGTTGATTTTCTGATTTTTAAAATAATCCAGAGTCCCTTTCGATTGTTTTGGACTTGGCTGAATCAAGTGAAAGCCACCGATAACATCTATGATTCGATTATCGCCACAAACTTTTTTTGAATACTCAATAATATTACAAATACCGGAATGGGAGCAGCCCGTTATAATCACTAAGCCTTCAGGCGATTTATACACTAACGCCGAGTCATCTTTCACATAGTCATCGCCCAGAGAGCCATCTCGTTCACACCTTCCTACCGGGTCGATGTTCTCAAAGTCATTCGTTCTTTCGATTTCTCCTAAAAAAACGATGTTGTCGGTTATCCAGAATGGCTCTTTAGATATTTTAGTACCAAAATATCTACCTATTCTCGTTTCATCTAAGATAGAGCCGATGTCATCGCCTGAATACTCTTTATATGCAAAGGCATCTGGATGGGCGACAACTATTGGATTTACGTAGCTTTTCCCCTCAGCTTTCGCCTCAGAGTAATGCTTAACAAGTGGAACCAAACCTCCGGTATGATCATTGTGCCCATGTGAAATTACAACGTAATTTATATCCATTAGTGACTCAGCCATTTTCTTTGCATTTTGAATAAACACGTCTGAATAACCTACATCAAATAATATTTTTATATTCTCATCAGTAATCAGATAAGACACGGCTGGTTCGGCTAAAAAATAACGATCAATGATTGTGTTGTTATCAACTAATACTTTTAATTCCATTATTTTCCCTAGCTTTAAAATTATTTCTTAAAGTAAAACGTTTTTCATGTCTGGCGGTGGGCTCGATACGACTTTCCAACGGATACATGAGAAGAACTGACACACTAAAAACGCCGCGTGTAGGGAATCAAGACAATGCTGTACACTGGAATCTTAGAGACGCGCCAAGATGCTGAAATATAACACCAAACTTCAAACTCTGAAGCCAGATGAACCGCCACTAAACGCAAACCAAAATTAAAAATGCGAGTCGCCTAAAAGAATTAAGTGCAAACCACTCTATTTCACGATTTTAAAAATAAGGAAAAGGAGAAAAACTTCGATATTGAATACTCGCCGTTATTAAAGCGCCTTTCTGTGTAGAAGGCATCGGCACCAAACAAGCTTTGCTCGAGAGTTAGAAACAGTAGAAAGTGGAATGACAGCAGACGCTAAACATATAGGTCGAACGTGTGGAGTCGCTTTAGAAGCGCTCTGGCTGGTGATTCTGAATCAGCAAGAACGCTTTCTAATTTAGCAACTCTAAATCGTCAGTATCTCAACACCGTTTGATTGCGACCATTGTGTTTAGCTTGATACAGTGCATCATCAGCATTTTTAAGCACTGCGTTGATTGGCTCATTCGTTCCATCCCAATGGGATATACCAACCGAAATCGTTACATTCCCAACGGTGTCAAATTCGTGAGATTCAATCGATTTTCTTACTCGCTCTGCGACCATAAATGCCTGATCCAGATCGGTTTTGGTCAAAAAGACAATAAACTCTTCCCCGCCAGAGCGACACACGACGTCACCCTTTCTCGCTTGATCCTGAATCAAACTCGCAACACTCTTTAATAACGCATCTCCCGCATCATGGCCGAAGGTATCATTTACTTTTTTAAAGTAATCAACATCCAGAGCCAGAACAGAAAATGGCGTATTTTGCTCACGCAGACTTTCTACCGCCTTGTCTAACCCTCTACGATTCAATAACCCCGTCATCGCATCCGTTAAGGTGTCCAGATGAAGCTGATCAATGGTGTGAGATACAATATTCATTGCACTTAGAAAACTGCGTTTCAGATAACTCGCTTCAAAATACCATGGCTTAATCTGTGTAAAATCGTTGTCACTCGAAGTATGGTTCTCGAAGTTCTTTACAGCACTGGCTAACTGCCACAATGGCTTGGATATAAAAACGGAAGATACCCAAATAAGCAACAGTGTGAGCGCGCCAATAGGCAATGTCTCAAGAAACACGGTCCACATTTGGTCATCGAGTACGGATAAGGTGAGATTTTTAGGCTTCTGTGCGACGATCCCCCACCCGGATTGATTTACTGGCGCATAACCGGCGAGCATTTCGATTCCCAGAGAATTTACAATGTCCTGCTGCCCTTTTTGGCCCTCAACAACCGCATTGATTGCATCATTGTTGGTGATTTTTTGTCCGATCCTGCGTTTGTCTGGATGGTAAATCAGTGTGTGATTTTGGTCGACAACATACAGATAAGACCCATCTTTGTAGCTATGTTGTCCCAATAAAGTCTTCAGTATGTTTTTTTGTTCGAGATAGATGGTGCCCGTAACATAGCCCAGATATTCGCCACTTTCAGAGAAAATAGGATATGACATACTGGTTAGATAGTTCCCTACTGGAGAGACGAACGGGTCTGTAATTTTTGGCGCTTGCGAGTGCAGAGATTGCAAGAAACGCTTACCGCTTAGACGCATGCCTTTCACTTGTAACGCTTCTGGAGAAACAGAAACGATCACCCCTTCTGCATTGACGATGAGCACAGAGTTAAAGTAATCGGTTTGGGTTCTTAAGCGATTAACTTCTTCTTCCAGGACATCAGGATCAGCCATTTTCGTACGGAGGGTATTTGCACTGTATTCAAGCTGAGACATTGCAGAATCAATAAAAGCATCCGTCATCTCCGCCATTTTCTCAGCGTAAACACGGTTGGACTCCATTGTATTGCTGATAATCAGATTATGTTGCACTCGATAAATAGAGTAAAAAGCATTAAGCAATGTGACTACAACGCTGAACACACATAGGATCAGGATTAACTTTCTTAAATTCAATTTGTCCCACATCTGCCAACTCTCAACCACGCTTTTTAATACTGTTTTGGGTAATCTAAACGTTCAAGGCAAGCACTGCAACTGATAAACACAAAAGAATCAATACCTTAATTTTTGTAATGAATACTCAAACGAGTGAATATGCTTAGAAAAAATTAGCGCTGACCAGATTTATTCATGCAATTGCTCATAGCGACTAAACTCACTTTAGAATTATTAATCTTCCATGACTATGTAATTTCCGGTCTGTTATTTGCTTTTATTCTTATTACTGTCATGAGATAGATGCATGCTTATGCAATAAATAAAGAATAAAACTAATCAAAACAGGAACATCAAATCTCGCCGGTTTTTTCTTTGAATATCTAAAGTTGCTGCTAGGGATAAAAGTGAAGTACGGCCGGGAAGTGAGTTCAAAAGCAAGAGGATGGATCCCCGCTATGAGTAAATTAACCGAAGGGTACGACAGTGGAGAGTACTTTGACGAGCTGATCGACAGCGCAGGTAAATACAGAGACTCTTCATGCAGACTGCTGAGCTATATCGATAGCTTACCCCCAGAAGAGCTTGATAAACGTAAGCTGGCGGCGGAAGCTACAATTCAGGAAATGGGTATCAGCTTTACTGTCTATACCGAAGAAGGCAACATCGACCGCGCTTGGCCATTTGATATTATTCCCAGAACAATAGATGCAAAAGACTGGGAAACTGCAGAGAAAGGACTCAAGCAGCGCCTTACCGCACTAAACCGCTTTATCGACGATCTTTATCACGACCAGAACTGTATTAAAGACGGCATTATCCCTGCTCATATCATTAAAGAATCGAAAAATTTTCGTCCTGAGTGTGTCGGTGTCTCGCCCCCTTTTGGTGTATGGGCGCATATTTGTGGCACCGATTTGGTGCGTGCCGATGACGGACAGTTTTACGTGCTGGAAGATAACCTCCGTGTCCCTTCAGGCGTTTCTTATATGTTGGAAAACCGAGCCGTCACGAAAAGGGTGCTACCAGAGCTGTTTGAAAACGACAACATCAGAAAAGTGGACTCCTACCCTTCTCAGCTTCTGGATACGCTACAAGCGCTCTCACCAAGAGATATTCCGCGACCAGAAATCGTCGTTTTAACCCCTGGCATCTACAATTCCGCCTATTTTGAACACGCTTTTCTTGCTCAGCAGATGGGCGCTGAGTTAGTCGAAGGCGGAGATCTCTATGTCGGTAAAGACGACTGCGTCTACATGAAAACCATCTACGGCCCTGAACGCGTGGATGTGATCTATCGCCGCATCGACGACATGTTTTTAGATCCTGAAGCATTCGACCCAGACTCTATGCTTGGTGTTCCTGGACTGATGCGAGCATGGAAGCAAGGCAACGTTGCGCTAGCGAACGCTCCAGGTGCAGGTGTCGCAGATGATAAAGTGGTGTACGCCTATGTGCCACAACTTATCAAATACTATCTGGATGAAGAGCCAATCCTGCCTAATGTCGAAACCTTCTTATGTGAAGATAAAGATGACAGAGAATACGTGCTGAAAAACTTAGATAAGCTCGTAGTAAAACCAGCCAATGAATCTGGCGGCTATGGCATGTTAGTCGGTCCTCACTCCAGCAAAAAAGAACAGGCCGTGTTTGCCGAACTTATTAAAAACAACCCTCGCAACTATATCGCCCAGCCGACTCTTAAGCTTTCCACAGCGCCGACACTGATAGAAAAAGGAAAACTGGAGCCGAGACACTTGGATCTACGTCCGTTTATCCTTCAAAGCAAGAAAACCTATGTGACCGCTGGTGGCCTTACCCGGGTCGCGATGAAAAAAGGCTCTCTGGTGGTGAATTCCTCTCAGGGTGGTGGCAGTAAAGATACCTGGATCGTAAAAACAGAAGGAGATAAGTGATGCTATCAAGAGTTGCTGAACGACTGTTCTGGAGTGCCCGTTACCTGGAACGCGTTGAAAATATTGTCCGTCTGATCAGTGTTTACGATGAGCTATTGTTTGATTTACCAAAGGATGTACGTATTTCATGGTACAACCTGATAGAGATAAGCGGCAGTGCGCAGGTGTTTAATAAAAAGTACAAAGATAAGAACGAAAGAAACGTAGTGCGCTTTCTTCTTGCCAGTGAGGATAACCCATGCTCGATGTTATCTTCACTGAAAATGGTACGTGAAAATATCCGTACCACCCGAGATGTCCTTCCCGAAGAGATGTGGGAGCTGATTAATGAGCTGGACATCTATGCTCGCAAGAATCTACAAAAGGGAATAAATCGGGGTGAGCGCTATGACTATCTAAACAATGTGCTTGAAGGCTGCCGAAAGATCATTGGTTTGCTCAGTAACGCCATGAGCCGAGATGCCGCATGGAGCTTTATTATTATGGGACGTTATCTCGAGCGGGCGGATATGAATACGCGCATTCTGGATTCCGCTGTCAGCTTAAAGATAAAAGCCCTACCGGAAGAAGAGGTCTTGCTAGAACAGATTATCTGGCCGAAGGTGCTCAAGTCGCAAAGCGCTTATCAGAACTACCTGAGAACCATGCGCTGTGGTATCGATGGTGTCAATACCACAACCTTCTTACTTACTGACGAAGATTTTCCTCGCTCGCAAGCATTCTGTCTGAAGCAAATCAAAAGCGCGGCAATGTATCTGCCACGACACGAAGAGATCATCCTGCACATAGAACAGTTGTTGGATACCACCTACAGCATTGAACACAACGAAAGTATCTGTCAGGCGTTCAGTGACTACCTGAACGATATTCAGTTGGCATTGATTAGCCTGCAAGCAGAGATTGGTGAAACTTGGTTCCACTTTGATCACGGAGAAGCGGCATGACCATACGTGTAGCTATTCAGCACAAAACCTCGTATAAGTTCGACCGCGACGTGAAGGTATCACCTCACCTATTGAGGTTGAGACCGGCCCCTCACTCACGTACTCATATCCATGGTTACTCACTCAAAGTAGAGCCGGAAGAACACTTTATTAACTGGCAGCAGGACCCGTTTGGCAACTATCAGGCCAGATTGGTCTTCCCGGAGAAGATGCGCGAACTGAAGTTTGAGGTCGAAGTTATCGCCGATATGACGGTGATTAATCCATTCGACTTCTTTATCGAAGAGTACGCTGAGAACTTTCCGTTCAAATACGACGATCTCCTACAGGAGGAACTTGCACCTTACCTATCGGTGACTGAATCGAGTAAAGAACTCGAAAAATGGCTGGCAGATGTCGACCGCAGCAAAAAGCGCATCGTCGATTTTCTGGTAGAGCTAAACAGTAAGTTGGCTGGACAGATAGAGTACGGCATTCGTATGGAACCGGGCGTACAAACCTGTCAGGAAACGCTAACCCTGAAAAAAGGCTCCTGCCGTGATACCTCTTGGTTGCTGGTTCAGATCCTTCGCAGCCTTGGGCTGGCTGCACGATTTGCTTCTGGTTATCTGGTTCAGTTGACTTCTGATATTAAATCTTTAGATGGGCCATCCGGGCCGGAGGAGGACTTCACTGACCTGCACGCCTGGTGTGAAGTTTATCTGCCTGGCGCAGGCTGGATTGGCCTTGACCCGACCAGCGGTTTGTTTGCCGGAGAAGGACATATTCCCCTTGCCTGTACCGCTGATCCTGTCTCGGCCGCCCCTATTACTGGTGCGACCGACGAATGCGAATGCGAATTTGTATACAGCAATACGGTGATTCGAATTCATGAAGACCCGCGAGTAACCAAACCTTACACGGATGATGAGTGGGAAAACATCAAAGCGCTCGGTTGCGCGGTGGACGAGCAGCTGGATGAGATGGACGTGCGACTGACTATGGGTGGTGAACCAACCTTTGTCTCGATTGATGATATGGACTCGGCGCAATGGAACACCAAAGCGTTAGGTGCGGATAAGCTCAAACTGGCAAAAGATCTGCTCATCAGCCTGAAGGACAAGTTCAACACCCACGCACTGTTGCACTACGGTCAAGGTAAGTGGTATCCCGGCGAAGAGTTACCACGTTGGGCGCTCGGCTGCTTTTGGCGTACCGATGGTGAAGCACTGTGGCACGATCCGTCTTTGCTGGCTCGTGTGGACAAAGATTACCAACATACGATTGAGGATGCCGAGCGTTTCGGGCAGTTGCTTTGTGAACGGTTGGGCATCCATAACCAATATTTGCAACCGGCCTATGAAGACTCGCTTTACTATCTCTGGCTAGAACGTTCCTTGCCAAAGTCGGCGAATCCAAAAAAAGCCAAGCTGAGCGATGATTTGGAAAGACGTCGTCTGGCAAAGCTGCTAGGACGAGGCCTAGAAAGCATCAGCGGCTACGTGCTTCCGGTTTCATTTGACGAACAAGGCTGGCAAAGCTCGCTATGGCCAATGCGAAGTGACGTGATCACGCTTATCCCCGGAGACAGTCCAATGGGGTATCGACTTCCGCTGGATTCTCTGCCGCAGGTCAGCGAAGAGGAAATCCCGCCGGAACGTGATCCGTTTGAAGCCAGAGAGGCATTGCCTGTCTATTCGTTAACGGAGAATGTCGCGCAACGCCAGCAATCTCAACAACCTCCACCCGAAGACAAGGAAAGTAGCAAAAAGACGGTTGATGTTATCCGCACTTCAATTTGTGTCGAGCCGAGAGATGGCCGACTACATCTGTTTCTACCACCAGTGACCCATCTGGAGCATTATGTTGAGCTCATCTATCAAATAGAAGCGACGGCAAGCGCGCTCTCCATTCCGGTTGTCATTGAAGGTTACGAGCCACCGAAAGATTACCGTTTGCAGAAATTCCTTATCACACCCGATCCGGGCGTGATCGAGGTGAATATTCACCCTGCAAAAAACTGGCAAGAGTTGGTAGAAAACACCGAAACGCTCTACGAGCAGGCGCACCAATGCCGACTTGGGACAGAGAAGTTTATGCTGGATGGCCGTCATACCGGTACTGGCGGTGGCAACCACATTACGCTTGGCGGTCTCACACCAGCGGATAGCCCTCTATTGAGAAAACCAGATCTGTTGAGAAGTCTGGTTAACTACTGGCAACACCATCCAGGCTTGTCTTACCTCTTCTCCGGCATGTTTATTGGTCCGACAAGTCAGGCACCACGCCCTGATGAAGGAAGAGACGAAGCCCTGTACGAAATGGAGATAGCCTTCCAGAACTTTCCGGATGGACTGGTCGATCAGCCTTGGCTGGCCGACAGACTGATGAGAAACCTTCTCGTGGACGTGACGGGTAACACTCACCGTTCCGAGTTTTGTATCGATAAGTTATATGCGGCAGGTACCAGCAGCGGCAGACAAGGACTACTGGAATTCCGTGGTTTTGAAATGCCACCGCACGCCAGAATGGCATTGGTACAAACGCTATTACTGCGCTGTTTAGTTGCACGCTTTTGGAAAGATCCTTACCACAAGCCTTTGATACGTTGGGGAACTACCCTGCACGATAAGTTCATGATGCCCTATTACGTCTGGCAGGATATCAAAGAGGTGGTGGACGATCTTCAACAACACGGGTTCCCGTTTAAATTGGAGTGGCTGGCACCGTTTGAAGAGTTCCGCTTCCCTCATTACGGAAGGCAACAGATAGATGGCATTGAAATCGAACTGCGCTGGGCAATCGAGCCTTGGCATGTTCTCGGTGAGGAAGTCACGCAGACTGGCACCAGCCGCTTTGTCGACTCGTCGGTTGAGCGCCTGCAAGTTCGCCTGACGGGAATGACGGAAAGCCGTTATGTACTAACGTGTAACGGCCGTCGGATACCATTGAGACCGACGGGCAGACAAGGCGAATTCGTGGCAGCCGTGCGATACAGAGCCTGGGCTCCGCCTTCAGCGCTACACCCAACACTGGGAATAGATTCTCCACTGGTGTTCGATTTGATAGACAGCTGGAACGGTGTCTCGATTGGCGGCTGTACGTACCATGTCAGCCATCCTGGGGGAAGAAGCTATGAAACCTTCCCAGTCAACGGAAATGAGGCTGAGGCTCGGAGGGTGAATCGTTTCTGGGATCACGGATTTACTCAGGGAACGTTTAACCCGCCACCGGAGTTCAACGCTCTGCGCAATTTCTATGAGAACAAGACTGCGCCGCGCCCAATGGCACCACCCAAAGAGGAAATCTGCCACGAATATCCAAACACTCTGGATCTTCGCAAACGCAGTCGACGTATTGGATGAGATCATCGCGAAAATTGAATCGTATAAACTCTACTCAGCTGGTTGTCTTTTCCGAGTGGTATATACTAGGCAATAACTCTCAAGGTAGTAGCAAAAAATAGTATGAGTCAATTCGTTTCAGACTTCGCTGGGGCGGGAGAAAACCCGCCCTTGATTGGTCCTTATCAGGCATCCAAAAAGGCCTACGATGAGGCGTATGATGACATCAAGCAAACCAGACTGCACTGGCAGCCTCTCTTTACGCATTTAGAGAAACTGGAAAATGGTAATCTGGAAGATTTACAAAAGCGTGCTCAGAGAATTCTGAGAGATGACGGTGCGACTTATGATCTTAAAAACGATCCACTTTCGCCTACAGTTTGGTCTCTGGACGTGCTGCCTAATATCATCGCTCAGAGCGAATGGAAAGATACAGAACAAGGTCTGGCACAACGCTCAGAGTTATTTGATCGGATATTAAAAGACATCTACGGCGAACAACGCCTTATCAAAGATGGTGTGATACCGGCAGAGATTATTTTTTCTCACCCTGGCTTTTTACGCCAGTGCTTTGGGATTGACATTCCAGGGCTAAAAAACCTTATCTTTCATTCCATCGATTTAGTGCGAGACTCAGACGGCTCTTACGTGGTCATCAGTGACAGAACTCAAGCGCCTTCAGGGGCGGGCTATGCGTTGGAAAACCGAACCGTCATCTCGCGCGTGCTGCCATCCGTATTTCGTCATAGTAATGTGAGACGTCTTTCCAGTTTCTTCCAAACCATGAGAAACACTCTTAACCAACTTGCTGCACATAAAACCGACGAACCTAGAGTTGTTCTTTTAACACCGGGATCATCAAGTAGCACCTATTTTGAACACACCTATTTAGCCAACTATTTAGGATACCCGCTGGTGCAAGCTGGCGATTTAACGGTAAGAGGCGGAAAAGTTTGGCTCAAGTCCCTCTCTGGTTTAACGCCAGTTGATGTCATTCTGCGCCGTACGGACGACAACGACTGCGACCAGTCAGAGCTGCGACCTGACTCTCTTTTTGGTATTCCAGGACTGTTAGAAGCGGCACGCAGCGGCAATGTGGTATTAGCCAACCCGCTGGGAAGCGCTGTTCTTGAATCTCCGGTACTGATGGCGTTTCTTCCCAAGATATGTGAATACTTGCTGGGTGAGCCTTTGAAACTCCATAGCGTTGATACTTACTGGTGCGGTGTTGACGGAACCATAGAGTTTGTTGAACAAAACCTCGAAAACCTGATTATCAAGCCTTCATATCGAAAAGCTCGCAGCCAGACAATTTACGGCCACTGCTTATCGGCGGAAGAAAAGATAAAAACGCTGGAGATGATTAAGGCAAATCCAAAACAGTATGTAGCGCAGACTTATATCCCCGGCTCTACGGTGCCTGTCTGTTCCGGCTCAAAAATAAAAAACCGACATAGCCTGTTGAAAGCCTTTACTGTCGCTGACGGTGACCGATATTGCGTGATGCCAGGTGCATTAAGTCGGGTGACTCAATCCGATGACGACTACATCGTTACCAGTTTATCGGGTGCTCGCAGTAAGGATACCTGGGTAACAGCCAACAAGCCTGATCTGACTCATCAGTCCCTGCTAGACGAGCCTGGTTTGCACGTTGCTCAGCACGGGAATGTACCAAGCCGCGTAGTCGAAAACTTCTTCTGGTTTGGACGCTATGCGGAACGCGCTGAGTTAAGCATTCGCCTGATGCGGGTGTTATTTAAACAACTGAATGGTATCGAAGAGCTCTCACCTCAAGCAAGGACGACCCTTTTGGAGGCGATCTCTTTACAAACAAATTGCCTGCCGGGATTTGTTGAGGGGAATGCCGAACTGCTGGAAAATCCAGATGCCGAGCTGGCCGACTTGGTGGTGAATGGCAAACGAATTGGCAGTATAAAATCCAACTTACTGGCCATGCTTTCTTGCAGTGATAATGTGCGGGATCGCCTGTCTGCCGACACCCGAATAGTACTGAACAAGCTACGTGACCACCTTAACGAGCTGGATAGAGCCTACACCAGTGGCCTGCCTGAAGCGCCAGAAGAATCACTGGATAACTTGATGACCATGCTACTGGCACTGTCGGGGCTGAGTAAAGACAGCATGCTTAGAGGAGAAGACTGGATATTTCAGCAGATTGGCCAGCGTACCGAAAGGGCAATTCAGACCGCAAAACTGTTCCAGTCAACGCTAATTATCAAGCTAGAAAGTTTGTCGCAGCAACAAGTGCTGGAGTCGGTACTCCTCAGCATGGAAGCGCTCATTTCTTTCAGAAGACGCTATCGCACCCGAGCTCGCGTGGCGTTTGGCTTGGATCTGCTAATGGTTGATCCTTCGAACCCGCGCTCATTGGTCTACCAGACCGAAAAGCTGAAAGAGTTTCTGGATATGCTACCGGATAATCATGCCTTTATTCCCGGCGGACTCACCAGCGAAACCAGGCTGATCCTACTCACGCTGAACGACATTCAACTTACGGATCTCGAACAACTCGCTAAGGCGAATCCAAATAACCAAACCAGAGAAGAGTTTGGCGCTCTGATGGATAAGATAATCGGCCAATTAGAGCAATTTACTTCACTGATAAGCGACAAATACTTTGATCACACCGCTGGACCGCAGCAGTTGATAAAACCCAAATGGAAATTGAATGTATGAGATATAAAGTCCAGCATAAAACGACCTACTCCTACAGTTCGCCAGTGACCCTGTGCTACAACATGGCTCACCTGTTGCCAAGGGATACCGACAACCAGCGCTGCTTTAACCGAAAGATTAGAGTGACACCAAGGCCGTTGTACCAAAACGAAGGACAGGATTATTTTGGGAACGAAACGTTTTACTTCTCTATTCAAGAGCCACATAAGGAACTCACCATTGATGTCACCAGCTTTTTAGAGGTAAAGCCTCACAACTGGGCCGACATCATCGAGAACCATCAGCTTACCTGCGGTGAACTTCGAAGTATCATGGCCAATGCTGAAAGTGCGGACATCAGGTTAGCGCAGGAATTTTGCCTCGACTCACTACAAATCAAACGCTCTGAAAATTTAAGGCAATATGCGCAAGAATTGTTTAGTGACAATCAGCCCGTGTTAAAAGCCGCCTTGGCATTTACCCATAAAATCTTTACTGAGTTTACTTTTGATCCAACCGCAACCGACGTAACAACGCCAACCGAACAGGTTCTTAAAGAGAAACGGGGCGTTTGTCAGGATTATGCCCAACTGGCGATAGGCTGCCTGCGCTCTGTTGGCCTAGCAGCACGTTATATGAGTGGTTATATAGAGACTCTGCCGCCTCCAGGTCAGGAAAAGCTCGTCGGTGCTGATGCTTCTCACGCCTGGTTTGCGATTTTTGTACCGGATCTTGGCTGGGTGGAATTTGACCCGACTAACGACCTCATCGCTAACGATCAACATATTGTTACTGGCTGGGGACGCGACTACGCTGATGTGCCACCCTTGCAGGGAGTCGTGTTTGATGGTGGTGAAACTCACAACCTGAGTGTTTCAGTCGATGTAGCTAGAGTATAAATCTGAAGTTCTTAAAATCAGATTACTCAAGCGCTAATTTACCGTAAATGTACGCTAGCTCTGCGACCGTTTTGGCTGAGAATTTTTTCAACAAACTGGCTCGATGTACTTCTACGGTTCTCATTGCAATACACAGTTCATCGGCGATGCGTATATTGCGCTTACCTTCGATGATTAAACGTAAAATATCCTTTTCGCGAGGCGTGAGTGACTCATACGCCAACTTTGCTCCAGCCATATCGAAACTTGCTGCCGACTGTACCTGCCCCTGTAAAATGGCTTGCGCCAGTGCATCACCTTTGACGGGTTTCTGGAAGAAGTTCACCGCCCCCGATTGTAAAGCCTCAACAGCCATCGGCACATCGCCATGACCAGTCAGATAAATCACCGCGAGTGGGCTATTGGCATCGTTAAGAATTTGATGCACTTGCTGACCACGAAGATTGGGCATTCGGCTATCGAGAATGACACAACCCGCCTGTTGAATGTCTACCGCATCGAGAAAGGCTTGCCCATCAGCAAAGGTCATTACACTGAAGTCATGTTCCTCCAACATAAACGCCAGCGAATCACGCACCGATTCATCATCGTCAACGACATAAACAGGTAACTGTTTTTCAGTACTACTCATGAATGCTCCTAGTACAGGTTAGTCTTGATATGGAAACACAAGCTCAACCAGACAACCGTGTGGCGTGGTCGATTGAATAAGAAACTCGCCACCGTGCAATTCCAACACGTCACGACAAATCGCCAAACCTAACCCAAGTCCTTCTTCCTTTGTGCTCACAAATGCTTGAGTAGGGTTTTCTTGCTGTAACCCTGTCCCGTTATCCAATACACGAATGGAAAGCTGATGACCTTGGTAGTCACTGTGCAGGGCAATTTTACCTTGATAACCGGACGAGTGATATTTCTCCTGAAACAAAGTGCAAGCATCAATCGCGTTGTTGATCACATTAACCAAAACCTGTTGAACACCCACGGCATCGGCCAAAATGTGGCGAACCTCCCCTTCGGTACTGGTCACAACCGATACATTTTGCTTTTGCAGTCGGAAATGGAGCAACTCAACCGTGTCATCAATTAACGCTTGAATATCGCATGGCGCTTTATCGACGCTACGCTTACGGATTAAGGTTCTTAGACGTTGAATGATCGCGTCGGCTCTCTCTACTTGACCCTGTATCTTATCAAAAACAGGAACAATATCTTCGTAAGGGCGCTTCTTCGCTAAACGCAGCAAACCGCCCTCACTGTAATTTCGAATCGCCGCCAATGGCTGGTTTAATTCATGAGCGAGACTGCTGCCGATTTCTCCGACAATGGCAACTCTCTGCGAATGCTCTAACTGCTCACTTTTCTCTTTCAGCCTCAGCGAAGTCTGCTCCAACGCCTGCTTGCTTTTACTAAAACGATATTCAAGCCAAAAGTGGTAAGCGTTCAACACAATCACAAAAATGAACAGCGCCCACGCCCATTCCTGATGGTTACGCAGCCAACGCAGTGCATCCTGCCACCAAGGTTGCTGCAAGGGATGCAAATCTAAAGCTTGATAGAGTTTATCAATGCTCAACAAACTCACTGGTGACGTCCATCCCGATGCGCCAGCAGCAATAATCGCTGGATGCTCTGGCGGCATCGCAAGCAATACCTGAGCGACTTTTTTCGCCACAAGAGAAGAGCCTCGCTCTGTTTTGGCAAATGACCAGTTAGGATAAAGCGGAGTCGACACCGCACAGGAGGCTTGTTCATACTGCAGTTGATTTAAGACTCTGAAACCGCCTTGTTGTAACAGACCTTCATCTTGCATCTTCTCCAATAAACAGGCGGGCACCACAGCGGCTTCGACATTGCCGTCACGTAATTGGTAAAGATTGGCGTCAATAGGGAAGCCGAGGTAGCGAACATCAGCAAAAAAGTCGTTCGGGTCAAACCCCAACTCAACTATCTGGTAGCGCAAAGTTAAGTAACCACCAAAAGCTTTTTCCGACACCGCGGCCACTGGCAACCCAGACACCGCTTTTAGTGTTTGATACGGAGAGTTTGCCCGCACCACCAGCGCTGACCCAATGCCATAGTTTGAGTTTTGTGGGGCGCGACTGGTCAGGGTCGCCATCCAGGAAAGCGCGTATTGTCTGCCTAATCGAACCGCTTGTCCGGGATTGGTTACGATGAAATCCATGGTCTGAAATTTCACCGCCTCTCCCATTTCATCTAAGTTCAGAGGATGAAGAACAAAGTGAACTTCAGAAATTTGCTTATTTAACCAATCAATAGTCGGTTGCCACCTCTGCTCCGCATAGAGATGACCACGTATTGCCAAAACACCGACGTCAACTGTCTGCTTAACCTCATTCTTCTTTATTTCAGGCTGTTTCACGCCTTGTTGCTCAATTTGTACCGAAGACGTTGCCTGAACCAAAGAGGAGAACACAGCCAAGAAAAGAATCCAAACCTGACACAGCAGCGATGTTTTTTTCATGATGAGGTTGAATATTCCCTAAGCAAATGATGGAACAAGAATAACAGCTACATTCCCTAAACCACATTTGTTTTAGATCAACTTTGATCTGGGTATGTGGAAATCCACTATATCGACCTCGCAGCGCATTTCTCACAATGGAATCAGTCAGTTCAAATTCAACTAAGCAGGTGAGTTATGGATTCCACCAAACGTCGCTTTCTCAGCGCTGTCACAGCCGGTGCCGCGCTGATCCCAATTGCTGGTATTGGCACTGCCACCGCGGGTAATGTCATTCGAAATAACCACTCCCCCGACCGAAAAGGACAGGTCGGTAAACGTTACGCCATGGTGATTGATTTACGCAAATGCGTCGGCTGCCAAGCTTGTACTGTAGGTTGCAGTATCGAAAACCAAGCGCCTATCGGACAGTTCCGAACCACAGTAAAACAATACGAGGTGACGCTCGATGATGGTTCTATCGCCACTCAAGAGTCTAAATCCTTTATGCTCCCTCGCCTTTGTAACCACTGTGACAACCCGCCCTGCGTGGCAGTTTGTCCCGTTCAGGCGACTTTCCAGCGCGAAGATGGGATCGTCATGGTGGACAACAGCCGCTGCGTCGCCTGCGCGTATTGTGTACAAGCTTGCCCTTACGACGCTCGTTTTATCAATGAAGACACACTTACTGCTGACAAATGCACCTTCTGCGCACATCGACTAGAAAATGGCTTATTGCCAGCTTGCGTGGAGACTTGTGTGGGCGGTGCTCGCGTGATTGGAGATTTGAATGACCCATCAAGTGAAATCCGCCGCTTGATTGCAGAACATCAAAACGACATCAAAGTGCTCAAGCCCAAACAAAGCACCAAACCGCACGTTTTTTATATCGGCATGGATGAACGCTTTACCGACCACATAGACGGACAACCAGCGATTTACGACCCACAAGGAGAACACGCATGAACATCACCGAAGTGTTAGTCCAACCTCAAGCGATGGCCTGGCTCCCGTGGGCAGTGCAGTATTTCTTCTATATCGGTTCTGCTTATGCGGCAGCCATTCTGTTTTTGATTGCTTTACTGTTTGAACAATACACCAGCCACCGGCTGCGCGCTGCATTGGTACTAACCTTGGCCATAGGTGCTATCGTGGGACCGTTGGCGTTAACGGGCGATCTACACCAGCCGGGGCGCGCTTGGCATTTTTACGCGCATTTCACCCCGTGGTCGTGGATGTCTTTAGGCTCGCTGTTCCTGCCCGTATTTTCTGGTCTAGCTGTGATGACAGCCTGGCTGTACCTGCGTCAGGACCTGATCAATTTGCGTGAGCAACCGGGGAAAATACTGCCTTTATTGTCGAAGTTATCGTTTGGTGAGTGGCAAATCTCCCGTAAAGCCATGCTGATGATATCTATGATCACCGTGTTTTCTGGCTTAACCATCGCACTCTATACGGGTGCTGAAATCGCCGTCGTTCAGTCACGCTCTTTATGGCATCAACCTGCTTCGCCTATTCTTTGGTTCGTCACTGCATTTATGGGCGCAGTTGGTTTTGCTCTGCTGATCTGGCTACTACTACCAAACCACTCAAAAAGCCTATCCTCGGGCGATACCAATTTACTGAAAAAGTCTGTGTTAATAAGCGGAGGCTTAACCCTGATTCTCATGCCAATTTGGGCATCCAATAACTCGACATTCTCACTTTATTCAAGCGACCAATGGGTACAAAACATTGCCCTGATCACCTTGATAATTTTAGGCAGTATGTTGCTCGCGTTCATTACGTTGAGAGACAGTAAAACGTCCACATCTTCTCACTTTCGCCGCATCTTTGGGTTGTCTTGCATGTCATTAACCTCACTTGCAAGCGCGTGGCTGGTTCGCTGGTTCACCATCATGGAAGTGCAGACCATCGCCAAATTCGATGCCGGTCTGTATCCGTACCAATTGACTATGAATGGAAATGGCTGGCTCGGCATTATTGGCATGTTCGGGTTGTGGCTAGCACTGGCCTTACTCGGCTCAGAACTGGTTCAGTCCAAACAAAACACCGATAGAAAAACGACTTCACTCACCTTAACCGAACGCTAATCAAAGAGGATTTCATTATGGATAACAAACGCCGTCAGTTTTTGAAATCAGGGCTTGCCGTTGGTGGGCTTGGCGCATTCGCTGCAGGTTATGCCACCACCACTAAACATATGGTAGAAGGTGCGCTTGAAGGCACTGCGGGTAAAAAGACTCGCGATAGTCACCACGGCAACTCTCTGGAACCTGAATACACAGTCAGTGACAAAGGCAATCTGATCCCGAATTCAAATCAGCGCGTTGCGCCGTCGATGTGCTTTGGCTGCTGGTCACTGTGTGGCCTTCGTGTGCGCATTGACAACCGTACTGACGAAATTTTGCGTATCAGTGGCAACCCATATCACCCACTCTCTCAACAGCAACATATTCCCTTCGAAACGCCAGTCAAAGACGCCTATTTAAGTTTGGCGGGAGAAGCGGGTCTTGAAGGTCGATCGACTGCATGTGCTCGTGGCAATGGCATGCTAGAGATTCGTAACAGTCCGTACCGCATTACCCAACCACTTAAACGAGCAGGAAAGCGAGGCGAAGGAAAATGGACTCCGATTAGCTACGATAAGTTGATTGAAGAAGTCGTCGAAGGCGGTGATTTGTTTGGTGAAGGTCATGTCGATGGCTTGCGTGCAATTCGAGATTTAAAGACACCAGTCGATCCTGATAATCCAGAATATGGCCCCAAAGCCAACCAACTGTTAATGACAAATGCCGGCAACGAAGGCCGGGACGACATCTTTAAGCGTTTCGCTTTCAACAGTTATGGCACGCGTAACTTCGGTCACCACGGTTCATACTGCGGCTATGCATTTCGCGCTGGCAGCGGCGCATTCATGAATGATTTAGACAAGTACGCGCATTTGAAACCAGACTTTGACAACGCGGAATACATTATCTTCATCGGTATGTCACCCGCTCAAGCTGGTAATCCATTTAAGCGTCAGGCTCGGCAACTCGCCAATGCGCGGACCAACGGTAAACTGGAGTACAGCATCATTACGCCAAGCTTGCCTGCGGGTTCGTCAAGCTTGGCGGCTGGAGACAATAACCGCTGGATTCCGATTAAACCCGGAACCGATTCTGCCCTTGTGCTTGGCATGATCCAGTGGATCATGGAAAACCAACGCTACAATAAAACCTTCTTAGCCCAGCCAGGCGCAAACGCAATGAAACGCGCAGGCACCGCGCACTGGTGCAATGCCACTCATCTGGTGATCAGCGATGAGCAGCACCCTAGAAACGGGACGTTTTTACGTGCGTCCGATCTCAACATGTCATTCGCTGGCGATGTGTTTTCTGACTCAGACCCATATGTCATTGTCGATGCCCAGAGCGGTGAATTGAGTATTCATACTCAGTCCGATGAAGCAGAACTGTTTGTCGATAAAACCGTGACACTCACATCGGGTGATGTTCGGGTAAAATCGTCGCTGCAAAGACTCAAAGAAGAGGCGTTTAAATACAACCTGGAGTTTTACAGTCAACAGTGTGAAATCCCTGTCGAACAAATTGTGGAATTAGCAACGCGATTTACCAGTCACGGTACAAAAGCAGTCGTCGATACCCACGGTGGCAACATGCACACTAATGGTTTCTACAATGCGTTTACCATCATGATGCTCAACGCACTGATTGGGAATATCAACATGAAAGGCGGCGCGATGGCGAAAGCAGGTGGCTATCCAACCTCCGCTAATGGTCCACGCTATGACTTCACCCAATTTCAAGGCAAAGTCGGTCCGAAGGGCGTCTTTCTCTCTCGCAGTAAATTCCCGTATCACAAGACCAGTGAATACAAACGTCGCGTTGAAGCTGGTGAATCCCCATACCCAACACGCGCGCCTTGGTATCCATTTGCGGCGCCACTGCTTACTGAGCACTTGTCGGCAGCCATCGATGGCTACCCATACCGAGTAAAGGCCTGGGTCAACCATATGGCGAACCCAATGTATGGCGTCCCAGGTTTAAAAACATTGCTGGAAGACAAGCTCAAAGATCCAAAACAGCTTGGTTTAATTGTCTCCGTCGATGCTTTCATCAACGAAACTACCGCGTTATCGGATTACATTGTGCCAGACACCGTCACCTATGAAAGCTGGGGTATGGCAACACCTTGGCATGGCGTACCCGTGAAAACCGTGACCGCTCGCTGGCCGATTGTGGAAGCAAGAACCGATAAAACCGCCGACGGCCGCTCGATTTGCTTAGAGAACTTTTTGATTGATGTCGCCAAGAAAATGCAACTGGGCGGATTTGGAGACAAAGCAATTCAGGACGCTCAAGGTCACTGGCACGCTCTCCATAACGCAGAAGATTTCTACCTACGCTCTGCGGCAAACTTGGCTTATGTGAAAGGCGGCGTGCCTGAAGTTTCGGCAGAAGATATTGCATGGTCGGGCTTAGAGCGTTTGATGCCAGCCATGCAAAAAACACTCACCGCAGAGGAGATGAAACGCGTAGCCTTTATTTTTGCTCGTGGTGGCCGATTCGAAAACACCACAGAAGCCTATCAAGATGAGCAAATGAAACATAAGTGGACGCGTCCAGTTGCGATATGGAACGAGCGTGTTGGTAGCGCAAGAAACACCATGACGGGCGATTTCTATTCCGGATGTCCGACATGGCATCCGCAGAAACTGGCGGACGGTACGCCTTTGGAGGAAAAATACCCGAGTTCTGAGTGGCCTTTTAGCCTGACGAATTTTAAGTCCAACATTCACAGTGCGGTGTCAAATTTATCGCCAAGATTGAACTCCATCAAAGGGGTTAACCCGGTTTATATCCACCCTATCGATGCCGAGCGAGCAGGTCTTGAAACCGGCGATGAGTTTATTATCGAAACCCCGTCGGCAAGCACCAAAGCGCTCGCGATGGTAGTTAACGGCATTCGACCGGGAACTCTCGGCTTTGAACATGGATTTGGTCATACCGAGTTAGGACAACGCGCGCACTGGATTGGCGATAAGCAGCAGCCAGTGAAAACTCGCCGCCAGGATGGCGTCAACATCAATGACATTGGCTTGATAGATCCAACCCGAGAAGGAAAAGGCGTGTTATTGGATTGGGTGGTCGGCGCAGCGGCACGTCAATCCCTGCCAGCTAAGATAATCAAAGCTTAACCTTCGGGGCTGTCCTTTTGGGGCAGCCCTCTCACGTTCTCACCGTCAAATATGTGGAAATCCACAATACCGCCACTTATTGACAAGGAAGACAATATTGCGATTCTAAAAAAGACAAAGTGAGTCACCATGTCAAAAGTTCTTTCAGTGGTCGCAGCCAGTTTGCTGGCAACCACAATGAGCGTTAGCGCCTCGTCTATTCCTGAAAAAGCTGGTGTGTGTAGCGGTTGCCATGGTCAAGATGGTATGGGCCAGGCCAATATCGCCCCAATGATTGCCGGTTTAAATGCTAATTACCTCAATTCTCAAATAGAGCTGTTCCTTAGCGGTGAGCGACAAAATGCGGTCATGCAAGGTATGGCTCAAGAAGTGAGCGATCCGAGCGTTCGCAAAGAAGTACTCGAATACTACGCAAACTTACCAAGCTATGAGTTCACAAACCCAGAGAAACGCGGCGACCAAGCCAACATTCTCAGCCCTTATCGCAAGTTAATTTTCCAGGGAGACTGGGACCGCAACATTCCAGCCTGTGCAACTTGCCATGGTGCCAGCGGTATGGGGGTCGATAAGTTCCCTCGTCTCGCCAGTCAGCACGCCGATTATTTAAAAGCACAATTAATGGCTTGGAAAAACGGAACTCGCAGTGGTGACCCGCTCAATATGATGAGCACCATCGCGAAGAATCTCACCGATAAAGAGATCGAAAACCTTTCCTACTACTTTGCCTCACTGCGTTATTAGGAGCAAACATGAAACTTTTCTATTCTTTATTCGTGTTGCCTGTGGTTTCTGCTGCTGCAATAGCAAATGACCAACTGCCCGATCGCCAAAAAGAACTGCCAGCGGTTGAAAAAGAAAGCCAAAATAAATACCTCAAGCCACGCGATCTCAGCACCATTGCCAACACAGAGTTTGGCGAGCAAGTAAAACGTGGCTATTCGTTGTTTGTGAACTCACAACAGATGCGCGGAACGTACGTAGGCAATGAGCAAAACTGTGTGAACTGTCATATGGAAGCCGGACGCAAAGCCAATGCGGCACCTTTGTGGGCAGCTTACATGGCTTACCCTGCTTATCGTAAGAAAAACGATCGCCTCAACAGTTACGCCGACCGCATTCAAGGCTGCTTCGAATATTCCATGAACGGTAAAGCACCCGCTTATGATTCACCAGAGATTATCGCGCTGAGTTCTTACGCCTACTGGCTTGCCATGGGTGGCTTGCTGGACCAGTATGGCATGAGCGATGAACCAATTCCTGAGATAGACGCTAAAACATTGCAAACGGGCGGGAAAGCGCCAGATTTCCCTCTGCCAGAAACCATTGCTCAGGCGTTACCTGTGGAAGAACGCGGCAACCTTGCCGGACGCGGTTACCCGAAAATACCGGCACCAGAGCAAACACCGTCACCAGAGCGAGGCGCATTGGTTTACGCAAAGAACTGTGAAACTTGCCACAGCGTTGATGGCTCTGGCATCAAAGGCAGCGATGGTCACTCTTACATCCCACCACTTTGGGGGGCAAACGCATATAACTGGGGCGCAGGCATGCACCGTATCAACACCGCGGCTTACTTTATTTACGAGAATATGCCGCTTGGCAAAAGTGTGCAGTTGACAGAACAAGAAGCATGGGATGTGGCCGCGTACGTCAATAGTCACGAGCGCCCTCAAGACCCTCGCTTTAAAGGCAGTGTTGCCGCGAACGCTGAAAAGTACCACCAGCACCAAGGCTACTACGGTAAGACGCTGAATGGTAAGCAAATCGGCGCTAATGCGTTTGAAAGCACTACTGTTAAATAAGGTAACAATACCTGCTCCTTAATTGGGAGCAGGATTTCTATTCCACCAACTGAGATAGGGTTAGCCATTCGACAGGTAACCCCTTTCATAAAAAGGTTAACCTTGAACACACCCTCTATTTTGCGCTCAATTTATTTGCGCACAAAATAAATACCATCCTAGAAATCATCTACACCAATTAGTCACTAAAATGCAAGTAGAATTTGTGTTAAAATCTTTGCCTTATATAAGTATCTGCTGTAAAACAGAGTATTCTTTCGGGCAAATGATTTACAATCCTATTCCATGAGCACTCAACCAAACTCAAGTCAGTTAATAGCATGTGAAGAATGTGGTCTTGTTGTCCGTATTCCTGAGATAGAACTGGGGCAAAAAGCACAGTGCCCACGCTGTTCACACTCACTTACCAAAGTGAATGCGAAACCGTATCAAAGTGTCATTGCTATCTCGTCGGCATGTTTGATTATGTTGGTACTCAGCGTTTCGTTTCCATTTATGTCTTTCAGTGTGCAAGGCTTATCTCAAGAGATCACGTTACTGCACGCAGCCAAAATGCTGGCCGAATTCAAAAATGTCCTACTTGGCGTACTGCTATTAGCAACGGTTGTTGTTCTGCCAACCATCTACGTGGGTTTAATTCTTTTCCTCCACCTTGAAGCACTGAAAACACTCAAACACTCCCCCTCTAAAAAGCAGCAGAGGATGACAAAAGTCTTGTGCCGTATTCTGTTTAAGGTCGAGCCCTGGCTGATGGTGGATGTCTTTTTGATTGGTGTACTGGTCAGCTTGATCAAAATTGCTTCTCTCGCCGATATCGGTATGGGAACCTCTTTCTGGGCTTTCTGCGTTTACACCGTTTTAGTCGTAAAGTGCATTTCGATGGTCGATAGAAGCTGGCTATGGGGTCACTTTATTCCTGCCGTAGAGGTGCCTGGAGTAGCAGAAGGTGATACCCACCACAATCACAATCATATTGGCTGCCATACTTGTCATCAGATAAACCGCATCGAAGATAAAGCCTGTATTCGCTGCAAAAGCCCGCTTCACCGATACAACCCTACCGACAACTTACAAAAAGCGTGGGCTCTACTTTTTGCGTCGATAGTTTTTTATATCCCAGCGAACCTCTACCCGATGATGTACACCGTTAGCCTTGGGCATTCAGAAGGCTCTACCATTATGGAAGGGGTCATTTTGCTCTGGCACTTGGGCTCCTACCCAATCGCTATGGTGATTTTCTTTGCCAGTGTTTTCATTCCGATGGCGAAAATGTTCGCTCTGGCGTGGTTGTACATTCAAGCTCAGAAAGCGCGATACCTTCCACCGGAAGAAAGTATTTCACGCTTAAAGATTTATCGCTTAACTGAATTTATTGGCCGCTGGTCAATGATTGATATTTTTGTCGTCGCTATTTTGGTTGCACTGGTTCAGTTGCAAAACCTGATGGCGATTTATCCCGGCCCTGCTGCGTTGTCATTTGCTGCAGTGGTTATTTTCACCATGCTCTCTGCCATGATTTTTGACTCACGCTTATTGTGGCAATCGCCACAGAATGATGTGCAAGAGCCGATGCCTGACTTAAAAGAGAAAGCCAAATATGAGTGATGAGAACAACACAACCGCTCAAATAAAACCGCAAAAGCAGGTTTCTGCTATTTGGATTGTTCCAATCCTTGCGCTAGTTATGGGGGCGTGGATGCTGTTTCAATACATCAACAGTACCGGCCCACAAATCACATTGCAGCTACCGACAGCCGATGGCATTGAAGCAGGCAAGACGGAGATAAGAGCGCTTAACGTAAAAGTGGGCGTTATTACCGAAGTCACACTCAGCGAAGATTATGATCACATCATCGCTAAAGCACAGATGAACAAAGACGCGGCGCGTATGCTGAGAGACGACACCATGTTTTGGGTCGTCAAACCTCGTATTGGCCGTGAAGGCGTTTCTGGACTAGAAACCTTACTTTCTGGCGCTTACATTCAGCTACAGCCTGGTAAGTCAGATGAAGAGAAAGAAAAGTTCACGGTACTAGATGTTCCGCCCGTTGCAGCTCCCGATGCTGAAGGATTGAGACTGGTCTTAACTCACCGTGAGGCAGGAAAGCTGGGGGTTGGCGATCCGGTTATCTTTAAAGGTTTTACCGTTGGCCGCGTAGAGAAAACCAGTTTTGATGTTGATTCCCGTCAGGCGCTTTATCAACTCTTTATCTTTAAGCCGTATGACAATCTAGTTCGTACGCGCACCAAGTTTTGGCTCAATTCCGGCGTCGATTTACAACTCAATACCGAGGGCTTTGAATTAAAATTCGGCTCTCTTGAAAGCTTACTGACAGGTGGCGTAACTTTCGACTCCATTCCCGGCATGGACTCAGGTGAACCACTCACGGAAGAAATGGCAAGTTTTCGCTTATACGATGATGCTAAACAGCTTCGTGAAGGCATGTACGACGAGTACATTGAATTTGTTATGTTATTCGATGAATCCGTCCGTGGTCTAAAAGCAAAAGCACCTGTTGAGTACCGAGGTCTGCGAATTGGTACCGTCATGAGAGTACCACTGCGCTTCCCGACTCAAGAAGAAAGTTTTTCAGTGAAAAGAATTCCGGTATTGGTGCGTATCGAATTAGGCCGCCTGTTCGAGCACTTCCACACGGATTCGATGTCTGACTACAGCGAGAAATTAAAACTAGAGTTTGCCAAAGGCCTTCGTGGTACGTTGAAAACCGGTAGCTTAATTACTGGAGCTCTATACATTGATACTGACTTCTATCCAGATGCCGAGAAATACGTACCAGACGAGTTTTTGGGCTTAGAGGTTTTCCCTACCATGCGTGGCGGATTTGCCCAGGTTCAAAAGCAAGTGAATGATTTCCTGGATAAGCTCAACAAGTTACCAATGGAAGACACGCTAAACTCGTTAAATGAAACGCTGAAGACTTCAGAACGTACGTTGGCTTCGGCGGAGCGTGTGGCAAGCAGTATCGATAAATTGTTGAGCCAGAACGATACTCAGCAGATCCCTGCGGATATTCGTCAGAGCCTGCAGCAGCTACAAAAAACACTCGATGGTTACGGTCCTAACTCAACCATGTACAGCGAAATGGAATCTACGCTCAAAGAACTTGAAAGCGTAATGACCGAGTTTAAACCGGTACTCAAACAACTCAATGAAAAACCAAACTCACTCGTGTTTGGAGAAGAAGAAACCAGTGATCCGGTACCTGTCAGAGGGCAAAAATAATGAAGCGTGTATTTCTTTTAGTTTCTGCACTATTAGCAGGTTGTAGCAGCGCACCAGAACCAACCAGTTCGATGTATCTGTTACCGAAAGTAGAGTCTCAAACGTTGAGTAGCGCGGCAGTGGCTGAACGCCCTCTTTTGATTGTTCGCCCAGTTGAGCTGGCCAGCTATCTCAATAATAGTGGCATTGTGTATCGTACTTCTGAATCACAAATTATTCAGGCTAAACACAACCAATGGGCGCAAAGCATTTCAGAGCAGATAACTCAGCGAATCATTGACGACCTGCGCCAAAAGCAAAGCCATTATTGGCCAGTTAAAGTACATAGCCTAATAGATCAAAGTAGCGAAAATAAGCTCCAGCTAAGTTTGAGTAGGTTCAATGGAAATTACCAAGGTAACGCCGAGCTTGAGGGCGAATGGATGTTGATTGATGCTAATGGCAAAGTCCGACATCGCTCGCCAGTTAAAATCCTAATGCCTTTACAGGATGAAGGTTACGATGCTCTGGTTGGTGCACTTTCGGCCGGACTGGAAAATCTTACAGACAACATCGCGCAACAACTGTAAGAGTTTAGGTAAAGCCAAAAAAGGGGAGCGTATTGCTCCCCTTTTCTATATATACCGACTACCTATCATGAGTAAGGCTCGACGACATGTAACTCATAACGTTTGATGGTTTTAGGTGGCTCACAATCGTCCAGCGCACTCTCTTCATTCAATAACATCCAGTCTTTACGATGTGCGTTACCAAGTGACTTCGCTTTATTGATATCAAAACAAAGCTTCTCATGACCATCATGGGTAAGAATGTAACGATTTGGCTTTTCATTTATCCATAGCCATGCATTGCGCTCTTGCTCTATATGATCAGATAAATAACTGAAGTGCGTTAATGATATTGGAGAGAATAGTAGAAACTGCTCTTTAAACTCAGTAAGCCCCAACTCCCCATCCTCACCAATCGCCTTATGAGCTTGCGCCATTATTTCTTTTGCTGGCGTACGGATTGGATTGAGCAGCATGTAACCCGCAAAGCTGTACCAAACCCATGTTAGTGACAGCGCTACCCAAAACGCGCCAATGGCAGGAACCGTACGAGATTTGAAGAAAGCTATTCCCCATATTATTGCCGCGACTAAAAAGAATGCCGCGAAAGGTAATGCCGAATCGTAATCGTCTAAATGTTTGGTGATTGCTTTCACCTCCAGCGCTACCAGCACTGCACCCACAAAAAGAACCACGCCAAGAACTAGTGTCAGAGCTTTTAGCACTTTACTTGTCCATGAAGGCCAAGACTGATGACTAAAGGCATAGCCAGCTAAAATCGCCATCATTGGTAGTGCTGGCAAGATGTATACACCTCGTTTCCCTGGGCTGATACTAAAGAATACGATAACCAGTACAATCCACGACAGCACACTGATAAGTGCAGGCGACAAACGTAACTGTTTCCAGAAGTTCTTGTTAAAGAAGATAAAGTAAAGCGGGAACCACATAACCGGAATGACACTGACGACGAAATAGTGCCAAGGCTTAATATGTCCCCAAGAATTTGCGTAGCGCTCTCCCGTTTGCTTAAACAAGATATTATCTTTATATGCTGCAAAATCCGGGTTGTGGCTTATCTCAACAATCGAAATCATTGGTAACAGCCAGCATGCAATGGTTGCTAACATAAACACGGGACCAAGCAGCAGTTTCCAGGAGACTGCATCTTCGAATCGATGTTTGCCCGTAAAATGAAGCAACAAAACTGGCACTAAGAACAAGGCAGGCAGGAAGCCAACACCTTTCGTTATAATGCCCAGCCCCATGAAAATCCACGCAACGCCGTACCATCCCCAACTGGTCTTTACAAAGAAATGTCGCAACAGCCCATACATCGCAATGGTAATCCAAGCCGCGACCATAGCATCAATTTGAGCCGCTTTAGACTGGATAATAAATTGCGGAGCCAGCAGTAATAAAAAGCCGACACTACGAGCAGTTTTCACATTCCACAGTTTTGCCGAAATGTCATAACAACAAATTAATGCGACCAGGCTAACAATCGCATTGGGCAACATGAAGGTCGCTTTTATACTGCCAGTCAGCCAATAAAAGGCCGCCATTGACCACATAAATACTGGCGGTTTATCCGGATAAAGCTCTCCTCCTCGCATCGGGAAAAACCAGTTACCTGATTGAACCATTTCACGAGCAACTTCGACAAAACGAGGTTCATCTGCAGGCCAAGGATCACGTAGGCCAATTCCAGAAAAAATAATGATAATAGCGAGGATCAATAAGAAGCAGAGCGTTTGGTAATAGTCTTCGTTTTGCCAAACTTGCCTGGACTTCGCAACAACAGGATTCATAGTTCCTCTTCCATATTTAATAGTTCAACGCGGCTTTTAATATGATCTCTATACAGAAAACCAGTCAGTAAAGCACTGACAACACCAAAGAAAATACTGAGATATATCATTGTATTACTTGATGACTGAATACCTGCTCCCATTAGCGCGAATATAATCACTTGTGGGAGATAGCCAAGTACACTTGCAGAAAGGAAAGCAAAAAAAGGAACTCGCACGCTGCCCGATAAAACGTTAGTGACAACATTATTTCCGATAGGGAACAAACGCAACAGCAAGATTTTATAAAATGGTTTTCGGCTGGCGAATGAATTGAATTTGATCATTTTTTTAGGGAAATGACTATATAACCAGTTGGCGAAGATAAACCGAGCGCAATAATAATTGAATGTGGCACCGACAACACAGGCTAATAATGTCAGAACCACGCCTAGGTTTATATTATATAAATACCCAAACACGAGTGCGATTGCTTGCTTAGGCCCACTTAAGGATAAAAATATAACGCTGAAAGTGAATACCACCAGCTCTCCCGTCATACCATTTTGTTGGATATAACCAACTAGCCAGTTTTTATCCGTTAAATGCACCAAGACGGGGTTATCAAGCTGATTCGCAATCAGAACCCCGACAGCAATTAATAAAAAAAGCTTCAGCCACTTCATTCTTGTTGTTCTGTACCTGCAACACTCACCGCTTTAACCAGTGGATTTTTAGTGCGTCTTTGTAACCAAATCACACCAAACAAATCAACGATACCAACCCACGCTCTATTCCAGGCATTATAGTTTGACGTCCCTGCTTCTCGGTCTCGGTGCGCGACTTGATGAACCACAATTTCACCATTAAGCGACTTAATCAATGCAGGGAGAAAACGATGCATATGATCAAAGTAAGGTAGACGTAAGTAAGTCGCTTTGGGAATAACTTTGAGACCACAACCGGAATCGGGCACACCATCACCCAATAAAGTATGACGCACTTTATTAGCGACTTTGGACTGAAAGCGAACCCAAGCCGTATCCAAGCGCTTCGCCCGGTAACCCGCAATACAAAAATGCGGATTAGTCACTTTAGCTGCGAGTTCTAACATGCTTGGCATGTCAGACGGGTCGTTCTGACCATCTGCGTCAGAGGTAATAATCCACTCACCTTTTGCGTGTTTAACCGCCGTCAAAACTGCGGTGCTTTGTCCGCAACTTTGCTCGTGACTAACAACTTGGAGATTACAACCACACTCCTGCGCAGCATCAAGGGCTTCCTGCACTGTGTTATCTGTGCTTCCGTCGTCAGTAATCACAATTTCTACTTCTGGATAAGCCTTCAAGCTATCATGAATTTCTTTCACTAACTTCCCGATATTCCCTTGTTCATTTTTAGCAGGAATAACGACTGATATACTCGGCAACATTCACTCTAACCTTGTCATAGCAAGCTATAAAGACAAGCCCTATAGCCTTACTTTATTTTTACTTGTTATAAAACTCTCGGTACCAAGAAACAAACTCTGCAATACCTTCTTGTATCGATACCACAGGTCTGTACCCCGTTACTGCATAAAGATCTTCGGTATCTGCGTACGTTTGATAAACATCACCGGGCTGCATATCCCGAAAATTCTTTTTCGCTTCAATGCCGAGCTCATTTTCTATCCCGTATATAAAGTCCATCAGGTTGATAGGCGACCCGTGACCGACATTGTAAACCGCAAACGGCGCAGAGCTACTCGCTGGCGAGCCCGTCTCTACTTGCCATTGAGCATTTTGGGCAGGAATGACATCGGCTATGCGAACGATACCTTCAACGATGTCGATAATATGTGTAAAGTCTCTCCACAACTCACCGTTGTTGTTAATGTCTATCGATTCCCCGTCAAGTATCTTTTTGGTGAAGATAAATGGTGCCATGTCGGGACGTCCCCAAGAGCCATAGACAGTAAAAAATCGTAATCCAGTAGTAGGAATTTGATACAAATGAGAATAGCAATGCGCCATTAACTCATTCGATTTTTTCGTCGCGGCATATAGAGATACGGGATGGTCGACACTATCAGACGTTGCAAAAGGGACTTTACTATTCAAGCCATAAACGGAGCTAGAAGAGGCGTACACCAGGTGCTGAACACTATTCTGACGACAACCCTCTAGTATGTTCAGGTAGCCGGTTACATTTGATTCAACGTAACAGTGAGGGTTTTCAAGTGAGTATCTAACGCCAGCCTGTGCAGCAAGATGAATGACCCGATCAAAGTTCTCTTTCTCAAATAAAGCTTCCATTTCCGCCCTATTTGAAATATCAATTTGTAAGAATCGAAATGACGGATTCTTGATAAAACTTAACCTTGCGTGTTTTAGCTCGACATCGTAGTAATCATTGATGTTATCAATACCGACGACTTCATGTCCCTGAGCATTGAGTTTTTTCACCGTTGCGCTACCAATAAAACCGGCGGCTCCAGTAACTAAGTACTTCATAAAATCAAACCCAAAAATCCATCTTTAAAAATTAGTCATAATCTATTGATATGTAAAGTTTATTAACAAAATATAACTTATGAGACAGATTAAATACTTTATGTTGTGATATTACTCTAGGTTATTCTGAAATAGTTAGTAACAAAACAAAATTAAATGTGTGACGTAGAAATATCCTAACCAAGACCACAATCTTGCCAAGATTCATATTTTTGTCATGCAGGCGCAACATTAAATCGAGTTAAAAAAATATAGTAAAAATGGGGATGACATTAGTAACTGGAATTAATATGAAAGATAGATTAAATGTCTATTTACTCATTTAAATAGCAAATATACGGAATAAGAATAAATATCATTATCTAACTAAATACACCGTGGTGAACAGAACACATTGATCTTCGTCAGTCCATCTTCAGCATGCTGATGCTACTCTAGCGGAAAATGTAGACCGCCAACAACGGGTTGGTTTTCGACCACGAATAAGAATTAGAGTAGCAATGTCAATCACAATCTCAGACCTAACCAATGCACTAAATAAGGTTGAGCATATTCATAAAGTTCAGCTAGAAAATGTGCATCGTTTTTTTAAAGCCAACGAAGCTTTCTCGATTACAACGTTTGTTAACATCATCTCTAGTGATTCTATCGATGAGCGTTTCAAAGCCATCGACCAAGCATTTTCTTCTTTAGGCGATGTAAAAACCTATCTTCTCGAAGCTTCATATTTGGTTAGATAACAAGACGCGTAGCGAAAAGTAAAAAGCCCTATCTCTTTGAGACAGGGCTTACATTTTAGTTGAAGCTAAAACTACAACTTGTAACGGTCATCAACAACGCTAACTTCAGGGAATGTTTTTCCGTCGTTCATCGCCTTTTCCGTTTCTTTTTTCACGTCAGGATCAATCCAGAAGTTACCAATATCCATTGGATGAAGGACCCATTCTGTCGCTTTTGTCATGCCATCTTTTGGAATTTTCACCCAACGCCAATGAGCCACACGTGAATAAGGCACCATGTAACCAGGGACAATAATATTTGCTTTGGTCACATAGTCTTGAATCTGGTGGGACAGTTCATAACGTTTTTGCTGATCAAATTCTGAGTCATACGCCTCAATCAACTTATCCAGCTCTGGGCTGCTGAAGTTAGTGTGTGCGTTCGTCTGAGGTTTGTTCGCATTATCTGAGTGGAGGTATTCCCAGTATGCTGGAATCTCACCCGACCCCATGTTCAAGAAAGCCAGTTGATGTTTCTTCTCCAGGATATATTTAAACGCAGATGAACCGTCTACCAGGTTTAAGGTAAATTCAAGACCTGCCAACTTCGCTTGCTCCTTGAGGTAAGCAATGCGTGGCGTCCAGGAGTTGTAGCCATAAGTAATCGCAAAGCTCAGGCGCTGGCCCTTGTCGTTCACACGAATACCATCCGCCCCAACAGTATCAAACCCGGCTTTCTCAAAATGTTTCACGGCTGCAGCTACATCAAACTTCGGTGGTGCATTATTCGGATCGTCATACTCACCATGGCCAAAACCAAGGCCATGTGGCTTACGCGAGTAGTCACCGCGCATGATATTCTCAATCATACCGTCAAAATCGGTCGCAACCATGATGCCTTTACGCACTTCAAGGTTATCAAGCAATGGCATTGCTGTGTTCATCCAAACACCACCAGCACCTTGTGGTGCTTGGTTGAAACCCCAATATTTCTCGATATAACCGTTTTTATAAACATCGGTGTTGGTCTTATCGTGCCAATAGTTAGGTAGCACCATTTCAAAGTAATCTAGATTTCCTTTTTCAAAGTGCTTAAGCGCGATATCCGGGTCACGAATGACGGTAATGCGTACTTTATCTACGTTGTAACGGTTCTTGTAGTAACGATTGTTGTAACCCCACCAGTCTTCACCAACATGTTTAAAGGTAACGCTTTTACCTTTTTTGATTTGATCCAAGTAGTAAGGGGCTGCGGTTGGTTCCGCTTTGAAGTTGTATTTGCGTACGAAGTTGTCTGGCATGCCATCATTATTTTCGTCTTTTTCACCTTCGAAGAAATGTTTCGGACGAGGCTGGAAGCCATTACTAGGCATATTGATCATCACCATCAGGGAGTCATGGCTTTGAGCAACAGCAAGGTTCACTCGGATGGTGTAGTCATCAATCTTTTCGACACTCACGATACTGTTGGTAAAGAAGTCATTGTACCAAGGGTCAATGATGTCTTTCGATGTGTAGTACTGCATCATAAAGACGTAATCGTCGGCAGTAATCTTCTCACCATCCGACCATTTTGCGGTTTCATCTAGCTGAAAATAAACCGTTTTATTATCTTCACCAAATCCCCATGCCTTAGCAAGTTGCGGAATCCATTTGCCCGTATTTGGATGGCGTTGCGCCATTTTTGGCGTACCATCCATCAGGTATTGGCGTAAGCCTGAGTTTGCATCAGGGCCAACACTACGTAATGTTTGTGGGAAGCTTTGAATATAAGTGCGATAAGTGCCGCCATGAACCGCTTCTTCTGAAGCGAACAGAGGCTCATTGTTGTTTGAAGTCCATTCAATATTGGCTGGCAATTCAGCCGCATTCAGCTGAAAACTGGTCGCCGTTAGTATTGCTAATACTGAAAATGGCAGTTTCTTGGTCATTTTTCTTCCTTGTTATGATTTGCGATCTAAGGTAGATACAAGGAAGACCGTGAGTGAAGCTCACAAGATCTGCGAGAATAGCCCTACGCAGACAGGAAAGTAAAAAAGTATAATACGAAGCGACGTCCTGCCAACTTCTGCATTAATTTCAAAGAGATTCACCAGGTCATCCTAGACCTTACAACGCAGTAAATGCATCTCCGTCATAGTATTAGTAACCTATTTGTAACGCAACCCATCAATAACACCCGCTTGCATTTTCTGTTTATCACAGCGGTTTATGTTATGAAATTGTGACCGACATAGTGTTATGCCCTAGTCCAAAGTCGATTGACCGTAGAGCATTAAACCTAAACACTCCAACTTAGGCTAGCAGATCCAATACCAATCGAGTAAATAGAAAAAGGTGGGACATCACTGCCCCACCTTTGAAATCAATAATACAATCATTGCGTTTAGTAATTACATGTTCGCTAGGCTGTCATTGATTGACTTCAATACCGCAGCAGGATCACTCGCCTGAGTAATAGGACGGCCAATAACTAAGTAGTCAGATCCAGCTTGAATCGCGTCTACTGGTGTCATGATACGACGCTGGTCACCTTGCTCAGAACCAGCAGGACGAATACCAGGTGTCACCAGCTTAAACTCTTTGCCTAGCTCGCCTTTCAGCATTGAAGCTTCTTGCGCAGAACATACTACGCCATCAAGACCCGAGTTTTTCGTTAGTGTTGCAAGGCGGATCACTTGCTCTTGAGGAGCAACATTCAAACCTATACCTGCCAAATCACTCTGTTCCATGCTGGTTAGTACCGTTACACCAATCAGCAACGGACGATCTTTACCATATGGTTCCAGAATCTCACGAGATGCTGTCATCATACGTTCACCGCCGCTTGCATGAACATTCACCATCCAAACACCCAGTTCCGCGGCCGCACGCACGGCTTTCGAACAAGTATTTGGGATATCGTGAAATTTTAAATCCAAAAATACAGAGAAACCACGTTTGTGTAGCTCACGTACGAAATCAGGACCAAATAGTGTAAACATCTCTTTGCCGACTTTTAAACGGCATGACGCAGGATCAATGCGATCTACAAACGCAAGCGCATCAGCTTGGTTATCATAATCCAGTGCGACAATAACTTTTTGGTCGATCATTTCATCTCCTAAAATTTTCTTTTTTCTAAAAAAATGCAGCGGACAGAAAACCTGCCAGCTGCACTAAAATTACTCACCATCCAATCCACGGATTGGTTTGATCGTTCCCCACCCCTTACAAGACGGGCAATGCCAATACAGGGAATGAGTAGAAAAACCACATTTTCTGCATCGATAATGAGGTTTCACTTTTAGCTGTTCACCAACCATGGCTTGTAAGGTTGAAAGACTGTCTTTTGCACGACCATCTTCCGCCTCTGCAATATGGTAATCAATCAGACGGTAGAAACCTTTCATGGTCGGATTTTTCAGTAGCTGCTTGGTCAACAGCTCCTGTGCTGCGCCCACACTTTCGTGATGCGCAACCAGCTGTGCCAGCATTAATTCTGCTGACACTCCGGCTTTCTTATCGATACAAGCCCGAAGGAATTCCACCAGCTCATCTTCTTGCCCTAAGTGGTGGTAGCACTCTGCAATCGTAGGCAAAACATCGCTAATAAAGTCTTTGTCTTGCTCCAGGATTGAAGTTAAGTATTTAATGGTTTGTTTGTAATCTTCCGACTCTAAATACATACGGCCCAAAGCAATACTGGCACGCACACATTTTGGGTCTTCCGAGAGTGCTTTTTTGAAATGCTGAACCGCTTTGCTCTTATTGCCATCAGCTTGATCTAGCATGGCAATTTCACACCAATAGTGAGCAATATTCGCTCGCATTCTAGAGCGCTTATTACTCATTTTTGCTAGCTGGTTAGCGTAGTGAATCGCTTTTTCCCATTCACGCGTTTGCTGGTAAATGGTCACAAGCTGCTGAAGTGCACCTTCTCGATGTTCTGGCTCTTCGACTAACTGTTCAAATATCTTTTCCGCACGATCCAGAAAACCAGAAACCATGTAGTCTTTAGCAAGTTGCTGAAGGGCGAGATTTTTCTGGTCTAGAGTCAGACCCGAGCGGGAAATAAGATTTTGGTGAATACGAATTGCGCGGTCGACTTCTCCACGAGAACGAAAAAGATTACCCAACGCAAGGTGGGTATCTATGGTTTCGTTATCTACTTGGAGCAATTCAATAAAGTGGTCTACTGCTTTATCTGATTGATCAGAAAGCAGTAAGTTCAGACCCGTCATATATTGACGAGAAATTTGATGTGATTGCTTCTGCTTGTCTTGTTGAGCGCTGCGATGCCCCATATACCAGCCATACGCAGCAGCTATAGGCAATAACAAGAAGAGTAGTTCAAGCATTAAAGTGAAGCCTTATCCTTATGCCTGTTTGTCGATAGCAGGCTTAGCAGCAGTTTCTGCGTTAGCTGGCTCGTACTTTTTCAGTTTCTTCTTAAGACGTCGAACTTGAAGTTGAGTCTTTAGTTGGATGCTAGCGAAGATAACCCAAGCCAAGCCAAAACCAACCACAAATACCACGCCTAATAGCGTTGATAGATGGAACTCTCCTTTTGCTAAAAGATAGTTAAAGGTCACAACCTCTTGGTTTTGTGAGCCTAATGCTAGTGCAATTAAAAAGAGAGCGAAAATAGCAACGATTTTTATAATTTTCATATTACATCACCCTTAGAGGAGTAAGTAGGTCAGATTATGCAGTAAAATGTTTCTTCAGACCACGTATATTAGCAATAATCTATACCCAAGTAACCTCAAGAAACCCGGTTTGTAGACACACAATCGAAGTTAATAGCAATCTGGATAGATAAACATTCAACTTATGGCACGATAAACCGTCCAGAGTAAGGCAAGTTGAGATAATTGACACTAATACCAATAATTTAATTATCAGAAAGTTGAGTAGGAGAAATCGCTTAGAACAAGGAAGAACTTGCAGTAACCAGCGGTGTTAATGACAAAAGTTCTAATGCAGTTGTCAGCGATTTGAACCAGCAATAACGATGAGATAATGACTGGAATTGGTCTTACTGGACATATTATAAAAAAGCGGCATACACAAAAGTATGCCGCTTTTTCAAACTAATCAGAGAGCATTAGCCAATATTTACGCGCTCACGAAGTTCTTTACCTGGTTTGAAGTGTGGGACGAATTTACCGTCTAGTTCCACTTTATCACCAGTTTTAGGGTTGCGACCTACGCGAGGCTCACGGTAATGAAGAGAAAAACTACCAAAGCCGCGGATCTCGATACGGTCACCACTCTCTAATGTAGAGGCCATGTGCTCTAGAATATCTTTTACAGCATCCTCTACCTCTTTCGCTGATAAATGCGTTTGCTCAGCGCAGAGTCTTTCAATCAGTTCAGACTTAGTCATAGTTGCCCTCTTTGAGTATCTTTCTCACTCATTATAGTAAGTAATACTAATTCCAACAAACACTTGCTCGTAATTCTAGACAATTTTTACGCAAAGTATGCATTGAAGAAATGTCTTTTATTAAGATAGTTTACCGATATTAGTATTACTACTTTTATTGCAATAAATATAAAAAAGGAGCCTTGCGGCTCCTTTTTTGCTTAAGCGAGTATATTATTCGCCTTTAGCTGCTTTGAAAGCGTCAGCCATTGCGTTACCGAATGCATTGTCATCTTGCTTGTTGATAGATGCCATTGCTTCTTGCTCTTCAGCTTCGTCTTTAGCTTTGATAGATAGGTTGATTACGCGGTTCTTACGGTCTACACCTGTGAACTTAGCTTCAACAACATCACCAGCGCTTAGGATTAGAGAAGCATCTTCTACGCGATCGCGAGATACTTCAGAAGCACGGATGTAACCTTCAACGCCTTCTGCGATTTCAACAGTAGCACCTTTAGCGTCAACAGCAGTTACAGTAGCGTTAACTAGAGTACCTTTCTTGTTGTCTGCAACGTAAGCATTGAATGGGTCGTTTTCCATTTGCTTAACGCCTAGAGAGATACGCTCACGCTCTGCGTCTACTGCTAGAACAACTGCAGAGATCTCGTCGCCTTTCTTGTACTCACGTACAGCTTCTTCGCCAGCAACATTCCAAGAAATGTCAGATAGGTGAACTAGACCGTCGATGCCGCCTTCTAGACCGATGAAGATACCGAAGTCAGTGATAGACTTGATCTTACCAGTAACTTTGTCGCCTTTAGCTTGTGCTTCAGCGAATGACTGCCATGGGTTAGCTTTACACTGTTTCAGACCTAGAGAGATACGACGACGCTCTTCGTCGATTTCAAGAACCATAACCTCAACTTCGTCGCCAACATTAACAACTTTAGATGGGTGGATGTTCTTGTTAGTCCAATCCATTTCTGAAACGTGAACTAGACCTTCAACGCCTTCTTCGATTTCAACGAAGCAGCCGTAGTCAGTTAGGTTAGTTACGCGACCAGTTAGTTTGTGACCTTCTGGGTAACGCTTAGCGATTGCTACCCATGGATCTTCGCCTAGTTGCTTAAGACCTAGTGATACGCGAGTACGCTCACGGTCGAACTTAAGAACTTTAACTTGGATCTCGTCACCAACGTTAACGATTTCAGATGGGTGCTTAACGCGCTTCCAAGCCATATCTGTGATATGTAGAAGACCGTCAACGCCACCTAGGTCAACGAACGCACCGTAGTCAGTAAGGTTCTTAACGATACCTTTAACTTCAGAACCTTCTTGTAGAGTTTCTAGAAGCTCGTCACGCTCAACGCTGTTCTCAGATTCGATAACTGCACGACGTGAAACAACTACGTTGTTACGTTTTTGGTCAAGTTTGATAACTTTGAACTCTAGCTCTTTGTTTTCTAGGTGAGCAGTGTCGCGGATTGGACGTACGTCTACTAGTGAGCCAGGAAGGAAAGCACGGATACCGTTTAGTTCAACAGTGAAACCGCCTTTAACTTTACCGTTGATGATACCAACAACAGTTTCAGCTTCTTCGTAAGCTTTCTCAAGTACGATCCAAGCTTCGTGACGCTTAGCTTTCTCACGAGAAAGTTGAGTTTCACCGAAACCATCTTCAACAGCGTCTAGAGCTACGTCTACTTCAGCACCAACTTCAACTTCAAGTTCGCCAGCAGCGTTCTTGAACTGTTCAGCAGGGATAGCAGATTCAGACTTAAGACCAGCGTCAACAAGAACGAAACCGTTCTCGATAGCTACTACAGTACCTTTAACGATGCTGCCTTGTTGGAATTCTGTTTCGTTTAGAAACTCTTCAAAGAGTTGAGCAAAAGATTCAGTCATTTATTTAATCTTCAATAAATTAAACGTCCACGGGTATCCTACCGCATGGGGTTATTAAATTCGCCAGTCATCATCCTTGCGACCAACGCTCTTAGCCTAGTTGAGTATCGTTACTCAACTCGCTTCGATTCGATATATTGTAGTGCCTTTTCTACCACTTCGTCGATAGTCATCGACGTAGAATCTAGCACAAGCGCATCCTTTGCAGGGCGTAGTGGCGCCACTGGGCGGTTACGATCGCGATCGTCACGCTCTTGGATCTCGCTTAAAAGGTCAGCAAATCTAACATCTAACCCTTTATCTTGCAACTGTTTAAGGCGTCTATTTGCACGCTCTTCTGCGCTCGCATCAAGGAAAATTTTCGCTTGTGCTTGTGGGAATACAACGGTTCCCATATCACGGCCATCAGCAACCAAACCTGGTGCCGTTTCAAAGGCACGCTGACGACGCAATAATGCTTCACGAACACGTGGTAGCGCAGCGACTTTAGATGCAGCCATACCCGTTTCTTCTTTACGAAGCTCACCGGAGACATCTTCGCCTTCTAAGATAACCTTAACCAAGTCACCTTCAGCGATAAATTGAACATCTAGGTGTGTAGCCAATGGGACAAGTGCGTCCTCAGACTCAGTATCAACACCATGGTGAATAGCAGCCAGTGCAAGTACTCGATAAATCGCGCCAGAGTCTAAGAGTTGGAAACCCAACTTTTTCGCCAGCAACATACACAAAGTGCCTTTACCTGCACCACTCGGTCCATCTACGGTTACAACCGGAGTTTGAGAGGACATGTTCTTCTCCACCTTTTATTTCTTTTAGCAAATTGCTCGGTTTTCGAGGCGCGCATTATAAGGGAAATTGCCCTTTCGGGCGAGGAAAAATGTCATTCCATGCATCACACTGCATGAGCAGCCTGATTTATAAGTAAATTTAAAAACTCAAATAAAAATGGCGAGAGCTCTCACCCTCGCCATGTTCAAATTGGATATCAGTTTTCGTGATTACACGATTGGCTTTTGACCACGCTCAGCCAATTTTAAGATAACACTGTCTGCCACTTTGCTCGCAACACCCGCTAGCTTATCAGCCAGTTTTTTCTTCGGTACGTAGTGAACGGCTAAGACTGTCTTGTCTTTGCATGCCGCAACAACGAGATCATCAGACGTGCAGATTTCATCGACCAGCCCACGCTCTTTTGCCTGAGTACCAAACCAGTGTTCGCCAGTCGCTACTTTCTCTAGCTCTAAGCTTGGGCGGCGCTCACGAATGAAGTCTTTGAACAGTACGTGAGTTTCTTCTAGCTCTTGTTTGAATTTATCACGAGCTTTGTCGGTGTTTTCTCCAAACATCGTCAGGGTACGCTTGTACTCACCTGCGGTAAGTTGTTCGTACTCGATATCATGCTTCTTCAATAACTTATTGAAGTTTGGAATTTGTGCGATCACGCCAATTGAGCCAACAATTGCAAATGGTGCAGAGACAATTTTATCTGCCACACACGCCATCATATAACCACCACTTGCCGCAACTTTATCCACGGCGATAGTTAATGGCAAACCAGCGGCTTTAATGCGATCAAGCTGAGAAGATGCCAAGCCGTAGCCGTGGACCATGCCACCACCTGACTCTAAACGCAGTAAGATTTCATCGCCTTCACGAGCCACAGCCAAAATGGCGGTGATCTCTTCACGTAATGAATTCACTTCTTTCGCATCAATGCTACCTTTGAAGTCAAGAACAAACAGGTGTGGTTCGCGCTTGCTATCTAGCTCACCTTCTTTACTGGCTTGTTTGATCTCTTTCTCGCGGGATTTGTTCTTTTCTTTTTCTTCTTTCTTGATGGCTTTGTCACGAGCCTTGAGGAAAGCGTCATCGTGTAAATGATGCTCTAATTGCTCAACAGACTGTTTATGCTGCTCAGAAAGGTTGGTGATCTCAAGTTCACCTTTTGCAGCACCTGATTTACCACCTACCGATTTAACCAGGATTAGAATGACAATGATCGCAGCGACGACTGTGACAATCTTGGCCAAGAATAAACCGTAATCTAATAAAAATTCCAATGAGAGCTCCTTTATCTCACTCCAGAGAATATGTTGCTATGCTACACCGAAAAATCAGAGAGAAGGCAACGTGGTTTGTAACCACTTGTTCTGATTGATAGCATACCTAACCAACGTTCTGGAATTGGTATAACACATGAATTGGTGTATTGTAACCATCTTGTCACGATTACCAAGATTTTCCATTAAGAAAGCGGCGTAATTTGCGCCAATTAACTATCATGGACCCTCTTACAATAATAAGGATTAAACACCGTGGACTACTCCGTTTCAGCAGATGCCTTAAAAGATAAAGTCATTCTTGTTACTGGCGCAGGTAATGGCATTGGCCGTCAAGCCGCACTTTCATACGCAAAGCACGGTGCAACGGTGATTTTATTGGGCAGAAACGTTCAAAACCTTGAATCCATTTACGATGAAATCGAAGCAGCGGGTTACCCGCAAGCTGCCATTATCCCTCTTGATTTAAAAGGGGCGACAAAACAGAACTACATCGATATGGCAGAGACAATCGAAGGCCAGTTTGGCCGCCTTGATGGCCTGTTGCACAACGCAGGGGTTCTGAGCACACTTTGTCCATTTGAACAAATCAAAGAAGATGACTTCGATGACATCATGCAAATTAACGTGAAAGCCGAAGTTCTGATGACTCAGGCGCTGCTACCTGTGATGCGTAAAGCTGAAGCGGGTCGTATTGTCTTTACCTCTTCTACTGTTGGTCACTCTGGTCGTGCTTTCTGGGGTCCATACGCGATCTCTAAGTTCGCAGTAGAAGGCATGATGCAAACGCTGGCTGATGAGCTAAGTGATACAACAATGCGTGTTAATGCCATCAACCCAGGTGCCACACGTACTCGCATGCGTGAAAAAGCATACCCGGGTGAAGATTCTAACAAACTAAAAACACCACAAGATCTGATGCCACTGTACCTGCATCTGATGGATCCGAGTGTGACTGACGTGAATGGCCAGTGTATCGACGCGCAACCAAAGCGTAAGTGATTCCGTTCTCACTCCTTCACATAACTGATTGAAAAGGCAGCCAACGCTGCCTTTTTTATTTTTCTCGCCACAAAAATCTTGCTACTTTTCACCACAGAAATATACTGTACATACATACAGGTATTTAATTATGCAAGATATTATTCAGCACTTAAAAAGCCAACACCTTGTTTGGCAGGCAAATTTAACCAAAGCGGACTCACATCAGTTCCTCAACAGCTCTGCTTTTCCTGAGCTGGACGCTCTACTGGGCGGAGGTTTTCCACCTCACGGCGTGATCGAAATGGAGTCTGTGGGCAGTGTCGGTGAATTGCGTTTATTAGCGCCTTATTTGAAATCATCGCTAACTAAAGGCGTTACTGCGTTTATTCAACCGCCAGCGTTAATGAATCCACTCTTTCTGCACAGTATCGGCTTGGATATCAATCAAGTCTGGGTCATCACACCGGAGCATCAGCGTGATGCACTCTGGGCTGCGGAGCAGTGTCTAAAAAGTAGTGTGTGTAGCAATGTATTATTGTGGCAAGACGAGCTTGAAATCCATCAAGTCAAACGTCTACAGGTCGCCAGTGAGCAGGGCTCTTGCCCTCTGTTTATGTTGAAGCCAATCCGAGCAAACCGTCTATCCCTGCCTGTCTCACTCAGCCTCAAAGTACAAGGGAGTGAGCAAGGCGTAAGCGTTGAGGTATTAAAACGTAAAGGTGGCTGGAGCAAAGGTCAGGTCGAGATTAACTACCAGCATCATTACCCACAACTGGTCATGCCGCTTAAGACTCATACTCCATCGACAGTCGTAAATTTCCCGATGTTAAATCAAGGGTAATAACAACATGTCTTTATGGATCTACTTACACTTCCCTCGTCTGCAATTGGACACACTTTTTAGTGGCAACCAAGAACAGCCTGTAGTGATAGTCGAAAGCCAGCGTTGTCGCATCATTCAATACAACGATGTTGCTGAGCAGCAAGGCATCAAGCTAAATATGGGATTGGGCAGCGCTGCGTCTTTATGTCGAGACTTACAAGTCCACCCTCACCATCCCCAAACTGAACTGAAGAAATTGCAGGAGGTTGCCCAGTGGCTATATCTGATCACGTCTGATGTGGTTCTGATGCCAAATCAGGGGCTCCTGCTACGCGCAACACCCATGCTCAGCCTCTATGATGGGTTGCAAAACTACTGGCACAAAGTCTCCGCCCACCTCGCCACACTAAAACTGAGTGTGCAGTTTGGCTGTGGGTTTTCTCCATTATCAGCCAAACTCATGGCACTGTCTGGAAGTAACCAGTTGATTGAAGACAAAGCGTCTATTCAACAATCACTCTCCTCTTTGCCACTCACACTGACAGATTTATCCACTGTGACGGTGGATAAATTGCAGCGTGTTGGCGTAAGTACTTTACAAGACCTGCTTGAGTTACCGCTGCAGGATATCGCTCGCCGTTTTGATATTGATTTAGTGAACTATGTAGGTCGTCTGACTGGCCAATTTAAACACCCTGTCGATTTTTATCATCCAACAGAATCATTCAGGGTGTATTTGGAGTTGCTGTTTGAGCTAGAAAATGTTCAGTGGATTGAGAAGCCCTTGGCCAAACTGCTGAAGCAACTCGAAACCTTTCTAAAATTAAGAGACAAAGTTGCTTTTGAGCTTTGCTTAACGCTCCACCAGCGAGATAAACACACACAGTCGGTGCCGCTTACCTCAGCACAAGGCGACTACTTATGCCACCGCTGGCAACAACTCGCCAGTTTGAGCCTGGAGTCTCTGGCACTCAATGGCCCTGTGATTGGCCTGACTTTACAGGTCATTCGCCAAGGTGAACCAATCAGCAGCGCTTGCGACCTCTTTGCGGGGCAGAAAGGCCAAATGCATCCGTTAGAGCTGCTCTCTTTGTTGCAAGCAAAAATGGGAAAACACTCCGTACTCAAGCCTGATATTGCCTACGACCCAAGGCCAGAAAAAGCCTGCCAATACCGTTCGGCCGATGAACCCGATGTCGCGCTTTCTTCGATTCCTCAGTTGCTGCGTCCGGCAATGCAGTTACCGAGACCAATGCCGCTCCAAGAACAGGTCTCTCTGGTACACGGACCAGAACGAATTGTTTCAGGGTGGTGGGATGGCGATGAAATCATGCGTGATTACTACATTGCACACACCAAGCAAGGTCGCTGGTTATGGGTGTTCCGCGATCAATACAAACATTGGTTTCTTCATGGATTTTTTTGTTAAGTCGTTATGAATTACGCAGAGCTGTTTTGTCAGTCCAATTTCTCTTTTCTTACCGGAGCTTCTCATGCAGAAGAGCTGGTTCTGCAAGCCGCTTTTTACCGCTATCAAGCCATTGCAATCACCGATGAATGTTCCGTCGCAGGTGTTGTAAAAGCCTATTCCACGATCCAGCAACATAAGCTCGATATCAAACAAATCGTAGGAAGTATGTTTTGGCTCAATGATGAATGCCAAGTGGTCTTATTGTGTCCATGCCGTAAAGCTTATGCAGAATTGTGCCGTATCATCACCAACGCAAGACGACGCAGTGAAAAAGGCAGCTATCAACTCTCTGAATGGGATTTGATGTCGATTCGTCACTGTTTTGTTTTATGGCTCCCAACCCACCAAAACAGCGATCATTACTGGGGACGCTGGTTAAACCAACATCATCCAAACCGCTTATGGGTTGCCATCCAGCGTCACCTTGGTGGCGATGATTCGGCATATACCAACCATTGTGAAAAGCTCGCCCATGAACTTCAGTTACCTATCACAGCTTGTGGTGGTGTACTCATGCACTCGGTCGAACGCCTGCCATTACAGCACGTACTTACAGCAGTGAAACACGGTTGCAGCGTCGATAAGCTGGGGTTTGAACGACTATCCAACGCAGAACGTGCACTACGCCCACTAAGCAAAATAGCCCGAGTCTACAAACCAAAATGGCTTGCAGAAAGCCAGCACATCGCTAATTTGTGTGAATTTAAGCTGAGTGACCTGAAATACGAATACCCTGCCGAGCTCATCCCCGACGGTTACACACCCGATTCTTACCTACGTATGCTGGTTGAGCGCGGCAAGAAAAGACGTTTTCCTGAAGGTGTTCCAGAAACTATCCAGCAAACGATCGAGAATGAGCTCGCATTAATCAAAGAGCTAAAATACCACTATTACTTTTTAACTATTCACGACATCGTGATGTTTGCAAAAAAGCAAGGCATTCTCTACCAGGGACGCGGCTCTGCGGCAAACTCAGTCGTGTGCTATTGCCTGGAAATCACCTCCGTGGATCCAAGGCAAATCGCGGTACTATTCGAACGTTTTATCAGCAAAGAACGAGATGAGCCGCCAGATATTGATGTCGATTTTGAGCACGAGCGACGGGAAGAAGTCATTCAATACATCTATAAGAAATATGGTCGTGAGCGAGCAGCTCTGGCTGCAACCGTGATCAGCTATCGCTTCAAAAGTGCAGTCAGAGAAGTCGGTAAAGCTCTGGGGATTGAAGAAACCCAGCTCGACTTTTTCATTAAGAACGTGAATCGCCGCGATCGTAGCCAAGGCTGGCAAGCGCAGATTGTCGAACTCGGATTGCATCCGGAATCACTCAAGGGGCAACAATTTATTCAACTGGTGAACGAGATCATCGGCTTTCCTCGCCACTTGTCTCAACACGTCGGTGGCTTTGTGATTTCTTCCGGACCGCTATACGAGTTAGTTCCGGTGGAAAACGCGGCGATGGAAGATCGTACTATCATACAGTGGGATAAAGATGATTTAGAAAGCTTAAAACTGCTCAAGGTCGATGTGCTCGCATTAGGCATGCTGAATGCGATCAGAAAGTGCTTTCAACTGGTCGAAAAGCACCACCAGCGATCACTGTCCATTGCTGAGATCACCCGACTTCAGGATGATCCCAATGTGTATCGCATGATCCAGAAAGCAGACACCGTCGGGGTATTTCAGATCGAATCCAGGGCACAAATGAGCATGCTCCCTCGCTTAAAGCCCGCCTGTTATTACGACTTGGTGATTCAAATAGCGATTGTACGTCCAGGTCCTATTCAGGGTGATATGGTTCACCCCTTCCTGAAAAGGCGCAATGGTGAAGAACCCGTCAGCTACCCTTCAGAAGCCGTGAAAAGTGTCTTAGAGCGAACCATGGGTGTTCCGATTTTTCAGGAACAGGTCATCAAGCTCGCAATGGTTGCTGCAGGCTTTAGTGGCGGTGAAGCCGACCAACTACGTCGGGCGATGGCTGCCTGGAAAAAGAATGGCGATCTCGCAAAATTCAGACCTAAGCTTATCGATGGTATGCGTGAGCGAGGCTACGATTTAGCATTCGCGGAACGTATCTTTGAGCAAATTTGTGGTTTTGGCGAATACGGCTTCCCGGAAAGTCATTCCGCTTCATTTGCGGTGCTGGCGTATTGTTCGTCATGGCTGAAATACTACTACCCTGCCGAGTTTTATACAGCGCTATTGAACAGTCAACCTATGGGCTTTTACAGCCCTTCTCAATTGGTGCAGGATGCTCGCCGCCATGGCATCGAAGTCTTGCCAGTCTGCGTTAATCTTTCACACTATCAGCACCACCTGATCCAGCGCCCTAACGGTCGGTTAGCCGTGCAGCTTGGCTTTCGCTTAGTCAAAGGGCTCAGTGAAGAGAGCGCGAACCAACTCCTTAAGCGCCGCCCTCAAAACGGCTATCGCTCAATTCAGGAGGTAAAGCAGGTGTTGAGAAGTCGCCGCGATATCGAGCTGTTAGCATCCGCGAATGCGTTACAGATATTATCTGGCAATCGCTACAGTGCTCGTTGGGCAGCCATGGACTCCCTATCAGACCTACCTCTGTTTCAGGATGTACAAGAGCCTGTTGCTGGCTATCAAACCCAACCTTCTGAGTACGAAAACCTGATTGAAGATTATGCCAGTACCGGGCTTTCTCTCAATCGTCATCCGATTACTTTATTGGATCAAGCAGGTAAGCTGCCTCGCTTTACTCGCATGCAGCAGTTAGTCGAGAAAGAACATAAATCACTGGTGACCGTTGTCGGGCTCGTCACCGGACGTCAATCTCCCGGTACCGCTGCGGGTGTTACCTTTATCACTTTAGAAGATGATACCGGGAATATTAATGTCGTGGTTTGGAGTGCGACTGCCCGAGCCCAAAAGCAAGCTTATCTCACATCCAAAGTGATGATGGTAAAAGGAATTTTAGAGAGGGAGGGAGATGTGACACACGTAATCGCAGGCAAACTGATTGATTGCACTCATCACTTAGCGGCGTTACAAAGCAAATCACGAGACTTTCACTAGTGTTTAGGAAGGATACCAACCGCAGTAAATAACAAAAAGGGATGAGAACCCAAGTCTCATCCCTTTAATAGGTCGGTAATAAAGTCAGTAAAAGAGATTAACCCTCTACCACTTTCATCAACAGTTGTCCGTCATACAACGCTTGTTTTACCAGTGCTGCACCCGGCATTGTCGCTTGTTTGTAGAAACGAGACTCTACCAGTTCCAGATCTTGGTGATAAACCGGCAAACTTTGCTCTTCGATACAACGACGAATAGCTGGGTAAAGAATGTCTTTCGCTTGGTTGATGACGCCACCAATCAAGATCTTTTCTGGGTTAAACAGGTTAATCACTATCGCAATCGCAGAACCTAGGTAACGGCCTAGTTTTTCAATCACATCCACAGCAAGGGGATCACCATTAGCGGCTGCTTCACAGATGCTCTCGATACTCATCTCTTCTTGCTCAGCAAGGCTGGACGCCTCACCATCAGCAATCCGTCTGACGACTTCTTCACGAATAGCCTGTGAGCTTGCTACCGTTTCCAAACATCCAATATTGCCACAGTGACAGCGTTTACCATTTGGATCGATTTGAATATGACCTAATTCACCGATATTACCGTGACGGCCTAACAGCACGCGACCGTCGAGAATAATACCGGCACCTAAACCATGGTGAATCGAAATCAGAACTGAGTTTTCATTCTCTTTAGAGTGACCAAACAGTTTCTCCGCTAATGCCCAAGCTCGCGTGTCATTAGCCACAAAGACGGGTAAGCCGGTTGCCTTATATATTTCAGGCCCCAGAGCTAAATTTTCTACGTTGTAATGCGGCATTTGTAACACGATACCTTGCTCTGAGTTAACGAGGCCAGGCAGCGTAATTGCGATACTGGTAACACGATCTAGCTGATCAGCATAGGTTTGAAAAAACTCATCAATTTCATAAAGCAGACGCTCAAGCACATCGTCTTGGTCTAGCTCATGAATTTCGATTTTAGTATCAATTAATACATCGCCGCCGAGCTCATGGAGAGCGATTGTCAAATAACCACGGCCTAAACGCATCGACAGGAACTGCCAACCTTCATTATTAACCTGCAAACCGACAGCGGGACGACCACGACTGGTGGCCTCTTGAACGGTTGTTTCATGAATCAAGTGTGCTTCAATTAATTCTCGAGTGATTTTAGTAATACTTGCGGGTGCAAGCTCACTTTGCTTGGACAAATCAATTCGAGATATTGGACCCTTTAAGTCAATTAGTTTGTATACCCGACCAGCATTGATCTGTTTGATATGATCAATATGGCCCGGTTGAGCCATGTACATTGTGCACTCCAAAATTCTATAACACGGCAATTTTTTTACTTTGCGAACTAATTGTGAAGTGAATTAATAGATCCCCGTGACAAGCATCACGCAGAAACCTGTTTGTTTGTGTATTTAGTCAAATAACGGAAAATTTACACCTGTTAAATTGTGTAAAAAATAACTTAATTTTTTGACCAAATTAGTCATCCACTCCACGCGAGTGGCTATCACTAAAAACATCAAGCGAATCTATGCAGTTGGTTTTTTATAAAGATGGAGAACTTTTTGCTCGTGTTCATCTTAACCAAAGCATTCTGTGCATATACTTAAATACAATTCGAGTTACCTTGTCCCACACTAGCATTCTTCGGAGAATCTATGACATCCAAATTGAGAAGAACAAAAATCGTTACCACACTTGGGCCTTCAACTGATAAAGACAATGTACTTGAGGAGATCATCAAAGCTGGCGCGAACGTTGTGCGGCTGAACTTTTCACACGGTAGCAGCGAAGATCATATTCAACGTGCAAACAAAGTCCGTGCAATTGCCGCAAAACTAGGACGACAGGTTGCTATCTTAGGCGACTTGCAGGGTCCGAAAATCCGCGTATCTACATTCAAAGATGGCAAAGTGATGCTCAAAGTCGGTGACAAATTCACCTTAGATAGCGACTTACCAAAAGGTGAAGGCAGCCAAGAAACTGTCGGTTTAGACTACAAAGAATTGCCACAAGACGTCGCACCTAATGATGTTCTGTTACTCGACGATGGCCGCGTTCAGTTACAAGTCACCAGCGTAGAAGGTAATAAAGTACATACTCGCGTCACGGTTGGTGGTGCCCTGTCAAACAACAAAGGCATTAACAAAAAAGGCGGCGGTTTATCCGCAGAAGCCTTAACGGACAAAGATAAGGCAGACATTCTTACTGCCGCAGAAATCAAAGTCGATTATTTAGCGATTTCTTTCCCACGTAATGGTGAAGATATGCACTATGCGCGACGCTTAGCGCGAGATGCAGGCCTGGAAGCAAAATTGGTCGCCAAAGTAGAGCGCGCCGAAACGGTAGAGAGTAGTGAGTCAATTGACGATATCATTATGGCCTCTGATGTGGTCATGGTCGCTCGCGGAGACTTAGGGGTAGAGATCGGTGACCCAGAGCTTATTGGTGTTCAGAAGAAGCTCATTCGTCGTGCACGCAGCTTAAACCGAATCGTCATTACGGCAACCCAGATGATGGAATCGATGATTACAAGCCCAATGCCTACCCGTGCTGAAGTCATGGACGTGGCAAATGCTGTTTTAGATGGTACCGATGCGGTCATGCTGTCAGGAGAAACCGCGGCAGGTGAATACCCCGTTGAAACCGTTAAATCGATGGCTGAAGTCTGTATGGGCGCAGAGAAAATGTCTGAAGCCAGTCTGTCGACCTATCGCCTTGAACGTTCCTTCGAAACCGCAGAAGAAACCATTGCGATGGCAACCATGTATTCTGCCAACCATATGGAAGGTATTAAGGCAATGATCTCCTTAACCGAGTCTGGCAGAACCGCTTTAATGATGTCTCGTCTGAGCTCAGGATTGCCTATCTTTGCCTTATCAAGAAATGAATCGACACTGAATCGTGCTGCGTTATACCGAGGCGTCACACCAGTCTATTTTAACTCTAAAGGCGATGCAGGATTGCCAACCGCGCAGGATGCGATTAGCTGCTTAAAAGAACAAGGTTTTTTAAACGACGGAGATTTGGTCATCATTACTCAAGGTGACGTAATGGATGTCGTTGGTTCAACCAACTGTATGCGTATTATGCCGGCATAATATATCTGTACAAAAATCTAGGGCTCCAATTGGAGCCCTTTTTATTTTCATCTGAAGCGAATGAAAACACTACGCGCTTTCACGCCCATCTAAGTCAAGATCAATATTCAGTTGGTCATAAAGCTGAACGAAGTTATAACCAGCCTGCAAACCCAACTGATAGTCATGTTCTAAATCTTCAGGGTCGCTTAACAAAGAAGAGGACCGAAGCACTTCTCTGGGTGCAATCTGTAGAATAAAAGTATCATCTGGTGGTGTAGAGAGAAACGCTTGTGTCAGCTCGAATGTTTGATAATGGATCATCAACATATCAGCCAAACCGGAGTCGAAGTTTTCCCCGATAAGATGACTCAATCGATACAAGTTATCCGCCCCAAACAGCCATCGCCCGCCATTCAAAAGCATTTCGCCAGCCAGCTTAGATTGATGGGCCGTGTTAATTTTCTGCTGAAAAAAGGATGCCCAGTCTGACTTCCACTGGCTCACTTTCTGTTGCCACGATTGCTGCACGGAGTTTATCGATTCTCGATACCACTGGACAGACTTATCCCCGACTTCACTTTGTACTCTTGCGTCGATTTCTGAGTAAGGCTCCGTTCGGATAACAATAATATTGCGCGCATTCTGTCTCCACGCCTCCTGAGCAGGGATTGAGGCGGAAACGCCACCATCGACAAACTTACGCCCGCCAACATCGACTGGGCCAAGGTATAGTTTGGGAATCGCACACGTTGCCAACATGGTTTGAAACCAGGAATCGCCCAGCATAGGAAGGTACTGATCGGAAAGCGTCTCTACATCAGTCACGGCAGCAAAAGCCCCTCTAATGCCCAGTGCTTTGCGCCCCATATCAAGGTCCAGTTTATAGGGGAAATCCTGAATTCTTTCCAGCGCCCACTCCAGCCCCAAGTATTGCTGCTTACGAATGTAACGAAAAAGGTTAAAAAACTCAGGCGAGGTGGTCAATTCGGTAATAAACGCCTTACCCATCCCATGCTGACGGCATAAATAAGGGCAAAGGTTTAGAGCACCTGCTGAGGTACCATAGAATTCATCGAAGGGATCAAAGTTGGAAAGTAAAAATGCATCAAGCACTCCAGCGGTAAAAATTCCTCGCTGCCCTCCTCCTTGCGTGACAAGAGCAGTTTTGCCATGTCTGAAATGTTCGTAAACATTGATATCGAGTTCAGTATGGCTATCGGTGATTATACCGCTGTTACGTATCATCGGCTTAAGTCTTCTAATAAAGCTAAACTTAGATTAAGCCGAAGTAATCGCAATAATTCCGTATGACAAAAGAACTGCGAAAACAGCGGCAACGATGATTAGTGCGGATTTGAGATCGTGTTCCATAAACACCTCCTTGAACTGTAACAAATTAATAACACCAGCGTGAAACATGTTCAAGATTTGCTTAATTTGTTCGCACGATTTTGACTAAGCCATCACAATTAGCTTAGGCATAATAAGGAGATAGGGCATGAAGAATAACGTCGGCTATTTGATTGGAACTATTTTGATGAGCGTTGCTTTCAACGTCCAAGCAAATGTAATCGTCACACCATTTATTGGATATACCGCTGGCGGCAAAGTGGAGGACACGGATGCCAATACCTACGACATCGATGCAGCGACGAGTTACGCGTTGGCAATCGAAACACCTTTTCTTAAGGGGCGAGTCGGTCTTTTTTATTCCTATCAACCAACAGAACTAAAATCACTGTCCAACTCAGCAGACATTCATTACCTGCAGTTTCAAAGTAGCCTCGCCTATCCCATTGCACAGGGTTGGCAGACATACGCCGGCTTGGGGTTAGGCGGCTCTTATACTGATGTGAACTGGGCGGATAAAAAAGTGGGGTTTTCTGCGAGTGCGTTTGCCGGTATTGAATATGAATACTCTCAAGCAATTGCTTTAACGGCACAACTACGTTGGCTAGGTACAGTCGTCGACAACGACACTTCAGGTTCATGCACATTGCCATCTGATGGCTCCAACTGCATCATCAAGTATGACACCGATTGGATGAACCAATTTCAATCTAATGTCGGAATTAGTTTTCGCTTTTAACTGCAACACAATGACGAAACATCGTCTAGATGGTGTACAAAAGCTAGACGTACACCCTAAATAATCAAAATAGTCCTTATAACCATGTAATCGACCTCATTGCAGTCATTTGTTTTGAGATCAAGCTTACACAACTCAAATAAACTCCAGAAAAACGAATATTAACCATATTATAACCAGACAAAATACTATTATTAACATTTAGAATCTGTTGCGCTTGTAATTATTAGAAGTTAGTCTGAATAGCGAAAACAGATAAATATTTCAGTTTTATCAAACACACATCATAAATTTAAGAGTTAAACTCTAAATTCTTTCATGTGAAGCAGAATAAAAAACGGCAAATCAATAACTACTTAGAATTTAGGCCATAAAAACTGATGGATAGCAGTTTCCCTAACTTTTAATAAATTGCCCTGCTTTACAGAAAGAGCTTCATTCCTTAGGGAGTTGTACAGGAGTCAAATATGAAGCGAGAACAATGGGGATCCCGCGCAGGGTTCATCTTAGCAGCAGTAGGTTCAGCGATCGGTCTGGGTAACATTTGGCGTTTCCCATACATGGCCTACGAAAACGGTGGCGGCGCATTTTTTATTCCTTACCTTTTTGCCATGATCACTGCAGGTATTCCATTCATGATCCTAGAGTTCAGTATGGGTCAAAAATACCGTGGCTCAGCACCAAAGACACTAGCAAAGATTCATTCAAAATTTGAGTGGCTTGGTTGGTTTCAGGTGGGTGTCGCAGCAGTCATCGCCGTTTACTATGTAGCCGTGATCGGCTGGTCTATTTCTTACTTTGGTCTGTCGTTCAGCCAAGGTTGGGGAGCAGATACAAACGCGTTTTTCTTCAGTGAATACCTAAAGTTAGGTGATAATTCACCAACGAATCTAGGCAGTATCCAATGGAAGATTGCGTTGTCTATGGTGATAGCTTGGGCCGTTACTTATGTTGCGATTGCAAGCGGCGTGAAGTCAGGAATCGAGCGTGCATCTAAAATCATGATGCCAATTCTTTTCTTGATGGTGCTGTTCCTTATCGGGCGCATGGTGTTCTTACCAGGTGCACTGAACGGCGTGAACTACATGTTCGAACCAGACTTCAGCAAAATTTGGGACGTTAAAGTATGGGCAGCCGCTTATGGTCAGATCTTCTTTACCCTAAGTATTGGTTTTGCCATCATGCTGGCCTACTCTAGCTACTTGCCAGAGAAATCAGACATCACAAACAATGCGTTCATGACGGTATTGATTAACTGTGGTTTCTCTATCCTATCCGGCATCATGATCTTCTCGGTATTGGGCTACATGGCTCAGGAGCAAGGTAAACCATTAACAGAGGTGGTTTCTGCGGGTGTTGGTCTTGCGTTTGTAACGTTACCAGCGGCAATTAACTTATTGCCAGCACCTTACATTCTTGGTCCACTGTTCTTCTTTGCTCTAGTTGTAGCAGGCTTAAGCTCTCATATCTCAATCATGGAAGCAGTAACCTCAGCAATTATCGACAAATTAAACTGGAGTCGTAAGAAAGCCGCAAACGTGGTTATCGGTACTGGTTTCGTCGTATCCATGGCATTCGCAACCAATGGTGGTCTGCTATTGCTCGACCTGGTCGATCATTTTGCAAACAACGTCGGTATCATGGTCGGTGGCTTAGTAGAAATCGTATTGATGGCATGGCTACTAAACCGTGTATCAGAAGTTCGTGGCTACGTTAACGAGCGTTCGGACTTCTCAATCGGCCAATGGTTTGAAATCTGCTTGCGTTTCGTAACACCACTTATGCTAGCTGTAATCTTAGCAACCAAGCTTTATGCTCTATTTACCGACGGCTACGGTGGTTACGATTTGACATTGGGCTGGGCGTTGATCGCAGCACTCTTTATCTTCGGGCTATTAATTAACGCAGTAAACCGCAAGGAGAAAACAAAATGACAGTCAGTGCAATCATCATGATGGTTCTTGGTTTAGGTATTACTTGGGGTGGTGCCGCCGTTTGTATCAAACGAGCGATGAATAAACAATAACCGTAACGTTAACAATAAAAATGCCGGCTTACTTAGCCGGCATTTTTTATTGGACGTTAATCAAATTGGTATTAGAAGCTGTATTTCACGCCCACTGCACCACCAAGCTGTAAGTCTACACCTTTGTACAGGTCAAGCTCTGGATGTAGCTGTGCATACACATCCCAGCCCTGAGATAGGTCCCAATTGACACCTAGTGGTACGCGCACACCAAATTCATCGTCCCACTCATACCAACCACCAACACCGACATACCAAGTCACTGGCACGTTTTGGTCGAACGTACCACGTTTAGCAATGTAGTCAAAAGCCATGCCGTCGTTACCGATAATTCCACGGTACGTATTATCTATCTCAACAACAACACTCAATTGCTGATCGACTGCCATACCAACAGCTAAATCAGATGTTCCATTAGCCGCCATTGCAGCGCCAGACGTCAGTCCTGCTGCCAGTATTATTAGTTTCTTCTTCATAACCATTATCAATTCTTAAAAAAACATCGTGCATAATTCAAACACGACTGGATTTTATAATGTCAATGAAGGGTAAGAAGGATGTAGGGATACGCTCAAAAAAGTAAAGATGAGTTTATTGTCACATGAATACAGCAAAGCACTTTAAGGAAGAAGTATCGATATAGGAAGTTTGTACAACTATGAGGTGATTCACGTATGAGGTTAGAGCACGCAGACATTAAAAAGGAGGCCGAAGCCCCCTTTCACATAAGTAATGGATAACTGAGATTAGCCGTGGTTACGAATCCACTCATCCATTTCTGTTTTTAGATTATCAGACTTAGTACCGAAGATAGCCTGAACACCACCAGCTACAACAACAACACCTGCTGCGCCTAGCTGTTTTAGTTTGTCTTGGTCGACAGCTGCAGTATCAGCTACTGCAACACGCAGACGAGTAATACATGCATCTAAACCTGTGATGTTCGCTTTGCCACCGAATGCTGCTACGAGTTCACCGCCCATGTCTGAGCCAGAAGTTGTTGCAGCTGCTTCAGCTTCATCTTCACGGCCCGGTGTTTTTAGGTCAAGAGCAGTGATTACTGCACGGAACACAACGTAGTAGATAACCGCGTAAACCAGACCTACACCAATCATCAGAACCATCTTCTGAGCATTACCAGACAACACTAAGAAGTCGATAAGACCGTGAGAGAAAGAAGTACCGTGAACAAAGCCTAGCGTGTTCGAAACAACGTATGCAGAACCAGCTAGTAGCGCGTGGATTCCGTATAGTAGCGGAGCAACGAATAGGAACGAGAACTCGATTGGCTCAGTAATACCAGTAAGGAATGATGTTAACGCAGCTGACGCCATGATACCCATTACCTTCGCGCGGTTTTCAGGCTTAGCACAATGAGCAATAGCAATAGCTGCCGCTGGTAGACCGAACATTTTGAACATGTAACCACCCGCTAGCTGACCGAAGCCATTACCAGCAGCACGTGATGCTTCATCAGCAACAAGGTAACAAGTTAACACGCCGTTTTGAGCTTGGCCTGCAGCGTTAACACATTTACCTGCTTCGAAGAAGAAAGGCACGTTCCATACATGGTGTAGACCGAATGGAATCAGTGAACGCTCAACAATACCGTAGATACCAAATGCTAGCTGTGGGTTTTGATCCGCCGCCCAGTGAGAGAACGCACTGATACCGCTACCAATTGGTGGCCAGATTACAGAAAGGATAACACCAAGAATGATCGCACCAAAGCCTGTGATGATTGGCACTGCACGTTTACCCGCGAAGAAGCCAAGGTATTCAGGTAGCTGAATCTTGAAGAAACGGTTGAATGCCCAAGCAGCCAAACCACCACTTAAGATACCGCCTAGTACACCAGTATCGATTTTTTCAACACCCATGACGCCAGCCATTACACCAAGCGTCGCTGTCATAATACCGTAACCAACGATTGCAGCCAGACCTGCTACACCATCGTTATTTGTGAAGCCTAGAGCAACACCGACAGCAAATAGCAAGGCCATTTGGCCAAATACAGAACCACCAGCTTGTTCCATTAGGTTAGAAACAATCTCTGGAATGAAACTCAGATGGGCAGCACCAACACCCAGAAGAATACCTGCAACCGGCAATACCGATACTGGAAGCATCAGTGATTTACCGACTTTTTGCAGGTTAGCAAAAAGGTTTTTGAACATGTTCAAGCTCCTGATAAGTATATAAGTATTATTTGGGTACTAACGGCCACCCCCCGTAGCCTAAATGTTAGCACCCAATTAAGATGTAACCACAAATTGAGTATATTTTATGGCTCAAAATATATTATTGATAACCCTCAAAGTTCGATGACAATAATCCTTTCAAGATCACGAAAACAACAAATTGATTGGCAAATTACTCTAAAAAATGCGACTCATACCGCCCATCAATGCCTTATTGGTAAATATAAATACGGCGAATATCACTAAAAGAATAAAGTAGACAAAATCGCAGCGTCAATTATGAGTTCAATAAACACCAGATCTATAAATTGACGAAAAAATCTATCAGAAGCATAGGCGATAAATAGCACTTAGGATGCTGAAATCGAGAATAAATTAAAAATGAAGGGATGATGAGTTTAGGCTTTTTAGAATATAAAAAAGCCCGCTGACTTATCGCGGGCTTTTACTAGAAAGAAATGTTACTTCTGAGCTTGCTGGGCGTGGACCTCATGCAAAGGTTCTCTGTCATACATGTAAAACTGTATCGCTGAGTACGCTGCATAAAGCCCTAGCGTTGCAAGAAAATATACAATCTTCTCTCTTTCACGAGATAAATATGATGACAAATCAAGTTGCGCAATCCCGCGACTGTTCTCTACTTGAAGCAGATACTTACCTAGCGACTTGTTTATCATTTTAAAACAAACCGCGCAGTATCCTAGGTAGATGCCGATATAGGTCAACAGCATAATCACTACCGTTGCCAATAAAACCGGCAGAGCCATATCATCGTTGAGTGATAAGCCCGAAACCTTATCGCTCCATAAACTAGACACGAGAAGTGCGAGAACAGACAAGACGACCTGAGTAAACATCTTAGCTATCATCAGGTCGACAACGAATGCGCCTGTTCTACGAAATTTGTCACCAATACTCATTATTTACCAAGTAGCGAGTTAATTTGAGCTTTGTAACCAGCAGCTTCAGCACCGTAAATAGCCTGAATACCAGTGTCGCCAACTTTAACTAGACCACGAGCACCAAGCTCCTGAGTCCAGTAATCGTTATCTTTAACTTCAGCACCACTTTTCACAGTGATACGTAGACGAGTGATACAAGCATCAACGTCAACGATGTTCTCAGCACCACCAAGTGCTTCGATCATGTCTTTTGCTTTTTGGTTGTCACCAGCACCGCCTTTCGCTGCGTGGTAGTCTTTCTTAGATACAACCGCTACTGCGCTGCCTTTGCGACCCGGAGTTTTAATGTCGAACTTAACGATAAACCAACGGAAAACAAAGAAGTAAACGAACGCGTATGCGATACCCACTAGAGGAATGTAGTACCAGTGGTTTTCAACACCAGTTACACCAGGAAGGATACCGAATAGTGAGAAGTCAATGAAACCACCACTGAACGTCATACCTACTTTAACATTCAGCATATCCATCAGCATGAACGATACACCAGCCAATGGCACGTGGATCGCGTAGTAAAGCGCTGGAGATAGGAATAGGAATGTAAATTCGATTGGCTCTGTGATACCCGTTAGAAATGCAGTTAGAGCTACAGAGAACAGTAGACCACCTGCTGCTTTCTTGTTTTCGTCATCCGCTAGTGTGTACATCGCGTATGCCGCAGCTGGTAAACCAAACATCATGAACGGGAACTTACCAGTCATGAAGTTAGTAGAAGTAAACTGAGAGAAATCGCCAGACGCTAGAGATGCGAAGAAGACGTTTTGTGTACCTTTGATCACTTCACCAGCAACTTCTGCTGTCGCGCCGATTTCTGTCTGCCAAAGTGGCAAGTAGAATACGTGGTGCAGACCTACAGGAATTAGAGAACGCTCGATAACACCGAAGATGAAAGAAGCAATGTAGCCGTGGCCAGATGCTGTCATTTCACCTAGTGCCGCACCGATAGCGCCGAACGCAGCACCAAAGAATGGCCAGATGAAAGTCAGAACGATACCGTAGAACAGCGCTGCGAAAGCACTGATAATAGGAACAAAGCGAGCACCGCCGAAGAAACCTAGGTAATCAGGCAGTTTTGCATCGTGGTATTTGTTATGAAGAACGACAGTGATTGCACCCGCAATCAAACCACCAAACACACCCATACTTAGCGTATTAGCAATACCTAGCGTATCAGCCAAGACACCCGCGTATTCACTACCCATAAGGATAACAGTGTTTGCGTCAGCGTTGATCATGTTTGCAACGACTAGCGTTTTAGCGATAGCAACGTTCATAACCAAGTAAGAGATAAGAGCCGCTAGTGCTGCAGCACCTTTTTCTGCACGAGCGAAGCCAACAGCAATCGCTAGAGCAAACATTACTGGAAGGTTTGCAAATACAATACCGCCAGCAGCAGTCATAACTTGTAGGAAGCTGTTTAACAGACTTCCATCTTGAAGCACATCGATGTTGTATGCTTCGATCATTGTTGGGTTAGTAAAACTACCCCCGATACCCAACATGATACCCGCAGCTGGTAGCAAAGCGATGGGCAGCATAATGGATTGCGAAAGTTTACTAAAGAAACCTTTCATTAGTTTTGCTCCTGATAGAATTTTTAGAATAGTTAGAGGGCTAGCGGCACACCCCCGCAGCCTGAATGCTAGCCTCTATGGAATATATAACCGCGGACGCGATATATTTTCCGGCTCTAAATATATCTCGTAACTGGTACCGGTTTCTAGCGGATGCTTGAGATTAGTTTCAAAGTAATATGCAGATCACAGTCCAAAAGCCGCTAAGCAATGCATTACATCTAATGTAAGGCGCTGATTTATTTAAATTTATTAATTAACAACATTAATTTTAAAGAGTAAATAAAATAGCCATCATTGTTACTTTTTATCACAAAATAAAGCCCGATTAATTTGACACCACAAAATCAACAAAATCAGTTAACTCATCGGGTTTATATATATAAGACGGTAATTTGATATAAAAAAAAGGAGCAAAGGCCCCTTTTTTATCAAAATCTTTATATCTATCGTAAAAAAAGATTTCTGAAGTTTTCGGTAGTTTTTTGTGCAACCTCTGAAAGAGAAGCCCCTTTAAGCTGCGCGATGTAAGCTGCCACCTCGACAACATAGGCTGGCTGATTCTCTTTGCCTCGATGCGGAACTGGTGCTAAATAAGGTGAGTCAGTTTCAATAAGTAACTTGTCCAAAGGAAGTGTCTTCACCACTTCTTTGAGTTCCGTTGCTTGACGGAAAGTGACGATCCCTGAAATAGAGATGTAAAAGCCTAAATCTAATGCGGCTTCAGCAAAAGCGAGATCTTCAGTAAAGCAGTGAATCACTCCACCACACTTCTCTGCTCCACCCTTGCGCAGAATATCTAATGTATCTGCACGAGCGTTTCTCGTGTGGATAATCAGAGGCTTATTAAGTTCAACCGCAAGTTCAACATGCTGCTCAAAACGTTCTTTTTGTAACGCAGCCGTTTCTGGCTTGTAGTGATAATCGAGACCCGTTTCACCAATCGCCACCACCTTATTGTGTGAAGCGTGCTGATGAAGTGTATCCAGAGAAAATGCACTTTCTACATCCAGAGGGTGAACGCCGCAAGAAGCGTAAACATTCTCGTAAGGCGTAATCATTTCCAACATGTTAGGAAACGAGTCCAGAGTCACCCCTACAGAGAGTAACTCTGTCACATTAGCCTGTTTGGCCTTGTTAATAACGTCTTCCACACTAGTGTGGAGATCGTCGTAATTCAGTTTGTCCAAATGACAATGCGAATCTACGAACATAATGCCTCTCGTGATTCAATTAACCAATTCATAGATAATAGCTCAACGTTTAAGCCCGGAAATGCTTGCAGTTGAGCCTTGAGTTCCATCAGCTTGTTCGCTGATGAATATAAACCGTTGTAGTTTGTTTGCTGAAGCTGATGAGCTCCCGGTAAAAGATCGCCTTCGGAAACACCAAATTGAAGCTTTTGTGCATCGGTGAGCAAATACCAGGCCCAGTTTATGGCGTTGTCAGGATTCTTCGCCATGTAAGATGCGCATCGTGATAAGTCTGCAACAACAGATGTCATCGCTTCGATGAAGTCGTGTTCGAATGTCAAATACTCATCCAATTCACCACTACTTTTTGCCGCTAGCGTTTTTATTGGTGACCCCATATTAAGCTTCAACGCATAACCAGGAAGATCGGATGCTCCGTTTTCTCTTAGCCACTGCATGGCTTGCTCGGTCGACGGTGGGGTAACGACCCAATGCTGACAGCGGCTACGTATCGTCGGAAGTAAGCGCTCTTGATTATGCGTGACAAGCAAGAACAAGCACTTCTCTCCTGGCTCTTCAAGCGTCTTTAACAACGCATTAGACGCCGACTCATTCATCATGTCCGCAGGTTCAATAACAAATAAACGATAACCGTTGAGTTGTGATGACTCATGCGCAAGGCGATTACAAGCACGGATCTGATCAACCGTTATTGCTTTGCCCTCTTTCTCTGGTTTAACCCAGTGCAAGTCTGGATGACTTTGCGATTGAACAAGCTGACAGCTATGGCAAAAGCCACAAGCTTCGCTACTGTAGTTCTGACACAGAAGCGCGTGACTAAAACGCTCAACGAGTTGTTCAACGGCCAAACCAGGCTCACTTTGTATCAACAAAGCGCCTGGGATTCGGTCTGAGTCTAAACCCGCTTTTAGATTATCCCAAATAGGGTTGAGCCATGGAAAATCATTAAACATGAGTCATTTAAATCCTCGTTCGCGCTTATTGACGCGATAACCACTCATTCAACGCCTCTTGAATATCATGAGACACTTTCTCAATCGACTGCTCAGCATTGATCACGACCACCGATGGATCACTATTGGCAATATCCAAGTAACGTTCACGTGTGCGCTCAAAGAAGCTGATGTCCATCTTCTCAATACGGTCAAGCTCACCGCGACCACGAGCACGTTCCAGACCAATTCGAGGGTCGATATCCATATAAAGCGTCAGAGCCGGTTTAAAATCACCAAGAGTCGTATCACGCAGGTTTTTCATAAGTGATGCATCGATCTGACGACCCCCACCCTGATACGCCTGAGAAGACATATCATGACGGTCACCCACGACCCACTGCCCGTTAGCTAGAGCGGGCTTGATGACGTTCTCTACAAGCTGAACACGTGCTGCGTAAAGCAGCAGCAATTCCGTCATATCCTGAAGCTCTTCACCCTCGTGTTCTTCTTTGACTAGCGCGCGCATCTTCTCTGCTAGAGGTGTACCACCGGGTTCACGAGTATTAACAATATTTTCGATACCTGCAGTTTTAAGAGTATCTAACACAGTTTGAATCGCAGTACTTTTACCCGCGCCTTCCAGGCCCTCTATGACAATAAAATTCGCTTTCATCATTTATTCTTTCTTAGTTCTCTTAAATAGGCTCTTACGGCACGATTATGCTCAGCAAGGGATTTGCTGAACACATGTCCGCCCTTTCCGCTTGCGACAAAGTATAAGTAGGCGCTCTCTTCAGGGTTCAACGCCGCAACGATTGACGCTTCTCCCGCCATGGCAATTGGCGTTGGCGGCAACCCACTAATGACATACGTATTGTATGGAGTTGGCGTGCGCAGATCTTTTTTACGAATATTGCCGTCATACTCATCGCCCATTCCGTAAATCACTGTCGGATCCGTTTGCAAACGCATACGCTTGTTCAAACGGTTAACAAACACCGATGCAACACGCTCACGCTCTGAATCAATCGCGGTCTCTTTTTCGATAATTGAAGCCAAAATCAAAGCTTGGTATTTATCTTCAAGAGGCAGTTTTTCCTGACGTGACGCCCATTGAGCATCAAGTATGCTATTTAATTTCTGATGCGCACGCTTTAGTAGCTGGCTTTCTGTGGTACCAGCAGTGTAATGGTATGTTTCTGCCAGGAATAGCCCTTCTAGCTTTTCACGTTCAATACCCAGCTTAGCCGCCATCTCCTTTTCGGAGAGTGCAGTCAAATCATGCTCTACGTAAGGTGCTTCTTTTAGCAAGGCCAACCATTCAGAAAAACGGCTGCCTTCTACAAAAGTAATCGCGAACTGATATTCTTTGCCTGTGTTGAGGTGCTCTAACGCTTGATAAAGCGACATGTTAGGCTCGAGTTGATACGTCCCTGCCCTAACTTGTAACAGTTCCGGATAAAGACGCGGAATAAAACGAGTATATTCAGAAGACTCGATAACTTCTGCTTTCACCAAGTTACGTATTATTTGGTTAAAGCTTGTACCGTTTTCTACCGTAAATAGCTGTGGTTGCTCAAGTAGAACTGGCTTATTTACGTATTGCTTCGCCTGTGAAACAACGTAAAAAACACCTGCTGCACCAATCAAAGCAATCAGTACAACAACAGCCAATAGTTTTTTAATCACGTAGTTAACTTCCCTTGCAGTCGTTGAGTCAGTTTTCCAATCGGAAATACGTTTTTCTTATTTTGTGTTGTAATGCTCGTTACAGGAGCCACACCTAATAATGAATTACACATCCAGACTTCGTCGGCATTGAGCACATCAGAAAGATAGAAGGCGTCTACCTTCACATTGATGCTATTCGCCGAGCAAAATTCAAGCACCTTACGACGCATGACACCGGCAACACCAGACAAACTTAAATCAGGCGTATAAACATTATTATCTTTAACCCAAAAAAGGTTGGCCATTGTAGTTTCAATGACATGATTTTGCACATTTAACGTTACTGCATCGGCAAACTCGGTCCCGTCAATTTCAGATTTCGCGAGCACCTGTTCTAAGCGGTTATTATGCTTGTGACCAGCAAGTAGCGGCTGAATACCTAAGCGAGTTTCACACACGCCAAGGCTTACACCATTTGATTGCCAGGCAGCGTAATGACTAGGGAAAGGAAAATTAGAAATGGTCACGGTTGGCCCTTCAATGCCATACGGGCTGTATCCGCGCCCACCTGCGCCACGACTGATATGAATTTTCACACCCGCATCATCATCTGACAAAGCCGCATTAGTGGCCCATTCAAAAACGACTTGCCAATCGGGGAAAGGAATGTGTAGCGCTTTGAGACAGGCTTCCATCCTCGCAACATGCTCAGGCCAATATACCAACTGTCCCTTCTTAGTCAGGATTGTCGAGAAGCACCCATCACCATATTGAAAGGAACGATCGCTCAATGAGACATGTGTTTGTGGACTTCCATTTACCCAAAACATTCGGCTACCTTAAAATTTGTGGCTATCAAATAAAACAAAACGGCTCAATGCTAAGCATCGAGCCGTTAGAATACAAGTTCCACTGATCTAAATTGAGTTAGACAGTGTTACTCTGAAAACAAATGTTACTCAGCGAACTTTTTGAATACCAAAGAACCGTTTGTACCGCCGAAGCCAAACGAGTTACAGATTGCGTATTCCATACCTTCAACTTTGCGCGCTGTATGCGGCACAAGGTCGATATCCAGGCCTTCTTCAGGGTCATCCAGGTTAATGGTTGGCGGAACAATTTGATCAACCAAAGACATAACCGTGATGATTGCTTCTACAGAGCCAGCAGCACCCAGTAGGTGACCTGTCATAGACTTCGTCGAAGAGACTAGAACTTGCTTAGCGCCTTCTTCACCAAGAGCACGTTTCACACCCTTGATTTCAGCCACATCACCAGCAGGAGTCGAAGTACCATGTGCGTTTACGTAACCCACCTGTGTACCTTCGATTTTAGCATCGCGCATTGCAGCTTCCATCGCCAATGCACCACCTGAACCATCTTCACTTGGAGAGGTCATGTGGTAAGCATCGCCCGACATACCAAAGCCAACTAGCTCTGCGTAGATCTTAGCTCCACGAGCCTTAGCATGTTCGTACTCTTCAAGTACCATAATGCCAGCGCCGTCACCAAGAACGAAGCCATCACGGCCTTTGTCCCATGGACGAGAAGCTTTTTGAGGTTCGTCGTTACGAGTAGATAGCGCTTTAGCAGCACCAAAGCCTGCCATACCTAACGGTGTTGACGCTTTTTCAGAACCACCAGCAACCATAGCATCAGCATCGCCATAAGCGATCATGCGAGCAGCATGGCCGATGTTATGCAGACCAGTAGTACATGCAGTAGAAATCGCGATGTTTGGACCACGAAGACCACGCATGATAGATAGGTTACCTGCAACCATGTTTACGATGGTCGAAGGAACAAAAAATGGGCTAACTTTGCGAGGGCCTTTGTCTACTAACGCAGTGTGACCTGATTCAATCAGTTCCAGACCACCAATACCTGAGCCGATGGCAACACCAACTCGAGCCGCGTTTTCTTCGGTAATTTGTAAGCCAGAGTCATCAATTGCTTGCATACCTGCTGCGACGCCGTACTGGATAAACAAATCCATTTTACGAGCATCTTTCTTAGACATGTACTCTGTGCAATCGAAATCTTTCACAAGACCTGCAAAACGAGTTGAGAAGTTCGTAGCATCAAAGTGCTCGATATTCACAATACCACTTTGACCTTCTAGCAGGGCTTTCCAAGATGATTCTACTGTGTTGCCTACCGGTGACAACATACCCATGCCAGTGACAACTACACGACGCTTGGACACGATATAATTCTCCGGGAATTGAATATTTCTATGAGAGGATAGAAGAAGTTAGAAAGAACACAGGCGGTCTAGGAGACCGCCTGGGAGAGATAATTACTGAGCGCTGTTTACGTAGTCGATTGCAGCTTGAACAGTAGTGATCTTCTCAGCTTCTTCGTCAGGAATCTCAGTGTCGAATTCCTCTTCTAGAGCCATAACTAGTTCTACAGTGTCTAGAGAATCAGCACCTAGATCGTCAACGAAAGAAGCTTCGTTTTTAACTTCTGCTTCGTCTACACCTAGCTGTTCAACAATGATTTTCTTTACGCGTTCTTCGATGTTGCTCATTTTTTCTTTTCCTTTACAGATTTCGCCTAATGCGATGATTCCGTAGTTTATTCGAACTATTGAAAGTTGCAAGGGGGTCCTTGCTGGTCAAACCACAAAATTAGCGAATTTAACCGAATTTCAATACATTTTTGACTTAAATCATGCACAAATCTTGCGCATAAGCATGACAAGTTCATGACAGTAAAGTGCAACTATAAGCTATTCTTCACAATGTAAAATAGCTTATTTTGCCGAAACTGTCGTATTAAACCATGTACATGCCACCATTTACATGCAAAGTTTCACCAGTAATGTACGCTGCTTCAGGTGAAGCAAGGAAAGCTACTGCTGATGCAATTTCGCGAGGATCACCCAAACGACCTGCAGGAACGTTAGACAAAGTTGCCGCACGTTGCTCGTCATTTAATGCCTTAGTCATGTCAGTTTCGATGAAACCTGGAGCAACAGTGTTTACTGTTACACCACGAGAAGCAACTTCACGAGCCATCGATTTAGTGAAACCGATCACACCTGCTTTTGCTGCTGCGTAGTTTGCTTGGCCTGCATTACCCATAGTACCCACTACAGAGCCTACGTTGATGATACGACCCGCACGCTTTTTCATCATGCCACGCAATACCGCTTTAGACATACGGAAAATTGGTGTCAGGTTAGTATCGATGATGTCATTCCACTCATCATCTTTCATACGCATTAGTAGGTTATCACGAGTGATACCTGCGTTGTTTACTAGAATATCGATCACACCAAACTCATCATTGATGGTTTTTAGTGCCGTTTCGATAGACTCAACGTCGGTAACGTTAAGTGTCAAACCTTTACCGTTTTCGCCTAGGTATTCGCTGATAGCAGCTGCGCCACTTTCAGATGTCGCAGTACCAATAACTGTTGCACCACGTTCAACAAGAAGTTCAGCAATCGCACGGCCAATGCCACGGCTTGCACCAGTCACTAGAGCGATCTTACCTTCTAGATTCATCATGTTGTGTTTTCCTTTTGTTATCGTGTCTTAACGCTAAATTATTTAGCCGCTTCCAACGACGCTACGTCGTTAACAGCCGCTGCACTTAGTGTCTTCACGATACGTTTTGTTAGACCTGTCAACACTTTGCCAGGACCAAGCTCAAGAAGATTCTCTACGCCTTGCTCACTCATCAGCTGTACGCTCTCAGTCCAACGAACTGGGCTATGTAGCTGGCGAACAAGCGCGTCTTTAATTTTTGCCGGATCAGTTTCAGCCGCCACATCAACGTTGTTGATCACTGGAAGCTGTGGCGCATTAAACTCAATAGACTCTAGAGCAACAGCCAGTTTTTCTGCCGCAGGTTTCATTAGAGCACAGTGAGAAGGCACTGAAACAGGAAGAGGAAGCGCACGCTTCGCACCAGCTTCTTTACATAATGCACCCGCACGCTCTACTGCGTCTTTGCTACCAGCGATAACAACTTGACCAGGAGAGTTGAAGTTTACCGGAGATACCACTTCGCCTTGCGCTGCTTCTTCACACGCTTTTGCGATAGATTCATCATCTAGGCCAATGATTGCGTACATTGCGCCAGTGCCTGCTGGTACAGCTTCTTGCATTAGCTGACCACGAAGCTCAACCAGTTTGATTGCTTCTTTAAAGTCAATCACACCTGCACATACTAGTGCTGAATACTCACCCAAGCTGTGACCTGCTAGGTTTGCAGGTTGCTCAAGACCAAGTTCTTGCCATACACGCCAAATAGCCACAGACGACGCTAACAATGCAGGCTGTGTACGGAACGTTTGATTGAGGTCTTCAGCAGGGCCATTTTGAACAAGCGCCCATAGATCGTAACCTAGTGCGTCAGATGCTTCTGCAAATGTTTGTTTTACTACGTCATATTGTTCGCCAAGCTCAGCCAGCATACCTACTGCTTGAGAACCTTGGCCTGGAAATACGATAGCAAACTTGCTCATGTTGTTTTCCTTTAAGCAATGTAAAAAGAAATAAGATGCACTTAAGTGCACCTTAAATTTTGAATACTCGTGAAACTTAGAACTTCACCAGAGCAGAGCCCCAAGTGAAACCGCCACCAAATGCCTCTAGTAGCAAAGTTTGTCCACGCTTGATGCGGCCATCGCGCACCGCTTCATCCAACGCTGTCGGAACGGTCGCTGCCGATGTATTACCATGCTTGTCTAAGGTCAATACCACTTGATCCAAAGACATTGATAGTTTCTTAGCTGTCGCTGAGATAATTCGGTAGTTCGCTTGGTGCGGTACTAGCCAGTCTAGCTCAGACTTGTGCATGTTGTTGGCTTCAAGTGTGTCTTTAACCAATTTAGACAATTGAGTTACTGCGACCTTGAATACTTCGTTGCCAGCCATGTGAAGCCATTTGTCAGCATCTTTACCACGCTCAGGCACTGGTAAGCTCAAAAGCTCACCAAATTGACCATCCGAGTATATGTGAGTAGAGATGATGCCAGGTTCTTCACTTGCTCCAACAACAACGGCACCCGCGCCGTCACCAAACAGAATAATGGTAGAACGGTCAGTCGGGTCACATGTTTTTGACAATGCGTCTGCACCAATCACCAATACGTTTTTACACATACCTGTTTTGATGTGCTGGTCAGCTACAGATAGAGCATAAACAAAGCCAGAACAAGCAGCGGCTAAGTCAAAAGCCGGACATCCTTTAATGCCAAGCTTTCCCTGCACCTGACACGCAGATGAAGGGAAAGTATGGCTACTGCTGGTAGTAGCTACAATGATAAGATCGATGTCGTTCTTATCTATACCTGCCATATCGATAGCGTTTTCAGCTGCGTAGAATGCCATGTCAGCGACAGTTTCATCTTCTGCTGCGATTCGACGCTCTTTAATACCCGTGCGAGCAACAATCCACTCATCACTTGTATCTACCATTTTCTCTAGATCTGCGTTAGTACGCACCTGAGATGGCAGGTAGCTGCCAGTACCTAAAATTTTGCTATACATGAAGACTAATAATGCCTCTCGAGTAAAACCGCTTCCAAACGATCGCTAATACGGCCTGGTACTTGTCGTTTGACCTCGTGTACTGCCTCTCCAAGTGCATTGACAATTGCAGATACATCAGCACTTCCATGGCTTTTAATGACAATGCCGCGCAATCCTAGCAAACTTGCGCCGTTATACTGGTCGGGGTTCAGTGTTTTTAGTTCATTAAATAGCCGAGAAAACAACTTTCTAGCAATCCAACCCTTTATCGTAGACGCCATCATACTGGTTTTAATTTTTTCGATAAAAAGTTGTGCTGTTCCCTCGCTGGCCTTTAAGCATACGTTACCAACAAACCCATCACAAACGATGACATCGGCAACGTCATGCAATATTTGATTACCTTCAATATAACCAACAAAATTAATTGCGTCGGTTTGAGAAAGCATTTCTGCACAGCGCTTAACGAGATCATTCCCTTTTATCTCTTCTGCACCGATATTAAGAACCGCTACGCGAGCGGGATGACCCAGGTGCTGTTCAGCCAACGCGCTGCCCATCACGGCAAACTGGAACAGGCTATCGGCATCGCAAGATACATTCGCTCCCAGATCCAACATCCAAGTGCGCTTTCCGCTGATTGTCGGTAATGCAGACACTAAAGCAGGACGATCAATGCCAGGTAACAATTTGAGAATAAAACGTGACAGCGCCATCAAAGCACCAGTGTTACCACCACTGACACAAGCATCGGCTTTTTGCTCGGAAACAAGATCGATGGCTTTACGCATCGAGCTATTTTGGCTATTGCGTAGTGCTAAAGAGGGCTTTTCTGAGTTAGAAATTACTTTCTCCGTATGGAGAATAGTCAAACGAGATTGGGTAGAAGCACCTAATTGAGATAATTCAGACGTGATCAAGGATTGATCACCAATAAGGATCACTTTTAGCTCTGGGAAATGAGACAGTGCCTGCACGGCGGCAGGCACTGTTACGCGAGGACCGAAATCCCCGCCCATTGCATCAAGTGCAACGGTAATAGTTTGCAAAGGTTCAACCTTACTTGTTGATAACCTTCTTGCCACGGTAGTAACCTTCAGCAGTTACGTTGTGGCGTAGGTGAGTTTCACCAGAAGTCGCGTCTACAGATAGAGCAGCTGTAGTTAGCGCATCGTGTGAACGACGCATACCGCGCTTAGAACGAGTTTTACGGTTTTTCTGTACGGCCATTGACCCTACTCCTATACTATTGGGTTAAAAACCTGAAGAAGAATCGGCTACCACACCTATTACTTTTTCAGACTTTTCAAAACGTCGAATGGATTCGGTTTCTTTTCCTCAATTTCTTCAGGAAGCTCACCAAAAACCATGTTATTTGAATCAACGCTACAATCCGCTTCATCGTGCATCGCAATTTGAGGTAATGCTAAGATGAACTCGTCTTCAACCAGTTGTATAAGGTCTAATTCACCGTACTCATTTAGATCTACCAAATCATAAATTTCCGGTGCTTCCTCTTCTGTCTTCTCACCGTAGTAAGGAGTGTAAAGGAATTCAACTTCACACTGATGTGTGAATACCTCATTACAACGCTGACACTCTAATTCGACTTCGATGTTAGCTTTACCAGAGATAACAACAAGTCGCTGTTCATCTATCTCAAATGACAATGAGACTTCTGCGTCGCGTTTTACGCCTTCAGTTGCTTCCGCTAAGCGTTTGAAAAGACTAGCTTGGATGATGCCATCGTAATCCAATCGTTTCTGTGCCGCCTTCGCCGGATCAACCGTTCGCGGTATTTTTACCTTTTGCATAGGGCGCGAATCTTATCTTCCAAATCAAAATTAGTCAAAGAAAAAGGCAAAAAAGTTGTACTTTTTTACGCTTAACATACAGAGCATTAGCCAGAATCATTTTTGATCGATTATCCTATCGGAAATGCTCCTGCAAATTGTAATTCAAAATGAAAAATTACCAACTGGTTTTAGCCTCAACTTCCCCTTTTCGCCGACAACTGATGGAAAAACTCTCAGTACCGTTTATTTGCCTGTCACCTGATTGCGATGAAACTCCGTTAGACGACGAAAAACCTGTAGAACTTGTGATGCGGTTAGCCGCGAATAAAGCGACGTCTTGTACACCAGATCAACCAAGCCTAATCGTCGGTAGCGATCAAGTTTGTGTGATTAACGATAAGATCGTTGGGAAACCACTCAATCGTGAAAATGCCATCGAGCAGCTACTTGCGCAAAGTGGAACCGTGATTACTTTTTATACTGGTCTTGCCGTACATAATACTGCGACTAACCATACCGAGGTTGGTTACGATACTTTCGAAGTTCACTTCCGGGATTTAACTCGTGAACAAATCGAACGATATGTAGACAGAGAAGAGCCATTTTACTGCGCAGGCAGTTTCAAAAGTGAAGGAATGGGGATTTGCTTGTTCAAGAAGCTTGTAGGGAAAGACCCGAACACGCTTGTAGGTCTGCCACTCATTGACTTGATTGATATGTTGCATGTTCAAGGGCTTGATGTCCTTTAACTCAAATAGAACTAAGGGAGCCAATGGCTCCCTTAGTTTAAGCTAGAAAAATACCGTTAAGCTTTTCTTAAATCAGCCAGTACTTTCTCTAACTTAGGTTCCATCTTCGCGTTAATTTCCATCCATTCATCATTTGAAGGGTGCTGGAACTTAATATTCGCCGCATGAAGGAACAACCTATCCAGACCATACTGACCTGTGTAAGCATCAAAACGGCGGTCACCATAACGGTCATCCCAAGCGATTGGGTGCCCGGCGTACTGCGTATGGACACGAATTTGGTGTGTACGCCCGGTGATCGGGCTCGCTTGAATCAAGGTCGCCTGTTCGAACTTCTCCAAGATCTTAAAGCGTGTCTCAGATGGCTTACCGTTTGGATTAACACGAACGATGCTGTTTACTTCATTTTTCAACAATGGCGCGTTAACCACTTTACAACTGCTTTTCCACTGCCCCATCACCAGTGCAAAATAAAACTTCTTCACTGTTTTTGCTCGGAACTGTGCTTGTAGGTGGCGAAGCGCTGAACGCTTTTTAGCCACAAGTAAAATACCAGAGGTATCACGGTCAATACGATGCACAAGCTCAAGAAAACGTGCGTCAGGACGTAAAGCACGCAGCGCTTCTATCGCACCAAACTTCAAACCACTACCGCCATGAACCGCGGTCCCGGATGGTTTGTTGAGAATAAGCATATGGTCATCTTCAAAAATGATCATATCTTCAAGCTCAGCAACGCGATTAAGTTTCGTGCTCGGCGCTACGTCGTCTTCTTTCTTCTCCATAGTAACCGGAGGAATACGAACCAGATCGCCCGCTTTTAGTTTGTACTCTGCTTTAATACGCTTTTTATTAACGCGTACCTCACCCTTTCGCACGATTCTATAAATCATGCTTTTCGGAATGTCTTTTAATTGGTTGCGCAAAAAGTTATCAATGCGCTGACCCGCCATGTCTTCATCGATGTCGACAAACTGGACTTTAGTTCTTATTTCGCTCATGCGCGCTATTGTAAACGCAAATACTCGTGACTTCACATTATTCTTTCTGCAAAAGAAACACTTGCCAGCGCAGACTGGTCTGAAATCGCCCAAGCTTTTGTTTAAATTATTAAAACTCCCTGTCAAGATTTAGGTTTGTTTTGTGTCTTCATCACTTTACACGATTCAATTGTTTAGGAAACAGCCAGTTATAAATTACAAAATTTGAATTTTGTGGCAATTTTTCTATCGTTTGCACCAAAGCAGATTGCTGATAGCGACGTGCACTGCTATAGTTCACAGCTGCTAAGGAAGGTTTGGTTACATTTTATTCACTACCATTCATTACTCCTCAAGCAGTGTGAGTAGAACGTTGAAAGTCAGGTGCTGCAATTGGCGTAAGACACGTTGAATTCAACACACTTGCCACCCTACTCCTCGCATATTCACGTTGAGTACCTACCGCCCTAATAGCGGGTCACAAGTCTGCGTTTCCGACAGAAACCTAAAGAGATTTGTGATAACTGAAGTGCCCTAGAGCATCCCCTTCCAGCCGGGAGGCTGCAAAATATAAGTCATGGGATCAGGCACCGTGGAAAAGCGACCAAACAGTGGCAAGTCGACAAGAAAGATATAAAAGAAAAGACAACGAGAATTTTCAATGAAAAGAATGTTAATTAACGCAACTCAAAAAGAAGAGTTGCGTGTCGCTCTGGTTGATGGCCAGCGACTTTTCGATCTTGATATCGAGAGTCCAGGACATGAATCAAAAAAAGCGAATATCTACAAAGGACGTATCACACGTATTGAACCAAGCTTAGAGGCCGCATTCGTCGATTACGGTGCTGAGCGTCACGGTTTCCTCCCTCTCAAAGAAATTGCCCGCGAATATTTTCCAGAAGGTTACACCTACCAAGGCCGTCCAAGCATTAAAGAAGTGCTGACAGAAGGCCAGGAAGTAATTGTACAAGTGGAAAAAGAGGAACGTGGTAGCAAGGGCGCAGCTCTGACTACTTTCATTTCTCTAGCAGGTAGCTACCTTGTTCTTATGCCTAATAACCCTCGTGCTGGCGGTATCTCTCGCCGTATCGAAGGTGACGAGCGTACTCAACTAAAAGCTGCATTAAGCACATTAGAACTGCCACAAGGCATGGGTCTGATCGTGCGTACCGCAGGTGTTGGTAAGAGTGCAGAAGAACTTGAATGGGATTTGAACGTACTACTAAACCACTGGGGTGCGATCAAAGATGCATCAGACTCTAACCCTGCTCCATTCCTGATCCACCAGGAAAGTAACGTTATTGTTCGCGCAATTCGTGACTATCTACGTCGTGATATTGGTGAAATCCTCATCGATAGCAACACCATTTATGAGCGTGCAAAAGCGCACATTCAATTGGTTCGCCCAGATTTTATTAACCGAGTTAAGAAATACGACGGCGAAGTGCCACTGTTCAGCCACTACCAAATCGAAAGCCAGATTGAATCTGCTTTCCAACGTGAAGTGCGCCTGCCATCTGGTGGTTCAATTGTTATCGACCCAACAGAAGCATTGACTTCTATCGATATCAACTCTGCTCGCGCAACTAAAGGCGGAGATATCGAAGAGACAGCACTGAACACTAACTTAGAAGCAGCCGATGAGATCGCTCGTCAGCTACGTCTACGTGACCTAGGTGGTCTGGTTGTTATCGACTTTATCGACATGACACCTGTTCGCCACCAGCGTGAAGTAGAAAACCGTCTACGTGAAGCTGTTCGTTTAGACCGTGCTCGCGTACAAATTGGTCGTATCTCTCGTTTCGGTTTGTTGGAGATGTCTCGTCAACGTTTGAGCCCTTCTCTTGCAGAAGCGAGCCACCACATTTGTCCACGTTGTAGTGGTACGGGTGTTGTTCGTGACAACGAATCTCTAGCGCTTTCTGTTCTTCGTCTAATCGAAGAGGAAGCACTAAAAGACAATACTGCGCAAGTATTGGCTGTCGTCCCAGTGCCAATCGCCTCTTACCTATTGAACGAAAAACGTCGTTCGGTTAACCACATCGAACGCATTCAAGAAGTGAAAATCACGGTTGTTCCTAACTCTGATATGGAAACACCGCACTTCGAAGTGATTCGTGTCCGTGAAGGCGAAGAATTTGATCTGATTTCTTACCTACTTCCTAAGAAACTGGAAGCGTTGAAAGAAGCAGAAGGTAAAGATCCTGTAGAAACGGACATCAAACCTAAACGACTAGAAGAACCAGTACTTAAGGGCTTTGCTGCACCTTCACAATCTGCACCTGCTCCAGCTTCTAAGCCAGCACCAGTGGCGAAGAAGAAGGAAAGCGATGAAGTGAAGAAAGAAGCTTCGCCTGGTCTGTTTAGCCGTTTATTCAAAGCGCTTGGTAGCTTCTTATTCGGCGGTTCTCAAGAAGTAAAAGAAGAGCCTAAGCAACAAGAAGAGAAAAAGCCTAGTCGCGACAACAAGCGTAACAAGCGAGATCGCAACGATCGCCGTCGTGGTAATCAACGTGATAACCGCGATAATCGAGATAACCGCGATAACCGTCGCCGCCGTAAGCCTCGCGACGAGCAAGCTACTGAGCAGAATGATACTCAGCAGCAACAAGCAGCTGGCCAAGCAACCGGCAATAAACCGCAAAACCGTAACCAGAAGCGTAAGCCTAAAGCTCAACAAGCAGAAAATGCTCAAGAACAAAAAGCGAATGCAAAAGTAGCGGAAAAAGGCCTTCAACTTGCAGCCGAAGCTCGTTCTGAAACAAAACCTGAAAGCAGCAAAGCGAAACCAAACGCTAACGCTAATGCTAAAGCAGAAAAAGTTAAAGAACGTCGCCAACGTCGTAAACTAAACAAATCTGTTCGCGTTAAAGATCAGCAGGCTGCTGAGCAAGCTGAAGAAACACTAGTTAAAGCTACTGAATCTGTTGAAGCACCAGTAGAGAAACCAGTAGTAGAAGCAGTAGAAACTCAGCAAGAAAACAAGCAAGCCGAGTCTAAACAACGTCGTAATCGTCGTTCACCGCGTCACCTTCGTGCAAGTGGTCAACGCCGTCGTCGTGGTCGCGATCGTCGTCCTAACCCATTCCGCCTACGCAAAGGTGGTGTTGCCTCTCCAGAGATGGCAATGGGTAAAGTGATGCCACGTTACATTCCAAAACCAGCGCCTAAGAAGGAAGAGCAAGTTAAGGAAGAAGCAGTAGTCGCTGCAGTACCGGCAATGCAAGGTGGTTTCGCTTGTCCTGAGATGGCAATGGGTAAAGTGATTATCCGCCGCGAACTGCCAGTCGTTGCAGAGCCTAAAGCTCAAGAACCGGTTAAAGTTGAAGCGCCTGTTGTTGAACCAGTGTTTACTGAACCTACTGTTGTTGAGCAAGCACCTGCGACACCAATCGTTGAAGAAAAGGCACCTGTTGTTGAAGTAACTGAACCAGTGACAGAAACGACAACAGAGCAACCTGTAGAACCAGTAGTTGAAGCTGTTGCCGAAACCATTGAAACGGTAGAAGAGGTGAAAACACCAGCTCCTGCTGAAGTTCAAGAGATTGTCGTGGACTTGACCAAAGCGGTCGCTAAGCCAAACGCAAGTGCACCAATGACAAAAGCTCCGGGTCCTCAAGAGCTGCGTGAAATTGAAGTTGCTGCGGCGCCATTTAAAGCTGACCGCTACCAGCCTAAAGGCGCTGGTAGTCAAGTAGCGAAAAACCGAGCTTCTGCAGCGATGACTAAACCAAACTTCAACTAGTTTTGAGTTAGTAATTAGCTGAAAAGCAAATAAAAAGGCTGCCAAATGGCAGCCTTTTTTACTTTCCGCTGAATCAACTTTCATTGTTCAATTTAATATCAATGACCGATCACAATTGTGGGTCAATATACGTGTCATTCTTGAACTTAATCACACTTTTCGGTAGCATTCGCCGACTAAAGTTTTCGACACCATTCTAATGCCACTCCTTTACTACTCCGATTTACACTGAGTGAGCGGATGACAAACCCACCTCTCAGTGGCTTGTGCAAATAAGAATATGTGTCGGGATAAACTCATCTCAACGAGAACTTAAAACAAACATGTTCGAATTTCCGCAATTTTCAAAGCACTCTGTAAAAAATGATGTGCTCTCAGGTTTGACCGTAGCGTTAGCATTGGTTCCTGAAGCAGTCGCATTCGCATTCGTTGCTGGTGTAGACCCAATGGTTGGTCTTTACGCTGCATTTATCGTTGGCTTGATCACTTCTATCTTTGGTGGTCGCCCAGGCATGATTTCCGGTGCAACAGGCGCAATGGCCGTTGTAATGGTATCTCTTGTTGCCAGCCACGGTGTCCAATACCTATTCGCAGCAATTATGCTCGCGGGTATTCTTCAGGTTGCCGCTGGTCTGTTCAAGTTAGGTAAGTTTATCCGAATCGTTCCTCACCCAGTGATGATCGGCTTCGTAAACGGCTTAGCTATCGTTATCTTCCTGGCTCAACTTGGCCAATTTAAAGCGCCTGACATCAACGGCATTTTGACTTGGTTACCACAAGACCAGATGATGCTAATGCTTGGTTTGGTTGCACTGACAATGGCAATCATTCATTTCTTACCTAAAATCACAACAGCAGTACCATCTTCGCTGGTCGCTATCGTAACGGTTACCGCGCTAGTGGTTGGTTTGGATCTTGAAACCCGTACCGTCGTTGACTTCTTGCGCACAATGTCTGGTGATGAAGCAGCAACCCTAGCGGGCTCTCTGCCAACATTCTCTATTCCAATGGTGCCATTCACGCTTGAAACTCTGCAAATCATCTTGCCTTACGCGATTATTTTGGCTGCAATCGGTCTGATCGAGTCACTATTGACGCTGACAGTATTGGATGAAATGACAAACACACGCGGCCAATCTAACCGCGAATGTATTGGCCAAGGCATGGCTAACATGACTTGTTCCGTATTCGGTGCGATGGGTGGTTGTGCGATGATTGGTCAATCGATGATCAACGTAAACTCAGGTGGCCGTGGTCGTCTTTCTGGTATCGTTGCCGCAGTTGCGTTGTTGATGTTTATTCTGTTCGCATCGTCGTTGATCGAGATGATTCCTCTCGCTGCACTTGTTGGTGTAATGTTTATGGTTGTCATCGGTACATTCGAATGGGCGACATTTAAACTGGCGCGCCGCGTACCAAAACAGGACTTCTTCGTTATCGTACTGGTTACTGTTGTGACCGTACTTACCGATCTGGCTGTTGCTGTAGGCGTCGGTGTTATCGCTTCTGCGCTGATGTTTGCCTGGCAGCATGCTAAGCACATCTACGCTGACACATGTCTGAACGAAGAAGGTTCAAAAGAATACAAAATCCATGGCCCTATCTTCTTTGGTTCTGCAGCGAACTTCCTTGAACTGTTCAATGCGCAAGACGACCCGAAAGATATCATTGTCGACTTTGCTGACTCACGAGTGACTGACCACTCGGCGATAGAAGCGATTGAAACGTTGGCAGAACGCTACGCGGTGCTTGGCAAGACACTTCATCTTCGCCACTTAAGCCCGGATTGCCGTAAACTTCTCGATAAAGCGGGCAGTCTGGTAGAAATCAATGTTAAAGAAGACCCTAGCTACAAAGTTGCAACCGACTTGTTAGCCGGCTAATAGCATTGATAAGTAAATAGCAAAAGGGATGAGTCGAACTCATCCCTTTTTTATTTGGTTGGATATTATACCAATCGTAGCAAATAACTGGTCATTATAGCGTGTTAAAATACTCGATAACTGCGTTATCATTTTTGATTGTAGAATAGCTACTTGTCGAAAAATTCTGCCTTGTTCTCAAGCATTTTCCCTACGCTACTTCTGATCACTTACTTACTGTGATTGCTATTAGAAGTTACAACTTCTTCAGAATGACTTCTGATGCCTCTTCAATTAAATCCAACACCAACTCGAAGCCATCGTCTCCACCATAGTATGGGTCAGGAATTTCGTCATAGCAGGAATCAGAGTGGCTGAGAAACAATGAGAGTTTATGACGGTGCTCAACAGGACAAATATCCAAAAGATCGGCTAAATTGGCTTTGTCTGCCGCCAATACCATATCAAAGTACTCGAAGTCTTCACTTTTGACCTGACGCGCTTTCATACCTTTAAAAGAGTAGCCTCGCAGTTTACCTGCCGCCATCGCGCGCGTGTCTGGTGAATTTCCTGCGTGATAACCAATTGTCCCTGCGGAATCAACCTCTACCGTAACACCAAGCTCTTTTGCTTTCGCTCTCATTACCGCCTCTCCGGTCGGTGAACGACAAATATTTCCCATACAAACAACGAGTATTCTCTTCATTTTATTCCCTGAATTATCGGTGGTTTTTCTGAATCACTTGTTGATCTATCATAGCGACATAATACGACTAGCCCAAGTTAACACCGAACCTTGGGTGTAATAAAAGGAATTGAGGTACTGATATGTCTATCGAAGAAAATAAAGAAGCCCGTCACAAGGCTCGCCAACAGAAAGTGAAAGAACAGGTAGACGCTAAAATCGCGGCCGCCCAAGAAGAAAAAGGCCTGCTCCTGATTATTACAGGAAATGGCAAAGGTAAATCAACGTCTGGCTTTGGCACTGTTGCTCGTGCTGTAGGGCACGGTTTGAATTGCGCTGTAGCTCAATTTATTAAAGGCACTTGGGATAACGGTGAACGTAACCTGCTTGAGAAATTAGGTGTTGAATTTCAAGTTATGGCGACAGGCTTTACCTGGGAAACGCAAAACAAAGCGGCAGACACTGAAGCTGCGCAATTGGTCTGGCAAGAGTGTAAGCGCATGCTGCAAGACGAATCGCTCGATGTCGTTCTGTTTGACGAACTGACTTACATGGTGAGTTACGGCTACATAGATTTAGACGAGGTTGTAGAAGCTCTCAACAATCGCCCTAAAATGCAGTCCGTTGTCATCACAGGACGTGGCGCGCATCGTACATTGATTGAAATGGCCGACACCGTATCTGAAGTGAAAAACGTGAAACACGCTTTCGAGTCCGGCGTAAAAGCCTTGAAAGGTGTCGATTGGTAGTTTGACGACTAGCCATAAAAATAAAAAGGGTTGGCGATATGCCAACCCTTTACGTATTGAATGAAGTTAGTTAAACAAGTTTTTTAATAAACCATCAACCGCTTCTTTAGTCTTTTCGTCTTTGATCTTGTCCGTCAGTTTCTCTACACCACGGTCAATCTCTTTTTGTGCTTTTTGTTTCAACACATCATCGAATACCAGTTTGAATTTAGGGTCTGACCACTTACCAGACACATTGATTGGTATCGTAATGTCTTTCAGCTCATCGATATTCTTACCACCTTGCCCTTCTAACGTGCCGACAATTGACGTACTGATAGTGAAATCGACGGTTTCGTTCAGGTAATTTGCCTTACCATTACCACGCACACGAAGCAGTGGTGACTGCGCCTTCATATCATCCGTGGATACCACGCCTTTGTTTAGCTTCAACGTCGCTGTCATTGCACTGAAGTCCGTTTTCTTCACTTCCTTCGTGCTTTCAACCGACTGACCTTTGAATTTTGCGTAGTTTTCTCGAATTAACTGTGCCACGTTAATGCCATGAACAGCACCATCAGCAAAGTTAATCGCCACTGTACCCACTAGGTTCTGTTTGATACCAGTCGGTGTCAGGCTGCTACCTTTGACATTGACGTCTATATTACCGGTACCTTCCAACTTATCATTGTCTGCAACATCCACTAATAACGGCTGTACTTTCACACCTTTAATCGTACTCGTCGCAATGTATGTCGCTGGCGTTTTACGAACATCCAATTGTGCTTTCGCGTTAATCGTACCTTGATAGAGTTTCGAGCTGAATGAAATGAGCTCAGCTACGCCACGGTTGACCGTAAAGCTTGCCTTCACGGCCTCCATTTTTGCGTTTGCCGCTTTGAAGTTGTCTATCGTGATGTCACCTTTAACATCCAGTGTCTTCAGTGCTGACAAATCAGGTTCTACTTCAGGACCTGTTTGGCTGGCTTCGCTAGTTGATGCCGATTTGTCACCAGATTGTTGGTTTAGCCCCAGGAATTCATCCAAATCAATATTTGGACTATGCAGCGCAAAACGAACTTTCGGGATATCGCTCAAAGTCACATCCGCTTTGCCGTCTAGCTCGATAGCATTTGCTGTGAGCTTCTCCAACACAAAACTCAAGTGGCTTTTGTTCAGATCAAAAGACAAATCAGACAACATATCCACCTTCATTGGTGATTGAGGCAAAGTCTCACCTTCAAAAGTCGATTTAAGTGATAACTTGTCTAATTGTACTTTGCTGATCGCGTTGTCGATACTGAGCTGAGCGGCGCCTTGCATGTCCAACTTCATATCCGCAGCACTGCCTTTCAGGGCATAGCTAAGGTTATTAACGGTATCAAATGCAAAAGTATCCAAAGTGATGTTAGCCGATTCGATGTTGTTGCTTGGATCAGCGTAAGTGGCATCAAACTTGATGTTCTTTAGCTTGTAACTTGCAAGACCTTTAGCTAATTTAAAGTCCGCCTGACCTTGAGCGGTGAACTTCTGGTCATTCATCTCACCTTTTATACCGAAATCTGCTGTCGTCCAATTGTCAAAAGCAAATTCAGAAAGGTTGAGAGAAATATCATACAGCTTAGTGTAGCTGTCAGCTTGCTTGTCCTGAATCTCTAAAGAACCATTAGATACGGTGACACCAGCAAGGTTGATCGCCCAATCAGAACCTGACTGTTGAGTTTCTGTGCTCTGTTCCGATGCAGCACTATCCGTTTGTTGCGACTGTTGCGCTTTTGTCAGAGCATCAATGTTTTTGCTGCCATCCTGCTTGGTTTCAAGATAAAACTCGGCACCATCAAGTGTGACATTGCCAATTTCCAACTGCTTGCTGAACAACGGAGTAACCGACACATCTACGCTCACGGTATCCACTTTGAACAGATTTGGCTGACTGAAGCCTTGTGGATTTCTTAGCTCCGTACGACCTAGCTCAAGACCAATGGACGGGAAGAATTGCCAGCTAAGATCCCCTTCTATCACTAACTCCAATCCCGTTTGTTTTTGGGCTTGTTCAACGATAAGGGGTTTAAATTGATTAGGGTTTACAAAAATAGTTAAAGCGAGAATCGCCCCAACAACTAGCACAACTGGTATTGCAATAATTAAGAGCAGTTTCTTCATTTGTTTATCCTTGCTCGTGTGTTTTTAAATTCATAATAGTTGAATTGTTCTATCGCTGACAGTTCCGTGAAAGCGTTAATTTATCCTTTATTGTAGTGCAACTGATTAATTTAAAAACAAAAAAAAGAAGTAACACCTAAGGTGCCACTTCTTTTTACAAAAATAAAGCGATATAGCTGTTTAGAGGCTTATGCTTTCAAAAGTCTTGCAATATGAGCTTTAAGTACGTCAATCGCGATGCGGTTTTTACCACCACGAGGAACAATGATATCCGCATATTGCTTAGAAGGTTCGATAAACTGCATGAACATCGGACGCACTGTCTGTTGATATTGCTTTAGAACGGATTCCATTGTTCGGCCACGCTCTTCAACATCGCGCTTAACACGACGAAGCAGACAGATATCTAACGGCGTATCCATAAATACTGTCGCGTGCATTAGGTCACGTAAGCGAGGATCAGTAAGAAGAAGAATGCCTTCTAGAATAATGACCTTTTTAGGCGTCAATGTAGTGGTGTGACTTGTTCTGGTGTGCTCAGTGTAGCTGTACTCAGGTACTTCTACTGCTTCACCGCGAACCAACTTCTCAAGGTGCTCACACAGCAGATCGTGGTCTAACGCACTCGGGTGGTCATAGTTAGTCTTTACTCGATCTTCCATGCTTAGGTGGCTTTGGTCGTTGTAGTAGCAATCTTCCGTGATGACACCGATTTGATGATCGCCTACTTTTTCGCGAAGCTCATTGTAAATGGTGCTCGCGATCAGACTTTTTCCAGAAGCAGAAGCGCCAGCAATACCTACGATGACGCAATGATTATTATCAGACATTAATTTGCACCCGATGATGATTTCTAGTGACATAAAAAGGTAAACCGCGTGATTATAGGGAGTTCACCTCTTAGTTACTAGCTGGAATTGGAGTTTAGTTGTAAGTTTCTAACGACCCGAAGGATTAACCTCCGGGCAAACGTTAAAATGCGCAACTTTCAACCACAAAACTTAACAAACTTAGTTAAGAATTAATTCACCATTGTAAAACTGATTGCATCTGGCTTGGCTTTGCCTTGCCAATACATCGTGCTGCATACACGATCTGCTAGCTGTTTATAATAGCCTGCATGCTCACTGTCTGGTCTTCTCGCAACCGTTGGGACCCCAGCATCAATGTCTTCTCGCATGGTGATATGCAATGGGATTTGGCCTAACAGCGCTAAACCAAACTCCTGACACATTTTCTCAGCGCCACCCATACCAAAGATATGCTCAGTTGCTCCACATTGGCTACAGATGTGGTAGCTCATATTTTCAACCACACCCACAACAGGAACGTTCACTTTGTTAAACATTGCTGCACCTTTACGTGCATCAGCCAATGCCAGGTCTTGTGGTGTCGTCACCAACACTGTTCCTGTTACTGGAATTTGCTGTGACAACGTAAGCTGTATATCCCCGGTACCTGGCGGCATGTCGATAACCAAGTAGTCCAACTCAGGCCAGTCGGTCTCGGTAAGCAATTGAGACAATGCTTTCGAGGCCATAGGACCACGCCAAATCGCCGCTTCAGACTTGTCCACGAGATAACCAATAGAATGAGTATAGATCCCATGAGCCAAAATAGGCTCCATCCATTTTGAATCACGAACTTCTGGTTTAGCATCTTCTTGACCAAGCATCATAGGGACCGAAGGACCATAAATGTCAGCATCCAGCAGACCAACTTTTGCACCGGATTGAGCAATCGCCAACGCTAAGTTTACTGCTGTGGTTGATTTACCTACGCCACCTTTGGCCGAACTGACCGCAATGATATTTTTTACGCCTTTAACGCTATTGGTCACGTGGGTTTCCAGCGCTTTAACACTCAATTCAACTTGAAACGCAAACTCAGGCACAGCCCCGGAGCTTTGCTGCTGCGTAACCCATTGGTGTAGCGAAGTTTTAAGCTCATTACTTGCAAATGGCAAAGTAATATCAACACCACCTTGTGCGGTTATCGTTACGACACCATTAATATCTGACCAATTTTCCACCAGCAGTGGGTGTTGAAATTGATTAAACCAATCACAAAAATCTTGTTTTGAAGTGAACTGATGCATACGCCCTCCTTTTGAGTCCCATGCTACCACCGACCTATCGTAATCAGAACCCCAAAAAAACTAAGGCATTCCGCAGTTTGACACCTTGGAGTTAGTGAGCTCATGCGGTAGTATTATCCATCAAAAATCTTTATACCTATCAAGAAAAGCGAATATTAAGTATGGCAAACGATCCAAGACCTCTTTCTTCAAGAAAAATGCTGGTAACTTGTGCCCTTCCGTACGCTAACGGTTCGATCCACCTTGGCCACATGCTTGAGCATATCCAAGCGGACATTTGGGTTCGTTACCAACGCCTACGCGGCAACACTGTAAACTTCATCTGTGCTGACGATGCTCACGGCACGCCAATCATGCTTAAAGCGCAACAGATGGGTATTACTCCTGAAGAGATGATTGCCGCAGTTAGCGAAGAGCATCAAAAAGACTTTGCTGGCTTTGATATCAGCTTTGATAACTACCACAGCACGCACTCAGAAGAGAACCGCGAGCTGGCTTCGCATATCTACCTTGAGCTGAAGAAAAACGGCTTTATCTCTAGCCGCACTATTTCTCAGCTATTCGATCCAGAAAAAGAAATGTTCCTACCGGACCGTTTTGTAAAAGGTACGTGCCCTAAATGTAAGTCTGAAGACCAGTACGGTGACAACTGCGACAACTGTGGTGAGACCTACAGCCCGACCGAGCTGATCAATCCTAAATCTGCCGTTTCTGGTGCAACTCCAGTAATGAAAGATTCTGAGCACTTCTTCTTCGACCTGCCTCAGTTTGAAAGCATGCTAAAAGAGTGGACTCGCTCTGGCTCTCTACAATCTGAAACCGCAAACAAGATGCAAGAGTGGTTTGAATCTGGCCTGCAACAATGGGACATCTCGCGTGATGCGCCTTACTTTGGTTTCGAGATCCCAGGTGAGAAAAACAAGTTCTTCTACGTATGGCTAGACGCACCTATCGGCTACATGGGTTCTTTCAAAAACCTATGTGACAAGCGCGATGATCTAGACTTCGACGAGTACTGGAATAAAGACAGCTCAGCTGAACTGTACCACTTCATCGGTAAAGACATTGTTTACTTCCACAGCCTATTCTGGCCAGCAATGCTAGACGGTTCTGGCTTCCGCAAGCCGAACAACGTATTCGTACACGGTTACGTAACAGTAAACGGCGCGAAAATGTCTAAGTCTAAAGGTACCTTCGTCAAAGCGAGCACTTACCTAGAGCACCTAGACCCAGAGTGTCTGCGTTACTACTACGCTGCGAAGCTAAACAGCCGTATCGATGACCTGGATCTTAACCTTGAAGACTTCACTCAGCGCGTAAACGCTGACGTTGTGAACAAGATCGTTAACCTGGCATCACGTAACGCTGGCTTCATTGCAAAACGTTTTGAAGGCAAACTGTCTGACAACTTTGCAGAGCCTGAGCTGTACAACGAGTTCGTTGCTGCGGCTGATCGTATCGCTGAGCTTTACGAAACGCGTGAATTTGGTCGTGCAATCCGTGAAATCACTGCGCTAGCAGACAAAGCAAACCAATATGTTGACGAAAAAGCACCATGGGTTGTAGCGAAGGAAGAAGGCAAAGATCAGGAACTACAAGAAATCTGTTCTGTGGGTATCAACCTGTTCCGCGTGCTAATGACTTACCTAAAACCAGTAATGCCAGCACTTGCTGCACGTACTGAAGCGTTCCTAAACCAAGAACTGACTTGGGAAAACATCGCTGCGCCGCTAACAGGTCACGAAATCACTAAGTTCAAAGCACTGTTCAACCGTATTGATCCTAAGAACATCGAAGCGATGATCGAAGCGTCAAAAGAAGATGCGGCGGCAGAAATGGCGGCGAAAGAGAAAGCCGAAGCAGAAAAGAACAAGGCTAGCCAAACTGAACTAGACAAAGATCCAATCGCAGAAGAGATTGAGTTCGACGCTTTTGCTGCAGTGGATATGCGTATCGCTCGAATCATCTCTTGTGAAGAAGTGCCAAAAGCAAACAAACTGCTTAAATTCCAGCTAGATATCGGTGGTGAAACTCGCCAAGTGTTCTCTGGCATCAAGTCAGCGTACAAACCTGAAGAGCTAGAAGGCAAGCTAACGGTAATGGTAGCAAATCTCAAACCTCGTAAGATGAAGTTTGGTATGTCAGAAGGCATGATCCTAGCTGCGGGCCCTGGTGGCAGCGACCTATGGATCCTTGAGCCACACGAAGGCGCTCAACCTGGCATGCGCGTAATGTAATCATTAACGCGTTAAAGCTAACGACCTTGATAAATCCCCGCCAAACTGGTGGGGATTTTTTGATCAATTTCACAATACTGTGCATTTATCGCACCAAAAACGAGCAAAAATAACAATATAGGTCTATCTGGCCCTGTTTATATGCACCATTGGTTGGGAATAATTTTTGCATGACTACCTTAGCTAGGTCTTAAGAACTAACAAGGAGTTAGTCATGTTTGTTTTGATTTCGACATTACTGTCTATAGTAATTCTCGCTGGTATTTACCACCTCTCATCTAAACGAGAGCAGCAACATGCAAGTAAATATCAGTTACTAACACTACTACGTGATGTAGTGCACCTACTTCGTCGTCACCGTGCCGCGACACACTACTCTATTCAATTCAACAAAAATAAAGAACAGGAAATAGAGGATCTTAATCAGGCTTTGACTCAGAAACTGTATCTTCTTGTGGAATCATCTCGCTCAGAAAACAAGCCTATGTATCGAGTCTTGCAGATAAACGTAAACAAAATGCTTGAGCAGTGGCAAGACAACAGTGTGGCTCGTAATCAGATGGAACATGGTAAGCTAATCCGTCACTGCCTGTTCTTAATGGATGAAGTCACCATAGCTTGGCTAGCTATTGAGCAAAGAGACGAACTCCATGACGAGTACCATATTAGCTGGCAGGCCATCATTGATAATCTCGAAACACTCACTCAGTTACGAATTTGTATCAGAGATTTTGATGATGTGTCCGATCAGGAGCGTTTAAAGAATACGGCTGCTATTATGCTTCGTAAGCTCAATCAATTAGCCGTAATCGCCCCACTCAGTATAGCGTCACCAGTCGCGGTGCGTTCTATACAGGCTCTCCACGACTATGTTGAAGATAGAGTCACAGGGCTGACCGAAGAGGAGCTATACAATATTACCTCGGATTTATCGTTGACGATTTTTAATACGTACGACCATGTACTTTCAACGATAGTTGAAGATCTTTACTTACCTCTTCCCAGACTCACACTAGCGTAATCAACACCACTGAAAAGAAGACAATAAAAAACCGCAGACTAAGTCTGCGGCTTTTCAGAACCAAGAGTAAGTATTAAAACTTAGCTATCATCTTCGGTAAAGCTAGTTGGTAACTGCTTCTTCATTTCGTTCCAGATCAACGCGCTTTCGATACCGTAGTGACGAATAACAACTGGAAGCTGATCACGCTCCGCATTTTCACACGTTTCCAGAAGCTGACGGTAGAATTTCAACGCCAACTCGCGTGAAGCCGGATTCGAGAAGTAGTAGCTGCCGACACGGTCATACAGCTTTTTCAATCCGTTAAAGATAAGACCGTAAATCTGGTTGCCAGAATGGAATGCTAAACGCTGGAACAACATATAGTCGTAGAAGTTGAACGTTTTAGCGATAAGGATCTCTTGTCGCTTCGCCTCGTCTTTTTCGTTCTCTTCTTTAACGTTCTGCAGCACCTTGTCTGCATACGGAGAAGAGGCGATAAATTCATCCCAAGACGGGGCATTCATAAGCGCTTCACAAGACTCAATCACGTTCTTGATCGTACGCTCAGAGCTTTCTTTATTCATCTTGAACGCGTAACGCATGAAGATTGGGCTGATGTTGGTGCGTGCTGCAAGCAGATCTTCTACAATATTCGTTGCGTTATCGACATCCAGGGTCATCAACGTATCCAAAATATGCAGACCTGACGTCTCCATGAATTGGTTTACTTTTGTTGGTTTGCCATGCTGGATAGTCAACCATCCATCACGTGCTAATCGTTGAAGAACCTCTCGCAGCGTCGTGCGCGTAACACCGATCAGTTCAGACAGCTCACGCTCAGCAGGTAAAATTGAGCCCGGAGGAAAACGGCCGTTCCAAATGCTCTCGATAATGTACTTTTCTGCAAATCCAGCAGGGCTTTTCGCCTTTATGACCATTCTACGTTTTATCCAATATTGATTTTTGAGGGTCGATACTACTCATCATACCACTAGTTAACGGTTTGAGAAAACTAACGAAGAACATTTGAAATACCCTACAAGTAGAGCAAAAACTCTACATGTAGTCTCAATAGTGAATCATCATTAACGTACCTATAACAAGTAAAACCAACATTTTACTTAAAAAGTACTAGTCATAATTTCCCTGAAAGTAACGAAACTTTCGTCACATTTTTATATTCAGAATATGAAAAATTAATTTGTATCCACTCAATAAATTTCTCAGTTAAATTATATTTTTTCGTATCTAGTCATCATTTAGAATCCCAAAAGGAGTTTTCTAAAACTTTCATGATATAATAATGCACGTTCGCTCGCGCTCTTACATTAAAAAAGTTGTTTAAGTCAGAAGCCTTAAGCTTTGTTATTGACTAATAAAAACCTGCGTGTAGAGTTTGCGATCGAAAGTGAGCGGTGCTTAAGTTCAAAGGAAGTAACTTGGCAAGACTACAATAAAACAAAGGATTGTTGTTTTACTAAGTTACTGTTTTAAAAGACTAGCTAATAAGTCTAACAAACAAGTACTTATGCACTATTTCGTAGTGTCTATTCATAAATTTATTATAAAGAGATTTATCATGCCGATATCGCTCGGAAACGCTTTTATCAAGAACTTTCTAGGTAAAGCGCCTGATTGGTACAAAGTTGCCATTATAGCCTTCTTAATAATTAACCCTCTTGTTTTCTTTTTTGTCAGTCCATTTATTGCAGGTTGGTTGCTGGTCGCTGAATTTATTTTCACGCTAGCAATGGCATTAAAATGCTATCCACTACAACCGGGTGGTTTACTAGCAATAGAAGCCATAGCAATTGGGATGACTAGCCCTGCACAAGTGAAGCATGAATTGGTAGCGAATATTGAAGTGTTACTACTTCTAATATTCATGGTTGCTGGCATTTACTTCATGAAACACCTCCTGCTGTTTATTTTTACCAAAATATTACTTGGCATTCGCTCAAAAACGCTATTGTCACTCGCATTCTGTTTTGCTGCGGCATTTTTGTCCGCGTTCTTGGATGCACTGACCGTTATCGCCGTTGTTATCAGTGTTGCAGTGGGCTTCTACTCGATATACCACAAAGTGGCTTCAGGAAACCCTATTGGTGACCATGACCATACACAAGATGACACCATCACCGAACTGACTCGTGATGACTTAGAAAACTACCGCGCATTTTTACGTTCATTGCTAATGCACGCAGGTGTGGGTACTGCACTTGGCGGTGTTACCACTATGGTTGGTGAACCTCAGAACCTGATTATTGCCGACCAAGCGGGTTGGTTTTTTGGCGAATTCCTGATTCGTATGTCGCCAGTTACGTTGCCAGTACTCTTCTGTGGCCTCATTACTTGTGCGCTCGTAGAAAAACTAAAAGTCTTTGGATATGGCTCAAAACTGCCAAACAATGTTCGCCAAATTCTCGTGGACTACGACCGCGAAGAGCGTAAAACTCGAACCAAACAAGATGTGGCGAAGCTATGGGTGCAGGGCTTTATCGCTGTATGGCTAATTGTGGCTCTCGCACTACACTTAGCGGCAGTTGGTCTGATTGGTCTGTCGGTGATTATTCTTGCGACCTCGTTTACTGGTGTTATTGATGAGCACTCGATGGGTAAAGCGTTTGAAGAAGCTCTACCTTTTACCTCCCTACTTGCGGTGTTCTTCTCTATCGTTGCCGTCATCATCGACCAACAGCTATTTAAACCCGTTATTGATGCCGTACTTGCTGTAGAAGACAAAGGGACACAGCTCGCTCTGTTCTATGTCGCCAACGGCTTACTATCCATGGTTTCGGACAACGTGTTTGTTGGTACGGTTTACATTAACGAAGTGAAAACCGCTCTTGTTGAAGGCTTGATTACTCGTGAGCAGTTCGATTTGCTGGCTGTGGCTATCAACACAGGTACTAACCTGCCTTCAGTTGCAACGCCAAACGGACAAGCAGCGTTTCTATTCTTGCTGACTTCAGCACTTGCACCACTTATTCGCCTTTCTTATGGTCGAATGGTTATCATGGCATTGCCTTATACCGTAGTGTTGGCAATTGTAGGTCTGATGGGGATTATGTTCTTCTTAGAACCAGCAACCGCGTCTTTCTACGAAGCGGGCTGGATAACTCTGCACAATGTTGATTTAACTCCAGCAGTATCTGGCGGACATTAATATTTAAGTTGATTAAGAAACTTATACACGATAAAAAGCTCTGAGTAATCAGAGCTTTTTATTTTCAGACAGGATTGAAACCGTGAATATTTTTAGATCACTAAACCAGTTTTCCAAGGGGCGCTTATCTTGGATGCTTCTTCTCTTGTTTATCATTTTCTTTGAAGCATGTGCCCTCTACTTTCAGCATGTCATGATGTTGGCACCGTGCGTAATGTGTATTTACGAGCGAGTGGCTATGCTGGGCATAGGCGGAGCTGCAATTATCGGATTTATTTCACCGAGTAACCCACTCTTCCGATGGCTAGGTCTTATCGCATGGGGACTTAGTGCCTACAAAGGCTTGTTGCTTGCGCTACAGCACGTCGATTATCAGTTCAATCCATCGCCATTTGCTACCTGTGACGTATTCGTGACTTTCCCAAGCTGGGCACCGCTGAACCAGTGGGCACCTTGGATGTTTGAAGCCTATGGCGATTGTTCTGAGATTGTGTGGCAGTTCTTAACGCTATCCATGCCACAATGGTTAGCCGTTATTTTTGCAGGTAATCTGGTCTTTCTCGCTCTGGTCGTGATTGCTCAGTTTTTCCCAGCAAGACGTAAGAACCCAATTCTTTAAAACATAAACCCAAATAACGATAAAGCCGACCTCGTGGTCGGCTTTATTAATCTTAGGTATTAAATCAGAGCAACCTGATTACTTACCACAACACTGCTTGAATTTTTTGCCACTCTCACATGGGCAAGGATCGTTACGACCCACACCTTTAAATGGATTGAGACTCTTTGCTTTGTTCCCAACCATGAGCTCGTCTGCACCCAATGCCGCCTCACTGATCATCAAGTCAAGTTGATCAATCAAATCACTCAGCGCCGGCGGGTTCTCGATACCCGCATCACGCATCTGTTGTTGAGTCGTAGATTCATCGATCGCTAGCATCATCGTCGTGAGCAAAGCTTGCAGCATGCGCTGTAAACCGTCATTGAGCTCGGTACCTTGCCACTGTTCTTCAATCATCGGCCAAACCGACATGAATCCTTCCGCGAAATCAGCCAGTTGCTCGAGATTATTGTCTGTAAGAGCAAGTACTGAATACTCGTTACGCAGAATGCGGTTGTGCTGCTTGTGAATCTGCTCTTCAATCACAGGTTGAATGGCTTTAAAGTCACCGCCTAGTAGCGGCTCTAACCAAGTCTCTGGTGCCAAGGGCTTAGTGGTCAGGTTTGCAGCTAACACAGCCCCTTCAATAAATAGTGAAGATTCATCTAGTTGAACCTCACCCTTTTCAATCAATGTATATTGCATGACATCTGGTTTCCCATAAATTTGCCGGCATTATACCCCAGAGCTTTAACTCAAGTAACCTCGGCATACCGGTTTGATAAGTTTGCACGCTTCGAGTCTTTTAATGACAAACTAGGCTTACATCGCTACAATCGCCCTCCTTTTATCACCAAACTGTACTAGGCAAACTATGCGAGTTGTATTAGGCCCAATGGAAGGCGTTTTAGACCATTTGATGCGCCAAATTTTGACCGAAATAAACGACTATGATCTCTGCGTGACTGAATTCGTTCGAGTTATCGATCAGTTATTACCGGATCACGTATTCCATCGTTTGTGTCCGGAGCTTCTGCAAGGGTCTCAAACTGCATCTGGTGTACCAGTACATGTTCAATTGTTAGGTCAAGAACCAAACTGGATGGCCGAGAACGCTATCAAAGCGGCTGAGCTTGGCGCTCGTGGTATCGATATCAACTTTGGCTGCCCTGCAAAAATGGTGAACAAAAGTAAAGGTGGCGCAGCACTTCTTCAACATCCAGAGTTGATTCACCAAGTCGTAAAAGCATGCCGTGAAGCGGTTCCTGAAAACATCCCGGTTAGCGCGAAAATACGCCTGGGTTGGGAAAACCCTGAAGATTGCTTTGAAATTGTCGATGCGATCCAGTCGGCCGGTGCAAATGAACTAACGGTCCACGCTCGCACAAAGCAAGGCGGCTATAAAGCATCGGAGATCAAATGGGAATACATTACGAAGATCCGCGAGCGATTCTCTATTCCATTAATTGCTAATGGGGAAATCTGGAACCACGAAGATGGTCAACGCTGCATTGAAACCACAGGTGTTGATTCCCTGATGGTTTGCCGAGGCGCATTTAACATTCCAAATTTAGGCAATATGGTTAAACACAACCACCAGCCTATGTCCTGGCCGGAAGTAGTTGAATTGCTGATTTACTACTCTAAGTTCGAAATGAAAGGCGACAAAGGGCTGTACTACCCGAACCGAGTTAAACAATGGTTCGCTTATTTGCGTCAATCTTACCCAGAAGCACAAGATTTGTTCCGTGAAATCCGCACCTTTAATAAAGCCGCACCCATCGTTGAACATATTCAACGATATCGCGATGAATTGGTGCAAGCGACATCAAAAGTGGCTTAAGTCTTTAAACATTCAAAAGGGCGACAATTCGCCCTTTTTTACATCCATTTCAGCACGCATAACAAATTTGATTTTTTCCGCTATGCTTTGCCTGATACAACTTTTCATCCGCCGCTTTAAACAACTCATCAAAGCTTTTATCTCCGCCTTCTGAACAGAAAACAACGCCTCCTGACACGGTGAATCCACTGCTAGTGACACGCGTCGAGCGCTCTACGATGGTTTTTCTTACTCGTTCGAGTATCCTCATCATCGACTCACTGTCTTCGCCATATATCGCTAACACAAACTCTTCGCCTCCAAAACGAGAGGCCACATCGGTATGGCGTATATTCTCACGTATACACTTAGCGACAAGTTGAATGGCAATATCACCCACATCGTGACCGTAATTGTCATTAATTGCTTTGAAGTTATCGATATCAAAAACCGCTAATGCAACCTTCTGTTTGGTCATTTTATTGCGCCAAACCGCTTCCATCCCTCGACGGTTCAATAACCCGGTCATCGGGTCTTTTGCAGCAAGATCTTTAAAATAACGTCGTTCAGTGTGCATATTGACGTAAAAAATCACGATAGTGCACAGAACATAAATAAACAGCGCGACAATAATGCTGTACTTTTGTAACACGACTAAGTTTTTAATCTCGCTCCACAAATCGTACTCATAATAAAGGCTATGATTGGCGCTCAAACGCTCTAGATCAATGGGTTTAATTCGAACGGCATTGTTAGGAAGCGCTTCAATGTTCGAAACTAAATGCAACTTGCCCGCAAAACGCGCCGAGCTGTTAAGCAATAAATCCAAATTAAAGTCGATAGACAACGCACCTTGGTGAACACCGTTCTCATAGTAAGGCACTGCCAATGTAATAACTTTCCCTTGCATCGAATCTAGGATTGGCCCCGGCCCAGCTAAAGTAATATTAACCTTGTCCTGAGCGGTTTTTTGCCAGAATGGACGTGCCTTCAATGTTAATAAAAGCTCTTTTGTGACGTTCTTCGCGTAGGTGTCAGGCGACGAAATAATGTATCCGCGCTTATCAATGTAATGGATGCCAACTATGTGAGGCTCTATATCATGAAGAAAAGACAGCGATGGTGCGAAGCCCGCTTTTTGTTCTGCTAATTTGTTAATTTCAGAGCCTTTTTCACACAATTTCTCAATACCCACAAGCATGTAATCAAGCTCGGACGGCGGATTACCTTCATCAACTTCTTGTACCCGAGACATTTGAATGGGCCAAATGTAGCAAAAGCCGTCTTTCACTAAGTAACTATGACCGCCAGATAATGGGTTCTCTTTATTGGTAAAGTTACTGAAACTGTAATCAAGTGCAGTGAGAACCTTCATACCGCGAACGATCGCACGCTCAATCCGCGCATACTCGCTATCTAAGTTGCGGTTAACCGCATCGTAATAGTTTTTGGCACTGACAAGTAACACCACAACAAATAAAGTAAGCGGGAAAAAAATAACAAATGAGTTGCTAAAACGTCTTTTATTAAACATTCAGTACCATAAGTAAGAGGATGGATGTTGATGTGAACGAACATATTCAACCATTTTAATAAAGGTGGACGACAGTGTCACTTTAGCCGCCATATTTTACCGCTCTCCGCAGGAAGATTAATGCTAAGGCTATTCTTAAAGTTAATGACTTCACGATCATCCAATATGTTGTGCAAGCTTTTCGCACTCAGACCTAACTGCCATAGTGGTAGCTCAATACTCACTGCTTTTTCACTGGTGTTGATTGCAACAATGACCGCTTCGTCTTTCAACTGTCTCGCATATACCAACGCGTCATTATGGCAATAAAGCCATTGAATACTGCCGGATTGTAGGCATTTGAACTTTTTACGAATCTCTATCCAGCGTCGATAAATACCCAACCATTCAGAGTTCGCCACTTCATGCCAAGGGAAACAACGTCGGTTATCAGGATCTAATCCGCCTTCCAGCCCAACTTCGCTGCCGTAATAAATGCAAGGTGTACCGACATAAGTCATTAACAAAGTCAGAGCGATATGCATTTTGTCTTCGCTACGGCTTACAAGAGTGATGAATCGCGCCGTATCATGGCTATCAAGTTGATTGAGTTGGGATAGCTGGTTCGCAAATGGAATCTTCGTTCTTGCTTCATCTAACCACTCTTTGAACTCTAATGCATTGATCTGGATAGGATCGTACATGATATCTTGCTTGGCAATAAATGCTCTTACGGGATGAGCAAAGCCGTAATAATTCATTGCTCCATCTTCTTGATCACCCTGTAGCCACTGAGTTGCCTCAAAAAAATGTTCTCCAAGGACATAGGCATTCGGGTTCACCGACTTTGTCGCTTTACGGAACGCTTCGACGTAATGAGCGTTATTTTTTGCTCCTTCTCCCTCTCCGAGCATATGAATCACATCAAAGCGCCAGCCATCAACTGAGTAAGGGGCTTTTAGCCAGTGTTTGATCACCGCGTGTTTGCCTTGATAAATGTAATCCCGCACCTCTTTGTTCTCGAAGTTCAACACTGGTAAACTGCTGATACCTTTCCAGCCGATGTAATGATTGCTGTCATCGTCAAAGAAATAGTAATTGCGATACTTCGAGGCCGGATGGCCATATGCCCCATCACCTTCCATTTTCACATCAAACCAAGGATGGTGAACTGAAGTGTGATTAAATACTGCATCCAAAACAATTTTCATTTGCTTAGAACGTATCTTGTTGCACAACTGAGCAAACTGCTCATTGCTTCCAAACATTGGGTCTATGTTGAAATAGTCAGTGGTGTCGTATTTATGGTTACTCGGCGAGCGGAAGACCGGATTGAAATACAAAGCTGTCACGCCCAGATTTTCAAGATAATCCAGCTTCTGCTCAACGCCGCACAGGTCACCACCAAAAAACTCTTTGGCTCCGGTATTCTGGTGCTCCCCAACCGCTTCCCCCCATGACTTTACTATCGCTTCAGGATTGTATTCGCCATAGGCTTGTCGAATCGATTTTTCATCCTTACTTGGAGCAAAACGGTCTGGAAAAATTTGGTAGAAGATCTGCTGTTGTACCCATGTAGGTGGCTGGTTATTCACATTCAATTTAAAGTGAAACTCTTTTGGCGGAATACGCGACTGTACGCCCCTTCCATCCAGCCAAAACTGCTGCTCGCCCAGAACGAGCTTAAATACGTAGTGAGAGACATCTCGGTCTTTATTAGGGGCAAAGGTTGCTTTCCAGAGTTTTAGTTCTCCTGAAGTTCCCGCCGGATGCATTTCAGTCAGATATTCTTCGTTGTCAGGCTCGGAGCGAACATAGACACGATCAAAATCCAGGCTCTCCGTCTTAAGCGTGACCGTTATAGCTTCTTCGTTGAAAGAAAGACCATCCAACGTCTGACTGTGGAAAATGAAAGGAAGGGTCATAGCAAATATTCCTGTAGCGGGCATATGCGATGACTTTACTATAGCAAGAATAAAAATCCTCCTTGTGAAACGGTCCGTTAGTCACGTTTCTCAAGGAGGATCACGTTCGGTAGGTATCATTAACCATAACCGAAGTCAGGTAACGTACTGTGCTGACTAATTGAGTAACAAACTATCGTCGGACAGTTCTTCACCACGTACTTTCGAGAACATTTCCAGCAAATCTGGTACCTGCATATTTGCTCTTTGTTCCCCTGCTACATCCAGCACAATTTCCCCCTGATGAAGCATCACGGTTCTGTCACCACAAGCCAATGCATCTTTCATTGAGTGGGTAACCATCATCACGGTTAAATTAAACTCGTTCACGATACGTTTGGTCAGATCAATAACAAAAGCAGCCATACGCGGGTCAAGCGCCGCCGTGTGTTCATCGAGTAGCAGCAGCTTACTTTCCGACAAGGTTGCCATTACCAAACTCACCGCTTGGCGTTGACCACCGGACAACAAGCCAATGCTATCCCCCAGCCTATCTTCTAACCCCAAACCAAGAATACTGATTCGGTCTTGGAACAATTTTCGGCGCTGGGATGAGAGTGCGAGTCCCCAACCACGCTTTTTGCCACGCATGTAAGCCAGTGCCATGTTTTCTTCAATGGTTAATTCGCCACAAGTACCAGCCAATGGGTCCTGAAAGACCCGCGCACATTGAGTCGCACGCTGAGCCACGGTTTGTCGGGTCACGTCTTTACCATCGATAATCACTTGCCCGCCAATCATCGGGGTTTCACCAGTCGTAGCACCAAGCAACGTCGATTTACCAGCACCATTAGAACCAATGACGGTAAGAAACTGATGTTCAGGCACCTCTAGAGATACCCCTTTTAACGCTCGGTTCTCCAGAATAGTTCCAGGGTTGAACGTCACTTGGATATTATTGAGTTCAATCATAATGTCTCCCCTGAACCTTTTTTAGATGCTGCCTGTTTAGCATCTGAAACTCGTTGTTTCGCTTTCATGCGCTGTTTTAGTTTTGGTGCTATCAATGCGACCGCAACCAGCACAGCAGTAACAAGGTTTAGATCGGATGCCTGCAAGCCAAACATTCCAGAGCTCAAAGCAAACGCGACGGCAAGACGGTAAAGAACAGAACCAACGATAACGGCTAACACTGCCACCCAAATCTTGCGCCCAGGGATCAAGGTCTGACCTAAAATCACCGCAGCTAAGCCGACCACAATGGTACCAACCCCAGATGTTACGTCGGCAAAGCTGTTAGTCTGTGCAAACAGTGCGCCGGCAAAGCCAACGAAACCATTGGATAACGCCAAGCCAAAGAAGGTGTAAAAACCTGTGCTGGCACCTTGAGCAGAAACCATTCGGGCGTTGACGCCAGTTGCTCTTAGACCAAGGCCAAAGTCACTGTTGAGCAAACGAACCACAAAAAATGCTGATAATAAAACTAGCACCCCAACCACAAGTGGACGCACGAACATTGAGTCGCCCATCGCTTCAAACGGTGTCAGGATCGTATCTTCGCCGAGTAGCGCCATATTGGGCTTACCCATAATACGAATATTGATGGAAAAGGCGGCGATCATGGTAAGAATTGAGGCCAAAAGGTGCAAAATACCGCAGCGGACAGCCAGAAACGCGGTAACCCAGCCCGTCATAGCGCCGGCTATAATCGCCATACCTGTGGCTACCCAAGGATTAATTCCAGCCACAATTGCTGTCGCGGCAACTGCAGCTCCCATTGGGAAACTGCCATCAACACTTAGATCGGGAAAATCGAGTACACGAAACGTGAGGTATACGCCCAAAGCGACCAGCCCATAAATCAAGCCAATCTCAAGAGCGCCAAAAAATGCAAATGCAGACATAAAACGGCTCCTTTCTGCATGTTCAGATCAATATCGGGATCTGAAAGTAAGACTTCTCACTTCAGTCAGGACGAACTTATCAACTCAAACTCAAGTTTGTTCGAACAAGGTATAGCTTCGCTCAGAGGTTTAAACATTCTTTGGAGAAGTAATAAGCCAATGACATGACTTATTACTTTCGCCAATGCGGTTAACTTGATCGAATGAGTTGAATACGCCCCAAAAAAGCGACTTATTGCATGCTTGTTGCACGTTCTACGACTGAACTCGGTATTTGAATACCTAGCTTAGAAGCAGCATCTTGATTGATCACCAAGTCAGAACCTGTTGCGACTTTTACGTCTAGTTTGCCCGGTTCCTGACCATCAAGAATCGCCGCGACATAATCCGCGGTTTGAACACCCACTTGGTAGTAGTCAAAGCCAAGGCCAGCGATCGCGCCTTTTTCAACATAAGATGTGGCACCACCAAATACTGGCGTCTTAGACTGGTTCGCAGCAACGATCATACCTTCGATTGCACTTGCCACTGTGTTGTCTGTCGGTGCGTAAATAATGTCAGATTTTGCAGAAATAGCCTGAGTCGCAGATTGTACGTCGGCACTTTTCAGAGCCGTTGCTTCTACAACTTCAATCCCTTTCGCTGCTGCGCTCACTTTTAGAAGTTCGACCAGGGTTACCGCATTGGCTTCACCTGGATTGAAGACAACACCGATACTTTTCACTTGAGGCAGGATCTCTTGGATAAGCTCAACATGCTGGGCAACTGGCGACAAGTCAGAAAGTCCAGTCACATTCTGACCAGGCTGTTCCATGGTTTTAACCAGTTTTGCACCAACTGGGTCCGTTACCGCAGTAAAAACAACTGGGATAGAGCGCGTTGCAGAGACAAGAGCTTGCGCAGATGGCGTCGCGATACCGACTAAAACATCTGGGCTTTCACCAACAAACTGACGAGCAATCTGAACCGCGATAGCAGGGTTACCTTGTGCCGTTTTGTAGTCAAACTCTAGGTTTTTACCTTGTTCATACCCTTTCGCCTTCAAGCCGTCTAAGAGTCCCTGACGGGCAGCATCTAATGCTGGATGTTCCACAATTTGTGAAACCGCAACAGTCGCTGTATTAGCAATAGCACCAGCAGAAGAAAGAACGGCAGTCGCAGATAAAATTGCGGTGGCAAGTAAACGTTTCGTTATCATCATAACTCCTTGATGTGTCTTCGTCCTTGTTCTGCGAACATTCACCTTTTGGTGTACGCTCGCAAGCCCCAAAATGGGAAGGCGTTTTTTGTTGTGTTTGTAATAAATTTAGCTGTGCACTTCTTGTGCATCTTATTTTTATTATTACTACTAAGTCTCAGTAAAGAAAAGAAACATTTAACAGTAAAACAACAATTGTGATCGCGGAGTAGTAATCGAGTCGCGCAAAATCAACGAGAAAGAGGGAAATCTTTGTCAGGGTGAACGAAAAGCGACAAAAAGAAGTGGATCGATAGGATTATTGAACAGGACGAAGCACAAAAAATGGAGTGGCTTGTACGCACTCCATTTTTCTAAATTTCACGATGTTGGCTTGTTTAGAACCAACGCTCTAACGAGGATTTATCTAACTGCCTAAAAGCACGATTTAAGATTAACGCCAGTTCTTTGTAACGAGGCTTTGTCTTGACTGGTTCTAACGCGAAACCACTCTCAACTATTTTGTGGTGAAGCTCTCTATACCAGGTAGCCAGAGAAGGAGGCAATTTGGTATTTGAACGGGCACCTAACCACCAAATCCCCTGCAACGGCAAACTAATAGCGAACAAGGCAACAATGATCGACTGAGGCAGCGCACTATAGTTGTTAAACGCCATTTGAGTGAGGACGCTTATCGCAGCAACCGCTGGCATGACTTTAATGCCAAATCGCGTCGCTTTAATGATTCGCTGTTCTGGAAATACGGCATTCAGCTCTTTACGAACCGGCCAGATCTCCATGTAATTTTGGCCATCTTTCAGGCTATGGATCAATCCGACTTTATTACTCATACCACTCTCTCACTAAAAAATAGTTGAACGTTTCAACTGAAGGTGCAAAAAATTGATGAAAATTAATATTATTTCAAATTTTTTTTGTTATCATTGCCCATTATCGCTATCCTTTGCAGGCCCTCAACCTCATTGTTGCCGTTATTTACAATTTAAGCAACTCTGAGGTCACTATCTGCAAGGAACGCGTCATCGTGATGAGTGGGCTCATCACTATATCTTTATATGGAATTAGAACAATTTTTGACCAAGATTAGTACGCACCCTTGCTGGTATCGACTATTCTTGTGATTAATTTTTCATTCTTTAACTGATTTTGATCAGACGAATAACAGGTAGTCATACATGTCTAAGCTAGTTTTAGTTTTAAACTGCGGTAGTTCTTCTCTTAAATTTGCCGTAGTTGATGCCGAGAACGGCGACGAGCACTTATCAGGTCTTGCTGAGTGTCTTCACCTTCCTGAAGCTCGTATCAAGTGGAAACTTGATGGCAAGCACGAAGCTCAACTAGGTAACGGTGCAGCTCACGAAGAAGCACTAGCGTTCATGGTAGAAACTATTCTTGCTTCTAAGCCAGAGCTTTCTGAAAACCTAGCAGCTATCGGTCACCGTGTAGTACACGGCGGCGAGAAGTTCACTCAGTCTGCTCTTATCACTGATGACGTACTGAAAGGTATCGAAGACTGTGCAACACTAGCACCACTTCATAACCCAGCACACATCATCGGTATCAAAGCAGCTCAAAAATCTTTCCCAGCACTGAAAAACGTTGCTGTGTTCGATACTGCATTCCACCAAACAATGCCAGAAGAGTCTTACCTATACGCTCTTCCATACAACCTGTACAAAGAGCACGGCATCCGTCGCTACGGTATGCACGGTACTTCACACCTATTCATCACTCGTGAAGTTGCAGGTCTACTAAACAAGCCAGTTGAAGAAGTAAACATCATCAACTGTCACCTAGGTAACGGCGCGTCTGTATGTGCAGTTAAAAACGGTAAATCAGTAGATACTTCTATGGGTCTGACTCCTCTAGAAGGTCTGGTAATGGGTACTCGTTGTGGTGACATCGATCCTGCGATCATCTTCCACCTACACGACGCACTAGGCTACTCTGTTGAGAAAATCAACACGATGCTAACTAAAGAGTCTGGCCTACTAGGTCTGACTGAAGTGACTTCTGACTGTCGTTTCGTTGAAGACAACTACGGTGAGAAAGAAGAAGCAACGCGTGCAATGGACGTGTTCTGTCACCGTCTAGCTAAATACGTAGCGGGTTACACTGCATCAATGGACGGCCGTCTAGATGCGATCACTTTCACTGGCGGTATCGGCGAGAACTCTGGCCCTATCCGTGAAATGGTTCTAAACCGTCTAGGTATCTTCGGTATCGAAGTAGACAGTGAAGCAAACCTTAAAGCACGTTTCGGCGGCGAAGGCACTATCACTACTGCAAACAGCCGTATCCCAGCAATGGTAATCTCTACTAACGAAGAGCTTGTGATTGCTGAAGACACTGCACGCCTAGCAGGTCTTTAATGCATAAACTGGCTAGCCAATTGGCTAGCCAGTTTTTCTTCCAAAGAGCTTTCTTTAGGGGCTCAGCTCCTATTCTTTGAAGATCATGGAATAAGAATTGAGCTTTTATCTCTCCCAATAGCAAAGGTACTCTACGAATGTCTCGTACTATTATGCTTATCCCTGCAAGTGCTGGTGTTGGTTTAACTAGCGTAAGCATGGGTGTTCTTCGCGCTATGGAGCGCAAAGGCGTTAAAGTTTCTTTCTACAAACCTATTTGTCAGCCACGCAGTGGCGGCGATCAGCCGGATCTAACTTCAACTATCGTTGGCCACAACAGCGATATGAAGATCGGCGAACCTATGGCGATGTCTGTTGCTGAAAGCCTGATCGGTAACGACAACATGGATGAGCTGCTAGAAACCATCGTTGAGCGTTACAACCAAATCAATAAAGATGCAGATGTAACTCTAATTGAAGGTCTGGTACCAACTCGTAAGCACCCATTCGCTAACCAAGTGAACGCGGAAATCGCAGCAACACTTGGTGCTGAAATTGTTCTCGTGGCAACGCCTGGCACGGATAACCCAGCTCAGCTTAAAGAGCGCATCGAAGTAGCATGTTCTAACTTCGGCGGTACTAAGAACAAAAACATCTCTGGTGTTATCATCAACAAGCTAAACGCACCTGTTGATGAAGCTGGCCGTACTCGCCCTGACCTGTCTGAGATCTTTGACGATGCAGACAGCGCGAAGCAAAACGAAATGAAAGTGATGGAGATCTTCAACACTTCTCCAATTCGTGTACTAGGTTGCGTGCCATGGAGCATCGACCTGATTGCGACTCGTGCTATCGACATGGCGAAACACCTGAATGCTGATATCATCAACAAAGGTGACATCAACACTCGTCGCATCAAGAGCATCACGTTCTGTGCGCGTTCTCTGCCAAACATGATTGAGCACTTCAAACCAGGTTCTCTACTTGTTACTTCTGCAGACCGTCCGGACGTAATCGTTGCTGCTTCTCTAGCGGCGATGAACGGTGTTGACATCGGTGCTGTACTGCTAACTGGCGGTTACGACATCCCACGCGAAATTGAAGGTCTATGTAAGCCAGCATTCGAAACAGGCCTACCTATCTTCAAAGCTCAAGGCAACACTTGGCAGACTTCTCTAAATCTACAGAGCTTCAGCATTGAAGTACCTGCAGACGACAAAGAGCGTATCGAATTCATTAACGAGCACGTTGCTGGTCACATCGACGGTAACTGGATCGAGTCAATGACTGAAGGTACTCAGAAGTCTCGTCGTCTAAGCCCACCAGCATTCCGTTACCAGCTAACTGAACTTGCTCGTAGAGCTGGCAAGCGCATCGTTCTTCCTGAAGGTGATGAGCCACGTACAGTGAAAGCTGCTGCTATCTGTGCTGAGCGCGGCATTGCAGAATGTGTGCTTCTGGGTAACCCAGCAGAAATCCGTCGCGTAGCTGCACAACAAGGTGTTGAGCTAGGCGCTGGCGTTCAAATCATCGACGCTGATGCTATCCGTGAAAACTACGTTGCTCGCCTGGTTGAGCTACGTGGTGCGAAAGGTATGACTGAAGTTGTAGCTCGTGAGAAACTACAAGACTCAGTATTCCTGGGCACAATGATGCTTGAGAACAACGAAGTTGATGGCCTGGTTTCTGGTGCTGTTCATACTACGGCGAACACTATCGTTCCTCCGTTCCAAATCATCAAGACTGCACCTAATGCGTCTATCGTTTCTTCAGTATTCTTCATGCTTCTGCCTGATCAAGTACTGGTTTACGGTGACTGTGCAATCAACCCAGATCCAACGGCTGAACAGCTTGCTGAAATCGCTATCCAATCAGCAGATTCTGCTGCTGCATTCGGTATCGACCCACGCGTTGCAATGATCTCTTACTCTACTGGTGAATCTGGTAAGGGTGCAGACGTTGATAAAGTACGTGAAGCTACGAAACTAGCTCAAGAGAAACGTCCTGATCTTATCATCGACGGTCCTCTACAGTACGACGCGGCTATCATGGAAAACGTTGCGGCTTCTAAAGCACCAAACTCTCCAGTAGCAGGTAAAGCGACGGTATTCGTATTCCCAGACCTAAACACTGGTAACACGACTTACAAAGCAGTACAACGTTCAGCAGATCTAGTATCTATCGGTCCAATGCTGCAAGGTATGCGCAAGCCTGTAAACGACCTGTCTCGTGGCGCGCTAGTAGACGACATCGTGTACACAATCGCTCTAACAGCAATCCAAGCAACTCAAGAACAGAAGTAATTCTTTTCTCTGCTTGATTGAATATTCAAAGCCCTCGATTCGTCGAGGGCTTTTTTGTTGCGAGTTTACTGAGCTGGTTACGAAATAGCTAAGAACATCACCCCGCCGATAATCACACACCCGATCATCACTGGCGCGACTCGGTGCCATAACCTCCTCTCGCCTAAAGCCACCACCATTCCCATTTTCACTATGGTATTTACCGAAGCGGCAATGAGGATACCCAGCGCCGCGGTGGTTACACTCAAGTGCAGGACACTTTGCCGACCAAGAGCCAATGAAATTGCATCCACATCAGTGATACCTGACACTGCTGAGAGCATCAAAACCCCCGCATCGCCAAACCAATCTGAGAGTGCATGTGAGAGCAACATGATCACCGCCAGTACAACACCAAAAAAGAGAGCGGACTGCAAAGCAAGAGGATTAGTTTGCTTGTTTGATTGCTCCACCTTTTCCATTTCACACCGTCTCCATATCCACCAAGCCGGTAAGTAAAGTGCAACCATCATCGCGAGTACGATTGGCCAAAGCATTTTCACTAATGGAGGGTTAATGACAGAGAGTATGAACAAGAGCCGTGGGAACATGGTTCCACAACTTATTAAGATGCCACTTGCCAGCAGCGGGCTAATTGCAGGCTGTTCACGAGACAGATGGGAAAACTGTAGAGTCAATGCCGTTGAAGAACTGAGGCCAGCAAAAACGGACGTAAATAAAATCCCCCGCTTCGCGCCGCCAATTTTAATCGCAAAGTAGCCAACAAAAGAAATACTGGCGATCAACACGACCATCCACCATATCTCGTAAGGGTTTAAAGCTTTCCATGGCCCATAAGTTTTATCAGGTAAGAGTGGAAGTAAAACAATAGAAATGAGAAGTAAGCGCAGAGCTGCATCTAATTCGTACTCTTGTAACTTTTGCAACGCCTCGTGGAGCTCTCTCTTATTATCCAGAACCAGAGCGGTTATCACGGCCGCGGATGCAGCAAGTACCGCTTCGCCAGCCACCGCTAAACTGCCTAAAACGAACGTCACCAGCAGACTTACTAAGCCAGTGATACTGACATCACCGCTGTTCTTTTGCTTAACAAAAAACGCGATGCAAGCCAAAATCACCAGCGCGATCAGGGCAAAGCCAAGCAGTAACGGGGAATAGTGGGAAGCGAGAATTGCAACCAGACCACCAAGCAAGCCGACCAAAGAATAAGTACGAATACCTGCGACCCGGCTGCCTTCAACACTATTGCGCTTCACCCATCCGCGCTGAATGCCAATTATCGACCCTAACAGAAGAGCAATCAGCAAATTCCAGATTTGATGCTCGCCAGATGCAAACTCGTTGATATCCATACCTCACCTCGCTAAAAGATCGGTTCTATATCATTAGTTTATGTCATGTACTGGAATAATCTGTGATGCTTGGGGAAATAACCGATAAAACAGCGTATTAATGCATATCGCTTTAGTAAGGAGATAACAAAGCGCCATAGAAAATGACGCTTTATAAGAAGAGCTAATTTGAAAGTGGTTCACGACCGTGAGGCGACTCTAAATCTAAGTCCGGGCCTTTTGGTACAACCTGTGTTGGGTTGATTCCTGTATGACTGAAATAGTAATGACGTTTAATGTGGTAGAAATCCGTTGTCTCTGCCACACCATCTACTTGATAGAGTTCTTTTAAGTAGCCCTGAATATTGGTGTAATCCGCAATGCGCTTTTTATTACATTTAAAGTGGCCAACATACACAGCATCAAAACGTACTAATGTAGTAAACAGACGCCAGTCTGCCTCGGTGATCTGATTGCCTGTTAAATAACGATGTGTCGCCAGATGCGTATCAATTTTATCTAACGCAGAAAACAGTGAATCAAAAGCTTCTTCATACGCTTCCTGAGTTGTCGCAAAACCACAACGATAAACCCCATTATTCACATTCGGATAGATAAAATCATTCCACTCATCAATAGAGGCTTGCAAATATTCAGGGTAGTAATCATCTTCGTTACCCGTTAACCCATTAAATGCTGAGTTGAACATACGGATAATCTCAGAAGATTCATTGGATACGATCGTATTGGTTTTTTTATCCCATAAGACAGGAACGGTCACACGCCCACTATAGTCTGGCTTAGCTTGGGTATAAATTTGATGCATACGCGTATGGCCAAACAATGGCTCAGGTAAGCCCATCTGCCAGCCTTGGCTAAGCATGTCCGGACAAACAACCGTGACATCAATATGCTGTTCTAGCCCTTTGAGTTTTCGGAAAATAAGAGTTCGGTGCGCCCAGGGGCAAGCAAGAGAAACATACAAATGGTAACGACCAGATTCTGGCTGGAATTCTGCATCCGGCTCATTCTTGATCCAATTACGAAAACCTGCGTCTTCGCGGACAAATTTACCGCCGCTTGATTTCGTATCGTACCAGACGTCATGCCAAACACCTTCGACCAATTTACCCATCTTCGTTCTCCTCTCGTTCTATTTTCCTCTATATTAGCGATTCGTGACGAACAGAAAACAACCGGGCTTCGGACATGACGTTCAAGAAATTTGAATAAGTGCTCGGTTAGACATAAAAAAAGCGCGCCCCTAATTAAAGAGCCGCGCTTAAGCCCGTCACAGGCTGAATGACCTACACTTGAACGTGTAAACAAGATACCGCATGAACATCGTTACCTTGAATCGTCGGTTTTGTCTTCGCACATTCTTCCGTGGCCTGTGGGCAACGAGTACGGAAGACACAACCCGATGGTGGGTTGATTGGCGAAGGAAGATCACCTTCCAGCATTTGGATTTTCTTTTGACGTTCGATATTCGGATCTGGAATTGGTACAGCCGACATCAATGCACGCGTGTATGGGTGTTTAGGATCAGCAAATAGTGCGTCAGCTTCTCCAAGCTCTACGGCGTTACCCAAATACATAACCAGAACACGGTCAGAGATATGTTTTACCACAGACAGATCGTGTGCAATGAATACCAAAGATAAACCAAGCTCTTTCTGAAGCTCTTTAAGCAAGTTCACAACCTGAGCCTGTATCGATACATCCAGTGCTGATACAGGTTCGTCACAGATGATCATTTTTGGCTTAAGGATAAGCGCACGTGCGATACCAATACGCTGACACTGGCCACCAGAGAACTCGTGCGGATAGCGGTTGATCACGTTTGGTAGCAGACCTACTTTCGCCATCATCTCTTTAACACGATCTTTGATCTCTTGCTTTGAAAGCTCTGGATAAAAGGTTTCTAGCGGCTCAGCAATGATGTCACCAACCGTCATACGCGGGTTCAGAGAAGCCAAAGGATCCTGGAAAATCATTTGGATTTCTTTACGCGTTTCACGGCGCTGAACATCTTTCATCTTAGTCAGGTCTTGACCTAACCACACCACTTCGCCGTCAGTCGCTTCTACCAAGCCGATGATAGCGCGCGCAAACGTCGACTTACCGCAGCCTGATTCACCTACAACGCCCAGAGTTTCACCTTCGTACAGACGGACATTAACACCATCGACTGCTTTTAGGTTTGAAGGCTTAGACCAAGGCCATGCTGATTTTGCTGCAATGCTAAAGTGAACTTTAAGTTCTTTAACATCGAGTAGTAATGATTTATCTACACTCATTTTTTCCAAGCCTCCCACTGCGAAAAACATGCGCGCTGACGACCATCACCAAACGGTGTCAGAATTGGCGCTTCTTGCTTACAACGGTCCATTACACGGTGGCAACGTTCCTGATAAGGACAGCCAGGTGGTAGGCGAAGTAAGTTTGGTGGGTTGCCCGGAATAGTTGGCAGGATCTCACCTTCAGTATCTAAACGAGGAATCGCCTTCAGCAGGCCTTCTGCGTATGGGTGGCTCGGATTGTAGAAGATTTCATCAACTGTTCCGTATTCCATTGTACGGCCAGCGTACATAACCAATACTTTGTCACAAGAACCCGCAACAACACCCAGATCGTGCGTGATCATGATGATTGCGGTATTAAACTCGTCTTTCAGTTCGTTAAGCAGATCCATGATCTGCGCCTGAACGGTTACGTCTAGTGCCGTTGTCGGTTCATCAGCAATCAACAGTTTAGGACGACATAACAGCGCCATTGCGATCATTACACGCTGACGCATACCGCCTGAAAACTCGTGCGGATACATGGTAATACGCTTGCGGGCTTCTGGAATTTTCACCGCTTCAAGCATACGTACCGATTCTTCAAATGCTTCCGCTTTACCCATGCCTTTGTGAAGCATCAATACTTCCATCAGCTGATCACTCACCTTCATATAAGGGTTTAGTGACGTCATTGGGTCTTGGAAGATCATCGCGATCTGCTCTGCTCGAACTTTGTTAAGTTCTTTTTCAGGCAGGTTCAGGATCTCTTTGCCTTCAAACTTTGCGCTACCAGAAATGATACCGTTTTTAGCCAGTAGACCCATGATTGCGAATACGGTTTGAGATTTACCTGAACCTGACTCACCTACGATACCTAAGGTTTCACCCTGGTTAAGAGAAAAGTTCAAATCATTTACTGCGGTTACGATACCATCTTGAGTGGTAAACTCGACGCGCAGATCTTTGACATCTAATAAGCTCATCGTTGCTTCCTTAATCTATCTGTAATTATCTGTCTTTAGGATCCAGCGCATCGCGCAGACCGTCGCCAACGTAGTTGAAGCAGAACAGAGTCACAACCATGAACGCGGCTGGGAATGCCAGCTGCCAGATTGCTACTTCCATTGTCTGTGCACCTTCTTGTAGAAGTGCGCCCCAACTTGTCATTGGTTCCTGAACACCAAGACCAAGGAACGATAGGAATGATTCAGTCAGAATCATGCTAGGGATAAGCAGCGTTGAGTAAACTGCTACGATACCAAGTACGTTCGGTACGATATGGCGAGTAATGATCTTCCAGTTACTTACACCACAAACGTGTGCCGCTTCGATGAACTCTTTACTACGTAGGCTAAGCGTTTGACCACGTACGATACGTGCCATATCCAGCCATGCGATTGCACCGATCGCTACGAAGATAAGAATAATGTTACGGCCGAAGAAGGTTACTAGTACGATAACTAGGAACATAAACGGTACCGCGTATAGGATCTCAAGGATACGCATCATGATACGGTCAACTTTACCGCCAATGAAGCCAGATGCTGCGCCGTAAAGCGTACCAATCAAAACTGCTACGAATGCACCCATAACCCCTACCATTAGGGAGATTCGGCCACCAATCAGCGTACGAACGTACAAGTCGCGACCTAAGCTGTCAGTACCAAACCAGTGGTCAGCGTTAGGTGCAACGTGCATTGCGTACCAATCTGTATCATCAAATGCATAAGGTGCGATCATTGGCAGAACAATCACCGCCAACGTCATTAGAGCCAGGATAAATAAACTCACCATTGCTGCTTTGTTACGCATAAAGCGAATTCGAGCATCCTGCCAAAGACTGCGACCTTCAATCTCTAAGTTCTCAGAGAATTTTTCAATCGCTTCTAGGTTTTCTTTTTTCGTTAACATAACCAAACTTCCCTGTTAGTAGCGAATTTTCGGGTCAATCATTGCTAGTAGGATATCGACAATCGCGTTGAATAAGATAAATAGGAAACCAATCAGAATAGTTACACCCATTACTAGCGAGTAGTCACGGTTAAATGCAGCGTTAACGAAAAGCTTACCAATGCCTGGTAGACCAAAAATGGTTTCGATAACAACAGAACCGGTAATGATACCTACGAAAGCAGGACCCATGTAAGAAACGACAGGGAGAAGTGCTGGCTTAAGCGCGTGTTTAAGAATGATGTAACGGTAACTTAGACCTTTCGCGCGTGCGGTACGAATAAAGTTACTGTTTAATGTTTCAATCATCGAGCCACGAGTAATACGTGCGAATGTTGCAACGTAAAGCAATGACATACCAATTACTGGAAGTACGAGGTACTTCAAGCCGCCATCTTGCCAGCCACCCGCAGGGAAAAAATGCCAGTGAAGAGAGAATAGGTAGATCAGTGCCGGAGCCAATACGAATGATGGCATGACAACGCCTATCATCGCCGTTGACATAATCGTGTAATCGACCCAGGTATTCTGTTTTAAAGCGGCTATTGTGCCAACCGTCACCCCCATTATCAGGGTGAAAATGAAGGCAATGAAACCCACTTTTGCAGATACAGGTAACGCAACAGAAATCAATTCATTAACTGAGTAATCCAGATACTTAAATGACGGTCCGAAGTCACCTTGGATAACGTTAAACAAGTAAGTCGTGTATTGCTCGAATACAGGCTTATCTAGGCCATATTTAGCTTCGATGTTAGCCATAACTTCTGGTGGTAATGGACGCTCTGTCGAGAATGGATTTCCCGGAGCAAAACGCATGAGAAAGAAAGATACGGTGATCAAAACCAACATTGTTGGGATCGCCTCAAATATCCTTTTTGCGATGAATTTAAGCATAAACTCACTCTTTCAGTCTGTGACAGTGTAAATGAAAACCAAATGTCCAAATTTTGGACACAACATAGGCGCTGCATGCGATCTCTCACATGCAGTGCCTAATTTTTTATAATTCTATCTGATTAAGATTTACTCAGTAATGTATAGGTCTTTTGAGTAGATCTTTTCTTCTGCGTTGTTAGCTGGGAAGCCACCAACTTTAGGAGACAGTAGACGTGATTTCACGTACTGGTAGATAGGTGCAATTGGCATATCCTTCGCCATCAACTTCTCAGCTTCCAAGTATAGTGCTTGGCGCTGTTCATCTGATGTAGAAGCAAATGCTTTGTTCATGATCTCGTCGTACTCTTTGCTATCGTAGTGAATACCACCAGTGGTGTTGTTACTCATCATTAGCGTCAGGAATGATGAAGCTTCGTTGTAGTCACCACACCAACCTGCACGAGCCACTTCGAAGTCACCCGCATCTTTAGAAGATAGGTAAGTTTTCCACTCTTGGTTTTCTAGAGTGACGTCAAGACCCAGAGTCTTCTTCCACATTGAACCTAGAGCAACCGCAATTTTCTTGTGGTTCTCTGAAGTATTGTAAAGAAGATTAAATTTCAGTGGGTTATCTTTGCCGTAACCAGCTTCTTCTAGAAGACGTGCAGCTTCTGCATCACGTTCTGCCTGAGTCATCTTGCCGTAAGCTGGAGTTTCAGGGTTGAAGCCTGCTGTGATTTCAGGCGTTAGGAAGTAAGCTGGCTTTTGACCTTGAGCTAGGATCGCATCCGTTACGATGTTACGGTCAATTGCGTACGAGATCGCTTTACGAACACGAACATCATCAAACGGTTCTTTCTTAGTGTTGAAGATGTAGTAGTAGGTACATAGGTTACCCGTTACAGAAACTTCTTCTGGATGTTCTTTTTGCAGACGCTTGAAGTGCTCAGTTGGCAGTTCATTGGTAAAGTCGATTTCACCTGCTAGGAAACGGTTCATTTCCGCTACCTGGTTTTCGATAGGTAGGAAAGTAACTTTATCCAAAGTCGTGTGTTCGTTGTCCCAGTATTGCTCGTTACGCTTCAATACTAAACGTTCGTTTACAACCCAGTTATCAACAACATATGCGCCGTTACCTACAAAGTTCTCTGGTTTGGTCCACTGATCACCGAATTTTTCAACAGTCGCTTGGTGAACTGGCTTAACCGTTGTGTGGCCCATCATCATGACGAAGTACGGTACTGCAGTATCAAGCTCAACAACCAACGTCTGGTCGTCAACCGCTTTCACACCTAGCTCGCTTTTATCTTTTTTACCAGCAACGATGTCTTTCGCATTCTTCATCTTGGTGTATTCCATGTACCAAGCGTATGGAGAAGCGGTTGCAGGATCGACTGCACGCTGGAAGCTGTAGACGAAATCGCCGGCCGTAACAGGATCGCCGTTAGACCATTTTGCGTCTTTGCGTAGGTGGAAAGTGAATGTTTTGTTGTCTGCAGTTTCCCAAGATTCAGCAACACCAGGGATGGTATTACCATCTGCATCTTGGTTTACAAGGCCTTCAAGTAGATCGCGAATCACGTGAGATTCAGGAACACCTTGTGATTTGTGTGGGTCGATTGTCGCTACTTCTGTACCGTTACCACGCACTAATTCTTGAACCGCAGCAAGTTTTGGCTCCGAAGAATCAGATTTCGCTTCAGAGGCAGGGGCTGGTGCAGGAGCAGGAGCAGGCTGAGCTGCTTGCTTCTCTTCTGGCTTATCACCACCACAACCAGCAAGAGCTAGAGAAAGACCAGCGCCAATGAATAAAGCGCGCGTGATTTTATTCTTATACATGCGTAAAACTCCAAATTTTTTTGTTAGCATCCATGACCTCTTTGTAGGTTCACAAAAACGGGCTGTGATTTAGATCTTTTTAGCGCCAAAACTAAGCACCAAGAACCTAAAACCATACAAAGACTGCGGCACACATTAGCAATCATTGAAGTTATTTGCCATAAAAATGTAGCAAAAAGACCGATAATCCTGTATCTGTCGCACAAATCCAGCAAAAAAAAGCTGATTAAAAACATTTTGCTAGTCCAATGGCTAGCTCAATCTCTCCTCAACAGATTAAAGTTTCGATTAATCTAAATTTAAACCAATTAGCAGCATCATATACTAAGCATATGCACAAACTTAACACTTCTGACACAAAGAACTTAGCAAACGCTTGCTTATGTATTGTTTAGAGCGATCCGATATTGTGCAAATTTATGGAGTAATAGAGACGAATAGCTTGCGTTTTATGTGGGCAATAAATGTACAACCTTTATATATAAAAAGGTAAATATAAAAAAAGCTAAGCACCTGTAATGCTTAGCTTTTAACTTTCATTGTGCGAGAAATACTTTCTACTCTACTTTTGCCAACGCTGTGCAGCTTTGTGATCAGTGTCTCTTGATTCGATCCAGCGATTTTCAGTCGTTGTGCGTTCTTTTTTCCAAAATGGTGCTTTCGTTTTTAGATAATCCATAATGAATTCGCACGCTTCAAATGCCGCACCTCGATGAGCGCTAGAAACACCAACAAAAACAATTTGATCACCGATATCCAAATCACCAATACGGTGGATAACACGCACACCAAGTAATGGCCAACGATCTTCAGCTTGATTACAAATGTCGATAAGGCTCTTTTCTGTCATACCAGGATAATGTTCTAGATGCAGACCAACAACGTTATCGCCTAAGTTCATATCGCGCACTTTACCAATAAATGTCACGACGGCACCAGAAGACGTTCCTTCGGACAAACCTTGGTATTCTTGATCGACAGAAAAATCTTCAGCCTGTACAGAAACACGAGGATCCATCTTAACCTCCAGTCACTGGCGGGAAGAATGCCACTTCGTCTCCCGCTTTCACTTCAGTATCTAACGGCACAATAGACTGGTTAACTGCTGCAAGTAGCTTTCCGGGCTCGAGAGCTAAGTCCCACTTGCCGTCTTTTTCCGTGCCCTTTTCGACCAAATGAGCACGAACCGCTTCTACCGTTTCAAACTGCCCTTCTAAATCAACACTGTCGATTCCCACCAACTCACGTGTCTGAGCGAAGAAAAGTACTTTAATCATGATTCTGCCTTGAAGTGTCCTGACTTTCCGCCCGTCTTCTCAAGAAGACGAACCTGACCAATGACCATATCTTTTTGCACCGCTTTACACATGTCATAAATAGTCAACGCTGCAACAGAAGCCGCCGTTAACGCTTCCATCTCTACGCCTGTTTTACCTGCAAGTTTACAAACAGACTCGATACGAACCTTGCTCTCCGATTCAATCGCTTCTAACTGAACTTCAACTTTAGACAGTAAAAGCGGATGACAAAGCGGAATCAGATCCCAGGTTTTTTTCGCGGCTTGAATACCTGCTATACGTGCGGTAGCAAACACATCGCCTTTATGATGTTGGCCAGAGACAATCAACTCGAGTGTTTCTGGTGCCATGTGCACAAATGCTTCTGCTCTTGCTTCACGGACCGTTTCCGTTTTCGCTGAAACATCGACCATGTTAGCTTCGCCGGATGCATTAATGTGTGTAAATTGGGTCATTGCTTTTCCTTCACTTAGTAGAAAAGGTTATACAGATAGGTGTGGCATAAAGTTACAAGGGCGGTGACTTGCGTCCATCTGCTGCTTGATTATTTTCGTCCAACCAGTGCGGCATGCACCAGTAGACCCTGGCATAGCAAAGATGACGGTATGGTTAGCAAAACCAGCAATTGCACGTGACTGGATAGTCGATGTGCCAATCTCTTCATAAGAAACCATACGGAATAACTCGCCAAAGCCTTCCACTTCTTTATCAAAAAGCGGCTTAAGTGCTTCTGGAGTGCTGTCACGAGAAGTAAAACCTGTACCACCGGTGATCATGACCGCTTGTACGTTTTCGTCGGCAATCCATTGAGAAACAATCGCTCGAATCTTATACATATCATCAATGACGATTTGCTTATCAACGACATTGTGACCGGCTTCCTGGGCATGTTCTACAAGGTAGCGACCTGATGTATCATTTTCTTCAGTACGAGTGTCAGATACCGTTAGAACGGCAATATTTGCAGGTTGAAATTTGCTTTCAGCGTGACCCATTAGTTCACCTATTCTCTAAAGTTAGCTTGGATTCGTTATATCGATTCAGGAAATATCATCGAGAAAGCCCGCGAGCTTCCTCTATAAAAGTTGTGTGATGTTAGCCGCCAATGGACGCGAGATGAGGCGTCATCCCAGTGTTGCCATCATGCAAGAAGTGACTGACAGACTTAGTCTGCAGCTGAGCTTGAATACGCTCAATTAACTCATTCTCTTGTTCATCACCTTGCAGAAGGTCACGTAAGTCAATGCCATGCTCGCCAAACAAACATAGATGCAGCTTACCCATGGCAGAAACACGAAGCCGGTTACAGCTCTCACAAAAGTCCTTCTCATAAGGCATAATTAGCCCAATTTCACCCTTGTAATCCGGGTGAACAAATACCTGAGCAGGACCATCATTGTGAGAACGGACTTTCAGTAACCATCCATTAGCAATGAGCTGATTACGGATCGCGACACCAGAAACGTGGTGCTTATTAAACAAGTCATCCATTTCACCCGTCTGCATCAGTTCAATAAAACGCAATTGAATTGGTCTATCTTTGATCCAGTTGAGGAAGGCAGGTAGCTCGTGATGGTTGAGATCTTTCATCAACACCACGTTCACTTTCACTTGTTCATAGCCGACTTCAAACGCACGCTCGATACCATTCATCACTTCGGTGAACTTATTCTCACCTGTGATTTGATGGAACATGCGTGGGTCAAGGCTATCCACACTCACATTGATGTGCGTGAGGCCAGCTTCGCGCCAGTCTGCAACCTGTTTAGCCATGCGATAGCCATTTGTCGTTGTCGCGACTTTCTCAATACCAGGTGTCGTTGCGACAGCATGGATGATGTCAGTAAAGTCTTTACGTAAACTTGGCTCACCGCCAGTAATGCGGACTTTTGAAGTACCGCAATCTGCAAACGCGGTGACTACCCGCTTAATTTCAGGTAGCGATAAAAAAGACGAGTTTTTTTTGCCCGAAGGTTTATAACCATCAGGCAGGCAATAGGTACATTTGAAATTACAAACGTCAGTTACAGACAGACGTAAGTAATAGAATTTACGATGAAATTTGTCTTCGAATTGTTGCGCCACGGAACACCTTTCCAAACACGGGAGGCGTGGTCATTTCCAACCAAGCCCTTGTGGCAGTATGCCACTGGCTCAGAACACCTATCCTTAATCGAACTTAGTGTTGTGAGCTCGGAGTTATGGCAACCAGAGAAAGTAAAACTCTGATAGCTTTGCTGTGTAAAATACTGAATATTTATAAGGGAATCCAGACTTGAGCACTAAAAAATATCTCAAGTCACACAATTTACCGCTAAGTGAGTACCGTTAGAGCACTCATTACGTTAAATTGTAGCCGTTTTTACGAATTTTATTAGAAGAATGTAACGTATGAGTATCTATACGGATAACAAAGTAGTCGCAGTTGGCGGTGGCCATGGTTTAGGTAGAATGTTAGCAGCACTGAGCGATTTTCGTGGCAACGCGACGGGCATCGTCGCTACCACTGATAATGGTGGCTCCACTGGCCGAATTCGTCATTGTCAGGGTGGTATCGCTTGGGGTGATATGCGCAACTGCATCAACCAGTTGATCACTGAACCATCTATCAGTTCAATGATGTTCGAGTATCGCTTCAAGGGCAGTGGCGAACTTGACGGTCACAATTTAGGTAATTTAATGCTCACCGCTCTGGACAACCTTTCGGTCCGTCCATTGGATGCGATCAATCTTATTCGCAATATGCTTAAAGTCGATGTGAATATTCTACCTATGTCAGAGCACCCATCCGATCTGTCTGCCCTATCTATCGATGGCAAATGGGTCACCGGAGAAACCAATGTCGACCACATGGAGACTGACCTTCGCCGTTTAGACCTCTCTCCTGAAGTACCCGCAACAAAAGAAGCAGTGGCAGCATTATCAGAGGCTAATGCCATTGTTCTGGGGCCGGGAAGCTTTCTGACCAGCATCATGCCACCGCTGTTATTGCCAGAGCTAGGTAAAGCGATCGCTAACAATAAAAACGCCAAAGTCATTTTTGTCGCGAACTTGAGTCCGGAATATGGTCCTGCCGGCCGTATGAGCATGGAGCAAAAATTAGAATGGTGTGAGCGCGCATTGCAAGGCAGAAAAATCGATGTCGTTCTTGCTGAAAAAGCAGAACAAGAAGTGCTCGATAGATGGAATGTGGTCACCGAGTCACTGGCTTCAAGCAATCGCGACTGGCGTCATGACCGTAATAAACTCAAGAAAGCCATCGAAGATCAACTTGTTAGCCAGAGTTAATCTTATCCAGAAACAGTAAAGCCCTTCACTGAATGTGAGGGGCTTTACTTTTAAACTTTGCTGTCACTTCTTGTCGGTTATAGGCTCCAGGAGCGGTAAACCTCTTGTGTATCGCGCAGAACGTCGATCATGGTAGTGGCTTCTTCTCCTTCTACCGCCAACTCTCCCGCTTTCGCTTTCTTATCAATAGAGATTGCTAAGTCACACAAACGATCAGCACCAAAACTGGCAGCACTGCTTTTTAACGCATGGCTGATTTCTTTCAAATATACCAGTTGATCGGCGTCATCGAACTGAGACAAGTTTCTAATGTAAGTGTCTATTTCACCTAAAAAAATATCAAGCAACACTGGTACATTGTCGCTGCCAATCTCCATGGACAGATCGTCTATTTTCTTTTGGTTAAGTATATTCATGCTCATACCTTTTGCCGCTCATCCTTGCTGTTCCATGCTTGTAGCTTACGGTAAATCGTCGATGGGCTGACATCTAGATACCCTGCCGCTCGAGGAATATTACCGTCGCACGCTTCAATTGCGCGTTCAATCGCCGTTTTTTCCGTAATCCACAGTGGCACAATGTCCGAGGCTGTCATCACTTGAGACTCAACTGTGGCGCTTGATGTCTTACGCTCCAAAGGTTGATTCAATGGAGGCGGAAGCATATCCAAAGTAATTTCTTTACCGTGATTTAACACCACGATATTGCGAAGCACGTTTTGTAACTGACGTACGTTACCGGGCCATTCATAGTTATTAAATCGATCTATCACTTCTTGCGAAAAGCGTACAAAGCCTTTCCCCTCTTCATGAGACATATAACCCAATAAAGAATAAGCAATTTCGACAACGTCTTCGCCACGCTCACGCAAAGGTGGAAGATGCAATGGTATTACGTATAAGCGGTAATATAGGTCTTCACGAAAGCGCCCTTCCTGAACCTCTTTCCAAGGGTCACGGTTGGTGGCGCACACAAAGCGCACATCCACGCTTTTCATTTTTGAGGAGCCGACTTTCTGGAAGGTACCAGTCTGGATAAATCGCAACAACTTGGTCTGTAAGTCCAAGTCCATTTCACACAATTCATCGAGGAAAAGCGTACCGCCATCCGCTAGTTCTGCCGCACCTTGACGATCATTCGCCGCACCAGTAAACGCGCCTTTTACGTGACCAAACAACTCACTTTCAATCAGATCTTTCGGGATCGCTGCACAGTTAATCGCAATAAATGGTTTATCACCTCGTTTACTTGCGGCATGGATAGCTTCGGCACACACCTCTTTACCCGTGCCACTTTCACCAGTAATGAAAATACTCGCCTTACTGCTCGCTGCTGAGTCAATGGTGCGGTAAACCTGTTGCATGGTTTGGCTACTACCGATGAAACCCTGATAATTCTGGTTACCGGGATTATCCGCTTCGTTTTTTAACTTGGTCGCTTTACGTATCGCGTTGTTCACCGTGACACGCAAGCGGTCGGCTTCACACGGTTTAATCAAAAAGTCTTGAGAGCCATGACGCATTGCTTCTACCGCAGTGTCGATAGAGCCGTGTGCAGTCATAAAGATGATAGGAACGTCTGGATGACTTTGTTTCACTGCATGCAGAACGTCCATACCCGTCATGTCAGGCAGACGAAGATCAAGCAGAATAAGGTCGGGAATACGATGTTTCAGACTTTCGATCGCATCACGCCCGGTACCGACAATATTGATGTCAATACCTAGTGGCGTCAGGTAAGAGCGATACAACGCCGCAACCGACGCAGTATCCTCGACCATTAGCAGATAACGAGCCTTTGGATCTTTAGTAGTTTGTTGTTGCATAACCTAGCTAGCTTTTTTGTAATCTTTTAAACAATAATCGCATTACGCTTTGCATTATGCAAATAACAATACACAAATCAGGGGCAATTTAGATCAATAAAAACAGAGATCAATGAGTTAAGAATTTGGCATAAATCATGCTCATTTAACTCTGACCCCTCGGGTCACCTAGCCAACTGACGTTGTTAGTGAACATTATGTTCGCAAATAAAGCCAATAGAAACGACTGCCTATTGGCTTCTTTTTTGCCTGCAATATCAGGTTAATCAGTTATTAGCGTCAAGATCAGCTATTAGCGATAAACTGAGCACGCAGTTTTTCAATCTCATCACGTTTTTCAGCCGCCAGCTCAAACTCAAGATCTTGAGCATGCTGGTACATCGCTGCTTCCAGTCTGCTGATTTCTTTTTCTAACTGTTGTGGCGACATCACTTCATAAGACTGAGATGGCTCCGCGACTTTGGATAATGGAACCTGTTTGCCAGTGCGCTGACGTTTGGACTTAGTGATATCACCTAGCTCCATGATGTCTTTGATATTGCGCGTCAATGCCTGCGGTACAATCCCCATTTCTTCATTGTACGCTTGCTGCTTCTCACGACGACGGTTGGTTTCATCCATCGCTTTCTTCATCGACTTGGTGATAGAGTCGGCATACAAAATGGCCTTACCTTCGATGTTTCGAGCAGCACGGCCGATAGTCTGGATCAGTGAGCGTTCCGAGCGCAAGAAGCCTTCTTTATCAGCATCCAATATCGCCACCAGCGACACTTCCGGCATATCCAAACCTTCTCGTAATAAGTTGATACCGACAAGCACGTCAAACTCGCCTAGTCGAAGATCTCGAATAATCTCGACACGCTCTACGGTATCAATATCGGAGTGAAGATAACGTACGCGAACATCGTGTTCATGCAGATATTCGGTCAAATCTTCTGCCATACGTTTGGTCAACGTTGTAACGAGGACTCGTTCATCTTTCACCGCACGAATACGAATTTCAGAAAGCAGATCATCGACCTGCGTCGCGACAGGACGAACTTCGAGTATAGGATCAAGTAATCCCGTAGGGCGAACAACTTGATCAGCAATATCGCCATCTGACTTTTCAAGTTCATAATTGCCCGGTGTTGCAGACACAAAAATAGTCTGCGGCGCAAGCGACTCAAACTCTTCAAATTTAAGCGGGCGGTTATCCAGTGCTGAAGGTAAACGAAACCCGAATTCCACCAACGTTTCTTTACGAGAACGGTCACCTTTATACATTGCGCCAATTTGTGGGACGGTTACGTGTGACTCGTCAATAATCAATAAACCATCATGGGGTAGATAATCAAAAAGTGTCGGTGGCGGCTCTCCCTCAGCGCGACCACTGAGGTAACGAGAGTAGTTTTCGATTCCCGAGCAAAATCCAAGCTCGTTCATCATCTCGATATCGAACTGTGTGCGCTGACTGATACGTTGTTCTTCCAACAGCTTATTGTTGTCCAATAACTGCTTTTTACGTACTTCGAGTTCCACTTTGATATTTTCAATCGCTTCCAGGACGCGATCGCGAGGCGTAACGTAATGCGTTTTCGGATAGATGGTATAACGCGGTAAATCGCGCTGTTTAACGACTCCGGTAAGTGGATCAAACACGCTGATGCAGTCGACTTCGTCATCAAACATTTCAACTCGCACAGCATCTTGATCGGATTCAGCAGGAAAGATATCAATCACTTCACCACGAACGCGAAACTGGCCTCGCTCAAAGGCTACATCGTTACGTGAATATTGCAGCTCAGCCAAGCGACGAAGCATGTCACGTTGGTCGATCACATCGCCACGACGTAAATGCAACATCATTTGCAGATAAGACTCAGGATCACCCAAACCGTAAATGGCAGAGACCGAGGCGACGATAATGGCATCTTTACGCTCTAATAACGCTTTGGTCGCGGATAATCGCATCTGTTCAATGTGAGCGTTAACAGATGCGTCTTTTTCGATAAACGTATCGGTGGTTGGCACATAAGCTTCTGGCTGGTAGTAATCGTAGTAAGAAACGAAATACTCAACCGCATTATTCGGGAAAAATGACTTCATCTCTCCATAAAGCTGCGCGGCCAGAGTTTTGTTAGGTGCGAGCAAAATTGCAGGACGTTGCGCTTGAGCGATCACATTCGCTAATGTGAATGTCTTACCTGAACCTGTCACACCTAACAGTGTCTGATGTGCTAAACCCGAGTCTAACCCATCAAGTAATTGCTTAATTGCATCGGGTTGATCTCCTGATGGCTGATAACTAGAGACCAGCTCATAAACTTTGCTCATACCGTTCCTTAACTCTACTACGGACTAACTGTATATATACACACTATATATACACCTTAGTCAATGAAATCTATGCCTGTCGGTGTATTATCGACCATTACTATTAAATTTGTGCCTTTGTACAACTCGCTATAGCCTTACCTGACATGCTCTGATATAGTACGTCGCCCTAGTCAATGATTATTCTCAAATATCATTTATCATATTTCCACAACTTTTCCCCAAAAAGCAGTACAAAGTAAGCTTATCCCCTAAAGTCTAATTTTTATCCACTTTGACTATTTCTACTCGATTACCAATAAACCTCTGTATTATCTGCCTAATTAGTGCATAATCCTGCTTACAAATGCAGAAAAAATAAACCGTGTTGCATATCAATTAACTTTACTCAGATTTCATCAACACACTTATCCACAAATTTAGTGGATAAGTAACCCTAGCCCTTTACTGGTAAGCCATACAAAAAAGTAAAGAGCCAACCGTGATATTTTTTCAAAAAAATGTATTTTATTCCTGTTGACAGTGGATTTTGGGGTCGGTAAGATTTGCCCCGCTTTCAAGCAAAGCAATTCCCCCTTAGTTCAGTTGGTAGAACGGCGGACTGTTAATCCGTATGTCGCAGGTTCGAGTCCCGCAGGGGGAGCCAAATTTCAGAAAAAGCCGTGTCGTAAGACGCGGCTTTTTCGTTTCCAAGCTACGAATGATTTGTTTCAAGTGAATGTCTCAGACCGAAATTTTGGGCCACCTAGCCTCCTGAGTCACTTTCCGACAAGATGCGTCAAAATCTGCTTTAGCAACAATCCTCTTCTCCTCTTTTGTCTTACAAATCATTCACCAAATCTCTTATTTCGATAAAAATTCATCTATCTGAATCACATAGACGGCTATTTTTCCACCGTGTATATAAAACCACATCGTTCACTGGTTGTTATTGGTGTCACAAAACACGATAATATTGGGATCGGATTTTAAGAACGTAAAAACTATGACCGAATATGTTTTGTTGTTAGTCGGCACTGTGCTGGTAAACAACTTTGTACTGGTAAAATTTTTGGGCCTCTGTCCGTTTATGGGCGTGTCCAAAAAACTGGAAACAGCAATAGGTATGGGCTTAGCAACCACTTTCGTGCTAACGCTCGCGTCGGTGTGTTCATATTTAGTAGAAAGCTACATCCTTCGCCCATTAGGTATCGAATATCTAAGAACCATGAGTTTCATCTTGGTTATCGCTGTTGTGGTTCAGTTCACAGAGATGGTTGTGCACAAAACCAGCCCGACACTCTATCGCCTACTCGGCATCTTCTTACCGCTCATTACCACTAACTGTGCGGTACTTGGTGTTGCGCTGCTCAATATCAATGAGAACCATAACTTCATCGAATCTATCATTTATGGCTTTGGTGCAGCAGTTGGTTTTTCTATGGTATTAATTCTATTTGCCTCTATGCGAGAGCGAATTGCTGCCGCAGATGTACCGCTTCCTTTTAAAGGGGCCTCTATCGCTATGATCACTGCTGGTTTGATGTCGCTTGCCTTTATGGGCTTTACTGGTTTGGTGAAGTAAACGATGAGTACGATTCTAATTGCGATCATCGCACTCGCTGTGCTTGCTGCGATTTTTGGAGCCATCCTCGGATTTGCTTCTATTCGCTTCAAAGTTGAGGCGGATCCTATCGTCGATCAGATCGATGCTATTTTGCCTCAAACCCAGTGTGGTCAATGTGGCTATCCAGGCTGTCGCCCATATGCAGAGGCGATTGCCAATGGTGACCATATCAACAAATGTCCTCCTGGCGGTCAGGCAACGATAGAAAAGCTAGCCGATCTCATGGGCGTAGAGCCAGAAGAGTCGGCACACGATCTTGATAATAAAGTTCCTACGGTCGCGTTCATTCATGAAGACATGTGCATTGGCTGTACCAAATGCATTCAGGCTTGTCCTGTCGATGCCATTGTTGGTGGCACCAAGGCCCTTCATACCGTTATCAAAGAAGAATGTACTGGTTGTGACTTGTGTGTAGCACCATGTCCGACTGACTGTATTGAAATGATTCCTGTGGCAACCACCACAGACAGCTGGAAGTGGAAACTTAATACCATTCCAGTTGTGGATATTACGGATGCTGCCAAAGATGCAGCGAACGTGAAAGATTCAATTAATTAAGGTTTCGTATGTTGTCTTTGATTGAACAAATTCGTACTGGGTCGCTTTGGGATTTCCCAGGCGGTGTGCATCCGGCAGAAAATAAAAAACAATCCAATAAAGCAGAATTACTCCGCGCAGCAATTCCGGCAGAGATCGTTCTGCCATTGAAACAGCATATTGGTAAAGCAGGTAACCTACTTGTTGCCGCAGGTGACAATGTACTAAAAGGCCAGCCTTTAACACAATCCGAAACCGGTTTTACGGTGCCTGTTCATGCGCCAACATCAGGTAAAATCACCGCGATCGAGCCTAGAACGGTCGCTCACCCATCAGGGCTAAGTGAACTGTGCGCGGTTATCACGCCTGACGGTAAAGATACGTGGTGTGAGAAAACCCCTGTTGTCGATTACACACAAGAATCTGCAGATGCGCTAATCGACGTTATCCGTCTTGCGGGTATTTCGGGTATGGGTGGCGCAGGTTTCCCAACCGCGAAGAAAATTCAATCTGGCGTTGCTCGAACGGAAATCCTGATTGTCAACGCAGCGGAATGTGAGCCATATATTACAGCCGACGACAAACTTATTCAGGAACATGCCGATGAACTGATTCAGGGCATTGAGATTGTCGAACATATCCTAAAACCAAAACTGACGATCATTGGTATCGAAGATAACAAGCCAGATGCGATCAAAGCACTGGAGAATGCAGCTTTAAACAAAGACATTGTTATCCGCGTCATTCCAACGAAATACCCTTCAGGTGGCGAAAAGCAACTGATAAAAATTCTGACCAACAAAGAAGTACCGAGCGGTGCGATCCCTGCTGATATCGGCATTCTGGTTCAAAACGTAGGTTCTTTGTATTCAATCAAACGTGCCGTCATTGATGGCGAGCCAATGATTGAACGCGTTGTCACTCTGACAGGTAAAACCTTTAAGACGCCACGCAACGTATGGGCTCTTTTGGGAACCCCTGTCCAAGCGTTGCTTGATGAATTTGGCTACAAGGCCGATAAAAAGCTCCAACGTTTGATCATGGGCGGCCCAATGATGGGATTCACACTGCCCCACTCCCATGTTCCGATTACCAAAACGGCCAACTGTATTCTTGCGCCAACTCGCTTTGAGATCTCAGCCAGCCAATACGAAATGGAATGTATCCGCTGTGGTCAATGTGCTGAAGCCTGCCCGGCGTCACTGCTTCCTCAGCAACTGCTTTGGCACTCCAAAGCAGAAGAATATGAAAAGCTTGAAGAGTTAAACCTCAAAGACTGTATTGAGTGTGGTGCTTGTGCATTTGTTTGCCCAAGTGAAATTCCACTGGTGCAATACTATCGCCAGGCAAAAGCCGAAATTCGCACCCGAGCGCAAGAAGCAGAAGCGGCTGAGCGAGCCAAACAGCGCTTTGAAGAGAAAAAAGCGCGTATGGAACGCGAAAAAGAAGAGCGAGAAAACCGCTTCAAGAAAGCTGCTGATGAACGCCGCAAAGATATGAAGTCTAAAGGTGGCGACGATGCGATAGCCGCTGCGATTGCGCGTGTGAAAGCTCAAAAAGCTAATGCAGAAGAGAAAGCAGAACCTGCCGTGAAACCAGCGGTTGCTGCTGCGATAGCGAAAGCAAAAGCCAAACAAGCCGCTGCCGCGGAAGCAGGCGCTGCAGAACCGGATAACACCGAGATGGCCAAGCTGCGTGAAGAGCGCAAGCGTCTGGCTAGAGAACGCAAAGCAGAAAAAGAGCAAAGTGAAGGTTCAAACGACACTGATGATAAAAAGTCAGCCGTGGCTGCTGCTATTGCTCGCGCCAAAGCGAAAAAGGCACAGCAAGAAGACACCACCTCTGCTGAACCGGAAGATAAAAAAGCAGCGGTTGCTGCGGCTATAGCTCGTGCTAAAGCACGCAAGGCAGGACAAGAAGCAGAAGCAAAACCTGCTGAAAATGAAGCGCCGGTTGAGCAAACAGACGATCCGAAAAAAGCAGCAGTCGCTGCGGCCATTGCCCGTGCCAAAGCACGTAAAGCTGGGCAAGAATCAGAATCAAAACCTGCTGAAGATGCAGCGCCGGCCGAACAAACCGACGATCCGAAGAAAGCCGCTGTCGCTGCTGCCATTGCTCGTGCAAAAGCTCGTAAAGCTCAGCAAGAATCAGAAGCAAAACCAGATGAAGATGATGCATCGGCAGAGAAAGCAGAAGATCCGAAGAAAGCCGCAGTAGCTGCTGCCATTGCTCGTGCGAAAGCTCGTAAAGCTCAGCAAGAATCAGAATCAAAACCTGCTGAAGATGCAGTGCCGGCCGAACAAACCGACGATCCGAAGAAAGCCGCTGTCGCTGCTGCCATTGCTCGTGCGAAAGCTCGTAAAGCTCAGCAAGAATCAGAAGCAAAACCTGCTGAAGATGAAGCGTCGGCCGAACAACCCGACGATCCGAAGAAAGCCGCTGTCGCGGCGGCTATTGCTCGTGCGAAAGCTCGTAAAGCTCAGCAAGAATCAGAAGCAAAACCGTCTGAAGACGAAGCGCCGGCTGAACAAACTGACGATCCGAAGAAAGCCGCTGTCGCTGCTGCCATAGCTCGCGCGAAAGCCCGTAAAGCTCAGCAAGAATCAGAAGCAAAACCTGCTGAAGATGATGCATCGGCAGAGAAAGCAGAAGATCCAAAGAAAGCCGCCGTGGCTGCGGCTATTGCTCGTGCAAAAGCACGCAAAGCTCAGCAAGAAGCAGATAAAAATAATACCGAGGAGAACGAGTAATGTCGTTTTTTATAGCCAGCTCACCGCATACCCACAGTCGTCGTAGCACGCCTGATTTAATGAAATGGGTGGCACTGTGTGCGATCCCTGGTTTAGCGGCTCAAACTTACTTTTTTGGCTGGGGTACACTTATCCAGCTTATTTTTGCCATTGCTGTTGCGATATCTCTGGAGGCATTAGTGATGATCGCTCGCAAGCGATCTCCAATGCGAGCACTTCGCGATAACAGTGCCATTGTTACCGCTTGGCTGCTGGCTGTTGCCATTCCGCCTTGGTCTCCTTGGTGGCTAACTGTGATCGGCTTAGTGTTTGCGATTGTTATAGCCAAACATCTCTATGGTGGCCTTGGGCAAAATCTATTTAACCCAGCGATGGTGGCTTATGTTGTGCTGCTTATCTCCTTCCCTGTTCAAATGACGAGCTGGAGCGTGCCGACATCTCTGATTCCGGATCACGTGAATTTTGCCGACGTCCTGTCACTGATTTTTACTGGGTTTGATGGTGATGGCCTATCACTTCAGCAAGTGCGTGCAGGCGTAGATGGCGTGACAATGGCAACACCACTCGATGCTTTTAAAACAGGGCTGCATACTGGTGCAACTCCAGGTGAAATCCTGTCACAGCCTATTTTTTCTGGTTTAGCGGGTGTTGGCTGGCAATGGGTTAATATTGCTTACTTCATTGGCGGACTGGTGATGATTAAAAAGCGTCTCATCCAGTGGTACATTCCGGTGGGCTTCTTAGCGAGCCTGACCTTGTTTAGTCTGGTATTCTCGCTAATCACTCCGGGAGAAACGGCATCCCCGATATTCCACTTGCTATCGGGCGCGACCATGCTGGGTGCTTTCTTTATCGCTACGGATCCAGTCTCTGCTTCAACTACGGTAAAAGGTCGCCTAATATTTGGCGCTCTAATTGGTGCACTCGTCTTTATCATTCGCAGTTGGGGTGGATTCCCTGATGGCGTTGCATTCGCGGTTCTGCTAGCCAATATGTGCGTGCCACTGATTGACTACTACACCAAACCTAGAACTTACGGGCACTGAGGTAAACATGTTAACCGCAATTAGAAAAAATGGTCTGACACTCGCTATCTTTGCTTGTGCCACAACTGGTCTAGTGGCATTGACTCAGTACTTAACCGAAGATCAAATCAAACAACAAGAACGCAAACAGTTGTTGTCGGTGCTTAATCAGGTCATTCCTGAGACCATGCATGACAACGCGTTAACGCAGGCGTGCACCATGGTCAGCTCACCGGAGCTAGGAACACATGCGATGCCAGCTTATATTGCGACGAAAGATGGCGAACCAACCGCGATCGCGATTGAGTCTATCGCCCCAGATGGTTACAACGGTGAGATAAAAGTCATCACAGGTATTGATAGCGCAGGGAAAATTTTGGGAACTCGCGTCCTCAGCCAAAAAGAAACACCGGGGTTGGGCGATAAAATCGACCTTCGTGTATCAGATTGGATCCTGAGTTTCACCGGAAAAGAGGTCACAGAAGCAAACTGGAACTCTTGGCGAGTTCGTAAAGACGGCGGTGATTTTGATCAGTTTACCGGCGCGACAATTACGCCAAGAGCAGTGGTCAAAGTAGTGAGAAACACCGTAAACTATGTCAATAACACCCGTGACGAGATTCTTAGTCAGCCCCTAGACTGCGCAGGAGGCAACCAATGAGTGAAAACAAACTGCTGATGAAAAACGGCATGTGGAGCAACAACCCAGCATTAGTTCAATTGCTTGGTCTTTGTCCTCTGCTGGCTGTGTCATCTACGATCACAAACGCACTTGGTCTGGGCATTGCTACGCTATTGGTGCTGGTCGGCTCAAACGTGACGGTCTCTCTTATCCGCAACTACGTGCCAAAAGAGGTCCGTATTCCGGTCTTCGTTATGATCATTGCTGCACTGGTTACCTGTGTGCAGCTGTTAATGAATGCTTACGCATACGGTTTGTATCTTTCGCTCGGTATCTTTATCCCGCTGATCGTAACCAACTGTATTATTATCGGCCGTGCAGAAGCTTACGCGTCGAAAAACGATGTACTGCCGTCAGCGTTAGACGGTTTATGGATGGGTCTGGGCATGACCAGTGTACTAGTTGTACTAGGTGCTATGCGTGAGCTCATTGGTAACGGCACGTTATTCGACGGTGCAGATTTACTACTAGGCGATTGGGCAGCTTCACTTAGAATTGAAGTGTTCCACTTTGATAGCAGCTTCCTTCTGGCTCTGCTACCGCCAGGCGCTTTCATTGGTGTTGGCTTGCTGATCGCTTTAAAAAATATTATCGATAACTCGATTCAGGCACGACAACCAAAAGAAGAAAAACCGACCATTGAACGTGCCCGCGTCACCAACGCTTAGTACGCAGAATAAAAAATTAGGCTCTACCATTCGTAGGGCCTTTTTAATCCGCCAAGACGGTACTGGAAATCCGCAATGAACAAAGTCAAAAGAATTGAAATTTTAGAACGATTAAGGGAAAACAACCCAAACCCTCAGACCGAGCTAAACTGGAACTCTCCCTTTGAACTGCTTATCGCTGTATTGCTCTCAGCACAAGCGACGGATGTGAGCGTAAACAAAGCCACTGACAAGCTCTTCCCTGTAGCAAATACGCCACAGAGCATGTTTGATTTAGGTGTTGATGGCTTAAAAGAATACATCAAGACCATTGGCCTGTTTAATTCGAAGGCAGAAAACACAATCAAAACCTGTAAGATCTTGCTGGAAAAGCACAACGGTGAAGTTCCGGAAGATCGTGCATCACTTGAGGCTCTGCCGGGCGTAGGAAGAAAAACGGCAAACGTTGTGCTCAACACCGCTTTTGGCTGGCCCACCATTGCCGTCGATACGCATATTTATCGCGTATCGAATCGTACCAAATTCGCGATGGGCAAAACGGTCGATGATGTCGAGCACAAACTATTAAAAGTGGTACCTAAAGAGTTTAAACTCGATGTTCACCACTGGCTCATTCTTCATGGACGCTATACTTGTTTGGCGAGAAAGCCACGCTGCGGTAGCTGCATCATTGAAGATTTGTGTGAATATAAAGAGAAAGTATATCCAGATAGTTAATGCTATTTGAAAATGAAAGCTAGGAGTTAAAAATGTCAAACGGTCGAATTCTACACACTATGCTACGCGTGGGTGATCTAGACAAATCAATCAAGTTTTACACTGACGTTATGGGTATGAAGCTGCTTCGTACCAATGAAAACAAAGAGTACGAGTACACACTTGCCTTTCTAGGCTTCGGCGATGAGTCAGAAGGTGCGGTTATTGAGCTGACTTACAACTGGGGTACAACCGAGTATGACCTGGGCAATGCTTATGGTCATATCGCAATCGGCGTAGATGACATCTACACGACTTGTGACGCTATTAAAGCGGTTGGCGGTAATGTAACGCGTGAACCTGGTCCGGTTAAAGGTGGTACGACTCACATCGCTTTCGTAAAAGATCCAGATGGCTACATGATCGAGCTGATCCAAAACAAACAAGCAACGGCAGGCTTAGAAGGCTAATACGTCTCTAGTGAACGGTAGTTACAAGCATGAACGAAAGGCAGGTGTGAGACCTGCCTTTTTATTTGTAAACAAAACACTTTACCTGATAATAATTATCGTTTAGATTTAAGTCCAACTTCGATATGTGGGATAACGATAATGATCAGCGAATGGGAAAAACACACACTTCTGGCCGATACCGCCCTTCAATTAGATGACCCTATACGTAGTATTCTTCATTATCAACAGGCGCTTAGGTTAAGTGAAGACATCAGTGAATGTGTGGAGATTGAAGCTGACGAACGCCTGTTAATCTCAGTTATTTCCTGTCATAACCTAGCACAATTCTGGCGCTGGGCAGGTGACACAGAATATGAGCTCCGATACCTTCAACTGGCGTCTGAAAGAGTCCTGACTCTCATTCCTCAATGCCCAAATAAGGACTGCGCAAGCTTTATGGAATCCATTGGTTGCTGCACAAAAGCACTGATTGATTTTATGAAACGTCATCCTAACCCTGTGATTGCTAAACAAGTTGAAAAAATCGACACCGCCACTAACTGTGAAATCATCGCCAAGTTTCGCCTGAACTAGAGGAAACGGCTCAAGTCCGTTTTAATACTAGGTTCTATCAAATCACTCTCACCATCGGCAATCTGAAGTGACGCGAACACTAGACTTGTGTTCGCCCCAAAGAAATCACAACGCGGCGGTTTTTATCTTTACCAATTGGCGAGCCATTGTCAGCGATTGGTCGACGCTTACCATAGCCTTGCACCTGAATACGATCTTCTGGTAGACCTAAGGATTTGAAATAGTTTCGTAGCGATTCTGCACGTCTTTCCGATAAATCCTGGCTGGCACTTTTGCCATCGGTCGAGTCGGTATAAGTGGCGACCAGCACTAAATCAATGTCTTGATTATGGCGGACATAATCCGCTATTTGCGACAATCGCTTTTTAGATGCTTTGGTCAGTTGATCGCCCAGACGTTGGTAATGCAAAATCGTAAACGCAATATCTTCAAAACTGTACTTCAATAAATTGGCAATACAATCGCTGAAGGCATCATATTTACTTTGAAACAGCACCGATGACAGTGCGACTTCGATTCTTTGATCACCACTTTGCCAGTCCTGATAACTAAAGGTTGGATAACGGCCTTTCTCTAGTTCAGACAAAATACCCCACGCTGTTTGACCACCCACGTAGCCGTCAAACTGCTTGAAGAATTTTAGGTTAGTAATGCGATCCGCATGCTCACCCGGACGCCATGGTGGAGGCATCGATATCAGGCTCACACTACGAGTCTCCCCCATTGGGCGACGCATCTTTAACTCGAAGTCTAAATTGATCTTTTTACTCGCATGTGACGAAAATACCGCGTCACCGAAACTTGGGATGGGATGTACAAGTTGACATTCGAGTGGTGTGTTAACAATCATCTCCCATTGAGACTGCTGCGGCGTTGCGACATAGCGCTTGCTCAACTCCGCGTGACTGCTAGCGCTAAACAATGAAAACATAACACCACTGGTTATCAGCCATTTATTCATCTGCGATCATTCTCTTAAATGGCAGTCTTTTGCCGCCAATCTGCATCAATTCAAAAACAATCATTTCTAATGCAATAATCCCGCCAATAACTAAACCAACCCTGTTTTATACCTGCTAGCAATCAATATTTGCGGTCAGATTAATGGACGGCGACAAAAATAAAAGTAGCGTTTCAGTGGTTGTTACCTGCGGATTTCGCACCACTGTGACGAATTGAGTATCTAAAAAGCAGAATTGTATTTTTATCTGATATTGCGGTTTTTCTCATCGTAAGAATCTGTAATAATGCCGCCTTCGTCACACAAAAATAAGCCAACATGACAATAGAAAATGAAGCTCTAACCCTGAAAAAGCGTTTTCGTGGTTATTTCCCTGTGGTAGTTGACGTTGAGACCGCGGGTTTCAATGCTCAAACTGATGCACTTTTAGAAATATGCGCCGTTACCCTTCGCATGGATGAAGACGGTGTCCTGCATCCAGCCTCTACCATTCATTTTCATGTTGAGCCGTTTGAAGGTGCGAACTTGGAGAAAGAAGCGTTAGAATTCAATGGCATTCGTGACCCTTTTAGCCCACTACGTGGCGCGGTTTCTGAACAAGAAGCACTAAAAGAAATTTATAAGCTCATCCGTAAAGAGCAAAAAGCCGCAGACTGTTCACGAGCAATCATGGTTGCGCATAATGCCGCTTTCGACCTAGGTTTTGTTAACGCAGCGAACGAACGTTGCAAACTAAAACGAGTCCCTTTCCATCCGTTTGCCACTTTTGACACAGCTGCACTAAGTGGCCTTGCTTACGGCCAAACCGTTCTTGCTAAAGCATGTAAAACGGCGGGTATGGAATTCGACAATCGTGAAGCGCATTCGGCACTTTACGATACACAAAAAACTGCAGAGTTATTCTGTGGCATTGTTAACAAATGGAAGGCCCTGGGTGGTTGGCCGCTTGTTGACGAAAATAATAAGTAAACACAATATATTGGAAAAAGTATGAATCCTGTCGTTATTTCTGTTTGCGTCATGCTCGTGTTAGCGTTGATGCGGGTAAACGTGGTGGTTGCCCTCACGTTCAGTGCCATTGTCGGTGGTCTTGTCGCTGGCATGAGCCTAGGCGATACCGTTGCTGCTTTTGAAAGCGGTCTCGGTGGCGGTGCAACTATTGCTTTAAGCTACGCGATGCTCGGTACATTTGCCGTTGCAATCTCTAAGTCTGGTATTACTGATCTATTAGCTAAAGATGTGATTAAACGCATCAATGGTAAAGAAAGTTCTGCATCAACGACCGGTTTAAAATACGCGGTATTGGTAGCATTGATCTTAGTTACCATGTCTTCTCAGAACGTGATTCCTGTCCATATCGCCTTTATTCCAATTTTGATTCCACCTCTTTTGGGCGTATTTGCGAAGCTTAAATTGGATCGCCGTCTGATTGCCTGTGTTCTGACTTTTGGCCTAATCACGCCATACATGGTATTACCTGTAGGTTTTGGTGGCATCTTCTTAAACAACATCCTATTAAAGAACTTACATGACAACGGCCTAGAAAACGTTGTGGCAAGCCAAGTTCCAACGGCGATGTTGCTTCCTGGTGCAGGTATGATTTTTGGCTTATTGATCGCGATTTTTGTCAGCTACCGTAAGCCTCGTATCTATGAAGAAACCGAGTTGACCGTTGTCCATGAAACAAATCATGTGATCAATAAGCAACACATCCTTGTCGCTGCGATCGGCATTGTTGCTGCGTTGAGTGTTCAGTTATACACGGGTTCAATGATCATTGGTGCACTGGCTGGTTTCATGGTCTTTACTTTTGGTGGTGTGATTGCGTGGAAAGAAACGCACGACGTATTCACTAAAGGCGTTCACATGATGGCTATGATTGGCTTTATCATGATCGCTGCAGCAGGTTTTGCCGCAGTAATGAAGCAAACTGGTGGCGTAGAAACCTTGGTTCAATCGCTTTCTACAAGTATCGGCGATAACAAACCACTGGCTGCATTGCTGATGCTGGTTGTGGGCTTGCTGGTAACTATGGGTATTGGCTCTTCGTTCTCAACGATCCCAATTATTGCGACCATTTATGTACCACTTTCATTAGCGTTTGGCTTCTCACCGATGGCAACAATTGCGCTAGTTGGTACCGCAGCAGCACTCGGTGACGCAGGTTCTCCAGCTTCTGACTCAACATTAGGTCCAACATCGGGTCTGAATGCCGATGGCCAACATGAGCACATTTGGGAAACCGTAGTACCAACATTTATCCACTACAATATCCCACTGATCATCTTCGGTTGGATTGCTGCAATGGTGCTTTAGTATCCGTTCTTTAATAGAATCCGTTGATACACTTAGTTACGAAAAAGCCGCTCAATGAGCGGCTTTTTCTTATCTAAAATCTACATTACTGTGCAGGCATATTATCGATGATGCGTTCACGAATTAGCTTTAGCGTTGTTTCCGTCGACAAATAATCAACTTCAATCGGGAAATAGGCATCGTTGATTTGCAGAACCAAACTCGGATAAGAGTTCACCCCAAGGCTTCTGGCTAAACTCAGTTGGTCTTGGAATACGCCCTCTAGCAGGGTGCCATCCATATCGTTTTTGAACTGCTGGACATTCAAGCCAATCTCTTTTGCTAGCTGTAAATGCGTCGCTTCTTCATGAGGTGGTAACGCTCGCAGATAATAAGCATGCTGAATCGCTTCCAACATCTGTTCATAGCTGTCCTGAAAACCCGCAGCAATCACAGCTCGGCAAGACTGGTAAGTACTTCTTACTGGCGTACACAATTTCCAAAAGTCGTAGTTGAACTTAGTTCCTAACTGACGCTCAATCTGCTGCCAAATCCCTTCGAGCTTTTGTTGCATCTCTGGTGGCATTGGTAAATTTGTATCTGGTGCAAGCCCACCCACCACATACTCAAATTGAATCACACCCGGCAGTTGCTGCTTCAGTTTATCGATGGTTGGTTTGTATCCCCAACACCAACTGCACATAGGATCATGCACGTAGTAAAGCTTTATGTTCATTCCACTACCTTAAAAAAGAAAAAAGGAGCCAGTGCGGCTCCCTCGTATTCTATCGCTAAATGTGAGTATTTACGAATTACTCAGCTTCACCTTCAGCGCGTGCTGCAGCTTCTTTGATTAGCGGCTGAAGTTCACCCTTCTGGAACATTTCCAGGATGATGTCACAACCACCAATTAGCTCGCCTTCAATCCACAGTTGTGGGAACGTTGGCCATTGCGCGTATTTTGGTAACTCAGCACGGATGTCTGGGTTTTGTAGAATGTCTACGTAAGCGAACTTCTCACCACATGCCATTAGTGCTTGTGACGCTTGAGAAGAGAAACCACAGCTTGGCAGTTTCGGTGATCCTTTCATGTACAGCAGGATAGAGTTTTCTGAAATCTGCTGTTTGATTTTGTCGATAGTTTCCATCGCTTCCTCATTCATAGGTTTTAACTTTGTTTATCTGCCACATTCTACTCAATAACGGCAGAATAAAAACCATATAATTGATATGGTTTAAACTAAGCTTGTTTGATGACGCAAGATTCATCACTTCGTCACAGCTAACATCTTAAAATATTTTCATATCGGGGTTTTAATAAAGTAAAAACTTGCTAAAATACCTAGCAAGTCAGTCGTATCGACTCAGAACGAATAAAAACACTGGAAGCAATCGAAAGGTTACCCTTTCATATCAATGGAGAATCGAGTAATGGCATTTGAACTACCAGCTCTTCCTTACGCGAAAGACGCACTAGAACCACACATCTCAGCAGAGACTCTAGATTACCACCACGGTAAGCACCACAACACTTACGTAGTTAAGTTAAACGGTCTTATTCCTGGTACTGAGTTCGAAGGCAAAACTCTAGAAGAGATCATCAAGACTTCTACTGGTGGCGTATTCAACAACGCTGCTCAAATCTGGAACCACACGTTCTACTGGCACTGTCTAGCTCCAAACGCGGGCGGCGAGCCAACTGGCGCAGTTGCTGATGCAATCAACGCAGCATTCGGTTCTTTCGAAGAATTCAAAGCGAAGTTCACTGATGCAGCAATCAACAACTTCGGTTCTTCATGGACTTGGCTAGTTAAGAAGGCTGACGGTTCTCTAGACATCGTTAACACTTCTAACGCAGCAACTCCTCTAACAGAAGAAGGTGTAACTCCACTTCTAACTGTTGACCTATGGGAACACGCGTACTACATCGATTACCGCAACGTACGTCCTGATTACATGAATGGCTTCTGGGCTCTTGTAAACTGGGATTTCGTAGCAGAGAACCTAGCGAAGTAATTTACTTCCCCCTAGTTCAATTTAGTCTTATTCAAAAGCTCGCTAATACAGCGGGCTTTTTTATTACAGCCCCCTTCAATACCCTCTTAGTGCTTTCTTTTTTCTAAAGTTCTTCTGATTCATGCCGCTATAAAAGCATCTTACGAGGAGCACCATGCAAATTCATACTTTAGACAAAGCAGCAATTATCAACGAACTACAATTCGGTTATGGTATTAATAGCGCCGTACACGAAGGTCGTCGTGCCGATTTTGCTTTGATTCTATCGATGTTTTCTAACGATGTACGCGATGTGGTTCCTGTAGAAGAAGTCAGCGAAGTAAAAGCAAGTGACGAAGTTCTACGCCAGCAATTTGGCCTTTCTCAACCACAAAGTTTGCGTTCAGACAGCAGCAGTTATGAACTCGCTGCAGAACAAGCGAAACAGTTTCATAATGCAGGCTTACCTTCCGCAAAGCTTAGCCACTACCTCAAGCCAGATGCGCTAACTTATATGCCCCAAGACACGTTTAACCTTCCAGAAGAGGTCTACCATAACCTATCAGGCCATGAACGACGTCGTTTAGGTACGAGAAATCAGACTCTTATTGCTGATGCCGGGCTATATAACCAACTGGTTACCGCTCAGCGCCAATACCAAATTCAAACTCGGGCTTAGTATTCAACTTTTCACTACCTGATTACACTTGTAACACATACGAAATGTGACGACTTACTAATTCCCACACAATAGTCTTCCCCCAAAAGCGTTAGTTTGAAGCTTTTCACACTGAGCCGTTTGAAATTAATCCATGCTGTCAGCACAAACCACTGGTTTATACGGAGCTGTGTAGGTGTTATATGGATATCAAAGAATCAATTATACTCGTCACATCAGCAGGTTCAGTCATTGGCAGAACATGCTCTAGCCACTTTGCCCACCTCGGCGCCACGTTGATTCTATGTGATCAAAATGCCGACTCGCTTAAGGAAAGTTACGAGCAAATTAGCGCGTTTACCAATAAGGTTTTCGCCATGCACGTATGCAGTGACGACACAACTTCGATCAACTTGTTATTTGACCAAATAGAATCCGAACTTGGCGCAACACCAGATGTGGTGGTCAATTGCTGGACCAGCTCCCCAATGCCGAGCTTAATGGCGCCTGAGCCAATGAGTATATATATCGACCATCTATCTTCTGCTGCTCGTTTTCTTTATACCTATGGTCAGGTTTCCGCAGAACGTTTCCGTAGCCGGAATAAGAAAGGCGTGATTGTTAATGTGATTTCGCATGATAACCACGAAGATCTGACTGGCGTAGAAAGTTTAGCGGCGTTGGTATCTGGGTTCACTCATAGCTGGGCAAAAGAGCTGACTCCTTTCAATATCAGAGTCGGTGGTGTAATCCCATCGGTCTCTCATACCAAAGAAGATTTAGACGCGATCCATTGGGCGGAGATTCAGGACGAGCTAGTACGTAACACTGAGTACATTGTCGCGAATGAGTACTTTAGCGGCAGAGTAGTATCTACCGAAGTCTAAAAGAAGCATCTGTTTGATTCGTTCTCAATACGGGAATGCGCACCAAGGCTGAACAAAGAAGATAAAAAAAGCCCCAGTCATTCGACTGGGGCTTTTAACTTTTCCCGATTAAGGTTTCGTGCTAGCGAAAACCTTGTTCAAAACAACGCTTACTTACGCGTCTGCTTTTTCTTTTTTAGCTTTAGGAGCAGGTTTCGCTGCTTCTTGGTCTGCTTTCTTCTTGATTACAGTAGTTCCTTCGAAAGTTTCACCTTCAACGAAAGCTTTACCGTAGTAAGAAGCAGTCAGAACTTCTTTCAACTCGCTAATTAGTGGGTAGCGAGGGTTCGCACCAGTACATTGGTCATCGAACGCTTCAACCGCTAGCTCATCCAGTTTCGCGAAGAAGTCAGCTTCAGCAACACCAGCCGCCTGAATAGACATTGGGATGTCTAGGTTAGCTTTTAGCTCATCCATCCATGCTAGTAGACGTTCAATCTTCTGAGCAGTGCGGTCACCTGCTTGGCTTAGGCCTAGGTGGTCTGCAACTTCAGCGTAACGACGACGTGCTTGTGGACGGTCGTATTGAGAGAACGCAGTTTGCTTAGTTGGGTTATCGTTCGCGTTGTAACGTACAACGTTAGAGATAAGCAGTGCGTTAGCCAAACCGTGTGGTACGTGGAACTCAGCACCTAATTTGTGCGCCATTGAGTGACAAACACCTAGGAATGCGTTCGCAAACGCCACACCAGCGATAGTTGCTGCGTTGTGTACTTTCTCACGAGCGATTGGGTCGTTTGCACCGTTCGCGTAGCTAGATGGTAGGTACTCTTTTAGCATCTTAAGTGCTTGAAGAGCTTGGCCATCTGAGTATTCGTTCGCTAGAACAGATACGTAAGCTTCCAGAGCGTGAGTGACTGCATCGTAACCACCGAATGCGGTTAGCGACTTAGGCATGTTCATAACAAGGTTCGCATCAACGATAGCCATGTTAGGAGTTAGCTCGTAGTCCGCTAGTGGGTATTTAGCGCCAGTCTTGTCGTCAGTAACAACCGCGAATGGAGTAACTTCTGAACCCGTACCTGAAGTTGTAGTGATACATACAAGCTCAGCTTTTTGACCCATTTTAGGGAACTTGTAGATACGTTTACGGATGTCCATAAAGCGCATTGCAAGTTCTTCGAAGTGCGTTTCTGGGTGCTCGTACATTACCCACATGATTTTCGCAGCATCCATTGGTGAACCACCGCCTAGAGCTAGGATCACGTCTGGTTGGTAGCTCGCCATTTGAGCAGCACCTTTCTCTACTACAGATAGCGTTGGGTCAGCTTCAACGTCGAAGAACGTTTGAACTTCCATACCTTGTGCTTTCAGTAGTTTCACTACGTCATCTGCGTAACCGTTGTTGAATAGGAAACGGTCAGTAACTAGGAATGCGCGTTTCTTACCTTCTAGGTCGCCAAGCGCGATTGGAAGGCTACCGCGACGGAAGTAGATTGACTTAGGTAGTTTATGCCACAACATGTTTTCAGCTCGCTTCGCAACAGTTTTCTTGTTGATTAGGTGTTTAGGACCTACGTTCTCAGAGATAGAGTTACCACCCCATGAACCACAACCTAGCGTTAGAGAAGGAGCAACGTTGAAGTTGTACAAGTCACCGATACCACCGTGAGTAGTCGGGATGTTGATTAGAATACGAGCCGTCTTCATCTTGTCACCGAAGTAACGGATACGGTCTGCGTTAACGTCTTGGTTAGTGTACAGACCAGAAGTGTGGCCGATACCGCCGATTTCAACCATAGTTACCGCTTGAGCAACCGCGTCTTCGAAGTTGTCAGCACGGAATAGACCTAGCGTTGGAGACAGTTTCTCGTGAGCGAATGCGTCGTCGTAAGATACTTTACCTAGACCTTCACCTACTAGAACTTTCGTGTCCGCAGGTACTTTAACGCCTGCCATTTCAGCGATAGCCGCTGCTGGTTGGCCAACGATTTTCGCGTTTAGTGCGCCGTCGATAAGCAGAACTTTACGAACTTTCTCTGCTTCAGCTTTGCTTAGTACGTAAGCTTTGTGCGTTGCGAAACGCTCTTTCACTTCGTCGTATACTTCGTCAACCACGATTGCAGCCTGCTCAGAAGCACACACTACGCCGTTATCGAATGTTTTAGACATTAGGATAGAAGCCACTGCACGTTTGATGTCAGCCGTTTCATCGATAACAACTGGAACGTTACCTGCACCTACACCGATTGCTGGCTTACCAGAAGAGTAAGCGGCTTTCACCATGCCTGGACCACCAGTTGCAAGGATAAGTGCGATGTCATCGTGCTTCATTAGAGCGTTTGAAAGCTCAACTGAAGGCTGGTCAATCCAACCGATGATGTCTTTTGGTGCGCCCGCTGCTACTGCTGCATCCAGAACAAGTTTCGCTGCATCGTTAGTAGAGTTTTTCGCACGTGGGTGTGGCGAGAAGATGATACCGTTACGAGTCTTCAGAGAGATTAGAGATTTGAAGATCGCAGTTGAAGTTGGGTTAGTGGTTGGTACGATACCGCAGATGATGCCTACAGGCTCAGCGATAGTCATCGTACCCAGGTTGTCATCCTCTTCCAGGATGCCACAAGTCTGTTCGTCTTTGTATTTGTTGTAGATAAACTCAGAAGCGAAGTGGTTCTTGATTACTTTATCTTCAACAATACCCATACCAGATTCTTCAACCGCTTGCTGCGCTAGAGGGATACGAGCTTGGTTAGCGGCAAGAGAAGCGGCACGGAAGATTTTGTCTACTTGCTCTTGAGAGTAAGTAGAGAACTCTTCTTGCGCTTTCTTAACGCGGGCAACCATTGCATCTAGTTCAGCCATATTAGTTACAGGCATAGGGATTCTCCTAAAATTAACAAATATTAAAAACTTTTTAGTAAGGCTATTGCTTATCTCTTTTTGCTGCTTATCAGCCACTTAACAAACAAACGACTTAGTAAATTGCTTTCATGGCTGAGTATAATGTTTCAAAGCATGAAAATAATTGACTTGGATCAGTTCTCTTCCTCGAAATACCACCAAAGTGTAGTATAAGCGACAGGTATAATTATAACCAACTGATAATAAACAACTTTATACCTTACAAACCATAGAACAAAAAAGCAGCAAACAGACAAAAAAATTAAATTAACTACACCAGACTGTAAAAAAGTTTCATTTTTAGACATAAAAATTACATGTACGCCTAATTTAATGTGCTACTAATAGTATATAGAATTACCTCACCTCTCTGCAATCGCCCTTTGTTTTTAATCAAAAGTGCACCATTGTGAATGTTTGTGTAAAACACAACTGTTAAACAATAGCACTCCATGCAACATTTGATTTGCAGATTAGATACAGATTTTTAAAAAATTAGTTTTTCTCACAAATAGTATGGGAAATACGTTAGTTTTTTTCATTTCTACTGGGTGGTGTTTTCACTTACATTTAGCGTCCAACGTCATATCGTCTGAATAGAGTGTCTTTAACTTCAAACGATTTAGATAACCTACTCTCTCCATTTTTCACTTATGTGAATGTTTATGAGAATGCACTATGCAAACTTTTGAGCTCGCTATTTTCTTACAGTTTTTTTTAGGTCTGGTTGCTGCCGTTAACCCTGTTGGTATCATGCCAGTGTTCGTCTCTCTGACAGGCCACATGACACCTGAAGAAAAGAGTAAAACAGCCACAACCGCAAACATCGCCGTTGCAATAATCCTTTGTATCTCGCTACTCGCAGGTCAGCTCCTGCTGGACATGTTCAGCATTTCTCTGGATTCATTTCGAGTTGCTGGCGGATTGCTGCTGCTAAGCATCGCATTCTCAATGATGAGTGGTAAGTTGGGTGAGGATAAACAAAATAAACAAGAGAAATCTGAATACGTCAGTCGTGAACAGATCGGGGTTGTTCCTTTAGCAATGCCTCTAATGGCGGGACCGGGTGCAATCAGCTCGACTATTGTTTACGGAGCTCGCTACCCAAGTATGCTAGATACGGTAGGCATTAGTATTACTATTGGGGTGTTCTGTTTTTGCTCATGGTTGCTGTTCCGCTCTGCTCCATTGATCGTTCGCTTTTTAGGCCAAACAGGGATCAACGTAATCACCCGTATTATGGGTCTGATCCTTGGTGCTCTCGGCATTGAGTTCATCGCTAATGGGTTACGTAACCTATTTCCCGGATTAGCCTGATATTCCATAAGCTTGTATGATAGAGCGATTCAACCATGGATCGCTTTGTCATGAAGACTCACTCTCTGAAAAATACACTCTACGTTACCATTTTTGGCACGCATACCAAGGCTGGTCGAACGTTTGATATCGTATTAATTATTGCGATATTAAGCTCACTGGCTGTTCTGGTACTCGACTCTATTCCTGCGGTGCAAGCTGAATGGGCAAAGGAGTTAAAGTACCTGGAGTACACCTTTACCGGCCTGTTTACCATCGAGTACCTTCTTCGCCTATATTGCTCACCTAAACCCGCCGCTTATGCAAAAAGCTTCTACGGGATTGTTGATTTACTGGCGATTCTGCCAACCTACTTAGTGCTATTCTTCCCATCAGCGTCATTTATGGGCGTGATTAGAGCACTGCGTGTGTTGCGTATTTTCCGAATTTTAAAGTTAGTACGCTATCTTCAAGATTCTAATGTTCTGCTTCGGTCATTGCTCATGGCTCGCAGGAAAATCTTCATCTTTTTCAGTGCAGTTGCCATTCTAGTAACCATATTTGGGTCACTGATATATATCGTTGAGGGGCCAGAAAATGGTTTCACCAGTATCCCAAAAAGCATTTACTGGGCCATCGTGACCATTACCACGGTTGGGTACGGTGATTTGGTTCCCCAAACCAACCTAGGAAAAGCACTGGCTTCAATAACGATGTTGCTGGGTTATTCGATAATCGCCGTGCCGACAGGTATCTTTACCGCAGAGTTGCACCAGGAAATTCAATCACATAAAGAATTGGTCAAATGCCCAAACTGTTCGCAAGCAGGCCATGATCCAGACGCCATCTACTGCAAGCACTGTGGTAGTGAACTTGCCGATCCGGACAAACGTGTCGTTCGGGGCGAAAGCAAAAAAAAGAGCTCCTAATGAGGAGCTCTTTTCATCAAAAATAGAGAAACGTTATGCTTTCTCTTGAAGGATAATTCTTAGTGTACGACGTAAAGGCTCAGCTGCGCCCCATAGCAATTGGTCACCAACCGTAAACGCGTTCAGGAAGTCATCACCCATCGCCATTTTACGTAAACGACCAACTGGTACAGACATCGTGCCAGTAACTTTTGCTGGTGATAGCTCTTGCGCCGTGATGTCTCGCTCGTTTGGAATCACTTTTACCCAATCGTTGTGAGTAGCAATGATCTCTTCGATTTCATCCATTGGCACATTTTGCTTCAGTTTGATAGTTAATGCTTGTGAGTGACAGCGCATCGCACCGATACGTACACAAGTACCATCAATAGGAACTGGTGAGCTTTGAGAACCAAGAATCTTGTTTGCTTCTACGCCCGCTTTCCACTCTTCTTTGCTCTGACCATTATCACGTTTCACATCGATCCACGGGATAAGCGAACCAGCTAGTGGCACACCAAATTTGTCAGTTGGGAAAGAAGCGCTGCGCATCGTCTCTGCAACTTTCTTATCGATATCCAGGATAGAGCTTGCTGGGTTAGCAAGTTCTGAGCTCACTGAATCATTGATAACGCCCATTTGAGAGATCAGCTCACGCATGTTTTGTGCACCTGCGCCAGAAGCCGCCTGGTACGTCATCGCGCTTGTCCACTCAACTAAGCCTTTCTCAAACAGGCCGCCAAGGCCCATTAGCATCAAACTTACTGTACAGTTACCACCAACAAACGTGTTAGTGCCACCGTGGATGCCTTGCTGGATTTGCTTCAGGTTTACAGGATCCAGTGTGATGATTGAATCTTCTGCCATACGCAGAGTAGAAGCAGCATCAATCCAGTAACCTTTCCAACCAGCTTGACGAAGTGCTGGGTACACTTTTTCAGTGTAACCACCACCTTGACACGTAATCACCGCATCAAGCTGTTTTAAACTTTCAATATCAAACGCGTCTTGTAGTAAGCCTGCGTCTTTTCCTAAGTTAGGAGCAGGAATACCAATTTGAGAAGTACTGTAGAATACTGGTTCGATTAGATCGAAGTCTTTTTCTTCAACCATGCGCTGCATCAGGACTGAACCTACCATACCGCGCCAACCAACTAAACCAACTCTCATCGCCTTAACTCTCCATGTATTAAAAACCTTCTCCCATAGTTCAATTTTCGCAGCAAAATCTCAAGCCCTAATTTGTAAATGAGCGCAATTTTTAACGTTTTCTACCGAAAAATTGCTTTAGAAGTAATTTTTGAGCATTTGAACTCCGTGGAATCGTCATTTATAAGTAGGAAAAGTTATTTTTTACCCACATTGGTCTTACCACTCTTTTGTCTGTAACATTTGAAGCACATAATTTTCACACCACAAAACATTTACCACCAATTTTATTAAACATATCTAGAAAATAACTTCACATGCAAACGTTTAACTCGCCCTAGATCAACATAAAACACCAAAGATTCGAAATATAATGCTGGTTACTGTATGTTATGCCGCTATTACAACAAGGAGCGTCTTCTTCTATTGCTCCACGATATACAGAGGCACGTATGAAGCAAGTTACAACACGCCTTCCTAACCTGATTCAGGTATTTATCTCGTTAGGTTTATTCCTTCTTTTGGCATTTTCGTTCACTGCTAAACTCGATCTTCCAATCCAACTGGCGCTGTACATTGGCTGGTTCATTATTATGCTATTGGGCATAAAGCTGGGTCATCAGTATAAAGACCTTGAAAAAGCAGCATTAAATGGTATTTCTAATGGCTTGGGTGCGGTTTTAATCCTCCTTGCCGTAGGTGCACTTGTTGGCACCTGGATCTCCGGTGGTATTGTTCCGACCATCATTTACTACGGGCTACAAGCTATTCATCCATCCATCTTTTTGCTCGCTACGATGATCATCTGTTCTTTAACAGCATTAGCAACGGGTACATCTTGGGGTGCGGCTGGTACTGCGGGTATTGCCATGATGGGAATTGGTCAGGGTCTTGGTGTTCCGGCTCCGATTACAGCGGGTGCGGTTCTCTCTGGATGTTACTTCGGAGATAAAATGTCGCCGTTGTCTGATTCTGTAATCCTTGCTTCTTCCATGTCTAACGTCGAAGTGATGGAACATATCAAAGGTATGTTACCTATTGCGCTGATCAGCTACATCATCACTGGCATCATGTTCACCGCATTTGGCTTTCACTATGCAGGCCAAGTCGATATGAGCCAGGTAGACTCTGTGATTAAAGCGATGGAGCAACAGTTCTACATCACACCTTACTCGTTTGTGCCAGTGATAATCGTGCTTGGCCTACTGGCGATGCGCATGCCTTCTTTCCCTGTTATCAGCTTTGGCTCGTTACTGGGTATCATCTGGGCAGTCATGATTCAGGATGTAGATTTTCTGACGGCATTCAATACAGCGTGGGCGCCATTTGCGATTTCGTCTGGTGTTGATTTCATCGACTCTATCCTAAACCGAGGCGGTATGTCGTCTATGCTAGGCTCCGTCGCGGTGATCGTATTTGGTTTGGGCTTTGGTGGCTTGCTGGATAAAGTTGGCGTGTTAGAAACCATTGCGAAGCTATTTGAAAAACGTGTCCAGAGCTCTGGTTCATTGGCAACCAGCACCATTGGTACCGCATTTATGGGTAACGTATTTGGTTCAGCAATGTACGTGTCTCTCATCCTGACGCCAAAAATCTGTGCTAAAAACTACGACCGTCTTGGTTACAAACGCAAAAACTTATCTCGTAACGCAGAGTTCGGTGGCACCTTAACCTCTGGTATGGTTCCTTGGAGTGACAACGGCATCTACATGGCAAGTATCCTAGGTGTCGCGACCCTGTCTTACGCACCGTTCATGTGGCTTAGCTTTGTCTGTATCATTGTGACAATCATTAGCTCTTACATGGGATGGTTCGTTGATAAGTGCGAGCCAGTGGCAGAGTCTACCGCACAAGAAGAAACGGAATTACAACAACAAACGGCTTAATACCGTTTACTGATATCAAAAACAAAAGAGCGCCAAGGCGCTCTTTTTATTTATGCTGAATTCAGGTAATGCAGTCAAACTAGCTTTCTTTTATGTTTGCTTTGACGGATGCCCGCTTTCCCAGTACATAGCCAAGACCTAGCGGAGCAAAGAAGATCGCGATAATGAACAGAATGAAATAGATAATGGTGCTTCTGACTAGCTCAATCAATTTTGTCATTGCCAAATCGACAACCTGTTGAGAGACGCGATCGATGTCTTGTGCAAATTTTTCTCTTTCATGAGTAATAATCAACGCAATCTCCTGGCGTTCTCTTGCCACCATCTCTTCTAGCGCCTGACGCTCTTCACCTAACTGAGATAGACGAGCTTCGGTTTTCATATCGATATCGTCAACCAGAGGCTGAAGTTCAAGTGCCATTTGCTCAGCCAAATAGCGCATATATTCTGGGTTATTATCGATAAAGTCTCTCATCGAATCGGCTGTCACTTGCAGGCTATTTAGCGCCGCGTTGACTTTTTCAATGCTGGCTGAGCTGTTTAGTGCCAGTAATTGTGCCTTCCATGTCATGATCTTTGGTGCTTGTTTAGACGCTAAACTTAACCGATCAGACACATCCCCTAGCGCTTCTGGCATTGTTCCTAACGTCATTACGGCTTCTTCCTCACTAATTTGAGAAAATTCCAACCATGCCCGGTAGGCTGGCGTTCGGATCATACTCAGGTCAGCAAAGGGATGTTGCTTGACGAAATTAGCCACAAACGGTTTTGTATTGTCATACACTTCTTTTTTTAATATGGATTGAGCGAGCTTGTCGACTTCATTCGCCAAATGCTCAGAGACGTTTTTGGCTTCATCCGTGGCAAACAGATTGCTGCCTGCTCCTGTAGCAAAAAACTCGTCGACTTGATGCGCGAATACCCACGTATCAATCAGGCCAGCCATAGGGGTGACCTGATAAGCCGAGGCCTGTAAGCCTTCTTCCGCGTTTATTTTCCATAATAGGAGGTAAGATTGGTTAATTTGGTCGTTGGGGTCATACTTAGCTTCTAAAGAATCAGCAGCTTGCTCTACCTGAGCAAAATATTGCAACGCATATTCTCTCGTCAATATACGCATATTGAGCTCTTGCTTGGTAAGCGGTACGGTTTGGCTATCAATTTTCACTGATAAAAGTGAACATCCAGAGATTGTCATAGCCACCCACATAACCATCATTGAAAATATTCGATGAGCAGACATGGTATTACCTTTAATAAATTGGTGTAGAACAGGAATCAAGGCGAACTGAGAAACAGTTCAGTGCGCCCTTGAATACCTCAACCTCTAACGGTTTAAGTCAGAGTAATATCAATCTGTTAGCGTTTTTTGTATCTTTTCACTTTTGAGAACACGCTTTGCAAAAAGTATGGTTTGCTCCAATATATCCTTCAACTTATTGAGCTTACTTTCCGGTACGTTTTGTTTTTCTTTAATCAATAGCTCAATATCACCCGATATGGAACTTAAAGGCATCGCTCCCAGACTGCCTGAAACGCCTTTCAGACTATGTACGACTCTTTGAGCTTGTTCTTTATCGGCGTTCAACAATTGACATAACTTCACGCCGTCGTTGGAATGGTCCTGAATAAACACTTCTAACAACATATGAACGGCTTCTTCGTCGCCAGACAAAGATTCAAGCATCTTGTTAATGTCAATATAGGGAACGTCAACCAGCGCAGGCGTTTTTTCTGAAGATGAATGGGTAACTGTTACTTGTTGTTCATTTTTCTTCGATGATCCTTCATCGATGCTAATGTCAGGCTTGTCTGTCTGAAGAAGATCCGCACTGGTATCCGTTACCTTTATTCCGTTCAGGTTATTAGGCTCTTTTTTGCCGAAGGCAGCCCAGGTGACGACCCATAAAAATAGTCCGCTTACTCCGCCAAACAACACGATTAACTGCGTGAGTGCTCGCTCTAAGGTCATATTCGTCGTTGCTAACTGATTCGCTAAGTCAGGTTTGAGTAGTTGCTTAGCTAAATAACGTCCTTGCGCGTTCGCGGCGAGTACGTTTGAGGTTTGCGCGAGTCGGCGTTGAAACGCTGAGCGCTCTTCGACAATTAATGAATCCGATTCAATGAATAGGGAGTCGAGCTCACGGTAAGTGTCTGCACTTGTGGTTGAATCACTGAAAATTGACTCTAATACCAGCGCCCCCAAGCGATAATACATTGAGTGAACTTTTTCTGAGTTGTTGCCTCTGGCACGACTGTTTCGCAACTGCTCTGCGAGTGAAACCAATTCATGATCACTGCCAATAAAAGCATGCGCGTTTTCAAGAAAACGATCCGTAGCATAGAATAACTGGGTTAAGTCCGGGGAAAATACACCACCCGAAGATTCATGCTCAAGTTGAAGGCGAACGGCATAAACAAGCTGGAGTTTCAGAGCAGTTGGGTCTACGTGCTGCACGCGATTGGTCAGTTCGAAATTAAAAAAATTACGAACTTCCTCTATTTTACTTCCCAACTCATTAACGGTTGAAAGCATTTGAATGGTTTGCTTCGATTGCTGCCAAAAGCCAACCGCTAATACACACCATAAAATGAATAGAAGCCAAACATAACGTCTTAAACTTGCCTTTAATTGCTGCAACACCTAACCCTCGCATATTTCCATTAATAACAAGGATATATCATTATCTTTCAAGATACAGGGTTCTTAGCGTTGACACGGGCGTAAGCTCAAGAAAAAACGCTACGCAATGGCAAGGTTTCATTCATTGTGGGCAAATACCATTCGCGATATTTGACGCACATAAAAAAGAGAGCCTAAGGCTCTCTGATTTGAATTGTCACTCGTCGTTTCGATTAACTGCGACTCAACTGATCTTTTAAGTTCGGTGGCGTTCCTTTGATCGTTAATGTATCGGTCTCTGGATCATAAAAAATACGCTCACCAAGAAGTAAGCTGTCAAAGCTGATGTTTAAACCACCACCCGCTCCAACATACTTAGTTAACTTACGAACCGTTGCACGATCACCAGGGAATGACTCTTCAAGTTCGTAACCTTGCTCTTTAGTGAAGTCCATAAAGCTGGTGCCATCCTGACTAGGTGGTAATTCACCCGAAAGCTCAGAGACTTGCACTTCTTCGCCGGATTTGATCTGCTCATTACAGTAGTCGTAAACTTGTTTTTTGTACTCGTTTACTTCCTGCTTTTCTAACTTTGAATCAGCACAAAAATCATCAACGGCTTGCATCAATACCAAGTTTTGTTGCTTTGTATCTAACCCAATATCTGCCTGAAGGAAGTCGAGGAAAAAGTCTGCTACTTTACGCCCTACCCGACCTTTAATGTACGACAGATAACGGTTGGACTCTTTGTCAGTGTCGTAGCTCGACAAATCAATACGTGCTGCGATATCCATTTTCGTAATGTCTAAGTAGTCGGTCGCACTAATGTCCAGACCTTCCGTTACTTTCAGACTTTGATTCATTGGCAAAATACCAATGAACAAATAATCCGTCGCAAGGCTCTGATACTCGGCGAAAACCAAAATGCCTTCGTCTGCGAATGGGTACTTAATTAACTCTTCTTTCAGTCGATTTGCACTAATTTGTGAGAAATCATAAAAATCTCGCTCACCTTTGCGCATTTCTTGAAGCCAAAACTGAAATTCGCTGTCTGACTGGAAAGAACCAAAACCTTTACCAGCTTTAGAATGGAACACTCGATGAAGTTCCGCGACAAGGTTTTCAGTCGACGAATCATTTTCTAGTGATGCGGGACGAAGTTTAACAACCAGTTCGTCCTGATCGTTTTTGCATAATTGATGCAGAATAACGTTTGAAAGATGAAGGCTCATAGTGATTTTATCTTGCTACAAGGTTTTAGTTGATGGGCATTGTAGGTTATCATAAGCCGCTTTTACTATCATTATTAGAGTCTTTATGCCGATTACATCTAAATATACTGACGAACAAGTAGAGAACATTCTTGCGGAAGTCGCGTTAGTTCTTGAAAAACATGCAGCTTCACCTGAGTTAACACTAATGATTGCCGGAAATATCGCAACCAATGTCTTAAATCAACGAGTTGCCGCTTCACAACGTAAAGCGATTGCTGAAAAATTTGCTCAGGCACTGATGTCTTCATTAGAAACACCAAAAACACATTAATAACGGATAATTAGACACATACATGGTAGACAGCGGAAACTCATACGGCGAACGTGTATCTCGACTGGTAGGTTGGGGACATTGGTTTGCATTCTTCAACATTGTTGCTTCAATGTTGATAGGCACACGCTATATTACTCAATCGCCTTGGCCTGAGACCTTGCTCGGTCAGTTTTACCTGGCAATCTCTTGGGTTGGCCATTTTGGCTTCCTTGTTTTCGCTCTTTACTTGCTGGTTCTATTCCCGTTGACGTTTGTCCTGCCATCTCGGAAGCTATTCCGCTTGGTGGCAGTGATATTTGCTACGGTCGGTCAGACTATTTTATTGATCGATACCCAAGCCTATCAGTCGATCAACTTACACCTGACCCCTGTGGTTTGGGAGCTTTTATTTAGTGATGATAAAAGCGTTTTAAGCTCAGATCTGCAACACCTGTTTGTTGTGATGCCATTCATCTTCCTGATCCAGCTTGCGCTTTCAGAGTGGGTGTGGCGAAAACAACGTAAACTTTCTCATAAACACGTTGGCCGCCCGCTGGCTATACTGTTCTTCTTGAGTTTTATGACCAGTCATTTGGTTTACATCTGGGCGGATGCTTATTTCTATAACCCAATTACCAGTCAACGCGCTAACTTCCCGCTTTCATACCCAATGACAGCGAAAAGCTTTATGGAAAAACACGGCTTATTGGATCGTGAAGAGTACCTAAAACGCTTAGCTGAAAACCAAGGTAATGTAGAACTGGTTAACTACCCGCTTGAAAAATTAGAGTTCAATCGCCGCGTAAACAAACTTAACGTTTTGATGATCAGCGTGAATAATTTGAGAGCGGATGCATTAAATGAACAAGAGATGCCAAACCTTTATGGGTTTGCGCAGGAAAATCAGAATTTCCGCAACCACTATAGTTCAAGCAATGACACCTATGGTGCATTCGGTTTGTTCTATGGTCTGCCAACCAGTTACGCTTCAAGCATTCAGGCACAAGGCTCTTCACCTGTCATGCTTGATGTCCTGAAAGAACAGGGTTACAGCTTTGGTTTATTCAGTGGCAATGGCTTTGAAGATGATCTTTATTCAGAGATCATTTTCAGAAACTTGAACTTGGCTGAGAAACTAGACGGACAACAAACGCACACTGACAAACAGTCCATCTCCGATTGGAACACATGGCTGGTAGAGAATGCACAACAGCCTTGGTTTAGCTACATCGAAGTTACCGCAGTTGATAACTTTGAATCGATTCCTTCAAATACAGATGAAGAAATGCCAGCCAGCGAACGATTCAAAAAAGCGTACGAGTTTGCGGTTAAATCAGCGGATAATACCGTTGCCAGCATTATTAACGAATTAAAAGAAACGCACTTACTCACAAACACCGTGGTTATCATCACTTCAAATCACGGCAGTGAGTTCAACGAAACCAACACCAATAGTTGGGGTGCGAACAGCAACTACAGCCGATATCAACTGCAGGTACCAATGGTGATTCATTGGCCAGGCAGACTTGCAGGTGATTTTACTCATAGCACCAGCCACTTGGACCTTTCGGTCACGTTGCTTCAAGACATGCTTGGGGTTTCATCGAACCCTTATGATTACAGTAGTGGCCGCAACTTATTCGATGAAAGTCGTCGACGCTGGATATTGGCCGGAGACTCAAGAGAATTAGCGTTAATCACCAATACGCAAACCACGGTTATCGATAAGTTTGGTAACTACAAGCTGTACGACAAAGACTACAAGCGTCTGCGTGATGACAGCCCTAAAATGCCGGTGCTAATGCAGGGTTTAACGGAGTTACAGCGCTTTTATACCAAGAGCAATTAATACTGTTTTTACGCGTTTCATTCAAAATAGCCCTCTAATGAGGGCTTTTTGTTTACTAAAGCAACAAACAACACAAAATTGAGCAGTAAACAGCCAAACAGATCGATTTAGGGTTTACAAGTTTTTCAAAGCCTTATATTATTCGCGTCAACAACGGAGAGATGGCTGAGTGGTTGAAAGCACCGGTCTTGAAAACCGGCATACGTTAATAGCGTATCTAGGGTTCAAATCCCTATCTCTCCGCCACATTTAGTAAAAAGGCCGCTAAGAAGTTAGCGGCCTTTTTCGTTTCCACAGTTTTAAAGGGATTTGTACTAAATCCCTAGTTGGATGCAACCCCAGCCCCACTCGCAGCTAAGTCGAAGTCTTTTCGATTATTGTATCCAGCTCTTTAGCAATTGACTCTGCGGCGAGTATGCCTCTGTTAAGTGACCAAAGCTCAGGTGACACCTGTATCTCTTGCCCAGTTTTATTGATTTTTAACAGTTTAAAAAGCGGACTCTTATGCCAATTATCTAACACCGCATAGCCCGCCCTTTTACTGTAAAAGAGCCAATCTGGATTTACTTTCAGCAGAACTTCTAGGTTTGCTTCCATTAAATGGCTCTGTTTGAGATCGGGTAGCGCGGGCTGAAGGCCGAGGTAACTTAATAAACTTCCGGTATAAGACAGTGGGCCATGCATCCACATGCCCCTTTCATTAACGTTGGCAAACTGTACCGTTCCGTTAGCTTTAAACTTGCCTTTGTAAGACGCCATGAGCTCACGATGCTTGGCCAAACGCGCTTTCATTTCCTGCTCTTTACCGACGGCTTTACCAATCGCTAAGGCAGACTCAAGTCCTTCTTGATAGGTTTCTCCTCTGCTTTTGAGCAAAATTGTCGGAGCGATTTGAGACAAATCATGCAGACTAATTTTATGACGATAGCTGTCAGCAATAATTAAATCTGGCTTAAGCTGAGCGATGACTTCCAAGTTTGGCTGGGAACGCATACCGACTGAAGTCCAAGGCTCAATGAGATCCCTCACCTGTGGAATTATTCTGGTCGGGTCTTTGTCGTCAGCCACGCCAACAGGTGAAATGCCAATGACAGCCAACGCATCAACAAAAGAGTACTCCAACACGACTATTCTTTTAGGTGCAGAATCTGTTGGTACATTAGTTTCTGGCCTAGAGGCGGCTTGTACCGTGCAAGCGCACAGTACAAGCAAACTAGTTAATAAGCGTATGAGTGCCATTAAAATTTACCTGACACACTCAAGGTAACGTTACGCGGGTCGCCCAGGTACAATCTATGGCTGTCCGTTCCGCCTACGTAATACTCTTCATCAAGCAGGTTAGCCACATTCAGCGATAGACGGTAGTCTTTTACTTCATAGTGAACACCGACATCAACGGTCATGTAAGCTGGAAGCTCAACTCGATCAGACGGGTCCTCACTGGTGTATCGTGCACCTTCATAGTTGGCACCCAGGGTCGTACCCACTACACCACCAGCAATTTGGTAAGGGAAGTTATATTTCGTCCAGAAGTAAGCATCATGGTAGGCCGTCATAGGGGTTCTGCTCCCTTGAATACTCGCGTCTGGATTCTCTGAAATTTCAGAATCTACATACGCATACCCCAGCTTAACCTGCCAGTTCTCTAGCGGCTTCATCAGTAGCTCGGTTTCCACACCTTTACTGCGCACTTCACCAAGCAATTCGTAATCACCACTACTGTTTTTCTCTACTACATTGGATTTTTCGATATCAAAATATGCGATGGTTAACTTACTGTTGTTGCTCAACAAATCGGTTTTCACCCCGACTTCGTATTGACGCCCTTCCTCTGGGTCGAAAGCATCATCGTTAACATCTTTCTTTTCGACACTATTTGGATTAAAGCTTTCGCCATAACTGGTGTACAGAGAAGTTCCATCGATAATTTTATAGACGATCCCAGCCTGAGAAACGAAGGCATCTGTAGATTGAGTGTCATCCGTCGACTTGCTGACATAATCGAAATCGACATCTTGACGCATGTAGCGTAGTCCGCCCATCACGGTCCATTTCTCAGTTAGGTACACCGTATCTTGCAGGTATAAACCATAGTTTGTGTAATCAGTAATACGGTGATCCACTTTATACGCGCTTTGATCTCGTTCAGTTACGTCTTGTGGGTTGGTAAAATCTACCGTTGTCGTCGCGTAAGTTTCACGCAGGAAATCTCGCTTCTCTAGACCAATATTTCCGCCAAAAAGGAGCTGATGTTCAACGTCACCCGTCCAGAGGCTGCCGGTAGTGCGAACATCGACGAAGTGATATTCACGCTTATTGACTTGATCTCGGTCGCGTACTTTAACCAAGCTGGTCGAGTCAACCACATCTCTGGTTTCATGAAGATCACGAGTGTCCTCATGCCACACACTACGCCAATCGACAGTCAGGTCGAAACCATTAATCAGCATGGTGTTGTAACTGGCAAACGCAACCAGCCCTTCATCTTCGTCCGTATCATCAGACGACTGGTAGTGCGTATCAATGGAAGCCACCTGGTCGATATCATTGTTCAGTGCCACCAGCCCGTCGTCAGCAACACGATGTTCTGACTGAAGTTCCAAACCAAAGGTAAGTTCGGTTAATTCCGATGGACGATAAGTCAGTGTCGGGAATAAGTAGTAATTCTGCTGGTCAACATCGTCACGGTATGAGTCTGCGTTTTCGCCACTGATAATCAGGCGATACATCCAGGTTTTGCTTGCATTTAGCGGCCCGGTGGCATCAATTGTCCCGGTAAACCCGTTATCGTCGCCGAAATCGCTCACGCTGGTCGCGTATGTTGTCGCCGACACATCATAGCTAAACGAGGCGGTATCTTGCGGCTTCTTAGTAATAATATTGACCATACCACCGGGCTGGATTTGACCATACATGATAGAAGCAGGACCTTTGAGAACTTCTACTCTTTCTACGTTTGCTGTTGTCGGCGATCCAAATCGAGAGGCAAGACCCGGTAGGCCGTTAACTTGAATGGTATTAAGATCGGCTGGCATACCACGCAGCGTAAAACCGTCGGCATCGACATTAGAGCGGGTTAAACCCGTGGTGTATCCATAGGCATCATCCAATGTCGTCGCTCGGATATCCTGCAAGAACTGCTGGTTGATGACGTTAACCGTTTGTGGCGTGTCTAACGGGTCAATATCCGTTTTGGTTGCGGTCGTTACTCTAGGGTTCAAGTACGAGTTTTGCTGGCCAAAAACCACCATACTCTCATCCACACTTGCTACCTCTGCGGTAGTATTTTCTCCGGCGAAAACAACGGAGCTAAGCCCCATTGTAATTAATAAACTCTGGGTGATTGTGTTTACAGCAAATCTCATAAAACGGCTCAATTAAATTAACTTTATTGCATATAAATTCATTATTATTTTGTTTCATTTGTACATAATTAGATACAAAACGAAGCTGGATATAATAATTATTATCATTATCAATTCAAGTTAAACTTAACTTAATGAGTCTGTTTGTGTTTGAGAGCCGCCATCTACCGCTTGAAATTATTACCACAATCCACAATGCATAATAAAAACAAGCGGTCAGTAAACGAATAAGTGCAATTGATTACGATTATCATAAAGGTTACACTCGATGGACTTTTATTCCTTGTGGCTTGTAACCATTTTTAGCCTGAACGTTCATACGTAGTAATCGATGCGAATTTTTTCCTCCACTCTTTATCTCTGGATACCATTGATTTTATTAACACTTGTAGGATCTTGTTATTCTCTTACCGTCTGGTCTAGTTTTCCGCTATCGGTCTCTCACATATACCAGTATCTGTTTGAATTTGATCCTATGAGTATGGAGCAACAAATCATTGCTTCGATTCGTATGCCCAGAGTGCTGGCTGGTCTTTTGATTGGCGCGAACCTAGCCGTCGCAGGGTTAATGATGCAGGGGTTGACCAGAAACCCTCTCGCTTCCCCTTCCATTTTAGGGATCAATGCAGGCGCAGCCTGTTTAATGGCGCTGGCAAGTATCGGCGTTCCCTTTTTAGAAACTATGCCGGGTGTATTAATAGCCTCAATTGGTAGCGTTCTCAGCGGCGCAGTTGTATTAACACTGGGTGGCTTCTTTTCTGCAAAGTCCCACCCTCTCAAGCTTGTGCTAGCAGGGATTGCCATCAATGCACTTCTTGTCGGTGTGACCAGAGCGGCGGTGATACTGGCCGATGATAAAGCGTATTCCATCATCAGTTGGCTGGCTGGGTCTCTTTCTTCTGTCGAATGGCAACAATGGAATACATTATGGCCAACCAGCGTATTAGGATTGATTGTGTCTCTTTTTGTCGCGAGACAGCTGAATCTCCTTGCGCTGGGTTCAGACGTTGCCACCAGCCTGGGAATAAATATTAGACTTACCAGAGCACTGACTTATATCGCCGTCGTTTTACTTACCGCCTCCAGCGTCGCAATCGCGGGGCCAATCGGCTTCGTTGGTATGCTCGTCCCTCATATTGCAAAAAGGTTTGTCGGTAACGACTTTATAACCCTCATTCCAGCGAGTGCATTACTTGGTGCTGCATTGATTGTTTGGGCTGATGCTTTGTCGCGAGCAATTGCTTTTCCTGCCGAAACTCCGGTTGGCATAATTACAGCCCTTATCGGAACGCCTTGCTTTGTGTTTTTAGCCATGAGAAGTCAATCTTCATGAACAACATAAAACTCACTCTGCTCTCTTCTTCACTCCTGATTATCGCAATTCTAAGCCTGATTGTGGGAGCGTCTGATATTTCTATAAGTCAGATCTCAACGACCCTACTCAGCGGTGGAGAGTTTGACTTCACTATCAATCAATATCGTTTACCACGTATCATTCTCGCTATTGGCGTTGGAGCTGGTCTGGGTTTATCTGGCATGTTGGTACAAGGCGTGATCCGAAATCCGCTCGCATCGCCAGATTTAATGGGGATAAGTGCCGGCGCAGGGTTAGCAGCAACGACCTTGTTAGTGATGTTTCCGCAAGCCCCGACACACTACTTACCTCTAGCCGCTCTTGTCGGTGGCTTTGCTGCCGCCGGAATGATTCTGCTCGTCAGCTACAAAATACAGCCAACTGCGGCAAGACTGGCGTTAATCGGTATCGCGATCAGCGCGTTTCTATCCAGCTTTATTGATTTTTTGATGGTGGTACACCCGATAGAGATCAACACAGCCATGGTTTGGTTGACGGGTAGCTTGTGGGGAAGAAACTGGGAGCAAGTCCCTTTTATATGGATAACGCTCGCTATCATGGTTCCGTTTTCCTGCTGGTTAGCCTGGCGATTGGATGTAATGGGGCTGGGAGAAGATAGCGCGACCTCACTTGGTATTAAACCGCAGCGCATCAAATTACTCTCACTGATTAGTGCCGTTATTCTTGCCAGCGTCAGCGTGTCGGTATGTGGCACGATTAGCTTTGTTGGATTACTGGCACCGCATTTAGCAAGAATGCTATTTGGTCATAATCATAAATTGCTTGTGCCAAGCGCTGCCTTGCTTGGCGCTCTAATGGTATTGGTATCCGACACGTTAGCGAGGGGAATACACCCTCCTTTGGAACTTCCAGCCGGCGTATTAACGTCTTTAATTGGCGCACCATACTTTATTTTCTTACTGCAACGCTACAAGGGGTGGTGATGATAGCTGCAAATAATTTAAACGTTTCTTATGGTGACAAAATCATTATTGAAGCGCTCAATCTCACGCTACCTAAAGGCAAAATCACCGCTCTTATCGGTCCAAATGGATGTGGTAAATCAACCTTATTAAAAACACTGGCTCGAATTAATATGCCAACCAAAGGTGAGGTTTTGCTGAATGGAAAGGCATTGAAATCATACCGTGACAAACACCTGGCTCAAGAAATGTCTTTATTGCCTCAGGTGTTAGAAACGCCAGAGGGAATCACAGTAAAACGCCTGGTAGAATACGGTCGCTCACCCTACCTTTCACACTGGGGTAAGTTGGGCGAGCATGACAAGAACATGGTCGCGAGTGCAATGCGGGAAACAGGCGTAGATGACTTGGCAGAACAAACGGTTGAATCGCTATCCGGAGGACAAAGACAAAGAGCCTGGATAGCCATGATTCTGGCGCAAGACACCAATATTGTGATGCTGGATGAGCCCACGACCTACCTGGACCTTTCGCACCAGATTGAGCTGATGAAGATCATGCGTGAGATGAACAACAAAGGAAAAACGGTGATCGTTGTATTACACGACTTGAATCAGGCATGTCGCTACTGTGATCACTTAGTTGTCCTCAAAAAAGGACAGGTCGTAGCCCAAGGCACACCGCACGATGTTTTTACTGAAACTCTGCTTAAAGACGTATTTTCACTCGATGCGCGAGTCATTCAGGATCCTGTCGCTAATACCCCGATGTGCATTGCCCACTAAGTAATAGAACCCTGATAAGAGCCATTCTCTCGGGGTTTTATAGGCCCCGCCCTACAGGTAGGCTACTCAAGAGGCAGGTAAAGACTTTGTTTTGGTGTATCTAGTACCACGTTGGTCATGACGCGGCGAATCTGTGGGAACTGCTCCATTATCTGCTCAATAAACCCGTCGTAGCTTTTTGTATTCTCCGCTGTAATCACAACCATCAAATCGACATTACCTGTAACATAAAATACCTGCTGTATAGAAGGTTGAGACTCTGCCCAGCGTTTGAATTTATTGAGTACTGAGTAGTTATCTCTTTCGATTTCAATACCCGCAATAAACGTCATTGGGTGCGTAGAAAGCTCTGATTTAACGACAGCTATTTCGGCTTGGATTGCGCCCTCTTCCCGCAGCCGCTTTAATCTTCTCTGTACAGCAGAAGCAGACAGCCCTACTTGCTCGGCAATGACCTCGCTCGCCAAACGACAGTTGCTTTGCATCAGTTCCAGAATCTTTTTATCGAAACTATCCAGAGTGGAAACGTCACCCATGGTTTTCCTCTTACTGTTATTCCGCATTATTGGGGTTTAAATGCGGGAAATCTTCCGTGTCGAGCCAAGAATAGCGGATTTTACTCACCAATTGGAATCCACAATTAAACCATTCGTTCGAGTAGAACTAAAAACTGATTTCAGCCAAACAGACTTATGGCTAATGACAACGACTGGATTAAACAATAATGCATAACGATGATTTCAAATTTGTATTGCCTCCAGAGTCTATTGACTCTCAAGCATTGGCTACTGAAACCTTGGCTCCTGAAACCCTAGCTCCTGAAACTCTGGCGGTTCATGCCGCTGTTCGACCTGACCCTCAAACAAAAGCCATCGCACCGAATATCGTGATGTCGGTAAATCACAGCTTTTTACCCAATGACGGGGCTTTTTCCGCACAAGGTATGCAAGACCTCGCCGACGCACCTTTCCTGTACGCAGGTTGGACAAACCCAACGGTTCGTTTACTCGAAGAACGTTTGGCCATTTTAGAACAGGCGGAAGATGGACTCGCAACAGCAAGCGGAATGGCAGCTATCACAGCGGTCTTCATGTCACTACTGAAAGCAGGAGATCATCTTGTTATCAGCGATGTTTGCTACGCCGCCGTTTTTGAGTTCGCTATCCAAGTTTTGCCTCAATTTGGAATTGAGGTTTCAGCAGTTGACACCACATGCACTACTAATGTGCAAAAGGCTCTACGCGAAAACACCAAGTTGGTGCATATAGAGACACCATGTAACCCTCTATTAAGGCTCTCTGATATAAAAGCGCTCTCTTCATTGCTTAAAAGCCGGGGGATCTTACTGAGTGCAGATTCGACGTTTTCAACACCGGTTATTACCCGACCACTTGATCTTGGAGCAGATTTGGTCGTTCACTCTTTAACCAAATTCATTAACGGCCATGGCGATGTTCTCGGTGGGTGTGTTTTAGGCTCGAAAGCCTTAATTAGCAAGCTTAGAAGCGTTGCTGGCGTCTATTTTGGTGCATCTTTGAGCCCACAGAGTGCGTGGTTAATTATGCGGGGAATGGAGACTATTTATCCACGTATGAAAACACTGTGTGAGTCGGCTCACGCCATTGCGAATTGGTTAGAAAATAACCCAAATGTACAAAGGGTTTTATATCCCGGTCTTGAGTCACACCAACAATTTTCACTAGCTAAACGGCAAATGGCATTTTTTGGCGGCATTATTGCATTCCAAGTAGAGGACATCGAACTGATTGAGCAACGATTTGCGCATGAGTCGAAGATGTTTTATTACGCATATTCGATTGGACATCAGCGAAGCTTAGCGGTGGTGTTGAAAACTGATGATTTGGACAAGTCTACTTATCGATTTAGCCCAGAACAAAAAGCGAACTTTTGCCGCGATGCGGGTAAGGGAGTCGTGCGGCTTTCAATCGGTCTTGAGTCTCCGGTCGATTTAATTCGGGACTTGAGTCACCTTCTTAGATGAAAATTGAATTTGTATGGCAATTTATTGGTTTTAAATTCGGAATGTTATTGAAACGTTACTAGATTGTGTTGCATTATCTTGTCGTTTTTGATGTAAGTTCGCGTTTGCGTGACACTCAATACAACATCGTATCTGTCATTGGACGAACAAAAAAATAACAAAATTTTTATAAGGGATATTATGAAAAAATATATTAAATCTTCAGCAGCTGGACTTGTGTTTGCTTGCTCCCTGCTTGGTGCTAATCAAGCCATGGCAAAGTCTGACCTAGAAGGTGTTATTAGTTCAGGTGAACTAAAAGTATGTTTTGATGCTGGCTATATGCCTTTCGAAATGAAAACCAAAGATGGCCGTTTCATTGGTTTTGATGTCGATTTAGGTAAGCACATGGCTCGTTCTATGGGGGTTAAATTCACTCCTGTGAACACAGCTTGGGATGGCATTATCCCTGCGCTACAAACTAGCAAATGTGACATCATCATGGGTGGTATGACAATCACTCCTGAGCGTAACTTGAAAGTTAACTTTGCTGACCCGTACATCGTTATCGGTCAGTCTATTATCCTATCTCCAGCTCTTGAAGGTAAGATTAACAGCTACACAGATCTAAATGATCCAAAATACACCATTTCCACTAAGCTAGGCACAACTGGTGTAGAAGCGGCGAAGAAACGTCTATTCAACGCAAAAATTGACCTTTACGACACTGAGGTTGATGCAGTTCTACAAGTTGTTAACGGTAAAGCAGATGCTTTCGTTTATGACTTTCCATACAACTCGATCTACGCAGCTCAAAACAAAGGCAAAGTTGGACACCTAGCTGAACCTTTCACTTACGAGCCTCTAGGTTGGGCGATTCGTCAAGATGACCCTAACTTCTTAAATTTCTTGAATAACTACTTGCGTCAAATCAAAGGCGATGGCACGTACGATCGTATGTACGACAAGTGGTTCAAGTCTGACGACTGGTTAAAAGAAGTTCAATAATTAGCTTTAAGCCTAGCGAACTAAAACTAAGTCAACTGGGTAGCGTAAGTTGCCCAGTTCATTAAAAAGAAAAAAGAGAATCTGAGTGATGCAGTCTAAATCCTCAAAATGGATAGGACATGGAATTTATGTCCTAATAATGGCCATGCTGATTGGCGCGGTCTATTTCTCTGGCAAGAGTATTAACTATAACTGGCATTGGGATCGCCTTTGGCCGTATGTCGTCAACACCGAAATGCAACAGCTTCGAGCAAACGGTGACGGTACTGCCGTGGTTAACGCTGGTCAGTTAACGATTGAGTTTGATGACTCTAGTCAGTCTCAAGTCATCGATCATTACACAACACTTTTAGTTGGAAACGGTGACTTGGTATTCCAAGGTGACACTGTTGCCCAGCTTAACGAATGGAAATTCGGACCGATTGCTCACGGTTTATGGGTGACGGTAAAAATATCCTTTATCTCCCTCATTTTTGCCGTCTTACTTGGCCTGATATTCGGCCTCATGCGGGTTGCGAAGAACCAAACAGCGAGAAACTTAGCTGTTACCTATGTTGAATTGATTCGCGGTACACCGCTGCTGGTGCAAATTTTTATCGTTTATTTCTTTATCGGAACCGTACTCGATTTTGATCGATTCACCGCAGGGGTAGTAGCATTATCTGTATTTACAGGCGCTTACGTTGCAGAAATTGTTCGTGCAGGTATTCAGGCAATTCCTACAGGCCAAATGGAAGCGGCGCGCTCACTGGGTATGACCTATCCAAAAGCAATGCGCTACATCATTCTGCCACAAGCACTAAAGCGTACACTGCCACCTTTGGCTGGTCAGTTTATTAACCTGATTAAAGACTCTTCGCTTGTTTCAGTTATCTCTATTACCGACTTAACTAAAGCGGGTCGTGAAGTTGTGAGTGGCAGCTTTGCACCTTTCGAGGTGTGGTTCACTGTCGCGGCACTTTACCTACTAGTAACCGGGACTCTGTCTTGGGCAATTCAACGTTTAGAGAAGAGGTTATCAGCCAGTGACTAGTGAATACAACGGCGAAGATATGGTTTACGCCAACAATGTAGACAAGTATTACCCTAATGGCTGCCACGCTTTAAAATCAGTTTCAACGACAGTAAAACGTGGTGAAGTGGTGGTGATTATCGGGCCTTCAGGGTCAGGTAAATCAACGTTCTTACGTACATTGAACCAGTTAGAAGAGATAAGCACTGGGACCATCATTGTTGATGGTTTCGACATGTATGCGAAAAGTACTGACATCAACGTTTTGCGTCAAAACGTTGGAATGGTATTCCAGAGCTTTAACCTCTTTCCACACATGACCGCGTTAGAAAACGTAATGATCGCGCCATTGAAAGTGGCTAAGCGCCCGAAGCATGAAGTGGAAGGCGAGGCGAAAGTGTTGATCAAACGTGTTGGTTTAGAAGATCGTATGAACAACTACCCAACGCATTTATCCGGTGGTCAGCAACAGCGTGTTGCGATTGCCCGGGCACTCGCAATGAAGCCCGATCTGATGCTTTTTGATGAGCCAACTTCAGCACTCGATCCTGAAATGGTGGGTGAAGTACTGGATGTTATTAAGTCATTAGCAAAAGAAGGGATGACCATGGTTATCGTAACTCACGAAATGGGCTTTGCCCGTGAAGTGGCCGACCGTGTGTTGTTTATGGAAGACGGTAAATTGTTAGTGGATGACAGCCCTCAAGCGGTATTTGATGACCCAACTCATCCTCGTCTACAGCAGTTCTTGGCAAAAGTGCTGTAACCGTATTTGTGGAATGAAAACCGAGCTTCTAAAGCTCGGTTTTTTCTTTTATGGTGCTTTTTAGCCAAAAACTTCCAAGCTAGCCTGAATCAAATTCATATGAATCGGGACAAGATCTTCATGATTACTTCGGTAACCACCACCGACAACCGCCGCAACTGGAATACCGCGCTCTTTCATTAACTGCATCAAAAAGCGATCACGCTCAAGTATACCTTGCGTAGACACATCAAAATACCCAAGCTCGTCGTCAGTGTGTATATCAACGCCAGCATCATAAATCACCATGTCAGGGCGATGCAGATTGAGAGCCATTTGCACCACTTCTTTAAACGTCATCAAAAACGTTTCGTCGTCGGTACCCCTAACTAAAGGGACATCCAGATCAGACTCAGGCTTTCTTGCCGGGAAGTTTTTATCACAGTGGAAAGAGAGCGTGACAATATCCGGCTCCTCCTGACATAAGGTTGCCGTACCATCACCGTGGTGTACGTCACTATCAATGATTAAGACTTTATCGACATCATCGTGATCCAACATATGCTTTGCAGCTATCACAAGATCGTTAAATAGACAGAAACCACTGCCGAAGTCTCTGTGAGCATGATGATATCCACCACTCAAATGCAAAGCCACGCCATGTTCCAGCGCTTTCTCCGCCGTCAAAACCGTGCCAGCCGCAGAAGTGAGTGTTCTGGTGATCAGTGCCTCACTCCAGGGAAACCCGATACGGCGCATTTTAGCCGCCGGCATCGAACCGCTAACCAATAAATCCACATATTCGGCCTCATGCACTCGCTTAATATCTGCTACAGAAAGCGCCGTAGGCTCGAAAAACTGAACTCGCGATTGGCTGTTTTCGTTCTCTAGCTTTTCTTGCACTGCTTCATAAAGATATTGATACTTCATGATCGGATAACGGTGCCCTTCAGGCAAAGCAAGTTTTGAATATATCGGATGATAAATAAGTGGCAGCATGGAAGGTTCTTTTTAACAATTGTGGCGAAATAGTACCAAGTTCAACCATTGAATAAAATGCCATTTCACTGCTAAGGTTTGAAGAGCTAAAACAATAACTCGATAACAAATAGGGATAAGGGAATCAGATGAGTTCTACCGTCTTTATTACTGGTGCAAATCGCGGTATCGGCCTGAGTTTAACTAAGCTCTATCTCGACAATGGCTGGCAAGTACATGCGACTACTCGGAACTTAGCGAACAGCGACGAATTAGTCAGTTTAAGCGACCAGCACTTCTCTTTAACGCTTCATGAACTAGATGTCACCAACTACAAGCAGGTAGAGCAACTCGCGAAGAACCTGCCTGCTATCAACCTGTTAATAAACAACGCGGGTTACTACGGTCCTAAAGGTTATGGGTTTGGAAATACCGATGTGGATGAGTGGCGTAAAGTTCTTGAAATCAACACCATTGCACCACTCAAATTAGTCGAAACATTCTACCCATTGCTGCAACAGGGCCAAATGAAGAAAATCGCCTGCATCTCTTCTAAAGTCGGCAGCATGACCGAGAATACCTCAGGTGGTGGATACATCTACCGCTCTTCCAAAGCAGCGCTTAACTCCGTAGTAAAAAGTTTGAGCAACGACTTAACCGACCAAGGGTTCACGGTCCTTGCCCTTCATCCCGGATGGGTTCGCACAGACATGGGCGGGCCGAATGCATTAATTGACGCTGAATTCTCGGCTGCTGGGCTTGCTAACGTGATTGAACAAAGCACACAGAAGAATTCAGGCCAATTTATTAATTACGATGGTACCGAACTACCCTGGTAGGCGTGTCCTGACTCAAGATGATGTCAAAGGCTCGATTGAGAAGAATCTCGGCTTGTTTGAGTAGCAAAGTTTAAGACTAAAGCGGCAAGTTTCAGCGCCGCTTTGTTTTTAAGATGACTTACGTTTTGGTGCGCCAGATTTAGAGGCACTGCCCTTCGAATAGCTGCGTTTCTTACGCTTAAACGCCGGACGCTCGACTTTAGGTAAGTGACGTAAAGACTCAGGAATCGGCCCTGACTTAACCTCCCCCATCAGGCTATCTATCCTTTGCTCCAACGCTTGCATAAACGGCTGATAGGCTTGATTTTTCTCAGCCATTCCTTGCAATTGGAACTCCCAGTGCGCCGTCATATCTGGATAAGTCGCATCTTGCGGCAGCGCATGAACCAACCCTCGGCCAGCTGGTGAGCTTAAAATCGATTTACCCTGCCGAGTCAAAAGCTGGCGTTTGAAGAGTGTATCGAGAATACCAGCACGCGTAGCTTCGGTTCCAAGGCCATCCGTCTCACGTAGGATCTTCTTCAACTCTTTATCTGCAACATAGCGGGCTATACCCGTCATCGCCTGCAATAGGGTCGCTTCGGTGAAGTGATTTGGTGGCTCGGTCTTGCGATCTTTTATTTCCCCTTCCCGGCAAGTGAGCACCGTGCCTTCTGCTAAAGGTGGCACCGCATCAATCCCGTCGTCTTCTTTATCGGTTTTGCCCATTAAGGCTTTCCAGCCCGGAGAGACAAGCTGACGACCTTTCGCAATAAAAGTGCCACCAGCAATATCAAATACCAACTTCGCTTCGGCGTAAATGGCCGCAGGATAAAATTGCATCAGATATTGACGGGCAATCAGTTGATACACCTTCATCTCATTGCCCGATAACGCATTCACATTAGCTTGCTTAGGCGTAGGAATGATCGCGTGGTGAGCATCCACTTTTTTGTCGTTCCATGCTTTCGATTTAATCGACAAATCCGCGCCCTGAACGGCACTTTGCAGCTCTTTGGCATTGTTGGCAATTGCAGAAGTGACTGAACCCGCTTGTGCATAGTGCTCCATCGGCAGGTAACGACAATCCGAACGTGGGTAAGTGATCAGCTTATGCTTTTCATACAATGCCTGACAGGTATCCAAGACTTGCTGGGCACTCATGCCATAACGTTTTGCCGCATCAATCTGCAATGCAGACAAAGAATAAGGTAAAGGGGCAGATTGCTTGGTTTGTTTTTGCTCAGACTCTTTCACCGTGGCGGGTTGGTTCTTAATGCGAGCAGCAACATTCTCCACCAGCTTTCGGTTGAGAACTCGCCCTTCCTCATCTTGCCAAGGTTTACACGCTTCGCTTGGTTTCCACCTCGCACGAATATCAAATGCGCCGTTTTGATCTTGATATGGGATTAACGCATGTAGGGTGAAATAATCTTTAGGGATAAAGTTTTCGATTTCTTCATCGCGACGTACCACCAACCCAAGCACTGGCGTTTGCACTCGCCCTACCGATAATACACCTTGATAGCCGGCTTTCTGCCCTAGCAAGGTGTAGGCGCGAGACATATTCATGCCATAGAGCCAATCCGCTCTGGAGCGAGCCAGCGCAGAAACAGAAAGCGGGATAAAGTCACGATTGCTGCGCATTGAACTCAAAGCTCGTTTTACTGCTGGTAAATTCAAATCTGAAATCAGCAAACGTTGAGTTGCTTGCTTCTTAGTTTTAGACAGTTTGCAGTAATCGAGCACTTCATCCACCAAGAGTTGACCTTCTCGGTCTGGGTCTCCTGCATGAATGACTTCCGTCGCTTCTTTTAACAATTTACTAATCACAGTCAATTGCTTACTAGAAGTTTTTCTTGGCCTTAGCTGCCACTGCTCCGGCACAATCGGCAAATCAGCCATGTTCCATTTTTTGTAGCGTTCGTCATAAGCATCTGGCTCCACTTGTTCCAGCAAGTGTCCGATACACCAGGTCACTACATCTCCATTACCACAGCGAATAAAGCCTTGGTCTTTCTTTTGAGGGTTCGGTAGTGCGGCAGCGATCGCGCGGCCTAAACTTGGTTTTTCAGCAATAAACAGACGAGACATAAGCTTGGGAAAGTAATAATAATTAGGGCCACATTATCGAATGTAGCCCTAATAAATCAAGAAAAACTGTATAGATAGACAGTAAGAATGTGGTTAGCGTTTATTGAAACTCAACAAACTTCGACAAGTCACGCTCTGGCACTTTCATTGGTGTGCCATCTGGGGTGCCCAAGTAAAGGAAACCAACGATTTCATCTTCCCCTTCCAGGCCAAACGCTTTATGCACTTCAGGGTGGAACATCCATGGTCCTGAGCGCCAGAAGCCCTGAAAGCCCTGCGCAACGGCGGCCATTTGCATTGCTTGAACGGCACAGCCTGCTGACAGGTACTGTTCCAGTGCAGGCACTTTTTCATGCGGCGTCACTTTTGCAATAACGGTAATAACCATTGGTGCTCGGAATGGGGCATTTTTCAGCTTTTCAACCACCGATTCCTCGCTGTTATCCGCCAATGCAGCTTTAACCAAAATATCAGACAGTTTGTTTAGACCTTTACCCTGTGAAATCACAAAGCGCCAAGGCGTTAAACCAGCATGGTCGGGCGCGCGCAGGCCAGCACGTATGATATTTTCCAACACTTTACCTTCTGGTGCTGGCGCGGATAACTTGCCGACAGAACGGCGGTTAAGCAAGAGATCGAGAGCTTCCATGAACTGGTCCTTATTGAATCTAACTTGTATTTTATCTGCTGGTCACTTTAGCACAATCTAGCCCACTGAATAACAACCTGTTTTTTGGGGATTATACCTAACCCACAAAATGCCTATTCCAGTCGGCCAGAAACGAAAAAAGCCGCACATAATGCGCAGCTTTTCATAAGTATTTGTGAATGATTTTTATAGCTTCACTGCGAGCTTCACACCCTGACGGATTGCTCTTACGGCATCCAGCTCACCAGCGTGGTCAGCACCACCGATAATGTGCAGCTTATCACCTAGCTGAAACCATTTATCTTCAAACGGTCGAACCGACTCCTGACCCGCACAGATAACGACTTTATCTGCATTCAGCACTTGTGATTTACCATCAACCTGAATGTGCAATCCACGATCATCAATTTTTTCGTAAGAAACGCCACCCAGAAGATGAACTCCGCGTTTTTCCAGGGTACGTTTATGGATCCAGCCCGTTGTTTTACCCGGACCTTTACCGACTTGCCCTTGGCGACGTTGTAATACCCACACCTCTTTGTCACTGACTGAATCAGGGAAAGGATACAAACCACCCGGCTGAGAAATCTCTTTATCAATGCCCCACTCGTGTAGCCAGTCATCCAACGTATGATCGACAGGCTCAGTAATCATGGTTGCAATATCAACACCGATACCACCCGCACCAACGATTGCAACTTTCTCACCAACCGGTGTTTTTTCACGAATCAAGGTCTGGTAATCCACAACTTTCTCTGGGTTATCAATACCTTCAATCTTCACTTTGCGAGGCTCTACGCCAGATGCCATCACGATTTCATCGTACTCAGTGAGTAAATCGAAGTTCGCTTCAGTTGAAAGGTGCAAGTTGACCCCTGTCTCATCAAGGCGGTTGGCAAAGTAGCGAATGGTTTCACGGAATTCTTCTTTACCCGGGATCTGCATCGCCAGGCGGAATTGTCCACCAATACGATCATTCTTCTCGAACAAATCAACTTTGTGGCCACGCTCTGCCAATGTTGTCGCACATGCAAGACCTGCAGGACCCGCACCTACTACGGCGATGTTCTTTTTCTTCAGTGCTGGCTCAACAACGATTTCGGTTTCATAACACGCTAATGGGTTAACCAAACAGCTCGCACGCTTACCCTTAAAGACGTTGTCCAGACAGGCTTGGTTACAGCCAATACAGGTATTGATGAACTGCGCCTTCTCCTGCTCGGCTTTCGCCACAAAATACGGGTCTGCCAAGAATGGGCGAGCCATAGAGACCATATCCGCATGGCCAGAAGAAAGAATACGCTCTGCTTCTTCTGGGGTATTAATACGGTTACAGGTGATGATCGGTACAGAAACGTGCGGCTTCACTTTCTCGGTTACCCAAGTAAACGCGCCACGCGGAACTTGTGTCGCGATAGTCGGAACGCGCGCTTCGTGCCAGCCAATACCGGTGTTGATGATGGTAACACCCGATTCTTCAAGTGCTTTTGCCAGCTCAATGACATCTTCAAACGTGCTGCCTTGTTCGACGAGATCCAGCATAGAAAGACGGAAAATGATGATGAACTTATCACCCACCGCTTCACGTACCGCTTTAACGATCTCCAGAGGGAAACGCATACGTTTTTTATAGCTGCCGCCCCAATCGTCGTAACGCATATTGGTGCGTTTACACAGGAACTGGTTAATCAAATAACCTTCCGAACCCATCAGCTCTACACCGTCATAGCCAGCGGTCTGAGCCAGCTCGGCACTTTTAGCAAAATCTTCGATCGTGCTCTTGATTTGACGCTCGCTCATTTCACTTGGAGCAAACTTAGAAATCGGCGCTTTAATACCCGACGCACTTTGCGCTAAAGGGTGCATGGCATAACGCCCTGCATGCAGAATTTGCAGTGCAATTTTGCTGCCGTGTTTGTGAACGGCTTCAGTGACAACTTTATGCGCCTCTGCATGTTTAGGCTTGCTGAACTCTGCGCTCAGAGGGTGAAGTCGGCCACGAAGGTTTGGAGAGAAACCTCCTGTTACAATCAGACCAACGCCACCTTTCGCGCGTTCTTCATAAAACGCAGCCAGCTTTTGCAAGCCTTCCTTGTCTTCTTCTAAGCCGGTATGCATTGATCCCATCAGCACTCTGTTACGTAATTGAGTGAAACCGAGATCCAGTGGTTTTAATAGGTTTGGGTACAGTGCAGACATTACTAAACATCCATTTTTATTATCTTGTGAAGTGACATTACGTTCTGCGAACCAAAAAATCAAACAGGTGTTTACATTTTTGTAACACCGATCAATCTAGCGTTAAAATATGCCAATTGTTGAAGGAGCGTGATAAGCTAAAAACACGTTATCTTTTGAGATCTTAGAGATAAGAACCCATAATTTGTAAAATTACGAATTGATTATCTCGTGATGGAGACATGATGAAAAAACTCTTCAAATTTATTGGTCTGATATTTAAAGGAATATGGAAAGGCATCACCTTTGTCAGGCTTGCTTTGGCAAATCTGCTGTTCCTTCTGATGCTTGCCGTTTTTTACTTTGCGTTTACCTACACCGGAGAAGGTCGACCAGTGATAGAGAAAGAGTCTGCACTGGTGATGAATTTATCTGGTCCCATCGTCGAACAAAGACGCTACACCAACCCGATGGACTCCTTTACAGGTTCACTACTTGGCAAAGAGATACCAAAAGAAAACGTATTGTTTGATATCGTTGATACCATCCGCTATGCCAAAGATGACCCTAAAATTACCGGTTTAGTTTTATCTCTGCGTGAGATGCCAGAAACAAACTTAACCAAGTTACGCTATATCGCAAAAGCGCTGAACGAGTTCAAAACATCTGGTAAGCCGATTTATGCGGTCAGCGATTTCTACAATCAAAGTCAATATTACCTCGCTAGCTACGCCGACAAAGTGTACCTGGGGCCAGACGGCGGAGTCCTGATTAAAGGCTACAGCGCTTACTCGATGTACTATAAATCGCTGTTAGAAAAATTAGATGTGTCGACGCACGTGTTCCGTGTCGGTACTTATAAGTCGGCGATAGAACCATTTACGCGCGACGACATGTCCGATGCTGCGGAAGAGTCAGCGACACGTTGGATCACTCAGCTGTGGAGTGCATTTGTCGATGATGTGGCAACCAATCGAAACATTGATGCCAAAGTTCTTAATCCAACCATGGACGAACTGTTAGCGGAAATGCGCTCTGTGAATGGCGATATTGCAAAACTGTCGCTAAAACTGGGTCTGGTGGATGAACTGGCTACTCGCCAAGACATTCGTACCCTGTTTGCCAAAGAGTTTGGTAGCGACGGTAAAGACAGCTACAACGCGATCAGCTATTACGACTATCAAGCAACGATGCACCCTGACTACAGTTCATCTGAGGATGATATAGCGGTGGTTGTTGCAAGTGGCGCAATAATGGATGGTCAGCAACCGAGAGGCACTGTCGGCGGTGATACGGTAGCGAGCCTTCTTCGTCAGGCGCGTAACGATAAGAACGTTAAAGCGGTTGTTCTTCGCGTAAACAGCCCAGGTGGCAGCGCCTTTGCGTCGGAAGTGATTCGTAACGAAGTCTCCGCGTTAAAGCAAGCAGGTAAACCTGTTGTGGTGTCCATGTCGAGCTTGGCGGCTTCAGGCGGTTACTGGATTTCAATGAGTGCAGATAAAATTGTTGCTCAGCCAACCACACTGACGGGTTCTATCGGTATTTTCAGTGTGATTACTACCTTTGAAAAAGGTTTTAATAAGCTTGGTATCCATACTGACGGCGTTGGCACGTCGCCATTCTCAGGTGACGGGCTTTCAACTGGTCTGTCAGAAGGCGCATCGCAAGCTATCCAAATGTCAATTGAACACGGCTACCAACGCTTTATTTCTTTGGTCGGTGATAACCGTGGGATGCCTGTTGAAGAAGTAGATAACGTAGCACAGGGGCGCGTATGGACAGGTCAGGATGCGATGTCGTATGGCTTGGTAGACCAAATGGGTGACTTTGACGATGCGGTCGATTTAGCAGCGAAACTGGCTAACATCACGGACTACAACCTGTACTGGGTTGAAGAACCACTTTCACCAGCGGAGATATTCCTCGACGAATTCATGAATAACGTCAAAGTTTCCCTTGGTATTGATGTCACAAGCATGTTACCGCAGAGCTTGCAACCTGTGGCTCAGCAGCTTAAACAGGATGCGAGCGTGCTACAGAGCTTTAATGATCCAAGAGGTCAATACGCCTTCTGTTTGAATTGCCAAGTTCAATAGCCGTGCTTAACTAGTCAAAAAAGGGGCATATCTTAGTGATATGCCCCTTTTTATTACCCATCAATTCGTTATAATCCGCGCACAGCTCCCTACATGAAAGTAAATAGAACGATGACTAGAAAACACATCTATATCGCTTATACCGGTGGCACCATCGGTATGCAAAAGTCAGATCACGGTTATGTGCCTATCGCTGGCTTTATGGAGAAGCAATTAGCAGCAATGCCAGAATTTCATCGTCCAGAGATGCCGGATTACACCATCCATGAATACGATCCGCTGATCGATTCATCAGACATGACTCCTGCCGATTGGCAACAAATTGCTGATGATATTCGTGATAACTACGATAAGTACGATGGTTTCGTTATTCTGCATGGTACAGACACGATGGCTTACACTGCGTCGGCTCTGTCTTTCATGCTGGAAAACCTTGGCAAGCCAGTTATTGTGACTGGTTCTCAAATCCCATTGGCAGAGCTGCGCTCTGATGGTCAGGCAAACCTGCTGAACGCACTGCATATCGCGGCTAACTTCCCGATCAACGAGGTAACGCTGTTCTTCAACAATCAGTTGATGCGTGGTAACCGCAGCACGAAATCACATGCTGACGGCTTCAATGCCTTCACTTCGCCAAACCTTGCTCCTTTGTTGGAAGCGGGAATCAATATTCAGATTAGCAATAGCGTGACAGTTGGTGCTCAGCCTGAAGGCGAATTTAAAGTGCACAACATTACACCTCAGCCGATTGGTGTGATCACCATGTACCCTGGTATTTCTCATGAAGTGATTCGCAACACGTTACTTCAGCCAGTTAACGCGATGATTCTGCTAACGTTTGGGGTAGGTAATGCACCACAAAACCCAGAACTGCTTGGTCACCTGAAAGAAGCATCTGAACGTGGTGTTATCGTGGTGAACTTAACGCAGTGCTTAGCTGGTAAAGTTAACATGGGTGGTTACGCTACAGGGTGTGCGCTGGCTGATGCTGGAGTGATCAGTGGATTTGACATGACGCCTGAAGCTGCACTAGCCAAACTGCATTATCTTCTAAGCCAGAACCTGTCTTACGAAGAAGTAAAAGAAAAAATGCAGCAAGTATTACGTGGTGAAATGAGCCTGTAAGACTCAATTCTCAGCACTTAAAACCTAAAAAGCCCAATGATTACATTGGGCTTTTTGCGCGTTAAACGTATCAATCGAAGTTTGGGTTTACTCGAACGATATCGCTCTCATCACCACTGAATTGCTTTTTCAATTCTTGCTTAGACTTAAAACTGATTTCACCACCGGCAGCAACGGTCATATGTTGAGCGTCTGTATTATGTTTTGATTGATACAACATCACAGCTTGCATACACGAATCTCGCTGCTCTCTAGAAAGTGTTGTACCCTCTGGCCATCTTCCCGTCTCTACTGCATATACCAAGCGATCGTATACTTCTGGTGTCATCGCTTTTAATAATTGTTCTGTGTCCATAATGTACCTTCTTATTACATTCTGTTCAGAACATAGCGGGTTAAGAAATGGAGTCAAGAACACGAAAATGAATTGGTGTAACGGATCACAGGCAAAACCATGAAAACAACATACTGGTTGCTGGCAAGCCTCGCCACTCTATCCATCACAGGTTGCTTTGAACGCAACATATCTACTGAACAACTGTGTAAAAATAACCCAGAACTACGCTGCGAAAAGCTCAACATCGACGATGGACAATGCCGCATCCCGCGTACCAACTTAATTTGGCATCGTTATGAGCAGTTCAAACACCCAAGCGAAGAAAAACAGATAGAAGAATACGGCGTCGTCGCTGAATACAGAAAGTGCTTGGAGTTAGCCTCCCAGATCGCTCCAATTGACCAAAGCGAGCTAAAAGCACAACGCTTTAATGCGCTGGTGCACAGCATCGACGAGCTTGAACGCATCGTTAGCGAGTTAAAGGTATCGGAAAAGCCAGAGACCTTATATTTCCTTTGGTCACAGACCGGAGACACACAGGCTCAGCACCGATTTTTACAGATGGAAGGCTCACCGACACTAAACACTGCGGAAATGCAGTACGCCTTAGCTACCTTCTACGTCAACAGAGACACCCCTAAAACGCTTATCTTGTTAAATAATGCGTTAAGTTTGTCAAATGAAGACAACCTAAACCCTGCCATACTCAAATCATTGGCGAGTATTCATCAGGGACAAGGGGAGAAAAAACGTGCTTACCTTTGGGCAATGGTAGCCAAAAGATTTGGTGTGTCAGTAGCAGATGAAAAGCAACTGCAGAGAATGTTCGATTTCAATGATCCAAACCAATATCAAAAACTGGACGACCTGGCAAAGTCGATCGCAAATAATATTGAAGAGGGAAGTTATTCCCCCGATTTAATTCCCGAAAATATATAAAAAAACTCCCGCTAGTCGGGAGTTTTTTATTCATTCAAGTTTTCAGTGTTTATATGTTGACCGATACAGTTCTGAAAGGATGAAACACTCTTAACTGCAATTTTGTTACTAATCTTCAGATTTGTTGAAAATTAACGACACTGAATTAACACAGTAACGCTCGCCTGTTGTTTGTGGTCCGTCTTCAAAAACGTGCCCCAGATGACTATCACATGTCGCACAGCGAATTTCAGTACGTACCATTCCGTGACTCAGATCATCTAAATAGCGTATCGCTTGGTCATTAACTGGCGCATCAAAACTCGGCCATCCACATCCTGAATCGTACTTGTTATCAGAGACAAAAAGAGGGGCATTACAGCAGGTACAGCTATATATACCAGTTTCCTTATTATGCAATAACTTACCACTGAACGGTGGCTCAGTTCCCTGCTCTCTACAAACACGAAACTCTTCATCAGATAGACGCTCACGCCAATATTCATAGGACTTCGTCACTTTTCCTCCGCTTTGTTCCACTAATTTTAGATCCTTATTTCCTGTTTTTCGCAATGACTTTTTTAGCAAAAAACTTGATTCTCGTAACAGTTGTAGCACATACTTTCTCACCAGGACACCATGTGTAATTAATTTGATACGAGCACTCATCTCGCAGGTTATATTACGCCAACTGAGCTAGAGTAAAAGCAGTAAAAAGTTTAAAAAACGAACATTTGCGAAGAATTGTTAAAAAAAGCGTCGCTTTTTTTTGACTTTAAACAAGTTAAGTCCGATTATCTGTTGCAGATGTTTACTGGATTCTGTAATTTTACTACCAGTTATCTTTAATCAGAAATTAAGTTGTGGAGCAACTATAATGACTATCAAAGTAGGTATTAACGGTTTTGGCCGTATCGGCCGTTTCGTTTTCCGTGCAGCGCAAGAGCGTAACGACATCGAAGTTGTAGGTATCAACGACCTTATCGACGTAGATTACATGGCATACATGCTTAAGTACGACTCAACTCACGGCCGTTTCAACGGTACTGTTGAAGTTGAAGGCGGTAACCTAATCGTTAACGGCAAAACTGTACGTGTAACTGCAGAGCGCAACCCTGAAGACCTAAAATGGGACGAAATCGGTGTTGACGTTGTTGCTGAAGCAACTGGTCTTTTCCTAACTGACGAGACAGCACGTAAGCACATCACTGCTGGCGCGAAAAAAGTTGTACTAACTGGTCCTTCTAAAGACGCAACTCCAATGTTCGTTAACGGCGTAAACTTCGACACTTACGCTGGTCAAGACATCGTTTCTAACGCTTCTTGTACTACTAACTGTCTAGCACCTATCGCTAAAGTTCTTAACGACAAGTTCGGTATCGAATCTGGTCTTATGACTACAGTTCACGCTACAACAGCAACTCAAAAAACTGTTGACGGTCCTTCTGCTAAAGACTGGCGCGGTGGTCGTGGTGCTTCTCAGAACATCATCCCATCTTCAACTGGTGCTGCTAAAGCTGTAGGCGTTGTACTTCCAGAAGTAAACGGCAAACTAACTGGTATGGCTTTCCGCGTACCAACTGCTAACGTTTCTGTAGTTGACCTAACTGTTAACCTAGTAAACGGCGCATCTTACGAAGCTATCTGTGCAGCAATGAAAGAAGCTTCTGAAGGCGAACTAAAAGGCGTTCTAGGTTACACTGAAGATGCAGTAGTATCTCAAGACTTCATCGGTGAAGTTTGCACTTCAGTATTCGATGCTAAAGCTGGTATCGCTCTAACTGACAAATTCGTTAAAGTTGTATCTTGGTACGACAACGAAATCGGTTACTCAAACAAAGTTCTAGACCTAATCGCACACATCTCTAAGTAATTAGAAACAGTGATTAGCTCTTAACTGAGTTGAAAAAGAGGCGGCTTTATAGTCGCCTTTTTTGTATCTGGAATTTGAGGGGTGTATTTGGGCTTCAAGCGCTCGCAACCTCTCCCAGCGATAGGAAAATAATCAGATGGATTTAAACACCCTTCCTGCCCTAACCGTCCTTTCTGACAATGTCACCGTAGTAGAAATCGATCAGGTCAAAGTTGTTCGTATCATTCACGATAAAGCAACCGCTGGTATCGCTTTGCACGGTGGTCATGTGGTGTCATACAAACCACAAGGTCAGGAAGATCTAATTTGGATGAGCGAAAAAGCCGTATTCGATGGCAAAGCCGCTTTACGTGGTGGTATTCCAGTGTGCTGGCCATGGTTTGGTCGCATTGCTGCACCGGCTCATGGTTTTGCACGTTCTACAGAATGGGAGCTGATAGAACACCGTGAAAATGAAAATGGTGTGATTGTCGAACTTGCGTTGTTCCCAAGCGAAGAGACACACCAAATTTGGCCTCATATGTTTGAAACTCGCCTTTTGGTAGAAGTCGGCGATGAGCTGAAAGTGACACTGAAAGTGCTGAATATCGATGACGAGGCATGGGCATTCTCTGGTGCATTGCATACTTACCTTAACGTTGGCGATGTTTTACAAGCTCAAACTTCAGGCATGGGTAGCGAGTACATCGACAGCTTGAAAGGCAACGAGGTATGTCAAGGTGGTGAAGTCCTACAACTGACCGACACCATTGACCGCGTATACACGCAGCCTGAAGCGCAGATCTTAGTCAAAGACCCTGTCTTAGGACGCACTCTGAGCGTAGAAAACCATGGCCACAACTCAGCAGTATTATGGAACCCTTGGGCAGAAGGTGCTCAGTCAATGGGAGACATGGCTGATAATGGTTACGAAACCATGCTATGCGTCGAATCAGCTCTGCATGCTTCCAGCATTGATCAAGGCAAAACCTTGCAACCAGGTGAAAGCTACGAACTGGTTACCGTTATTTCCGCACAATAACGTCATCACAGCCGGTTTACGCCGGCTTTTTTATTGCTAGCAGTTCAACTTCACCCTTCTCTTCCCTGTTCTCATTAAAAATTTTATTTCTGGTCGTTATAAATCTGTAAAAGCACTCGCTAACCACGGCTATTTCACGGTTTTGTTTCACTTAAAGTCGTGCTTTTTGATAGAATTTGTCGCCCTACTTTCAGCTCGAGATCGTCATGAACTATCAATGCCCTCTATGTCACCAACCTCTTACATTAAGCGTAAAAACGTTTAAGTGTGAAAATAACCATCAATTCGACATGGCAAAAGAAGGCTACGTGAACCTGATGCCGGCGCATCATAAACGTTCTAAAGATCCCGGCGATAACAAGGAAATGATGCAAGCGCGTCGTCGCTTTCTGGAAGGAAAGTATTACGATCCGATGCGTCAGGAAGTCGCCCGTCTTTGTACTGAGTACACCAAAGGAACGACTCACCAGCTGTTAGATATCGGCTGCGGTGAAGGCTACTACACCGATCTGGTACAAAAATCATTGCTAGCCCAAGATGAGCAAGCCGCCACGTTTGGTTTAGATATCTCTAAAATAGCCATTCGCTATGCAGCCAAACGCTACCCAGATTGTCATTTTAGTGTCGCATCAAGCCATAGACTTCCAGTCGCGGATCAATCTTTGGATGCAATCCTGCGAATCTATGCGCCATGTAAAGCAGAAGAGCTCAAGCGTGTAATCAAAGATAATGGTGTCGTGATTACCGTTACGCCAGCAGGCAGACATCTTTACCAGCTTCGTGAACGAATTTACCAAGACGTTCGTCTCCACGATGAAACCCCTGAAACCATCGATGGCTACGAACTCGAGCAGCAACACCAACTTAACTATGTGATGGACTTGAAAGACGGAGACGCATTTGACCTGCTGCAAATGACACCATTCGCCTGGAAAGCGACTGACGAACTCCGAGAAGAGCTAAAATCCGCTACACTTTTCCAATGTGAGGCCGATTTTATGTTGCGTGTCTATCGTAAATCCGCGCATTAATACTGCTCTAGCTCAACGCAGGTGAACATGGCTCTTGTTCACTTTAACTCTGTCGCCTCCACAAATATCTCTTAGACATTTTTGGAGGCTTCTCATGCGCTTTTCTATTTTAGGTCTTGCGTTTGCCATTGTGTTGACTGGTTGTGTCTCAACACCAGCAACGATATCCACTCCCAATTCTCCTGACGTGATCAGCTTTTACGATTACCAGTTGCACACCCCGTCAGGCACTCCTGTGTCCCTGACTGACCTGAATCCTGAGTTACTGCAAGGCGACGTAATCATGATCGGTGAATGGCACACTCATGCCGGTATCCACCGTTTCCAGACAGATATGCTGAAACAATTATCGAGCGGAAAACGCCCCATTGCGCTTTCAATGGAACAATTCAGTCGCGATAAACAAAGCGTATTAGACGAGTATTTAGATGGCCAGATTGGTGAACAAACCTTCATCCAGCAAAGTAACGCCTGGCCAAACTATGAGAGTGACTATCGTCCCCTTGTCGAGTTTGCAAAGCGTGCAGATATTGCAGTAATCGCGGCTAACGCGCCGAGAAAAATTGTGCGCTGCATTGGCTTTAATGGTGTCGACTACCTAGATAAACTTGATAGCAAACAACGTGGTTTTGTCGCTGCAAACATCAATACCGATGACAGCCAGTACAAAGACAAGTTTATGGCTTCCATGCATCACGGCAAGCCAGAGCAAACAGAAAAACAATACGCCGCACAAATGACCTGGGACGAGACCATGGCCGAGTCCATTGTCGATTACCTCACTAAGCATCCGGGAACTCAAATGGTACATGTGGCTGGGAAGTTCCATATCGAGGGTGGACTAGGCACAGCTACATCGATTCTGAACCGCAACCCACGCTTAAACGTTGTTGTAATAACCCCTGTCACCGACATCACTTCAGACAGTTCGGATTATCAGCTTGAAGTGTTAGCGCCACCGGTTCGCTACGTGAAGGATAGCAATCGTATGAAAGCCTTTAGTCACCTGATAACGCGTAATACTGACCTTGAGTGTAAATAAACTACGCACGAATTAAGATCACAAATCGCCATTTTATTGCGGTAAACCCAGTCTATCGAGAACGAAAATTGAATTATATCGGTCTGCTTTTTGCTTTGGTCTCTACGTAATCACAAGAGGCGGCAAGAACAGGCCTGTTTTTTATTTAAACGATTTAAGAATTGCCAAACGTTGCCGATAAAGTCCATAACTGCTTTTTACCCACACTCAATGAGCGAGTGTCGATTTTCAAGGAGTATTCGATGAATCCAGTAGGAAGCAATCAAGTTAATACTTATGCAAATCTGCAGCCCACTCTGTCGTCGACAGAGAAAACCGCAGGAGAAGTCAACGTGTCACCAATAAAAGTGGAACAGAACAAAGTGACACTTTCTCCTGAAGGCAAAGCGCTTCTTACCGCTCTGCAAGAAATCGACCACGAAAGCAAAAAAGTGGAAGCGGAAAATAAAACTGTAGGTGAGAAGGTCGAGTCATTTACGCATGGCGCTTTGGGAATGGATCGCCCTGATAAAATCGAGGAAGAGGAAGACAGCTCCTATTCTGCCGGACAATATCTCTCTGCCGCTTTAAGTGTGGGTGGCATTATTCTCGCGCTTGCATAATCGCCAAAAACATTGCCCAGTCGGTCACGACTTATTGGCTCGATGGGCAATTTGCTAGTCAATAAAAATGACAATCTGGTTAAGCTTTCATGACTTACACAAAAGTGTCATGATTTATTGTTTTAATGCCTGCGCTTTTAATAGACAAGGAAAATACAATGAAGCGCTTAGCATACCCTGTAGTTACCGCTCTTGCTGCCTCAACACTCTCTTTCAATGCCCTTTCAGCAGAGATCAAAAACGTCATTTTGATGATTGGTGATGGCATGGGCCCTCAGCAAGTAGGTCTACTTGAAACCTACGCAAACCACGCCCCGCACTCAATTTATAAAGGCGAAACCACAGCCCTTTACAAATTGGCACAAGAAGGTGTGATTGGATCTTCTTTGACTAACCCTGAAGATGCTATCGTAGTCGACTCTGCTTGCTCTGCGACGATGCTAGCGACTGGAATCCCAACCGCTTCAGAAGTAATTGGTATTGATAGCCAGGGCAACCACGTTGAAACCATTTTGGAAAAAGCCAAAAGCAAAGGTAAAGCAACTGGCTTGGTTTCTGATACGCGCATGACGCACGCTACACCAGCAGCCTTTGCCGCTCATCAACCTCACCGTTCTTTAGAAAACGACATTGCTGTCGACATGCTGGAAACAGAAGTAGATGTTCTGCTTTCTGGTGGTCTTCGTCACTGGATTCCAAGTTCAGCGAATGACAAAGGCGACACTTACAAGCAGCTTGAGAAACTCACTCAAGGTAACGTTGCCCTTAAATCTAAACGTAAAGACGAGCGCAACTTGCTAACTGAAGCTCAAGAAGAAGGCTATAGCCTAGCATTTAGCCGCGATATGTTGGCTGAAGCAAAAGGTGACAAATTACTTGGTCTTTTTGCTAACTCAGGTATGGCCGATGGCATCGCGTACAGCCAAAGTAAAAACGATCCAAAACGCACACAACCTTCTCTTAAAGAGATGACCGTAAAAGCATTGGATGTTCTATCCAAAGATGAAGACGGCTTTTTCCTAATGGTTGAAGGCGGACAAATCGACTGGGCTGGACACAGCAACGATGCGGGCACTATGCTTCACGAAATGATTAAGTTTGATGAAGCGGTGAACTCTGTTTACGAATGGGCGAAAGGACGCGATGACACACTTATCGTCGTGACGGCTGACCATGAAACTGGCTCTTTTGGCTTCAGCTATTCATCAGCGAATCTGCCAAAACCAGAGAAGCGCAGCGGCGAAGCGTTCAAAAACAGAGACTACGCGCCTAACTTTAATTTCGGTGATTTCTCTATCCTTGATGGCTTGTACAACCAAAAAACCAGTTACTACGGCATGTTGGATAAATTCGCAGCATTACCTGAAGCAGATAGAACAGCGGAAAACTTAGCTAAGATCATCAACGAGAATAGCGACTTCCCTATTACGGCAGATCAAGCTGCACACATTATGCAAGATAAGCCAAACCCATATCATGTAGACGGTCATAGCTACCTGGCACAAGAGCAAGTACCAGCTATCCACGATTTCGATGCGTTCTTCCCTTACAATGACCGCACAAACTTGATTGCGCGTGAGCATGCGACTGGCCAAAACACAGTATGGGGCACAGGTACCCACACGCATACTCCTGTAAATGTATTTGCTTGGGGACCTGCTGAGAAAATTCTCCCTGTATCTAAGATCATGCATCACTCTGAGCTGGGCGAATTCCTCAAGCAGCAAATCAAATAATCACTTTGCACTTACTTTACCACTTTGTGGCTTTTCAGACGCTCTCCCACGAGAGCGTTTTTTTATGGGTGAAAACTGAGGTCACGCCAAACTGTGCATCTGATTGTTTTGCAATACTTCGGCAATCACCTTCAACTCAATACTTGAACCTCTCCACCCGATAGAAACAAAAAAGCACTCAACAATGTGAGTGCTTTTCCAAATAGAGGACGAGCAATTAAGCGTCTTTCTTCTCAACCATATGCAAATGTACATCCTGTTGAGGGAACGGAATAGAAATGCCTTCACGGTCAAAGCGAAGCTTCACTTCCTTGGTCACATCCCAGTAAACGTCCCAGTAATCGTCTGTTTTCACCCAAGGACGAACAATAAAGTCCACCGACGAGGTATTAAGCGTATGCACTTTAATATTTGGCTCAGGCGTACGCAGAACGGCTGGGTGAGAAGTGATGATATCCGTTAGCACCGATTCCGCTTTCAACAAGTCATCCGCGTAGCCAATACCAAAAACCATATCCACACGACGAATGCGCTCATGGGTTACGTTTTTAATCACATCACCCCAGATTTTGCTATTCGGTACAATAATGATCTGGTTGTCGAAGGTGCGAATTGTGGTATTGACCAAGCTCATATGGCTTACTTTACCATCCACACCACCAGCATAAACGAAGTCGCCAACATCAAACGGACGATAAATCAGAAGCATCATACCTGCCGCAAAGTTAGACAAGGTGTCTTGCAACGCGAAACCAATGATTACACCGGCAATACCGAAACCCGTCAGGATAGGCGCAAGGTTCAGGCCAATCTGGGATAGACCAACCATAATACCGATCACCCATACGAACTTGCCGGACATCGAAATAAAGAAATCCTGCATCAAGTGGGAGAGTTTTAAGTTTTTAGACGCAACCGCTTTACTCATCACTTTGCGGGTTATTTTCGCTAATGCGCGAGCAATAACCAAAATTAATACGAAAATAAACAGTTGAAATAGGTGCTGTGGTGCATTTCCAGCTAACCAGTCCACTGCAGAGTTTGACCAGTGACTGACGATTGACCAGACAACTTTGCTGTTAAGTAAATCGTGAGTAATGCTGCCAGTGACTTCAAATATTTGGCGCTTGTACTCAGAAGTTTCGATGCCAATCTTGTCACCAATAGACATCAAGTTACGCAGACTCTCAGTTGCAATCTCCAACCTGTGCTTAACGAGCATCTGGCTCAATTGCTGCGAGGCTTTTTCCGATTCAGGGCTAGAAGACAGCTGTCCGCCAATGATTTCGCTCTGCTGACTTAAGTACTGCACGGATGCAGAAAGCAAGCGAATACGCTTATCTACCGTTTCTTTAAATTTAGTTTCAGCACGCTTATTCTGTTCACCCAGTCGTTCTAACCAAACTAAGTTTTGCCAACTTGCCTCAAAAATCACGTCGAGATAGTGCTGAATTTCACGATAGTCATTAATGATCGACAGCTTTTCCTCATCCTTAGCCGCGTTCAGTTTCTCTGTCACTGACTTCGTTTTCGATGCCAGATAGGCTGTCGCATCGTTAGTGTATTTTTCTTGCGTTTTAACTAATTGAACCAGTTTTTTGTGCGGGATAGATTCTTTTTCAATCGCAGTCGCCAACTGAGCGCGTAGTTGTTGGTTTTTCTGAAAAAGCTGCAACTGGAGGGCATCACGCTCGTCACCATTTGTCTGAGCTAAGCTCTGCGTTAAGTCGATAATATCGATGTTCAGATTATCGATGGATGCTTCGGCCTCCGATACAACAGGCGCTTCTGTTTTCTCTGCCGCGTTTACAAAGAAAGGATTCATCATCGCGATGAAGAGAGAAAGTAACGCAACCCAAGGTGTCAGGCGATTTTTCTGCGGGAAACAAAACGTCATTTTTACCTCGTAAAAAACTGGAATCTCAAAATCGATCAGAGCTGGAACAGGCGAGAACATCACCTGTGTTTATTTTACATCACGTGAAGACAAGAACAGGTCAAAAGAAGGTATTAGATGTAAAAGTGAGGTAAGGCACACAGCAAAAGTGTGTCAAACCTCTTAGAACGGTAATTGTAAATTTGAGCAACACTCATATTGCTCAGGATATTACTCGTTAGGTAGTTCGATGATGTGATCTTCCCAGTCAACAACATCAATTTCATAAACAACACGATTACGCACACTCTCACCGGCTGCGTGCATCGCTGATTTAGACCCAGTAATCAGTGGATGCCATTCAGGTAGCGGCTTATTTTGAGCCAAAAGACGATAAGCGCAAGTTAAAGGCAACCAGTTAAACTCCGGGATTTTTTCGCGCGTAAGCTTCAGGCACTCTTCTCCTGAAGAAAATCGATTAGGATAATCTTTACACGAGCATGTCTTGCTGTTTAACCAGCTACACGCGACATTGGTGTAATACACCTCATCAGAATCTTCATCCATGAGCTTGTGAAGGCAGCACTTACCACAGCCATCACACAGAGACTCCCACTCCTCTTCGGTCATCTGTTCCAACGTTTTACTTTGCCAAAATGGAGTGCTCATACTTTCGGTCTCGCCAAGGGAATTAGGGGCGATTTATACCTTTCTCACCACAAAAGTTCAAGTATTCAGCAATTATCATCAAAGCGCATTTATCCGTTTACGACGATCAGAGATTTTCTGTTGGCATGCTCTATCCTTAAACCAGTGTAAGTTGGTTTAAATATTGATAAGAGGGAGAATAACTTATGGGCATCATATCTTGGATAATCTTAGGTTTGATCGCAGGAGCATTAGCAAAGTGGTTAATGCCTGGCAATGACGGTGGTGGTTGGATTGCCACAATGTTTTTGGGGATTGCTGGTGCGTTTGTTGGTGGCTTTTTAGGAAGCTTTCTGGGGCAAGGTGGCGCTACGGGTATTAACGTCGGCAGTATTATTACGGCGACTTTAGGGGCATTTGTGATCTTGTTTGTCTATAACCGTTTTCTTAAGTGACCATTCGACCAATCTAGAAGAGTACAAGTATTGCAACACTACTTGTACTTTTTTATGCAGTTCCCCTTCCAATCCACGTCAAAATGACCATAATTGCCACCTCAATTTTTAAGAGGTTTACATTATGGATTGTCGCTTAGGCTGTGGCGCGTGTTGTATCGCCCCAAGTATCTCTTCACCGATTCCCGGCATGCCAAACGGTAAGCCCGCTGGTGTTCGTTGCGTACAACTTAACGATGACAACCTTTGTAAGCTATTTGGTCAGCCTGAGCGACCAAAAGTCTGCCATGATTTCAAACCTTGTCCCGTTGTGTGCGGAAAGACCAACCAAGAAGCGCTGACGAATATTACTGAATTAGAGCAGTTAACGTAGGCCTTGCCCTATCTTTTCTACCTACTTCACCGTTGCACTATCTTCGTTCTTTCGGTTTCATCTCTGAGACACTGTCGTACAAACCATTCCTATTCTTTTCTTTTCGTGTTTTGCCTCACACTTAACTGACAATTCTCAACTATGTTCAGCAAGTTATCGAATAAGAAATAGGAAATTGCATGAATAAATATTTGGCTGAGGCTTTTGGTACGTTCTGGTTGGTACTAGGTGGTTGTGGTAGTGCGGTATTGGCCGCTGGATTTCCCGAAGTCGGCATCGGACTGTTAGGCGTGGCTCTGGCATTTGGTTTAACCGTTCTCACCATGGCATTTGCTATTGGCCATATTTCCGGCTGCCACTTGAACCCTGCCGTGACAATTGGCCTTTGGGCTGGCGGTCGTTTTGAGAAGAAAGAGGTTTTACCTTACATCATCGCTCAGGTCATTGGCGGTATCATCGCGGGTGGCGCCTTATACGTGATTGCATCGGGTCAAATTGGCTTTGATATTGTCGCCTCAGGATTTGCAGCGAACGGTTACGGTGAGCACTCACCCGGCCAATACTCGATGTTAGCCGCTTTAGTGACAGAAATCGTCATGACCATGATGTTCTTGATTGTCATTATGGGCGCAACAGACAAACGAGCACCGGAAGGGTTTGGACCAATTGCTATCGGCTTGTGCCTCACGCTTATTCATTTAATCAGTATTCCTGTGACAAACACTTCGGTGAACCCTGCACGGAGTACCGCTGTGGCTATTTATCTCGGTGACTGGGCCATCTCTCAATTATGGCTGTTCTGGATTGCGCCAATCATTGGGGGTATTGTGGGTGCGATTATCTATAAAAACCTACTGGCTTCAGATTCAAGCAATTAACCTTCCTATATGCCGTCGATAAGAAAACAACATCACTCGATAAACAGACAGAAAAAAGCCGCTGAATTCAGCGGCTTTTATTATAATTTGTGTCGACCTAACAGTGAGTGTGACAAGGTGGTGCCATCAACAAGTTCAAGTTCACCGCCAACAGGAACACCATGTGCAATTCGGCTTGCCTCGACTTGATGCTCTCTGCACAATTCCGCGATGTAATGTGCCGTAGCTTCACCTTCTACCGTTGGGTTGGTAGCCAGAATCACTTCAGTAATATCACCTCGGCGAAGACGATAATCGAGCACATCTAAGCCAATATCACTTGGACCGATACCATCAAGCGGAGATAAATGCCCCATCAAAACAAAGTATCGTCCGGAGTATTGTCCTGTCGCCTCTACGGCTGCGATGTCTGCCGGGCTTTCCACCACACAGATCTGACCGTTTTCCTGTCTTTTAGGATTGGTACAAATATGGCAGATGTCTTCTTCAGTAAAAGTACGGCACTCTGAGCAATGGCCAATTTCCGTCATTGCCTGACTAAGAGCATCGGCGAGCTGTAAGCCGCCTTTTCTATCTCGCTGTAACAAATGAAAGGCCATACGCTGCGCCGACTTGGGGCCAACCCCAGGTAGACAACGTAAGGCCTCCATCAATTGTTCCAGCATATGACTGGTACGCATTGAAAATCCGCTTAATTAGATTTCAGCAGATTAGAATGGCATTTTCATACCTGGTGGTAGTTGCATACCGCCAGTTACAGAAGCCATTTTCTCTTTTTGAGTTTCTTCAACGCGACGAGCCGCATCGTTGAATGCAGCCGCAATCAAATCTTCCAGCATTTCTTTGTCGTCTTCCATCAAACTTTCATCGATGTCAACACGACGTACATTGTGGCTACCAGTGATTGTAACTTTAACTAGACCAGCACCAGACTCGCCAGTTACTTCCATATTCGCGATTTCTTCTTGAAGCTTTTGCATGCGATCTTGCATTTGCTGGGCTTGCTTCATAAGGTTGCCCATACCGCCTTTACCAAACATGTTTATCTCTCTGGTTTGTGATACCAATCGTAGTAAATAACTGGTCATTCTAGCTTGTTAAAATACTCGATAACATCGTTGCAACTTTTCATTGTAGAATAACTACTTATCGAAAAATTACGCCTTGTCCTCAAGTATTTTTCCTGCGCTATTTCTGCTCATTTATTTACTGTGATTGCTATGAGGTGTTGCATCAATTAATGGGGTTATGACTTAACGTTTTCAACCCCACTCCGTTCGATTATTAGATAGGGCGCACGCTATCTTTCACAAGCTCTGCAGCAAATCGACGTTCAATAAAATGAACGTTTGGATCGTTTTCCAGACTATTCAGCGCTTGTTGTAACTTTTCTTGATAGAGTCGATCTCGCAATTCTAACGGTGTCTCACCAGCATCACTAATTTCCACTGTTAAATGGCAATCTTCACCCAAAAGCGTATTTAGAGCTTTGAGCAATTCACCTTGTGCTCTATCTGTATTTAAGTGTGCCTGAGCACTTCTCAGCTGCAAAGAAACGGTGGAACCTTCTTTACTATAATGTGAGTTTAGCGCAAGTTGCTCCACCAGCTTAGGCATGTTCATCAGACTGATGAGTTTTGCCCACTCATTTTGCTCTAGAGACTCATCGACCAGCTTTTGCGCCATTTCAGGTGTTTTTTCATGCTCAAGCGCTTGTTTGAGCTGCGTAGGTGTCAGTTTCGTATTAACTTTCGTCTCAGCAGGTTTGCTTGGACGCCAGCGATACGCTTCTTCAACGACTTGCTCTTCCGATTGAGGCATTGAGCTTGGCGACACCTGCGCGGAACTGCCGTGTCTTTGCGCGACACGATCAAGAACCGACTCTGGTTTAGCAGATGTCGCTTTAGGCTTTTTTGGACCACCACTTTGCTGCGGGGCACTTTGTTGTAAACCCTGACGCTGAGAGCGAAGTTGGTGACGTAAACCACTTAAGCCGCCACGAGACGGTGCTGCTTGAACCCGCTCTGACGCTTGCTGAGGTTGAGCCTGAGGCGCAGGGTTCTCACTCATTGGTGGCGCCATATCATATTGAGCAGGTGGCACTTCGTACTCAGCCGGTTGATACTCTGGCTGGTATTGAGGCGCTTCCTGCATTGGAGCCTGATTGTTGACTACAGGCTGGCTTACTGGCTGATTAACTGGTTGCGGTGACGACACTTGCGACGGACGCGACTGCGGGGGTTGAACCGACGCTTGTTGATTTGGCGTAGCATTACCCTGGCTCGATCGAGCTGCCGGCGCTGTTTGTTGCGTTGGAGCCGCAGTAGAAATAGTGTTAGCAACGTTATTCGCCGACGGACGAAATGCCATCATGCGCAATACGATCATTTCCATGCCAACACGGCCGTTTGGTGACAATGAGAGATCTTCACGACCTTTTATCGCAACTTGATAATAAAGCTGCACATCTTGTGGGCTGAGCGCTTTACTTAATAATTCTATTTTTTCTGCATCAGGCTGAGCTTGATCTAAAGTAGATGGCAAAGCTTGATACATAGCAATTCGATGTAATTGGGAAGCCAACTGTTGCAACAGGCCGTCCCACTCAACGCCATTGGACGCCAGTTGTTGAATTTTCTCTATCGCTTGCTGAGGCTGCTTGCTACTGATCGACTCAAGTAAGTGAATCGCCTGATCGGTGTCGATCGTGCCTAGCATATGGCTAACGGTATCCACTTGTACCACACCATTGCCTAAAGCTATCGCTTGATCAGTCAGGCTCAGTGCATCACGCATACTTCCATCAGCCGCATGGGAAATCATACCCAAAGCTTTAGACTCTGCTGAGACCTGCTCTTGCTCAAGGATATAATCAAGCTGCTGGTGAATCTCATCAACACTGATTGGCTTCAGATGGAACTGCAGACAACGAGACAAAATCGTCACAGGCAGCTTTTGCGGATCGGTTGTCGCCAGTAAGAACTTAACGTATTCCGGCGGCTCTTCCAGTGTTTTCAACAGTGCATTGAAAGAGTGACGCGACAACATGTGTACTTCATCGATGAGGTACACCTTAAAGCGTCCGCGAGCAGGCTTGTATTGAACGTTGTCTAACAGTTCACGAGTGTCTTCAACTTTAGTACGTGAGGCCGCATCGATTTCTAGCAGGTCAACAAATCGACCCTCATCGATTTCGCGGCAAGTATCACATTGACCACAAGGGGTTGCGGTAATACCGGTTTCACAGTTCAGCCCTTTGGCGAACAAACGGCCGATACTCGTCTTACCAACACCACGAGTACCACTAAACAAGTACGCATGATGGAGTCGATTTTGCGCTAACGCATTCTCCAATGCCGTCAGGACATGTTTCTGTCCCACGACTTGGTCAAACTTATTAGGACGCCATTTTCGCGCTAAAGCTAAATAACTCATTGAATGTATTAATGTCCTTCGAAATCGCAGATGCTGTACACATTTAGACCTAACACTTCTAAACGCTTATCACCACCGATTTCAGGTAGATTGATAACGAATGCAGCATGCTCAACTTCCCCACCTAATTGGCGAATCAGTTTCGTTGTTGCTTCGATAGTACCGCCAGTTGCTAGCAAATCGTCGACAACAAGTACTTTGTCACCTTCTACGATCGCGTCAGTATGGATTTCTAATGTATCCATGCCGTACTCTAACTCATATGACTGAGCAATCGTTGGACGTGGCAGTTTTCCTGGCTTACGTACTGGAACAAAACCCACACCTAGCTCAAGCGCTAGTGGCGCACCAAATAGGAAACCGCGCGCTTCTGTACCCACAACTTTTGTAAATCCCATCGCTTTGTAACGTTCAACCAATAGGCCAATAGTCGCCTGATACGCTTTCGCGTCTTCTAGCAGACTGGTCACGTCACGGAAAAGGATGCCTGGTTTTGGGTAATCTTGGATGCTTTTGATGCTAGATTTGATCAGTGAAATTGTTTCTGTAGTCATAATACCGATTTACTTAGATTGGCTCATCACCCTCTCGCTATCTCAGTATCACGAGGGCAACGAACAATAGGTTTTCATCGCTATGTGTTTATATTCGTAAACTCACAGGTGCTGAAAATACAAACGCCCACTCGAAGAGCGGGCACACTATTCCCTACAATATTAGTGATTTTCTTCTCGGTCAGCAACCGGCTCAATCACAGGTAGCCGCATAAACCAGCTAAGTAAAACGATTGCCATTCCTAAAAGTGCAATTTTCACCCAAACGACAGGGACAACAACAATTGAAATCGTAAAGCTGATCACAATAAAAATCGCGCCACGTTGTTTTACTTTAGGCTCAACGGATCTATTTTGATTCCAGTTATACAAAATAGGGCCAAACGTATTGTGATTATGTAACCAATGATGGAATGCTGGGCTGCCTCGCACAAAACACGCACTGGCGAGCAAGATAAATGGAGTAGTTGGTAGTAGAGGAAGGACAATTCCGGCTATGCCGAGCAAAATGCAGAGTCCACCAACGATATTGAATAAGTAACGCTTAATACGAATGGTGAACTCCAGAAACGATAGCTAGTTTGTTAGCCCGCGTAGCCGTTGAATACACGCAGCCAGGTTAACGTTGCAGGTAATGTTGGGATCATAAGTACTGCAATGAAACCTAAAAAGTACAAAATATTATAAGGCTCTTTAAACTCTTTGTCTGCCATGATGTTTCTTCTCACTATTTGACTTTGCTTCTCCCATGCCGCAACGTTAAGCACACGTTACACAAATGGGTCATTATTGTTTAGGCGCTGACTATACCTTATACAGGCGGTGATAAACACAAACAAAAAGTAAGGTTATTAATCTATCAATACGATTGAATGGCTCGAAAACGATATAAAAAAAGCAGCATTATTGCTGCTTTTCGTTTACCAGATTCGTATCTAGTGAATTATTCGTGGCGAGTGATATTTAGGCTAAAACTTGAAGAGCCCAGACATCCGATAGACAACTGCCCAGCGGTATTTAGCGGCAAGTCCCTGGTGATGAAGTTTTTCAAGCTGCCACCACCCAAGCTATTTCCTGCTGCGATATGCTGGTTAGAATCACCATTTGACCACTGGCTATCTAAACCCGCAGGCAAAATCGAGACCGTAGATGACGCCAAATCTGCAACGCCAAACACAGCATTAATTGGCCCTGCACATTCCGAGCATTCAATACCCTTCTCAATGATTCCCACCATGTCTTTAAGATCGGCACTAAAGTTCTTTAAGTTGCGTAGGTAATCATCAAATAATGCGCGTATGAGTAAAGTGGTCCCTACTCCGCTGTTACTTTGGGAAGCAGAGTCCACCAAGTAGAAAGCAAACTGTCCATTCATCAGCCAACGATAATCGAACACCAACGGCATTACGTCTGTCGATTGAAGTAGCCGGTATGAACAACGCCAGTCTCCTTGAGAAGCATCCTTATCCGGTAATAGTGCATGAAGCAAATCTCTTGCCGCATTCGGGTTTTCTTGCAAGTACTCTAAATGCCAGTGAAGCTCTTGTTCATCTGGTATTTCTCCACCATCATCAACCCTGAACCATTGACTTGAAAAGTCACGTTGTTCAGAAAAATGACAGTCACAATCCTCAAGCGTATTATCGATAGCTTGTGTTAAATGTTTATAGTTACCTATCGGTTTGGGAAGAAAGTCTTTAATACCAAAACGCAACGCCTTTGCAACGTCTGACATTTCATCCGTGCCAGACACCACTATAAGCGGCAACGATGGATATTCCAGGCTGACTTCTTCGACGAACTCTATACCATCCAACAACGGCATAGATAAATCACATAAGACAAGATCGGGTTGGCATTCCCTAAGTTGTTGAAGTGCGTCTAAGCCATTTTCAGCTTCTACTACCTCAAAACCCTGACTTTCTAAATAGGCATTAGTTACATTGCGAAAAATGGCATCATCATCCACTAACATAATGAGTTTATGATGAACCGCTTCCTGCGCCGAGACCATTGCCGTATGACTGTGAGCCTTAAACATACCTTTACACCTCACATAGGTCAGTCAAAAACAAGTTTTTATTAAGTCTTTATTATTGTTGTACTTTTATCGATGAATCCCCCGCCATTTAAAGGCTTAGGTGGTCTCACCTCGTTATAAAACGTAGTCTGAAAAAGGCGTTTATACAAATATTCATTGGAATAGCATAGCTATATCAATGTTTGCTCGTAGCGGCCTGGTGTGGTCAAATAGTGCAACATGTTGACTTAAAGCAATCTTTCATAGCAAAGTTAATTATAAATTAGCGTCAATTAGTAACTTAATGTGTCTGGAAATATGAAATTAGATGATTTAAACCTATTTCGATTGGTTGTCGAAAATGGGAGCTATACAGCAACTTCGCGAAAAACTATGATTCCGGTTGCGACCATCACCCGACGCATTCAAGCGCTAGAAGACTCTGTTAATCTTCGACTACTGAACCGTCATGCTCGTAAGCTTTCTCTTACCGAAGCTGGTGAACGCTTTTACAAAGAATGTTCACCACTACTGCAAAGCCTAACTTCTACCGCCGAGGAAATTACAGACGACTGTCGTGGCGCATCCGGGCGAATCAAAATATCGGCTCCGTACAATCTAACAAAACGTATGATGATGCCGATGTTCAATGGCTTTATGAAGCAGTACCCCGATATAAATATTGAGCTAACAACAGAAAATAACGCGGATAAACTCGATCCAACAGAATGGGATGTCATCTTCCGAGTAGGTCCACAGCGTGACTCCAGCCTGATTGCTCGTAAAGTGGGCGAAGTAAAAGACATTTTGGTTGCGAGCCCTGACTACCTTGCGGTAAACCCAGCACCAGAGCACGCTGAGGAGCTTTCTAATCACTCTCTGCTTAAAGGCTACCCTTTAATCAAGTGGACACTGAAAAACAGTAAGGGAGAGTCTGTCGTAAACACGGATCGTGCACGCTTTCAGGCTAATGCACTGAATGTGGTTCGCAGTACCTGCTCTGAAGGCCTGGGCATCACTTTGATGCCGAATGTTATGGTCAAAGAATACATCGAACGTGGTGACTTAATTCGTATTCTGCCAGACTGGAGTGCTAACCCTCGCGATATCTATATGCTGTATAATCATAAAGATCATTTGCCAGAAAAAGTACGCCTCTTCATCGACTACGTGATTGCTTATAACATTCACTAAGTCACTCTCATGAGAGCGGGGTAGACTCCCCCGCTTAAGTAAGAGATAGCGACCTAAAACAAAAAACCAGAGCATTAAGCTCTGGTTTTTTAGTTCATAAGGAAGCGAAAATTACGCGCCTTCGTTATGAAGCTCTAGGTTCGCTAAATCTTGCTGAATCTCACGTTGAGTTTTTGCATCATCGTTACGCAAGCCATCTAGGAAGTCTAGGTACTGCTGATCAATGTCACCCGTCACATACTCACCGTTAAATACCGATGTATCAAACTGGGTGATGTCTTGGTTACCAAGGCCAACGGCTTGAACTAAATCCTCAAGCTTTTGGTAGATCAACGCATCTGCGCCAATATGCTTACAGATAGTCTCGTTGTCACGACCATGAGCGATTAGCTCGGTAGCACTTGGCATGTCGATACCGTAAACGTTCGGGAAACGAACTTCTGGAGCAGCTGAGACCATGTATACACGTTTCGCACCAGAGTCACGAGCCATCTCAATGATCTGCTCTGACGTCGTACCACGAACGATAGAGTCATCAACCAAAAGTACATTCTTGTCTTTAAATTCAGAACGAATCGCGTTCAGTTTACGGCGTACAGACTTCTTACGCTGTTGTTGACCCGGCATGATGAACGTACGGCCTACATAGCGGTTTTTCACAAAGCCTTGACGGTATGGTTTGTCGATAGCTTGTGCAATTTGCAGAGCAATATCACACGAGGTTTCTGGAATTGGGATAACAACGTCGATATCAAGATCAGCGTAGTCTTCACTGATACGTTCACCTAGCTTTTTACCCATTTCAACGCGAGCGCTGTAAACAGAAATTTTATCAATGAATGAGTCAGGACGAGCAAAGTAAACAAACTCAAAGATACATGGGTTTAGCTTTGGATTATCTGCACATTGTTTAGTGTATAGCTCACCATCGAAAGTTGCGTAAACCGCTTCACCTGGTGCCACGTCTCGAACAAAGTCAAAACCTACTGCATCAAGAGCAACAGACTCAGATGCCACCATGTATTCAGTACGACCCTTTTCTTCGCGTTTACCCAAACAAAGAGGACGAATGCCATTCGGGTCACGGAATGCAATCATACCGTGGCCAATGATCATTGCAGTTACTGCGTATGCGCCGCGAATTGTACGATGGACGTTAGTCACCGCGCGGAAGACGTCTTCTGTCGTTACATTGCCTTTCACAGAATCGATTTCGTGAGCAAGCACGTTCAGCAACACTTCTGAATCTGACGTCGTGTTGATGTGGCGACGGTCTTTTTCAAACAGCTTTTGGCGAACTTCGTGAGCGTTGGTTAAGTTACCATTGTGGGCAAGTGTAATACCGAAAGGAGAGTTTACGTAGAAAGGCTGAGCTTCTGAAGCACTTGAACTGCCAGCAGTTGGGTAGCGTACATGACCGATACCAACTTCACCTTGCAAGCGTTGCATATGTTTTGCTTCGAACACATCCTTGACTAAACCGTTCGCCTTACGCAGACGAAAACGATTGCTTTCTATGGTACAAATACCCGCTGCATCTTGGCCACGATGCTGTAACACCGTTAACGCGTCATAAATAGACTGGTTTACAGGGGTTGTGCCCACGATTCCAACAATACCACACATGTCCTAATCCTCGATTTGCGACAGTAGCTGGCACTACTAGATAGTGCCAGAAAGAAAACTTGACGTTGCTTGTAAATGCTCAAAGAAGGGAGCGATCACACGTTTGAACTCAGGGACTAACTGTGACGCTTTCCACCAATCCGAGCTTGGGAATGCGGTAAACGCATCCATAAAAAACAGTACCGCAGAAACAATTAGAACTCCGCGTAAACCACCAAAGACCATACCAAGAAGTCGGTCAGTACCTGATAGCCCTGTTTTTTGTACTAGTTGGCCAATGACATAATTCACCACTGCACCAACAATTAGTGTTGCGACAAATAATGCCGCTATCGCAGCTCCGTTTCGGAACATGTCGTCTTCGATATTGGAGAAATATACCGCCAATTTGGTGTAGTAGTTACTGGAGATAAAAAACGCTCCAAACCAAATCACCAAAGACAACGCTTCTTTAGCAAAACCACGAACTAAACTGATCAAAGCTGAAAACCCGATCACCCCTAAAATGACAAAATCTAACCAATTCATATTTTCTTCATCTTAAGTTGGCGCGCATTTTAACAGAAAAAATGCTGACGCAAACGTTTTCTTATGGATTTAACGGCTTAAATTTAAGCAATTGACCTTTTGAGCCAGTAATTTTTTGTAATTCTTGAACTTGTCGTTCCAGTTTACTTTTTGACACATCTGGGCCAACAATGACACGCGTAAATTCATTTTCTTGTTTCGTGTGAGCCTGATAACCACGCTTTTGCAAATCGGCAACTAACGCGACCGCATTGTCATGATTCTTAAGTGCCATCAACTGAATGATCCATGCAGAATCTTCATATTGATTTTTCTCAACAACCGGACGAGCAGCGACTTCAACTTGCTCTGGTTGTTTAGTCTCTTCTTTCTGAGCTACCGGTTCAGGTTCAGGTTGCGGTTTTGAAACGGCAACCTGAGGCTCTTCTGACTCCTGCACCACGGCCTCTACTGGAGAGTCAGGCAATGCAATATCATCTTCGACAGGCTCGAGTATTTCGAAGTTTTCCACATCACTATCAAGCTCAGGTTTGATAGGAATGCTGGCAAATTCTTCTTTGTAGTGAAGTTTTTTACCATCTAGTACATCTGGGAGCACAATCACTCCCACTGCCACCAGAATGATAGTGCCGACTAAACGACTCTGAAATTTACTTGCCATCAAATTACCTTTGGTTATTTATTACTTGCTTGCCAATGCTCCAACACCTCACCCACGGTATGGAAAGAACCAACCACCAAAATAACATCGTCTTGTTGTGCGCTTGTTTTCGCACTTTCAAACGCTTCTACGGGTGTCTGGAACTGAACTTGCCCCTGAGGTAAGTATTGACACAACTCCTCTGCAGTCGCAGCACGAGGGCCTGTAAGCGATGCTGGGTACCATTGAGTGGCAATAGGTGCCAGTGCTTCAACGGTGGCTTTTATGTCCTTATCGTGCAGCATAGCAATCACAACATGGATGTGCTTACCCGCATACTGATGCTTCACCTTTTCCACTAAATATTCAGCAGAGTGTGGATTGTGAGCAACATCAAGTACGATTTCTGGCTCGCTCTGTAACACCTGCATTCGACCTGCGAGTCGAGCATTATTCAAGCCATTGACGAGGTTTATGTCAGTGATTTGCAATTCTGAAGCACCAAGCGCCATAAGTGCTGTCGCCGCGTTTGGCAACGGCAGTGACGGGACAGGTAAATCTTCAAGATCGAACGCACCACTTGTCCAACTCCAACCTTTGTCGGTCAGTTTATAGTCAAACTGGATGCCAACCTGGAAAAACTCTGCACCGATATCGTCCGCGTGCGCGGCCACAGTTGCAGGAGGTAAAGGCTGACCACAGATGGCAGGCTTACCTGAGCGGTAGATGCCCGCTTTTTCATATCCGATAACATTGATGTCATCACCAAGCCAATCAACATGGTCAACAGCTAAGCTGGTAATGACAGAGACATCGTGATCAACGACGTTGGTGGCATCCAAACGGCCACCTAAACCCACTTCGAGCAGGACAACATCTACTTTTTCTGTCTGAAAGATTCGTAATGCGGCAAGAGTTCCAAATTCAAACAAACTTAACGTGATATCACCACGCTGCTTTTCTACAAAGTCGAACGCTTGGCAATGTTTCGCGTCTTCTACGTCTACGCCATTAATGCGTACACGCTCGTTATAACGAATCAGGTGGGGTGAACTGTAAACACCTACTGAATAGCCGGCGTCTAATAAAATCGCTTCCATTAACGCACACGTTGAGCCTTTACCATTGGTACCGGCAACAGTGATAACCGTCGGAGCTGGTTTTGTGAGGTTGGCTTTACTTGCTACCGCTTGAACACGGTCTAAGCCTAGGTCGATTGCTGAGGAATGAATATTTGCTAAATAATCAAGCCACATCTCTAGAGAGGATGTGGCTTGAGGAATTGAGTTTTGGGTCATCTAACTTTAACCATTAATTTCTTTGGCTTTATGTTAGTTGTTACTTTACCCTTTTTCGTCCACTTCTGGTACAGAATATGGCTCTTCATTTGGAGATTCGTTAACCGAAACCACCAATGGAGACTTGTGGTTAGTCATCTTAGCGATAAGACCACCCACACGCTGACGCATTTCACGACGATCAACGATCATATCGATAGCACCGTGGTCAAGCAGGAACTCACTGCGCTGGAAGCCTTCTGGAAGATCTTCACGTACCGTTTGCTCAATTACGCGACGACCCGCGAAACCAATCAACGCTTTAGGCTCACCAATGTTGATGTCGCCTAACATTGCCAAACTTGCTGATACGCCACCCATGGTTGGGTCAGTCAGGATTGAGAAGAACGGCAGACCTTTTTCAGACAGACGTTCAAGTGCTGCACTGGTTTTTGCCATTTGCATTAGAGACATCAATGCCTCTTGCATACGTGCGCCACCACTTGCAGAGAAACAAACAAGTGCACAGTTGTTCTCGATTGCAGCTTCTACCGCTTTAACAAAGCGAGCGCCTACGACAGAACCCATTGAGCCGCCCATGAAAGAGAACTCAAACGCACAAGCTACCAGAGGCATGCCTAGTAGTTCACCCTGCATTACAACCAATGCGTCTTTCTCACCGCTGCTCTTTTGAGCCGCTGAAATACGCTCTTTGTAGCGCTTAGAGTCTTTAAACTTCAGCTTGTCTTGAGGCTCAAGATCAGAACCCAGTTCAACACGGTTACCTTCGTCCAGGAATGTTTCCAAACGACGACGCGCTTTCATACGCATGTGATGGTTACACTTAGGACATACTTCTAGGTTACGCTCTAGTTCAGCATGGTACAGAACCTGCTCACAAGAGGTACATTTAGTCCACACACCTTCTGGGATAGAAGCTTTACGTGAACTTACAAGATTGCTTTTTTCTAAAATCTTTTCAAGCCAACTCATGGAAGACCTTTTCTCTCAACTCTTCCGCTTCATTGCGAAAGATAGTAATTCGAAATAACACCGACGGATTAAACCATATCTTGCCGCTACTGTAGATAAAAAACTGGTTGTACCTATTTTTGTTATCATAAATAGCGCATAGTTTCCGTACACATTCAGTGTAAGCTACCGATATTTTGAAGCAAGTTTGTAAATTTAGTTCAAATTATCTGGTAAAAATAACGGGCCGATCGGTACGCGTGGTAAATCAAACTCTTGCGGATAATCTACATCGACCAAATATAGGCCTTCTGCTTTTGCTGTCGCTCCGGCAAGTTTGCGGTCTTTTGCCTCTAACAGCCACTTAATCCATTCAGGATTTTCTTCGCCACGTCCAACTTTTATCAGGCTGCCTGTAATATTGCGCACCATATGATGAACAAAGGCGTTCGCTTTAATATCAATGACAACATAATCACCATGACGAGTCACGTTCAGGTGCATCATGTTGCGACATGGACTCAGAGACTGACAGTGAGCTGCTCGAAATGATGAAAAGTCATTTTCTCCCAACAAATACTGACCTGCTTGATGCATTTTTTTCTCATCCAGATCACCATGATAGTGACTGACACCCGAACTTAAGATACCCGGGCGTAAAGCGTGATTGAAAATGATGTAGCGGTAACGGCGCGCTGTTGCTGAGAATCGAGCATGGAAATCGTCTGATACTTCCTTTGCCCAGCGAACAGCGATATCACCTGGCATGTTCGCATTTGCGCCCATCGTCCAAGCCACCATTTTTCGATCTACGTTGGTATCAAAGTGAACAACTTGTCCGGTGCCGTGTACACCAGCATCAGTACGACCTGCACATTGCACTTCTACAGGGTGGTTTGCAACGATAGACAATGCTTTTTCCAGCTCTTCCTGGACGCTTTTTACGTCTCTCTGGCGTTGCCAACCAAAGTAGTTTGTACCGTTATACTCGATACCTAATGCGATTCTCATCTTAACCTTCGAACTCTAAAATGGGGCGGGAAGTATATACCCAACTCACCTCTAGTTGCCAGTTTCAGCGAGAATGACTTGGCTTGCAGAGACAAAAAAAGGGCGGCTTACGCCACCCCTATTGATTTATCGACCATTGATGGAGTCGATGAGGTTTTTCGCTTCACGGCGAACGTCATCTTCACCGAATACAATGGCTTCTTCCAGCAGTTTGATCGCCCCTTTCGGATCGTTCATTTCCAGGTATATCTTAGCCAAATCCAGCTTACCTGCACCTTCTGCATCGGAATCGACGTCCACATCAGTGATGTCACCAATGACATCCGGAAACTCATTTAACCCAACATCCAGCTTCAAGTCTTGTTCTTCAAACTCTCCACTCTCGTTATCAACCTGTGCCATCAATTCATCAATCGTCATGAATTGACTTTTCTTAGGATCAAAATCGTCCAGGGCCGTTTGCTGTTCCCAGTTTTCTTCAGCAATTTCTGGTTCGCTCAGAGCCTCTCCTGAGTTCCAGATGTCTCGCTGATCTTCAGGTACATCCTCAGCTTCCGACGCGCTATTATCATTCGGTGTTTTAAAACCTTCCCAATCGTCACCGATATCAAACATGGTCTCGAAGTCCATGCCGGCGCTGTCTATCGTGTCGCGATCTAACTGGCCTTCAAAAGCTTCAGATTCGCCTTTTTCAGATAACAGACTTTCCATATCAGACTCAGCTAAACCAGCAATGTTTGGTTCTTGAGTGGTTTGAGTCGGTTCTGGCTCTGCATCAAGGCCATTCTGCTGCTGGGCAAACAGTTCGAACAGTGCATCATGATCGTTGTCTGCTTTCAGCGTAATTTTAGGGCTGACGGGTGCTTCTGAATCTGGTGCCGTCCTATCAGACATAGACGCAAGCGCGTCATCTTCTGTGAATTCTGGCAGTTCTAGTTCATCAATTTCAAACTCGTCGTCCGCTTCTGAAACGGCTTCACGTCGTTCACTTTCCGATTCGGCTAACTCTGGCTCATCCGCCATGGAGGCCAAGGCGTCTTCTTCGCTGAACTCTGGCAGTTCTAACTCATCAAATTCAAACTCATTGTCCGCTTCTGAAACGGCTTCACGTCGTTCACTTTCCGAATCTGCTGACTCAGGCTCATCCGCCATGGAGGCCAAGGCGTCTTCTTCACTGAACTCTGGTAGTTCTAACTCATCAAATTCAAACTCATCGTCTGCTTCTGAAACGGCTTCAGGTCGTTCACTTTCCGATTCGGCTAACTCTGGCTCATCCGCCATGGAGGCCAAGGCGTCTTCTTCGCTGAACTCTGGCAACTCTAACTCATCAAATTCAAACTCATCGTCCGCTTCTGAACCAGCTTCTGGTCGTTCAATTTCCGATTCTGCGAGCTCCGGCTCATCCGCCATGGATGCCAAGGCGTCTTCTTCACTGAACTCTAGCAATTCTAACTCATCAAAAGCAAATTCGTCTTCGTCACTCTCTTCGGACGTTGTAGCAGTGGGCTCTAGTTCCTGTTTTGGTTCGGACTCTGGTTCAGATTCATCCAGTAACCAGTCCTCTTCGAGCGGCATGCCAAATTCATTTTCAACGGCATTCGGCGTTGGTGTAAATTCAGGCTCAGATTCCTTTTCTTTTGTATTTAGAGATTCTTCTTGCTCATCAGACAACGAACCCAGCTCAGAAGGCTCCTCTTTGTTGTCTTGATCTTCAGAACTTGCGTCATCGTGACTTGATTCAAAAAGCTCATCCAACTCACGCATCAAAGGATCGTATTCGAGTGAGATATCCTCAATATCTTCCAAGAATTCATCACTAACAGCCGTTTCACTCGCTTGCTTTTCAGGTTCTTGGTTCTCAGGCTGTTGCAATAGCTCAGGCTGATGCTCATTAAGAAGCGCATCAATATCTAAATCTAAGTCCGTCTCAAGCTCTAGACTATCCTCCGCAGAATGAACTGGCTCTATTTGACTCGCTTGGGCTTCTTCTAATGGGAAATCTTGCGTACTTTCTGCTTGAGGAGCACTCTGCTCTCGCTGGTTAAGCTCGCTTTCTGGCGTATCATCCTCACGAATAAGATCATCAAACGGATCGAGTTCACTATAGACCTCATCTTCTAACGAATGATTAATGTCATCATCAAGCAACTCATCAAGCAAATCGACACTGTCTGCGTCCAGCTCTTCGAATTCCTCACTGCCAAAGCCTGACAATGATTCTAGTTCGTCAAGCGGATCAAATTCGTCGTCGGCCTCATCGCCATCAAATTCGATAAGTTCATCCAATAAGTCCGTGCTGTTCTCATCGATATTGTCATTACTATCGGATAAGTCGAAAAGGCTGTCATCCAACTCTGAAGCACTGAGCTCTTCGGTTTTCGTCATGCCCTCTTGTTCATTGGAATCAAGCGAAGGCTCCACTCCACTAGCAGGCGTTTGCACTTCAGACTGCTCATACTGAGCCAGAAGGTTGTCAATTTCATCATCTGATGCTTCACCGGCAGTAAACGAATGCTCTGAAACAGTTGATGAATCTTCATCCAAGTCACCAGCAGTATCATCAAGTTCAGCTAACAATTCGTCCAACGTCGCTTGGTCTATTTGCGCACTAACTTCTTCGTCTTCCGGTGTGTCGTCGGCTAATAGCTCTGCGAAGAGATCTTCTTTTTCAAACTCTTCACTCTCACCTTCCGACAGGTCAAAGTCTGGTTCATCAAGGACTTCGAGTTCCGGCGAGGCCTCGTCTAACGCTCGCTCCATTTCTTCAAGGCCAAGCGCTTTCTCTTCACCATTGACTTTGATTCCGTTCGTTGAGGATTCAAACTCGTCAAAGCCGACATCAAGGTCACCATCGTCACCAATACCAGCGAAAGGATCTTCGCCATCATCACCTTCTAGATTGAAATCAAGCTCTTCATCCTCAAGACCAGCAAAAACATCATCCTCTAACTCAGGAGTGCTCGCCTGCTCAGATAAAATCTCGTTCTCTTCATCGGCGAAGAGATCGTCATCCAGATTCAATTCTTCTTCGAGCTCATCCGCTGCAGCCAAACCAATTGGGGCCGCTAGTGGATCAACCGCTGGAGATTGCTGCTGCGAAGCTGGAGCTGGCTCTTCTTCTTTGCTGCGACGACCGAGTAGCATGACGACTAAGAACGCAAGTAACGCGCCTGGAATAAGCGCCGCCAGTCCCACAAGCCAGCCATTAGATAAGAACTTGTCTAATGCGGTTGGCTGCATGCGCTGCTGCTCATCAGCTCGCTGGCGCTCTTCTGCCAACAGTTTTTCAACTTCTGAGCGGATACGCTCTTCATCGTTAAGTTCATTTTTCAGTGTCTGAACTTCACTCTGCACTTCTGACAGCATCAGGCGTAAACGATGATTTTTTTCTTCCAGAGAACTGAGCTCGCTCTGTGAACCTTGCAGTTTCGCTTTGAGCTCGGTGACTTGCTGCTCACCTTTTGCAGACGTATTGACTGGCGGAACGGCAGCAATAGGTTCATCGGCATTAACCGGTTCAGCGTTAACAGGCGTAACCGACTCTGGTTGCGTAGAAACTGGTTGAGGGGAAACGGGTTCTTGCTTGACTTGCGGTGCTGTTGGCTGTGGCTCTGCGCGCTTAACCGCTTTTGGTTTAGTGACCTGCTTAGTCTGTTTGAGTTTCGCCTCATGCGCCTTCATGATTGCGACGGCTTGCTCTGTGCTCGCACTTTGCACTTGCTCCAAGGAAGGAAGACGCAGTCTGCTTCCCGGGATCAGTTCGTGGATATTTTGATTTTCGAACGCTTGAGGGTTGATTCGATAGATAGCAAGCAACGTTTGTTGAACTGTCACGCTGCGAGATGGCCGCACTTGAGACGCGATCGACCATAACGTCTGATTTTCACCCGTAGGCCCAATAAAACGAGAAGGCTGAGAATTTGCAGGAGGAGCGGGTAATGCTCGTTCAATCTCTTCAGCATAGCTAGGAGACGATTGCACTTCACCTGAAGGTCCAACAAGACGAATTCCTTCGGCTTGAACCACTGACGATGTCTGAGTCGCGCTTATTAACACTAAGGTTGTTAACAAACGCTTATAAATTTGGCGCATAGAAGGCTCAGTTTTGTGCTTGATACAATTTGAAATGGTGATCAGTTAAATATATCGGATATATCAAGCAAAACTATAGCTTTAGGTGTAAAAAATGTGTGACATTAACCATATTCGTACTAATCTCACACAATTACTCGCGGATAGAACAAAAAAAGCCCCGCATGATGCGAGGCCTTGGTTTCAATAACTCTCAGAGCTTAGTAGTAATCGCGAATAAGCACTTCTGCAATTTGTACGGCGTTCGTTGCCGCGCCTTTGCGTACGTTGTCTGCAACTACCCACAAGTTAATGCCGCTGTGATGGCTGATATCGTTACGGATTCGACCAACCATAACGTGGTCCTTGCCGCCCGCATCACGAACTTGTGTTGGGAAGTCTTCGCCGTGGAACACTTCAACACCCTCAGTTTGCTCAAGGAGGTTAATCACTTCTTGCGCATCGATTGGCGAGCGAGTTTCAACGTGAACGGCTTCTGCGTGACCGTAAAACACAGGAACACGAACACAAGTCGGGTTTACGGTAATACTTGGATCATTGAAGATTTTTTGCGTTTCCCACACCATTTTCATTTCTTCTTTGGTGTAGCCGTTTTCCATCATCTGATCGATTTGTGGAATACAGTTAAACGCGATCTGCTGTGAAAACTGTTTTGTTTCCGCTGGCAGACCATTAAGCAACTTGGCTGTTTGACCTGCTAATTCATCAATACCCGCTTTACCTGCACCAGAAACAGATTGGTAAGTTGAAACGTTGATGCGCTCAATACCTACTGCGTCATGGATTGGTTTTAGTGCTACCAACATTTGAATGGTAGAGCAGTTAGGGTTCGCAATGATGTTACGGTTACGGAACTCTACAATGGCTTCCGGGTTTACTTCTGGAACTACCAATGGAATATCGTACTCGTAACGGAAGTGTGACGTGTTATCGATAACAATCACACCTTCATCAGCGGCAATTGGCGCCCACTTTTCTGATAGATCGCCACCAGCAGAGAATAAACCGATGTGTGCTTGTGACCAGTCAAACTCTTCTACGTTTTGTACGCGTATGGTTTTACCATTAAAGCGGTAAGTCTTGCCTTCACTGCGCTCACTCGCCAAAAGGTACAGTTCACCTACTGGGAATTTGCGTTCTTGAAGCACTTCTAAAATTGTTTCACCGACCGCACCGGTCGCGCCTAAAATGGCAACATTATATTGTTGGCTCATTGACTTACCTCAATCTGAAAACCTAGTTCTGCTAATGGGGCAAGATTGCAAGATTCATTACCCATTAGAGTGACAGCGCTGTATTCACGGCGATCCCAGTAATTTTTACGCATCAGGTCAAAAGCACCTGGCTTACCGATTTCGCGACGGAAAAGAGCGTCATCTTTACGCACATCATAGATTAACTGCGTGATGTTATGCAGTGTTGCTTCATCCCATGCTCTGTCCAACATCATGGTTGGCACTGGCGCGGTTGGCAATAAATCGCTGGCATGCGCACGTAATTCGTTATTTAAGAACTCACAGTAGCTATTGAAAATCATTGTTGTACCGCGAGCTTTCCCTTCCAGACCATAGCCTGCAACGTGAGGGGTGGCGAATGCTAGCAGAGGCAGAAGCTCCATATCAACCTCTGGCTCAAATTCAAATACATCCAGAGCCGCAGTGAAGCCATCATTTTTCTGTAATCGACGCTTTAATGCGCTGTTGTCAACAATTGGACCTCGCGCGGCATTGATAAGAATTTGATCTGCACGTAGACCGTTTAATACCGCTTCATCAAACATATGATGGGTTGGGTACTTGCCTGCTTTGGTAATTGGCGTATGCACGGTGATGATGTCTGATGTTTCAATCAGCTCTTCAAGCGGCGTAAAGCTACGCGGGTCACCCTCTTCCTGCTTGAACGGATCGTTAAGCAGCACTTTGATGCCCATGCCTTTTAAGCATTTTTCCAAGTAGCTGCCAACCTGCCCAGCGCCGATAATCCCGACGGTTTTATCAAAGACAGAGAAGCCTTGTTGCTGCGCCAATACCATCATTACGCTGAACGCATATTCTGCAACACCAACTTTGTTACAGCCCGGCGCTGCCGTAAAGAAAATGCCTTTTTCTTTTAGAAGTGATTGATCAACATGATCCATACCTGCAGTCGCGGTACCAACAAATTTAAGTTTGTTTGCTTTACTGATCAGCTCCGCATTGACCTTGGTAACAGAGCGAATCATAAGTGCATCAACATCAATCAGATCATCAGCCGTTAGTGAACGGCCCGGTTTTAGAATCACTTCACCGATTTGGCTGAATAGTTCTTCAGCGTACGGCATATTTTCATCAACAATAATTTTCATAGCGCCAGCGTTTTAAGGTCCATTTTTAAAAATTGCAGTGATTGTGCCTTTTTCCCGAGAAATCTCAAGAAATATACCCAAATGACTTCCAGCCCCTGTCGAAGGAGAGCGTAAGTTTGTCGCAGCTCATCAATGGATAGTTACGCGGTAAAACATTTTTGCATAGAAACGTTCCAGTCTCGCAAATACCTCTAACTAGGTTGAGCATTATCATCAACATTTATAGGAATCAGGTTGAGTATTTGTTTGTCGCTGTTGACCACCCGTGGTCTTATTTACCATTGCCCGAATAAACTTAACTCCCCGATAAACGGGCAAAAATAGATAATGATGGGCAATGGCAAATGGGCCTATCTGACTTTTTTTGAGAGAGTACTCGCAGAACATCTGTCGCTCCACCACATATTAATCAGACTCGAATAAATTAGTTGAAACATCGTTTCGGAATGTTTGTTTAAGCATCGTTGCTAACCCGTTCCTTGGCGAACACGGATAACCCGTGACTGTTCTTTCGACGTGAAATAAATAATAAAGGTGCCCTGTGAAAAATACTGCCCTACCCCTTTTTGTTACCCAAGTTGCAGCAAGTGTTGCGCTTGCAATCTCCTTTTCCAGTCAAGCGGCCACATACAATGAAGCGCCACAATTAGCTGAATTAGTTAACTCCGGAACGCTGCCTGCAGTGGAAAAACGCCTACCGGAAAACCCGTTGGTCGTTGAACCGATTGAATCTATCGGCCAATACGGTGGAGAGTTACGACTGCTGGGTCTGAAGAAAGACAATGGCCATCGTATGCGTATGCTTAAATACGACAACCTGTTCAACTTCAACCGCACTTACACCGGCATTGAACCAAACTTAGCCACTGGCTACACGGTCAACAAAGATTTGACCGAATACACCATTACCCTGCGCAAAGGTATGAAGTGGTCTGACGGTCACCCATTTACCGCTGAAGACATCGCATTTTATATCGATCTGATGAACCGTGACGACTGGTCTGGTAACCGTCCGTTTTTTGCCCGTAATGTAGGCGACGCCAAAGCAGAAGTGATCAACACCAACACGATTAAGTTCACTCTGTCGAAACCAGACGGTATGTTCATCCGTAAGCTGGCCAACACCGACGGCTCCAACATCGTTCAGTTCCCTAAACATTATTGCCAACAGTTCCTGCCTGAATTCAACAATAACGCCGAAGCAAACGCCAAAGCAGCGGGATTTGATAGCTGGCAGCAGTACTTCCAGACCAAGTGCCGCGCTCACTACTTCTTTGAGCACTACACCAACCCTGAGCGCCCAACCGTTAACGCCTGGAAAGTGAAAGTTCCGCCAGGTCCAAAAACACAGTATGCCGTATGGGAGCGAAATCCTTACTACTGGATGGTAGATACAGCGGGCAACCAACTGCCTTATCTGGATAGTATTTATTTCTCCTATTCTGAGAATAAAGAAGAAATGGTGTTGCGCGCTGCTGCAGGTGAGACTGATTTCCAAACCCGCCATATCGGCCTGAGCACCTATCGCCCTATGTTGATGGATAATCAAGAAAAAGGTGGCTACAAATACGACTTCCGTCCTAGCACTAGGATGAACGCTTTAGTCTTACCTCTTAACCAAACTCATAGAGATCCGATTAAACGAGAGCTATTTAGCAATAAAGATTTCCGTATTGCCCTGTCTCATGCCATCGATCGTGATGGGATCAGTGAAACCATTTACTCAGGTGTAGTAAAGGCTTATCAGGCGGCACCAGCCGAAGGCTCTGCTTTCTACGATGAAGAGTTCGCAACGCAATTTACCAAGTATGACCCAGATAAAGCCAATAAGATGCTGGACGCCATCGGTTTGAACAAACGTGACGAACAAGGCTATCGTTTGGATAAAACTGGTGAACGTCTGCGTATTGAAGCCTTGATGGATCAATCTCACGTAGGCGAGCGCACCGACATCCTTGAGTTAGTTAAAAATGACTGGCGAGAAGTGGGTATATTTTTAGATATTCGCATTGTTGAAGGTTCATTTATGCAGACACAGCGCCTCGACAACAACTTCGATTTACTACCGCCTCCAGGCGATGGTGGTATCGGTGTACTGGACTCTTTCGCCGCTTATGCAGTGCAAAACCCAGCGTCTATCTGGGGCATTGGTTACTACTACTGGATGTCAGACAAAAACCACGCAACAGCAGTTGAGCCACCGGCGCATGTGAAAAAGCAAATCGAGCTGTATCGCAAAATGGGGGAAACCGCATCTCAGGAAGAGCAAAACAAACTGATGAAAGAAATCCTCCAGATCTCCAAAGAACACTTCTACACCATCGGTACAGTGTCATCTTTGGATGAGGGTGTGGTCATCAAGCATGGCGTACATAATGCCGATACACAAGTACCAGACTCTTATTCCATCGCTTCTCCAGGCCCAATGCGCACCGCGCAACTGTGGAAAGAAGCCGATAAGTAGATTGGCAGCAATGCCTAATGCAGTTCAGTTACCAACCGAAATGAGGTCTTAACCGATCTGCTAAGCGCTTCAAAATCCCGTGTCAATTTAGATTGTCGCGGGATTTTTTATAACATTTTTCGAAGTACTTACACGCACCTCACTTAATCGTCTCACCAATGCAATTTGAACAGCTGCCAGCTCGTTATATCAAGGATTAAACCACCTCGCCAGTCGGTCTATATCTTACCGAAAAGACAAAACAGAATAAGGGAAGAGCGAAACTAGGTGCAAAACATTCAGCCACTTGCTCAGGGGAATATAGTGTCTAAACGAATAATGTCTAAACGAATAGTGCGTAAGCGAAGTTCGCTTTGGTTAGCAAAACTCTATGATTCGTTTATGAGGAGAGATCGGTAGTTGGATGTTGGAAGAGACTGCAATCACATCGCGATGCGAATTAGTATAAAGGCGGTGCTCATTGTGATTTACAACGAACACCGCCCCAAGTTTTGCAACAAAAGCCGACGACAATTAACTGCTCTGGGTAACGGTTTAACTTTCACTAGCTCAGACCTGCAAGGTCAACTGTCAAACTTTTACCTATACCTATAAAGTCAATAGGCAACAAGGCTTTACCCATAGCCTTGTTATAAAAACCCACCAGCTATTAAGTAGCAACCCTATGATTACTTAAGTAGAACTTCAACAACGGTATCCTTTTCTTCAGGCAATGGATATCCGGCGGTTACTTTCTTATCGAAAAAGAAAAATGCATTTTCATTGTACTCATGCAGGTTCCAAAAAAAGCTCTCTTCTATCTCTGAACCATCTTTAAGCAATCTCATTCGGTCAATTTTATTTGCCATATTAGGTAAACATACCGCACCAATTTGTTCTTCCATCACATGGGCGTATAACTTATTGCCTTTTCTTGTGAAGCGTCCCCATTCCGGCTTTGGTAGCTCTGCATAGCCACACCCATAGATACTTTCACCATTGTCAGCTAACCATTCGCCCACTTCCTCTAAAATCGCTACGGACTTCTTCGGGATTCTTCCTTTGGCATCTGGCCCTACATTTAAAATCAAATTACCATTTTTGCTGACACATTCGACCAATGTACGCACAACTAACTTAGCTGATTTATAGTGATTGTCATGTGCATGATACCCCCAATGCCTATTAAGAGTTATGCACGCTTCCCATGGTATATGATTCCCTGCTTCATCTCTTATTCCTTCTGGTGGAATCATTTGTTCTGGCGAATCGAAATCTCCTGAGTACGGGGTTGGATTAAGAGTTCTTATTGAACCTGCCGTTTCTCCACTGCCTTCCAATCGGTTGTCAATAACCACATGTGGCTGAAGCTTTCTCACCATCTCAATGAGCTTTGATGCTTTCCATTTCTCACCATTCATATCATCATATGAAAAATCAAACCACATAATATCTAGATGACCATAGTTGGTGAGAAGCTCTTCTATCTGATTGTGCATATACCCTAGGTAATTATCAAAATCATGGTCCGTACCTTTATAATCTTCACACTGTCTCATTGGATGATGTGTATCTCCAAAATGTGGATAATCCGGGTGTCGCCAGTCTATAAGTGAAAAATACAACCCAACTTTGATACCTTCATCTCTGAAAGCTTGTAAGAACTCTTGAACCAAATCTCTTTTACAAGGTGTGTTGGTAGATTTGAAATCAGTATATTTAGAATCATATAGACAAAAGCCATCATGATGCTTAGCCGTTAATACGGCGTATTTCATGCCTGCTTTTTTTGCTAACTTTGCCCATTCTTTAGGGTTGTATTCCTTGGCATCAAACTCATCGAAATATTTATCGTAGTCCTCTTTTGGCATGTGCTCATTACTTCTTACCCACTCACCTCTTGCTGGAATCGCATAGAGCCCCCAATGAATAAACATCCCGAATCTCGCCTCGCAGTACCACTGCGTGCGCTCGGTTCTTTCTTTTATAACTAAATTTTCCATAAGTATTTACCTAATTACTTTTCTATAGCGATATATCGTTTTATTCGCGGCAAAACAAACACCTGCGCTTAATGCGCCAAAGGCTGCATAAGGTATGCGAGGAATATCGTTGCCGGATCTGGCAGCGATCACGTAATGAATGACGGGAAAGTCCTTGTTCAGAGTGGAAATAGCGGCACAGTGGATGACATGGTTACACCTCCGGCAATTCACCTTCAGATAGGTAAGACTTGCCGCATATATTAGCTACTGCTAAACCGGCGCAAGCAAAACGTAACAACTTGGATTCAACGTTTTCAGTAACGGAGATATCGTCCGTTTCGTTCTATCTCTTCTTATTTCTGCTTTCTTTATTTGTTTTATGTCAGCGAGCTTATCCATCAATAACCAAAACCTGGTTTTTCTTTAGTCGCTGCCGTAACTTACTGTTTACTCGGCTATCACTGATAAAGATATCTATCTCTGTGGCGTCACAAATCTTGATCAGCCCCTTTTTGCCTATTTTGCTCGTATCGGCAAGCAGTACCACCTGAGCCGCACAACCCAGCATGCGGCGTTTGATAGAGGCATTCAGTTCGTTAGACTCCCAGACGGCTCCGTTTTCATCGACCCCGCTGCAGGACAGTAGAACCACATCCAGATTCAAACGGGACAACGCCTGTTCGGCAATGGGGCCGTGAAAGGCAGAGTATTTGACGGAAAAACTGCCTCCAGTCACAATGACGGACACCTGTTCTTTTGTTGTCATACTTTGCATTATGCCAGTGGAGTTGGTTACCAAAGTACAAGCTATATCAGGCATCAGCCGGGCAACGTGCAGACAGGTAGAGCTGGCATCCATTCCAATGACGCTTCTCTCGATAAGGTAGTGCTGTGCATGCTTTGCCATTACATGCTTAGCTTGTGCGTTTAACTTCTGTCGTGAGGAGAATGTCTGGCCTATGTCACGAGTCTGCAGGCTGACTGCACCACCATGAGTACGACATAACAGGCTGTGTTTTGCTAATGTATTCAGATCGCGGCGTATGGTCTCAACAGAGACGCCATAATCGACAGCTAACTCCTCAACCTTAACCTCACCTTGCTTTCGGACTTGATCAACAATGTAATTTTGTCTGTTGTTCATGCTCTAAACATCACTTAATGAAACATCATTTCAATAAAGCAAATGTTAAATTGAAAATTGTAGGCACTGCACCCGTTCAAACTGTTTGTGCGATTAATATCACGCAAGTTCGGGCAAAGTGGGCGTTTTGGTTGAAGGATGACAATGAGTTGATGACCGATTTAAAAAAGGTAACGGTTGAAGCGGGCATTAACGTGCATTAGATAAGAGCGTATTTACATCAACAAACCAAAGTTAGCGTGAGAAAGCTCGCATCTAACTGCACCTGACTCTGCTGGAACCGATAAAACAATTATTATGAAAAGGTATTTCATAAAATTAGACAGGTGTATCATGACCAAGCCCACAGCAGGTGAACTGACAGGAACAAGCAGCCAGGCTAACAGCCAGTTGGACAATCGCAATGCCTTTACTGGCGTCAGTAAGCAAGGGCTGAACCGCTGGAAAAAAAATACCTTTGGCATGTTTATCCACTGGGGGCTTTATTGCCACCGGGATCTGGCCGGGTATTATCAGGGACAATACTACGACATCATTAGCGAATGGCTGCCCCACTTTGCCCGTATTCCTATGCGGGACTACAAAGAATACGCTTCTGACTTTAACCCTAGCGAATTTGATGCCGACCAGGTAACGGCGTTAGCCAAATCAGCCGGGATGAATTATATGGTGGTCACAGCTAAGCATCACGACGGGTTTGCCATGTATCACAGCCCATCACATCCTTTCAACATCACAGATGCCACACCGTTTCAACGCGATCCAGTCGCGGAACTCAGTCAAAGCTGTCGTCATAAGGACTTGGATTTTGGCCTATATTATTCGCATGTGATCGACTGGGAGAACGAAAACGCGGTGTCAAAAGCCCCCAATGACTGGGACTTCAACCCAGACCAAGCCAATTATCAGGAATACTGGAATAAGAAGTGCATGCCTCAGGTTAATGAGTTGCTTGAGCAGTACGGAGATCTATGTTCGCTGTGGTTTGATATGGGGGGCTTTGATGTACAAGAAGAAGCTGACCACGTACGTCGGATCGGCGAACTGATGGCATTAATCCGGAAAAAACAGCCTGATGCGGTGGTTAACAGCCGAGTTACGGCACCGGAGTGTGAGTACCAGTTGGATTGGGATATCAAAACCGGTCACGACAACTACATGGAGCCACTTTATATCAAGCCATATTACTGGGAAGGCATTGCTACCAGTAATGACAACTGGGGCTATAGCCGCAATGACAATAATACTAAGTCCAGTAAGGATCTGATAAACCAGCTGTGTTCCGTAGTTAGCCGGGGCGGGAACTTTCTGCTCAATATAACCCTGGATCATAACGGGCGTATTCCACAGTCCCTTGTGAGATTACTTAGCGAGATAGGCCAATGGATGCAGGTGAATCAGGAAGCGGTGATCGATACAGAAGCTACCCCGCTGCAGACCGGTTTCAATTGGGGCGTGGTAACACATAGACCAGCCACCAATAAACTGTATCTGCATGTGCAGCGTCAGCCAGAGCAAAACGTTATCTGCTTACATAGTCTCAACAATCGAATCAAACAGGTGCGATTGCTTGATCACCAAATCAAAGGCCATGTTTCCTATTTGCAGAAAACACATACCGATACGGGCATTACGGCCAGCACCCTCAACCTGCAATTCGAGCACAATTATGATCGGATGCCTCTGGTGATCGAGCTGGAGTATGACGGTGAGCTGGACATCAACCCTATCATCCATCAGGACCGACTGGCCAAAGTGCGCCTGGACACGCTCAATATCGCTCACTTTGATCCTGAAAAACTCACTTACCGCTGGACCTTCCAAGTTGAGCGCCCGGGCCGGTTCGCCTTAGATCTGGTTTCTTTGGAAACCATGCATCATAAAGACCCTCAATGGGTGCACAACGGTAAAACTGGTCGCATAAGCTGTGCGGATCAGTCCTGGGAGTTTGAGCTAAACCTCGACAAAACAGACGCCAACGATGCCCAGGTACCGTGGAAGAACGTTCACAGTCGCTTGGGCGAGCTGCATTTTCCTCAAGCCGGTGAATATACACTGGAGATAAGCGAGTTGCCGCTGGCTATCGATCAGTCTGAAAAATATGGTCAGGATTACATTAATCTTGAATATCTGCAGTTGGGCCCTCGCTTGGCGTGAGCCTAGGATTTCTAATATTACCAATCTGGAAAATTAACTGTTCAGGGAACAGGGTTCGATAAACAAACTCTATTTGCCATGGATGGCAAATCGAAGCCCCATGGATGGGTTCATGCGTGTTTGTATTCGATGCCTGTTTCTATAATCAAGTATGACCACTTTCTTACTTAGGTTGGTATAATTCGGTGAGGTGTGACTCTTATTACACAAAATAAAAAGCCCGGCATTAAGCCGGGCAAAGTTCCAGAACAAAAGGATCTTATCCCGCTCTCCTTGGGATAAAGTCTGCGTCTGTTCGACCAGTTAAACTGATCAAGCTCTGGAAACTGGTTTGTTGGGACACATCTTCGTCTGACGAAAGGCCCCAACAATTTCGATTAGCAGTGTACTGACTAACCTTGGTATTTCTTGATAACTAGCGTTGCGTTAGTACCGCCAAAGCCAAAGCTGTTTGACATTACCGTATCGATCTCAGCATCACGAGCTTCAGTTACGATATCCAGACCTTTCGCAGCTTCATCCAAGTTTTCAATGTTGATGCTTGGAGCAATGAAGTTGTTGTCTAGCATTAGCGTCGAGTAGATTGCTTCGTGAACACCAGCCGCACCTAGTGCGTGACCAGTCATCGCTTTTGTCGCAGAGATTGCAGGGCTGTTTTCACCAAATAGCTCTTGAATCGCACCTAGCTCTTTCACATCACCTACAGGCGTAGAAGTACCGTGTGTGTTGATGTAATCGATGTGGTCAACGCCTTGCATTGCCATCTTCATACAACGAACAGCACCTTCACCTGATGGCGCTACCATGTCGTAGCCATCAGAAGTCGCACCGTAACCTACGATCTCACCGTAGATTTTCGCGCCACGTGCTAGTGCATGCTCTAGTTCTTCGATAACCAGCATACCGCCACCACCAGAGATAACGAAACCGTCACGGTCAGCATCGTACGTACGAGATGCTTTTTCTGGAGTGTCGTTGTACTTGGTAGAAAGTGCGCCCATCGCATCAAACATCATAGTTTGAGACCAATCTAGCTCTTCACCACCACCCGCAAATACGATGTCCTGTTTACCAAGCTGGATTAGCTCCATAGCGTGGCCGATACAGTGTGCAGACGTTGCACAAGCTGAACTCATTGTGTAGTTCACACCGCGAATTTTAAACGGTGTCGCAAGACACGCAGAAACAGTAGAAGACATGGTACGTGGAACCATGTATGGACCAATACGCTTCACGCCTTTCTCACGCATCGTATCTGTCGCTAGTGTTTGGTTTAACGCAGAAGCACCACCAGAACCAGCAACAATACCAGTACGATCGTTTGAAACTTGATCGTCAGATAGGCCAGCGTCTTCAATTGCCTGCTGCATTGATAGGTATGCATAAGCAGCCGCATCACCCATAAAGCGCATCTGTTTACGGTCGATGTGTTCCGCTGGGTTAATTTTCAGATCACCCCATACTTGCGAACGAAGACCGTGTTCTTTGAACTGCTCAGATGCAGTGATGCCAGATTTGCCCGCTTTAAGAGACGCTAGAACTTCTTCGACGTTGTTACCGATACTTGAAACAATACCCATACCGGTGATTACGACTCGTTTCATTATGACATTCCTATAATTCAAAAATCCGCTAGATAATAACTAAGATAGTCAACAAAAGTGGTCAGCTTTCCTATAAATTCGTACAATCGTCCTATTGTTACCGTGCCAAATCACAAAATTACGACCAATATGACTTCAATAAAAAACGCAGAACTGGGTTGGAACGAATCTGGTACGCCAGTTTCTGACCAATTTGATGATGTTTACTTCTCTAACGTAAACGGTCTTGAAGAGACACGCTACGTTTTCCTCAAAAAAAATCATCTCCCAGAAAGATGGCAGGAGTTTGACCAAAGACGCTTTGTCATTGGTGAAACCGGATTTGGCACTGGATTAAACTTCCTAGCGGTATGGCAGTGGTTTAACGAGTTTCATCGTGAAAACCCTGAGGCAACATTAAAAGAGCTGCATTTTGTCAGTTTCGAAAAGTATCCTCTGAGTCAGGCGGATCTAATAAAAGCCCATCAAGCCTGGCCAGAGTTAGCAGATTATGCCGCGAAACTTCAAAAACACTACCCAGCAGCAGTACCAGAGTGCCATCGAATCGTATTAGAAGATGGCGCAATCACCCTCGACCTGTGGTTTGGTGATATCAAAGACTGCATGCCACAAGTACCTTATGGTGAATCAGGCTTGATCGACGCTTGGTTCCTGGATGGTTTTGCACCTAGTAAAAACCCAGAGATGTGGAATCAGAATCTGTTCAACGGTATGGCAAAACTGGCCAAGCAAGATTGTACTGTCGCGACCTTTACTGCAGCAGGTTTTGTGCGTCGTGGCTTGATTGAAGCAGGCTTTACCATGGCCAAAGTAAAAGGCTTTGGTACCAAGCGCGAAATGATCGCCGGCACAATGGAACAGCGTCAAACACACTCAAATCACTTACCCTGGTTTAACCGAACAGCGGCAAGCCATTCTGACTCAATTGCCATTATTGGTGGTGGCATAGCAAGCGCAGCCCTGGCAAAAACATTAAGCCGTCGTGGTCAAAACGTCACACTGTATTGTAAAGATGTTCGACCAGCAGAAGGGGCATCGGGTAACCGACAAGGCGCCGTTTATCCACTGCTTAATGGCCCTCACACTGGTGTGTCGCGTGTGTTTGCTCCTGCCTTTCTGTTCGCTCGTCAGTTTATTGAGCAAACGGCGGAAGAAATCAGTTTTGACCATGAGTGGTGTGGCGTCACCCAATTGATGTGGGATGAAAAGTCCACAGCTAAGTTAGAAAGGATATTAGAAGGCAACTTCACGCCCGAGCTCATTCAGAAACTTTCAACAGAAGAAACGGCTGAAGCTATTGGCTTGCCTATCGATATGCCTTCAGTGCACTACCCTTTGGGTGGTTGGCTTTGTCCTGCCGAATTAACTCGTGGGCTGATCGCTCAGCTTGAAAAAAATGACAATTTCGAAGCCAAGCTTGAACACAAAATCGACGCGCTCACTTGGAATGAAGAAAGTCAAAGCTGGGTACTAACATCGAATGGTCAAACCTTTGAACACTCAGCCGTCGTGATTGCCAATGGCCATGAGTTCCAAACGTTGAGCCAAACCGCGGATCTGCCTATGGGACAAGTCAAAGGTCAGGTAAGCCACGCGCCAGCAACAGAAACGCTTTCTAAGCTGAAATCGGTGCTTTGCTACGATGGCTACATGACGCCTGTTAACCCAAATAATCAGCAGCTCTGCATTGGCGCAAGTTACGATCGCAGCCATTTGGATTACGAGTTTGATGCCGAAGCGCAACGCGACAATGCTGACAAGCTCGTCAAGTGTGTGCCAAATCAGACATGGACCAACGAGGTCGACATAACAGGAAACTTATCACGCCAAGGCATTCGCTGTGTGAGTCGCGACCACCTGCCATTTATTGGTAATGTGAGTAATTTTGAGTCAGTTAAAACACAATACGCAAACTTGCAAAACCTGAAGGAAGAGGAAGTTGAAGCAATTCATCAGTTCCCTAACCTATTCTGCTTTTTAGGTCTGGGTTCTCGCGGATTGAGCTCTGCACCACTGATGGCTGAACTGCTGGCTTCACAAATTTGTGGCGACCCTCTGCCACTGCCTGTAGAAGTGTTAGCTGAATTGCATCCAAGTCGGATGTGGGTTCGTAAGCTGCGCAAAGGTAAGGCGATTACTGAACTTTAGTTAAGTTTTGGCAGAAACAAAAAGCGTGGTCAGGGAGCTTGTAACAACGATGCGTTATTAGAGGCATCCAGACCACACTAAACTCAAAGGAATGACTGTGCTTAGAGATAGGTGGGGGCTCTTACCATTCACTAAACACGAGTATCATTCCCGAGAAATAATAACTGTGGAAGTAAATCCTGGCTGGGTTACGCCAATTGAGCGACTGCTTGTTGTACTTGCTCAGCGATTTCTGCATTTAGACTTGCACCGGTTTCTACGTCAAAATTCTCGTAGAAGTTTGGCACTGACACAGACGCCTTAACATCTGCACCAAAGAACTGAGCAGAACCTGTTGCCGCTGCCAATACGCTTTGTGCGCCACCAGGGCCTGGAGATGTAGCTAGATAAACAACTGGCTTGTTTTGGAATACATTACGTTCAATACGCGTCGCCCAGTCAAACAAGTTTTTGTACGCTGCAGCGTAAGAACCGTTGTGTTCAGCAAAAGAAACCACGATTGCATCCGCTTGTTCTAGCTCTCTTAAGAAGGCAATCGCACCCTCTGCCTGGCCGATCTCTTTCTCTGTATCTTCACTAAACATTGGAACTTGATAGTTGTTTAGGTCCAATACATTCACTTGCGCGCCTTCAACTTGATTGGCTGCGTAAGTAGCAAGTACTTTGTTGATTGATGTTGAGCTGGTAGAAGCAGCAAATGCGACAATTTTCATGGTTGTATCCTTTTGTTCACTCTTTATGCCATCAGAATAAAAGTTAAACAGTTTGCCAACAACCACAAAAATTTTACGGAGAGATTCAAATTTTTCGAAATAGTACGTAGGCCTACTTCGAAACTATTAGAAATGGGGTAGGAATAATTAAGCTTGAGCCTGTAGCTCTTGCCATAGATCGCTAACAATAATGCGATCGGATGGACTTAGCTCTGTACGAGCTTCATCTAAACTGTTGGCGATGCGAGCTTTCAGCTCTTCAATATCATTGATGCCTTCGTCTTCACACGATGCAGCAGATAAAGAGATGTGACCACGCAGATAACCACCAGCAAACAGCTCGTCATCTGATGCTGTTTCAATTCGAGCATCAATCAGTTCCAGTAGTTTTTCTTCAAATTCAATAATCATGGAGTATCTCTGAGGTTATTTAACGATAAAGTCAGACGCTTCCAGCGGCTTAGTTTGGTAAAAAGAGCGTAGCGCTTCAGACAGCATTTTCACTCGTTGCGGCAATCCCGTCTCCAGAATACCTAACACTTCGTTATGCACTTTACGCATAAAACCAAGCCTATCTGGTTCAAAATCGCCGTGTAGATTGTCACAACTGACAGTAAAAGGGAAGCCAGCACTTTTAGACAGTATCCACTCGTATGCCTGAGGGCGAACTTCTACTTTCTCAAACTCAGCCTGAACCTCAGCCGTTCGGCCATCCGGCTCGTACCAATAACCAAAATCCTCCAACAAACGACGCTCAGGGCCAGCTACACACCAATGCGAGATTTCATGAAGTGCAGACGCATAGAAACCACGAGCAAAAATAATCCGGTGGTGAGGTTGCTCTTCATCAGCAGGAAGGTAGATAGGTTCATCTCCACCCAGCTCTAGTTTCGTGTTAAAAGGTTCTAGAAATGTGTCGTTAAATAGGGTGATAAGGTCTTGATAGTCGTGGGTCATCATCGATTCTGTATTTTATACGGACTTACGCTGCGCATTGTCGCTGTTTTTATCCAGCTCGTAAAGCCACACAACAGGTTTGGTTATTAGCTGGATTAATCTGAAACCTTACTTCTCGATACAATTTCTCATTCGTCACAGATCACATTTCCCACTACACTCTCGCAATATTTTATGCTCTCAGATGAGTAGAGCGTATTGATAGGTTTGAGGCACTTTCCCATCGCTTCAAGCCTGGTTGTATTTGATGTTGAGTGTCCCTTATGCTGCTAAGTGTGTTGTATGTCATTGGTATCACGGCTGAAGCCATGACTGGTGCGTTAAGTGCCGGACGAAGAAAAATGGACTGGTTTGGAGTTATGTTGGTCGCGAGTGCCACTGCCATCGGTGGCGGCACCGTCCGTGATATCTTATTAGGGCACTATCCGCTCGGCTGGGTAAAAAACCCGGAGTTTCTCGCCATCACTTGCCTTGCTGGGATTTTAACAACAGGGCTAGCGAAATGGGTGATCAAATTAAAAGGTCTGTTTATTCGTCTCGATGCGCTAGGCTTGATCGTCTTTAGTATCATCGGCACTAAAATCGCACTGGATATGGGGCTGCACCCTGGTATCTGTATGGTGTCTGCATTAGTGACTGGTGTATTTGGCGGACTACTTCGTGATCTGATTTGTCGTCAGACTCCATTAGTACTGCATGAAGAGCTCTACGCATCCGTAGCCTTAATCGCTTCTGGGCTGTACTTAGCATTATTAGAATTTAATGTGCCGGACGTCACGGCCACTATCGTAACGCTGGTGGTTGGCTATGTGTTACGTATGGCAGCGGTTCGATTTAAATGGCGTTTGCCATCTTTCCATTTGGAAACCGAAAGCTCACTTCATTAAACATGCAAAACAAAAAAAGGTTGCCAATAAGGCAACCTTTTTTGTATTCAAAACAATGGTTAAATCTTTGGCGTCTCTGTCGTCACACCAAAGTTCTGACCACGGTGACGAAGCAAGTGATCCATCACAACAATCGCCAGCATTGCTTCAGCAATAGGTACCGCGCGGATACCAACACATGGGTCATGACGACCTTTAGTGATCAGCTGAGTTGGCTCACCTTCTTTGGTGATCGTGTCACCCGGAACCGTGATGCTTGAGGTTGGCTTAAGCGCAATATTTGCCACAATATCCTGGCCAGTAGAAATACCACCAAGAATACCGCCAGCATGGTTACTGCCAAAACCTTGTGGAGAAAGCGTATCACGGTGCTGGCTTCCGCGTTGGTTCACAACATCAAAACCATCACCCACTTCAACACCTTTCACCGCGTTAATGCTCATCAGCGCATGCGCAATATCTGCATCTAAACGATCAAAGACTGGCTCACCAAGACCGACAGGCACATTGGTTGCGACAACCTGAATCTTCGCACCAATTGAGTCGCCTTCTTTTTTCAGGTCACGGATAAGCTGGTCAAACGCTTCAACTTTATCAACATCCGGACAGAAGAACGCGTTGTTTTCGATTTCATCCCAATCCACTTTGTCGATAGACACATCACCCATTTGTGATAGGTAAGCGCGGATTTCTACGCCGAATTCGTCCTTCAGGTATTTTTTCGCAATCGCACCTGCCGCAACACGCATTGCCGTTTCACGAGCTGACGAACGGCCGCCACCACGATAATCACGAATGCCGTATTTTTGATGGTAAGTGTAATCTGCGTGCCCTGGACGGAATTTATCTTTGATCTCAGAATAATCTTTCGAGCGTTGATCGGTGTTCTCAATCAACAGACCGATTGATGTACCCGTTGTTTTACCCTCGAACACACCTGAAAGAATTTTAACTTCATCCGGCTCACGACGCTGTGTAGTGTAACGTGATGTGCCAGGACGACGACGGTCCAGATCGACTTGCAGATCTGCTTCTGTAATTTCTAACCCCGGCGGGCACCCGTCTACGATACATCCCAGTGCGATACCGTGACTTTCCCCGAATGTCGTCACTCGGAAATGTTGTCCGATACTGTTTCCTGCCATTACTTCCTCAAGTTATTGTCGCCACGCCTTCTCAAATCGAGGCGCAACTGCTTATCAATTCTTCGTGGATTCATAGTGGCTCTATTACGTTTTGATGTAAAGAGTAAATATTCACTTAATCTTGATGAATTCCGCATAAAAAAACACCGAGCACTAGGCTCGGTGTTGTAGAAAATGATGGGTATGGCTATTAGTCTTTGTACAGTTTGAACTCTTCTGCACATTCCACTAGTTGATCACGAGTCAGCATGAATACACCGTGGCCGCCATTTTCAAATTCAATCCAGGTAAATGGAATCTGTGGGTATTGATCCATCATATGAATCATAGAGTTACCCACTTCACAAATCAGGATACCGTTGTCTGTCAGATAATCCGGTGCATTAGCCAAAATACGACGAACCAGTTTCAGACCATCCGTACCCGCAGCCAGGCCAAGCTCTGGCTCATGCGTGAACTCGTCTGGCAGGCTGTTCATGTCTTCTTCGTCTACGTACGGTGGATTTGACACGATAAGGTTGTATTTCTCTTTTGGTAAGTCACGGAACAAATCCGAACGCATTGGGAATACTTGCTGTTCCATGCCGTGATCCTGAACGTTTTGCTCAGCCACTTGCAGTGCATCCGTCGAGATATCGATAGCATCAACTTCTGCTTCTGGGAATGCGTGCGCACAAGCAATCGCAATACAGCCACTACCCGTACACATATCCATGATACGAACTGGCTCTTCCACTAACCAAGGTTGGAATTCTGCTTGGATCAGTTCACCAATTGGGGAACGCGGCACAAGTACACGTTCATCCACGAAGAACTCAAGACCGCAGAACCACGCTTTGTTAGTCAGGTATGCGGTAGGTGTGCGATCGTTGATGCGTTTTACTACACGCTCAACAATACGCATGCGCTCGCTGGTTGTCAGGCGAGAGCTCAATACGTGTGGAGGCACATCGATCGGCAAGTATAACGTTGGCAGGATAAGCTGCACGGCTTCATCCCACGCGTTATCAGTACCGTGACCGTAAAACAGGTTCGCAGCATTAAAGCGGCTGACCGTCCAACGAATCATATCTTGAAGGGTATGTAGCTCAGATACCGCTTCTTCTACAAAAATCTTATCCAAAATTGCCTCCGAAAAGCGCTACAATACTGCTAATAAAATTTATTAATGAATTTGTTTACCTAATGAGCAAAAAAGACACCGAACACGATGACGATTTCGCCTTGTTTCAGGAAGCAGTACAGGGCGTAAAAAAGTTGCGACAGGATACCATAATCCAGCAACCAAAAAAAAATACTAAGCAAAAAGAAATCAAACGCTCAAACCGTGAAGCGAGTGATTCAGAATTTTACTTTTCTGATGAGTTTGTCCCTCTTCTCAATGAAGAAGGGCCGACTCGCTATGCACGTGACGACGTTTCCACCTATGAGGTAAAACGTCTGCGTCGCGGTGTTTATGTGCCCGACGTGTTCCTCGACATGCATGGTATGACTCAGCAGGAAGCAAAGCGCGAATTAGGCGCGATGATCGCGTACTGCGTAAAGAACGAAATTCACTGTGCTTGCGTTCAGCACGGGATTGGCAAGCATATCCTCAAACAAAAATCGCCACTGTGGCTGGCTCAACACCCTGATGTGATGGCCTTTCACCAAGCGCCTTTAGAGTTTGGGGGTGACGGTGCGCTGCTCGTCCTTCTCTCGATTCCAGAGAAGTAAAAATTCGTTCAATAACAATCTGTTTTCCATAACAATAAAGGCAGGATATTCCTGCCTTTTGATTAAATTTGGTTCAACGCTTATGGCGTGATATGCCACAACACCTCACCCTGCTGGGTTTGAGGATCGTATTCGACACAAACCAATCCAGATGTCGGGAACATTGGTGGAGCCATGTCTCTCACAAACTCTGCCGTTAAATATCCGACTAGCGGTAAATGCGAAACAAACAGCAACGACTCAAGCTTTTCAACTTCAATGAGGGCATTAGCATAGTCGTACACGCATTCAGATTGTCCGTAAGGCGTGATATCTTCAAACGTTTCAATACTTTGGGCCGAAAAGTGTTCGCTGACTTCTTGCCAGGTTTGTTGAGCACGGATGTACGGGCTCACGAGTACTTTGTCGAATTGAGCACAACCTTGTTCTTTGCACGCTCGGGCGACAGCTTGTGACTCATCTCTGCCTCTTTGGGTCAGTTGCCTAGCTGCGTCAGAATCCGCAAAGTGTTCGGCTTCGCCATGACGCATAATGAATATTTTCATGTTATTTCCTATGGATAGCTAACGCTACCAAAAGGTTGACTGCTATCTTTATAAGATATTCGGGGCTAATTTTAATAATGTCGAAACATAAATACTGATATAATTGTCTGTTCATTATACCAATTAGCTTGCCAAAGATAGCGACTTTCTTAACAATCTATTAAAAAAGAATATACTCAGTTCATCACCGCTTTGGCTATGCCATGAACTCAGTGCATTCCTTCAAACAGCCCTACCCATACGCAAAAGCGATGGGCCTATGCAGTAGTCTTACGAAAAACAAAAACGCAGGGAGCAGTATTTGTCGACGCGCAACATTTGCGCTGCCCCACTCAGGGTTCATAATTACTGTAATGCGAAATCTGGAGACGCATCGTGCACCTAAGTCCTAACGATTCAAATCAATACCGCTACATTACGCTGAGTAATGATTTGCGCGTGTTGATGATTCATTCCGATACAGCTCAACAGTCTGCAGCCGCTCTAGCAGTGAACGTCGGACACTTTGACGATCCTGATGATCGCCAAGGTTTAGCGCACTATTTAGAACACATGCTTTTTTTGGGTACGGAAAAATACCCTAAAGTAGGCGAATTTCAAAGCTATATTAGCCAACATGGTGGTACAAACAACGCTTGGACAGGAACAGAGCACACGTGTTTCTTTTTCGATGTCACTCCAAATGCCTTTGAAAACTCGCTAGATCGCTTCAGCCAATTCTTTACCGCACCTTTATTTAACGAGGAAGCATTAGACAAAGAGCGTCAGGCGGTCGATTCAGAATACAAGCTAAAACTGAATGACGATTCTCGTCGTTTGTATCAGGTTAATAAAGAAGTCATCAATCCAGAGCATCCATTTTCAAAGTTTTCCGTAGGGAATATTGATACGCTCGGCGACAGAAACGGTAAGTCTATTCGTGACGAAATCGTCGAGTTTCATCATTCTCAATACTCTGCTGATTTAATGACGCTAACCCTATTTGGCCCCCAATCCCTTGATGAGCAGCAAGCGTGGGTAGAGCGCATGTTTGCGGCCATCCCTAATCATCAATTGAAAGGTAAATCGATTGATGTACCTATTGGCACGGAAAACAGCACCGGAATCTTTGTCCAGATTGAGCCCATCAAGGAGTTTCGCAAGTTAATTTTGACTTTTCCCATGCCGGGAATGGACGAGTATTACGGCACAAAACCCCTCTCCTATTTTGCTCATTTACTGGGCTATGAAGGGGAAGGCAGCTTAATGATTCAGCTTAAGAGTAAGGGATGGATCACTTCTCTTTCTGCTGGAGGCGGTGCAAGCGGCAGCAATTACCGTGACTTTACCGTGAGTTGTACACTTACACCAACAGGCCTCGACCACGTCGATGATATCGTTCAGGCAGTATTCCAATATTTAACCCTGATTCGTCAAGAAGGCATGGACGAATGGCGCTACCTGGAGAAACAGGCAGTGCTCGAATCTGCATTTCGTTTTCAGGAACCGTCAAGGCCGCTTGATTTTGTTAGCCACCTTGTCGTCAATATGCAGCACTATCAGCCGGACGATACCATCTACGGCGATTACAAAATGGCAGGTTACGACGAAGCGCTGCAACGTGATTTGTTGAATTACTTAAACATCGACAATGTAAGAGTCACGCTGATTGCCAAAGGCTTAGACTACGATCGTACCGCAGAATGGTATTTTACTCCGTACTCAGTGACGCCATTTACCAGCGAGCAAAAACGTTTCTTCCATCAAATTGACCCGCGTTGGCAATTTGTACTGCCCGAGAAGAACCCGTATATATGCTACAACCTTGATCCTATGCCTCTGGAACACGGCAACTCCCTCCCCGAGTTAATTGAAGACTTGGAAGGCTTCCGCCTATGGCATTTACAAGATGATGAATTCCGCGTGCCTAAGGGCGTGCTCTATGTAGCGATAGACAGTTCGCATGCCGTCGCTTCACCTAAAAACATCGTCAAGACTCGTCTCTGCGTTGAGATGTTTCTCGACTCACTCGCACAAGAAACTTATCAGGCGGAAATTGCTGGCATGGGCTACAACATGTATGCCCACCAAGGTGGCGTGACGCTGACTTTGTCCGGCTTTAGCCAAAAGCTTCCCCAGCTATTAGAAATGATTTTGCGCCGCTTTGCCGCTCGTGAGTTCAGCCAGGCTCGATTTGACACAATCAAACAACAGCTACTCAGGAACTGGCGAAACTCAGCGCAAGATCGCCCTATTTCGCAACTGTTCAACTCGTTAACGGGATTATTACAGCCTAACAATCCTCCTTTTGCGACGCTTGCTGAAGCACTGGAGCAAATTGAAGTCGATGAGTTGTCTGTGTTCGTAGAGTCGATTCTCGCCGAATTGCATGTAGAAATGTTTGTCTATGGCGACTGGCAACGCCAGCAAGCGCATGACATGGCCACCACATTAAAGGATGCACTGCGAGTTAAAGAGCAGCGCTATGAGGAAGCACTCCGACCATTGGTGATGCTAGGTCAAAACGGCAGTTTTCAGCGTGAAGTGCACTGTGACCAGCAGGACTCGGCTGTCGTGATTTATCATCAATGCGAGGATATTGAGCCACGTAATATCGCGCTTTATTCACTGGCAAACCATTTGATGTCGGCGACGTTTTTTCACGAAATCCGCACCAAGCAGCAATTAGGCTACATGGTCGGCACAGGGAACATGCCGCTTAACCGACACCCTGGTATCGTGCTTTATGTTCAGTCTCCCAATGCAGCGCCTGCAGAGCTCGTCACCTCTATTGATGAATTCTTAAATGCCTTTTACATGGTGCTGTTAGAGCTCAATGATTATCAGTGGCATACCAGTAAACGCGGCTTATGGAATCAAATTGCCACACCAGACACCACACTGCGTGGTCGCGCTCAACGCCTTTGGGTAGCAATAGGTAATAAAGACACTGAATTTAATCAGCGAGAGAAAGTACTGGCAGAGCTTAAAAAGCTGACTCGTGCAGATATGATCCGTTTCGTTGTAAATGAGCTAAAACCTAGAACAGCAAACCGTTTGGTTATGCATTCTCAAGGTCTGGCTCACATCGATGAACCGCGCATTCACTTAGGTCAGGAAATTGGCTCAATAGAAGAGTTTCAGCTACGACCGAAAGATTGCGGATTAGGATAAAGGACTTTGGTTTCAGATAAAATTGGCAGAAATTTGAAATAACGCAATTGCAGCTTATGCTCTAATTAGCTTATGCTCCAATTGGCTTATACTCAAATTACAACAACTTGCATATGAGGCACCTATGAAAAAATTCCTATTAATTGCTGCAGTTCTACTTCCATTCGCATCAGCTCATGCAGAAATCACTGTGAAAGGTGATGACTTTGAGCTAAGCAAAGACTGTGTACGCTTGAGCGGTGACAATATCTCTGTGAAGTCAGATGACTGTACTTCTAAAAATTGGGATAAAGACAAGAAGGGTAATGCGAGCGTTCACGGTGATGACAACCCAGGTCAGGGTCACAAAGATAAAAAAGACAAGAAGAAATAATCTCTTCTGCATAATTAAGAAAGGCTTGCGAGATGCAAGCCTTTTTGTTTTCAACGTTGTTCAGCGCTGAGAATTAATAAAACGTACGTTCTTCACCCGCTCGGGTGAGTAAGCCGTCACAAGGTGCAAATCGGTCACCGTATTTCGATGCAAATTCATTCATTTTCTCGACCAGCTCTTTCAAGCCATACTGATCCATATAACGGAAAGGACCACCCAAGAATGGTGGGAAGCCAATACCGAAAATCGCACCAATATCACCATCGCGTGGCGAACGAATAATACCGTCATCTAAACAGCGTACCGCTTCATTCAACATTGGCAGCACACAGCGCAGGGCAATATCGTTGTCGCTGAGCTTAGACTCAGGCTCAAGTTTCAATAGCTTATAGACAGACTTATCGACTTCTTTCTTCTTACCTTTGTAGGTGTAGAAACCTTTACCACTCTTACGACCTTTACGGCCGTCGTTGAGCAAAGTATCGAATACATCCGGACCTTTGAAACGCTCGCCCAATTCATTGACCAGAATCGGCATGATTTTAGCGCCAATATCCACGCCCACTTCATCAAGCAGTGTGATTGGCCCAACCGGGAAGCCAAAATCCAGTAACGCGTTATCTATCTTTTCTATCGGCTCGTTTGCCAGCAAGATATGCGCAGCTTCGTTCATGTAAGGTGCAAGAATGCGGTTTACGTAGAAGCCAGCTTTGTCTTTCACCACGATTGGCGTTTTGCCCTGTTTCTTGGCTAACGCAACAACCGTAGAAATGGTTTCGTCTGATGTGGTTTCATGCGGGATAACCTCCACCAGCGGCATTTTCTCTACCGGGCTGAAATAGTGAAGACCGACAATATTCTCTGGACGTTCAGCTTTTTCTGCAATTTTATGGATTGGTAGTGACGATGTGTTGGTCGCAAAAATGGTATCTGGCTTCGCGTTTGCTTCAATATCCGCGACCATTTGCTGTTTCAAATCAAGGTCTTCAAAAACCGCCTCAATAACCACATCGATCTGGTTGAAACTGGTGAAGTCTACACCACCCGAAAGCTGCATCATTTTTGCTTGGAGATCCGCTTTAGAGAGAATGCGACGCTTACGTTGCTTGTCGAACAACTTGTAGTTGTAGTTCAACGCATTTAAGACCCCGTCATTGCTCACATCTTTAATGCGAACCGGCACTTTAGCTTTCGCAACGGAGACATGACTAATGCCAGCGCCCATCAAACCACCACCAAGTACACCGACTTTTTTCACGGCAGCAGGCTTAGCATCCGTGCCGTGTTCTTTCTTCATCTCTGTGGTAGCAAAGAAGATGGAACGCAGCGCTTTCGATTCTGAGCTCATAACCAGTTCGCCGAAGCGCTTCGCTTCAAGCTCCTGGCCTTTAACGAACCCTTTCTCCAAACCATGCTGGATCACTTCCAAAATCGCCACTGTAGCAGGATAGTTGCCTCGGGTTTTTTCGTTGGTTTTCTTCGCGGCTTGCTCAAATACAAACTTGCGCCCTAACCCGCTGCCCGACATCAGCTTTTCTTTGGTCGACTGCTTTTTCTTACCTTTGCTTTTGCCTTTGTCGATAAATTGCTTAGCGACATCAAGCAAAATAGTCTCTGGTACACAGGCATCTACTACGCCAAGCTTTTTCGCTTTTTTAGCGCGGAGCTGTTTACCCGTCAGGATTAAATCAAGTGAAGGTAGCAGACCAATTAGTCGAGGAAGTCGCTGTGTACCACCAGAGCCTGGTAACAAGCCTAGCTGTACTTCTGGCAGACCTAAACGAGTGATGTCGGATTCCGTACAAACGCGATAGTCACACGCCAGAGCAAGCTCTAAGCCGCCTCCGAGACAAGGGCCATGAATAGCAGCAACGACCGGATAAGGCAGGTCAGACAATTGTTGGAAGAGTTCTTGTCCTTGTTTTGCCAACGCTTCCGCTTCGCTTGCGGTAGCACATGCGTCAAGCATGCGTACATCTGCACCCGCAACAAAGTTATCTGGCTTCAGGGAATGAATGATCATTCCTTTGACTCCAGTTGAGTCTTTTAGCTGCGCGAAGATTTTCTGCATATCTTCAACAAAAGCCGCCTGTAGCGTGTTCATCTTTTCATTAGGTACATCAATGGCCAACCAGGCGATATTCTGCTCGTCAATCTTCAGACTAAATGCTTTTTGTTCGCTCATTACTCAACCTCCAGAATCATTGCTGCACCAAGACCACCCGCCGCACATGCGGTGTTCAATGCAATACCACCACCTCGACGTTTTAGCTCGCGCAGTGTTTGCGTCATTATGCGCGCCCCCGTTGCTGCAAACGGATGTCCATAAGCAATCGAACCACCAAGTACGTTGAATTTATCCATGTCGATTTCACCAATGGCTTTTGAACGGCCAAGGTTTTCTTGAGCAAACTTATCAGAGGCAAACATTTTCACGTTGGCCAACGCCTGAGCCGCAAAGGCTTCATGCATATCAATCAGAGTCAGATCCGACAATTCCAGCCCTGTATTCTCCAATACCTTCGCCGTCGCGTAAGAAGGGCCCATTAACATGTCGGTCTCTACGCCAATAGCAGAGAATGCGTAGCCGCGAATGTAGCCAAGGATTTCCATACCAAGCTCTTTCGCTTTACCTTCGCGCATGAGCATCACAGCTGCACCACCATCAGTCAGAGGCGTGCTGTTTGCTGCGGTTACGCTGCCATATTGACGGTCAAATGCCGGGCGAAGTTTTGCGTATCCCTCTAACGTAGAGTCATGACGAACATTGTTGTCTTCTGATATCCACTTTTTATACGGTTCAGGGAACGCAGTCATGACTTCGCCTTGAATCTTGCCCTCTTTCCACGCTTGAGACGCCAGTGTATGAGAACGGTGTGCCAGAGCATCTTGCTCTGCACGAGAAATACCGTGCGTTTTCGCCATCTGCTCCGCCGTTTGCCCCATCGACAAACCCGTCGAGTACTCAGCAACTGCAGGAGGAACTGGCATTAAATCTTTAAGGCTAAGGTTTCTAAGCACATTGAGCTTTTGGCCGAGCGTTTTGGTCTTGCTGAGAGCCAGCAGGTTGGCTGCAAGCTTTTTGGAAACACCAATCGGTAGTACCGATGAGGAATCAGCGCCACCCGCGATACCGATATCAATCGTGCCTGCCATGATGCTTTCCGTAACATTAACGGCGGCTTGAAAACTCGTGGCACATGCGCGAGTCACACTGTAAGCATCGATATGGACATTCATTCCCGTCCCCAATACGATTTCACGTGCAATATTTGGTGCCTCTGGCATTTGTACAACCTGTCCAAATACCACTTGTTCTATTAATTTCGGATCAAGATCGGTTCGAGCAAGCATTTCACTTACTACCATCTTCCCTAAATCGACTGCTGGCACTTGGCTAAATTCCGTGCTTTGACGAGCAAAGGGAGTTCGAAGCCCCGCGACAATAGCAACGCGTTCACCATGACGCGTCTTTACTTCCTGCTTGCCCATTGTTTCTCCTTAATTAACAAGAGGTCTGACCTGATGCATTGTAATCAACTTGTTAAATTTATCAAAGGTGCGTTTAGATAAACGTGAAGCAAGTAGATCAATTACTCTAAAGCACCGCCAATAGCGATTTTAAAACGTTACAATGGCTATAAGTCACCTAATATCTGGATTTAAGTAAACTTTTCGCCAAGTGTAATAAAGATTGATCACAAACCGGATGCCTAGATAAATACTAGCTTTTGGCTTTGATTGATATGAAATACATTATGCTGACGGCGCGATTAACCGACTATGAACAATGAAGATAGTTGAATAAGAACTGGGTTAGAAAGCGAAATTTAGGTAAAAAAAAACCACACAGAACTGTGTGGTCGGAATATCTATAAAAACAATTAACTTACGCCAATTGAACATTAATCAGTTTCCTGATTAGGAGAAAGTAAAGTCAGCCTTCAAAAGGAAGTGTCATCTTGCTCAACATGTTAATCACAAGGACTAACGAGATGACAGGAGTAACTATAACCGCTTCACTGATCGAGTTTTTGAAATAGATCAATTTTATATTGATTTAGCGCTTATCAAGCGATCTATTTTTTCAATCTTCCAAATAAATGCATGGCTACTGGTTTTCTATCTGAGTCGTAATAATGAAACCTGGACCTGACTACTGTGAGACAAAACAGTTGATACTGCTAAACTCTGTATGTCTATCCGAATGACCACACAGTACTGGTTAAATAACAAATGGGGGCTCTTGCAGCCATGTTAAAAATGTTTGGAAAGAAAAATTCCAACAGTCCGGTCAACTCTGATATGGACAAACAAAGAAAATATGAATCGCTCGTTCGGGGCTATCATCGTGATTTATATCGCTATGCTTACTGGTTATGTAAAGATAAAGCGGTAGCCGAAGATTTGGTGCAAGAAACCTGTCTTCGCGCATGGAAATCTCTAGATAGCTTGCTGGACGAAAAAGCGGCAAAGTCTTGGCTTATTACCATATTAAGACGAGAAAATGCACGCCGGTTCGAACGCAAACAATTTGATTTAGTTGATATCGATGACTATGGCAATGATGCAAAGGTCAGCGACGACCCTCATCACCAGCAAGAGTGGCTTCAGGCACAGATCATGAAATTAGACGTCGAATATCGTGAACCTTTATTTCTGCAAGTCGTAGGCGGTTTCAGTGGAGAAGAGATCGGCGACATACTGGAACTGAACAAAAACACTGTGATGACTCGACTATTTCGTGCTCGTAATCAACTTAAAGAGATGTTGGATTCTCAAGATACAAAGAGAGGACAAAAAAATGGATGATTTAGAATTTCGTCGTCGTATTTTGTCGGATCCAAAACAGAAGGATGAAGAGATACTGCAAGCTTTGGCAGACAACAGTGCTAACCATAAGTTTGTTGAAGACGTTTTGGATCTCGATGAAAAAATCAAACAGGCTATGAATGTCGATGTGCCTGAAGATCTTGCTGACAAAATTTTGTTCAGCCAAAGTTCGAGCTCTCTTGAACAAAACGTTGTCCGCCCTACTTTTGCTAAGAAGGCAATGGCTTTGGCTGCATCGGTAGCATTTACAGCTGGCTTGTTAGTTGGTCAGGTCAACTGGAGCAATATTCTCGTCTCACCGGCACATGCTACATTGGCGGATACAGCAATCAAACATGTAATAGACGAAGAGCCTTTTGTCCGTCACTTGGATGAAAATGTGCCAAGCACATTCATCAACGCCAAAATGTCTCCACTGAATTTTAAGTTCAACCAGAACTTTCCTTACCACGTTTATTACTTAAATCACTGTGGATTCGGAGAGTCTAATGCCGTGCATATGGTTTTTCAGGGTTTAAAAGGTAAAGTCACTATGTTCATTACCAGAATCCCAAGTGAGCAAGCTGTCGACTTCAACAAAGAAGGCATGAGTGGTGTCGTTCAACCTATAGGTAGCGCAAGTATGATCTTGGTCGGTCAACAAGGCGAGGATATCAATGTGATCGCCAGTAAACTGACCCCTCTAATCCAACCTATGTAATAAGTTGAAACATAATTAGTGTAAAACCCATTAGCTGCCGCCTAGTGTCACCTCTATGCGGCAGTTGTGTATTTGTAGGACGCAAACGTTTACCGCCTACAACCCGCCGCAGCGCCATTAGAGTATAAACTCTAAATATTGCAGTTTAGATGTCATTTCCCTGCATTTAGCATCATTTTTATAATTTTTCCTAAATTTTATCCAATGGTCGGATTTGTTAATAACACTCTTGTGACTACTATCTGCGCCACTGAGCAAAAGCTCGAATTATCGTCCAAAGAGACGAATCTAATAAGGAAAAACACATGACTTATAATAAGCGTCTGTTCAAAAAGACTCTCTTAGCAGTAACGGTAGCTTTTGCCTCAGGTCAAACGATGGCAGCAGGTTTCCAAATTAATGCCCAATCAGCGACTGGCCTTGGCCGTGCCTTTGCTGGTGATGCGGTAATTGCAGATAACGCTTCAGTAATGGCGCGTAACCCAGCAGCAATGGCGCTGTTTGACAAAATGGAACTGTCTGTTGGTTTTGAAACTATTACTTCACTTATTGAAGTGAAAAATGCCACTTACAACATTAACGGCAACAACATCCCTGTTGGAGACGTTGACGATGTAGGTGACACTGCTCTTGCGCCAAACATTCACCTAATTGTACCGGTAAACGACAAGTTTGCCTGGGGTGTGAATGCCTACTCTAACTTCGGTACAAAGACTGAATTCTCTGACAGCTACGTAGCGGCTGAATACGGCGGCCTGACCGACGTGAAAAGCGCTAACTTTGGTCTGGCGGGTTCTTACCGTCTGAACGACCAATGGAGCTTTGGTGCTGGCCTTGATGTGATTTACGGTAAAGGCACAATGAAACGCGTAACGAGCTCTGCTCTTGCTGCTGTAAATCCGGCTCTAGGTGGTGCAACACTTCTTGATGTTGATTCTGCTGACGGTTGGGCCGTAGGTTTCAACGTAGGTACAGTATTTGAGCTAGACGAAAATAACCGTTTTGGTTTTGCATACCACTACAGCCCAGAATTTGAAGCAAAAGACGACGAAGGCCAAAAGATCACGCTACCTCTGCCAGACATGGCTGAGTTCTCTGGCTACCACAAAATCAAGGACACCAAGTTCGCGGTACACTACAGCGTACAATACATTGGCTGGAAAGACTTTGACCAGATTGATTTTGAAAACCTAGATCAAGGTATGCTAACTGGCAGCTACGCTAAACAATATCAGTGGCAAGACGGCTGGCACTACGCGATTGGTGGTACTTACTTCCTAAACAATGACTGGACGCTTCGCGCTGGTTACATGTACGACACTAGTGCACAAGACAATGTAACGTCTATTTCTGTACCAGATTCAGACCGTCAGTGGTTCTCAACTGGTTTCACTTACCATCTTGACAGCAAAGCTAACATCGACTTTGGTTTCACATACCTAATGGGTGATGACATTAAAGTTAACGAGAGCACGACTATTATCCCTGGCATGCTGTCTACTGGCGTCAGTGCAACAACTCACGCAGACGCGATTCTAGTCGGCTTACAGTACAGCCGTAGCTTCTAATTGACGAATTAGTCGCTATTGCAAAAACTTTCTATATAAAAGGCTGGATTTCCAGCCTTTTTTCTTACCTGCGAGTTATTCTACGCTCGATTTCAGTGAACACGTGTATCTAAAAACCTATATTAGGACGCACAGCTGTTCGCTGAATATCTTTCACAACTCTTTTACAGCCAGGCTTTTAATCTTCTATAAGATAATTGGTCAGAATTTAATACTAAAAACGTATCCTTTCCGGATTTTCATTTCTAAAGTAAAAGCTCTATCTTTAAAATTTTACCCTACGTTTTAAATAATTCAGCGAACACAAAATGAAAACCAACAAGACCCTTCTTTCTATGACAGTAGCACTAAGTCTGCTGGGCACAGCAAGCGCGACTCATGCAGCCGGTTTCCAACTTGCGGAGTTCTCTGCGACAGGCTTAGGCCGCGCATACGCAGGTGAAGCAGCAATGGCAGATAATGCAAGTGCACAATGGCGAAACCCGGCGATGCTCACTTACTTAGAAGGCACACAAGTATCTGTTGGTGCTATCTATGTGAATCCAAATCTTGATGTAGACGGTGACGTCGATTTCTATGGCAATAACATTCCAGCGTCTTCAGATGACTTCGCTCACGATGCAATCATCCCTAACTTCTACCTATCGCATCAGTACAACGACGAGTTCGCTGTCGGCTTAGCGTTGGGAACCAACTACGGTATGGAAACGGATCTTGGTACTGGTTTTGCGGCGTCACACTTCGGCAACGAAGCCAGCGTGACCACAATGGAAGTCAACCTGAATGCAGCCTACAAGATTAACAACGCTGTAAGTATCGGCGGGGGTGTTCGCTATATCCTTGGTGAAGGTAGCTTTGGTGCAACAACACCAGCCACAAATGCATTGGGTCTTCCTCAAGATACCACGCTGAAGTACATGGAAGGTGATGATACGGCTTGGGGTTGGCAAGTCGGTACGGCATGGCAGATCAACGACAATAACCGCATCGGCTTCGCATACAAATCAGAAGTAGAACTGAAGTTGCAGGGTCATGCTGAAGGTCTTGGTTTTGGCTTTGGTACCCAACTGCCACAAACCCGCGACAATGGTTACATGTACCTGACGCTACCAGCGACTGCGGAGCTGGCAAGCTACCACCAGATTACTGAACAGCTTGCCCTGCACGCGAGTTTTAACTGGACTGACTGGAGCTCATTCGAAAAACTGGAAGCGCACCTTGATACCGCAGGTACGCACATGGTTAAAGTTGAAAACTGGGAAGATAACTACCGTTTTGCGTTAGGTGCGACCTACCAGCTTCAGCCGCAACTGGCGTTAAGAACAGGTATTGCATACGACACATCAGCCGTTAGCGATAAAAACCGTACTATCACTATTCCAGAAACCGATCGTACCTGGCTAAGCATTGGCGCAACATACGACTGGACAAAAGATTTCAGCTTAGATGCAGGTTTCACTTATATCATCGCGAAAGATGCCTCAATTACAGAGTCACGCGGTTATGATTCTGACGATACAGCGGAGCAAGTTGGTGGTCAGTTTGTAGGTGAAACAACGGGTAATGTTTGGTTGATTGGTCTTCAGGCGAACTACCGTTTCTAATCGAATACACATTGAAGAAAAAAGGCTTAGCAACTGCTAAGCCTTTTTCGTATCTGCGATTTAAACCTGAGAGGTTTAAAAGTCGTCTAAGTATTCGTCCAGATAAGCTTCTTCTTCTGCATCGACTTCTTTGACGGTCTCTACTTCTGCTTTAAAGTTTTGGCGCTGGATATAAATATCACGAGTCAAAACATAAGGATCTGGTGAATTGTCCAGCTGCGCTTCCTGAGAAACAAGCAACGCACGTTTTTCCATACCTTCGAAAGCCCATTTACCAAGGCTTGCCCAGAAGTTTAGGTAGGTCAGAGGGACATACATACTGTCTACTGTATCGGTGACTTCACGCAGCGTGTAAGGACCGTATCCCGGAACCATAAAGTATGGCCCGTTGCCTACACCGTAGTGACCGACGGCATCACTGAAAACTTTTTCATCGTATTTGGTAATTCCCGCGGCGGTGGCGACATCCACCAGACCAAGGAGACCAAACGTGGAGTTAAGCCAGAATCGATTAAAGTGATCAACGGCTTTACCACCATTACCCATAAGCAGATTGTTCACCATACTTGCTGGCTCGTCTAAGTTCGCCAGAAAGTTAGCAATACCATAACGGATAGGTGTAGGCGTGTATTCCACATAGGCTAATGACACCGGACGTACTAAATACGGATCTAGGTAATCGTAGTTAATGTCCCACATGGCACGGTTAAAGCCTTCCAACGGATCGTACGCATCAGAAGTCGTTTGATTTGTTTCTTCTGTTGCTGCCTCCTCAGGCGCACTTGAACAGCCAACCAGTCCAATTGCTAACAGCATCAAGAAGATGGATTTACCCTTGTTATACATTCTATGTTCCATAACGACTATTAATATACTTAAGCAACCTTGCTATAAAACGCATGACTCAGATACAGTTTAGAAGTCACTTAAGTATAAAAACAAGGCCAGCATAAGCTGGCCTTTGTCATTCTACTCGATAGTTTAGAGCCATACCACTATACGGATATGACTCGCAACTTTTAAAATTGCTTATTGATAATAACTTCAACAGGTTGCCCGAACTCTACGACACCACTCTCACCGTGCCAGTCATGATCACGGGTTGCCACGTTACCATCAGAATCAACGCGTACACGCACCAAAAGCTTATCCAATGAAGACAACTTTGAACCTTGCATCATGGCATTGCCATCATCCAGTACCACTGTTCGCGGGAATGATGCTAACGGGTAACGAGCCGCAGCTACTGGCATTGGAGAGCCATCAGCACGGTGGACAGATACGATAAGTACTCCGTTAGGATCGACCTGAGCTTCAGGAGCAAGACTGATGGTAACCGCCACGCTTTTATCCGGAGAAACCGCTTCGCCCATTTGTTTACGTGCACTATCAATACTGCGAGAAAGCATCTCATAGCGGCTATCTTCAGGACCGATCATCTGTTGCATTACACCCCAGTATTTGATCGCTGCTGGGTAGTCTTGACGTTCAAACGCATCGAACGCAAGCAGCGAGAAGACTCGCAGATCCACTCTATCCTGCTGAACCAGCTGGCCCAAAAGAGAGCGTGCGGTGTTCTGATCCATTTCTTCCTGAGAAAGCATCAGAGCTTGCGCATACCCCAGCATAATATCCGGGTCTTGAGGCTCAAGGTTGTACGACTTTTCCATGGAATCGATAGCTGTGGTCACATCACGATTCGCCAAAGCAATCCGTCCCAGCAACAACCAACCGGTTGAATCTTCCGGTTGATAATGCAGACGAGTACGCAGTGCTAAGGTTAAATCTTCCATCTCTTGATCACTTAGAGGTTCAGATGAAGACGACATCAGCTTTTTCGACAACTCAGGTAAGTTTGCCGACACTTCTTGCCACCTAACCACTTCTTGAGATGCGCCAAATTGGTAATACAAACCGTAACTCAAGACAACAGTCAGCACCACAGAAGGAACCAATACCGCGATAGGAGAAATTTTTGTTTCTTTGTGCCCTTTATCGCCCGGAATATCATCTAGCAATGATTGTTTAAGATCCGAAATCAGGTCTTCCTGGCTTTCAACCAAACCTTCTTCGGTCTCTTCTTGAAGCTCTGATAAACGATCTTTGTAAAACGCTTTATTAAGTTCATCGCGTAGTACTTCATCGTTGTTCGCTTTTTGTTTTAGTAACGGCATGGCTACCAGAGCACAAGCGATCAGCGTAAGAACAACAGTAGATATCCAAAATAGTGTCATTACTTCTTATCTCCGTCGTTCTCTTCTTCAAGCAATGCTTTGAGGCGAGCTTCTTTTTGTTCGTCCCATTGTTCATCACGATTTGCGACGACTTTTGCTTTTATTTTGCGACTACGTAATACGATCAAAGCAAAGCCACCCAGTACAACAGAAAGTGGCCCCAGCCATAAGATAGCCGTAGCAATAGTGAATGGCGGATTGTAAGTCACAAAGTTACCGTAACGCGCCACCATGTAATCAACGATCTCTTCCTTAGACTTGCCCTCTTTGGTCATTTCATACACTTTATGGCGTAAGTCTTGAGCAAGCTCGGCATTAGAATCAGAGATCGTGTTGTTCTGACATTTAGGGCAGCGCAGAGTGTGGCTTAGTTCTTTGAACTGCTGTTCTTGTTTGAGGTTGTCAAACTCGTACACTTCAATAGCAGCTTGAGCCGCTAACGAGAATGTCAGCGCTGCAAATACGGCTAAAATTACCTTTCTCATAGCTTCGCCTCCTCAACCAACTGATTGTAAAGCGGTTCTAATGTATCAGCCCAATTGCGTGGATTGACATCCCCAACATGGCGATAACGAACAACACCATTAGCATCGATAATGAAAGTTTCCGGTGCTCCGTAAACACCTAGGTCCAGGCCAAGCATACCGCTGCCGTCAAACAAACTGATCAGGTAAGGATTACCCAAATCATTCAACCAACCTACTGCTTTAGTGCGATCATCTTTGTAGTTCATACCGATGATCTTGACACCTTTACCAGCCAGTTCATTGAGATACTTATGCTCTGCATAACAGGTTGGACACCAGGTGGCCCAAACGTTGAGCAGTAAAGGTTCGCCTTTGAAAATAGATTGATCGTATTCTTTACCCGGCTCAGCCAAATCTTCAAGGTGAAAGGCTGGTACAGGTTTACCCACTAATACCGACTCAAGTTTTGTCGGGTCATCACCCTCTTGGTTTCGCATCAACTGGGTTGCAAAGATCCCCGCTAGGACCATGAAAGCGACTAACGGGATAAACAAGACTTTCTTATTCATATTGTGCGACCTGCTCCTTTGCCTTAGCACTCTTCTTAGATGACTTACGGAAGCGGTAACGCTTGTCTGAAATAGCCAGACCACCACCAATTGCCATGATCAAAGCACCAGCCCAAATCCAACGAACGAACGGTTTGTAGTAAATACGTACAGCCCATGAGCGGTTGTCTTCTAAGCGCTCACCCATCGCAATGTAAAGATCTCGCGTTACGCCACGATCAATCGCTGCTTCTGTCATCATAGACTTAGCAGTACGGTAGAAACGCTTCTCTGCATGCAGCGTATTGACGTAGTTACCGTTATGCGTAACTTCAAAATCCGCGATATAACCATCGTAGTTAGGGCCATCTTTGTCTCGCAAGCCAGAGAAATAGAAGTCATAACCCTGGATTTGGAAGTGTTCTCCCGGAGCCAAACGCACATCACGCTCGATGCTGTAGTTCTGCACCATTGCGATACCGATAACGGTTACCGCCAAACCAATGTGACCTAACATCATTGCCCAGTGACTGCGCTGCAACTTACCTACGCCTTCGACGAAGCTATGTCGGTGAGTTGCACGCTCATGCAGCTCGAAGCCGTGCATGACGATGATCCAAATTGCCATTACCCAACCGATGTAAGCCATGATTTGGAAGAAATCTGTGAATAGGTATACGCAAACCGCTGCCAGTACCAGAGCAGTCACGCCAGAGATCACCATCGGCTTAACGATTGATGACAATTGATCTCGTTTCCAGCGAATAAGCGGACCAATACCCAATAAGAAGGCAAATGGCATCATCAACCATGCAAACAGCATGTCGAAGAATGGCGCGCCAATTGAGACAGAGCCAAGACCAATTTGCTTATGCACCAGCGGTAACAATGTACCGACTAAAACAACAACCAGTGCTGCGATCAACAGTACGTTGTTGCCAAGTAATACATTCTCTCGTGACACTAAATCGAAGTTACCACGGACACGAACCGATGCGCCTTTTACCGCGAACAGTAGCAATGAGCCGCCGATAACAAATACAAGGAAAGCAAGAATAAACATACCGCGGGCCGGATCAGAAGCAAACGCGTGCACTGAAACCAAAATACCTGAACGCACCAGGAACGTCCCCAGCAGACTCAATGAGAATGCAGAGATAGCAAGCAGTACTGTCCACGCTTTAAAGGTGCCGCGTTTTTCAGTGACGGCCAAAGAGTGCATCAATGCGGTACCAGCCAACCAAGGCATAAAGGACGCGTTCTCTACAGGGTCCCAGAACCACCAGCCACCCCAGCCGAGTTCGTAATATGCCCACCATGAACCTAGCGCGATACCTAGGGTAAGAAATACCCACGCCGCCGTTGTCCAAGGACGAGACCAGCGAGCCCAGGCGGTATCTAAACGGCCCGTCATCAAAGAAGCAATAGCAAATGAGAACGCAACCGAGAAACCTACATACCCCATATAAAGCATCGGAGGGTGAACAATCAGCCCCGGGTCTTGTAGAAGTGGGTTCAAGTCACGACCATCAATAGGGAAGAATGGCAAAGTACGCAGGAATGGGCTTGATGTGAAAATAATAAACATCAGGAAGCCGACCGAAATCATCCCCATTACTGCCAATACGCGCGCGACAGATTCTTGTGGCATACCACGGCTGAATGTCGCGACAGCAACTGTCCAAGCTGCCTGAATTAACACCCAAAGAAGTAGTGATCCTTCGTGCGCACCCCATACCGCAGTTAAACGATAGTACCAAGGTAGCTGGCTGTTCGAGTTACTTGCCACATATTGCAGCGTAAAATCGTTGGTATAAAAGCCCCAACATAAAATAATGAATGAGAACAACAACATGAGAAACATCGACCACGACAGAGGACGAGCGGTGTTCATCAGCATGGTGTTGTTATTTGATGCCCCCCAGAGTGGCAGTATGCTCAGCAGCACTGCCATCGCAAGCGATAGTATGAGGGCAAAGTGACCGATTTCTGCAATCATTGGCCGCTTCCTTGTGTCTGCTCAGAGCTGTACTTCATTGGTTCATGCGTCTTTTCCATCGCTGCAGCGATTTCTGGCGGCATATAATCTTCATCGTGTTTTGCTAGTACTTCAAATGCTTCAATAGTGGTCGCATCACGCAAGACACCTTGTGCAACAATACCCTGCCCCTCACGGAACAAATCCGGAAGAATACCTTCATAAACTACGGTCACTTTCGGGCCGATATCGTGTAGGTCGAAACTGACTTTCAAAGAGTCAGGATCACGACGAACTGAGCCGTTTACTACCATGCCACCGATACGTAGACGTTGACCAACTTCCGGTTTAGTACCATCAGGCTTACCATTGACCAATTCCGTAGGCGTGTAGAAAAGGTCCATATTCTGGTTGAGCGCGTAAAGCATCAAACCAATGGTGGCACTAATACCGACAAAGATAGCCAGTACAATACCTAGCCTCTTTTTACGTCTCGGGTTCATAAGGTGTTCTCCATATTCTTCGCTGCGTCAATTCGAGCTTGACGGTCTATTTTTGCTTTCACTTCATTCAATAATGCATCACCGCGACGAAGGCTGGTGATTAAGAGAATCAGCATCGATAGAAAAGTGATGCCAAATGAGCTCCATACGTATGATGCGTAGCCACCCATGGCAAAAAAGTCGCTCAGAGATTCAAAATACATAATTCACTACCTCACTGAGTTTTTTCTGTTGCAATTTGACGTACCCAAGGGCGGTGACTCTCTTTGCTGATGATTTCATTTCTGAAACGCACCATCGTCACAGCGCCAAAGAAGAACGCAAAACCAAAGATATTCAGCAGCAGAGGCCAGAGCATGTCAGCTGAGATGGATGGTTGTTCAAATTTTGTAATGGTTGCGCCTTGGTGTAGCGTATTCCACCATTCCACAGAAAAGTGAATGATCGGTAAGTTCACAACACCAACGATCGCTAGAATACCTGCGGCTTTTGCTGCGGTCTTCTGGTCGTCAAAAGCATGGTAAAGCGCAATAACACCCAGGTATAAAAAGAGAAGAATGAGCTCAGAAGTCAGGCGAGCATCCCACACCCACCAAGTCCCCCACATCGGCTTACCCCATACAGCACCGGTCACAAGTGCGATAAAGGTGTATACCGCTCCGATAGGGGCCATTGCTAACGCCGCCATATCTGAGAGTCGAACTTGCCATACCAAACCGATGAAAGCAGCGATTGCCATAGACAGATAAGCGCCCATCGACCACATTGCAGACGGGACATGGATATAAATGATTCGGAAACTATCACCCTGTTGGTAATCTGAAGGCGCAAATGCAAGCCCCCAAATGGTACCTGCCGTTAAAAATACGAGGGCCAATACAGAAAACCAAGGCAGAAACTTACCACTAAGGCGGTACGCTGCTTCAGGCTTGGCATAAGGATGTAGCCATTTCCACATATTTCAATCTCACTTTTGCTTTATAGGGGCACAATCTCTGAGGCCGAAACCATCGCTGTGCTTTAATCATTATTTAAGTCCTTTTAATACCAATCGTAGTAAAGGACTATTTGGTTAATGTTAGTTAACACTAACTCGCAACGCTGCACTTATTGCAAATGGTGTGAGGGTCATCGCCCCCATCAGCATCGCGCCTAGCACCGCCAGTTGGCCGTTATACGCTACACCAAGCGCTGCGGCATCAATGGCAGACGTTGCAAAAATCAGAATCGGGATATAGAGCGGAAGAACGAGTAAACTTAAAAGTACCCCACCCTTTTGTAGCCCAACCGTCAGTGCCACCCCAATGGCACCAATAAAACTTAACGCCGGTGTCCCGATACATAACGTAAGTACAACCGCCAGCCAAGTATCTAAATCCAGAGAAAGTAAAACCGCCAACAGAGGACTTATCAAAATCAGAGGCAATCCTGTTAACAGCCAATGTGCTATGACTTTCGAAATCACCACAAGTTGCAATGGAATAGGCATAAGCATCATTTGCTCTAATGCACCATCCTGAAAGTCGTCACGAAACAGCCGCTCCAATGATAATAATGCAGACAACAATGCAGCAACCCAAACAATGCCTGCTGAAATACGTGCTAACAAATTAGGCTCGGGGCCAATACTCAGAGGAAACAATGTGATAACAATAATAAAGAACCAAAGTGGGTTCAGAATGTCGGCTTGACGGCGATACGCAATCAAGAGTTCACGACGGATAATAGTAGTCATGGCCGATATCATATTAATCACCCAGTTTTATTTTTCTAAGTTTCGGGCTATCAGAAAACATATCTTGGTGTGTGGTCAAAATCACAATTCCACCATTATCAGCATGATTAGCAAACAAAGCTTCTAACACTTTGACACCTTGCTTATCTATCGCCGTAAGTGGTTCATCCAGAATCCACAAGATTTGCTTGCTTAGCCAAAGCCTCGCCAGCGCTACGCGGCGTTGCTGACCAGCTGAAAGTTGAGCGACGGGAATATCTTCTCTTCCTGCTAACCCAACTTGAGTTAACGCAGTAAAGATTTCTTCATCGGAGATTTGGTTGTTATGAATAGACTGGTAAAAACGTAAGTTTTCTAATGCGGTAAGTTCACGTTTTACGCCCGTTTGGTGTCCCAGAAACAGTAGATCCCGGTGAAAGATGTCACGAGACTTTTCAACCTCTTCTCCCTTCCATTTGATAATACCGTCTTCTCTGTCGCCTAACCCTGTAACAATGCGTAATAACGTCGTTTTGCCCGTTCCGTTTCGCCCTTCAATCTGGACTAGTTCGCCTGGTTTTATCGTAAATTTCAGGTTTTCAAACAGGACCCTTTCGTCACGGATCGCAGTAAGGTTAGACACTTCTAACATAGGGCTTCAACTAAATAATGAACGAGCGGCTATATTAGCACAGCTTAGATAAGACGAAACAGAACAAGAGCCAAGAGATGTAAGTAAGTTCATGAATTTTTGTTAACTTACTTACACAATTCGATAAATATAGCCATAAATGGTTATATAGATTAATGAGGATGAGGCCTTAATTTCATAAGCGAGAAAACCTACCGTTTTGGGCGGTAGATTAAAAAAAGAAGCCGAAGCTTCTTTTATAACTAACGTCGTATGCCTGTCGATGGATGACTCGGCATCTCTGAAGGACGGCTACTGAGTGGCGGAATTTTCTCTTTTCCGGCCAGCTTTTTCTGTAACGATAACATTAGCTCAGCTTCAGCTTTAGGTAATTCGCACTCTTCAATCAACTCGTTAATATCCGCGCCGAGTTGAACCATTTTGGAGGCTCGGCTATACAAACGCCCGTCCGTATCGGCATGTTCCAGCTCGCGGATACGCTCGTTGAGGTGCTGGATAATATCTTGTTGCTCGGTAACCTTTTGCCCTAAGCCAACAACCACAGATCGAACTTCCAGCAGCTGCTTGCTCAGTTTCTGTACTTCTTTCTCAGTGTGTCGAGTTTGGGCTCTTTGCTGTTCGATTTTCCTTTGCAAACCGGAGCGAATACGCAGTTGCAAAACGAGCAGTACGAGCACTACAAAAGCGACACCACCAGCAATGACGGGGATAGATAAAAAATTCACTTCAGCCATGATCATTCAGCCAATTACAGATGAGCCATGTCATCCCATTCGTCTTCAGTCAATAGCTTGTTCAAATCAACCAGAATAAGAAGCTTGCCATCGCGATTACTAACGCCTTGAATGAACTTCGCACTTTCGTCAGTACCCACAGAAGGTGTGGTGTCGATCTCAGAAGAACGCAGGTAAACCACTTCAGCAACGCTGTCGACCAGAATACCAATCACCTGACGCTCAGATTCGATAACAATGATACGTGTATTATCCGTCACTTCGCCTTCAATTAAGCCAAAGCGTGAACGCGTATCGATAACCGTTACTACGTTACCACGTAGATTAATAATACCCAGCACGTAATCTGGCGCACCAGGTACAGGTGCAATTTCTGTATAACGAAGAACTTCACGTACTTGCATAACGTTAATGCCGTACGTTTCTTCTTCTAGCTGGAACGTCACCCACTGAAGCACTTCGTCATTTGTGGCATCTTTCTTCACTTCAACTTCAAAAGCTTGAGACATAGTTAATCCTCGTTAATGTCGTTCCCGACTTCATTCTAATTCATTGATTTGACATCTAAACCAGCGTTTAGCATGTCAATAAGTGCTTGGACGTGAATTAAAGCACACATTTTTTCTTTCACCATGCCCGCTAACCATGGGCGTTTTCCCGCCTTTTCACGCCAGCGAACGTTGTCGACATTGAGTGTCTCAGTCCCCATCAACTGGTTACTGGCTAACCCCCACATGCTCTCCCCAAGCATGACGACATATTGGTAATTATCTTTATATTCTTCACCGCAAAGCTTGTCGGCCATCACCCACTTTGCGGTATCAACCACATCAAACTTTTGCTCTCGACTGGTCTGTAGCCCCAAATACCATTCGGGTTTACCAATCAAATGATTCAGTTCAGTGATACGATGAATGCCACCTAACTCATCGAGAGCGACCGCAAACATCACTTCGTTCACATCGAAGTAAAGCACCTGAAAATCTTCATTTCGCTGAGTCGTTTCCCATGAATTTGCTAAAACTTTGGACTCAGAAGCCACTGCCAGTTCTGGCTCAGGTTCGATAACTTGTTCAAGTTCTGGTTGAACCGAGATTATTTCAGGCTGGTTTACTTCGATAACCGGCACTTCGGTAACCCATTCCTGAATTTCTTCAGTCATTTCTGCAGACTGAGAAACCTCTGCCAAACTCGGCTTAGCTTGCTGAGCAATCGCCATAGTGTTCTGAGCCAGAATCTCTTCGATATCCAGTTCGTCAACCACATTGGTCGACTCAAGCTGACTTAATAAACGTTCTACGTCTTCTAAGTTAGGGGCTTCCAGCTCAGGAGTATTGTTTTCTCGAAATGAAGAAGGCTCATCTTGAATAGGTTGCAACTGCAATTCTGGCTCTGGCTCTGAAGATGCAAGTTCTTGAGCAAGTAAGTCAAATTCTTCATCCAGCTCTTCAAGCTCAGTGTCTTCGTCTAGCAATGCGCAGAAGTAATCATCAAGTGCCTGTTCACTGGATATGACATCATGATTACTCATCGAGCGCTAACCTCTCCAGATAAATCAGTAACTGCTTATACGCAAAGACACCGCGACTGCCAGATGCAAAGTGCGAAACGGGCAGATGCTTCAGGCTCGCATCACGAAACTTAGTATCAATCGGCACGGCTGATGACCACACCTGATTTGGGTAGTCCTGCTTCAGTTGGGTCAGGGTCTGCAATGAAGCTCGGGTGCGCTTGTCGTACATGGTTGGCACTATTGTGACTTTAAAGCCATTCGGACGTGATTTTTTCATGATACTCAGGGTGCGCATCATGCGCTCAAGCCCCTTCATCGCCAAAAACTCTGTCTGCACCGGAATCAAAATACGGTCACTGGCGGCAAGCGCATTCACCATCATCACACCAAGAATCGGCGGACAGTCAATCAGCACGTAATCATAATCTTGGGAAACCGCCTTGAGCGCTCGCTTCAGGATAAGCCCCATACCACTGCGATTGCCCATCACCCTATCCAGCGTCGCAAGAGACATGTGGGCAGGAATGATGTCCATACCGTCCAGTTCCGTTTTAATAATCAACGGCTTTACGGTTTCATGCGTGAAGGTCTTAAGCTGAAAAAGATCAAACAAGCTTGATGCCACGTTATCAGCGTCATAACCGAGATAAGTCGTAAGTGAACCATGCGGATCGGTATCGACCATAAGCACGCGATGACCTTTTTGACTTAAAAGACCGGCTAATGTCACTGTGGTGGTGGTTTTGCCTACCCCACCTTTTTGGTTAGCTACACTCCAAACGATCATGCTTTATCCTACGCTAACCCCACTTCGACCAGAATGCGCTCAGCAATGCGGTCCAGGGGTAAATCTTCAGACGAAATCCCCGCTTTCGCGACGGCCTGAGGCATACCGTAAACCACACAGCTATCTTCGTCTTGAGCCCAAATGGTTGCACCTGCCGATTTCAACATGCGCGCGCCTTCCCGGCCATCAGCACCCATTCCGGTGAGCACTAACGAGAGCACTTTATCACCGTACACTTTCGCAGCTGAACCAAAGGTCACATCGACACACGGTTTGTAGTTCATTCGATCGCCGCCATCAATAATGCGTAGTCTCGCTACACCTGCGCGGCCATCGACCATCATCTGTTTACCGCCCGGAGCGAGATACGCCACGCCAGCTTGCAATGCATCGCCATCCTGCGCTTCTTTCACTTGAATTTTGCACAGCGTATTCAGGCGACTGGCGAAAGCGGCGGTAAAAGTTGCCGGCATGTGCTGAATAAGCACGATCGGATGCGGATAATTCACAGGCAAACGCGTCAAAATCTTTTGCAGTGCCACAGGGCCACCTGTCGACGTGCCGATAGCTGTCAGCTGATATCTTTTACCGGATGCTCGATACTTCGCCACCGAAGAGCGAGGCTTTGGTGCAGCCGGGATCGAATCGCGCGTAGCAAGCGGCCGAGTCAGTGACGTGGTTGCCGCTGAAGATGTGCGGGCAACAGGACGACGTAAGAAAGCACGCTTGGACGCAATCTGAATGATGCGCTGCTGAAGTAGCGATACCGCCTCATCACGGTTGCGCGCAATGTCTTCAAATTTTTTCGGTAAGAAATCCAGAGCACCCGCTTCCAGCGCATCCAGCGTTGCTTTCGCTCCATCATGAGTCAGTGACGAAAACATCAGGATTGGCGTCGGTGACGCAGCCATGATTTCACGAACTGCCGTGATGCCATCCATCACGGGCATTTCAATATCCATGGTAATGACGTCAGGCTTAAGAGATTTGGCTTTTTCTACCGCTTCTCTGCCGTTAACAGCTACGTCAATCACCTCAAGGCGCGATTCTGAGTTGATGATTTCGCTAACGCGACGACGGAAAAAACTCGAATCATCAACGACTAGTACTTTAATCGCCATTTTATTCCTTTTCTAAACGACCGCTTCGGTTAAATGCGAGAACCCGATGCGTATCGCGTCAGTAAATCAGGCACATCAAGAATCAATGCGATGTGACCATCACTGGTGATTGTTGCTCCCGCCATACCCGGGGTACCTTGCAATAACTTATCCAGCGGTTTGATCACCACTTCTTCCTGTCCAATCAGCGTATCAACGACAAAACCAACACGTTGGCTGCCTATTTGCACAATGACAACATGACCATGACCAGTACGCTCCTGAACTCGTGGGGACTTAGTCGCCAGCCAGTTTTGCAGATAGAACAACGGGATTGATTTATCACGGACAATAATCGTCAGCTGACCATCGACAACGTTCGTGCGGCTTAAATCTAAATGGAAGATTTCATTCACAGACGCCAAAGGTAACGCGAACGGATGACCACCAACACCAACCATCAGTGTTGGTAAGATAGCCAGTGTCAACGGCACTTTGATGGTAATCTTGGTGCCTTTACCTAGCTCAGAATCAATATCGATTGAACCATTGAGGGTATTGATGGCGGTTTTTACGACATCCATACCAACGCCGCGACCTGAGATATCAGAGATCTTTTCTTTACTTGAGAAACCAGGAGCAAAGATTAAGTTGAAGCATTCTTTGTCGGTCAAGCGAGCAGCGGCATCTTCGTCCATCATGCCGCGTTTGACGGCGATACCACGAAGTTTGTTCGGGTCCATACCGCCACCGTCATCGACGATCGCCAGTTCAATATGATCCCCTTCCTGAGACGCAGAAAGAATCACTTTACCAGTGCGTGATTTGCCCGCATTTACGCGATCTTCTGGCATTTCAATGCCGTGATCGACCGAGTTACGCACTAAGTGGATCAATGGATCGGCCAAGGCTTCCACCAGGTTTTTATCCAGATCCGTTTCTTCACCGCGCATTTCCAGCACGATGTCTTTATTCAGGTTACGCGCCAGATCGCGAACAACACGCGGGAAGCGACCAAACACTTTTTTGATTGGCTGCATGCGCGTTTTCATAACCGCACCTTGCAGATCGGCCGTGACAACATCTAAGTTTGCCACTGCTTTCGACATTTCTTCGTCGTTGCTGTTAAGCCCAAGACTTAATAGACGGTTACGAACCAATACCAGTTCACCAACCATATTCATAATGGTATCAAGCGTGGAGGTATCAACACGTACCGTTGCCTCCGCCTGTGGTTTCTTGACTGCGGGTGCCGAAGCTTTGGTTTCTTCCTTCACCGCGACTGGCTTGGCAGTTGTCTGTGGTGCAGGTGCTGCTGTCGCTTTCGGTGCTACTGGAGCTGGGTTTGTAGAAGCGGGCTTAGTCGCCATGTCGAGCTCTTCAACCGATGGCCCTTTACCCGTACCGTGCAGTTCATCGAGTAACTTCTCGAACTCTTCATCTGTCATCAGATCACTGTCGTTATCCGAAAATGATGAAGAACTAACCGGAGCGGCTGGTTCTGGCGATTTTGGTGGCTCAACTGGCGCAGAAGTCGACGATGATGGGCTCTTGCCAACTCCATGCAGTTCATCCAGAAGACGTTCAAATTCGTCGTCGGTTATATCACCGCTATCACTGACAGAAGCGTTTGCTTGTGTTGGTGTAGGTTCAGATTTAGAGACACCCGGAGCGCTGCCTTTACCATGCAATTCATCCAGCAGCTTTTCAAACTCGTCTTGAGTAATTTCGTCTACAGAACCAATACTTGAACCAGCCGTCGGTAACGACATTTCTTGCTGCGGAGCGGCTGGCTCTGATGGAGTCACAGGCTCTTCAACCGCGATTGTCACTGCCTCATCTTCGGATTCAGGCTTACATAAACGGTGTAGCTCTGCGAGGAGTGTAGGTTCTGCGGCTTCTGGCACTTCACGGGCTTGTACAGCCTGGAATTGAGTGTTGACCGTATCCAGCGCCTTAAGCATGGTATCCATCAGGCTTGGCGTTACTGAGCGTTGACCATTACGCAATACGTCGAAAACGTTCTCCGCACCATGGCATGTATCCACTAGCTCAGCTAATGAAAGGAAGCCAGCGCCTCCTTTTACAGTATGGAAACCGCGGAAAATAGCGTTGAGTAAGTCTTTGTCTTCCGGGTTGTTTTCCAGTTCTACTAATTGCTCGGAAAGCAGCTCTAGAATTTCGCCCGCTTCAATGAGAAAGTCGTGCAGAATATCTTCGTCTAAATCGTAGCTCATACGTTACCTTTAAAATCCAAGACTGGACAACAAGTCATCGACTTCGTCCTGCGATGAAACCGCATCTTCTCTCAGTTCAGGGTGAAGAATCGGACCCTCGGCTTCACTTGATGGTTTATTCTTTTTATCTGCCGATGTTGTCAAAACTTGAGTCTGTTCTTCTGGTTTGTTACCAGAGAATACGGTGAGGATGTCTACCAAACGGCCTTCCACTTCATTCACCAGTGTGATCACTCGTCGAATGATTTGGCCTGTTAAGTCTTGGAAGTCTTGTGCCATGAGAATTTCGGTCAATTGACCGCGCAATTCGGTGCTGTCGCCTTCTACCTGAACCAATAGCTTGTCGATACGATGGCAAAGTGCTTTAAATTCACTTAACTCTATACGACCGCGCATCAGTTCATTCCATTGAGGACGAACTTGCAGAAGACCTTCATGCAAGTTATCTGCGATAGGAAGGCAGCAATCTACTGCATCCATCGTTTTGTTGGCTGCCAGCTCCGTTTTCTCAATCACATAGTTAAGACGATCCCGTGCATCCGGGATTTCATCCTGAGCTATTTCGGTCATGCGCTGATCGAAGTTGAACTGCTTGAGTGAATCGTGAAGATCGCGAGTTAAGGCTCCAATTTCTTGAAGCATTGGATTCTCAACGCCTTCATATAACGAAGCAACGAGCATATTGGCTTGCTCTTGTTGCCCGTTCTCTAACATTTGAACGAGCGACTTCGCCTGCTCTAGTGAGATCATTCTGAATAGACCTTTTACGTTTAGTTCTTCTTATCGCTTTGGGAAACACTAATCGAGTCATTGTTGAGGTTTTTTTATTTGGTATGAATGACTCGACTAACAAAGAATAAAAGAGTTATAAACGCTCGAAAATTTTCTCTAGTTTTTCTTTTAGTGTTGCAGCGGTAAATGGCTTAACAATGTAACCATTAACGCCAGCTTGAGCCGCTTCGATGATCTGCTCACGTTTCGCTTCAGCTGTAATCATAAGAACAGGAAGGTGCTTTAGTTCAGCATCCGCGCGGATATGTCTTAGCAAATCAATACCTTGCATACCTGGCATGTTCCAGTCAGTTACCACAAAATCGAAGTCACCTTTTTTCAGCATTGGTAATGCAGTTAAACCGTCGTCCGCTTCTTGAGTGTTATTGAAACCCAAGTCACGAAGCAGGTTTTTAACAATACGGCGCATTGTTGAGAAATCATCAACAATAAGGATCTTCATGTTTTTATTCAAAATTGCCTCCACTGAATCATAAAGTCAGTGTTTTCTAATTATTTTGTGTCCACGCACTCAGCTTGGTGCGTAAACGTTGCATCGATTGACTCAGAATTTGACTTACGCGAGATTCGCTTACGCCCAAAACATCGCCAATTTCTTTTAAGTTAAGTTCTTCGTCATAATAAAGCGAAAGTACCAATGCTTCACGCTCTGGAAGCTGTTTTATTGATTCAATCAGTGCTTTACGAAAAGATTCGTCAGCCACATCTTTAAATGGGTTGCTGTTATCACTTTCATCTGACGGAGAAATGACATCATCTGAAACGCCTAAATCCTCAATACCGACTAACTTTGAGCAGTTTATATCAGTTAGTGCACTATGATATTGATCCAAAGTCATTTCGAGATGTGCCGCCACTTCAGAGTCTGTCGGGTCACGGTTGAGAATGCCTTCGAGCTCTGCAATAGCTTGATTAATTTCACGATTGTTTTTATGAACCGAACGCGGAACCCAATCCCCTTTGCGCATGTCGTCTAACATGGCGCCGCGAATACGGATACCAGCATAGGTTTCAAAGCTCGCACCTTTCGTGCCGTCATAATTCTGCTGAGCTTCGATAAGGCCGATCATGCCGGCCTGGATTAAATCCTCTACCTGAACACTCGGCGGTAAGCGGCCTAAAAGGTGATGAGCAATACGCTTAACCAACACAGAATAACGCTCTATGAACGCCTGTTGACTGTTTACTTTCCCGCGTTGATCGTAGGTTACTGCATTATTCACCAAATGGGTCCTCTGTGAATTCACTACGATTTAGCAGCCTTTCGACAAAAAACTCCAAGTGTCCACTTGGCGTTTTTGGTATTGGCCACGTTAATGCTTTATTCGCTAAAGAACTGATCGCTAACGCTGCAGGAGAGCGAGGGAACGCATCTACGACAATTTTCTGGCGTTTAACAGCCTGACGGACTTTATCATCTAAAGGAATGCAGGCGACGAGTTCAAGACTTACATTCAGGAATCGTTCAGTGACAAGTGTCAGTTTTGCAAACAGTTCTCGTCCTTCACGATAGCTTCGAACCATGTTCGCGACGATTTTAAAGCGTTGAACCTGATGCTCTTTACTCAACAGTTTGATTAGTGCGTAGGCGTCAGTGATCGACGTCGGCTCATCGCACACAACGACAACCACATCTTGGGCGGCTCGTGAGAAACTGATCACCATGTCTGAGATACCTGCAGCGGTATCAACCAGTAGGACATCCATTTCATCTTCAAGACTACCAAATGCACGAATAAGCCCAGCATGCTGTGAATGAGAAAGCTCAGTCATGCTCTGTGAGCCAGATGTTGCCGGAATTATCTTAATGCCATAAGGTCCTTCAACAATCGCATCTTTTAACTCACACTCCCCAGCCAAGACATGTCCTAAGTTGCGCTTTGAACGAATCCCGAGCATTACGTCAACATTAGCCAGGCCTAGGTCAGCGTCAAGAACCATTACTTTCTTGCCTTGACGAGCCATAGAGATCGCAAGACCCAGTGTTACGTTTGATTTACCCACACCACCTTTACCACCAGTAACAGCAATTACTTTGGTTAATGATGGCTGTGTTAAGCGACGGAGGCCGCTTGCTTGATCGTGTATCATATTCTCAGTCATAGTAATCCGTCGCCCTAGAGTCCTTCACTTTCACTGTTCCAAAAGTGAGGTTCGTTCTCTATCGACTTCTCTAACAGTTCATTTGCTTTCGCAAGCATGTATTTTGGTTGTGCTATCACAATGTCTTCTGGCACGCGCTGACCATTAGCGATGTAAGCCACTGGCAGTGCATTTTGAATCACCACACTGATGAACTCCCCTAGACTCAGGGATTCATCAAGTTTAGTCATTATACAACCTGACAGTGGGATGCGTCTGAAGTGTTCCAGTGTTTCTTGCAGAACGCGGCGTTGTGCGGTAGCGGGCAAAACAAGGTAGCTGTGAATCACTTCTCCGCTCTCTTGCATCAGGGTGTCGAGTTGCTCGGTCAGCCTCACATCTCGTTGGCCCATCCCTGCCGTATCAACCAAAATCAATCTTCTGTTTCGTAGCTGATATATTACATCGGCTAACTCTTTAGAATCTTTAGCAACTCTTACGGGACAACCCATAATTCTTCCATAAATTGAGAGCTGCTCATGGGCACCGATACGATAAGTATCTGTAGTCACCAGTGCCACGTTGTCGGCACCGTATTCCATCGCAGCCCTGGCCGCCAGCTTTGCCACGGTTGTGGTTTTGCCGACGCCTGTTGGTCCAAGCAATGCAACCACGCCACCGCGCTTTAAAATATCTTGCTTTGGAATATGGATTTGGTCCGCGACGAGAGAAAGTAGCGCCTTCCATGCTCGTGCTGGTTTAGTATCTTCTGGGATATAACACGCCATTTGATCCGCCAGCTCAGGAGACACGCCCATTCGTTCTAATCGTTTGATGAGCATGGCTCTTAACGGCTCGCGGCGCTCTACTTCCTGCCACATCAAACCAGAAACCTGATGCTCCAAAAGACGTCGAATTGACGTCATCTCTTCGCGCATGTTTTCTAGCTCTGTCGGTGAGTCATCACGGGCATCTGAAGGTCTGCGGCGATCGTAGCGTGTTGGGTCGAGTTTTGGCTTTGGACGTTCAAAGCGATCGTCTTGAGCGATCAGCTTCGCCAACGGAGAGTCGGGCTGATAAGGCGCAGCTCTTTCTTGGCTGTATTCGTCACGTTGCTTGTTTTGGCGCTTTAAGAGTGCTGACAGTGAATCTTCATTTTCAGCAACGTACTCATCCGGGTCCTCTGCACCACCACTGTAATGCTTAAGCATGCTCGCAAAACGCTGCGTCATTGAGCCTGATTTTTCGTGAGAATCCGTTTTATTGCTACGCAGGCTGATTTTATCTTCTTCTAAGCTGCGTTCCTGAAAGCGCTCAGCCGCTGAAGAGGACATTTGACGATGTTCGTTGTAGCGATTAGGTAGAGAGGTAGCGCGATTAGGTTGCGCAGAAGCCTGTGGTGAAGACGAGTTTGATTCACTATCGATGGCAGCCACGATAGCTACCCCGCCAGCCACTTTCTTATTCGACATGATTACCGCTTCCGCACCCAACTCCTCTTTTACTTGGAGCAGCGCTGTTCGCATGTCTTTGGCAAAAAATCGCTTTATTTTCAAACTATCAATCCATTAAAAAGGCGTGAGAATCAATTACCCACGGCTTGCACAATTCTGATCTGTTTCTCATCCGGTATTTCCTGATAGGAAAGTACCCGAAGATTAGGGATTGTGTTCTTCACAAATCTAGCCAACGTGGAGCGCAGAACGCCAGAAGTTAACAGAACAGAAGGTTCACCTTTCAATTCTTGTTCTTGCGTTGCCTGGCTCAGTGAAGACTGCAGTCGTTCGGCAAGCCCAGGTTCAATACCTGCAGATTCACCGCCCGATGCCTGCATTGTTTGATGCAATATCTGTTCCAGTTCAGGAATCAGCGTAATCACTGGCAATTCAGGCTCTATACCATTGATTTCCTGAACAATTAAACGTTTCAGACTGATACGAACGGCCGCCGTTAAAATGTCAGGTTCTTGACTCTTACTGGAGTACTCCGCCAAGGTTTGCACGATGGTACGGATATCTCGAATTGGAATCGCTTCGTTAAGTAGGTTTTGCAGTACTTTCACCACCACACCCAACGGCAACTGATCGGGTATAAAACTCTCCACCAGCTTAGGTGCACTTCGACCCAGCATTTCCATTAGGTTCTGAACTTCTTCATGACCAATCAATTGCGACGCATTGTTGGTCAGCTGTTGACTGAGGTGCGTTGCCAGTACCGTGGACGAATCCACCACTGTGTAACCCAGAGCCTGAGCATGCTCGCGCTGCTCCTCACGGATCCATACGGCTTCAAGCCCAAATGCCGGATCAATGGTTGGTTCCCCATCAATCATGCCGTAAACCTGCCCGGGGTTAATCGCGAGTTCTTGGTCCGGACGAATTTCTGCTTCACCTACCGCGACGCCCATCAAGGTAATACGGTAGCTATTTGGGGTCAGTTCCAGATTGTCTCGGATATGGACGGCGGGGATGAGAAAGCCGAAGTCCTGAGATAACTTTTTACGCACACCTTTAACGCGCTCCAGCAGTTCACCACCCTGATCACGGTCAACAAGCGGAATCAGACGATAGCCGACTTCTAATCCAATAATATCAACGGGTTGAACGTCATCCCACGAAAGCTCACGTTGTGAAGATGGCTCATTACCCTCATCGGCTGTCGCGGGTAAAGCTGGCTCTTTGGCTTTCTGCTTTTGACGCTTATCGATAAAGTAAGCGCCCGCTCCTGCCACAACGGCTAACGATAAAAACGCAAAGTGTGGCATGCCCGGGACGATGCCCATCACACCAAGAATCGCTGCAGTGATCATCAACGCTTTGGGATTATCGAACATTTGGAACACCAACTGCTCGCCCATGTCTTCATCCGTGTTCTGACGCGTCACCATCATTGCAGCGGCAATCGACAGCAATAGTGACGGGATCTGTGCGACCAAGCCGTCACCAATGGTCAACAGCGTGTAGATTTCAATCGCATCACCAAAGCCTAAACCGTATTGCGCCATACCGATGGAAAGACCACCGATAATATTAATAAACAGAATCAGGATGCCAGCAATCGCATCCCCTTTCACAAACTTCGATGCACCGTCCATTGAGCCGTAAAAATCCGCCTCTTTGGTCACTTCAAAACGGCGCACGCGCGCTTGTTCCTGATCGATTAGACCCGCATTCAAGTCAGCATCGATCGCCATCTGCTTGCCCGGAAGAGCATCCAAAGTAAAGCGAGCGCTTACCTCTGAAATACGACCGGCACCTTTGGTGACCACCATAAAGTTAATGATCATCAAGATGAGGAAAACAACCAAACCAACTGCGTAGTTGCCGCCAATTACCACGTTACCAAACGCCTCGATAACGTTACCTGCCGCATCTCCGCCTTCATGACCGTGCAGCAATACGACACGTGTCGACGCGACGTTTAGTGCCAGACGCAGTAGTGTTGCAATAAGCAGGACAGTAGGAAATGCCGCAAAGTCGAGCGGACGCCGGGTGTAAACCGTCACCAACAACACCACCATAGATAGCGCGATATTGAAGGTGAAAAACATATCCAGCAGGAATGCAGGTATCGGCAACACCACCATTGCAAGGGTGGCCAAGACCATAACAGGTGCGCCAATGGCTGGCATTTCACGCTGAGGAATTCGTGGCAATTTATCTGCAAATGGCAGGTTTAACTTCATACTGCAAGGTATCTCAATCGAGTGAAAGCATCGCGTTGGTAACGAGATTATGCGCGACGGCTTTAGCCTAAAAGTTTAGGAATTGTTGATAGTTACATCATTCTTAGCAATCTGCGTACCATGATTTACGCCAAAATAATGACTAAAGGCTCAACAGGTCACAAATCATTGAATCAAAGAACTTTTATTTGACGCACTACGCCGTCTAGTGACGATGTTCCGGTGGGATAGGCAAGTCATAGTCCTGAAGCTTAGGTCTCTGACCACCACGCTTGCGGTACTGTTTTAACTGGAAGACAAATGCGAGTACTTGCGCCACTGCGGTAAACAGACCATCCGGGATCTCCTGCTCCAGTTCCGTACTGTGGTAGAGCGCACGAGCTAATGGTGGCGCAGGGACAATGGTAATGTCATGCTCACGAGCCACCTCACGGATTTTCATTGCCATATGGTCGGTGCCTTTGGCGATAACCACAGGGGCACGGTCCGTTTTCTGCTTATAGCGCAGCGCAACCGAGAAGTGCTCAGGGTTGGTGATGATAACATCCGCTTGAGGTACGTCAGCCATCATTCGGCGCTGTGCTGCTTCCCGCTGCAACATACGGATTCGCCCTTTAACCTCAGGTTTACCTTCTGTCTCTTTGTATTCATCTTTGACCTCTTGCTTGGTCATTTTCAATTGATCGGAGTGTTGCCAAATCTGAAAGGGAATGTCGATAGCAACTACTATCAGTAACGAGCAACTGATCAGTAAGATAAAGTTCAGCAAGATATCGAGGGCATGGAGAATATTCTGCGGATAAACGTCCATGCTCAGTTGAATCAAGTCCGCTTGCGACGCCTGAATCAAATACATAGCGAATCCGGTCACCAGTACGACTTTTAAGATCGATTTGATCAGCTCAACCCAACTTTGCATGCCAACCATACGTTTAAGGCCACTAAGCGGGTTCATTTTTGACAGCTTAGGCATGGCCGCCTGGGCAGAAAAACTGATGCCACCAACACCCGCTGCACCTATCATCGCGGCGACAAATAAGGTGGCCAGAATCAGGAAGAGTGGGAAAAACAGTTCCGTCATCGCGCCTAACGCGATATCGAACAACTTAGCGGTATCAAAAATTTCATCACGGGTCAGATTGAACAGGCGGCTCATTATGGAAAATAAAGCGCGTGCTAATGTCTCACCAAACCACATCAGCGAAATGGCCCCAACTATCAATACCGACGCTGACGCAAGCTCTTTAGACCGAGCAACCTGCCCCTTTTCTCTGGCTTGTTGTAACCGTCGGGGCGTGGCTTCTTCGGTGCGTTCCTGACCGTCTGACTCTGCCAAACCAGCCTCCTAACAATCCAAGCGAATGAGGCGACAAATCTGCTCCTCACCTACAGCCCAGTACAACTCGTAATGGCTGTACAAGCCAGCCAAGATGTACCAACAAATTAACAAACCGACCATCAAGGCGAATGCAAAGCCAAGTGAAAAGATGTTTAACTGCGGCGCGGCGCGTGTCATCACACCGAACGATAAGTTGATGGTCAGTAAAGCAATAATGCCTGATAGCGACATACTTAATGCCGTTTTGAACATGATGCCCAACCAACCCGCCAACTCACGGAAATCCACTGCCGTTAGAGTGCCAGAGCCGATTGGTAGTGTTTTAAAGCTGAAAACCACAAGCTGCAACATTTTTAAATGCCCGTCTGTGGCAAGAAAGAACATGGTGGTTAAAAACATAAACAGCTGACCGAGCAACGGGGTATTTTGTCCGTTAGCCGGATCAACCATCGAAGCAAAGCCCAAACTAGATTGCATGCCAAGAATTTGACCTAACAAGACAAAGGTCTGAATCATGAATTGAGTCACCATGCCCATCGCAATGCCGATAATCATCTGCTCGGCAATGGTCATAAAACCGCGAAATGAGACCAGCTCAATATCTTGCGGTACAGTAGGAATGGCAGGCATCACCGCAAACGTAATGGCGAGCCCCAGGTAGAGACGAATTCGAGGCGACACAAAACGTGCCCCGGTAACAGTCATCACCATCAACATGGAAGAGATGCGGACATACGGCCAAAAATAGTTGGCAATCCACTCTAAAATGATACCAGACGGGTATTCCATGCGCGTCCCTAGTACAGCACTTGAGGCAGGCGCTCAATCAAACCGTAGAAGTACTCCATCAACATTTGTGTCATCCAGTGTCCAAAGAGCATCAGAGCGAGCAAAGTGATGATCAAACGAGGCAAAAAGCTTAAGGTCTGTTCGTTAATTGAAGTTGCCGCCTGAAAAACGGCCACGATCAGACCCACAAGCAGGCTTGGTATGATAATGGCGCAGACCATGATCAGCACCATCCACAGTGCTTCGCGGAACAGCTCGACAAACATTTCTGGAGTCATGTCTTATCCTCTAGTCCGCACCAATCACAGGGCAAAACTGCCGGCGAGCGTCGACAGTATCAAATTCCAGCCATCCACCAGCACGAATAGCATCAGCTTAAACGGCAACGATACAATCATCGGTGACAACATCATCATACCCATCGCCATAAGTACTGAAGCGACGACAAGGTCGATGATCAAAAACGGCAAGAACAACATAAAGCCAATTTGGAAAGCGGTTTTCAGCTCAGAGGTAATAAACGCCGGAATCAGTACGGCCATGGAGACATCCTCTGGGTTTGTCACCTGCTCGCCCGACATATTGACGAAGGTTTCTAGGTCTTTAATTCGTGTCTGTTTGAGCATAAAGGCTTTCATTGGCACCTGTGCGGCATCAAACGCTTCTCTGGCAGTCACCTGCTCATTCAAATAAGGTTGAATGGCGGTATCGTTTATCTCGTTCAGCACCGGTGACATCACAAAGAAGGTAAGGAAAAGTGCGATACCAATGATCACCTGATTGGAGGGCGTTTGTTGCAGGCCCATCGCCTGACGAAGAATCGACATGACCACGACAATTCGCGTAAATGACGTCATCAAAATCACCATTGCTGGCAAGAAGCCAAGCATGGTCATTAAGGCGAGGATTTGCAGCGTGATGGAATAATCTTCGCTACCATCCGGATTGGTGGTCATGGTAAACGCTGGTATTCCACCGCTATTAGTGACCGACATCGTGCGGCTCGCACCTGTCTCACTCTGCATCGCCTGAACGGTTACGCTGTTCCCTTCTGCCAAATTAGCAGGCAGTGAAGACTCCTCCACCTGAGCAAACGAAAGTGAAGAAAACAGTACGCTCGCCAGCAAAATAAAGGTGCTCATGATGAGACGAATTGGGTTAGCGTTGGTCATTTTTCTTTATCAGCTGACTAAATTGATTAGCAAAAGCAGTATTCGCCAACTCTTCCTCTTTGAGAGGCTTCTCGAGCTTGGCAAGCGTTTGGATAGATTGGCTAGTGATGCCGACTAAAAATTGCTCTTCACCAACCTGAATCACTGCAATTCGCTCTTTGGTTCCCACAGGTAACTGGCTGACGATTTTTAAGCCTTTTTGTTGCCCGAATGCTGGCACTTGCATGCGCTTCAACAACCAGGCAAGCAGCAATATCACACCAATCACCAATACAAGTGAACCGAGTGTCGTCAGCAAATCAAAACTGCTTGGCGCAGACATCGAAGCAGAAGAAGCCAGCGCCAGTGGCGCACTTAGTGTGCAACTCAGCGCGCCAGCTATTTGCTTCCATCTTTTTGAACCAATGCTCATTAGCGAAGCTTCTTAATGCGTTCAGTCTGACTGATCACGTCTGTTAAACGGATACCGAACTTGTCGTTGACCACAACCACTTCACCGTGCGCAATCAGAGTGCCATTCACCAACACATCCAGTGATTCACCCGCCAGACGATCGAGTTCAACCACGGAGCCTTGGTTCAATTGCAATAGATTGCGGATGCTGATTTGCGAACGGCCAACTTCCATAGAAATCGTTACCGGAATATCCATGATGGTGTCGAGTTTACGACGCTCATCATCAGATATTGGGCTTGAGGTATCTTTCAGCTCCTCCAGAGGTGCTGCCAATACTTCATCTACGTCAATTGACGGTGCAGACGGGTCCTCGCCCAGAGCGGCCGCCCATTCGTCCGCTAGCTTTTGATCGTCACTTGGTTCCATTTTTCTATCCTGTGCTTTTCCTTACTTGCCCCTCAAAATAGGAGCCCTGTAAGGTGTCTTAATCTTCTGTTTGGTTGTCCTTCTCAAGTTCAGACATGATGTCTTTACTCAAGAAAGCTAAATCGGTTTTCACGACGTGAGGTCGCTCAATCTCTTGTGATATCTGTACCGCCAGCTTGTCATCTGCACGTCCCATTTTTACTCGATAGGTCGGCAAGTCTTCGACAAACATGGTCGCATGCTCCGGCATTTCTATCGGGATGATGTCTCCGGGTTGCAGCTCCATCAGATCACGCAGCGAAATGTTCTTTTCCAGCAGGTTCACGCGGAAGTTAACCGGACAGTCCATGATTTCTTCGCGCAGAGCCGAGCTCCAGCGAACGTCAGTTTCCATCTTATCTGACTGCACACCGGCATCCAGCAGTTCACGGATCGGTTCAACCATGGAGTACGGCATGACCACGTGGAAATCACCGCCGCCACCATCGACTTCGATGTGAAAAGAACTGACCACAATCACTTCTGTTGGGCTGACAATGTTGGCCATGCTCGGGTTGACTTCCGAGTCGAGATATTCGAACTCCACCCCCATGACTGGCGACCATGCTTCTTTGTAATCTTCAAAGACGACTTTCAACAGCAGTTGGATAATACGTCGCTCAGTCGGCGTAAATTCGCGGCCTTCAATTTTGGCGTGGAATCGACCATCACCACCAAAAAAGTTTTCTACCAGAATAAATACCAAGCGCGCTTCCATGGTGATCAGCGCAGTACCTTTTAGCGGTCGGAAGCGAACCATGTTTAAACTGGTTGGAACATACAAGGTGTTCTGGTACTCACCGAATTTCATCATCTGAACGCCGTTAATAGACACTTCTGCCGTTTTGCGTAGCATATTGAATAGGCTAATACGCATATGTCGGGCAAAACGCTCGTTGATAAGCTCGAGCGTCGGCATGCGACCACGGACAATTCGGTCTTGAGATGAGAAGTCAAAACTGACAGCACCACCGGGATCGTCATCGATGGAATCGTCAACGTCATCAACATCGTCAACGCCATGCAATAGCGCATCAATTTCGTCTTGGCTTAATAGATCGGTCACGTTTTACCTATTGAATAACAAAATCTGTAAACAGTACTTTTTCAATCACTGACTTTCCGACAGCGGCATTCAGTGCTGCTTTAATATCTTCAGACGCGCGATCGCGTAACTCCACTCGTCCCGTTGGCGAGCGCAACTGCTCTACGGTTGCCGAAGCGAACGTCGACAACAGTGAACTTTCGATCAGTGGCGAATGATAACGCGCCAGTTGTTCATTCTCTGAGCCACGTACCATCAACTGAGCTTTGATTTGTACCAGTCTGTCGCGGCTGTCTCCGGTCACGTTGAAAACAAACGGCTGGGGAAGATTTACATACGCAATGGGAACTTCGGCTGCGGCGACTTGAGCTTGTTGCGGTTCCGCATTATTCGACTTCTCCGAATCATCCGATCCCATGAAAAAGAACGCAGCTGCACCGCCTCCCAACAAAAGGACCACGACTGCGATGATAATCAGTAGCTTACCTTTGCCTTTTGGTGCTCCCACCCCTTGTAACTGTTCTTCAGCCATTCTTTTCTCTTATTTTTGTTTTATTTAATCTGGCGGATAACGAGGCCATATGGGTTCTCATCATCCAAATTCAATCATGTTATGCGTAGAAACTAATCCCATCACGAGGCGAGGTGACATTCACATTAAGTTCAACGCCGCCATCAAAGTCTTCATCAGTCTGACCTGAGAAACCTCGCCCAAAGCCACCTTGCTTATTTTGCTCCGCCGCAGAATATCCACGTTGCTGCTGGCCACTATTTTGCTGTTGAACCGAAGAGTCAGCCAACTGCATACCCTGCTGGGCAAGCATTTCTCGCAGTCGAGGCAGTGTTTGTTCAATGATGTCACGCGCCTGCGGATTGGATACCGTAAAGTGAACATTGGCCAAATCGCTGTTCATAGTCATGCGAATCTGCATCCGGCCAAGCTCAGGCGGATCAAGGCGGATATCAAGGTTCTTCAAGTTTTTCGACATCATCATTTGCACTTTTTCTGCTACCTGATCGTTAGCCAACTCCTTGGTCAACTGTAATGGTAATTGTGCTTGCTGCGCGGCATCGATTCGGGCTTGCTGTGGCGTGGTTACGCCTTGCTGACTGACAGCGGCTTGCAACTGACCAGCTAACCCCTGCTGTGGCTCGGTTTTATCCTGCTTATCCGTCGTAGCTTTGAGGATTCCGGTCGCTGATACTGAGTTCATCGCTTTGTGGCTGGCTTCGGTATTTGCTAGCGTCTGCCCAATCGCAGGATTGACAACTGCCGTCGTTAGCCCTTCCGGCATGGCAGGTAATACGGCTTTTTCAACCACCTGCGTTGGTGCTTGTCCAACCGCGGCTTTCAACTCTTGAGCCGCCACTTGCGGTGTCGGAGTCGAAGCGTTCATCTGGTGGCGCGTTACGTTGTGCTGCGCCGTTTGTGGCTCTGATATTGCGAGTTTTACTTCGTTTGGAAAAGCCACTAATTGAGAAAGTTCACCGTCGGATAACTCCGCGATAACGGCACCCGTTTTCAAACCGTCAATAATGTCAGACTCTTGGTTCGTCAGTGGTTTACCCTGAGCCAGTTTGGTGTCGATAACTTCAAGTTCTTCATTCGAGACGCGCTGAACTGCATTCGCACTCATGACACCTGGCTCATCGTTGCTAATAACATTCGCTGTGTACGCCATAGCCTCGATATTGACGGCATTTGGTTCCAGTGTTGTTTCAGGTTGAGAGCTCAGAGGAGACGTGTCTTTCCCATCAGCCAAATCAGAAGCATGATTTTTTGCTTCAATGACAGCGGGCTTCAGTTCATCTTCAGCAACAAGGTTTCTGACACTTTCGACACCTTCAACAGGCTCAACGAGCTCTAAATCCTCTGGGTGCTTAACGTTCTTACTGCCAACGTGTTCTAAAACATCAGTCGTCTTGGGAGGCAAAACCTTGCCACGTTCTAGCTCTTGATTGACAGATTTCAGGGCTTGATTCGCTTGTTCAATTCGTCCGAGCAGTTGCTGTCCTTCGTCCATAGAACGAGTGACATCAAGGTCGACAACTTCATCAGTTTTGGCAATTTTCGGCTCAGGCGTGCCTGTCTCCACGACGGTCTGTTCAAGATCAGACGGCGCTTGTTTTTTAGGTGCGACCTGATTGCTCGTGGCTATCTCCTGAGTTCCACTCGCGCGCGTTACCGACGGCATTACCTGTTCTTCAGGCTCTGCCTGCCCATTGTCTTGTTCTAACAATGCTTTGGTTGACTGATTTTCGCTTTGTCCTTCAGATACAACGGCCTCTTCAACTTCACTTTCTGGTTCAGAGGTTTCCACGGAAGAAGCGCGAGCGTTATCACTCGTTTCTATAGCTTCAGGTACATCTGGCGTCAATTTTTCATCAGTCACTTCAACTTTGAGTGAATCTGCGAATACTCCAGCTAAGGTTTCAATAAAACCTTTGCTTTCTGAGCCTTCTGTAGACGTTTTTGCGCCAACCTCAGAAACCGAGGTCTTATTGGTCGCAGCAACATTAGACAAATTCACATTCATATAAACATTCTCGTTTTTGGCATTGAACGACTTCGCTCAGCCAAATCACATGTCAGAGGTAAGTTGAATTATTAAAAGGTGAATTTGCAAAAATCACGCCAATACAAAACGTAATTTTCCTGACGCTGAAAGAACATCAAAGTGATCGTGCAAAAGCTCTCAGAATAATGGTCAGAACATTTTGACCCTGCGGCTGTAGAGCAACGTCGAGAACTCATCCATTTGCTTTTGCTCACGCTTGGCTTCTGCGGCTTGTTTCTCTTTAGCTCGCTTCTCAATCATCCACTCATAAGACATGCGCTCTTGACGCATTTTCAGCCAGTACTCTTTGCCGTTTTCGACTTGCTCTCTAAAGTGGCTTTCCGCTTGCTTCTGCTTAGACAAGGTTTCATCCAGCTGCGTAAGAAATCGATTCAAATGTCCATATTGACTTGCCGTTAATCCAGCCTGTCCCCGGTCCACCAACTGCTGGCAGTAATCGAGTCGATACTTTTCAATTTGTTCAACTTGACGGTAGTAATCCTCTAACTCAGCACGCGCTTTATTCAAAGCTAATACGGCTTGCTCTTCCCGCTCTTTTGCTTGATCAAACAAAAACTCCATGGCGTTATTCATAGCAATTACCCACCTAAAATACTTCTCAGCATATTCACGCACATGTCGTATGGAACGGATTCTTTCATACGCTGCTGCAAGTATTCGTCTAACTTAGGCTTAAGCGTAAATGCACTGTCGATAGCAGGGTCGGTACCCGGTTTGTAAGCACCAATCGAAACCAAGTCCTGATTTTTGCGGCAAATCGACAGCACCTGACGAACGGCTTTCGACATCAGTACGTGCTCTTCGGTTGTGATTTGCGGCATCACACGGCTGACGGATTTCTCGACATCAATCGCCGGGTAGTGTCCCGCATCCGCCATTTCACGAGACAGCACAATGTGACCGTCAAGAATCGCACGAGATGCATCGGCAATCGGGTCTTGCAGGTCGTCACCTTCGGTTAGAACGGTAAAAAATGCAGTGATTGAGCCCTGATCTGCGCCGCCGTTACCCGCCCGCTCGACCAATGCCGGCAATTTGGCAAACACCGATGGCGGATAACCTTTGGTTGCAGGCGGCTCGCCAACAGATAAGGCGATTTCACGCTGCGCCTGAGCAAAACGGGTCAAAGAGTCCATAAGCAACAGCACGTCCAACCCTTGATCGCGGAAGTACTCTGCAATAGTCAGCGCGGTTTGACAGCCTTTTAAACGCATCAGTGGAGAAGCATCGGCAGGCGCTGCGACCACAACAGATCGACGACGCCCTTCTTCACCCAAGATCTCTTCGATGAACTCTTTAACTTCTCGTCCACGTTCACCAATCAGCCCTACAACCACAACTTGCGCCGTAGTGCCTCTGGTCATCATACCCAGCGTGACCGATTTACCCACACCAGAACCAGCGAACAGACCAATGCGTTGACCTTTACCAACCGTCAGCAATCCGTTAATCGCTTTTAACCCCACATCGAGAGGTTCTGAAATCGGTTTTCGTGCCAGTGGATTGATGGGCTCCGCATTAAATGAAGCACGGTGATCGGTATAGATAGGGCCGAGTCCATCAAGTGGATTACCCACACCGTCAATAACACGCCCAAGTAGCTCCATTCCTACCGGTAAGCCTGCGTCACTGGTCAATGGCGTTACTTTTGCGCCAGGCAAAATACCGGTGATTTGTTCACTCGGCATCAAGAACAGGTTGTCGCCAGAAAAGCCCACCACTTCAGCTTCCATGTGCCCAGACATGGTCTCGACCAGACATAAGCTGCCGATCGGAGCCCGGCATCCTGTCGCTTCTAAGGTCAAACCGACCACACGAACAAGCTTGCCAGATGCCACCGGTCTTGTGGTCAACCCTTCGACTTTGTAGTTTTTTAGACGGTCCGCCAGCGCTAACATGGGTTACTCACCCTCTTGGTGACGGTTTGCGCCACAAAAGCTCTGCAGTACATTTTTAATCCGCTCTTCCATACGATAATTAATGCTCGATTCACCGGCTGCGATCTGCACATCACCACGATTGAGTGAAGGCTCAGCGACCAGCGTCCAGTTACGACAATCTAATTCCTGCTCACCGTATGCAGAGCGAATGATGGACACGTCTTCCGGATTCAGGTGTAACGTAATGGGATGACCGGAGATAGGCAGTGCTTCAACCGACTGCTTGACCGTATCGAGAATAATTTGAGGATTGGTCTGAACCTCGATGTGAACCACTTCTTTAACGAGGCAAAGCACCATGTCCACCAGCTGTTTTTCAACCTGAGCATTCATCAGCTCCAGAGGTTGCGCGAACTGATTGGCCAGATTCATGAATACTTCCACCTGCTGCTGAATAAACTCTTGTCCGGCACTCACACCTTCTGCTTTACCGAGTTCTAAACCTTCAGCATGACCCGCCTGCAAACCTTCTTCTTTGCCTTTATCGTAACCTTGTTTAAAGCCCGCCTCCTGACCTTGGTGCAATCCTTCCTGATAAGCACCTTGCTTGATCAGCTCAATCTGCTCTTCGGTCAGTTCAAGAACTTGCTCTTCTTCTGGCTCATCAAAGTTTGGAGTCCAGCCTGGATCGTAATTCAACGCCGTTTGTCTGGCTTGCTTGGCTTTTGGCTCGCCGTAGTCAGGCAGCCCCCAGCGTTGCGGTTCGATCATCGCATCATCTTCATCAGGACGAATAAATCCACGTTTTCTATCGCCAACCATGGGTTACCTATGCATATTTGATTTGTGTTGAAGTTGCCCTGCAGTAGCAAAATAGCAGGGCAATAGAGATTACAAGAATTCGTCTGCGCCACCAGAGAGCATGAGCTCGCCCGCATCCGCCATACGACGTGCAATCGCAAGAATTTCTTTCTGCGCTGATTCCACATCAGCAACACGCACTGGCGGCATCGCTTCAATGTCGTCACGCATCATCTCAGCCGCACGTTTTGACATGTTCTTAAATACTTTCTCACGCAGAGAATCGTCGGCACCTTTCAGTGCTCGCTGAAGTACATCTTGTGGAACGTCACGCAGCAATTTCTGAATACCCTGATCGTCGACTTCCGCCAGATTCTCGAACACGAACATCAGATCCTGAATTTGCGTCGCCATGTCTTCGTCCTGATCTCGGATTTGATCCATCAAGATGCCTTCGACATTGTTGTCGAGGTAGTTCATGATTTCGGCGGCTGCCTTCAGACCACCAATCTTGGCAGCCTGCGCGCCAGCCTGACCAGCAAACTGCTTCTCCATGATTTCGTTCAGCTCCGCCAACGCCGATGGCTGAACTTCTTCTAGGTTGGCAATACGCATCATCAAATCCAGACGCACACGTTCCGGGAACTGTGACAGAATTTCTGCCGACTGATCCGCTTCTAAATACGACAGAACAATAGTTTGGATTTGAGGGTGTTCGTTGACAATGATGCTTGCGACTTGACGCGGATCCATCCATTTCAATGAATCCAGACCTTTTGAACCCGTTCCAAGCAGAATCTGATCAACCAGATTATTCGCCTTGTCTTCACCCAGAGCGGCTACCAGCGCATTACGCATGAAGTCTTCACTGCCCATACCGATATTGGTGTATTTCTGGATATCTTCCAAAAAAGCACGGTGTACAGAAGACACTTTTTCCTGGCTCAGATCTTTTGCTCGAGCCATCGCACCACCAACACGCTGTACCTGTTTTGGTTCCAGGTGGCGAATGATGCCCGCCGCATCCTGCTCATTGAGGCTCAACAACAAAATGGCGGCTTTATCTTCACCGCTGATGGTTGATGCATCAAACTCCACTGGCATGCCTGCGCCATTTTCACCTTGAGGTACGATATCGTTAGCCATTTTCATTCATCCAGTTTTTCACAACCTGAGCTGCCAGTTCTGGTTCGTTTGCCACCAGTGCACGAACCGCTTTCAGTACGTCTTCATCTTTGTGTAAATTCGGCAAGTCGATACTTGAACCAAACTCAAACAGCTCGCTACTCTCAATGTCACTGCCAATCAGGCTGGTTTCACCGTCCGCACCAATAGGCATGCCATCCGGACCGTACATTTCATTTTCGTTGTCGCTGGTAGGGTTAAGCAGTTTCTTCATAGCAGGGCGAACCAGAACCAACACCACCACGATGATGACCAAGGCGCTGGCAAACCAGCGAACCCAATCGTTAAAGTTTGGATGTTCCCAAATTGGTTGGTCGACAAGCAGCTCCGCTTCTGGCTCGGCAAACTTGACACTCAATACATTGAGTAAATCACCACGCGACTGATCAAAACCGACGGTGCCAATTAACACCTGACGAATCGCATTAATTTCGGGTTCAGACATCGGCGTGTAAGTGACTTCACCGGTGTCTGGATTAACTTCCCGGCGGTCTTTGATTGCCACAGAAACCGTTTGACGCGCAACGGTACCAGTCTGTTTACGCTCATGACTGATGGTGGTGTCCAACTCAAAGTTACGTGTCGATTCTTTACGCACGGAACCTTGCCCGGATAACGACCCATCTTTCATTTGAGCAATATCTTGTGGAATCGACGCATCGGCTGGCGGTTGGTTACTCAGAGCACCAGGAATCCCAGCTACCGTGTTGCTGTTGTTGTAATCTTCCAGTGCATATTCACTGCGTGTCGCTGGCGTATTTGGATCAAAGCGTTTTCGGGTTTGTTCTACCGCACTGAAGTCCATTTTGATATCAACCTGCGCGGTGTAATTGCCGATACCCAAAATTGGCAGTAACACGGAATCAATTTTTTCACGTAGCGCTTGTTCTTGATTTCGCTCCAACTCTTGCTCTTTTCGACGAGCTGCCGACGCCGGATCTTCAGATCCTGAACTCAATAAACGACCGTGCTGATCGGTCACGGTGATACGGGAGGTTTTCATTCCCGGAACCGCGCTGGCGACCATGTCGACGATAGAATTGACTTCCTGCTGCTTGAGGTTAGCCCCAGTCGATAAAGTCAGAAAAACGGAGGCAGAAGCATCTTGGTTGTGGCGAACAAAAACACTGTGTTTAGGCAATGCCAGTAACACCCGAGCTTTGCGAACCTGCTTCATTTCTTCAATCGCTTGAGCAAGTTGTCGCTCACGACTGAGTTTCAGACGCTCTTGCTCCAGGCGCTGAGAAACCCCAAAACCCATGTCTTGCAGCAAAATGTCATCGCCAGCTTCTGTAGCCTGATTGACCCCCGCTCGCACCATACCAAGTTTGATCGAGTTGTAATCACTCGCTTCAACCGAGACGGTATTACCATCCAGTTTGTAGTCAATTTTTTGCTGATCAAGATAGTCCAGAACCGGGATCAGTTCTTCGGTCTGATATGCGCCAAGCGGACGCATTTCTGGCTCTTTCACCCAGAAAAATAGCATCACGATCAACGCAACACAGATGGAAATGGACAACACCAGCACGACCTGACGAAGTAAGTCAAGATCGCCTACGGCCATATCTAGTTTTGACGCGCTGCGCTCTTCCAAATCTGGATTTTGACTTTCCACATCCAGTTCAGAGTTCGCGATAAGCGCACCATCTGCACCGCCATCAGTGACGGTTAAATCTGTAGACTTGTCTGCCACACTGATTACCTAAATTACACTGGCATATTCATGAGGTCTTTATAGGCCTCGACGAGCTTATTGCGGATTTGGACTGTGGCATCAAACGCCACACTGGATTTGTTTCTGGCAATCATCACATCTGAAAGAGAAACATCGGCGTCGCCACGGTCAAAGCGGGTTTGAAGATCACCCGAGGCTTTTTGAAGTGAATTTACGTTATTGATAGCGGATGTGAGGAGATCACCAAAATCGGCACCAACTTTGGCACCTGTTGCCACAGGCGCCGTGTTCGTTGCCTCTACCATCATGGCGCGCATATCTGCTTGAATACCATCAATTTTCATTACCACCCCGGAGCCAAATCTTTGACTATTAATAAAATTGTTCATTATCGAAGCAATTAACGTGCCATAAGGCGGTAATGATTTGTTTGGTTTTGCCCAAGCATTGTGACTCTATACGCAAAAGGCTCCGCTAAACTCAGCAGAACTAATTGGGAATGTCGATACCCGCATCACGCATCTTAGCCAATTTATAGCGCAGTGTACGTGGACTAATACCAAGTTTATCCGCCATGTCTTTTCGACGACCGTTACACTCAACCAGGGTATCAAGGATGATGGCATACTCTTGGTCGCGTAGCTCGCTGCCTAACCCTTCACCACCAGACACAATACGACTCACGCTTTCTGCCTGAGCAACGGGCTTGACGTCTGGTACCAAAGTTTGTGCATTTTGCACCACACGTTGCAGGCTGTTCGCGTCTTGCCAGTCGACACCTTCGAGCAAAATATGTTCGCCATCAATGTCGCCATTTTCACTCAGAATCAGAGCACGTTGAACGACGTTATCGAGTTCACGCACGTTACCCGGCCAAGGATAGTTGAGCAGTTTATCTACCGCAGAGGCCGAAATCTTAGGTACAGGCATACCCATCTTGCCGCAATGGCGCTCCGCCAGATGTTTGGCTAGTGGCTCTATATCGCCTTTACGCTCACACAGCGCTGGCCATGCAATTGGGAAAACGTTAAGGCGGTAATATAAATCTTCACGGAAGTTACCTTCCGACACATATTGTTTTAGATCGCGGTTACTGGTTGCCAAGACTCGAACATCCAGTTTAATGCTCTTGCGACTGCCTAAACGTTCGACTTCGCGTTCTTGTAGTACACGCAGCAGCTTGGCCTGAAGGTTGAGGTCCATTTCGCTGATCTCATCCAGCAAAATCGTCCCGCCTTGCGCTTGTTCGAATTTGCCCGGACACGCTTGAACAGCACCGGTAAAAGCACCTTTTTCGTAGCCAAATAGCGTAGCTTCAAGCATGTTATCTGGAATGGCAGCACAGTTTATCGCGACAAAAGGACCATCTTTGCGGCTAGAAGCATTATGGATGTAACGCGACATGACTTCTTTACCTGAGCCGCTTGGACCCAGGATCATAACGTTGGCGTCAGTACGCGCCACTCGTTCTGCCAGCGCTAACAGTCGCAGGCTTTTTTCGTCCGCGACCACCGCATCGCCACTATCGTCACTTTTGATAGGTGCGTAACGACTGACCATATTAAGTAACACTTCAGGTGCGAATGGCTTCGCCATGTAGTCTATCGCACCGTCTTTCATCGCTGAGACCGCATCTTCAATATTCGCGTACGCCGTCATCAGCAGAACGGGAAGATTAGGCCAGTTCTGTTTGATGTTTTTTAGCAAGGCCAAACCGCCCATGCCAGCCATTTGCACATCAGAGACGACAATGTCTACTGTGTTTGATTTCAGCTTAACCAGAGCTTCTTCTGCACAGCCCGCTTCTAACCACTCATAGCCTGCCAGAGCCAGAGTATCTACCAGGGCCTCACGAAGACCTTCGTCATCTTCTACGATCAGCACTTTGCTTTGCGCCATTTTGATTCTCCTAATTGGCAGAAGCGACTATTGCACTTCTGCTTGCACTCGCTCTAGCGGAATGCACATGGTGAAGCAGGCTCCATCACCCTGCTCAGAAATAAGCTCTAATCGACCGTCATGGGCACGGCAAACCATTTGAACTACCGCAAGACCTAACCCTGTTCCTTGAGAACGGGTGGTAAAAAATGGCTCTAGGATTTTGCTTTGTAGCTCTTTAGGTACTCCCGGTCCGTTATCCTGCACAGAAATGCGCAGCTCACCGTTGACCGGGCGGAAGAAAATATCAATTTGCGACTCTTTACCTGACATCTGAATCGCATTCATGACTAAGTTACTCAAGGCAGATGCAATCGCATTAGCATTTCCAAGCAGGTCAGTTTGCTCTTCCTCTACTTCTAGAAAGTAGTCAATGTTGTTGTTTTTTAAGGCAGCTTCAACCATTGGTTGATATTCCGAAACCAACTGAGCAATCGTAAATGGCTTAATGACTTTATTATCGCCACCTTTGGCAAAGAGCAGCATATCGTTAACCTGCTTTTCCAAATCGTGCAGTCGATCCATCAATTTACTTTGAAATCGATCTCTCGTATTCGCAGGAAGATTCGGCGCAGCCAAGTTTGACGCATACAGCATTGCGCTGGATAAAGGCGTTCTGACTTGATGAGCAAGAGAAGCCACCATACGTCCTAAAGACGATAAGCGCTGCAAGTCACTCACTCGGGATTGAAGTAAGCGCGTTTCGGTCAAGTCAGTAATAAGGATGAGCTGACCCGTTTCAGAAGCAGAAATCGCCAAACGCACTTTGCGGCCATTGCGCAGAGAGACCTCATGGCCGTCATCTTCACGCGGGTCAAATGCTGCCTGAATGACGTTAAACCACTTTTCGTTGACCAAGGGTATTTCAAGAATGCGGTGTGCTTCAGGGTTCGCTTCGCGCACAACACCGAACGTATCGAGCAGGATGACTCCCGCAGGCATCACATCCAGAACCTGTTTATAACGTTCGACCTGGTTTTCTACTGAGTCTAAATGGGATTGGTTGGTGTTATCTTCCATTAACTGCCTGTCGAAATATCGCCACTAAATAGTAAAACAGCTTAGTAAGCAATAAGCATACCAAGCTATTTTAATCTATTTATCAGCAACTTATACTATCGACAATAAGTTGACACCAAATTAACATAAGAATTTGAGCGGTTTTGTCTTGGAGAAAACCACTCATTGGGCGTGCAGAGTTAGCGTTGCAAGTTGTACTTACGCATTTTCTCAACCAAAGTCGTGCGGCGCATTCCCAGCATATCGGCTGCTCGTGCGACAACACCACCTTGGGCTTCAAGTGCTTGGCTGATCATGTTGATTTCCAGATCTGCCAATAGCTCTTTTAGGTTTACGCCTTCAGGAGGAAGTTCCTGCGGTGCATTTGCGTTGCTCTCTAACTCATTGAGTTCATCAAAACTGAAATCTCCGGAGAAGATGTCCTGAAAGACATCACGCTCTTGCTCTTCGACTGAGACAAACGGATTCCCTTCAGGCTGGAATTCCGGGATATCACTGTAACGGTATTTCGTCGGCAAGTGATTCACATCGATCAGGCTGTTCGGGTAAAGAATCACCATGCGCTCGATCAGGTTTGCCAGCTCACGCACGTTCCCCGGCCAGTCGTGTTCCATCAAAGAGTTAATCGCGCGCGAAGTAAAGCAGATAGGTTGTCCACCTTCGGCTTCCAGACGAGCCATCAATTCTTGCAACAACAGAGGGATATCACGCTTACGTTCTTTCAGCGCAGGCATTTCAATTGGAAATACGTTGAGGCGATAGAACAAGTCTTCTCGGAAGGTATCTTCTTCGATCATGCTCTCGAGGTTGCGATGCGTCGCAGCTACAATGCGAACGTTCACTTTAATCGTATTGTTACCACCCACTCGCTCAAAGCAACGCTCTTGAAGCACACGAAGTAGCTTCACCTGCATTGGCATTGGCATATCACCAATTTCATCGAGGAATAAGGTTCCGCCATCAGCCAATTCAAAACGACCTTTACGCGAGGTTAACGCCCCGGTAAAAGCACCTTTTTCATGACCAAACAGCTCACTCTCTAAAAGCTCAGGAGGAATCGCACCACAGTTAATTGGCACAAATGGTCCACTAGAGTACGTGGAATGGTAGTGGATATTACGCGCAACCACTTCTTTACCCGTGCCCGACTCACCAAGGATTAAAACGTTAGCTTCGGTTTTGGCGACTTGCTCAATAAGGTGACGAACTTCCTGAATGCCACGACTCTGACCCACTAAACTGCGGAAAAGTGTATTTTTGCGCTCACTTGCGATCACGTTCACACCTTTTCGACCCAGGAAGTCTTTGCAATGACGCAAGGCGTTACTAAGTTGAGGGTAGTTTAAAGGCAGTTCCAACTCACCAACGTAACTTGGCAAGTCATCAACAGGTAGCGATAAGCGCTCCATTACGAGCAATGGAATGTGGTAAGCATCGCTAAGATGCGCCATGACTGTTGTCGCTGCTGAAGCTGAAGAAATATTGCCGATAATGCAACCAGACCAGAGTTCAGACCAATCAACATCACCTAGCTGATCAGAACTGACCGCTTCGCAACTTTCTCCAACAAATTCCAATATATTGCTTAAATTTAAACGACTTGAAGCATCGTCATCAATTACAAGCAGTTTTGCCAAACCTTGCATAACTAAGAATGATTGCCTTTATTTTTGGATGTGTTGCGGCCAAACCTTGATTAGCTCAAATGAGTGTTCAGAAAGGCGGGAACGCCACACTCAATGCACGAGAGACAAAGGGGAAATCAGCAACAAAAAAAGCCATTAGGGCTACTAATGGCGCTTATTTTATTTGAATATAAAAATAAGGCAACCAACCAATCGAGAGCTCTAAGCGTGATTGTGACCTTGCTGCACAACTTGTTGCTTAGGCACTCAATATATATTCAAGTCAATATAAAGATTTGTTTTATTTATTAAATACCGACCTCTTCGGCCGTTAGGTTGTGGAACTCTGCCGGAATTTGATCCCACGCTGATTTTATCTCTCGAATAATATCGATAACGTCATCAATAAGTTGCGGATCATTTTGGTGATTTGCCGCAGAAATCTGCGTAATCATGAATTCATAAAGTGAATCTAAGTTTGAGGCAATCTCGCCACCATCATCCATTGACAAACAACTTCTCAGCGCGATGATAATGTCCAATGCCTTACCCAAACGCTCACCTTTTACTGGTATGTTGCCAGCTTGCATCGCTGCTTTACCTTGAATAAGACGCTCAATTGCTCCCGCCATTAGCATTTGAATGACTTTGTGCGGAGAAGCCGCGCTTAGCTGGCTGTCGACTGATACCTTTTTGTATGCTTGCAAAGATCCGCGCATAGTAATCCTCTTTCTAAATAAACTTTTTGTACTGCTGAAGCGAACGTTGGCCATAGCGCAATTTATGCAACTCTTTTCCAACTTTTGACGTCTCTGATTGCATCAGTTCAACAATACTTTGGGTACGAGCAAGCAAGTCTTGCCACTCGACGTCTTGCTTAACCAATGGTTTTTTCTGAACCACTGACAGCAAGTTTTGCAATAAGCTTTCTCTGATATCGACCAAACGAAGAATTTCTTCAGTATTAATATCGACTTTTTGCAGCTCTTGGCTAATGCGTTGATCCAAATCGTTAATTTCAATAAGTTCGCTTTGCATTGATTAACCCAGTGCACTCATTAATGCGCCTAGCTGGCCTTGCATTTTGCCTGTTGCATCTTGCATGGCAGAGAATTTTGCATGGGTACGCTCTTCTAAGCTCGCCATGCGGCGATCGAGGGCCGTTTGATCATCATTTAAACGGTAATTCTGTTCTGTAAGACTTTTCTCGCGGGTACGAATGCTGCCAGTAACCCCGGTAATGCCATGAATGGCATCTTCAATGCGCTTTGCGAAACCAGTGTTACCACCAAAGAAACTTTCCAGTTCATTGAAGTTGTTATTTAACTGACGATCGAGCATGTCGTAGTTAATTTCGAGCGTTCCCTGACGAGTCGTGGTGATACCAAACTCAGTGAGGGATTTGAGGTTTTCTGGCGCTTTGTCAATTTGTGCGGAAAAGACCGATTTAAGTCTGGCATCAGCACTTCGTACGGTGCTGTCGCCTGATAAAGGGCCTTTTTGTCCGGTAAGAGGATCAACGCTCGAGAGCGCCCGAGAGGTTTGATAAAACGAATTATAAGCCGCAACAAAGTTTTCTATATCGCTGCGAACGCCCTGACGATCATATTCAACGCCTATTTCCGCCGGTGCTTGATTAGGTTCAGACTTCCCTTTCAATGTGAGGTCTACGCCTTCTATCGCATCTTCAATCACGTTGTTGTGACTCGAGAGTTTCGCAACGCCATCGAGTAACACGACCGAGTCTTGGCCGGCCTGAACTTCGGTCATGCCGCTATAACCTTCGAACATAGATTCGGCCTGAGCAATTTTGGCTTCGGCAGCGTCTATTTTTTCGAGTCGCTCGCGCTCTTCAGGTGAAAGCTGAGCGCGATGGATTTGCTTCGCTTGCTCTTGCGTCAATTCACCACGTTTTACTTTCGCATCAAGCTCCTGTTTTTCATCAGCAATGCTCTGCTCAATTTCTGCTTTTTCTTGATCAAGCCGCTGCTTTGCTTCTTTGGTGGTGACATAAGAGTCGGTCAGCGTACCAGATGCAGCATTGCTCCAACCCGGAACATCAGGCGCTTTTTCAATCGCCTTTTCGTCCAGCTCCAGCTCGGGCTCTTGGTATGAATCCAGTAAGGTGCCTGAGGCCGTTTCCGTCCAGCCAGGAATGCGATCCTCTGGACGCCAACTTGCGCGTTCTTGCGCTTTATTGAGTGCATCTTGTCCCGCTTTGGCAGCATCTGCGCCGGCAGCAGAAACAGGCTCACCAACTGCACTCCCCTGTTGAGTTGCTAGTTCCTCTTGCGAGGATTGCATTTCGGGAGGTAGAGGGTTGCCGCTTTCATCCAGTAAAACAGGTTCGGCTGATGGTGGAGCTTGCAAAGGACCTAACACCTCTTCAGCGGCAGCACGTGCTTCTTCCAAAGCTCGTACTCGCTCTTCAAGTGTTTGATATGCGAATTTTTTAAGTGGATTGCCTTGTTCGGCGTCCACTGTGACGTTAATTTGGTGATCCTTACCAGATTGGTTTGAGGCAAGGATAAGGCGGGGGCCTTCGGCATCGTTGATAAGTGAAGCACGAACGCCGATGTTGTCTTTCGCACCGTTGATGCTACGTAGCACATCTACGAGCTTAGATCTTGAACGGACATTGATGTTAAAGCTGTCGTCACCAAGCGAAATATGCAGCTTACCCGGACCAAGCTTTGCGTCTTCTGGTAACACATCAGACGCAACTTTATGGCTTTGTGCAAGCTGCAACACATCGATAGCATACTTACCAGCTATAGCATCGGTAGTTGCAGTGGCAGATACGATTTTATCGTCCGTGGTATCAACCGTCCGGGCAGCAAAAGCTTTTTCCTGACGGAAGTTCACCATGAGGTTTTTCATCGTATCCAACGATTCTCTGAGTCGCCCATAAGCACTGATGCTGGCATCTATCGTCGTGCGTTCATTGTTAATGCTCTGCTGCTTTGGTACACGCTCGGCATCGACAATTTTGCTGACCATGGCATTAATATCCATGCCACCAGACATCCCCAACGGGCCTAAACTCATTAAATCACCTCTAAAAACGGCTTATACCAATCACAGTAAGTAAGTGATCAGAAATAGCGTAGGAAAAATGCTTGAGAACAAGGCAAAATTTTTCGATAAGTAGTTATTCTACAATCAAAAATTTTAACGTCGTTACCGAGTATTTTAACAAGCTAGAATGACCAGTTATTTACTACGATTGGTATTAAACTTTTTCAACTAACAAACCGCTGTTAGCTGTGTGCTCAGCTAGGCGACGTAAAACGACCAGCATGTCTTCATCAGGAATTTGACGAATCACGTCGCCCGTTTTGGCTTCGTAAATCGTCACAACGTCTCGGCCAGATTCTTCATCCACGCGAAACGCCACTCCCTTATTTATGGATGTCACAAATTCATTCATTTGTGCGACCATTTTTTCACGTTCTTCTCTGTTCAGCTCCTGACGGCTTTCCGCCATTTTGATTGCAGCTTGAACAGAGAAATCACGCTCGGTGTCTTTCACTTTTGACAGAGAAATATCACCGACTGAACTTGCTGGGTCCGGCACGCCTATGCCATAGCCATTTTTACTAGCAACTTTGGTGCCATCCTCTGCACCGTAAGACTGGATGTTCGATGTGTAGGAGGCTATTTCCATTACAATCTCCCTTCCAACTTATGAGCTAACGATAGGGTCTATCGCTTGACTAATCCAGCCTAATTAGCCCAACAAGCTTAGCGCTGCAGATGGTGACTGCTTCGCTTGTGCCAGGATCGAAGTACTCGCTTGCTGAAGGATTTGCGACTTAGTCATTGCCGTTGTTTCCTTCGCGTAGTCAGTATCTTGAATACGGCTCTTAGACGCATTAACGTTTTCATTAATGTTATCTAAGTTATTGATCGCGTGGTTGAATCGGTTTTGGAAAGCACCAAGAGACGCACGCTGGCTATCTACTGACTTAAGTGCACCGTCGATAACTGCCACAGCTTCTTGAGAGCCAGCTACCGATGTAACGTCGATGTCTTTAACCGTGACGTCTTTAGCATCACCGAAACCAATTTCGCCAGCTAGGTTGCCTGAGAATTCAACTTCACCAGTTACTTTCTGAGAAGAAGCAAATACTTGCAACTTACCGTCTTCACCTACTGACGCTTTCACGTCATCGCTCTGACCGTTGATGTAAGTCGCTAACTGCTCAAGATCATCGCCTTGCTTCGCGTTGATAGTCAGCTTTTGTTCTTCACCTTGTGTATTGGTGTAGCTCATTTCAAGCTTAGTTTTTTCACCAACAGCCCAAGATGCATCTTTACCTTCTTCTGCAGCGTAGCTCTTACCGCCCATAGCAGAAGTATCAGAACGCAGGCTATCCAAAGAAAGCATTACTGCTTCACCTGAATCAGCACCGATTTGGAAAGACTGTGTACCGTAAGTACCATTAAGCAGCTTGTTACCACCAAAAGATGTCGTTTCCGCAATACGGTTTAGCTCATCGTTTAAGGCTGTTACTTCTTCCTGAATCGCGACACGTTCTGCTTTTGAGTTAGAACCGTTCGCAGACTGAAGCGAAAGGTCACGCATACGCTGTAGGATATTGGTAGATTCATTCATTGCACCTTCAGCAACCTGTGCAACAGAAATACCGTCGTTGGCGTTTTTCACTGCCATGTCCAAGCCACGGCTTTGCGCGTTCAAGCGGTTTGAAATCTGTAGACCTGCAGCATCGTCTTTCGCGCTATTAATTTTATAGCCCGAAGACAAACGCTCCATTGATTTTTGTTGACCTTCAGCGGCCTGATTCAGGTAACGCTGTGCGGTCATCGCAGAAACGTTAGTATTAACGTTAATCGCCATAGTTGTTCTCCTTAAGGCTTTTGTGAATGTACCTTCGTGTCTCTCACCTCACTTGGGTACATCTCATTTCTCTCAATCCCTTTAACGGCGATCAATACATATCCTTTAGGAGAATTTCCCATTTTTTTGCGATTAGTATCCTCTACTTAGAGAAGTGTGACCGGTATCAACTGTGACCAAATTAACTCGTCAGCGTGCTTTCTGCAGATAAAAAAACCCAGCCGAAGCTGGGTTTACTCGCTCATCTCTCACCACGAGCCAATGAGGTTCTCGTCTGGGGTTAATCTGGGTATAACCCTTAACCTAGCAGACTTAGCGCTGAGTTCGGCGCTTGTTTCGCTTGCGCAAGGATTGAGCTTGACGCCTGCGATAGAATTTGTGACTTGGTCATTTCTGTCGTTTCTTTTGCGAAGTCGGTATCTTTAATACGGCTCTTCGATGCACTCACGTTCTCGTTAATGTTATCCAAGTTGTTGATTGCATGGTTGAAACGGTTTTGGAATGCACCTAGTTCCGCGCGGTGGCTGTCTACGTACTTCAGAGCAGCATCAATAATTGCTACTGATTCTTGTGCGCCGCCCACAGAGGTAACATCAATAGAATCAACCGTGACGCTGTTGCCTTTATCCAGACCTAATTCGCCAGATAGACCACCAGAGAATGACAGTTCGCCTTCCACTTTGTTGTTACCCGCAAAGACTTGCAATTGGCCATCTTCATTCACTGAAGCTTTTACCAAGTCAGTCTGACCGTTGATGTACGTTGCCAGCTCTTCAATATCGTCGCCTGCTTTCGCATTAACCGAGATTTCTTGCTCTTGACCAAAGCTGTCTGTCAGACTGATTTTCAGGTCTGATTTATCCGCAGAAACATTCCAGTCTTTACCTTTGCCATTTTCAGCTTGGTAGCTAAGACCGCCCATCATTTGGTTGTCAGAACGCATATCTTTCAGCTCAAGCATGACTGCTTCGCCATTGTCTGCGCCGATTTGGAACGATTTGGTGCCGTATGTGCCGTTAAGAAGTTTGTTACCACCAAATGAAGTGGTTTCCGCGATACGGTTAAGCTCGTCGTTCAGTGCCGTTACTTCTTCCTGAATTGCAACACGTTCTGCTTTTGAGTTAGAACCGTTTGCAGATTGAAGTGACAGGTCACGCATACGTTGCAGTATGTTGGTTGTCTCGTTCATTGCACCTTCAGCAGTTTGTGCAACAGAGATACCGTCATTCGCGTTGCGAACAGCCACATCCAGACCACGGCTTTGCACATTCAAACGGTTCGAGATTTGAAGGCCAGCTGCATCATCTTTTGCACTGTTGATTTTAAAGCCTGTAGACAGACGCTCCATCGACGTTTGTTGAGCTGAGTTTGCATTGTTAAGGTAACGCTGAGCGGTCATCGCTGATACGTTTGTGTTTACAGTCACTGCCATGGTGATTTCTCCAATTGATTTTCCGGTGTAGCGGTTTCCGACGTCTCGGAAAACCAAGTAGTTCTCTCAAAGTTACTTTTATTAACGACGCACAATCTGATTTCTTTAGGAAAAATGTTCGATTTTTTTAGAAAAAGTTCATATTTAGGGGGGATCGTGACGAAATAGGTAAAAAAGACAAAAAACGTTAAATTTTCACTAAAGCTTCTTTTTCACCTGTCGATACAGGCAGTTTTTTTCTAAATTTTAAACGGGAATGACATTACCCCAGTAAAGACAAAACCAGATTTGGCGCTTGTTTCGCTTGAGCAAGAATAGAAGTACTGACCTGTTGTAAAATCTGCTGTTTGACCATTTGTGTGGTTTCTTTGGCATAGTCGGTGTCTAAAATTCGACTATTAGAAGCTGCCACATTCTCATGAATGTTATCTAAGTTATTTATCGCATGATTAAAACGGTTTTGATAGGCACCGAGCTCGGCACGGTGACTATCCACATACTTCATTGCCGTATCCAGAACCGCCACGGCTTGCTGCGCACCACCAACGCTGGTGACATCAATGCTATCGACTGCTTGATAACCTTTTAGCTCCAAACCCAACTCGTTCGCCAAATCGCCGGAAAATGAAATCGTGCCAGACGTTTCTTTGCCAGCCATAAAGATCTGTAATTGCCCATCTTCATTCACTGACGCTGACACTTTGTCGGTTTGACCATTTATGTACGTGGCTAAAGTTTCAATGTCGTCACCGGCTTGCGCGCTAATATGGACTTGCTCTGTTTCACCCAAGCGGTTAACAAAGGACATGGTAAGCTCGTTTGAGTCATTCTTCACTTTCCAATCAGACCCTGCTCTACCCCGCGAAATGTAACTGAATCCACCCATATCTAGCCCATCAGTACGCATAGACTTTAATTCAACTTGTACCGCTTCTCCTGAAGCCGCGCCAATCTGAAACGCTGATTTACCGAAGCTGCCATTGAGCAATCTGCGTCCACCAAACGAAGTGGTTTCCGCGATACGATTCAGTTCATCATTCAATGCGCTGACTTCTTCTTGCAATGCCATACGTTCTGCATTGCTGTTTGAACCATTTGCCGACTGTAAGGAGAGATCTCGCATACGCTGCATAATATTAGTGACTTCATTCATTGCGCCTTCAGCGGTCTGCATGATTGAAATACCATCGTTTGCATTACGAACGGCGACATCCAGACCACGCATTTGCGCTTGTAAGCGATTAGAAATCTGCAAACCTGCGGCATCATCCTTCGCGCTGTTAATGCGCTTGCCTGAAGACAAACGCTCCATGGATTGGTTCAACATATCCGTTGCGTTAGTTAAATGACGCTGTGCCACCAGAGCTGAAATATTGGTATTAACGGTGATAGCCACAAATATGTGCTCCAATAAGATGAAGGTATTGGATATTTATCGGCCGGATTCTTGGAAGGTTTAGTGCTTTTAGAAATAGGATTACGAGCAAAAAGATAGGATGCGGGAAAGATCCAGAAAATAAAAAGCTCTCCGGTTGGAGAGCTTCAAAATTACCGGCTTAGAATTACTTAATCGCAAGTTCCGCCAGCATAGCCTGAGATGGCGCAAAGAAGTACGCACCAGTGACGGCTTTAGTAAAGCGCAGAAGCTGGTCGGTTTTACCATCCGTCACACCGTACATGCTCTCAAGCATCACTTTAATGTTATGCAGTGTATGACAGTAGCAGATGAACAACAGGCCATGAGCCCCCGTCACGGTGCCGTATGGCAAACTGTGACGAACGATCTTCAGGCCTTTACCTTCTTCTTTGATGTCTACACGGCCAACGTGCGACGCAGCCGGCACATCATCCAACTCAACAGAATCTGGCTTAGTACGGCCAATCACTTTCTCTTGTGCTTTTACGTTCAAACGATTCCATGCAGGAAGGTTGTGTTCGAAACGCTGAGCCATTACGTAGCTACCACCAGCAAATGGGCCTTCTTTAATCAAGGCAACTTCAGCTCGTGCTTCACCTTCTGGGTTCTCTGTGCCATCGATAAAGTCAGTCATATCACGAGCGTCCAGGTAACGGTAGCCATACGTTTCATCAACGACAGTCACATCTTCTGCCGTGTCGACCAGGAATTTACGCAGAACATAAAAATGTAAATCGTGACGAGTTGAGTGGCAGTGAATGAGCACATCAACATCGCTTGCTGGCGCCACAACATCCCCTTCCCCTAACTGTGGGAAGTCAATCAACTCTTCAGGCGCATCGATATTTAAGTGCTGCCAGAATGATTTTGTGAATGCGATAGATAGTGTGAGGTCAGCACCTGGTTGGCTGTTATTTAGCTCTTCAACCAGCTCTGGAAGGGCTTTTAGCTTCGCCAATACGTTTTCACGGTTTTGGTTTACTTTCAGTTGAGTGTACAGTGCAAATGGTCCTGCTTCTGGCACAATTGCCGTTTGAGCTTGTAACATTGAGGTTTCCTCTATACTTTGCCCCTGTGCGGGAAGTTGTTGATTTTTAATTCTTTGAAGACTGTTCTTTATTATGCTCAAATTGTGGCACATTAAAACAGTCTTTTACCCACCTTCCGTTCAAAAGGTAGATCATAAACCAGGTAATTAAGGTGATGGTAAGAGCGTTTGCCCAATTGAATACACCATGTTCCAGGTAGACATGATACATGGTCTGAGCAAGCTGAATACTACACAAGATCAAGGTCACCTCTCGCCCGTAGCTCATCACTTTGTTCACCCATTTTCGGTCTGGCTGGCGTAAACCCATCAACCACATCAATAGTAAGCTGGGAACACCGGCTAACAAACCCAAATACAGTGTGCTCGAATCTGGATAAACAATCGACAGCAGTTTACTTCCACTCTCCCGGCTCACACCTGCCATGGCAAACACCACCCAAGATCGGGCAAGAAACATCCACCCTAACCAAACAAAAATAGGCGCTTTTAAAAAGCCATGAGCGTCATATTGATCAAATGCGTAGCGCACAATATCTTCTTCTTTAATAACTTACTGTGGTCACTTTACCTGATCGCAGCGAAACTGCAACGCAAGTACCTCCCGCCGGTAATAAAGCCTCACACCCCGCGCAAAAAGCGAAATCTTGTTCAGAGAACTTGCGCTCTACGGTTCATTTCAACCAACTTGGCGAGTAGACTAGGCTTAAGTAATTTCAAACGCAGGCTCCTAGCGCCGAGTAAATAAAAACATGAAAAAGAAAAATACAGCAGCTCCCGTTCCTTCCCAAGAAACTCAGAACGAAGCAATGAACATTGCCAGAGCGACTCAGAAACCAGGGCAAACAAAGGAACAAACCAAACTCATTGCTCAGGGTATCGAGAAAGGCATTGCGTTGTATAAAAAACAACAAAAAGAGCGAAGCCGCCAAGCAGACAAAGCGAAAAAGAAACAGCAAAGAGAAAAACAACGCGAGACCGAAGAACAAACACAACACGAGCCTCAAACTGCGGTAGAGTCCTCAACGGCTAAATCATCCGCGCTGCCATGGGTGCTCCTTGTTCTCAGTTGGATTGGCTTCGCCGCCACTATTTTCATGGGAAAATAATATGCTTCGAATCATTGTCGCCATATCAATCTTTACTCTCTTTGGCTGCTCATCGACACCTCTCAATCCTCACGATAAAAGCCAACAGGTCGAAGTGCGGATTGATGGCCAGTTCGACCCTGCTCAGTGCGAGTACCTTGGTGAAGTAACTGGCGATGAAGGGCATTGGTATAGCTACCTGTTCTACAGCAATGATGGCATGATAAAAGGTGCGGTTAACGACCTAAAAAACAACGCGATGGTCATGGGTGCCGATACGGTATTTATGGTGTCTCCTCAATATTTCGTCACGTCTTTCAACCTGTTAGGTGTTGCCTACCGCTGCAAGTAATGCATGTTGCCTATTCAGGAAATTTATCTCCTGCCTCGACAGATAAAAAAAGCCAGCAATTGCTGGCTTATGCACGAAATCCAAGGCTACTAGCGATATCACGCTCTCGCTCCAGAACCCATTGACTATCAAAAGGTCCCCAATCCGAAAGTTGGTAATAGCCGTCATTGTGACGTCGACCATCTTGAACAAATATAAGCTCGATGCCGATACCCGGTAATGCCTTGAGTACATCTTGAATTGTACGTCGAGGCCAACCCGTTTGTTCGATTAATTTTGGTACATTTGGCCTTTCCAGGCTTTCGACCAACAAGGCCAAATATAACCGCCTTGCAAAAACAGGACTCAACTCCATTGACACCTCCTAAACTTGTGCTGAATCATTATTTCGTTTTTGCACAGAGAGATGTTGCGTTTGATCAATAACTCGACTTATCCACCCTTTTTTGGTGTCTTTTTACTCAAATTCCTACAAGTTAATTCCCATTTACGCTCATTCTGTAAGTTATCAACGTTTCCAACTCGGCAATTTGGCGTGCTTCGAGGTCATAAATTATTTTGTTTCGCATTTTGTCAGTTTGATTGCTTCTTGGTAGGATGCGGTACACAGCCCAAAATTGCTTGAGCACCAGAGAATCTCAGCCTCTGTGCATAAAAACAAAGTAAAGATAAAAGGAAACAATTATGACGATTACCATGTTCGGTATCCCAAACTGCGACACAATTAAAAAAGCCAAGAAATGGTTAGAAGCGGAAGATATCGCGTATGAGTTTCATGACTACCGCAAACAAGGCGTAGATGAAGCATTGGTGACAGAATTTTGTGATGCTCTAGGCTGGGAAAACGTGCTCAACAAACGTGGTACCACTTTCCGCCAGTTGACTCAGGAACAGAAAGATTCTCTGAATGAAGAAAATGCTATCAAGCTGCTAGTGGAAAACCCAGCGATGATTAAGCGTCCAATTTTAAAAGTGAATGATCAGCTCCATATTGGTTTTAAAGCTGATCAATACACAACGATTTTTAACTCATAAATTAAGGAACACTCAAGGATGACAGACAGTCCAGTACTGGCTCTTGCGAAAGACCTAATCAGCAGACAATCCGTAACGCCTGAAGACGCGGGCTGCCAGGACTTAATGATCGAGCGACTAAAAGCGCTTGGTTTTGAAATTGAAGTCATGGTGTTTGAAGATACAACCAACTTTTGGGCTCGCCGTGGTACCGAAGCACCGCTATTTGCCTTTGCTGGCCACACTGACGTAGTACCTGCGGGCAAGCTTGAGCAATGGGATACGCATCCATTTGAGCCAACAATAATCGATGGCTACCTGCACGGTCGCGGTGCGGCGGATATGAAAGGCTCTCTGGCGGCAATGGTTGTCGCTGTGGAACGTTTTATTGCAGAGAACCCTGATCATAAAGGCTCTATCGGCTTTTTGATTACTTCAGATGAAGAAGGGCCTTTCATCAACGGTACCGTTCGCGTGGTAGAAGCGCTGATGGAACGTGGTGAAAATATTGATATGTGTATCGTGGGTGAACCTTCAAGTACCGAGATCGTTGGTGATGTCGTGAAAAATGGTCGCCGTGGTTCAATCACTGGTGATCTGACGGTTAAAGGTACTCAGGGACACGTGGCTTACCCACATCTGGCTAATAACCCTGTTCACTCTTCTCTGTTAGCCATTCACGAGTTAGCAACAACGGAATGGGATAAAGGTAACGACTACTTCCCGCCAACCAGCTTCCAGATTCCGAACGTGTCGGCAGGTACTGGTGCTTCAAACGTCATTCCGGGCGAGTTCAATGTTCAATTCAACCTGCGTTTTAGCACAGAGCTGAATAACGACACTATTGTTCAAAGAGTGACAGAAACGCTAGACAAGCATGCCCTGGACTATGAGCTGAACTGGACGTTCAACGGTGACCCATTCTTAACCGACACAGGCGCGTTGCTGGATGCCGTCGTCGCAGCAGTGAATGAAGTAAACCACACCAAACCAGCGCTACTGACAACTGGCGGAACTTCGGATGGCCGTTTTATTGCTCGAATGGGTGGCCAAGTCGTGGAACTTGGTCCTGTGAATGCAACCATTCATAAAGTGAACGAGTGCGTGAAAGTCGATGACTTAGAAAAGTTAACGGACATGTACCAAAATACGCTTAAGCATTTATTGGCGAAGTAATCGGCCGCTAACAGCCAGTTAACGAGAACAACATGACACCATCGCAACTTACAGGAACCACCGATTCTCACCTTCAATCAACGATGGTGGGGCAAAAAGCCTTTTTGCTTCATCCAGAAGTGGCTCATGACCTGCTCAGAATGATTGAGGCTGCAACGGATGCTGGTTTTAAAATGGAGATTGCCAGCGGCTTTCGAGATTTTTCACGTCAGCGCTCAATCTGGAACGGAAAGTTTTCTGGTGGGTTGCCAATTCTTGATTCAGACTCAAAGCCACTGAATAAGTCTGCGTTGAGTGACGAAGAGAAGCTAATGGCGATTTTGCGATGGTCAGCTCTGCCAGGTGGAAGCCGTCACCACTGGGGATGCGATTTTGATGTCTATGCTCGTAACTTGTTACCTGAAGGTACAGATCTGCAACTGGAACCGTGGGAGTATCTAGAAGGCCACCAGTATGAGTTCTATCTATGGCTGAAAACGCACCTCAATGAGTTTGGCTTTTTCTTCCCATACAAAGACGATCTTGGTGGCGTCGCTATTGAACCATGGCACATTAGCCACAAAATTGTCGGTCAGCAATGTTGCTCACAGCTAACGTCTGAGTTGCTAAGAAGTGAACTGATTAAGCAAAACGAGCAGCACAAGATTGCGGGAATAGATTCAATACTAAATAATCTAGATAAGATCATGTCTACGTTTATTCGTAACATTGCACCACCGCCGGAGGCACCATGATAGAGCTGCTCACTAACCCTTGGGTTATCATTATTGTCGTGTTAAGTGTCATCATCGGTAATATTGCCGCCCTGAAATACACAGCCAAAATGAAGTTTAATCAAATGGATAAAAGCCGTAAAAACGACTTGGATAAACTGAATGAGCTCGACCAGGAACGCTACGGGGATAAAGAGAACAAAGACGACCGTTCTCGTTAATGAATGCCATTAAAAAAGGGACCAAACGGTCCCTTTTCTCTATGCACTGTACAAATACTTATGCACTGAACAATTACTGCTTCACTACTTCTGCCAGAACTGGCGCTAGTGATTTAAGGAATTCTTCTTCAACAGGCTTACCTGAAGAGTCGGTAATGTTGATTGACGTACGGTTACCCAAGTCGCCAAATAGGAAGGTGTATTTACCCGCCTTCAAGTCAACAGGTTTAACGCCAATATCATTCCAGAACTCATCATCCGGTGATGCGTATCTCGCTTCTACTGTACCCTGGGATTGGGTGCGATCTTCAACCGTGAAACCCATCTTAGGCAGAATCACAGGCAGACGCGGCCACAATACGTCATATTGAGCACGAGCGATGATGACTGGAAGTCCACTTCGGTCTGTACCCATCGTCACAGGAATCTGTTTTACCAGCTCCTGAGCTTTACGCTGAGCATCTTCACGGACTTGCTGATCGTAACGAGCGGTTACCAGGTTAGTCATGAACACATTGTAACGCTCACGGTTTGTCGGAGTGACTTCTTTTACTTGGCCACCTTCACGCCAGTCAATAAGACCGACTTTAAATCCATAACGACCGCCTTGCTGTGTACGCAAGATCTCGTATCGGCTGCCAATCTCCATGTCTTCATCTGGAGAATCCCAAGTTACCCAACCCGTTTCAATACGTGAATCGGTCTGACTCTCAACCGGAATTTTTCTGGCCTCAACCATACCCTGTACAGTTTGCCAAACCTTGTCCAATTCGTCTTTACGGAGCAACCACAACGTCACTTCACCATTTTGACTGCGATCCAAGCGAGCGCCAGGAATAAGTTCTAACACTTGCTGTGGTGGACGAATATCAACGTCTTTACCCACGCCACCAGCATAAGCACCCTGAGGGATCTCGTAGTTTGGGTAGAGCTGAGGCTGAACGCCTTGTGGCGTATTCCACTCACCCAGCGTTGGGGTGTTTAAATACTCGAAATCGTCCTTTGCCTGACGACGTTGGGTGGCACCACCTGTACAGGCAGTCAATACGAATACAGCTAATGAACTTAACACTAACTGGCTTGAAAGCTTCATTTATACTCCTAAAACACTGAGGGCTCAGTGGCCCCCAGTATGAACGTCAATCCTAGTAGCTCAATCTTTATAAATACGGGCGTCGATTAACGCCTGTTCCACGATAGGCTGCAGATTTTCAGAAAGCGTGGTTAGAGGAAGACGTAAGCTACCATCCTCGATCAAACCCAGCTTTTCTGCTGCCCATTTGACTGGGATCGGGCTTGCTTCAACGAATAGATTCTTATGCAGAGTCATTAAACGATCGTTAATCGCTTCTGCTTCTTCGTACTTACCTTCGCTTGCCAAATGGAACATGTCTGCCATATCTTTTGCCGCGATGTTGTTGGTTACCGAGATAACCCCATTGCCACCAAGCTTAACAAAATCTAAGCCCGTCGCATCATCACCACTTAGTAAGATAAAATCTTCGCCACAAAGTTCACGGTGAATTGCAACTCTGTCCAAATCGCCTGTCGCATCTTTTAGAGCAACTATATTATCAAGCTTTGACAAACGTGCCACTGTCTCAGGCTTCATATCTACCGCCGTGCGACCTGGTACGTTGTAAAGAATGAGCGGCACATCACTCGCTTCTGAAATAGCTTTATAGTGCAGGTACAAACCTTCTTGTGTCGGCTTATTGTAGTAAGGCGTTACACTTAGGAAACCAGCGATACCAGAATCCGCCAGTAGTTTACTGAACGTCACGGCTTCGTGGGTAGCATTTGCACCCGTACCAGCTATCACCGGGATACGACCATTGGCAAACTCTACCGTCTTATTAACAACCTTTACATGCTCTTCAATCGTCAGTGTCGCTGACTCTCCGGTTGTGCCTACTGCCACAATACCATCGGAACCAGATTCGATATGGTATTCCACTAGCTTTTGCAGACTATCAAAGTCTACTTCGCCATCCGCTTTGAATGGCGTAATCAGCGCTACGATACTTCCTGAAAACATGTTTATCTCCCTTATTTAGTTCTTTCTGCATGGTACTGTAATGCGATTGAAAAACACAAGAGCGTAAACTCGCTTACAAAGTACAAATGAGTGAATAATTATCAGATGTTAGAGATCTAGCAAATTAAATGCTCGCTTTGGCCGGACTCCCACAAAACTGGATAACAGCGTTAGTTAACTGATTCAATTTTGAAGAACAAGGCGCGAGCAAAAGAAAGACCTCATTTTTACTATGCTCAGAAATATACTCTTCGGCGCGCTGAATCAAGTCAGACTTGAGTGAATAAAAAAACCATGTTGTAAACAAAAGCGGACTGACTCGATCTTTCTCTGGCGTATCTGTGCTAACATCTTTCTATTGAAGAAAGGACAAGAAGCTCATTTATGAAGCAACATCTGGTACTTACAGCAGTTGGAACGGATCGTCCAGGTATCTGTAACCAAGTCGTAAAGCTCGTTACGCAAGCTGGCTGTAATATTGTCGATAGCCGAATTGCTATTTTTGGCAATGAATTTACCCTAATCATGCTGCTGACAGGTAGCACCAGTAATATCACTCGCGTCGAAACACAGATGCCTTTACTGGGGCAAGAACACGACCTGATCACGATAATGAAGCGTACCGCTGCTCACGAGTTACTCGACAACAGCTACACCATGGAAGTGTTTATCGAGTCAGAAGACCGTCCTGGGCTCACTGAGAAATTCACTCAGTTTTTTGCTGACCAGCAGATTGGACTGGACTCACTGAGCGCACAAACCATCAGCAAGTCAAAGATTCAGGCCGATGTTGATCAATTCCACATCGCCATTACTGCATCGGTGAGTGCCGATTGCAATCTGATGCAATTACAAGAAGATTTCGATGAACTTTGTAAGTCGCTCAACGTACAAGGTTCTCTGAATTTCATTAAAAACACACTATAAAGTAAAGGAAATCATAATGAATACGCTGACAGCAGGCTCGCCAGCGCCAGCCTTCTCTTTGCTCGACCAAGACGGCAACACAGTGACACTTGGTGATTTTAAAGGCAAGAAAGTACTTTTCTACTTTTACCCGAAAGCGATGACTCCGGGCTGTACAACGCAAGCAAAAGGCCTGCGTGACATTAAAGCAGAACTCGACGCGCACAATGTTGTTGTGCTTGGCGTCAGCATTGACCCGGTAAAACGTCTGGGCAAGTTTATCGAGCGCGATGAGCTTAACTTCACGCTACTGTCTGACGAAGACCATGCGGTTGCTGACCAGTTTGGTGTTTGGGGCGAAAAGAAGTTCATGGGCAAGATCTACGATGGGCTGCATCGCATCAGCTTTCTTATCAACGAAGAAGGCGTGATTGAGCACGTGTTCAATAAGTTTAAAACCAAAGATCACCATGAAGTGGTTTTAAATTACCTCAACGAAAACGCGTAAAACGTCGGCTTGAACCGAACTCCTAAATACAAGAAAGCCCAGTACATGCTGGGCTTTCTTTTTTCTCTGAGACAGTGAGAATTGATTCTCTTAATGCAGACAAGCTTGGTATCGCTATTCCTGCTCCGCAGGTTCACTCTCTTCTGTACTCGGTAGCGCATTCCAAACGGCTTTTACTAGCGTCGCCAATGGGATAGCAAAGAAGACGCCCCAAAAACCCCACAGTCCGCCAAAGACCAGCACAGCAATAATGATAGCAACGGGATGAAGGTTTACTGCTTCAGAAAACAGAACCGGAACCAATACGTTCCCGTCCAATGCCTGGATAATCCCGTACGCGAGTAGTAGCCAATAGAATGGCGGTGTAAGCCCCCACTGGAACAGCCCGACGATAGCCACAGGGACGGTGACCGCTGCTGCGCCAATATATGGGATAAGAACGGACAAACCGACCGCGACGGCTAACAATGCAGAATAACGTAAATCCAGAATCGCGAAGGTGACATAACTTACTCCACCGACAATCAGGATTTCGAGCACTTTACCGCGAATATAGTTTGAGATTTGTTCATTCATCTCGTGCCAAACTTTGTTCGCTAGTCTGCGGTTTTTAGGCAGAATACCACTGGCCATACCGAGCATTTCCTCTTTGTCTTTCAGCAAAAAGAAAATCAGCAAAGGCACCAGAATTAAATACACCGCTAACGTCGCGAGGCTGACTAAAGAAGCCAAAGACCCTTTGACGACGCTTTCGCCAAGCCCTAAAGCCTGGTTTTTCGCATTGGTTACGATAGTTTCTACAATTTCTAGGTTCGCCAGTTCAGGATGACGCTCTGGAAGCGTAACAATGAACTTTTGTAATCCATTGTACATATTAGGGATATCGTTAATTAAGTTGCCAACCTGAGTCCAGATAGTCGGCACTAAACCAAACAACGCAATCAACATCAAACTGATGAAGATAAGCAATACAATGATGACGGCGAGTGTACGCGGCACCCCCATACGGCACATTTGCACTACCGGCCACTCCAGCAGGTAAGCGAGTACAATCGCCACCAATAGTGGAGCAATGAGATGACCGAAGAAGTAAATAGTGATAAAACCAAACAGCAAAATCGCTACCAGGCTCACTGCATGTGGATCAGAAAATCGACGTTGATACCAACGACTTACCATTTCGAACATCTAAGCGGATTCCTTATTGAAAACAGTCAATGTGTAGTGATCTGATGTTGGTTGGCAATCAACCACGTACCCTTGAGCATTTAGGTATTTCACAATATCTTGTTTAGAGCTGTTATCCGTAACTTGAATGACAAGCTTTTGATATTGCGGATTTTCTCCTTCAAATGCCTCAACAGTGTGACGCTTTGCAAGTAACAGCGCTAAGGGGCAGCGTTGCTTGCGCAAATCAAGTAGCATGGATTCCATTGTATTGCTCTGCACTTATGATAGGGTTGTATTGTAACGGCTTTTTAAGTTGGTGCTAGCACTTCTGACATGATTTAACCAGATCCTGAAATCACTCAGATATAAACAATTTACGAAACCAATTCGTTTATTCTCGGTCTTATTGCTAGCATATACCCAAATGACTTCAAGGTGCATGATACCGCGAGTTTCTCGAGGTTATTTGGGCATACTAATAACAGGATGACCGTACAGTATAGTGGTGACGTTGTGAGGTTCGCGACCTCCTACCACATGCTCAGGTATTTGGGAGAACCTTTAAAACGTATGTTAAAACGCACTCGATCGCTAGTTTGCTTATGTATTGCTGCAGCAATTAGTTCGCCAACAACCTACGCTAATAGTATCGACTTACCCGATATTGGGACAGCCGCAGGTAGCACTCTATCGATAGACCAAGAGTTGATTTATGGTGATGCCTACATGCGCATGCTCAGAGCGAGCAAGCCGCTTGTTAACGATCCTGTGATTAATGAGTATATTGATTCTCTTGGCCACCGTTTAGTGGCCAATGCAAATGACGTAAAAACACCGTTCCATTTTTTCATGATTCGTGACCGCAACATCAACGCTTTTGCGTTTTTTGGCGGTTATGTCGCTCTGCACTCCGGTCTGTTTCTGCACGCTCGCAGTGAAAGTGAACTCGCCTCAGTGGTTGCGCACGAAATCGCGCACGTTACGCAGCGACACCTTGCTCGTAGTATGGAAGAGCAAGCAAGACGCTCACCAGCATCATTGGCGGCATTAGCGGGAGCTCTGCTACTTTCAATTGCTGCACCAGAAGCGGGGATTGCCGCTATTACCGCGGCAACGGCGGGTAACATGCAGAGCCAAATAAACTACACGCGCGCAAACGAGAAAGAAGCCGACCGTTTTGGCATATCTACACTGGCGAAAGCAGGATTTGATGTTCAGGCCATGCCTCGCTTCTTCGGACGCTTAGCCGACGAATATCGCTATGCGAGTAAGCCGCCTCCGATGCTGCTTACTCACCCGCTTCCAGAAGACCGAATCACAGACAGTCGACAACGAGCACAGGCTTATCCTCCGCTGCGTATACTTCCGTCGATTGACTATCACCTCGCCCGTGCGCGTATCGTAGCCCGTTATGCAAGCATTGATTCGCAAGCCGCTTTAGGCTGGTTTGAGCGTACGCAGAAGAAAGCCACAGCCGATATCATGCCAGCATTTGATTATGGGCGTGCGCTGGTTCATTTGGACAGCAAACAGTTATCGAAAGCCGAACCAATATTGAAGAAACTGTTGGCGCAAGATCCGGGAAATCCCTTTTATCTTGATGCGATGAGTGATCTGTATATCGAGAAAAAACAACCCGAAAAAGCGGCCGATATGTTGAGTAAAGCGCTCGCACGCAATCCGCAAAATAAAGTTTTGACGATTAACTACGCGAATGCGCTGCTCGAAGACAATAAAGATGAGCAAGCGGTGCGTATTCTCCAACGATACACCCATGACAACCCTGAAGATACCAATGGTTGGCAACTGTTGTCGAAGACCTACAACGAGTTAGGGCGTAACGATGAAGAGCTGGCTGCACGCGCCGAGATTTTGGCGTTGCGAGCGAATTGGAATAAAGCGATTCAATATTACAGTGAAGCAAGTAAAATGGCCAAGTTGGGCAGTTTAGAGCAAGCACGATACGATGCTCGAATTGACCAGCTCATGATCCAAAGAGATCGATTCATGGCATTACAATAACGAAATGGAGAAAACCATGTCAGTCGTGATTTATCACAACCCTCGTTGCTCAAAGAGCCGTCAAACTCTTGAGCTGCTGGAACAAAATGGTGTTACACCTGAAGTCGTAAAATATTTGGATAACCCACTTACCGTGGAAGAACTAAAAGCACTCTACGCTCAACTAGGGTTCTCAGCTGTTCGTGACATGATGCGTACAAAAGAAGCCGAGTACAAAGAATTAGGCTTGGGTGAGGCGTCTGTCAGTGATGAACAACTGTTCGAAGCAATGGCACAAAATCCAAAACTATTCGAGCGCCCTGTTGTTGTCGCAAACGGCAAAGCGAAAATCGGTCGTCCACCAGAGCAAGTGTTGGATATTCTATAAATGGATTGCCAGATCCTTATTTTGTACTTCAGCCGTCACGGCGCAACAAAACAACTGGCAAGACAGATAGCAAGAGGGGTCGAATCGACTCCTCACTGCGAAGCAATTTTGCGTACAGTTGAAGAATTGTCACCTCACTCACATACCCCTTCCGATCCAATTGTTACTCTAGAAGAACTGAAAAAATGCGATGGTCTTGCATTTGGTAGTCCCGTCTGGTTTGGCAACATGGCAGCGCCGTTAAAGCACTTCTGGGATCAAACCACACCTTTGTGGGTAAGCGGAGACTTAATCGATAAGCCAGCGTGTGTATTTACCTCATCCTCTTCGATGCATGGTGGTCAGGAAACCACACTACAAAGCATGATGACTCCATTGTTGCATCACGGGATGATGGTATTGGGAATTCCTTATGCAGAACCAGAGCTGCACTTAACTCAGTCAGGTGGTACACCGTATGGCGCGAGCAGTGTCGGCAAAGAGCCAACGCTAACCAATGATGAGGCTCGTCTGGCACAGAAGTTGGGTAAACGACTAGCAACAGCAGCACTAAAGCTGAAGAGCAGCTAGTAAATTCAAGGATAGTAAATCGATGTCTGAATCTTTTGACCAACCTGCACTTAGTGCACAAACGAAAAGCTATCGTTACTTGGCTTTGTTTGGCAACTTGGCTTTACTGGCTTGGGTAGCGATATGGCAACTCGCGCTGTCTCCTCACCCTCACCTGAGTAGTACAACGCTAGCGATTGCATGGTGTATTCCATTATTGCTTCCGTTGCCGGGTATATTGGCGGGCAAACCCTACACTCACGCTTGGGCAAACTTTGTGTTAATGCTGTATTTCCTTCATGCATTAACCATCTTATATGTCGATGGCGGAGAACGTTGGCTTGCAGCAGTCGAGCTTCTGCTAACGACGCTAGGCTTTTTTGGCAACATTCTCTTTGCGAGAGCAAGAGGCAAAGAGTTGGGCCTCAAACTCAAACGCTTATCTCAAGTAGAGAAAGAAGAAAAAGCGAAGTTCAACAAGTAAGGCCAACGATGAAACAAAAAAGAGTCTCGATTTGCGACTCTTTTTTATTATTTTCAAAACGTTAGCATTCTATGAACGTTGACTAGAAGTCCATTCATAAATAACGTCATACTGCTCTTGCACTGGCTGGACTACAACAGGCTCAGATTCTTTCACTTCTTCAACTGCGACGTCAGCGGTCACAACATCTGAAGCCAATGGTGCCTCTTCCGTTGCCAATTCAGATTGAGTTGGCTCTTGAACAGGTTGTAAAGGCGCGGCGGCTTCCACTGGCGTTACTGGCTCTTGGTAGTCACCCAGTTGCGAAATCGATGACGCTTCCTTTTCAAACGCCTCTTTAGAAGCCAATAGATGAAGTTTAAGCGTCAGTTCATTCCCCTGAACTCGCTTAACCTCAGTGCCAGCAACGGAGTTAAGTTTCTTTAACGCGCTTTCTAAGTGGAAAAAATCTTTCGCTGAATGGATGTTAACCACTTTCATCGTGATCCCGTCAGAAGACTCGCCCGACACAACTACGGCACTCTTGCCTGCGTAATAGTCGGAAATAGCATCAACCACTTCTGCCATCGCATTCACCCCTGTTGCCGAACCACTACGAGGAGAACGCTGCGACACAAGAATCGCCGATGGTGATTGGTCGTATAACGTCCAGCGAATTTGATCGCCCTGAGCTTTAAGTACCATCACCGCATCAACGGGGTAACGTTGACTCGCCTTCGCGATGGGTTCAACAAATCCGCCCCATAGATCAGAGACATCAACGCCAGTCACATCATCAAAGTCACCCACTGGGACAGTAATCGGCAGGCCTCGTGTTTCCGCTGCAACGCGCAATGCAGAAACCTGCGCTGAGTCGGAATTCTCCCAAGCAATGGTGCGTTCATAAGCTTGCTCTTCAATCGCCCAGACAAGAATATTGGCGCGATGAGGCGACCACGATGGCAACTGTGCTTGAGTCAAAAGAGAATGAATCTGACCACTGTTAAAGCGCATATCCAGACTTGGTTTGCCGTCAACTTGACCGTAACCAAGTTGAGAAATGTAACGTGAGCTTGAGCTCAGCGCTTTTTGAATAACAGTATTACTTAAAGAGGATTGAGAACCAGTTGCTCGAACAATCACCTCTTTCATACCTTGTTCACGAGCCAAAGACTCACCGTTATCTTGCTCACTGTCGATAATCACTTCAGCACGATAGATATCTACCTGCGTTAATGCGTAAACGGGCAGAGACAACCAACCTATCAGTAAAAGAGCTAAATAGCGCATAGTTTTCATTTTCCTCTAAATAAGAGAAAGCATAATAAGCAACTATCAAACCTTGAGCAAGGCGAGCCACAAGAAAATAGCCTAAAATTTGAGCAACTTACGTCAATTGCGGCGCAGTATTCAGTGTCAATTAATGAGTCACCCTTATTCTTATCAATCTATATGCGTATACAAAAACTGAGTTCCCCGGGCTAACTAGATAGAAGAAAATCCCATCTCCAACATTAAGCCTGACCTTGTGAGTAGCAGGCGATTACATCTTTTTCTTTGCAATTCATCTAACAAAATATGAACTTTAGCTCGTAAAACAGGCACTTTTGTAAGAAAACCGCTCTAAAAGCATATTTTAACCACTTAAAATCATCGAAAAGTTTGATCTGATCATTGTCGCAAACGTTTGCCGAGTGGTACTATTCGCCGGATTTGTCTGCGTATCTTTAAATAGGAAATGATTATGAAAAATGCGTTACAAGGCGCTCAGATGCTCTTTGTCGCTTTTGGTGCTTTGGTACTCGTGCCACTTCTAACTGGCCTCGATCCAAACGTAGCACTCTTCGGCGCTGGTGTTGGTACCCTCCTCTTCCAATTAATCACTAAACGTTCTGTCCCAATTTTCCTTGCTTCTTCTTTTGCGTTTATTGCTCCTATTATGTTCGGTATCCAAACATGGGGTATCGGTGCAACTATGGGCGGCTTAATGGCAGCAGGTATGGTTTATATTGCCCTGGGCGCAGCGATTAAAGTTCGTGGCGTAGGCTTTATTCATAAGATTCTGCCACCTGTGGTTGTTGGCCCAGTGATTATGGTAATCGGCCTGGGCTTGGCTCCAACAGCCGTTAACATGGCGATTGGTAAAACAGGTGACGGCGCTGCTCAACTAGTCAATGGTGATGCAGCGATCATGATCTCTGCCGTTTCACTATTAACAACTATTGCACTGAGCGTGTTTGCGAAAGGCTTCTTAAAGCTAGTACCAATTGTTGGTGGTATCTTGGCAGGCTACTCCGTGTCTCTTGCCTATGGCGTTGTTGATTTTACCCCTGTCGCTCAAGCAGCTTGGCTTTCATTGCCAAACTTCACCACGCCAGAATTCAATATCAACGCGATTCTGTTCATGATTCCGGTTGCGATTGCTCCTGCTGTAGAACACGTAGGTGACATGCTGGCTATTTCTAACGTGACAGGCAAAGATTACCTTAAAAAGCCAGGTCTACACCGTACTATCGCGGGTGACGGGGTAGCGACGATGGCAGCGGCAATGGTTGGCGCGCCACCAAATACGACTTACAGCGAAGTAACTGGCGCGGTAATGCTGACGAAAGCATTCAATCCGAAGATCATGACATGGGCAGCAGTGACCGCTATTGTTCTGGCTTTGGTTGGCAAGCTAGGCGCTATCCTTCAGACCATCCCTGTTCCTGTAATGGGTGGCATCATGATTCTACTGTTTGGTTCTATCGCTACTGTAGGCCTGAACACGCTGATCAAAAACCACGTTGATCTACACAAGTCTCGTAACCTGGTTATCGTTGCTGTTACGCTAGTATTTGGTATTGGTGGCATGGCTTTCGGCATTGGTGAATTCAGCCTACAAGGCGTTAGCTTGTGCGGTATCGTGGCAATCATTCTGAACCTGGTTCTTCCACACGACCTAGGCGAAAACCACGTTGTAGATAACGCTCAGATCGAAGAAGACAAAGCGAACTAATTCGTAGGTTCAATTCGACACATACAAAAAAGGCTTGGTAATAACCAAGCCTTTGTTTTTTTTGTTCAGAACTGAATCTGCGTTATGTTATACGCTTATTTAGTACCGAAAATCTTATCACCCGCATCACCTAGACCAGGAACGATGTAACCTTTGTCGTTTAGTTTCTCGTCGATTGCCGCTGTGTATAGCTCAACATCAGGGTGTGCTTTTTCTAGCGCTTCGATACCTTCCGGTGCCGCTACCAAAACAAGAACTTTAATTTGGTTACAACCTTTCTCTTTCAGAAGGTCGATCGTCGCGATCATAGAACCGCCAGTTGCCAACATTGGGTCAACAACCAGTGCGATACGCTCATCAATGTTAGAAGCAAGCTTGTTAAAGTATGGAACTGGCTCAAGCGTTTCTTCATCACGGTAGATACCTACCACACTGATACGTGCACTTGGCATATGCTCAAGAACACCATCCATCATACCTAGACCAGCACGTAGGATTGGCACAACCGTTACTTTCTTACCTTTAATCTGGTCAACTTCTACCGGACCGTTCCAACCTTCGATAGTAACTTTCTCTGTCTCAAAGTCTGCTGTCGCTTCGTAAGTAAGTAGGCTACCGACTTCGGTCGCTAACTCACGAAAACGTTTTGTGCTGATGTCACCTTCTCGCATTAGACCAATTTTATGTTTTACTAGAGGGTGTTTTACTTCAACAACTTTCATGTCCATCTCCGGCTATAATAGGCAATATTTAAACAAACCTTCAGATTATACACGATTTCTGCTAGGAAATCAGGATATATCACTGAAGAAAAAAACCTGCGCAAACGTTTGCTATCTGTATTTAAGCACTGGTAGAATAGCGCCGTTTTCATATCCAACTTAAATACCGAGGACTTCCCTGTGAGTGGTAATAACTCTTCTCTTAGCTATAAAGACGCTGGTGTTGATATTGATGCAGGCAACGCGCTTGTAGATCGTATTAAAGGTGCGGTAAAACGTACTCGTCGCCCTGAAGTGATGGGTGGTATCGGTGGTTTTGGCGCTTTATGCGAATTGCCGACGAAATACAAACAACCTGTATTGGTTTCTGGTACTGACGGTGTAGGTACAAAACTTCGCCTCGCACTGGATATGAACAAGCACGACACTATCGGTATCGACTTAGTTGCGATGTGTGTAAACGATCTTATCGTGCAAGGCGCAGAGCCATTGTTCTTCCTAGATTACTACGCGACAGGCAAGCTAGATGTCGATACAGCGGCTGACGTTGTATCTGGTATTGCAGACGGCTGTGTGCAAGCAGGTTGTGCCCTAATCGGTGGCGAAACTGCTGAAATGCCAGGCATGTACGAAGGTGAAGACTACGACGTAGCTGGTTTCTGTGTAGGTGTGGTAGAAAAAGAAGAAGTCATCGACGGTACGAAAGTAGCGGCAGGTGATGCTCTTATCGCAGTAGGTTCAAGCGGCCCTCACTCAAACGGTTACTCTTTGGTTCGCAAGATCCTTGAAGTATCTGGCGCAGACAAAAACGAAATGCTAGAAGGTCGCACTATCGGCGAGCATCTTCTAGAACCAACTAAGATTTACATCAAATCAGCACTTAAAATGATTGAGAAGCACGACATTCATGCAATTTCTCACATCACAGGTGGTGGTTTCTGGGAAAATATCCCACGCGTTCTACCAGAAGGCACTAAAGCAGTGATCGACGGTAACAGCTGGGAATGGCCTGTGATTTTCCAATGGCTACAAGAGAAAGGTAACGTTGAAACACACGAAATGTACCGTACATTTAACTGTGGTGTTGGTCTAATCGTTGCTCTTCCTAAAGATCAAGCAGAAGCAGCGGTTGCACTTCTGCAAGAAGAAGGCGAAAACGCATGGGTGATTGGTGAAATCGCTCAAGCGGAAGCAAATGAAGAACAAGTTGAAATCAAATAACTTGCGATTCTTGCTCAAAAAGTAAAAAGAATGAGGACGCTATGTCCTCATTTTGCTATCTGGAACTCGAAAACCATTTCAATAGTAGGTGATATCAATTCCGTAATGAGATAATCATTCTTGCTAGCATTGATATAATTTAAAAAACCTACAGTAGTAAGGCAGTCTCAACATCATGAAAAATATAGTGGTCCTAATTTCTGGTAGTGGCAGTAACCTACAAGCGATATTGGAAGCGTGTGAAGCAAATATGCCTAACGCGCAAGTCGCTGCCGTTTTCTCAAATAAAGCGGACGCTTACGGATTGGAGCGCGCGAAACAATTTAATGTTGAAGGCCATTTTGTCGACCCAAAAGCATTTGAGTCTCGTGAAGCATTTGATGCAGAATTGATGAAGCAAATCGACCAGTATCAACCAGATGTCATCGTATTGGCTGGTTACATGCGCATTCTCAGCAGCGAATTTGTGCAACACTACATGGGTAAGATGATCAATATTCACCCTTCACTGTTGCCAAAATACCCTGGGCTGCATACTCACCAACGTGCGATTGACGCGAAAGATAAAGAGCACGGCACCAGTGTTCACTTCGTAACGGAAGAGCTTGACGGTGGTCCGGTTGTTCTGCAGGCAAAAGTACCTGTATTTGAAGATGATGATGCAGCTACCCTTGCAGCTCGAGTTCAAACTCAAGAGCACACTATCTATCCAATCGTCACCAAATGGCTGGTTGAAGACAGATTAAAGATGCAAGACGGCAAAGCGTGGTTAGATGGCCAAGAGCTTGGTGCTCACGGCTATGCAGCCGCTGAAGAAGAGTAACGCTCTTCGGCAAACTCAACCAAATCAAAAAAGGCAGTCGTAATGACTGCCTTTTTATTCATTGCTGGAAAGCGTTGATTATTCTAACGGTTCCGTCGGAGCCTGGCTGGCTACTTTCTTTGGCGCGAATGCGACGTCTTTCAGCGCTGCTGCATTACCATCAACCAACTCACCTAAATGAAACAGACCATATTCGCCTGGCTTCATTCGCTGCCATGCTTCATTACCGGTCAGCGGCTGAGTCGCGATCACAGACACAACGTCATTTGGTGTTGTTTCTTCCTGGAAGTTGATTTCAACATCTTCATCCAGTAATGCCGCTTTACCAAAAGGAGCTCGTCGCGTAATCCAATACAGGTGATTGGTGCAATACGTCATGACAAACTCACCGTCACTCAGCAGCATGTTAAATACGCCCTTATCTTTCAGTTGATCACAGCACTTCGCAACATAGACAAAAACCGACGCCATATCCTCTGGAGGCTCTGGGTATCGATCTTCCATCTGCTTTAACAACCAACAAAACGCCAGTTCACTGTCAGTTTGACCTACCGGACGGTGCCGACCTGTATGTAAATCCTGATAATCTGACAACTGACCATTGTGAGCAAATGTCCAATACTTACCCCACAACTCACGCGTAAATGGATGCGTATTTTCCAGGTTGACTCCGCCACGATTAGCCTGTCGAATATGACTGACTACAGCGCGGCTTTTGATTGGGTAGTTCTGAACCAGTTCCGCAATTTTTGAATCGCAGCTTGGCTTCGGATCTTTAAACGTCCGAAATCCTTTACCTTCATAGAAAGTGATTCCCCACCCATCACGGTGCGGGCCAGTTCGGCCTCCACGCTGCATCAGCCCAGTAAAACTGAAACAAATATCCGTTGGAACGTTGGCGCTCATGCCGAGCAATTCACACATGGTTTAAAGAACTCCTTACCTAAAATACCAACCTTAAACAGGAACTGCCGTCCTAATTATTCCATCTCTTTTTCAATCAACTGAATGACGATGTGAATAATTTTAATATGTACTTCCTGAATACGATCAGCGTAGCCAAAATGAGGCACACGAATTTCAACGTCTGCCAAACCTGCCATTTTACCACCGTCTTTACCTGTCAGTGCAATGGTCTTCATGCCTTTTGCTTTCGCGGCTTCAATGGCTTTAAGAATATTGCCTGAGTTACCAGATGTCGATAAACCAAACAGCACATCGCCTTTACGACCGACTGCTTCAACATAGCGAGAAAAGACAAAGTCGTAACCAAAATCGTTACTCACACAAGAAAGGTGGCTTGGGTCAGAAATCGCAATACCAGCATAACCCGGACGGTTATCACGGTAACGACCTGTCAGCTCTTCAGCGAAATGCATTGCATCACAGTGTGAACCACCATTACCACATGACAGCACCTTGCCTTCTTGTTTAAAAGAATCAGCAATCAATTTCGCAGCGGCTTCAATTTGAGCAATGTTATGGTCATCGCTTAAAAATTTGTTGAGCACTTCAGCAGCTTCGTTTAACTCACTTTTAATCAGATCTTGGTACATAAGACGTTCTCTTTATTATTTCGGCCCTTGGTATGCAATCACATTACCTTGGCAAATGGTTCTGTTGCCAATCTGACACCAGACATTTCGTTACAGAGAGTTTACCCACAAACGAGAATTAGTGTCGATAGCGAACCAACAGATTTGGATTGGTAGAAGTAATAAACTTAGTAACTTGCTCAAGAAAACAGCACCAAAATCGCACTTTTAGAATTTTTACTCTACTTAGATCACTTTTTACCCAAAACCAAGTTTTACATTTTGTTAATATTCTGATTACAATTACAAGAACTGGTTAGACCTCTTATCAGAATACAGACGCACAACACTTATAACGTCTGAAAAGGAAAACATATATGGACATCTTGCTTTCAATCGTTGCGATGACAATCGTCTTAGGCATTACGCTCTATCACCGAATGTCACTCGTAAAATCCGTCAGCCTTCTAACTGCTGCCATGTTAGTGCTGACCATCGCTGGTTCTGCAGGCTTTATTGGCTGGGCTATTTACATCCTTGCCATCGCCGTATTTGCTGTATCAGGTATTCGTCAATCTCTTATCAGTCGTAAGGCTTTAGCTGTTTTCAAAAAAGTCCTTCCGGCGATGTCTCAAACCGAGAAAGAAGCCTTAGATGCAGGTACGGTCTGGTGGGAAGCAGAATTATTTAAGGGTAAACCTGAATGGAAAAAGCTGCATGCGATTCAGGCTCCTAAGCTGAGTGCGGAAGAGCAGGCTTTCCTTGATGGTCCTGTTAATGAAGTCTGTGCCATGGTCAACGACTTTCAGGTAACGCATGAGCTTGCGGATTTGCCACCAGAAGTCTGGCAATACCTAAAAGACCACAAATTCTTTGCCATGATCATCAAGAAAAAATACGGCGGTCTGGAGTTTTCTGCTTACGCGCAATCACTGGTATTGCAAAAGCTGACCGGTGTTTCTGGCGTGCTTTCTTCTACCGTTGGCGTACCTAACTCTCTGGGTCCGGGCGAGCTACTGCAACATTACGGTACAGAAGAGCAAAAAGATTACTATTTACCTCGACTGGCAGAAGGTAAAGAGATCCCATGTTTTGCTTTAACCAGCCCAGAAGCGGGTTCCGATGCGGGCTCTATCCCAGACTATGGTGTGGTGTGTAAAGGTCAATGGGAAGGCAAAGAAGTACTCGGCATGCGCCTGACCTGGAATAAGCGTTACATCACGCTTGCTCCTGTGGCAACTGTTCTGGGTCTTGCATTTAAACTGCGCGATCCACAAGGACTGCTAGGTGATAAAGAAGACTTGGGTATCACATGTGCACTGATCCCAACCAATGTTAAAGGCGTTGAAATCGGAAATCGTCACTTCCCTCTTAACGTCCCTTTCCAGAATGGCCCAACACGCGGTAAAGATATCTTCGTTCCTATCGATTTCATTATCGGTGGTGAGAAGATGGCAGGCCAAGGATGGCGAATGCTAGTTGAGTGTCTATCGGTTGGTCGTGGTATCACACTTCCTTCAAACTCAACGGGTGGCATTAAAACAGCTGCACTGGCAACCGGCGCATACTCGCGTATTCGTCGTCAGTTCAAACAGCCTATCGGCCACATGGAAGGCATCGAAGAGCCTTTGGCACGTATTGGTGGTAACGCCTACGTAATGGATGCTGCGAGCAACTTAACAGTTGCTGGTATCGACCTTGGCGAGAAACCGTCTGTTATTTCTGCCATCGTGAAGTACCACTGTACCCACCGTGGTCAACAGAGCATCATTGATGCCATGGATATTGTCGGTGGTAAAGGCATCTGTATTGGTCCGTCAAACTTCCTCGCTCGTGGCTACCAAGGTTCACCTATTGCGGTGACCGTAGAAGGTGCAAATATTCTGACTCGCTCAATGATCATCTTTGGTCAGGGTGCCATTCGTTGTCACCCATACGTACTCGAAGAGATGAACGCGGCCTACTCTGATGCAAGTGATGCCGTCGAAAAATTTGATAAGGCACTGGCAGGTCACGTGAGCTTCACCATGAGTAACCTTGTACGCAGTATTTGGTTTGGCTTGAGTGATGGTTTGGGTTCATCCGCGCCAACCAAAGACGCGACCAAACGTTACTACCAACAACTTAACCGTTACAGCGCTAACTTAGCACTTCTGTCTGATATTTCGATGGCAGTGCTTGGCGGCTCATTGAAACGTAAAGAGCGTTTATCTGCTCGTCTTGGTGACATCCTTAGCCAACTTTACTTAAGTTCAGCAGCGCTAAAACGCTTTGAACAAGATGGCCGTCCAGTTGAAGATTTACCTTTGGTTCACTGGGCTCTGCAAGACAGCTTGAAGCAAGCAGAAACCGCCGTTGATGAGTTTTTGGCTAACTTCCCGAACAAAGTCATTGCTCGCACGCTGCGCGTATTAATCATGCCGTTTGGTCGTGTACGCAAAGCGCCAAGCGACAAGCTCGACAGCAAAGTCGCGCGTATTTTGCAAACACCTAGCGCAACGCGTTCGCGCATTGGTCGTGGTCAGTATCTGGCACCAACAGAACATAACCCGGCAGGTAAGATTGAATTAGCATTGTCTGTGATTCTTCAAGCCGAGCCAGTATTCGACAAAGTGTGTAAAGCGCAAGGCAAACGTCGTCCGTTCTTACGTCTGGATATGATTGCGGAAGAAGGGCTAGAGCAAGGCATTATTAGTCAGGAAGAAGCGGAACTTCTCAGAGAAGCGGAGCAGCACCGTTTAGATACCATTAATGTCGATGACTTTGAGCCAGAGCAATTGGCGGCAAAGCCGAATTATCCTCACATGGACAGCGTCGCCTAAGACAATAACATCGTAGTAATAAGAAAACCGAGAGCCAAATGGCTCTCGGTTTTTTGTTTGTACTGTTCCTAGATTGATAGCGATATGCGGCTTGTGCGCTGATGAGTGATAAATAGCTCACGGACGCAATAACAGAACGATGTATACTTTACTGTAAATAAACCATTTTTTAGGGGGTGCATCTGTGGCCAAAAAATTATTCTCGCAGTGGTTCCCTGGCCTCGTTCAGCTTAAGCATTATCAACGTGAATGGTTCACTAATGACTTTCGAGCCGCTTTTTCTGTCGTTGCCGTCGCCTTACCTGTCGCCATCGCTTATGCACAACTAACCGGTGTTTCTGCTGTTGTCGGCCTCTATTCATGTGTGTTGCCGATGTTGGTTTATGCCTTGATGGGGACTTCTCGACAACTCATTGTTGGCCCTGATGCCGCTACCTGTGCGGTGATTGCTGCTGTTGTCACTCCGCTTGCAGCTGGCGACCCAACCAAACACTGGCAGTTAGTGATGACCATGACAGCCATGACGGGCATTTGGTGTGTCGTGGCGAGCCGATTTAAATTAGGGATTTTTGCGGATTTTCTCTCCCGCCCTATTCTGCTTGGATTACTTAACGGTGTTGCACTGACCATCATTGTCAGCCAATTCGCTAAAGTTGTCGGCTGGAGATACGAACAGCGCTACCTATTGGAACGTTTATGGGAAGCGCCTCAACGCTTAACCGAAGTTCACTGGCCTACCGTCTCGTTAAGTATTGCCACTGTCGTCGTTTATCTGGTCACCAAACGTTTTCGCCCCGCTTGGCCAGCAGCGATGCTCGCAATACTGGTTACAACAGGCTCGGTTTGGCTACTCCATTTACAAGACATGGGTGTGTCGGTGGTGGGCATTACTCAGGGTGGGTTCCCTCAATTTCAAGCACCAAAGTTTGAACTCGGTGAAGTGCGTGAACTGGTGGTCCCTGCATTGAACCTTGCTATTGTCAGCTTTGTAAGCATGATGCTCACCGCACGTAGCTTCGCAGCAAAAAATGGCTATGACATTGATGCAAACAAAGAATTCAGAGCATTAGGATTTGCCAATATAGCGTCGGCATTTTCACAAGGTTTTGCTATCAGTGGTGCCGACTCTCGGACGGCAGTCAACGATGCCAATGGCGGCAAATCACAGTTGGTCTCTATTATTGCCGCACTGACTATTGCGGTCATCGCGATCTTTATTTATGAGCCTTTACAGTTTATCCCTATCGCTTCACTTGGCGTAGTATTGATCATCGCTTCATTATCGTTACTCGACCTCAAAGCGATATGGACATTACGCCAGCGCGACAAAGATGCCTTCAACCTAGCAGGCATCACCTTCGTATCCGTATTGGTTATTGGGGTGATTCCGGGGATTACACTAGCGGTGCTGTTGGGGCTATTTCAATTTTTGCGGATTGTCATGCGCCCGAGCGATCAAATCCTTGGTTTGGATGAGAAAGGCACAATACGAACTGTCGATGGCACAGGTAAAGCAACTCCGATACCAGGGATGGTGATTTACCGGTTTAACTCGCCACTGACGTATTTTAACGCCCCTTATTTTAAACGCCGGGTATTGGAACAAGCAGAACATACAAAAGACGTCAGTTGCGTAGTGGTAGACGCCGTATCCAGCTTTACTCACCTTGATTTAAGCGTGATGGCAACCCTGTCAGATCTTCATGAAATGCTGAAAAAACGCGGCATACGATTGATTCTTGCTGGTCGAAAACGCCGCTTACGCCAATGGTGTGATCTAACGGGCATCAGCACCAGCGATGGAGGCATCTTATTGCGTGCCGATATGTATCTCGCCATCAAACTCAGCGGATGCTACATCAGCGCTGTGGGTGAAGGGCAAGTTCCAGCCGTACAAAAAGAACCCGATTTGGAACAAACTCCGAAGCCGATTCCCGAAGTGGCTTAGTACTGGCGAGATTAATTCAGTCCAATTAGCTTGAGATCGTCAATGCTGACCATGACCAAACCAAAAGCGGAACCAATCGGTTCCGCTTATTCTAATTCTTTGGCATTTGCAGCTGCATTTCAGGAATGGCTTCTCTTTTAGCTTTTAGCTTGCGCCATATCAGCCAAACTAAGATACCGATAATTAACATCACGACGTTACCTACCGCGATCATTAGTAGACTACGCTTACGTTCTGCTTCTCGTTCAGCAAGGATGCGCTTTTCTGTCTCGATTCGGTGCTGCTCGGCAAGTTCGGCTTCTTTGGCTTTACGCGCGGCCTCCAAATCAACGTCATCAACGACACTGAATGTCTGCTCCTGAATTGGGAAAATCAGAGGACGTTGAGTGGCAAAATCCGTCGCAAAGATAACGCCTTGCCAAGAGTATTTACCTAGCTCAGGGTCATTATCCAAATTCAATGTCGCTTTCAGACCGTCTTGAGAAACTTGACCTTGGCCATAACTCTTAAAACCATCGGGCGCACTTTTTTCCACACTTACCAGGAGTGAACCAGGCGCAATCATGCCTTGCTCGCCACTGACCACCAGCTGATGAGGTTGGTTTTGTTCACGAGATTGAATAAAGGTACGAGAAATAGGATTCGGATATACAAGCACTACCTGCTCTTCAGCACGCAAGAAGACGCCATTCCCAGAGACAATACGTGCACGATATTTTCCCGGTTGAACTTCAATTGGCAGCTGAACGGTGAATACACCGTCACCAGCTTGCTCATCCAAATCTCGGCCGTCATCCTGGAAATCACCAATCACTAATGGAACTGGTCGCTCCTCGTTAATCAGCTCATCTTCGTTTTCAACAAACTTGGTAAAGGTGACCTGTAAATTAACTCGGTCGAGAAAATCTCTTAACACCAGAGGCTTGTCGTCTGAAGTCAGTCGTGAGGTAAATTTGAGTGCTTCACCGTGATAGAGATGATTCGGAAAAGCGTCAGTGCTTAACTTCAAATGAGAAATTAAACGAATGTTGTTCTTAGGCGTGACTTTACCCACCGCTTGCCATGGACCCGGCATCGGCTGATCGATCGAGACAATATCCAGTGCAGGCTCCTGATACCAGCGAATATTATCGTAGGAGCCCCAAGCATAGTATTTTTTACCGTCAGGACGAACTAAGACAACGGGTTGAGAACTTTGCTCACGATGGACCAGAAATGTGATTTGCTCGATACTAGGATCGACACGAAAGCGATTATCTAACAAAGACATCGTAGATTCACTCGCGGCACTCGCAAGACAACTCCAGATTGCCAGGATAGCAACCGACAAAGCCCTGAGCATAGTTTCTCCTATTGAAGCCAAATACTGTCGTTCACCAGCTCTAACCTTTTCTGGTGCGCATCTATTTCATCGGCACTTGCTCGCAAAACCTTTAGCGCTTTTCTTCCCTCGACCCGGCGAACGCTTTCTACGCCTCCTTCTTGCTTGTTGGCGTTAAACTCAAGGCTTGTTTGCCCACCAGTCATCAATAGGTAAACGTCAGCCAGAATCTCCGCATCGAGCAAAGCCCCGTGGAGTGTACGGTGCGAGTTATCAATGCCGTAACGTTCACATAAGATATCGAGGTTATTTCGCTTGCCCGGGAAGATCTTCTTCGCCATGGCAAGGGTATCGGTTACCTTACAGAAATCATCTGTTTTACCGATATTCGGATCGAGCATTTCAAACTCGTAGTCCATAAAGCCGGTATCGAAGGGCGCGTTGTGGGCAACCAGCTCGGCCCCTTTGATGAAGTCGATAAACTCTTGGTGCACACTGGCGTACTCAGGTTTATCAACTAAGAATTCATCGGTAATACCGTGAACCCCAACCGCTTCTGCCTGAATTTCACGATCAGGCTTTAGATAAACGTGAAAGTGACGCCCGGTCAACTTGCGGTTAATGATCTCCACGGCTCCGATCTCAATAATACGGTGCCCCATGTAGTGAGGACCGCCTTCTTGGTTCATACCCGTGGTTTCGGTATCGAGAACCACAATGCGATTATATTCAGAATTGCTGCTGGTATTCATAAGCTTATATGTGTCAGACTATGCTTTAATAAATGTTTCGGCTAATAGTACCAAAAAATATGACCAAACACGTTGAGATTTTCACTGACGGATCTTGTTTAGGTAACCCTGGACCGGGTGGTTACGGCGTCGTTCTGCGCTACAAAGACGTGGAAAAAACACTATCTAAAGGCTACACCCTAACGACCAACAACCGTATGGAAATGCTCGCTGCAGTTGTTGCGCTGCAAACGCTAAAAGAACCTTGCAAAGTCTCATTAACAACCGACAGCCAATATGTCCGCCAAGGCATTACTCAGTGGATTCACAACTGGAAAAAACGTGGTTGGAAAACAGCGGATAAAAAGCCAGTGAAGAACGCAGATTTATGGCAGGCGCTCGATAAAGAAACCGCCCGCCATGAAGTTGAATGGCACTGGGTAAAAGGTCATGCGGGCCACAGAGAAAACGAAATCTGTGATGAATTAGCCCGAACAGCAGCGGAAAACCCGACTGAAGAAGACACTGGCTATCAAGCATCCTAACGCTTATCGCTCGACATCTTTTTCACTCCAGCACCCTCTCGATTCATAACCCCAAGTGGTGTGAGCTTTTTCTTTAAACGCCAGTGCGGCTTGATTGGCTTGAGAGGGTATGTTCGTTTACGGGCAACGATATAATACAGACTGCCCGCTGGCGATGCCCATTCCCCTAAACTATTTTCAAACCAAGTCCACATTGTGCGGTAGCGTGTCATAGGGAAAAGTGCATAGCGATCACGATGAATCACCTGATAGTTAAGCAGCCCCAGCCAGTCCTGAACACGATTCGATGAGAACATTCGGCCACTCCAAGGCAAATTGTTTTTACGCCACGGGAACAGACTCGCCAAGCCAGTAAAGCTAAATGGATTAAAACCAGTAATGATCAGGTAGCCATCATCCATCATCACTCTGTCCACTTCTCTTAATAGACGGTGAGGATCACGTGCGTAGTCTAGCTGATGAGCCAGAATTGCCACATCAAAGCTTTTTTCCAAAAAGGGTAATTCGTAACCATCCGCAACGACATTATGCAACGGGTTCTGGATATCTACGTTGACTTGGTGTTGAATGTTACAATTACTGCTGGTTAGCTCACAGCTCAACCCGCCCAGTTTGAGCATGTGGTAACCGAAGAGTTTCGGACACCACTCATCAAACCGAGTTTGGATTGACTCAAGCACCCAAGGTCCATTATTCAGATCGGACCAAGTCGACGGGTGTGGTATAGTTTTGTTGCTGAGTGCTGGTTTCATTAACCACCTAACTATAATGGGTGACGGAGAACGAATCGTGTTAGAGATCAAAAGCATACCCGCATTTAATGATAATTACATCTGGCTAATACAAAATAGCGATAAACGTTGTGCCGTTGTTGATCCGGGTGATGCAAAGCCTGTATTGGAATACTTACAAGCTAACGAGTTAACTTTAGAAGCGATTATGATTACGCACCACCACAATGATCACATTGGTGGCGTTCCAGATTTAGTCCGTGCATTTCCTGATGTTACCGTTGTTGGCCCTAAAGCAGAGCCTATCCCAACGCTAACCGTACCAATGGAAGAAGGTGACAAACTAGAGCTGTTCGGCGAAATCTTTATGGTGATGGGTTTACCAGGTCACACGCTAGGTCATATAGGCTATGTTGGTGATGGCAAATTGTTTTGCGGTGATGTGCTATTTTCTGCAGGGTGCGGTCGTATTTTTGAAGGCACAGCAGAACAAATGTTTGATTCACTGAGCAAAATCGCTGCGCTTCCTGATGAAACCCAAGTCTATTGCGCGCATGAGTACACTGCCAGCAACGTCGCGTTCGCGCTTGCTGTCGAGCCAGACAATGAGAAGCTTCGCCAGTACCGCGATGATGTAAACCGACTACGTGCACTGAACATCCCTACCCTTCCAACCACGTTACGTCAAGAGAAATGGATCAATCCATTTTTGCGCACTAATCACCCAGAAGTCATTAAGTCTGTGACGAATCGCATAAAAAATGACGATCCATGCTCTGTTTTTACCGCATTAAGAGTGTGGAAGAACGAATTTTAACCAATTTTTACTTGTAAGTTTACAAGACCCCAGTATTATCATGGATTGATTTTTCAGAGAGGCGCTTTCGGCGCTTCTCTGCGTTTTGGGTAGAATATAAATCTAATTTTATGTCGACCCATTGCATATTCAGAGGTTTTAACCTCATTTATTAGTGTTTAAAGAAATATGTCTATTATCTTGCGATTGCCACGTAGCGCTTGCTACGCGACAGGCTGGAGAAGATAAAAAGGCCCTAAATAGGCTGAATCCATGCGTTTGAAGTACAGTTTGGCTTTGGCGTTATTGCTTTCTGGTTGTCAGATGACCTCTCCAGATTCAACAACGTCAACACCAGAGACCAACAAATCAGAGCTAGCGGCTAAACAAAAAGCAGCTAAGGAACAAGCAAAAAGTAAGCAATCTTTGACAGATGCTGTCAAAGAGACGCCAAAGGTGCTTTCTCCTCAGGAACAAGAAGATGTATGGCAACGTATTGCTATGCAGCTTGAAATGGACATCCCGCACAATAAAAAGGTGGATTACTACCGTACCTGGTATCTAAAACACCCAAACCATCTTAAAACAGTGTCACAACGTGCAGAACCATTTCTGTACATGATCGCTGAACAGATTGAAAAACGAGGTTTACCGATGGAACTGGCTTTGTTGCCAGTAGTTGAAAGCTCGTTCGATGCCTTTGCCTACTCACATGGTAGTGCAGCAGGCCTTTGGCAATTTGTTCCGGGTACCGGAAAAATGATGGGCCTTGAACAAAATTACTGGTATGACGGACGTCGCGATGTAGCGGCCTCGACAGAAGCTGCATTAGACTACTTAGTCCAACTAAACAAGCAATTTGATGGTAACTGGGAACACGCTATCGCAGCCTACAACAGCGGTGGCGGTCGTGTATCCAGAGCTATTCGCAAAAATAAGAGCCTTGGTAAGCCGATTGACTTTTTCTCTTTGGATTTACCTAAAGAGACCAGCAGCTACTTGCCTAAACTCTTAGCGCTTGCTGATGTGGTCGCAAATCAGGATAAGTATGGTCTTAACATTCCTGCTATCCCTAACAAACCGGTATTAGCACTCGTAGATCCTAAAGAGCAACTCGATCTCGCGATTGCAGCTGATTATGCCGGCATCGGTGTCAAAGAGCTGCAAAGCTACAACCCAGCTTACAACCAGTGGTCTACATCGCCAAATGGTCCACAAAAACTGCTGATCCCGATCGAAAAGAAGGATGCGTTCCTTGCTCAGGTAGCAGAGAACCGTGGCAAAGGCGTTAAAGTTGCTCGCTACAAGGTAAAATCGGGTGACTCGCTCGGTGTTTTGGCACGTAAATATGGCACAACGACGAAAGTAATTCGCCGAGCAAATGGCTTGTCGAGTGATAATATTCGCATCGGCCAACACCTGCTGATCCCAACATCGACGAAAGATGACTCGAAATACGCGTTATCGGCGAGCAACCGTTTGAGCAAAACGCAATCTACAGCGCGCGGCCAGCTTAAACTGACGCACGTAGTTCAATCTGGTGAAAGCTTGTGGTCAATTGCTCGTGACAATAACGTGTCGTACAAATCTCTTGCTAAATGGAATGGCATGGGACCAAAAGACACATTAAGAAAAGGCCAAAAGATCGTCATTTGGAAGAAATCGGCCGATGACTCAGTCATTCGTACGGTATTCTACAATGTTCGTTCTGGCGACACGATCAGCGGTATCGCAAGCAAGTTTAAAGTGAAGAGTACTGACATTGTGAAATGGAATTCTCTCCAACAGAAAAAATACCTACAACCAGGTCAAAAGCTTAAGCTGTACGTTGACGTCACTAAGGTAAGTGTATGAAACCATCAAGCAATCCGCTTGTGATGTTGTTGGATGTATTTCGTTCACCTACTTCATGCTTTTTGGCGTTATACCAACGTGGTGGTTGGGGCTGGCAACTCTTTATTATTTTGATGGTCAGCCCGTTTCTGTTCTGGGGAGCGTATTTCTCTAACGTAGACTTTACTTGGTTGAGTGAGCAGCTCACCCCACAGCTGCAACAAATCAATCCTCAACAGATCGACTTGTTGGAACCAAACACGTTAATGGCGAGCGCGATCATCAATGATGTGGTTAACCGATTTGCTACCCTGCTTCTGCTCGCATTTTGGTTCTTCCTTGCGACGAAAGCCAGCAAACAGCAATACGGTTATTGGAAGTGGTTCGCTGCCGCTTGTGCAATATTATTCCCAGCGGTACTTGGTGATGTGGCAAGCTACGCGAGCTTAATACTCAACCATGGCGAAGTGATGACTTACGCAGCAGATCTCAACAGCCTCAACGGCTTGCTGAAACTGCCGCTAACCAATGAGTGGTCTCACTTCGCAAGTTCACTGCCACTGCTGTTACCTTGGTACATCGTTTTAGGTTACGGTGTTGTCTTGACCTGGACCGAGTTTGAACGTGGGCAAGCTTTGGTTATCGCTAGCCTACCTTGGGTGATGTTTTACGTCATTTGGGCGCTTTATATCGTCGTGAGTTAGTCGTCCAAAGTAAACGAGACCAGTAATGGATTATGATCGGAAGCGTCGCTCTGCGGCGCTTTCGCGTTTTTGAGCACAAGCCCTCGATAAAACACATGATCGAGACGCTGACCAGTAATAAACTGGGTTCGATGATCCGGTGAAAACGACACTTCTTGTAAGTTTGCCTTCTGTAACGCCTGCTTCATGGCTTCGAGACGATATTCATTCCAACTGTTAAAATCACCAGCAAATATAATAGGCCCGGAGTGTTGCGTTAGTAATTCCTCCAAAGCCGCTATTTGAGAGTGGTATTCTTCCGTTCCAACAGTGAAATTAATCGCGTGTATATTTACGACCGCAAGCGTATTGCCATTACTCAAACGATACTGACTGTAGAGTGCGGATTTTGGTAAACGAAGCCAAGGTTCTGTGGAAGTATACGCACAGGCTTTCTGAGGCAACCTTTGCGCAATGTTAATCACACCAGCACCACTGCCCAAAGCTTTAAACGCACTTACTTGATTGCTCATCCAGTTTCCGTCCACCAGCCACTGTTTGAATGGCTCAGTCATGCTGGCTTCTTGAAGTAATAACAATTGCTTGTCCGTTGAAAGCGCATTAAGTGCACTTTGCCAATTGTCTTTGCTTTGCTTGTAAATATTCCAAATCAACACATTGAGCTCACCCTGTTCATCTAACACTTGCGAATCATTAAACTCGATGCATTGAATATCTTCAGTAATTTCATCACCGGTTTGGGTGATAATTTGTGGGTGGTCAGGAACCGTGAAAATGACTTGAAAGCCAAGTACAACTGCCATGAAAAAAAAGACTACTGCTAGGACGAAACGCTTAAGCATAAAGGCGTACCTGAATGTGTTTAACTTGACTGACGGTTACTGAATAAAAAAGGAGCCGTATCAGGCTCCCTTTTAGCTTAATCAAAAATAAATTTAGAGTGAAATGTTAAATCGCGTCTTCGTCTTCTTCACCAGTACGAATGCGGATTACACGCTCAACATCAGTGACAAAAATTTTACCATCGCCAATTTTACCGGTTTGAGCGGTTTCGATGATGGTCTCAACGCATTTGTCTGCGACATCTTCAGTAACTACGATTTCAAGTTTCACTTTAGGTAGAAAGTCCACCATGTATTCTGCACCACGGTATAATTCCGTGTGACCCTTCTGACGACCAAAACCTTTGACTTCAGAAACGGTCATCCCTGTGATGCCAACTTCAGCTAACGCTTCTCGAACATCATCCAGTTTAAATGGCTTGATAATCGCTTCAATCTTCTTCATGTTCATCCCTTAAGCTTTAATCGTATGCGGATATTATCGTTTACCGTCTTACAACATTCAATCTTTGTCTCGTTTTGGTATCGTAAAATCTTGAGTTTGATGAAATTTATTAGAGCGAAAATTATAAAACCAGAACATTGCTCTGGTTTTGTTTTGAGTGAGAGCTAGGTAGCGACTATAAGCTAGAGTAGTATGCCGCTAAGTTGGCAATATCATCATCAGACAGCAGTGACGCTTGCGCCTGCATCACTGGAGCAAGCCCACCCGTGCGCTCTTTGTTTTTATAAGCTTTGATGGAGCTCATGATGTATTGAGCATTCTGCCCTTTCAGGTTTGGATATCCGGGAATGGTTGCCATACCATCCGCGCCATGACAGGCAGCACACACTGCCGATTTTGTCTGCCCAGCCGCGACGTCGCCCGCAGCGAATGCTTGCCCTGATAACATAGTTAACGCCATTACTGCGCCTATTACTGTTTTCTTCATTGCTTCACCTAATCGTTTTTATTTATGAGTACAATTTGTGTGCGATATTGTGTCACGAATTACAAAGGCTTACGCCAAATTAGCTCACAATCCTGACCACTAAATGCCTTATCAACAAACAAGTCGGCTACCGCAACCACCTGATCTTGATACATAAGAATCGGTATCTGGCGACGTAGCCAGCTCGGCACATGGTACTCTTGAAACAGTTTTTTTAATTTACGACTGTGATTACGCGTCACTGGATGCGCAGTTAACCCTTCAGGATTAAACGTGACGCTCAACAACTCCGGCTGCGGCGGCAAAGCAATGGTCGCTTGTTCTGATGTCGTACTTAACATGAGCTGGCCCAAACCTTCAGGAAGAACAAGCGCACAATCAACTTGAATGTGAACCTGCCAACCGGAAACCTCTGCTTTATCGCACACCCAGTAAAGCTTATTCTGGAATCGACGAACTTCGCCTTGTTTTAACTTAAGCTTTGGGTTGGCATCTTGTTGGGCCAACGCAACTTCTTTCCAAATCAGGCTAAGCTGTACTTGAGTTGGCATTTGAGCGTTCTGCTTAGCTAACCACATACGGATTAATCGAGCGCGGGCAAGTTCACTGTGAGAGGCTAACTCCGCAATATCCAGACTGAGATCTGCTTGCAACGCACGATAAAAAACGTCGTTAAGTAGTTCGTCTAATAACGTTTCTTGCTGAGCACAGAGAGACGCACTGCGTTGTACGGCCTGGTGAATACTCGGCCAGCGTTGAGACAATTCAGGCACCACGTGGTGACGCAGAAAGTTTCGGTCGTAGCGCGTATCCTGATTACTTTCATCTTCAACCCATTCCAGATTTAACGAGTGTGCAATTTGCTCAATTTGTTCACGTCGAGTCGTCAGTAATGGTCGAATTAAAGTGCCAGCAGAAAAAGGCGCGCTTTCTGCCATGCACGACAATCCTTTCGGGCCACTGCCACGTTTAAGCGCTAGGAGAAAGGTTTCAAGCTGGTCATCGGCGTGCTGCCCAGTGAGAAGAAGGTCGCCGCTCTCAATATATTTTGCTAACGCTTGGTAACGCGCTTCGCGGGCAAGTAATTCAATACTTTCGCCACTGTTAATATCTAGGTGTACATACTCTGTTGAATGCGATACACCCGCTTGCTTCGCCCACGCTTTACATTTTTCAGCCCAGTCGTCCGCATTACTGCTTAATCCATGGTGAACGTATACCGTTTGGCATGGTATTGAGTGATCGCGCTGATAGCGACTCATTAGCGCCAACAATAAACGCGAGTCCACACCTCCGCTAAACGCTAAGACAACTTTCGTCTGAGGCTGGTAATGGGCAGTCAGTAATTGTGTAAAATGCTGATAAAGCGATTCCATAAGCAATCCGATCGATACAAAAAAGGGCTGGACTCACATCCAACCCTTTCTATTTTATCCGTTATCTAACCAGATATCAGCAGTAACCGTAGCTCATCAGACGCTGGTAACGACGCTCACGTAGCGACTCTTCGTCAAGCTGTTCTAGATCTTCCAACTGACGAAGCAATGTTGCTTTCATGTTTGCAGCCATTTCAACGTGGTTACGGTGCGCGCCGCCTAGTGGCTCTTCGATGATCTCATCGATAAGCTCAAGCTCTTTAAGACGCGGAGCTGTCAGACCCATTGCTTCTGCTGCCTGAGGTGCTTTATCTGAATCACGCCAAAGGATAGAAGCACAACCTTCAGGAGAGATAACTGAGTAAGTTGAGTACTGAAGCATGTTCACGTAGTCACCCACACCAATCGCAAGTGCACCACCTGAACCGCCTTCACCGACAACGTTACAGATTACTGGTACTTTCAGACCAGACATCACTTTCAGGTTTTTCGCGATCGCTTCAGATTGACCACGCTCTTCCGCACCAACACCTGGGTATGCGCCAGCGGTATCGATGAATGTGATGATTGGCATGTTAAAACGCTCTGCCATTTCCATTAAGCGTAATGCTTTACGGTAACCCTCTGGCTTTGGCATACCAAAGTTACGTTTCACTTTTTCTTTGGTCTCACGGCCTTTTTGGTGACCGATGATCATCACTGGTCGACCTTCCAGACGAGCAATGCCACCAACAATCGCTTTGTCATCCGCAAAAGCACGGTCACCCGCTAGTTCATCAAACTCTTCAAATGCATGCTGAATGTAGTCCAAAGTGTATGGACGTAATGGGTGACGAGCCAGTTGAGCTGTTTCCCAAGCGCCTAGGTTGCTGAATGTTTTTTTCTTCAGTTCCAGGCTTTTCTTCTCAAGCTGTTCGATTTCTTTATCCAGGTCAACCGCAGCATCACCACCGTGGCGAGATACATCGCGCAGGGCTTCAATTTTTGCTTCAAGTTCTGCAATTGGCTTTTCAAATTCAAGAAAGTTTAGGCTCATCTATGAATCCTTGTTTACTCAGCGTTTAAGATAATACGCTGAATTTTTTAGTTAAATTCAAGTTCTACCTGGTTTGTTCCAAGTAACTGTTTTAAATCGTCTATTAATGTATCACTTGGCGTTACTCGCCACTCGGTGCCCAATGTTAACCGCGCTCTGGCGTCGGCACGCTGGTAGTATACATTGACGGGTACGGTTCCGGCTTTGTGCGGTTCTAAAATACGACTGAACTGCTCAAAGAATTGATCATTGATCTGATTTGCATCAATCGATACCGACAGACCACGAGCGTATTTTTCACGCGCGCTGCCGAGATCCATAACTTCACGCGCCGACATTTTAAGGCCACCATTGAAGTCATCAAAGCTGACCTGTCCTGAAACGACCAAAATTCTGTCTTTTTCGAGAAGTTCAGCATACCGATCAAGCGCATCGGAGAATAGCATTACCTCCATTCGACCACTTCGGTCATCCAATGTCATGATACCAATACGTGTTCCACGCTTGGTTGTCATCACACGAGCGGCTATGACTAAACCAGCAACCGTCACTGATTGATCACGACGTGTTGGTGTCGCGTCTTTTAGTCGACAACTGGTGTATTTATTTAGTTCCTTCAAATACGCGTTAATCGGGTGCCCAGTCAAATATAAACCAAGAGTTTCGCGTTCACCTTCTAGCCAAACTTTTTCCGGCCAAGGCGGAACCTGGGTATATTTGTGCTCCACTTCTTCAGGTGCATCAGTCAGTACACCAAACATATCCGCCTGACCAAATGCCTCTGCCTGATGGTGTTGGCTTGCGGCTTTAACAGCATCATTGAGTGATGCCATCATCGCAGCACGATGTGGACCAAGTCTGTCTAAGGCACCTGCATAAATCAATTTTTCAATGACACGTTTGTTCACACGTTTCAGATCGATTCGAGCACAGAAATCAAACAGGTCTTTAAAGTGACCACCTTTGTTTCTCGCTTCCAAAATCGCATCAATTGGACCTTCACCCACGCCTTTTATCGCACCGATACCGTAAACAATAGCGCCGTTTTCATCAACATTAAAGCGATACAGCCCTGAGTTAATGTCCGGTGGCAGTACGGTAAGCTTCATACGGAAACATTCGTCGACCAGACCAACCACTTTCTCAGTGTTGTCCATATCGGCTGTCATTACCGCAGCCATAAATTCTGCTGGATAATGCATTTTTAGCCACAACGTTTGGTAAGAAACCAATGCGTATGCGGCAGAGTGCGATTTGTTAAAGCCGTAGCCAGCGAACTTTTCTACCAAGTCGAAGATTTTCATCGCCAACTCGCCGTCGACGCCATTCTTCACCGCGCCTTCCTCGAAGGTAGCACGCTGCTTGGCCATCTCTTCCGGCTTCTTCTTACCCATCGCACGACGAAGCATGTCCGCGCCACCAAGCGTGTAGCCAGACAGTACCTGCGCGATCTGCATTACCTGTTCCTGATAAAGGATAATGCCGTAAGTCGGATCGAGAATCTCTTTTAATGACTCGTGTTGCCACTTTTCATCAGGGTAAGAGATCGCTTCCCGACCGTGTTTACGGTCAATAAAGTTATCTACCATGCCTGATTGCAATGGACCCGGACGGAAAAGTGCCACCAGTGCGATAATGTCTTCAAAACAGTCGGGCTGAAGTCGCTTGATAAGCTCTTTCATACCACGCGATTCCAACTGGAATACGGCGGTGGTTTCTGAGTTTTGTAACAAACGGAACGACGCCTGATCGTCGAGCGGGATAGATTCTATACGAACCGGCGCTTTACCTTCACGTTCTAAACGCGGGTTAATCAACCCAAGCGCCCAGTCAATAATGGTCAGTGTACGAAGACCAAGGAAGTCAAACTTAACCAAACCCGCAGTTTCAACGTCGTTCTTATCAAACTGTGTTACCGGGAAATGACCTTCTGAATCCGCATAAATTGGCGCGAAGTCCGTAATCGTGGTTGGTGAAATAACCACACCACCCGCGTGCTTACCTGCGTTTCGCGTACACCCTTCCAATATGTGGCACATGTCGATGAGCTCTTTAACTTCTTCATCTGCCTCATAAAGCTCAGGAAGTGCTGGCTCGGCTTTGAATGCTTTATCCAGCGTCATACCCGGGTCTGGCGGGATAAGCTTCGAGATTCGGTCGACAAAACCAAACGGATGACCAAGAACACGGCCCACATCACGAATTACCGCTTTGGCAGCCATCGTACCAAAGGTAATGATCTGAGATACCGCATCGCGCCCGTACATTTCTGCTACGTGATCAATCACCTGATCTCGTTTATCCATACAGAAGTCGACATCGAAATCGGGCATGGATACACGTTCTGGGTTCAAGAAACGTTCGAAGAGAAGATCATATTCTAGTGGGTCAAGGTCTGTGATTTTCAGTGCGTATGCCACCAGAGAGCCCGCACCCGAACCACGCCCTGGACCTACAGGAATATCATTGTCTTTCGACCACTGGATGAACTCCATTACGATCAGGAAGTATCCCGGGAAGCCCATCTGGTTGATAACGTCCAGCTCGATTTGCAAACGTTCATCATATTCAGGACGACGCTTTTTACGTTCTTCTTCATCCGGAAACAGGAACTCCAGACGCTCTTCCAGACCTTCGCGAGACTTCATGACCAAGAATTCAGTCTCTTTCATTCCCTCCGTTGGGAACGCAGGCAGGAAGTACTCACCCAAACGAACGGTGACGTTACAACGCTTGGCTATCTCAACACTGTTTTCCAGTGCTTCAGGAATATCCGCAAACAGCTCACACATTTCCTCCTCACTGCGAAGGTATTGCTGTGGGCTGTAGTTTTTTGGTCTGCGAGGATCTTCTAATGTGTAGCCATCATGGATCGCTACGCGAATCTCATGGGCATCAAACAAATCAGAACTAAGGAAGACCACTTCGTTTGTTGCAACAACAGGCAGATCCACTTGCTCTGCCAGTTCAACGGCGAAGTGCAAGTAGGTTTCTTCATCCGGACGGCCAGTACGGAGTAATTCTAGGTAATAACGATCTGGAAAGTGCTGTTTGTAAAATTCTACACAGCTCTGGACTAAGTTGCGGTTACCTTTTAGTAACGCTTTGCCGATATCACCATTTTTACCGCCAGAAAGAACGATTAACCCTTCTGACATCTCGGCTAACCAAGACTTATCAATTACTGGCTGATGCTGGATATGGCCACGCAAATACGCTTTGGAGATAAGCAGCGTCAGGTTTTTGTAACCGACATTATCGGCTGCCAGTACTGTTAGCTGTGTCAGCTCCTCGCCGAACTCGTCAGATTGCATTTTGAAATCTGCACCGATGATCGGTTTTACACCGCAGCCATGTGCTGTGCCGTAAAACTTCACCAAACCACACAGGTTAGTGAAATCGGTCAATGCCATTGCAGGCATGCCAAGCTCGGCGACTTTCTTAACTATCGGTGGAACTTTGCTGATACCATCCACCATCGAAAAATCACTGTGAACTCGAAGGTGAATGAACTTGGGATCTGACATTAACAGGTACCGTGTAACTTTATTTTGTTTGGGATTCTAACCTAAAGGGAGTCGGGTTTATAACACCCATCCAATTAATTTAGCATTCTATGCCGAGTGCTCTCTTTACCGGCTTGAAGCTCTTGCGATGTTCATCAATCACACCATGTTGTTCTATTGCATCAAAGTGCGCTTTAGTTGGATACCCTTTGTGCTTTGCAAAGCCAAATTGAGGGTATTGTTTGTCGAGCTCTTCCATTTCTGTATCACGTACGACTTTAGCAATGATAGACGCAGCGCTAATCTCAGCGACTCGCAGGTCACCTTTGACCACCGCTTGTGCATCCATTGGCAACTCAGGACAACGGTTGCCATCAATAAGCACAAGATCTGGCTGAACATTTAAGCCAGCAATCGCACGTTGCATTGCCACCATGGTCGCTTGAAGAATATTTAACTCATCAATTTCTTGTGGCGAACAACGACCCACCGCCCAAGCGAGCGCTTTTTCTCGCTAAGCTTTTTGGAGTCATTTAACCCTTCGATCGGGTTACTCGGATCTAAAATAACCGCGGCGGTCACGACATCCCCGACTAAAGGGCCACGCCCTACTTCGTCGACACCAGCGATAAGCTGATAGCCTTGTGGCGTTTCAAACGGTGGTAATTCGACCTTTGTTTTTGTCGTCTTGGTTTTGGTAGACTTAGCTTTCGCAACCATGTGGTTCTCTATTTCTTAATCAGTTCTAATACCGCGCTTGCGGCTTGTTGATCAGCATCTTTGCGGATCCAGTGATGCATTTCAGTAAACTTGTCGATCATTTCTCTATTATCGCTTTCCAATAGACGAGAGACTTCTTTGAACAGGTTCTCTGGCGTGCATTCATCCTGTAAATATTCTTTTACCAGTTCGTCATCAGCAAGGATGTTAGGTAATGACACATACTTGGTCTTCAGCAGACGTTTAGCTAAAAACGCTGTTAACGCATTAACACGATAACCAACCACCATAGGACGTTTTAGAAGCATGCACTCCAATGCAACGGTGCCTGATGCCAACATAACCGCATCTGAAGCGGTTATCACGTTACGCGCAGTATCATCCACCAGCGTAAAATTCAGCTCAGGCGCATGCTCTTTCCAAGCTTGCTCAAACTGCTCACGACGCTTTTGGTTGACCAGGGCCACCACAAACCCTAAATTCGGGTATTTCTGATGCAGCAATTTACAGGTTTCAATAAACGGCTGTGATAGCATTTTCAATTCGCTACCACGGCTACCAGGCAGTACGGCTAACCATTTTTTATCTTGCTCTAAACCCAGCAGCTCTCTTGCCGGTGCTTGCTCTGAGCGCAGTGGAATAGCGTCGGCAAGCGTGTGACCAATGAATTCACATGGCACATTAAACTTATCGTAAAACGCTTTTTCGAACGGAAGAAAGGCCAAAACCAGATTCGTCGCAGCTTCAATCTTAAAGATACGCTTTTGACGCCAGGCCCAAACGGAAGGGCTGACATAATGAACCGTTTTAATGCCCGCTTGTTTCAGATCCAACTCAAGTCGTAAGTTGAAATCCGGTGCATCAATACCGATAAAGACGTCTGGTGGATTTTCAGTGAAGTACTTCACTAATTCTGCTTTCACTTTTAGTAAGTGAGGCAAGCGACCCAGAACTTCAACCAAACCCATTACAGCCAACTCTTCCATATCGAAGAGGGATTCACAGCCTTGGGCAATCATTTTAGGACCACCAATACCGACAAACTCGGCGTTTGGATACTGCGCTTTCACAGCTTTAATAAAGCCTTCGCCCAGAGTGTCACCAGAAAGTTCTCCGGCAATGATGCCAATACGTAATGGTTTTTCCATATCGTTCCCGCTCTATGTACTATGGATAAGGTAATTCCCTATCCATAAAACACAAAAAGATCGCAGCCCAATTAGGGGCGCGATCTTTTCAATTTATTTGAACATCCGTGAATTAACGAATGATACCACGTTCCGTGGTTTCCAGAATGTCAGAGAAACGCTTCACTGCAGGAAACTCTTGCGCCATTTCAGCCAAAACTGGCTTCACTTCTTCCAGCGTTTTACCTGAACGGTAAATTTCTTTGTACGCCTTTTGAAGAGCACGAATTTCTGGCTTCTCGAAACCGTTACGCTTTAGCCCAACTAAGTTCAAGCCAAATGGCGTAGCGTGGTTACCTTGCGCAAGCACATACGCTGGAACGTCCTGAACAACCGCAGAACAACCACCAACATAAGCATAAGCGCCGACTGTACAGAATGGGTGAATCGCAGAAAGCGCCATTACGCCAGCGTAGTCATCTACCGTCACGTGGCCACCCAGAATCGAGTTGTTACCGATGTGAGTGTGATTTCCTACAACAACGTCGTGCGCAATATGAGCATTCACACACAGAAGGTTATCGTCGCCGATCACTGTGGTTGCTTTATCTTGAACAGTACCACGATGAACCTGAACCGCTTCGCGAATCACATTTCGGTCACCGATAACCACTGTTGTCTCTTCGCCGCCGTATTTCTTGTCCTGGTTTTCTTCACCAATGACAGCGTGCGGGAAAATACGGTTATCTTTACCAATTTTGGTATGACCTTTGATTACAACGTGAGACATGACTTCTGTGCCATCACCAATTTCTACCGTTGAGGTAATGTAGGTGAATGGCCCGACGGTCACATTAGCGCCAATTTTGGCACCTTCTTCTACCACCGCTGCCGGGTGGATTTTAGCGGTTTCATGAATCATATTAAAACTCTCGACGAGCACACTTCAGCTCAGCTGAACATACTACTTCGCCATCTACTTTCGCTACACCACGAAATGCAGCAATACCACGGCGCTCTTTCAGAAATTCAACTTCAATCACCAACTGGTCACCTGGAACGACTGGTTTGCGGAATTTCGCGCCATCTACACTAGCAAAGTAGTACAGTTCATTCTCTGTTGGTGCACCAAATGATTTAAATGCTAATAGACCCGTAGCCTGAGCCATCGCTTCAAGAATCAAAACACCTGGGAATACGGGTAGTTGAGGAAAGTGACCTGTGAACTGAGGTTCGTTAACCGACACATTTTTAAGCGCGTGAAGGTATTTCTCTTCTTGGAAGTCAGTCACACGGTCGATCAATAAGAATGGGTAGCGATGAGGTAAAAGCTCTTGAATCTCAGAGATGTTCATCGTTTTCTTTTCAGTAGTCAAAGTCGTATTCCTATATAAATTCTCTATAACCAAGATGGCACGGCAGCGGCAATAGCCGCAAAAAAATAAAATGCCTGCAAAGTGTATACCAGCTTGATGTTATATCAATCGTAGTAAACAGCTGTTCATTCTAGCTTGTTAATACGCTATTTCTGACCACTTACTTACTGTGATTGATATTCAATATACTAATAGCGCGTCATTATAGAAGAAAAAGACTCGCATTTCGCGAGTCTTTGCTCAGAATATGGAACTAAGATTCTTCTTTTGGCTCTAGCAGTTTCTCAACGGCTTTCAAGCGTTTATTCATTTCATCAATACGGTGAACTCGAGTTGCGGTTTTACGCCATTCTTTGTTCGTCTGTAGTGGAATACCCGATGAATAAAGGCCTTTTTCTTCGATACTGCGCATGACCATGCTCATACCGGTGATAGCGACACCATCTGCAATGGTGATGTGGCCATTAAGAACCGACGCGCCGCCGATCTGACAGTACTTACCAATTGTAGTACTGCCCGCCACAATAGTACCACCAGGCATCACGGTACCATATCCGATGTGAACGTTGTGCGCGATTTGAAGCTGGTTATCAAGAATCACGTTGTCTTCAATAACCGTATCTTCTAATGCACCACGGTCAATTGTGGTACATGCGCCGATCTCAACACGGTTTCCGATACGCACAGAGCCAAGTTGAGGGATTTTAATCCACTCACCTTTGTCATTCGCATAACCAAAACCGTCAGAGCCGATCACTGTGCCTGATTGAACCAAACAATCATCGCCCAGAGAAACTTCATGATAGATAGTCACATTAGCCCAAAGCTTGGTGTTACTACCCAGCTTGGCATTTTTACCGATAAAGCAACCTGCGCCAACAATCACGTTGTCGCCAAGTTCTGCACCCGTTTCAATGACAGCGTTTGCCCCAATTGCAACGTTATCACCCATCTTGACGTCAGATGCGATCACGGCACTTGGCGCAATATCTTGTGCAGGTTGTGGGGTTGTGTCCATTGCCTGAACAACGTGCGCAAAAGCAACGTAAGGATCCGCAACAACAAGTGCATTACCTGAACATTTGTCTTTATGCTCTGCTTTTACCATCACAACCGTTGCTTGGCACTCAGATAAGTGCTTTGCATACTTGGGGTTAGACAAAAAGGTCACATCACCTTCTTGTGCTTTATCCATTGGAGCGACACGGCTAACAACAAGCGTGTCATCACCAAATAATTCGCCACCAGTAATTGTTGCCAACTCGGCTAATGTTAATGTCTTCATAACTTCTTATTTTAGAGCTTTAATTACGTCTTCAGAGATGTTGTATTCTGGCTTACCGTATTGAAGTGCAGAGATATCAATAACGAGATCGTAACCTTTGTTCTTCGCAACTTTTGTCACGGCATCTTGAATCGTTTTAAACAGCTTCGCTTTTTCTTCCGCTTCACGACGAGCACTTGCTTTATCTAGTGCTTGCGCTTTTACTTTGTACTCACTGTCTAGTTTCGCGATATCGATACGTAGCTTTTCAATTTCGTCCTGACCTAGAAGCTCGCCATCGCGCTGTAGTTTCTCAATCTTCGTTTTTGCTTGAGATTGAATTTTCTTAAGTTCGTCGGCTTTACCTTTAAAGTCTTTCTGCATTTTTTGCAAAACAACTTCACGCTGAGGAAGTGCTTGAAAAACTTGAGCGGTATTCACGTATGCAATTTTTTGTGCCGCTTCTGCCGCGTTTGCAAACATTGATGAGCTAAGTACAAGAAGGCCAATCCCAGCCGCTTTGATCATTTTATTCAAAATATTTTCCTCTTTAGAAGGTTCGACCGATAGTGAAGGTGAAGAATTCTTCATCATCGCCATCATATTTCTTAATTGGTTTCGCTAGTGAGAATACTAGAGGCCCCATTGGAGACATCCATTGCAACGCCGCACCATAAGATGAGCGGTAGTTGGTTGGATCTGAGTAGTCGTAATAGTATTTATCACCATACTCCGCACCTGAGTCGCGGTAGTCAAATTCCGTATCCCAGACACTTGCCATATCGAAGAAGATACTGGTGCGAATTTGATTACGAACTTCATCCGATGCGAACGGCGTTGGAACGATAAGTTCCAGGCTTGCCAATGCGACGGCGTTACCACCCACAGCATCGTCTGTTGCCGTATCAGCACCATTGTTTGAGCCCGAGTAATCACGGTATACCGCTTTAGGACCAACCGAGTTGGAGCCGAAACCACGTAGCGATGTAAAGCCACCTGCGTAGTAGTTTTCGTAGAATGGGAACAAGTTATCGTTACCATTCGTTTCACCGTAGCCATTACCATAACCTAGGCGACCACGGAACAAGAGCGTGAACTCGTGTTTTTCGGTCAAAGGCATGTATTGACGAACATCGTACTGCATTTTGAAGTACTGAACATCAGAGCCAGGTACCGTCATTTTGTAAAACGCGCGTTGGTGATTACCTGCCGTCGGGAAGTAACCACGGTTCAGGTTATTACGTGTCCAGGAGATATTGATGTCAAAATCGTTAGTGTTCAATGAACCATCTGAATCAATATTGTCAGCTTGCGCACGTAAGAACTGCTCTACCTGTAAGTAGGGTGATAAGTTACCGATCTTGTTGTGCGTGTAGCCAACACCAAACTCAAAGCGGTTTAGCTCATCGAATGGGAAACCCCATGTCAGGCTACCGCCGTAACTTTGGTTGGTGTAGTCAACAATACCCGCTTCAGAGGCTTCAAACTCATCGTAGAAGATCTTACCGCCCAAACTTACCCCATCGAGGTTCCAGTATGGGTCGCGGTAATCTAAGCTGATGTTCTTTTGGTAATCGTTCATCATGGCATTAACACCAACGCGATTACCACTGCCTAAGAAGTTGTCCTGCTGCAGACCAACCTGGAAGCTGACACCAGATTCCGTACCGTAGCCAACACCAAAGTTGACACTACCTGAGTTCGCTTCTTTCACTGAGTAAACAAGATCTACCTGATCATCACTTCCTGGAACACGAACGGTTTGTACTTCAACGTTTTCAAAGTAGCCAAGACGGTTAAGACGAGTTTTACCCGTTTCAATCGACTTAGAATTCAACCAGCTGCCTTCCATCTGACGCATCTCACGACGAAGCACTTCATCTTTTGTCGCGTTGTTACCCGTAAAGCGGATATCACGAACGTAAATTCGGTTACCCGGGTCAACGTTTACGACCAATGAAACTTCTTTGTTTTCATCATCAAATTCAGGAATGGTATTTACCTGCGGATACGCATAACCAGACTCACCTAAAACGCGCTTAACGCCTTCTTCCATCGAAGTGACAAGCGAACCATTGTAAGTTTCGTTGCTGTCAAATGGCACCATGCTTTCGAACGCATCTTGTTCACCTACAAGGTCACCGCGGAATTTTACGTCCTTAACGGTGTACACCTCTCCCTCTTCCAAGCCAAGAGTAATGTATACCCCTTTCTTGTCAGGAGAGATTGCTACCTGTGTTGAATCAACGTTAAATTTCAGGTAACCACGATCAAGATAGAAAGACTTCAGCGCTTCGATATCACCAGCAAGTACCTGCTTTTGGTATTTTTCATCAGCTAGGAAATTCCACCAAGGCACGTCAACATTTAAGTTGAAACGGGACAATAGTTCTTCGTCAGAAAAGACTTCATTACCAATAAAGTTGATTTGCTGAATTTTTGCCGATACACCTTCGGTGAAGACAAACTTCAGATCGGAACGGTTACGTGGCAATGGAGTAACGACCGCTTTTACTGTCGCGTTATATTTACCCACGCTGTAGTAAAAATCTTCCAAGCCTTTTTCGATATTGCTTAGCGTTGTACGGTCAAGCGCTTCGCCTTCACGAATACCTGATGCGTTCAGGTTTTCTTGTAGCTGCTCGTCCTTGATTGCTTTGTTGCCTGAAAATGAGATGCTAGCAATGGTCGGACGCTCTTTTACTTGAACAACAAGCACCTCACCATCACGCAGTACTCTCACATCTTCAAAGTTACCAGATGCGTACAGTGCGCGGATAATTTCTGCAACATCGCCTTGGCCAATGGTATCACCGACGCGGACAGGCATTTTCAGCAACGCAGCACCTAGTGCAACACGCTGCAATCCATCGATTTCAATATCTTGAACTACGAAGTTCTCTGCTCCATTTGCAGACACACTGGTCGCCAGTAAACTTGCAAATAGAATTCGCTTAATCGCCATACTTGTTCTAATTATTCCTTGCTACTGCTTTGTCTCTGAACTCTCACAGACGAGTAAAATCATTAAATAGCGCTAACGCCATGAGCGAGAAGATGATCGCACCACCAATTCGGTATCCCATTTCCTGTATTCTTTCTGGAACTGGGCGTCGAATAACCGCTTCAATTGCAAAAAACAACAAATGACCGCCATCCAACATTGGTAAAGGTACGAGGTTAATAATACCTAGGTTAACACTAATTAGAGCGAGAAAACCTAAAAAATAGACCAGACCATAGTCTGCCGTCGCCCCTGCCCCTTTCGCAATTGAAATAGGGCCACTCAGATTATTCAGGCCAACGTCGCCGACAATCAGTTTCTTGAGCATACTGACTGTCAGTCCGACAACTTGACCCGTTTTATCAATCGCTTTACCAATTGATTCGAATACACCAAACTGTAAATCGAAGCGATAACTTTCGGGCCATTCTGCGACTTCAGGGGCAATGCCCGCGAAGCCAATGACGTCTTTGTTAGCCAGCTCACGACTGCCCGGGGTCAACGTTAATGTCTGATGATAACCGTCACGTAGAACGGTCAACTCGATTGGTGTGTTTGGGTTAGAGCGAACTGCTTCTACCACATCATCCCAAACGGCCACCGTCTTACCAGCAATCGAAACGATTTCGTCTCCTGGCATTACTCCAGCTAGCTCAGCGGCACCACCTTCTGTAACTTGCTGGATCGTCGTATAAATCTCCGGTGTATACGGTTCAAAGCCTAAAGAGTGCATCGCAGACTCTGTTTCCGGATCAAATTGCCAATCACGAAGGTCGAGCGTCTTTGTCACCTCAGAGCCGATTTCATCATTTGCTTCCACGGTAACTGTCATCAAATCATCACCAATATGAGAAATCAATCCCATATTTACTGATTCCCAGTCCGGAGTTTTGATACCAGAGATTGCTTTTAGTTCCATCCCAGATTCAATTCCTGCCTCAGCAACAATCGAATTGGGCGTAACATCACCCACTACAGGCTTAACTGCGGGTACACCAATGAGGAAAACCAGCCAATAAGCAAAGATAGCAAATAAGAAGTTAAAGATGGGGCCTGCAGCCACAATCGAGGTGCGCTTCCAAAGCGGCTTTTGATCAAAAGCTAAGTGCTTTTCATGTTGAGGAACGTCATCAACACGGCTATCCACCATTTTGACATAGCCGCCAAGAGGGATCATAGAGATGCTGTATTCGGTTCCGTCTTCGCCCATCTTTTTCCAGATTGACTTACCAAAACCGATTGAAAACTTTTCAACTTTAACGCCGCAACGACGCGCAACCCAAAAGTGACCAAACTCGTGCACAGCCACAAGAATGCCAAGTGCAACGATAAAAGAAACGAGATTCCACAAAATACCAGTCATTAGCCACGCTCGCGTATCAATTCAAGGGCGATAGTTCTAGCCATTCTATCTAGCTCTAACAAGCTTTCCAAGCTATTCACATTCTCAGCTTTGCAGCTTGCACTGATTTTATTCAACACAGCCCCATTGATGCGAGCTATGTCAGTAAAACCAAGGCGATTATTTAGAAATGCATCAACAGCCACTTCATTCGCTGCATTAAGTGCCGTCGTCGCATGTTGACCTTCGTAACACGCATCAATCGCCAGTTTCAAACATGGGTATCGCGCAAAGTCAGGCTGCAAGAAAGTCAGCTCACCAACCTGAGTGAAATCCAGCGGTTTAACCCCTGCATGCACGCGAGACGGGTAAGACATGGTCAGTGCAATTGGCGTTGCCATATCTGGCTCGCCCATTTGAGCCAAAACAGAACCATCGCGATACTGCACCATAGAATGAATCACTGACTGCGGATGAATAATTACTTTTAACTGCTCGCGTGATGCGTTAAATAGCCATTTCGCTTCGATGTACTCTAAGCCTTTGTTCATCATTGTCGCAGAGTCAACCGAGATTTTTGGCCCCATTGACCAATTAGGGTGTGCAATAGCCTGTGCTGGCGTGACTTTTTCTAACTCAGCAATGTCAGTATAACGGAATGGCCCACCAGAGCCTGTCAGTAAAATATGAGAAATTCCATGCTCATCTAGATGACATCGACCTAAACTGGTTTGAACTTGCTCTGGAAGACACTGGAAAATAGCATTGTGCTCGCTATCGACAGGCAGCAACTCTGCGCCATACTGCTCAACCGCATCAATGAATAGCTGCCCTGACATGACCAATGCTTCTTTGTTCGCCAGTAGCACTCGTTTACCTGCTTTTACCGCGGCCATCGTAGGCAATAAACCAGCAGCACCAACAATCGCCGCCATTACGCTATCGACTTCATCTAATGAAGCAACATGACAAAGAGCGTCAACACCACCAAGTACCTCTGTACCCGGAGCTAAAGAATCGAGTTCAGACTTCAGCGCAGTGGCCGCAGACTTATCCGCCATAACAGCGTATTTAGGCTGCCATTTACGACAAAGTGCCACCATCTTTTCAACGTTAGTACCGGCTGCAAGTGCTACGACAGAAAATAGCTCTGGATTCTGTTCGACCACTTTAAGTGTGCTTGCACCTATAGAACCTGTTGCACCAAGAATCGTTAACTTTTGCATGTTGTAAGACCGTTATAAAAACTCAGGAGCGTAAAGCCGCTCCCGATAAATTAGAATACGTAGTAAAGAAGAGCAAAGACGGGGAATGCAGCGGTTAGGCTATCGATGCGATCAAGCACGCCGCCGTGTCCTGGAATTATATTACTGCTGTCTTTAATGCCTGAGACGCGTTTGAACATACTTTCCACCAAGTCGCCAAGCACGGAAATGACAACCGTGATAAGCGTGATGATCACCATATGAACTGAACTCGTGAAATGAATATCAAACCAGTCAGCGAATAACCAACCAACGAGCAGAGCAGCAATGATGCCTCCAATTAAGCCCTCAATGGTCTTATTCGGGCTAACATTTGGCGCCATTTTGCGCTTACCCATACTTTTACCAGCAAAGTAAGCTCCGCTGTCTGCAGCCCATACCAAGAAACAAACGAAAAGAACAAGCTTTGCGCCGTGGTATGGATCTACCGTGATATCGGAAGCTCTCAGGATGATGACGCTCCAAAGAAAAGGAATTAACGTCAGGAAGCCAAAAATGTGCCTTAGAACAAGGCTACTCTGCCAAGTTTTAGTGGTTTTTGGGTAGGTGATCGCCATTAAGCTGGCAATAATCCACCATACGAAACCAAGTCCAAGCATCGCATAGTGCGGCGTTGATAAGTGATTGAGGCTATTTGCCTCAGGTGAGATGTAAAAAAAACTAAGTCCGGTAACAATTGCTGCCGGAATAAGCGCTGCAATTCTAGAACGACTGCCTGTAAACTGGGTCCACTCCCAAAATCCTAACAAGGTTATCGCTGTCAATGCGATGATAAAACCCATCAGGGGTAACTTAAAAATGCCTAAAATAACCAGGGGAGCTAAAATTAGTGCCGTTATTATTCTCTGTTTCAAACTAATTAGTCCTTATTGAGCTGCCATCAATGCCTTTACTTGTTCACCAGTGCAGCCAAAACGGCGCTCTCGGTTAATAAACCAGGTTACTGCTTCGACCAGACTGTCTTCATCGAATTCTGGCCAGTATTCTGGTGTAAAGTACATCTCAGCATATGCCATTTGCCACAACATAAAGTTGCTAATGCGGCACTCACCACTGGTGCGGATAAGAAGATCCACCTCAGGTAAGTCTGCCATGGTCAAATGCTCGGTGATTAATTGCTCATTTATATCCTCTACACGTATTTCACCATTACGTGCTTTTTGTGCTAACGCTTTGGTTGCCTGTGTGATATCCCATTTGCCGCCATAATTGGCTGCAATGTTGATCACCATACCAGTGTTTTCTGCCGTTAGCTTTTCTGCTTCGATAATCTTCTTTTGCAGGCGCTCGCTAAATCGGCTGGTATCACCGATCACTCGCAACTGTAAGTTGTTTTTATGTAGTTTTTTTACTTCACTGGACAGAACTGAGATAAACAGTTCCATCAATAGGCCAACTTCTTCCTCGGGACGACGCCAATTTTCGCTGCTAAAAGCAAATAACGTCATGGATTTTATACCAAGCCGAGAAGCCGCTGCGACCGTCTTACGAACCGCACTTACGCCTTTTTTGTGGCCGAATACACGAGGTTTTCCTTTGGACTTAGCCCAACGACCATTACCGTCCATTATGATGGCAATATGTTTAGGAAGGGAGTCAGAGAAGGCTTGAGAATTTTGCATAAGGAGTTAATTGAGTTCCATCAGTTGGACAGACTAACATAAAAAAACGCTGAGCTGTGAGCACAGCGTTTTCCAACAGTGATGTAGGTGGGAGTATTAAACTTCCATCAACTCTTTTTCTTTTGCAGCAAGAACTTCGTCGATCTTCTTAACTGCTACGTCAGTCAGTTTTTGGATCTCGTCTTGTGCTTTACGATCTTCGTCTTCAGAGATTTCTTTGTCTTTTAGAAGCGCTTTAAGATCGTTGTTTGCGTCACGACGGATGTTACGTACTGCAACACGACCACCTTCAGCTTCACCACGAACGATCTTAACAAGGTCTTTACGACGCTCTTCTGTTAGCGGTGGAAGTGGAACGCGAATGATAGTACCAGCAGACATTGGGTTTAGACCAAGGTCAGACATCATGATCGCTTTTTCAACTTTTTGAGTTAGCTCTTTGTCGAAAACTGTGATTGCTAGAGTACGTGCGTCTTCAGCTACAACGTTCGCAATTTGGTTAAGAGGAGTAGCAGCACCGTAGTACTCAACAGAGATACCAGATAGTAGGCTTGGATGTGCACGACCAGTACGAACTTTAGAAAGGTTGTTCTTTAGCGCTTCAACGCTTTTGTCCATGCGCTCTTGAGCGTCTTTTTTGATTTCGTTAATCACGGTTTCACCTTAAAAATGTCATCTTTCCTGAAGAAAGCTTAAAAGGGTTGAGCAAAGCGATACGCCATCCAACACTTCTTGGATGGCGTCTAGAATTATGCGTCAGAGTTGATCAGCGTGCCTTCTTCTTCACCCATCACCACACGACGTAGTGCGCCTGGCTTGTTCATGTTAAATACGCGGATAGGCATTTTGTGGTCACGAGCAAGTGTGAACGCAGCCAAATCCATTACTTTAAGCTCTTTATCCAGAACTTCTGCGTAAGATAGCTTATCATACAGCTCTGCGTCTGGGTTTGCTACTGGGTCAGCAGTAAATACACCATCAACTTTTGTCGCTTTTAGAACTACGTCTGCTTCGATTTCGATACCACGTAGACACGCTGCTGAATCCGTTGTAAAGAATGGGTTACCTGTACCTGCAGAGAAGATAACAACGCGGCCTTGGCGAAGTTCACGAATCGCATCAGCCCAATTATAGTCGTCACATACGCCTTTAAGAGGAATTGCAGACATTACACGCGCGTTTACGTATGCACGGTGCAGAGCGTCACGCATTGCAAGGCCGTTCATTACTGTAGCAAGCATACCCATGTGGTCACCCACTACACGGTTCATGCCAGCTTCTGCAAGACCAGCACCACGGAACAGGTTACCGCCACCGATAACTACACCAACCTGAACACCTAGTTCAACAAGTTCTTTAACTTCTTGCGCCATACGATCAAGGATCGCTGGATCAATACCAAAACCGTCTTCACCTTGAAGAGCTTCACCACTCAGTTTTAATAGAATACGTTGATACGCTGGTTTAGGGTTCGTAGTCATGGAGTTTACCTTAACAAGAGAGTTGTTGATTAACAGTCATGGATAGCCACAAGCTTGCTTATAGCTATTCATCACGGCAAATCGTCTACTGCTCATAAAAAGACCGCAGCCAAGGCTACGGTCTAATTTTTATGCAGTCTCTAAGGATTAACCTTTTTGAGCCGCAGCAACTTCTTCAGCAAAGCTCATTTCTGCTGCTTTCTCGATACCTTCACCTACTTCTAGGCGAACGAATGTAGCAACTGAAGCGCCTTTTTCTTTCAGAATTTCACCTACAGTTTTCTTAGGTTCCATAATGAATGCTTGACCAGTTAGAGAGATTTCGCCAGTGAATTTCTTCATGCGGCCAACAACCATCTTCTCTGCGATCTCAGCAGGCTTGCCTTCGTTCATAGCGATTTCAACTTGAACTTCTTTCTCTTTAGCTACTACGTCAGCTGGTACGTCTTCTGGGTTAACGTACTCTGGCTTAGAAGCTGCAACGTGCATTGCAACGTGCTTAAGAGTTTCTGCGTCGCCTTCACCAGCAACAACAACACCGATTTTCTCACCGTGACGGTAAGAAGCGATTGCAGCACCTTCAACGTACTGTACGCGACGGATGTTGATGTTCTCACCGATTTTAGCTACTAGAGCTACGCGAGTTTCTTCGAATTGAGCTTGTAGTTCTTCAACTGTAGCTTTTGAAGCTAGAGCTGCAGCTGCAACTTCGTCTGCGAATGCAGTGAAGTTACCGTCTTTAGCAACGAAGTCAGTTTGGCAGTTAACTTCAAGAAGAACAGCAACGCCGTTTTCTTCTTTGATGATGATTGCGCCTTCAGCAGCAACGTTACCAGCTTTCTTAGCTGCTTTCGCTGCGCCTGATTTACGCATGTTTTCAATTGCTAGTTCGATGTCTGCGTTTGCTTCTACAAGCGCTTTCTTACATTCCATCATGCCAGCGCCTGTGCGCTCGCGAAGTTCTTTAACTAGAGCAGCAGTTACAGTTGCCATTCTGTATTCCTCGTTTGATTCGAAATAAGGTAAAAAACAGGGGCCTAACATTGTTGGCCCCCATTACTAACTATAACTTAGTTTATGCTACACAAAGGTTTCACATAGACCAAGTGTGACTAGAGCCGCTATTATTCAGCTTCTACGAAACCGTCTTTTTCAGCAACTACAGCAACGTCTTTGTTACGACCTTCAGTTACTGCTGAAGCAGCAGCGTTTAGGTATAGCTGTACTGCGCGGATCGCGTCGTCGTTACCTGGGATAACGTAGTCAACGCCGTCTGGGTTAGAGTTAGTATCTACCACAGCGTATACTGGAATACCTAGGTTGTTAGCTTCTTTAATTGCAATGTGCTCGTGATCAGCGTCGATTACGAATAGAGCGTCTGGTAGGCCGCCCATATCTTTGATACCACCAAGAGATTTCTCTAGCTTCTCCATTTCACGAGTGCGCATTAGAGCTTCTTTCTTAGTTAGCTTGTCGAAAGTACCGTCTTGAGACTGAGTCTCTAGGTCTTTTAGACGCTTGATAGACTGACGAACAGTTTTGTAGTTAGTTAGCATACCGCCCAACCAACGGTTGTTCACGTAGTACTGGTTGCTTGCGATAGCAGCTTCTTTAACAGCTTCAGATGCAGCGCGCTTAGTACCTACGAAAAGAACTTTACCTTTTTTCTCGCCAACTTTAGCGATTTCAGCTAGAGCGTCGTTGAACATTGGTACAGTTTTTTCTAGGTTGATGATGTGAACGCGGTTACGAGCGCCAAAGATGAATGGCTTCATTTTTGGGTTCCAGTAACGAGTTTGGTGACCGAAGTGAACACCAGCTTTCAGCATATCGCGCATTGATACAGTTGCCATTTTAAAATCCTCTATGGGGTTAGGCCTCCACATCCCCCATAACTCCGACCAAGCTTCTGCTCAGCACCCCGGAATATGTGACGGAATGTGTGTGATTTAAAGATAAAAGTTTGTCGGATGAAACCAGCTTCGTTGCTTTAGCTTTGACTAAGCAAAGAGAACAGACCTCTATTCCGGCGCGCTTTATATCATATTTTAGCTCAAGATGGCTAGTAAAAATTGTTTCTTATACTTTTCATTTTAGGCACGATACCTCCCTACTCAGCCTTAATTCTCTTACTACACTTCAAGTAAGAATGACTCATATTCTTAACTGGCTTGGGTTCACCGCCCGATGTCTGTTAGAATGCGGCCATTCGCACGTTTACGTGCTTACGAATAAGTAGAGAAAGCCAATGTCAATCAAGATTAAAACTGCTGAAGAAATCGAACGCATGCGCATTGCGGGCAAGCTTGCCGCTGACGTTCTAGAGATGATCGAACCGCACATTAAGGTCGGCGTGACGACAGAAGAACTCAACAAAATTTGTCATGAATACGCACTAGAAAAAGGCGCGTACTCGGCACCACTTGATTACCATGGATTCCCTAAATCGATTTGTACGTCTATCAACCACATCGTCTGTCACGGCATTCCAGCCGAGCAAGATGAGGTTGGCAGCAACGGTCAGCTTAAACCAGCGGTACTAAAAGATGGCGACATTATTAACGTCGACATTACGGTTATCGTTCCTAACGATGAAAACGCAGACCTGAGCGTTCGCCCTCAAGGGTACCACGGTGACACGTCGAAGATGTTCCTGGTTGGTGAAGTATCGCCAGCTAATAAACGTCTGTGCATGGTAACGCAAGAAGCGCTTTACGTGGGCATGCGTCAGGTTAAGCCAGGTGCTACGGTTGGTGATATCGGTACGGCCATCGAAAAGTACATTAAAGAAAACAATAAGAACAACCCTCGCAACAAGTTCTCTATTGTGAAGGATTTCTGTGGTCACGGCATTGGTGATGAGTTCCATGAAGAGCCACAAGTGGTTCACTACAAGAACAAAGATCGTCGTGTCCTGAAAGAAGGTATGTGTTTCACTATCGAGCCGATGATTAACGCCGGTAAGTTTGGTTGCAGTGTCGATGCACAAGATGACTGGACGGTATACACAGGTGATGGCAAAAACTCAGCGCAATACGAGCACACGATTGTGGTAACGAAAGAAGGTTGTGAAGTCCTGACACTTCGCAGCGACGATACCATTCCTCGCCTGATGAAAAACGCGTAATAATTTCACTCAATCATATCCCCGCCCTTGCGGGGATATTTTTTATCTGCATCAAATTTGTTAGATTGCTAATAGTTTTAGCTTGCACGGATAGCAAATATGTCACTTCAGTCCCCTCTTACGTTTACCGATGAACAAATCAATATCGGGGAACTAAAACAAGAGCTAGAGAGATTTGGCTCAGAACAAAAACAAGAATTTCTTAATCACCATCCTGTTACGAGCTTGGTTCTCGCCCGAGCGGAGTACATGGATTTGCTTCTAAAGCGTTTGTGGCAACACTTTGGCTTCAACGATATTTACAATATCTCTTTGGTTGCTGTAGGTGGTTATGGTCGCGGAGAGCTTCATCCATTATCTGACATTGATATCCTGATTCTTTCGAATAAAAAACTACCGACTTCACTAGAAGCAAAAATCAGCGAGTTCATTACGCTTTTATGGGATCTTAAACTGGAAGTTGGTCATTCCGTTCGAACTGTTAGTGAGTGTGCGGAAATTGGTCGCCATGACCTTACTGTCGCCACCAACCTTCAGGAAGCTCGGCTGCTGTGCGGCAGCGAAGACACCTTCCAGGCGCTAAAAAAAGTCGTGTTATCCGACTCGTTTTGGCCAAGTGAAACCTTTTATCGTGCCAAAATACAAGAACAGAGAGAGCGTCACGCTCGTTATCACGACACCACTTACAACCTAGAGCCTGATATCAAGTCAACACCTGGCGGCCTGCGTGATATTCATACGCTTAGCTGGGTTGCTCGCCGTCACTTTGGTGCTACCTCTTTGCTGGAGATGAGTCGTTATGGCTTTTTGACCGATGCTGAGTACCGAGAGCTGGTCGAGTGTCAGGATTTCTTATGGCGTGTTCGTTTTGCTTTGCACTTAGAATTACGCCGCTACGACAACCGTCTGACTTTCGCTCATCAAGCTCAAGTTGCAGAGAGCCTTGGCTACGTTGGCGAGGGTAATCGTGGGGTCGAAATGATGATGAAGGAGTTTTATCGTACCCTTCGTCGTGTTGCAGAGCTGAACAAAATGTTGCTCAAGCTGTTTGACCAAGCGATCATCAATGGTGGCATCACTGAAAATGCTGAAATATTAGATGGCGATTTTCAGCGACGCGGCTCATTGATTGAAGCCCGCAAGCCAGCTTTGTTTCAGGCTCGACCAGAAACCATACTCGATATGTTCTTGCACATCGCGAATGACTCCACTATTGAAGGGGTCAGCCCCCCTACTTTACGTCAGTTGCGAACCGCTCGCCGCCGCTTGAACAAGTTCCTGCATACCATCCCCGCTGCACGTGAAAAATTCATCGCGTTGTGCCGCCACCCGAATGCACTGCACAAAGCATTTAGTTTAATGCACCGACTTGGCGTCATGGCCGCTTATCTGCCGCAGTGGAGCCAAATTGTTGGCCAGATGCAGTTTGACCTTTTCCACGCTTATACCGTTGACGAGCACAGCATCCGCTTGCTTAAGCACATCCATACGTTTAACGACCCAGCGAATCACGAGAAGCATCCAATTTGTTGCGATATCTACCCTCGCATGCAAAAGAAAGAGCTGCTGATCATTGCGGCAATTTTCCATGACATTGGTAAAGGAAGAGGTGGCGATCACTCGGTGATTGGTGAAGGAGAAGCATACGATTTCTGTATAGAGCATGGGCTCTCTAAACCAGAAGCGAAACTCGTCAGCTGGCTGGTAAGACACCACTTGCTGATGTCCGTTACCGCTCAACGACGAGACATCTACGATCCGGACGTGATTACTGAATTCGCCAAAAAGGTTCGTGATGAAGAATCACTGGAATATTTGGTTTGTCTGACAGTCGCGGATATCAGTGCGACCAATCCAGAACTCTGGAACGCCTGGAAACGTACCCTACTTGCGGAGCTATTTTACTCTACACAGCGTGCTCTGCGTCGAGGCCTGGAAAACCCGGTTGATGTGCGTGAACGCATTCGCCACAATCAACAAATGGCATCAGCGATGTTACGCAAGGAAGGGTTCTCAGCGCGTGAGATAGAAGTGTTGTGGCAACGCTTCAAGGCCGATTACTTCCTGCGTCACACTCATACTCAGATTGCGTGGCACTGCGCGCACTTACTGCGTATGGACGATCTAACCAAACCATTGGTGCTGATCAGTAAAAAAGCCACTCGTGGTGGTACTGAAGTTTTCGTTTACAGCAAAGACCAACCAGCGTTATTTGCGACCGTCGTGGCAGAGCTGGATAGACGTAACTTCAACGTGCATGACGCGCAGATTATGACGAGTAAAGACGGACATGTCATCGATACCTTCATTGTTCTGGACCAACACGGTGAAGCAATCGATGAGTCTCGCCATGCAGCGGTGATCAAACACTTAACTCATGTGTTAGAAGACGGCAGGCCAACAAAGATTAAGACCCGTCGCACCCCACATAAACTCCAACACTTTAATGTCAAAACCAAAGTGGATTTCTTGCCAACCAGAGGTAAGAAACACACCTTAATGGAATTTGTTGCGTTAGATACCCCGGGCTTACTGGCCAAAGTCGGGCGTACTTTTGCGGATTTGAATATTAATATACACGGCGCAAAAATTACGACTATCGGAGAACGAGCGGAAGACTTATTCATTCTCACCAGCGGTACAGGCGGAAGACTCAGTGAAGAGCAACAAAATGCGTTGCGAGAGCAGCTCATTGAGACACTTTCTGAGGCGGTCACCGATTAAGTAAAGGAACTCGAATAACGTGGGCAAGAGTGATAGCGATCTTGCCCACAAGTTGAGCAATTTAACTAATTATCAGCTATCTAGCACGTACATAGGCTGCTAAAGTAAAACTGGTATCATTTCCGTATATAGAGGTAGCCTATGTTTCCACACCTCACTGGTTTGGGCATTCAAGACCCAAAACAGATTGAACGTTATTCCCTTCGTCAAGAGGCACATAAAGATGTGCTGAAAATCTACTTCCAAAAACAAAAAGGCGAGCTCTTCGCCAAAAGTGTCAAATTTAAATACCCACGCCAAATCAAAAATGTACTTGTAGACAGTGGCAGTCATCAATACAAAGAAGTCACCGAAATCAATCGCAACCTCACTTTAGTTATTGACGAACTAAATAAAATCACTAAACCAACCAAAGTGGCTGAAGTCGACGTTAAAGAGAAAATCTTGTCTGATCTTCGCCATTTAGAAAAAGTCGTATCAAGCAAGATCGCAGAGATCGAAGCGGATCTAGAAAAACTCAAGTAACGTTTGAAATACATAAAAATAATAAGGGGGTTGGTAAATTCACCACCCCCCTTTTTTTTCGTTTTTGCGAATGAGTGCAAACGTCAGCTCATTTTGCTGACGAGCGCTTGATCCCATTCAAATCGAGCAAATAACTGCTGCCATGTCTCATCGATATTCGCTTTCATCACGATCTCTTCATTGGTAAACGGATGAACAAAACGAAGCTCTGATGCATGCAATAACAAACGGTGAGAATCAAATTCAGTTCGATACAGTTTGTTGTGCTTACCATCACCATGAGAAGTGTCACCCACTATCGGATGGCGTAAGTGGGCCATATGGCGACGAAGCTGATGCTTACGTCCCGTTTTGGGTTTCATTTCCACTAGACAATAGCGCGTGGTTGGAAACTTCCCGGTAGAGTACGGCACTTCAACTTTTGCCAGAGGTTTATAAGCTGTGACAGCTTCTTGCGCTTCTTTTTCCTGAGAAGCGAACTTGTCCGCAATTTTATCCAATTCGACTTTAAGCGCGTAATCTAAAACGCCCTCTTCCTCAATCCAGCCGCGCACGATGGCATGATAGGTTTTTTCCATTTTATGCTCAGCAAACATCGGCATCACTTGAGATGCGACCTCACTGGAAAGTGCGAACACTAGTACTCCAGAGGTTGGTCGATCTAAACGGTGCAGAGGAAAAACGTGCTGACCAATTTGATCACGCAACGTTTGCATGACGAACTGGGTTTCGTGTTTGTCTAACCAACTACGATGTACCAGCATACCGGCAGGCTTGTTCACCGCTACAAAGTATTCATCTTGATAAACAATCTCCAATTCCACTGGAGAAACGGCTTGTGATGTTTCTTGTTCTGACATTGAGGTTACTTACATAGTTCGTCGATAGTTCGGATTGTGACCAATAGCTCAGCGTATTGCGGCTCTTGTTTCCACACCTCTGAAAAATAGGGTTCAATTGAAAAACCACGTGGCAAAGGCTGGTTACTTTCAACCAAAACGCGCATTCGGGCAATAAATATCCACTGTAACCATTCATGTGGATGAAGGGTATCTATCGCAAACGGCTCCACACTTTGTAATGCTTGTGGCGATGGCATCGTTTGTTGCCAAAGTTGGTGCTTGTGCAGTTGCCCTTCAAGTTGGTGAAGTAATTCCGCCAATTTTGTGCTTGTAGTCATTAACTTTTACATATCGAACCTTGAATTAGCCGAGAATGATACCATCTCTTGTGAAAAGAACGTTAGGACGTCGTATTTAATGGAAAACATTCAGACCCTCACTCAATTGCTGCACAACAGCAACTGTGATTATCAAATCTTCGACCTTGGTCGTCGCATCAAGGCCATTGAGCCACAAGTCTTTGCCGATGTGGAAAAAGGACAGTGCCCGTACCCTTTCCCGATGCAGCGCAAAGCACATCTGGCCATCGCTTACTGGAATGAGCAAAAGCAACCTTGGATTTGGTTTCTTAAGTTCGAGCTCGATGAACGCGGCCTATTGAAGCAGTCTGATATTGGTAACTTCATAAAATACGTGGTTGAAGCCATGGGGACGCGTCTGAGTGACGATATTTCTGAAGAGCAGCAACAAAAGCTGTCCAATAACCCATATACCTTTAAACCTTCTGAAGACAAAATGGCGGTATTCCATAGCTTAATTCGCTCTAGTTTGGATCTGCCCACCAGCCAGTATTACGAACATACACAGCACTATTTCTCTGGTGGTCTTGGCTGGGAAAACTGGCAAACTGTCGGCCTGCAAGGTATTACCGACATGGCTGCTCGCTTAGGCAAAGAACAAAATGCCGTAACCCTGCGCAAAGCCATTCACCATCTACCAAACGAGCCTTTGTATGCACTGTTAGGGGCACTAGAACACGTAGACCTTCAAGAGCGTCTTGCAGAGCGTATCGCTGAAAAAGCACACAAAGAGATAGAGAGTAACGAACCCGATCTATTCTTGCTGTCTGCACTAATTCGAGCATTAGCGGGAGCACCTACAAACATCGCTCTTCCTGTATTAAAAGCGATTCTGCAAAGCCCTCGTCTCAGCCACCAAGAAGTACTGATTGGCATTGCAGGCCGTACTTGGCATCTACTAGCCGACGCAGAAATCGCAGAACAATTCTTACTGCGTCTTGCTCAAACTGGCAATCAAACCCTGTTTAATCAACTGTTTGCTGATTTAGTTATGCTGCCAGAACTGAGAATGGTATTCCTGCCATTGCTGCATTCCAGTCCATCCGAAGAGTTGGCGCGTGCGCTCGTCAATTTACAGCAAGCGACAAAGGGTTAATAAAGGATTAGGGATGATAGGAGATCTACTGGCAATATTGGGACTGTGCTTTTTCTGTTTTCTATTTTGGCAACAGCGCCGTCAATCTGAACTGGCAAAAGCAGCAATAACACGGAAATGTGACCAGTTGGATCTCCAATTGGTGAGCATCGCTTTTGGTGCGCATAAACTAAAAACGCCAGATGGACTCTGGCGTTGGCATACTGTATATCAATTTGAGTTTTCATCCCTTGGCGATGACTGCTACCAAGGGGAATTGACTATGGTTGGTTTCAGGCCGCAGAGCTTTCACCTACCGCCTCATCGCTTGTAAAGGTCATTTCAAAGTAAGGACCGTATAAGTCCTTACTCTCACGGGTGACAACAAAACCAAGTTTTTCCAAAACAGCCAATGAAGCGTGATGGCCACTATTAACATTTGCGGTCACTTTGTGCAGGCCTAACTCTCGACAAGCTTTCGGGAAGAAAGCCTTCAGCGCTTCTGTCGCTAACCCTTTCCCCCAGTAAGCTTTATCAAAGATAAATCCTAGCTCTGGCTCAGAGTCGAGCTGAGAAATAAAGATATGCCCCATATAATCACGGCTGGAACTTTCGAGTACAGCCAGACTATAAATATTTCTATCATCCAGTATTTTTTCAAATAGCTGTTTAGCAGACGCTACAGTATGCGGACCGTTCATTTCGGCGCGGTTTTTTGCGCAGCAGTTAAGCATTACAAACTCGAGTTGTAACGACTCATCGTAGGGTAGAAGAAGCATTCTTCTGGTCACTATGGCCACATCATTTCCTTGATTACAACAAACCAAAAATACCCGCATATCGCGTATTCTAAAGATACGATTCATCACCTGCGGGGCATAAAACTTTGTAGAAAAGCCAAAAGTAAACCAACTGATTGGAATGGGCACTATTCGATAATTGCTTAATTAACAACATGTTGAATTGCAATTTATTATTATATTGTTCTTATCTTATGATAATAATTTTATTAAAGTCACTAAATGCCATGTAGGAATCGTCTGACAATGTTGTCAGTTCTTAACGACTTCCTTATTTTTGGTTGTATCAGCCATTCGAGCGCAATTAATCGCCTCTTCTCACCAATGACGTCATACTGACCAGATTTAAAGCATTTACTTTAAATAAGAAAAACCCCGACACAAAAGTATCGGGGTCATGATCTTACTCGCAGCAGTCCGGCTACTAAATAATGCTCCATGCATCATCCATAATAGTGACTGAATCCATCAGTTCTGTCCTTCGTCGCCGTCCTAGCGGTGTCCTTATCAATCCTGATAGCCAACATTCCCCGTTAGCGCACTTCACTTGTTCCTTGAGCGGTGTCCGTTGCATCGTCCTGATGCTGTCCTACCTCAATCCTATGAGGGGTCCATTGTCTATCCTTAGTCATCAACATCCTATTGATGATTGTGTCCGTACAATGTCCAGTGCTCCGTGCTTGTTCACTCATCCCAAGTGACCAAATCGTCTTCCTGACGACAACCAATCCGTGGTGCTTTCCTGTTCCGTGTCTGCATCCTGCTGACAAGGTTTAATTTACTCTTTTCTTTTGCAATCACAATCATGCCCACTAACATTTTTTCAGAATTTAATTGTTAAATAAAAGTTAAAATCAAATATATCAATGCATTACAACAAGGTCTTTCTGTTTATCTGCTAAAGAAATCGTTTTCTCTCACACCGCTTGTAAGAGATCTCTCACAAGATGCGATCCAAATTGCCATTCGCTAAATGTAGCCGCTCGACGTATGATGATAACAATATCGTTGTTAAGGATTGAAAATGTTAACCCAAGACGTCACTAAAGAACTGGAAACGGTAATGGAACAGCTCCAACAAGAGGGCAAAGAACCGAGTGTGGCTCTAGTTAAAGCACGAATGAAAACGCCAGTCCCTATGCCTGCACTCATCACTGCGCTTAAGAGCTGGAAGAGTGCTAATCGTGTTCCAAAAATTGAAATCGTCGCACAAAAAACATCGGAACAAGACCGTCTGGCTATGCTTGAAAATACAATCGCCCAATTGACGGCACGTATTGAAGAGCTAGAAAAAAAACTGAGCGAGAAAAAATCATGAAGCTTTGGGTAGACGCAGATGCTTGCCCAAAGGTCATTCGAGAGACCATTGTTCGCGCAGCAGAACGCACTGGTGTTGAATGCACTTTTGTCGCTAACCACATTGTTCCGGTTCCGAAAAGAGCAAATATTCATTCGCTTCAAGTACCGGCAGGCTTTGATATTGCCGACAACGAAATTGTGAGACGAGTGGAAGCCAATGATTTGGTGATCACCTCCGATATCCCACTCGCCGATGAAGTGATAACCAAGGGTGCACTGGCATTGAGTTCTCGTGGAGAGCTTTACACCAAAGACACCATTAAAGCACGCCTCAACATTCGTGATTTTATGGACACCATGCGTTCTAGTGGTATCCAAACCGGTGGTCCTGCTTCACTGTCACAAACTGAACGCCGAGAATTTGCCAATCACTTAGATAGAATTCTCGCCAAGCGTTAACCAAACGTCCAAAACGAAGAAAGCCTGCGAAGTTCGCAGGCTTTTTTGGAGCTGTGTGAGGTGCTTTTTATTACGGCGTGTAGTAAGTTGCCGCGCCTGGACCTACTGGTAGACCAAATACGAATACCCATAGGTAGAACAGCACACTCCAACCTACGATAAAGCAGATTGAGTAAGGTAGCATGGTCGCGATTAACGTACCAATACCTAGATTCTTCATGTAGCGAGTTGCAACCGCTAGAATCAAACCAAAGTAACTCATCATTGGTGTAATGATGTTGGTTGTCGAGTCACCGATACGGTAAGCAGCCTGAATAGTTTCAGGTGCGTAACCCACTAGCATAAGCATTGGTACGAAGATTGGCGCTGTTACAGCCCACTGTGCCGATGCAGAACCGATCATCAGGTTGATGAAGCCACACATTAGAATGAATGCGAAGAACAACATTGGACCAGTCAGACCGATGCTTTGCAGGAAGTCTGCACCCGCAACTGCGAATACCTGACCAAAGTTCGTCCATTTAAAGAAAGCAACAAACTGCGCTGCAAAGAATACCAGTACGATGTACATGCCCATAGAAGACATAGATTTAGACATCGCATCGATAACATCGCGGTCAGTTTTCATCGTGCCTACAACTTTACCGTATACAAAGCCAGGGATAGCAAAGAATACAAAGATGAAAGCAACGATACTTTTCAGGAATGGTGAACCAGCAATAGTACCTGCGTCAGAGCGTAGAACGCCGTCTTCTGGAACGATTGTCCAAGCCAATAGTGCTGATACTGCCAGAATTGCGATACCTGCCAGTTTTAGACCTTTCTTTTCTAGGTCTGTCAGGCCACCCATTTTGTCTTTAGACAGATCTTCTGAGGCTTCTTCTTCGTTGTATTTGCCAAGTTTTGGCTCAACGATTTTCTCAGTAACAAATGCACCCATGCCTGCAATAAAGAAAGTAGAGACAAACATGAAGTACCAGTTTACTTCTGGGCCTACTGTGTAGTTTGGATCGATCATTTGAGCTGCAGTTTCAGTGATACCTGAAAGCAGTGGATCTACCGTACCGATAAGTAGGTTTGCAGAGTAACCACCAGATACACCAGCAAAGGCAGCAGCAAGACCAGCAAGAGGATGACGACCTAATGAGTGGAAAAGCATTGCAGCCAGTGGAATCAGTACCACGTAGCCAAGCTCTGATGCTGTGTTAGAAATGATACCAGCAAAAACGACCGTTACTGTAACCATGCGCTGAGAAGCGCCCATTACAAGACCACGCATCGCTGCTGAAAGTAGGCCTGAGTATTCTGCAATTGCAACGCCAAGCATTGCTACAAGTACTGTACCTAACGGTGCGAAACCAACAAAGTTTTTCACTAGGTTAGTAACGATAAGTTGTAGACCATCAGCGTTAAGTAAGCTGACAACGTGAATCATACCGTCTGCGGAACGACCACTTGCACCCTCTGGACGAGGGTCCATAACTGAAACTTCGAAGTAACCAGCTATGCCCGACATCACCAAAATGGCTAAACAGAAAATGGCAAATAGTGTAATCGGGTGGGGTAAAAGGTTCCCCAAATATTCGACAGTATCCAAAAAGCGCGTAAACAGCGGCTTTTTAGGCGTGTTTTGTTTAATTGAAGCAGATGAACTCATCTGTTCCCTCCTTGTTTTTATTCCTATGCAAATGTGACAAAGTTGTCAAAAAGCGAGCGAAGGGTACTTGAGTAAAGAGTCAATTCAAAGTCAAAAACGTTACAAAGTGTAACTAATAGACAAACATTTAACCACTTAATATTAAAAATGCAGATATTTCATCCATATAAAACAGATAACTCAACACTATCAATTAAACAAAACCATAATCAACCGAGATAATATATTGCTACTTCTGTACGGCCTTGAATCTAGGGTTCGTTTTGCAAATAACGTATAGACGCCCTCTTCGTTTCACTATTTGGCAATCTGGATGACGGCTTTTCGCACTCTTTAATGATTTAACCACTTTCATGTTTTTCTCCTTATTCTTTAGTAAATTGCCCAAAACGACGATTGAAGTTAGCAATACGTCCTTCAGCCTGAACCACACGCTGTTTGCCCGTGTAATACGGATGAGATGCTGACGACACATCCAAAGTCATGTACGGGTACGTTTTACCGTCTTCCCATTCGATGGTTCGGTCAGTTTTAAGGGTTGAGCCAACAACAAAATATTTATCTACGCTGGTGTCGTGGAAGACCACTGGGCGATATTCAGGGTGGATACCTGGTTTCATCGTGTTTTCCTTTTGAGATTTAATGTTATGTTATAACATTTTAATTAATAACTATTCTCATAAAGAAATGCAAGAGAAATTTGTGGTACTTTCTGCATTAATAGTTTTTGCGTGAAGATACTTAAAGATGTCCACTATGTATTCCATTGAGCCAATTGGCATCATTGAAACTCCATATAAAGAAAAATTCGCGGTTCCTCGCCAGCCGAGATTGGTTCCCGCGGCAAAAGCAAGAGTAAAACTATTAGGCGAAGCAAATAGCCCAGAAGCGGTCAGAGGATTAGAGCAGTTTTCTCATGTGTGGTTGCTGTTTCTCTTCGATCAAAATTTAGAGGCTGGCTGGAAACCGACAGTCAGACCACCACGTTTGGGCGGTAACGAAAGAGTGGGCGTGTTTGCTTCTCGATCGACTTTTCGACCAAATGGCATCGGTATGTCAGCCGTGGAAGTAAAAGGCGTGATCAAGCAGGGTGACCAAATCTACCTGGAGCTAGGCAGTGTTGATTTAGTTGATGGCACACCGATTATCGACATTAAGCCCTATATCCCCTACTCGGATTCAATTCCCGATGCACAAGGCGGTTATGCGGGAGAAGAACCAGAAAAGTTGCCTGTTACTTTTTCTTCGCAAGCTCTCTCATCACAAGCGTTAGCAATGGTGAAAAAGCAATCCAATACCGATAATGTACTGTCAGTGATCGAACAAGTCTTAGCACAGGATCCTCGTCCGGCGTACAAGAAAAACAAGCCAGACAGCAAAGAATATGCGGTAAATTTGTTCGATTTAAACGTCAAGTTTACGGTTAAGGACAACTTAATAACGGTTACCGCGATCGAAAGCTTTTGACAAAGCCAATTGGCTGATATTATAGGCGGCTAACAAATTTCCCATTGTGGGACTTCCATACTCTCGTCAGCACTGACATGAGTAATTAACTTAAATAAACGGATAAATTTAATGCGTACCAGTAATTATCTTCTTTCTACTCTGAAGGAGACTCCAAACGACGCAGAAGTAGTGAGCCACCAGCTCATGCTACGTGCAGGTATGATCCGTAAGCTGGCTTCAGGTCTATACACCTGGCTACCTACTGGTCTACGTGTAATGCGTAAAGTCGAAAACATCGTTCGTCAAGAAATCGACAATGCAGGTGCAATCGAAACTTTGATGCCCGTTGTTCAGCCGTTTGAACTTTGGGAAGAGACAGGCCGCAGCGAGAAAATGGGTCCTGAACTGCTTCGCTTTACTGACCGCCATGAACGTCCGTTTGTTCTTAGCCCGACCGCTGAAGAAGTGATCACCAGCTTGGTACGTAACGAAGTAAGCTCATACAAGCAGCTTCCTTTGAACCTGTACCAAATCCAAACTAAATTCCGTGACGAACGACGTCCACGCTTTGGCGTAATGCGTTCTCGTGAATTTTCTATGATGGATGCCTACAGCTTCGACATCGACAAAGAAGGTCTGCAAAAGTCATACGACGCAATGCACGATGCTTACTGTAAAGCCTTTGACCGTATGGGTCTGGATTACCGTCCTGTACTTGCAGATAGCGGGGCAATTGGTGGTAGCGGCTCTCAAGAGTTCCACGTACTGGCTGAAAGTGGTGAAGACCTAATCGCCTTCTCTACTGAGTCAGACTACGCAGCGAACCTTGAAAAAGCAGAAGCTTTGGCACCTGCGGACTCAGCGCCAGCGCCAACTCAAGAAATGACACTGGTAGACACACCAAATGCGAAAACCATCGCACAGCTGGTAGAACAACACGGTCTTGCGATCGAAAAAACCATCAAGACACTATTCGTTAAAGCGTCTGATGAAGTTGATGCACCGATCATTGCCCTACTCGTACGTGGTGACCACGAACTTAACGAGGTAAAAGCAGAAAACCTTCCACAAGTTGCTGCTCCATTAGAAATGGCAACAGAAGAAGAGATTCGTGCTCTTGTTGGCGCAGGTCCAGGTTCACTTGGTCCGGTTGGCCTTAAACTGCCATTCATCGTTGATCGCAGCGTCGCGGTAATGAGTGACTTCGCTGGCGGTGCTAACATCGACGATAAACACTACTTCGGTATTAACTGGGGTCGTGACGTTGAGCTTGGCCAAGTTGAAGATCTACGTAACGTGGTTGAAGGCGACCCAAGCCCATGTGGTAAAGGTACTCTACAGCTTAAACGTGGTATCGAAGTTGGCCACATCTTCCAGCTAGGCAAGAACTACTCTGAGAAGATGAACTGTGGCGTGCTTGGTCCAGATGGTAAGAACGTTATTCTGGAGATGGGCTGTTACGGCATTGGTGTTACTCGCGTAGTTGCTGCTGCTATTGAACAGAACCACGATAAGTACGGTATCATCTGGCCAGACGCGCTTGCGCCGTTCCAGGTAGCAATCGTACCAATGAACATGCACAAGTCAGAAGAAGTGAAAGAAGCTGCTGAGAAGCTGTACGCAGAACTGACCGCTATGGGTGTAGAAGTACTGTTTGATGACCGTAAAGAGCGTCCGGGCGTAATGTTCTCTGATATGGAGCTACTAGGCGTACCGCACACGATCATCATTGGCGATCGTTCAATGAAAGAAGGCAACTTCGAGTACAAGAATCGTCGTAGTGGTGAGAAAACAGCCGTAGCAATGGCTGATATTGTTGAGCACATTAAAGCTCAACTACAATAAGTTCTAAACAAATCTTGTTGTTAGAAAGGGTTGGCTTCGGTCAGCCCTTTTTTATACCTATAGCCCACCATGAACCACCTTTGATTAATCCATGCTCAATGCGAACAACTAATTGAGGCAAGACAAGTCTCTACTTTGAGTTTCAAATCGGCTATGTGTATATTTGAGACCAGTTATCACTTTTAAGGATTATGAAATGCAAGTATACGGCTGTTGTGAACTAGTTCGTGAGCTTTACGCTCAAATCGGCAGTGGCGATCAAGCTTATGTGCCACAAGCAATTTCTTGTGCAGTAAAAGCGTTGAATGACGTTGCTGCAAACGAGTCATTACCGCAAGAAACTCGTGAAGCTGCAGCATTTGCCGCGGCAAACTTACTGATTTCTGATTTTGAGGATAAGTAATGAATCTAGCGAATTTTGAGTCTATGGATCCTGTGATGCTGATGAGCATCGTCAACATGAAGCTACGTGATGACTTTGGCGGCGATTTGGATAAGCTAGTGGCTTTCTTTGATATTGACCGTGCAGCGCTGGAAGCAAAGCTGGCAACTGCAGGTTTTGATTTCCTTCCGGAAGCTGGTCAGTTCCGTTAATACGTTAGCTAACCGAAAGAATACAAAAAGGGCTTGATGAACAATCATCAAGCCCTTTTCTTTTATCTCTGAATCAGTCGATTATCCGAATGAAGCCCAGATAACGGTAGCCACAAGCACCGGACAAACAAACTTCACATAAGCTGGCCATACTTTACCAAACCAGCCTAGAGTAAACTCTGGGAAGCCTTGCTCAAGCTCTTTAATCTTCGAGTTACGGCTCCATACCCAGCCACCAAAAAGACAGAACAGTAACGCCGCCGTTGGTTGTAAATACTGAGTCGCCACAGTAGCCACCAAGCCGAACATTGCACCGAAGTTATAAACAATTACGACACTGAATAGAGCAATCAAGCCACCAAGAACCCAGCTGGTTCCGCTGCGTTTGGTATTAAAGCGTTCACTGACCAGCGCTACCGGACACTCAAGCATAGAAATAGATGATGTCAGCGCAGCAATTGTCAGCAATAAGAAGAACACGATTGAGAACAACTGGCCAAGGAGGCCCAGGCTATCAAACATCAATGGTAATACCGTAAATACCAAGGTATCCGAGCTAAGCAACGAGCCATCATCCGCGTAAATCTGAACACCTTTCTGCATCGCTACGAACATCGCAGGCATAACGACCAGACCAGCAATAAATGCTACGGCGGTATCTACTAGAGTCACGTTCATCGCCATTTTAGGCAGGTTCTCTTTTTTGCTTAAGTAAGAACCGTAAATCAGCATCGAACAGCCACCAATGGTCAGTGAGAAGAAACCCTGCCCCATTGCAGCCAAGATAAGCTTTCTGTCCCAAACTTTTTCAAAGTCCGGTACCAGGTAATGCTTAAGGCCTTCCATTGCACCGTTTTGTGTCATGATGTACACAAACAGCAAGCCAAACAGCACAAACAGTGCAGGCATCAAACGCGTTGACCATTTTTCGATACCTTCTTTAACGCCACCCTGTACGATCAAAACGGTGAGAACATAAAAAGTAATCGTACCGAACAGGTTGCGCTCTACACTGAATCCTTTAAACCAAGCGGTCACTTCTGCCAAGCCCATGATGTCAGTGATCGCACCAAGTAAAAAGCAGATCAACCAACCGCCAACAATGGAGTAAAACGCTAATACCGCGCTTGGTACACTCAGACCGATCCAACCGACTAGACCACCAAATTTCTTAGCCACAGGATTATGGGTCAACGCACGCATGCTATCGACTGGGTTTGCCTGACCATGACGACCAATCGCCATTTCAACCACAAGCATCGGGAAAGCGACGATTAGAATCATCACCAAGTAAACTAACAAGAATGCACCACCACCATTGCTGGCAGCCTGCGTTGGAAAGCCCCAAATATTGCCCAGACCCACGGCCGCACCTGCTGCAGCTAAAATGAATCCGAGACGAGAGCCAAAATGCTCACGAGGCTGAGAAGAATTTTGTTGTGTCATACCACTCACACAATACATCAATGAACTAGTTAGCTAGTACATTATAGAAATATCAACTAATCAGCAAGAGCAAGCAGGTTAAATACTCGACAACAAGAACGATCAGCAGAAATTCAGTTTGTAAAATATTACGTACATCCCAAAGTTTGTCGTAGTGAGGCATTTGATGATCAGAGATTACCTAGCAGAACGCTCAATAAAACGTCGTGATGGTTTAAATGCCCATATAGCAAGAGAGCGCACAATGGCGCTCTCTTTGGTTATGTTCAGAGGCTAAATCGTAAAGACTCGGTAATCTTTCAGTTCTGGGATTTTCTTCAGGACGTTATCCTCCTGAGCGGCCATATCATCGAGTGAGTCACACAACTCTTCCGCTTTCTGCTCTATACCTTGCGAGTGCTCATTAATACGTTGTTCAACTTTTGCACTCAACTCCGTCATACTTTCAGACAGCGCCGTCAGATTAAGCCCGTCTTCTTCTTGCATCTTTTTCGACAACGCTTCAAACGCACTTGCCAAAAACTCTTTGTTGAAAATTTCCTGAGCTTTAGCAAAATCGTCCGTCCAGCTTTGAGTCATCGATTCAAAACTTTCAGCAGGCAAAATAAAGTCACCGTCTTTGTAGTAGCGCGATTCTACGTCTTCAAAAAATGTTTTGACCGATGCTTTTACATTGTCAAAAGCGTCAGGTGCATCCAGACTCGCCGCGACATCATCGATGATGGCATTCGCCAGCTCTAAACCATCACTCGCCAATTGTTTAGCCTGAGGGATGTAAGCGTTCATTTTCTCTCGATAACCTTCAAGCGCGGCTTTCTGGTCAGAATCAAGTTCGACTTGCTCCCCTTTAATAAACAGGTTGTTATCTTCATCGACAACTGCACTATCACCAGTAGTCTGATGAATTTCCAAACTCTGTCCATCCAGGCGAACTTCATTATTGATGTCCACACGACACTGTGCTGTGTAGCCAGAAGCACTCACTACCAGCAATGAAAATGTAAGCAGTTTCTTCATGTCTTTCTCTTTTATCCAACTTTACTACTGTTAAACATAACACTGGGTTATATATCTGATGTCAGAAAACCGTCACCACATCATAACCAGTTGTTTTATCGGCAATTTTAACATTGACATCATCACCCTCTTCTTTCCCCATGAGTGCTCGACCTAGCGGGGACTTCGCCGTTAAGACAAAAACTTGTTTACCTTGCCACTCAACGGTTAACCCACCAGAGCAAGGGCCGATGAAAAAGCACTTTTCAGTCAAGTCATCGTCTTCCAGTAAGACGACAGCTCCGACACCAATCGGTGCATCTGTAAAGTCTTTAACCACTAGCGAACGGTACTGGCGCAATTCTTCTTCACTATCCTGAACTCGCATTGCCTGACCATGAGCAAGATAGGAAGCCTCTAACGCCAAAGTGTCGTACTTGTGTTCTGGTACCGTTTCTTCATCCGTCGCGGCATCAATAGCTCTCTGAGTAGAAGCGTGTGCAACCTGAAGTTTTTCTTCCAGCTTTTGAATGATTATTTGGACTAACTCTGCTTTGTTCATACTTTTAAGACGCACTTTTAGCACAAAGATTATGGTATTGTGCCCTAGTTTATCATCAAAGGAAGGTTTACCTATTATGCAAAGTATTCCGTTGCAGCAAACACTTCAATCTGTGTTTGGTTTTGACTCATTACGCTCAGGCCAACAACCTGTCATTGAAGCCGTGATGAATGGTAACTCAGCAGCGGCAATCTTTCCGACAGGTTCCGGTAAATCACTCTGCTATCAGCTACCCGCAACTCAGCTGCCAAACCTTACTTTGGTGATCTCTCCCCTACTTGCCCTAATGAAAGACCAACTTAGCTTTTTACAAAGTAGAGGCATTGCGGCAGCATCCATTGATAGTAGCCAAAGTCGGGAAGAGTCTCAGAAAGTCATGGCCGGCGTGAAAAACGGCCAGATAAAAATTCTGATGATTTCAGTAGAGCGTCTCAAGAATGAACGCTTTCGTGAGTTTATCCGTCAGATCCCAATATCATTAATGGTGGTAGACGAAGCACACTGTATTTCCGAATGGGGGCATAACTTTCGCCCTGATTACCTGAAATTGCCGCAATATCAGCGTGAGCTGAACATTTCCCAATCCTTGCTTCTTACCGCTACAGCAACACCCGCCGTTATTGACGATATGCAGCAGAAATTCAATATCGCCAGTGAACATATTACCGTTACGGGCTTCTATCGTCCCAACTTAGATATTTCAGTGGTGCCATGCCAGGAATCAGAAAAGCAGACTCAGCTAAATACTATCGTGGCAGCCCAGCCTACCTTGCCAACCATTGTCTATGTGACTCAACAACAAACAGCTGAGCAGGTGGCAAAATCGCTAATTCACATCGGCATTAACGCCCATGCTTATCATGCTGGAATGAAGAGTGACGTCCGGGAAAAAATTCAGCAGCAGTTTATGGATAGCCAAATCGACTGTATTGTCGCAACGATTGCCTTTGGTATGGGCGTGGACAAATCGGATATTCGCCGTGTGATTCACTTCGACCTGCCGAAATCAATTGAGAACTACGCACAGGAAATTGGTCGAGCCGGACGTGATGGTCAACGCTCTGAATGTATTTTACTTGGTAATACATCTGGTCTGACGGTACTGGAGAACTTTGTCTATGGTGACACCCCAGAACGTACCTCCATCAGCTATGTATTAGAGCAAGCGCGCGAACATACTCCTCAGTGGGAAGTCGTGCCACTGCGCCTGTCTCGCGACAGCAATATACGCCAGTTACCGCTAAAAACACTCTTGGTGTATCTGGAGTTAGAAAAAGTTATCGAGGCCAAATACAGCTACTTTGCTGAATATCGCTTCAAGTTTCTCCAAGATCAGCAATTTATTCTTAATCAGTTTCAAGGGGAACGACGCCAGTTTGTAGAAGCCATTTTCACTTGCTCAACAAAAGCCAAAGTATGGTGTCAGGTAGATTTAGACGCACTCTGGATGCACTATCAATCAGAGCGAAGCCGTGTGGTCGCGGCACTGGATTACTTTCATCAAAACGGATGGATTGAACTGGAGAGCAAACAGTTAACCGATGTGTACGCGGTTCTTCCGACTCAACAAAGCTCAGAGACGCTGGAACAACATCTTTACGACCTGTTCCAATCTAAAGAGCGCAAAGATATCGAGCGTATTCATACGATGTTGGGCTTATTTCAATCGTCAGAGTGCTTAAGCTATCAACTGGCACACTACTTTGCTGATCACAACGCGCCAACAGAGTGCGGTCATTGCTCTGTTTGCCGTGGTCAAGTCGCGGTGTTTCCGGCTCAGTCAAATGAACCACCAGAAAATGAACAGGTCGTATCCTGGGTGAAGGAGTTTGTACAATTGTCTCCGACCACCATCAGCAATGGGGCAGTTGCCCGGTTCCTATGTGGGATTAGCACACCGCTTATCAGCCAACTTAAAGCGACAAAAAAATCCGGATATGGCGCGATGGCCAATGTATCCTTCGATAAAGTCATCGAGCTCGTGAATGAAGCCCGTGCTTAAAGGAAACCGTTGTTAAAAAAAAGCGCTTAGAAGAAGCTGAGCTGGCGAGCTTGTGTTTCCGGCTTGAGCATCACACTCAAGCCTAAAAGGCGGATTTCTCGTCCCTGCTGGCGCTTGAGAATATCTTTAAGCAGTGTTTTGAAGTCATTTAACTCAAGCTGTGGATGGATGTGCTCAATAGTCGTGAGCTGAAAATCGGCGAACTTCACTTTTATACCTTGCTTGATGATCGACTTGTCAGGGCTAGCGCGCTCTAATCGTTTCTCAAGCTCGGGATAAAGTTTACTTTCTATTACCTGCCAACATTCGTCGTAAGTGGAGATATTCTGGCTAAACGTACGCTCTACACCGACAGACTTTCTCTCTCGTTCAACGACCACTTCTCTGTCATCAATTCCCTGACTCCGTTTCCATAATGACGCACCTTGGCGGCCAAACTGACGCAGCAACTCTCGGTAATCACTGTTTTTAATGTCTTCACAAAGGTAGAAACCCGCTTGATGCAGTTTTTCCAAGCTGACTTTGCCCACACCCGGAATTTTCTCCAATGGTAATTTGTCCACGACTTGCTGAACTTTGTCTGGAGGAATCACAAACTGACCGTTGGGCTTGTTCATATCTGACGCGACTTTGGCGAGAAACTTGATTGGTGCGACCCCTGCAGAAGCCGTCAAACCAAGCTCATTCCAGATATCTTTTCGAATGGCTTCAGCGATAAGTGTCGCGGAACCGTGACATGCTGTGGCATCAGTCACGTCCAAATAGGCTTCATCTAAAGATAAGGGTTCAATAATAGGGGTATAACGTTCAAAAATCGCTCTAATTTGCTGAGAAACCTGCTTGTAAACATGCATGCGTCCCGACACAACAACCAGATTGGGACACAACTGTAACGCCCGAGCAGTCGGCATCGCACTGCGCACGCCATACTTACGCGCTTCATAATTACAGGTACTGATAACCCCACGCTGCTTCTCATGACCACCAACAGCGAGTGCGATGTCTCGGTAGTTTGGGTTATCTCTCATCTCCACGGCGGCATAAAAACAATCCATATCGACATGAATGATTTTTTTGATTCGCTCTGACATAACCCATATTACACTGTTTAAAAAACCAGTATAGATAAATTCATGGCCGATGAAAATGAAAGTTTAACTGGTTTACTAACCACCAAGCCCATCACGTTAGATAAACCATTGACTGAGCGGTTATTGCATCTGTTAGTCCCGCAACATAACGTCCAGTTGATCGACCAACTCTGCCCAATCCGCATCTTGCTCAATAGCCTGCTTCAAGAAAGCTGACTGTGAGCGTGTCCAAAAGCTCGCTTCATATATCGGCGCAGAATCACGTTTATGTCGATGGTTATTCACAAAGTCTTTAATTTCCCTTGGTGAACTACCTAAACCGAGCTGCTCAAACAATTCGGTCATTCCGTGTTGATGCATTTCCATATCTACCTCCTCAAACAGGATCACTAACCAAGAGTATATACCCTGTCAGGCAGACGATAAAAAATAACCCAGCATAAAGCTGGGTTATTAATGTCTGATAATTACTCTTTACAGAGTTATGCGATTCGGTCTTTTTCCCAAGCCGCCAGCTTCTCTGCGCGGGCAGCTTCACGAGCTTCGCGCTTTTTACGAGCGTCACAAGGCTCCGGACAGTTACATACTTTTTCAATGCCTACAGCACCAAGGCCGCCGCAGCTACCTTTTACGACTTTTTTCTGGATGATATAGCCGATCGACATTGCCGCAATCACAGCGACAAACACGGCAAATGTAATTAGAAATGTACTCATAAAGACATGCTCACTTATGTAATTATTGGCTTACGTATGGCTTGTAGGCATCAGATGCCAGCTCTTTAAAGCCATCTTCGGTCTTAACAATCATTAGCACCGGAATATTGTTTTCTTGTGCTACTTGCATCCCTTTTACTTCGCCCATCACCATCAGGCCAGTCGCTAGACCGTCTGCAGTCATCGACGATTTGTCCAGTACCGTTACTGAGACCACTTTGTGGTTGATCGGTTTCCCTGTTTCTGGATTAATGATGTGTGAGTAACGAATACCATCACGCTCAAAATAGTTACGGTAATCGCCAGAAGTCGCAATAGCCATCTCACCCGGCTCGATGATCTCTTGGATAGCTCGCTCTTCAACAGACGGCTTCTCAATCGCTATACGCCAAGATACACCTTCACGGTTAATACCTTTCACGCGCATCTCACCACCGACTTCCACCATGTAGTTCATGATGCCTTGAGATTGGATGTAATCTGCCACAACGTCAACGCCCCACCCTTTCGCGATGGTAGACAAGTCTACGTATAGGTTTGGAATGTCTTTCTTCAGTGTGTTACCTGCAACTTCTAGGTGTTCGATACCTGTCATTGCGCGACGCGCCGCTAGTTCTTCATCACTTGGCACGACTTCAGGGCGAGCTTCCGGGCCAAAGCCCCATAAGTTAACCAGAGGCCCTACGGTCACATCCAGTGCACCCATCGTTAGTTTGTTCAATCGAATCGCTTCTTTTACAACGGTCGCGGTTTGAGGTGATACTTCAAATGCATCAGATTCGGTGTACTGGTTGAAACGACTTAGCTCTGAATCTTTACGGTAAGTCGACATTTGATCGTTCACTTCTTCGAGTAAACGGTCGACTTCTTTTTGTAGTTCAGCCGCAGCTGGAATACCTTCCGCAGCAATGTATTTAATGTTGTAAGTCGTCCCCATTGTAGGGCCAGTTAGATGTACTTGCTCTGCCGGCTGTTCACAACCTGCAAGAACTAAAAGAGAAGCAAAAGCAACAAGCCACTTTTTCACTTGTTTAACTCCTATGGAAAATTGAAATGGATATAGAGAATAAGTTGTGTCGATATAAACCGATTTTCTATATCAATTAATATTCAGAAAAAACAATGGCTGACCCGTAAGAGTCAGCCAAAAATTTCAATTACTTAGATGGATTAACCACCGAAGTCATCTAGAAGGATGTTTTCATCTTCTACACCAAGATCTTTCAGCATGCCGATAACAGCCGCGTTCATCATCGGTGGACCACACATGTAGTATTCACAATCTTCAGGAGCTTCGTGATCCTTCAGGTAGTTTTCGTACAGTACGTTGTGGATGAAACCAGTGTAGCCATCCCAGTTATCTTCTGGCATTGGATCTGATAGAGCACAGTGCCATACGAAGTTGTCGTTTTCTGCTTGTAGGCCGTCGAAATCTTCTACGTAGAACATTTCACGCTTAGAACGTGCACCGTACCAGAAAGACATCTTACGCGTAGAGTTCAGACGCTTAAGTTGGTCAAAGATGTGCGAACGCATCGGAGCCATACCAGCACCACCACCAATGAATACCATTTCAGCATCAGTGTCTTTCGCGAAGAACTCACCAAATGGACCAGAAATCGTACACTTGTCACCTGCTTTAAGAGACCAAATGTATGAAGACATGATACCAGGTGGTACGTCAGGATTATTAGGCGGCGGCGTAGCGATACGCACGTTTAGCATAATAATGCCTTCTTCTTCTGGGTAGTTAGCCATTGAGTAAGCGCGGATTGTCTCTTCGTTTACTTTAGACTCGTAGCGGAACAGGTTAAATTTGTCCCAATCTTCACGGTACTCATCTGGTACGTCGAAGTCAGCGTATTTCACGTGGTGAGCAGGCGCTTCAATCTGGATGTAACCACCAGCACGGAAAGGTACTGATTCGCCATCTGGAATTTGTAGCTTAAGCTCTTTGATGAATGTCGCTTTGTTATCGTTAGAGATAACTGTACATTCCCACTTCTTAACGCCGAAGATTTCTTCTGGAAGTTCGATGTCCATGTCTGTTTTCATTGCAACTTGACATGCTAGACGCTCACCTTCACGTGCTTCACCTTTAGTAATGTGGTCAAGCTCGGTAGGAAGGATATCACCACCACCAGATTTAATTTTTACGCGACACTGACCACATGAGCCACCGCCACCACAGGCAGAAGAAACGAAAACACCAGCGCCAGCAAGAGCGCCTAGTAGTTTACCGCCTGGTTGTGTAACGATCGCCAGATTAGGGTCGTCGTTCACAGAAATTGTAATGTCACCTGTTGGTACAAGCTTAGACTTAGCGAAAAGAATCACTAGTACTAGAGCAAGTACGATCAGAGTAAACATCACTACACCAAGAATAATGTCCATTGACTATTCCTTAATTGTTGCGGTTTACCCGACTTACAGTTGAACACCAGAGAAAGACATAAAGCCTAACGCCATTAGACCTACAGTGATGAACGTGATACCGAGACCACGTAGACCAGGAGGTACGTCAGAGTACTTCATCTTCTCACGGATACCTGCAAGAGCAACGATTGCTAGCATCCAGCCCACACCAGAACCGAAACCGTAAACAACAGATTCAGCAAAGTTGTAGTCACGTTGTACCATGAAAGATACACCACCGAAGATCGCACAGTTTACTGTGATCAACGGTAGGAAGATGCCTAGCGCGTTGTACAGAGGTGGGAAGAAACGGTCTAGAACCATTTCTAGGATCTGTACAAGTGCAGCGATTACACCGATAAAGGTGATGAAGTTTAGGAAGCTAAGATCGACACCTTCAACTAAAGCGTTTTCTCTCAATACTAGGTTGTAAACAAGGTTGTTTACTGGAACAGCGATAGTAAGTACTACTACAACCGCAACACCTAGACCAAAAGAGGTCTTAACTTTCTTAGATACCGCAAGAAACGTACACATACCTAAGAAGAAAGACAAAGCCATGTTTTCGATGAAAATCGATTTAACTAACAGACTAATGTAATGTTCCATGACGTCCTTACTCCTTCGCTTCTACTTGTTCTGGTTTCAGAATACGGATTGCCCAGATTAGGAAGCCGATTAGGAAGAATGCTGATGGCGCTAGAAGCATCAGGCCGTTTGGCTGATACCAACCACCGTTGCTCACTAGAGGTAGGATTTCCATACCAAATAGTTTGCCCGAGCCGAATAGCTCACGGAAGAAACCAACAGTGATAAGAACGAAACCGTAACCAAGACCGTTACCGATACCATCGATAAGAGATGGGATTGGCGCAGATTTCATTGCGAATGCTTCAGCACGACCCATTACGATACAGTTCGTGATGATAAGACCTACGAATACTGATAGCTGTTTAGAGATATCGTAAAGGTAAGCTTTAAGCACCTGGTCTACCACGATTACTAGCGATGCGATGATAGCCATCTGAACGATGATACGTACGCTGTTAGGAATGTGGTTACGGATTAGAGATACCGAGAAGTTAGACAAAGCAGTTACAAACGTTACTGCCAGCGTCATAACAAACGCAGTTTCTAGTTTAGTTGTTACTGCCAGAGCAGAACATACACCAAGAACCTGTAGCGCGATTGGGTTGTTGTCCAATACTGGCGCTAGAATGCTCTTTTTAACATTTTGTGCACTAGACATTAGTTCAGACCTCCGTCACGAACTTTTGCTAGGAATGGACCAAAGCCCATGTCACCTAACCAGAAGTCAAATGTGTGTTGAACACCGTTACTAGTTAGTGTCGCACCTGACAGGCCGTCAACACCGTGCTCAGAACCTGCTGGCGCACCACCTTTAACAACCTTGATAGCTGGTTTGTGGTTTTCGTCAAACAGTTTCTTGCCTACGAATTGTGCGCGCCAGCTTGGGTTCTCAACTTCACCACCAAGTCCAGGAGTTTCACCCTGCTCGTAGTAAGTGATACCAGATACTGTGTTGCCATCTGTTTCAACAGCAACAAATGCGTACATCATAGACCAAAGACCATTACCGTGAACCGGAATGATAACTTTAGATACTGCGTCGCCGTCTTTCACTAGGTATACAACACCTGTATTAGCACGACGAATGATCTTCGCTTTGTCATCTTCAGCAGATAGCTTGATAGACTCAGCAGGATCTTTTGCAGCTTTACGCTGATCGTAAGTTGCAGCGTTACCTTCTACAAAGTCACCAGTATTAAAGTCAACCAGACGTGGTTCAATGTATTGTGCAAATAGCTCAGGTACTTTTTTACCTGAAGCATCAATGCCCGCAACTTCAACGATCTTAGATTGCTTATCTAGTACAGCGTTAGCTTTTTGCTTATCGCGTAGACCTACTGCTGCTGTTGATACGATGATTGAACAAACAAGGCTCAACCCGACAACAACACCCAGCGTCTTTTTAATGCTGTCGTTATTACTTGCCATAGCGTGCTTGTCTCCGCTTGATGTTCTTCTCAATAACTAAGTGGTCGAACAGAGGTGCAAACAGGTTCGCGAATAGAATCGCCAGCATCATACCTTCTGGGTACGCTGGGTTAACTACACGGATAAGAACACACATTACACCGATTAGAGCGCCGTACCACCATTTACCTTTGTTGGTAAATGAAGCAGATACAGGGTCTGTCGCCATAAAGAACATACCGAATGCAAAACCACCTAGAACTAGGTGCCAGTGCCATGGCATGTTGAACATAGGGTTAGTATCAGAACCGATAACGTTGAACAGCGTTGCTGTCGCGATCATACCGATCATTACACCCGCAATAATGCGCCATGAAGCGATTCGCATGTACACGATCATCGCTGCACCGATCATCAGAGCAAGAGTCGATACTTCACCAATTGAGCCAGGGATGTTACCGATGAAAGCATCCATCCAAGTGATAGGAGCACCAGAAACTGTGTTTACTAGAGCACCGTTACCACCTTGAGCCCATTGGCTAAGAGCAGTCGCACCAGAGAAACCGTCAGCAGCAGTCCACACTACGTCACCCGAGATTTGCGCAGGGTAAGCGAAGAATAGGAATGCACGGCCTGCTAGTGCAGGGTTTAGGAAGTTACGACCTGTACCACCGAAGATCTCTTTCGCAACAACAACACCGAAGGTAATACCTAGTGCAGCTTGCCATAGAGGAAGTGTTGGCGGAACGATAAGTGCGAACAGGATAGAAGTTACAAAGAAACCTTCGTTAACTTCGTGCTTACGCACCATACAGAACAGAACTTCCCAGAAACCACCAACAATAAACACTGTTGCGTAGATTGGTAGGAAGTAAGTCGCACCTAGTAGCATCTTACTGCCAACCCCTGCATCAGCGGAGATGGTTCCACCAAACATTTCGGTTAGCCAGTAATGCCAGTTGCCTGCTACTACTGTCGCTAGTTGGTCACCAGCGTGCATGTGAGTCAGTGCTGCGATAGCTTGGCCACCCGCGTTGTACATACCCCAGAACATTGCTGGGAATACCGCGAACCAAACCATGATCATGATACGTTTTAGGTCAACGCTATCACGAACGTGTGAGCTTCTCTTTGTTACAAGACCCGGAGTATAAAACAGCGTTGCTGCTGCTTCATAAAGGGCAAACCACTTCTCATGTTTACCACCAGGCTCAAAGTGATGCTCGATGTCTTCAATAAATTTTTTAAGAGACATGAAAATTACCCTTCCTTCTCGATCTTATCTAGGCATTCACGAAGTAGCTGACCGTACTCGTACTTACCAGGACAAACAAAGGTACACAATGCTACGTCTTCTTCGTCTAGCTCCAGAGCGCCAAGTGCTGCTGCACTATCTGTATCGCCTGCACATAGATCACGAAGTAGCAGAGTAGGTTCCATATCTAGTGGCATTACGCGTTCGTAGTTGCCAATTGGAACCATTGAACGGTCACTACCATTAGTCGTGGTTGTCATGTTGAACAACTGACCTTTGAATAGGTGACCAAGGAATGAGCGAGTTACAGAGAACTTGTTCTTACCAGGCATTGCCCAGCCGAACAGCTCTTTTTCATAACCTTCACGTAGAACAGACACTTGTAGGTTGTAACGACCTAGGTAAGCGTGAGGACCAGTTGCATGAGTACCTGTTAGTACCGAACCAGAAATCACACGAACTTCACCTGGCATTAACTCGTTGTCTGTCACGTCGTCTAGGCTAGCACCTAGCGTCGTACGAACTAGACGAGGGTTATTCACTACTGGACCAGCCAGAGAGATAACACGGTCAGTGTAAAGTTCACCAGTTAGGAACAACTTACCGAACGCAATAACGTCTTGGTAGTTGATGCTCCACGCCACATTTTCAGCATTTACTGGGTATAGGAAATGCATGTGGGTGCCAGCAAGACCTGCTGGGTGAGGGCCATCGAAGACGTGTTCTTCAATGTTAGACTGTGAAGAGCGTGGCAAGCTAGTGCCAGATTTACATACGTAAACCTTGCCTTCTGTCAGGGCTGAAAGAATGTCTAGACCAGCAACGAATGCTTCTTGTTGCTCGTTAATTATCAACTCAGGATTAGCTGCTAGTGGATTAGTATCCATTGCAGTTACAAAAATCGCCTTAGTTGAAGACTCGATTGCTGGAACCTTGCTAAACGGACGAGTACGTAAAGCGGTCCATAGGCCAGATTCAACCAATTGAGTCTTGATCACTTCACGATCTAGACCAGAAAGTTGAGAGGCTTCGAACTTATCGAATGTCACCTGCTCTTCACCTGCCACTTCAATCACTACTGATTGAAGGACACGTTTAGCGCCACGGTTAACTTCGATCACTTTACCGGCTGCCGGTGCAGTGAATTTCACGCCAGGGTTCTTCTTGTCTTCAAAAAGAACTTGCGCTTTTTTCACTTCATCACCAACGCGGACATGCATGGTTGGACGCATGCCAACGTACTCTTCGCCAAGCAAGGCGACTTTTTTGATGGTCTTACCATCATTAATCACCTGGGATGGAGTTCCTGCGATAGGAAGATCCAAGCCCTTCTTTATTGTAATCATACGCACTTGCACTACTTTTATCGGGAAAAAGATTCTTTTGATTGCGTAACTTTTAGACACGACATTAGTGTCCGGTTTCAGTGTTGTTTTAAACACTAAAATCGCAACATCCTATTAAAAATCTCGTTACAAGAAATACTCGAGATTTCTCAGGTGCAATATTCTAGCATTTTTTAGGAACTTGATGCCATGACCAATCATAAGAATAGAGCGGATATTTAGGTAGAATAAGGTCTAAAAGGTCAAAGAATACTCATAACTTTGACCAATCGCACAAATACAATATTCCACACATACCGTATGGTAAAGCAACATTCACCGGCTGAAACAATCTTTGATTTTCATTCATTTGTTGAAACACTGTTAACGTAATTTCTTTAACCGGGATAGCTCTATTCTTTGGTGTTACGCTTGGTAAAACGAAAAAAAAGATGGTTTCCACCATCTTTCAAAAATCTATTTTTAATGGCGTTAACGACCACCACCGACACACATTGGGCTATCAGGCGCGCCATTTTGCTCGCTCTTCCATTCCTCATCGGTGTAAGTATGAATCGCTAATGCGTGAATGTGATTATCCAACTCATCTGCGAGAATTTGATGAACCTGTCGGTGTCTGCCAATCAGTCTATGTCCAGCAAACGAGTCGCTGACAACGATGACTTTAAAGTGGCTTTCTGAACCTGGCGGTACATTATGCATATAGCTTTCATTGATCACTTTTAAGTAGCTAGGTTGCAGCTCACTATGCAGCTTTTTCTCTATGATTTCTTGGATCATATTCGTTCCTCATCGATTCGAATTTCATAAGTATATACCCAACTCACGGTAACTTGCAGTATCCAGCTCTCGCTGTTGAAGTATAAGTCTAAAAATTAAATCCTAACCTCAATCAACGCAATAGTTTAAAACTCAGAGTTGAGTCATGTCTGAGCCTTTGAATAACGTAAAAGCAAGTAAACTCAAAATTTAACAGCTTTTTGTATCTACACTTGCCATCATTTGCGACAATATTCCCTAGTTTATTGAATCAACCTACGTTTACTTATGAAAACCGAACTGAACCTTCACGGCAGAAGCCTAACGCTTCACCGCTTCCCTAAGCGCTCCAACGAAACACTGCAGGCTTGGGACGCTGGTGATGAGTATTTGATTAATCATGTTGAAGAGTTGGCGCTAAACGACAATCAACATATTGTGGTTATCAATGATAGCTTTGGCGCTTTAGCTTGCTGGTTCTCTGAAAAACATCGTGTGACGTTTATGAGTGACTCTTTTATTTCTCATAAAGGTACTCAAGTAAACCTTGAAGCAAATCAATGTAAAGACGTGACATTTCTTAGCACGATGGATGACATTCCAGCAGATGCTGACTTGGTTTTGCTGCAACTTCCAAAAAGCAATCGTCACCTGACTTGGATACTCAGCCAGCTTAGAAATGCGCTCCCTGAGTCATGCCCGGTTATTGGCGTTAATAAGGTCAAAGAGATCCACACTTCGACGCTCAAACTCTTTGAAAAGCATTTAGGTGAAACGAAAACGTCCCTTGCCTGGAAGAAGCACCGACTGGTTTTCTCCCAAGCCAATGCTCAGCCGATTGTCGAAGTCGACCCGATTACGGCGTGGAGTGTGGATGGCGAGAATATTCAGCTCAAAAATCTGCCAAATGTATACTCAGGCGAAAGTTTAGACTTGGGTGCCCGATTTATGTTGCAGCATATTCCTCAAGATGCTTCCATCACTCATATTGTCGACCTTGGATGTGGCAACGGCGTACTCTCAGTGAAAGCGGGGCAGTTAAACCCAAATGCTCGCCTGACTTGTGTTGATGAAAGCTTTATGGCGCTGGAGTCGGCTAAGCAGAATTTACTGGATAACTTAGGCGAAGAGCGCGAAATACAATGCATCGCGAACAACTGCTTAGATGGTTTTGATCACGATAGCTGCTCTCTTATCATGTGCAACCCACCCTTCCATCAGCAGCAAGCCATCACCGACCATATCGCATGGCAAATGTTCTGTGATTCAAAGCAGGTATTGAACAAAGGTGGTCGATTACTTGTCATAGGAAATCGACACCTTGGCTACGACGCTAAACTCAAGCGTCTGTTTGGTGCCAACAATGTGAATCTTGTCGCGTCTAACAATAAGTTCGTGATTTTACAGGCAACAAAAAATCCTGCTAAATTAAACGCAAAATAAAAAAGCTCCTTACTGAGAAGAATGTTTACAAGGAATAATCAAATGAAAAAATTGGTAATCGCGGCTTCAGTTGCCTTGCTGGCTGCATGTTCAGCCCCACAACAGGTACAACTGAACCTGATGCCTGAAAGCACACTTAGCACCAATCCTATTGTACAAGGCAAAACATACAGCTTAATCAGTAAAGATGTACGTGCCGCTCAATACGTTGCGTTGGTGGATAATGGACGTTCTAACATTCTTCCTCTCCACGCGAAGCAGAATTTACGTATTGCTCTTGAGCAAGCGTTGGAGAAGCAGTTCTCATCCCAAGGATTCCACTCAGACCTTAACAGTAATAATGTGATTGAACTTAAAGTTCAGGAAGCGCTCGTGAACGTAAAGCATTCGGTCATGGAAAAAGAGATGAGTGCTAAGGTTGTATTAGAAATCACAGCAGAAAACCCACAAGGCCGATTAGTCAAAACGTATACGGGTAGTGCAAATCGCTCCGGTACGTTCAGCGCTTCAGACTCAGATATCGAACAGACATTAAACGATGTGGTTGATCTAACTCTGAAAGAAATCGCCAACGACCCAGAACTTCGTCAGTACATGCAGGAGCGATTCTAATGATACGCAAAGCAATTCTTTCTCTGGCGCTACTCAGTTGTAGCGTTTGGGCTGGACCTAAGGTCTCGTTTGAAACAACACTTGGCTCATTTACCGTTGAGTTAAATGAAGAGAAAGCACCAATAACAGTGGCGAACTTCCTTAAATATGTTGAGGATGGCAGCTACGAAGGCACCATTTTCCACCGTGTAATACCGGGTTTTATGGCGCAAGGTGGCGGTTTCAACCAAGAGATGCAAATGGTTGATACGTACGAGCCTATCAAAAATGAAGGTAATAACGGCTTAAATAACGACCAAGCGACTATCGCGATGGCTCGTACCAACGCGCCGGACTCGGCAACTCGCCAATTTTACATTAATTTGGTGGATAACGATTTTCTTAACTACGGCGCTCGACCACCGGGTTATGCAGTCTTTGGTCAGGTAACTGAAGGCTTTGACGTCATCCAAAATATGGCAAAACAGCCAACATCTTCATCTGGCCGAATGCGTGACGTACCAGAAACTCAAATCGTCATCACGAAAGCAACATTACTCAAATAGCCATCATAAACCCTTTGAATATTCGAAGGGTTTTCTCTTTCAACGGCGTCATTTTATTGGATTAATCTATGTCTTCATTACCTTCCATCACTTGGTTGGAAACGGTAAAAAGTTACCTCGATAAACGTTTGTTATGGGTCTTTATGCTGGGATGCTCAAGCGGCTTCCCATGGGTATTGATCGGCTCTAACATGTCTGGCTGGCTTAAAGATGCAGGCTTAACGCTTTCTGCGATTGGTTATTTTGGTAGCGTCTTTGCCGTGTATGCGATTAACTTCCTCTGGGCTCCACTGGTAGACCGGCTAAAACTCCCACTGTTGCACCGTCTTCTTGGGCAGCGACGCAGCTGGATTTTCTTTTGTCAAAGCATCGTACTTGTCGCCACCATTCTTATTGCAGATGTAAACCCGGCACAAAATCTGGCTTTTGCGTCAGTTTTAGCCCTGTGTATTGCGACGGCATCGGCAACACAAGATATCGCCATCGACGCTTTTCGTATTGATACCTTCCCAAAATCTGAAGCCTCTAAACTGCCACAAGCGTCGGCAATGGCAGTCATCGGATGGTGGACTGGCTACTCCCTGCCTGGCTATTTAGCGTTTATTAATGCTGATAGCATCGGCTGGAATGGCGTTTATTACGGAATGGCATTTATCGTTGTTGTTTTAATGGTGTTTACACTCTTAGTCGGAGAACCTAAAACTCAACGTGAGCAGTTACAGTCTGAAGCAGAACAACGTCACAAAGAAGTGGTTGGTTCTAGAATCGTTGCGTGGTTTACAGTAACCGTCGTTGAGCCTTTCCTGGATTTCTTCAACCGAAATGGGGTGCGCGTTGCGATAACCTTATTACTCTTCGTATTCTTGTTCAAAATTGGCGAAGCCTTCTTAGGCCGGATGTCGATTGCATTCTATAAAGATATCGGCTTTAGTAATGAGCAAATTGGCTACTACTCCAAGCTAATCGGCTGGGGCGCGACAATATTCTTTACCTTAGTAGGCAGTATGTTCAATGTGAGGTTTGGCTTGGTTCGCGGCCTGATGATCGGTGGCATTGCCATGTCGGCAAGTAATCTAATGTTTGCTTGGATTGCTTCAGTCGGTCCTAATGAACACTTGTACTTAGCTACCATCATTGTCGATAACTTTACTACAGCATTCTCAACCGTGGCGTTTGTCTCTTTCTTAACGTTATTGACCGGACAAGCGTTTTCAGCAACACAATACGCATTGCTTGCGTCTTTAGGCAACTTTGGACGAACCACTCTGGCCTCATTCAGTGGTGAGCTAGTAGATTACCTTAATGACTGGAGTACCTTCTTCATTCTTACAGCGGTTATGGTGATACCAAGTTTGATCATGCTGTATTCACTACGCCACTACTTTGATGACCTGCTAGAAAAAGCACGCCATAAACACTAAATCACTAGAAACCAAAGAACCACCGCAAAACGGTGGTTCTTTTAAAAACAGCATTGTGAAAAACTGCTGGAGTTTAAGGGTAAAGCCCCTTACCAAACATATTGAAGATTCTTGCCACACCCTGAGTAAATATCATTGGCTCAGTTAAGACAGTAAGACACAAACAATCTTCCCCGGCTTTCGTATACGGGCTGTGCTTAACAGACGCATCACGAATCATCAGGTCGCCCTCTTCGTACTCACCATCCTCATCGCTAAATCCGCCATGTAAGACCAAGGTTGACTCTATTCCTTTGTGCGTATGTTGAGGAATCTGCACATCTTCACTGATATACATGAGGTTTACTCTGGCATCTTCGCCCAAATCAATTTGAGCACTATATACTTTGCCGCCATAACTTCTCCAAGAGCCGACCAAATCAGAGAAACGGCTCAGAGTTTTGGGTAACTCAAAGCTTTTGCCTGCCACGGACACTTTTGCTGAGTCTCTAATAATGACACTGTCTCGCATGGGAGGGGCCGTAACAATGGCATTAAACATGTCATCAAATTCAGGCACGTAAACACAAGGAACGTTACTGACGACATTCGCTTGCTCTGCTTCTACCCGATTGACGTAGTCTCGGCACTTGGAGCATGTTTCTAAGTGCGTCGCGACCACAAGACCAGAAACCGCATCAATGCTGCCCAAAGCATAAGCTTCTAGCAATTTGTTATCTGGATGATTGTTCATAGTTGCTCCGTATGCATTGAATGTCTTAATTTCTCTACCGCAAGTCTTAGACGAGATTTAACGGTGCCAAGTGGGATATCAAACAGTTCTGCCACTTGCTGATGCGGCAACTCTTCAAGATATACCGCTTGCAACACGTCTCTTTGATTTTTCGGCAATGTATCTAAAAATTTCACCACCTGCTCTTTCAGCATGTCTTGCTCGGGAGAGTAGTGATCGACGAGATCTGGTGGATAATATTCTGAAGGCCAGATGTCATCCGCATGAATGTGTAGCTCTTTGCCCTTTTGCTTTCGTAATAAGTCAAAGCACAAGTTGCGGATGATGGTGTATATCCAAGTAGATAACGCACTCTTCTTTCCATCGTACAAGTGAGCTTTGTGCCAAACCGTGGCCATGGTTTCTTGTACCATTTCCATTGCGACTTGCTCGTTCCCTACGTGCTTATAAGCGAACTGTTTTAATTTGGGAGCATAAAATTGGAATACAAAAGCAAAGGCGTCTTGATCTCGTGCTTTGACTTTGTCCATATACGCGTTCCATTCATGCCGTCCCAGTTTTTGTCGGCTATCACTCATCATATCGGCCTTATCGCAGGGAGGAGTCTCCCCCTCCCACTCCGTCCTAGTCTGTGATGTCATTAACTAACAGATTGAAACCACCACTATTGCCATCGTCTATCGCTACGACTTGATAGACCACACCGTTCATCAAATCCACAGGAGCAGAATCTATTGCAACAGTATTAGGCTCGCCTGCTGCAGTGACAGTGACAAAGTAGGTTCCTTCCTCAACGTAAAGTCCTTTCAGACTCTCTTTGTACGTAAAATCAGAAACGGTTGGATCACTACCGTCTATACCAGCGCTGGTAGTGAGGTAAATATCCACGTTCTCAGCAACCGGATTTGCCGCTGCATGAGTGATATTCAATGTCGCACTGGTGGCCACTGCTCTTCTCATGTCCTCGACAATCAAAGGTTCAACAGCGACCGAAGGGCTCACGACGCCAACAGCGTAGAAACTGTAATCCATCCCTGCTTCCACAGATAAATCGTCAATACTGAAAATGGGGTCTGTGGTGGTACCATCAACGAAAACATCGATGTCATAAGACTGAGGATCAAGATCCAAATAGCCACGAATTTCTTTGAAGGCTAAATCAGCAAGTGGAGCGAATGGAGCATCATTTACATTCACGTCTACAGCTGGTGCACCATCCACGACATGCCCAACCCGAACTTCAGCTTGGCTGCCCATATCCTGAATTATAGAAGATCCCGAACCATCTAAAACCAACAACTTAACGGGAGAAGAGCTGCTGGAGTCGCCGGTTTTAATGGCAGCGATAGTTAAGTTAGCATTTCCCGCCAATGAAAGCGTTCCAGAATCAAACACGACATCATCCCCAACCGCCAATCTGACTTGATAATCACCAGCCTGGATATTAAGCGTGTCTGTCGCCGCTTTATAAGCAAGATTAGTTAAAGGCATGACTGTCGATAAATCAGCCCCTGGATCTGTCACGTACACATCCACAGCTGGAACGCCTGAAGCAGCGTGCACAACTTGTACATCCAGAGAGCTTTCATCCGCCATCGACTCCGCGTGGCGTGTCACGATTAGTGGCTCGACAGGATTTGGGTTACCGTCGGCATCACCGACCACAAACACGGTGTACTTGAGGTCTGAATCGAGATCGAGCAACGTTCTTGGCACTACTGTTGCCACCTCACTGCCTGGCAACTGCACATCGACCTGAACTGCGTTACTGCCCTCACGAACCATCATGTACCCTGATCCAACACCATAATCGACGCCAGTTAGCGTAGCTTTGTCGTTAATCCATACATTCGCCAGTGGTGCATCTGCTGATGCATGCACTGCCTGAACATTGGAGAACTCTATTGTATCGCTGTCTGAACCACACGCAGCCAATCCCAGAGATCCCATTAAAACCAGAAACGCTTTACTTGTTAGTTTCATAACCGTGCCTCTTTGTTTTTAGGGGCTTCAAGTGCTTGGTGTAGAAAATGCAAAGCTGGAAGACAATCCTCTGCTCCTGCCAACCTATCGAACAGGTGACATTCCAACGGCAGTAGCTCAAGCCAACGCTGTGTGACCCAAGATGGGTCGTCATAAAAGCGGTGCTCATAAAGTGACCCAAGTTGAGGGAACTCCTCATAAACGTAAGCCAGCTGTTGACTTAAGTAATCAAAGCTGTACAGCCCTTTCGGAACAGCCCAGTTGTCCATCCACTCAACCTCGGCATGCCTTAAACCATCGGAGTCTGCTCTAACGCGCAGTACCTTAAAGCGTTTTTCACCAACCACTGTGATTCCAAGAAGCCCATCACTTAATGTTTCAAAATCAACAATCCGTACTAACGAACCTATCGAAGAAACGTTTCCAACTTCTTTCGGATCGCCGTCGTTACCTACCAGACAGACGCCAAAACCCATATTTTTCGAACTGCACTCTTTCACCATACGTATGTAACGAGGCTCAAAAATACGCAGATTCATTTTTCCTTCAGGGAGTACAACTGAAGTAAGTGGAAATAACATAACTTCGTTCATCAATAAGTCCTCTTTAGTTCATCGTCTAGTACGAAACTCTGTTCACTCCGATCACTAACGGTTTTTGTTGGTTAATCGACTGGCTTAAAAAGTCACGAAAATCGCCACGCAAACGATCTAAATCACATATTTATTGCAATAAAATGCAATAAATAAAAAGTTCCGTAAATAAAGGTACCTTTGTGATATTGATCACTAAAAAGGTTTTATTTTGCACCTTTTATCACTTTCTTTTGGGATTATTATCGCTATTATTCCCGCCACTAGGAAAACGCAGCATAGATTGCTTATTCTGAAATATTACAAACATAGAGAGTCCCCTTATGCGTAAATCACTTTTAGCTCTTGGCCTTCTAGCGGCTACTTCGGCTCCAGTTATGGCAGCTGATTACTCTGACGGCGATATCCACAAAAACGATTACAAGTGGATGCAGTTCAACCTGATGGGTGCATTTAACGAGAAAGGTTATGCTGAATCTTCTCACGATTACCTAGAGATGGAATTCGGTGGTCGCTCTGGTATTTTCGATCTTTACGGTTACGTTGACGTATTCAACCTAGCTTCTGATCCAGGCAGCGACAAAGCTGGCGGCGAGAAAATCTTCATGAAGTTCGCTCCACGTATGTCTCTGGACGCACTAACTGGTAAAGATCTTTCTTTCGGTCCTGTTCAAGAGCTATACGTTGCATCTCTAATTGAATGGGGCGGTAACTCTGACGTTAACTCTCAAAAAATCGGTCTAGGTTCTGACGTTATGGTTCCATGGTTTGGCAAAGTAGGCCTAAACCTATACGGTACTTACGCTGGTAATGAGAAAGACTGGAACGGTTTCCAAGTTTCTACTAACTGGTTCAAACCATTCTTCTTCTTCGAGAACGGTTCATTCATCTCTTACCAAGGTTACATCGATTACCAATTTGGTATGGATGACGACGAAGGTAACAAGTTCAACACTACAGCGTCTAATGGCGGTGCAATGTTCAACGGTATCTACTGGCACTCAGACCGTTTTGCGGTTGGTTACGGTCTAAAACTATACAAAGACGTATACGGCTTCAAAGACGGCGAAGCTCTACCGTGGGGCCACAAACCAGAATCATCTGGTGCAGGTCACTACGTAGCGGTAACTTACAAGTTCTAATAGAACCAATAAGTTTCTTCAGAAATGGCGCCCATTGGCGCCATTTTTTATTTGCTTTCCTTTTTCCCCTCATTATCCTTGCAGCAAACCTTTTCAATGAGAGCGTTTGGTGAATATTGTCATCTTAGGCCCTGGAGCTATCGGCTCACTCTGGGCAATAAAATTAAAGCAAGCAGGACATCATGTGTCTCTTTGGAGCAGAAGTTCAGAAACTCAGCTTTCGTTGCAACTTGATGACTCAGTCGGTGACACTTTCCTAAATAATCACCTTCTTTCTGTAAAAAGTGCTGACTTGATTGTGGTGACCGTCAAGGCGTGGCAAGTCGAAGAAGCCATTTCGCCTTTGCTTGGGCATATCCACCCCGACACAATCGTGATGCTGATGCATAACGGCATGGGAACCGCACAACGCGTTTCTGAATCGCTTAAAAACAACCCTATCGTTTTAGCGACCACGACTCACGGAGCCTATAAACCTTGCGAACAAAAAGTGCTGCATACAGGCCATGGCAACACACAGTTAGGCGGCTTCAATAATTTGGGCGAACAGTGTCAGTTTTTACAGGAAGTAATGCATCACGCCCTACCTGAAGTGGGATGGAACCCAAATATCAATGCAGCATTGTGGACTAAACTCGCTATCAACTGTGCAATTAATCCATTAACCGCTATCCATCAATGCAAAAATGGCGCGCTTGCACAGCAGGAGTTTCAGGATACGCTGAGAAACATTACGCGCGAATTGGTTGAGGTAATGAATAAAGAAGGGCTCGATACTGAGTTCGACAATTTGTTCGGGGTTATCATGCAAGTCGTCAATGCTACCGCGGAGAATTACTCTTCGATGAGACAGGATGTTTACCACCAGCGACGCACCGAAATCGACTTTATTACTGGTTATTTATTGCAAACTGCAGAGAAACACCACATCGAGACGCCTGAGAACCTCAGTCTTTACCAACGCATTAAACAGATAGAAAAAAGCTGGACAGAACAATGAGTGTAAAAATCTTAGTACCTATCGCTCCAGGTACCGAAGAAATGGAAGCCGTGACCATTATCGATATGATGGTTCGAGCTGGATATGACGTGACGGTAGCCAGTGCAGCATTCGATGGAGCTTTAACGATGAAAGCTTCTCGTGGCGTCACGCTAACCGCAGATTGCAAACTGGTCGATATCGCCGATGACGAGTTTGATGTCATTGCACTGCCGGGTGGTGTCGGTGGTTCGGAAGTGTTTCGCGACAGCACAGTCATGATAGAAATCCTCAAACAACATATTTATGAAGGAAAATTGGTTGCGGCTATCTGTGCAGCTCCAGCGTTGGTGCTACAACATCATGATCTTTTCCCTAACGCCCTAATGACCTGTCACCCAAGTTTCCAGTCACACATTCCTGAAGCGAACTGGCGTAGCAAACGCGTGACTATCGATATTAACCATAATCTGATCACCAGCCAGGGGCCGGGAACAGCGTTAGAATTTGCGATGGAAGTGATCATCAAACTCTCTGGCAAAAAACATGCGTGGACTATCGCCGAACCTATGGTGACCATTCCGACTTTGCACTATCACAAAATTGGTGAAGAGTAATGTTTGACGTCAATGCGGTTCGTAAGCAGTTTCCCGCTTTAAATCAGTCAATTAATGACACGCCTTTGGTCTACCTTGATAGTGCTGCTACCACACAAAAGCCTCAATGTGTGATTGACGTTATCAGTCATTATTACAGTGCTCAAAATGCTAACGTGCATCGTGGCAGTCACAGCTTAACCGCCAATGCCACCAGCCAGTTCGAAGCGGCTCGTGAAACCGTCACCCGTTTTATCGGCGCGGCCTGCTCGAAAGAAATCATCTGGACACGTGGAGCGACAGAAGCGCTCAATTTGATCGCTCAGACCTATGCTCGTAGCAACTTACAAGCAGGCGATGAGATATTGATCAGCGAGATGGAGCATCACGCCAACATCGTGCCATGGCAAATTGTTGCTGAGCAGACCGGAGCAAAAGTCGTAAAAGTGCCAATGACTTCCAACTGTCAGTTTGATTTGGAAGCATTTAAGTCGCTGTTGTCTGAACGCTGTAAGATTGTGGCGTGTGCACAAATCACTAACGTCACCGGTTCACGTCAGCCTATCGAAGAAATTACCACCCTGGCACATCAGTTTGGTGCCGTTGTCGTGGTGGATGGCGCACAAGGTATCGTACATGAGCCGCTAAACCTTGCTGAGCTGGATATCGATTTTTACGTATTCTCAGGACATAAGCTCTATGCCCCAGCAGGGATTGGCGTGCTTTATGGCAAGTTAGCCTTACTGGAAGCGATGCCGCCATGGCATGGTGGCGGAAAAATGGTTGAGAAAGTATCGTTTGAAAAAACCACCTTTTCTGCGTTACCCGGAAAATTCGAAGCAGGCACGCCGAATGTGGCTGGGGCTATCGCACTCGCAAAAGCCATTGATTGGTATCAGGGTTTTGATCATCAAGAAGTGGAAGCGCACCTGCACACTTTACAAAACAAAGCCTATCAAGCGCTTAGGCAGCTGGACGATATTCACATTCTTGGTTACCAGCCTAATGCATCGGTACTGACATTTGTCATGGATGGTGTTCATCACCAAGACATCGCGACACTACTCGACCAGCAAGGTATTGCAGTACGCGCCGGACACCATTGTGCCCATCCCTTAATGGATGCACTGAAGGTTAAAGGAACAGTACGTGTCTCGTTTGGAATTTATAACACCTTAGAAGACGTTGACAGGCTGATCGCCGCAGTAGAAAAAGCCGTCGATATGCTCTAACCAAACCACGAAATCGTAGTAACCGATTTGGTTGCTACGATTCGCTCTCTGTCGTTATCACACAGTTTCGACCATTACGTTTTGCCGCATAGAGTGCTTTGTCTGCCCTTGCATACAATCGCTTTGTCGATTCATAACCGATGATATTCACCACGCCAACACTGACTGTCACAGGGATTTGAACGTCTTCAAACTCAAACTGATTTTTTTCAATATTTGAACGAATTTCCTCGCCGATCTCTGTTGCCGAAGACAATGAAACATCAGGCAGGATAATCGCAAACTCTTCCCCTCCCACTCTCGAGAAGGTTTCATCTTTTGTTAAAAGACTAGAAACTAACTCAGCCAACGTTTCTAAGACGTAGTCACCGGCATCGTGACCTCGCTCATCATTAATAGATTTGAAGAAATCGAGATCAAAAAACAGTAAGGCGGCTTGATAACTTTGAGCTTCGCACTTAGTGATTTCTTCGGACACTTTTTCGAAGAAAACACGGCGATTATAGATGTTTGTTAAAGCGTCGATTTGGCTTTGGTGACGCAGAATAGTTTCAACTTGATGACGGTTAGAAATATTGCGGGTCAGGATAAGAACGACTCTGCGACCTTGGTACGTTATACCAAGAGGACATACTTTCCCCTCATAATAGAGTAATCCGTTTGGCCCTGTGGTGGGATCAATGCCCTGAACGTTGTCGGCGGACATCTTGTATTCTATGGTGATAATACTGTCTTCCGTCAGACAGCGATTAATCTGCTTAATAAACCAGTCTGCTTGTTCTTTTTCAAGCACACTATGCAGCGTTTCACCAATCAAACTACTGCCATCGTGATAGGCGTTTCTATCTATACCACCAAAAACATCAATATAGAGACCATCTTCACTCAGTATAAAAGTGGGGTCTGGCATTCCGGATAACACGTCTTGCGCATGTTCCAAGGAGAATCGCATAAAAGAGAGGTTCCTAGTATTTGTACTAACTAACCCAATTGCCTATAAACCTTCTACAACGGGAAAATAAAAACCTCTTTAAGAATATATCTATCATCTAATGCAGACAAATTGTAACTACAAATATTGGTGTAAAACCGGACTGTGCGCCGAGAAATGAGAACAATAACGAACAATAACTAAAGCCAAAACCGCCGACGTAGTGGAATGGTTTTAAGTCCTTCTTCCATCCCCTTCGCCCAAATAAAAAAGCGCCGAGTAACGTTCGCTACCCAGCGCCTTTCAGAACCAACGAAACTGTTATTTAGCGGTTTGTTTGATCTGTTCAACAATCGCTTTCAGGCCGTTCCCACGAGATGGACTTAAGTGTGCAATCAAACCGAGCTGCTCAAAATACGCATCAATGTCGAACGCTTGGATCTGCTCAGCGGTTTTTCCGTCAAACGCGGCCATTACCAGGGCGATCAAGCCACGGACAATACGCGCATCAGAATCCGCACAGAAATGCCAAACACCACCCTGCTCCTGACTAACCAACCAAACTAAGCTTTCACAGCCTGACACCGTGACTTGTTCTGATTTCAGCGCTTCGGGCATTTGAGGTAATTTCTTTCCCCACTGGATAACTTGGCGGTAGCGATCTTCCCAGCCTTTAAACTGCTGCATCGTCGCGACAATATCGTCACTTGTTATCTCAGAACCAAATGGTGAAACTGGGAAATCAGTCATGATGTGTACTTCTCTTTGTTATTACTTCTTATACTTTTGAATCAGCTTTTCTACTATGCGTGAAACCGCAACAAAGCCAAACGTTGCTGTCACAACGGTTGCCGCGCCAAATCCGCTTGCGCAGTCCATTCGCTTAGGTCCTTCTGCCGTAGACTTCACACCACATACCGAACCGTCCGCTTGTGGGTATTTTAGCTGCTCGGTAGAGAACACGCAGTCAATGCCAAATTTACGCGCAGGATTCTTCGGAAAGTTATGATGACGACGTAAAGTGTCTTTAATTTTTTTGGCCAGTGGATCCTGAATCGTCTTGGTCAGATCCGCCACCATAATTTGTGTTGGGTCGACCTGACCACCAGCGCCACCCGTCGTGATCACTTTAATCTTGTTACTACGGCAGTAAGCCAATAGAGACGCTTTTGCTTTCACACTGTCGATCGCGTCCAACACGTAATCGAACTCTTTGCTCAAGTATTCATGCTGGTTGTCTGGAGTGATGAAATCATCAATCAGATTCACCTTACATTCTGGGTTAATCAACTTAACGCGCTCGGCCATCACTTCAATTTTGCTTTGGCCAACCGTTCCAGACATAGCATGGATTTGACGGTTAATGTTCGTTACACACACATCATCCATATCAATCAGCGTCAGCTCGCCAATTCCAGTTCTCGCCAGCGCTTCGACCGCCCAGGAACCAACGCCACCGATACCAATCACACACACATGCGCAGCACGAAGAATTTCGACTTCGCTGTTACCATAAAGACGACGAGTGCCGCCAAAACGTTGATTGTAGTTGTCAGATGCCGGAGTATCGAGTTCGCGCATATTGAAATCCAGATGTTCGATAGAAAAACAAAGAGTGCGATTTATACGCACTCTTTGAGAAAATGTCTAGACAAGAGGACGTTCCTCTCTCTTATCAATCCACTATTGTATCTTTTCTGGTGATAAAGCCCAAGGCGCTTGAGTTGGCGTGTTCTCTAAGCCAAGTTTCCAAACACGACCAAAGTGTTTGTAATGACCCGCTTCGATTCCCGCTCTTGCACCGATACCATGATACAGATCCAAGTGGTTACGTTTCACTGCACCACCTGTGTCGAGTACCAGCAGAATGCGTAATTGATGTGCGCCGCTCCACGTTCCATCCGCATTAAGTAATGGTACTTCTGCCAGAACTGGCGTTCCCATTGGCAAGATTGAACGGTCACCCGCTACTGCGGCCATTGGTAACAGTGGAATGCCCGCGGCTCCGGTCACTGGCGCTTCTGACTTAGGGGCAAAGAACACGTAAGATGGGTTCTGTTCAAGTAGCTCACGCACGGTCGCTTCATCATTAGCCATCACCCAATCTTTAATCGCTTTCATCGACATTTCTTCACGCGGCACTTCACCGCGCTCAATCAAAATTCGCCCGATACTGACGTAGGCTTTGTTGTTCTTTCCTGCATAGGCAAAGTACTCCAACGTGTCATCGTCTTCGAAATGCACATAGCCACTGCCCTGCACTTCCATCATGAAAGGATCAATTCGATTTGGGGCATAGCCAAGCACCAGACCTTGTCCGTCTAATGCACCATCGTAAATCTCGGCACGCGTCGGGCAGTCAGATGAACAATTCGGCTTACCATAGACTGGGTATCTAAAGATGTTATTTGGCTGATGACGCAACTCCATCACCGGAGAGAAATATCCCGTAAACAACACGTTGCCTTTTTTATCGCCCCCACCTAGTTGCGCCGCTTGAATACCGTAAGCGCTAAGCACACTGGTGTCGCCACTTTGCTGAGCCCACTCACTCAGTCTGTGATACAGCGGTTGGTACATCTTCGCCATAGAGGGGGATTTAATCAAAACCTGCTCAACTTGCTTGTTGAACTCGGTAAAGTCGCGAGGCTTGTTCGACTCAACCACGTCCACTTTATTGAGAATTTGAGGAAACTCACCATCGATGTATTGATGGGCAAGATCGTTTTTCTGAGCACAACCAAACAGAAGGCCTAGAGTAACAATAGGAAGAAGTTGTTTTAGCACGTGATTATTCCGTAATAAAAGATAGCAAAAGGATGGCAAACAAAGACAGGCAACGCAATTGAAAAGCCGCGTCAAAGTGTTTCAAAACTAGGTCAACTGTTAAATATGCTGTAATTCCATCCAATTAGTTTCGAATTAACAACATGATAGCAGGGGGACGAATACGCAATTGTCCAGAAAGTGTTTGAATATACGTTATTTGAACCGTCCAAAATGGAACGGGAATGAATATCACGTTCAGCGCAGGGTGCTGTCGAAACTTCTCTCCAATCGAAAAATTGGCAGATAATGCACGTTAGCATCCAACTTCATTTCCGTGTGTTGCTGGCCAATAAACCTAAACCGGCGAACACTCGAACCAAACTTATAAGACAAAGCATCTCCATCGAAGTCAAAATCGGTCGCAACTGTAGAACCATTAACGGTGACACCTCTTTCGCTTAACTCAAAAACCTCACGAGCGTATGGTGCGACCTCTTGCTCTACCCATTTGCCATAAATAATTGATTTTTCAACAGGCGGGTTGATATAACGAGAAATCCAGTCACTGTACAACATACCAGCGATAATTGTACCAACTACTGCGATAAGCATCAGAAAGCGCTCTACGCCTTTTCGAAGTTGGGATTTTTTGGATGAGTCAGATTGGGGCTGAGTAGTAATCGTAGCATTCCTCTCTGGGGCTGAAGATGTGATGACCACTGATAGCGGAAAGATTGAGGCATTTTATCCTTCATCCTATTATTCCCCAAAGGACCACTCTTCATATATTTGTCCTTTATTCCAAAAAATTCACCTTGCCATTAGATGAATAAAAAGACATTATTTAAGCATAAATAAACACAAGGAATGGCTGTAGTGAAAATTCGTAGTACCGCACTCGTTAAAGGGTTCCGCCAATCAACCCCCTATGTAAATGCACACCGTGGCAAAACCATGGTGATCATGCTCGGTGGAGAAGCGGTCGCCCACAACAACTTTGGAAACATTATCAATGACATTGCATTAATGCATAGCCTTGGCATTAAAGTGGTGGTGGTTTATGGCGCTCGTCCGCAAATCAACCAATTATTGGTAAAACAAAACCTTACTACGCCATACCATAAAGACATCCGAATTACTGATGAAGAAGCTTTGTCAGTAGTTATGCAAGCCGCAGGTCAACTACAGCTGGCGATTACTGCACGCCTATCCATGAGCCTGAACAATACACCTATGGCTGGGACAGAGCTAAGCGTTGTATCCGGGAACTATATTATTGCTCAACCTCTGGGTGTGGATGATGGTGTCGACTACTGTCACAGCGGACGGATTCGCCGCATCGATACTGACGCGATTAATCGCACTCTGGACCAAGGTTCGATTGTTCTGCTTGGTCCAATTGCCAGCTCCGTCACGGGTGAGTGTTTCAACTTACTTTCTGAAGAGGTCGCCACCCAGCTTGCGATTAAATTAGGTGCGGACAAACTGATCGGTTTCTGTTCAGAACAAGGTGTCATTGATGACAACGGCAATGCGGTCGCTGAACTTCTTCCTATCGAGGCAGAGCATGTTATTAAAACCTTAACGGAAAAAAGCTCACCAGATTCAGACTACTACACCGGTACACTACGTTTCTTGAAAGGCTCGATTGCCGCTTGTCGTGCGGGCGTACCACGCAGCCATTTGATCAGTTATAAAGTCGACGGAGCCTTAATTCAGGAACTGTTCTCTTTCGATGGTATTGGTACGCAAGTGGTCATGGCCAGTGCTGAGCAAGTCCGTCAAGCCAACATCGACGACATCGGCGGTATTTTAGACTTAATCCGTCCTCTGGAAGAACAAGGTATATTGGTAAGACGCTCACGCGAGCAATTGGAACAAGAAATTGGAAAATTCACCATCATCGAAAAAGATGGGCTAATCATTGGTTGCGCCGCGTTGTACCCATACGCCGAAGAACGCAAAGCGGAGATGGCTTGCGTAGCGATTCATCCGGATTACCGCGATGGTAACCGTGGATTGTTATTACTGAATTACATGAAGCACCGCTCAAAGTCAGAAAACATTAATCAGATCTTTGTGCTCACGACCCACAGCCTGCACTGGTTCAGAGAGCAAGGCTTTTACGAAGTGGGCGTGGATTATTTACCTGGAGCAAAGCAAGGTTTATACAACTTCCAGCGCAAATCAAAAATCTTAGCTTTAGATTTATAAAGATTAAAAAGACCGAGTGCATACTCGGTCTTTTAGTTTCTAGTTGGCTAGTCGCTGCACCAATCCACTGGCTCGGTTAGTTTTCAC